>JBEHXH010000001.1:0-691986 GCA_048498795.1 Verrucomicrobiota bacterium
GCTGCCGCCGACGAGGCCGACCTGCTGCATCATCGTGGCGTGCGGCAGTTCACCTGCGAACATCTTTTGCAGGAAATCGAGCCCGCTCATCGACGCCAGCACCTCCGGCGGCGTCAGGCCGAATGAGATGGGCGGATTGGCTTTGTCATGCATGAGCACCGCTCTTCCTTGTCGTCATGCCCGTGCTCGTCACGGGCACCGACGCACAACCCCTCGGCTCGCTGGCGCTCGCCGCTACCTCCAATCATTCACCGCCCACCTGCACCTCTTCGCGCCCTTCGCGATCTTCTGTAAAAACAAAACTCGCCGCCCGCTTACTTCCCCGCCGCAGCCGGAGCTGGCGCCGGCGTCGTCGCCGGAGCAGCCGTCGCACCCGCAGGTGGCGTTGACGCCCGCGGCTTCGGCACCTTCGGCTCCGGCAGCACCAGCGGCGCGCCATTCACGAGTACGTTTTTCACCACGAGGTTTTCCGTCGTGTAGAGATCGAAGACGGGGTTGTTCACCTTCACGTCGATGTTCTCGAGCGTGATGTCCTTCAGCACGTCGCCGGCGTTGCCGCCGAGCACACCGAGGCTGCCGTACTCGCCCTTCACATTGCGGATCGTCACGTCGTTCACCTGGCGCGACGGCGCGGGCAGGCCCTTCAGGTCGAAGAACTGCATCCACGGCGCCACGTTCATCAGGCGGCCGCCGCCCTTGAGCGTGATGTTCTCGATCAGGATGTGCTCGTAGTGCTGCGGGGTATCGGGGCGGAGCTTGAGGGTCATCACGGTCGCGCGGCCGCTCATCGTGCAGTTGCGCACGGTCACGTTGCGGATGGTGGTCGCCTCGCTGCCGCAGGTGACAAGGCCGTTGCCCTCGCCGATCTCGCAGTCCTCGATTAAAATATTTTCCACGGGCGGGCTGTCGGCATCCTTGTCGGCGAGCGGACCCTTGCTGCCCTTGAGCGCGATGTCGTCGTCGTTGGTCGAGATGTAGCACTTGCGGATCGTCACGTTTTGCGAGCTGTCGACATCGATACCGTCAGTGCTCGGCCCGCGCAGGCCGTCTTTCGCACTCGGGATCGTGATGCGCACGCCCTCAACCACGACGTCGCGGCAGCGGTAGAGATGGAGATTCCAGAAACCGGAGTCGCGCAGCTCGATGCCCTCGATGCGCACATCGTTGCAGCGATCGACGAAGAGCAGGCGCGGGCGCTCGACTTCGAGATTGGTGCACTTGGGATTTTCCTTCCGGCGCGCCCAAAACGCCTGCCAGTAGGTCACGCCGTTGCCGTCGAGATGGCCCTTGCCGCCGATGCGCACACGGCCGATCTGCTGGGCATTGACGAGCGCCATGCGCCACGGCTCGAAGTGTCCCTCGATGCGCGTCTCGCGCTTCGGGTAGTCTTCGATGTTCGACGAGCCACGCAGCACCGCGCCTTCGTCGAGCCAGAGTTCCACGCCGGTCTTCAGGAAAATCGAGCCGCTGAGAAATGTACCCGCGGGCACCACCACCACTCCGCCATGCTCGGCTGCGGCATCGATCGCCTTCTGGATCGCCGCGGTGTTGAGCGTCTTGCCGTCGGCCACCGCGCCGTAGTCCGCGACGGAAAAACGTTTCAGCTCTGCGACCGCCGCGTGCGGAGGCGGCAGCGAAGCTTGCTGCATGCATCCTTGAAGTAGCAACGCGAACGCCGCTGAGCTCCACAGAAAGATACCGGCCGCAAAACGGCGCGAAAAGGGGTTCATGGGCAGAGGAGAATTTTTAGGCGCGGGGAAAACTCAAGCGATGACGCTCACGGCCCGTCTGACGCACCGCGCGGCATTTGGTGACCGACTGTCCGCCACCGGCGCCGTCGACTCACCCGCTTCGCTCGGGCGCACTCACCTCACCCCTTTAATCATGATCCCCACCTCGCTCCGCCTGCTCGCGCTTCTGTCGTTGCTCAGTGTCGCCGTCGCCGCCGAAAAAACCGCCGAGTCGCCCGCCGCCACCAAGGCCGAGGCGCGCAAGTTCACCGTCATCCCTCTGGGCAATCCCCGCGCCGTCGCCGTGGATCGCGAGGGCAACCTCTACGTCGGCGAGGTCGACAGCGGTGCAGTCTTCAAGCTCACCCTCGCGGGCACATTCTCCAATATCACCGGCTCCAGTTCCTCCGACCCGATCGGCGTGGCCCTCGATCGCAAGGGCGTGATCTACATCGCCGACGCCGACGGCAACGCCACCTACAAGGTCACCGGCAGCACCGTCGCTCCGTTCACCAAGCCCGCCGTCCCCGGCAAGGTCAGCCTCGCCACGCCGACGAGCATCGTCGTCGACTCCGCGGGCAACGCCTTCGTCACGAACAACGGTGACAATACCATCGTGAAGATCGCGCCCGACGGCGCGGTCAGCACCTTTGCCGGAAAAATCGGCACGCCGGGCAACACCGACGGCACCGGCGAGACCGCGCGCTTCAGCACGCCGCGCGGCATCGCGATCGATGGCGACGACAATCTCTATGTCGCCGACGAGGGCGCGGGCAACGTCCGCAAGCTCACTCCCAAGGGCGTCGTCACCACGCTCGCCAGCGGCTTCAACGCCCCGCGCGCGCTCGCCGCGGACGCTAAGGGCACCGTCTACATCGCCGACACCGATGCCCACGCGATCCGCAAAATCTCTCCCGACGGCAAGGTCACCCTCCTTGCCGGAAAGATCGGCACCGCCGGCAAGGAAGACGGCACCGGCGAAGCCGCCCACTTCAGCGAGCCCCGCGGCATCGCCATCGATCCAGCGGGCAATGTCTACGTCGCCGATACCGGCAACGCCTCGATCCGCCAGATCACCCCCGCCGGCGTAGTGACCACGATCGCCGCTGCAGAAAAACCGTAAAGTCGCGCACCGCGTTTCCGTGCCGCGTCCGTTTCGAGCGCACTCGCCTCGACCGCGATGCGACGCGCTGGTTTAAGCATATAACCTGCCGCCCACTTCCGCGCCGCGAGCGCAGGCGGCATTGCTCTCTCCGGAACTCACCCAGGGCGGAGCTTTGTCGCTAAGCTGACTGATAGTTATCAATAACGAGGCCGTTTTATCCGGAAATCGGCTTCAATCGCAGCCGATTTCCGTCATCGGCCAATTCCATGACTGGCGTCTCCCTCAGCAGAACCATAGGGAACTCAAGCCTCGCGATCGGATAATTTTATCCATCGTTGTCCCTCTATTGTCCATTTTCGTCCGACGAGGGTTAGTTCATAATTATGGGACAACCCGCCGCGGAGTCGGTCGATTTCCTCCGGCCCGCGGCGTCCCCACCCCAGACCCCGTATGAATGCTCGATTGTTTGCCCGCATCCTCGGCGTGCTCGCGCTCGCCCTCCTGACCCTCCGCGACGTCCCTGCCCAGCCGGCCGCCACCGGCAGCATCGCCGGCCGTGTTCAAAACGCCACCAACGGCAACAACCTCAACAACGCCCGCGTCTCGATAAAGGGCACCAACGCCGTCGTCCTCACCGACGATGCCGGCACGTACCAGCTCACGGGCGTGCCCGTCGGGGCGACGACGTTGCGGGTGTTCTTCACCGGCCTCGATGAGCAGGAGGTCGTCGTCACGGTCGCAGCCGGCCAGACGGCGACACAAGACTTCAAACTCACCAACGCCGCCCGCTACGGCAAGGAGGACGCCACCGTGCTGCTCAATCAGTTCGTCGTGCAGTCCACGCGCGAGACCAACGCCGCCGCCATCGCGATCAACGAGCAGCGCGTCGCCCTCGGGCAGAAGAGCGTCATCTCCGCGGATCAGTTCGGCACCATCCCCGACAGCAATCCCGGCGAGCTCATGAAGTGGCTCCCCGGCGTGAGCGTAGAGTACTTCGCCAACAACATCGTCGGCGTCAGCGTGCGCGGCCTCGACGCGGTCAACACCGAGATCCGTTTCGACGGCTTGCCCGTCGCCTCCGCCTCCACCGCCACGCTCGGCACGAGCAGCCGCGACCGCAATTTCGAGATGCTCGGCTCCTCCGCCGCCGACATCGCACGCGTGGAAATCCGCAAGCTCCGCACGCCGGAAGACAGCGCTAATGCCCTCGGCGGCTCCATCAACCTCGTACGCCGTTCTGCCTTTGAGTATAACCACCGCATTCTGACTTACAGCGCGCTGTTCACGAGCGACTGGGAGTCGTTTGGCCTGAGCCCGCGCGACGGCCCGCGCGACACGCTCATCCGCGGCTGGCGTCCGAACTTCAAGCTCACGTGGACTGATCCCGTTTCGAAAACGTTCGGCTACGCCGTCACGCTCAATCACAACGACGTGCTCGCGCAGGTGCACTGGTCGTTCCCGACCGTGAATTTCGGCAACGCCGACCAAGCCGCTGCCGCCAAGGCCCGCCTCGCCGCCGGCCAGCCGCTCACGACCGTCAGCGCGTACAATCCGCAGTTCCGCCAGGAAGGCCTGCACGACAACCCGAAACAGGACATCAGCGACAACGCCTCGGTGAAGCTCGACTGGCGTCCGTCACGCGAGCTCAAGCTCTCCTACTCGATCAGCGGCGGCCAGTATCAGGAACGCGCGGGCGACGACGTGCGCGTCAACTGGAACACTGGCACGCCCTCCACCAGTACCGCCGCCGCGACCATAGGTGCGACGCTCGGCTCGCCTGGCACCAATGACCAGCACTCGGTCTACGGGGGGCTTGGCGCGGGCACCTACGTGTATGATCTCCGCGAAGCATGGCGCAATGGCACGAAGAACACGCTGACCAACGCGCTCGAAAGCGAGTGGCGTCACGGCGATTGGACCGCGAGCGGCAAGGCCTCCTACTCGACATCGCGCCACATCTTCCGCGACACCGACGATGGTTTCTTCGGCAGCACCACGCTGACCGGCAGCTCGCTGCCCAACACTGGACTCGGCACCGGCACGGCCAACGTGAAGCAGCTCATCACGGTCAATCTCACCGATCGCGATTTCACCAATGCCCACACGATCAAGACCTATGCCTTCACCGCCGGCGACACCACGCTGGGCAAAGAGATCGACTGGCAGGACCTGCACAATTCCTACATCGGCGGTGCCGTCTCGCGCCCGGGCAAGACCACCGAGGGCATCGGCGCCACGCGTTTCTGGCTGAAGCGCAGTCTCAGTCTCGCCGGCAATCCGTTCACGATCCGCGTCGGCCACGATTACGATAATCACTACCGCAATGTGCAGGCCTACGACGCGAAGCTGTGGACCTTCGTCGGCGCCGATCACGTCGCCAGCACTGCCGACGACAACGCCGCGCAGATCGCCGACGTCAACGTTGCCCCGCGCCGAGACGCCTACTACGATTTCCCCGCGGTGCCGCGCATCAGCATGCGCCAGCTCTACAACCTCTACCTCACACATCCCGACTGGTTCCAGTACCGCGACGCCGAGTCGTATCGTTTCTCGACCGTCGAGCCGTACGAAGTGCTGGAGCAGAACTACGCGCCGTGGATCGAGTTCACCGGGAAATTGCTCAACAACCGCCTCACCTATGTCGGCGGCGTGCGCTATGAGAAAAACACCACGTCGGGCGTCTTCGCCCTCGATCGCGGCTCGAAGTACGTCACCAATCAGGGCCTCGTCGACGGCACGCTCGCCGGCAACATGGCGCGTTACGTCCGCAAGGGCGCGCGCGCTCACGGCTCCAACGATGGCTACTTCCCGAGCTTCGAGGCCAATTACAATCTCGCCGAGAATCTCATCTTCCGCGTCGGATACGCGCGCACGCAGGCGCAGAATCGCTACACGCGCTCAATCATCCCGAGCGGCAGCTCGACGCTGGACCTCAATCCCGTCACGTCCGGCACCTACGCCGGCATCGCGCTCGGCACGGTCAACCGCTCCAACCCCAATCTGAAGCCGTGGACCGGCGACAACTACGAGGCGCACCTCGAATACTACACTGGGCAGGGCGGCATCATCAGCATCGGCGGTTTCGTGAAGGAGATCAAAAATGTCCAAGTGCAGCTCACCGAACTGCTCGATACTCCGGCCAAGCTCGCCGAGCTCGATCTCGAGTCGTCGTTCCTCAACTTCCAGTCGTCCACGTGGCTCAATCAGGGCAACGGCGAGATCTCCGGTCTCGAGTTCGAGGTGCGCCAGCCGCTCGACGTGTGGCTCCCCGAGTTCGCGCGCGGCTTCACGTTCACCGGCAGCGCCAACACCAATCGTCTCGACAAGTTCGGCTACCTCAGCGGCGGCACGGGCAACGTCGGCACGGACTTCCAGAATTTTTATCTGAAGCAATTCAAGGCCTCGATCGGCTATCGTCGCGGCAAGTTCGCCGCCAACCTCGGTGGGATTTACTACGGCAAGGTCTTCCGTCAGCGCGAAGACATCGCCGCCAGTTCAACCAATCCCGCCATCCCCGGCTATCGCTACTACCCGACGTACCAGACCATCGACTTCAACGCCGAGTACGCCGTCACGAAATACGCGAAGCTCTTCATCTCTGGGCGCAATCTCACCAACGCGCGCAAGGTCCGCTACCGCGCCGTCGAGGGCGCACCGACGTGGAGCTACTTCCAAATCGCGAACAGCCTCGGCGTCACATACACGGCCGGCATCACCGGCTCGTTCTGAGCGACGCGCCTCGTCTTTGCTTGGTTCAATGGGAAACGGCGGGAGCGGCGCAACAGTGCGTCGCCTCCGCTTTTTCGTCGGCGTGTTTAACGATTCAAGCGCGCCCGCCCTTGTGTCGATGTTTCCAACCACGAACCTGTTTGGATGGCCCGTCCGACCCCACTCCGCCTCGCTGTCGCCTCTGCGTCCGCTCTTGCCGCGCTCACGGCCGTCTTGCTTTCGAGCTGCGTCTCGACGCCCCCTGCGGAAAAGGCCGGCCGACTCACGCTGAGTTTCAATCCCGACTGGCGTTTCACCAAGTCCGACCCTGCCGGTGCGAACGCCATCGGTTTCGATGACGCCGCGTGGCAGATCGTCTCTGCACCGCACACCTACAACGACGTCGACACCTTCGACGACTGGTCGCTCCCCGGCCACCGCGGCGAACAGAACCAGTTCGGCGGGCGCACATGGTATCGGAAAACCTTCACGCCCGCCGCGGCGTGGAGCGGAAAAAAAGTCTTCGTCGAGTTCGAGTCCGCGCGGCAGGTCGCCGAGGTGTATCTCAATGGCACGTTCCTCGGCGTCGCAAAGACGGGCTTCACGCCGTTTGGCTTCGATCTCACGCCCCATCTGAAATTCGGCGCGCCCAATGTCCTCGCCGTGATGGTCGACAACCGTTTCGCCAAGGATCCGCTCGATCCCACCATCGCCGCGAAGGCCGCGACCAATGCGTCCACTCAGCCTGTCCTCGGCGAGCTCTCGAAAAAATTCAACGAGACCATCCCGCAGAAACTCGAGGACCTGCAGGCCGACCAAATCCCGTGGAACAACCCGCATTGGCACCCCGCGCACGGCGGCCTCTACCGCAATGTCCGGCTGATCGTCACCGACCCGCTGCACATCACGCTGCCGCTCTATAGTTTTCTCCAGACAGTCGGGCCCTATGTCTACGCCACCGACATCTCCGCCGCCTCCGCGCAGATTCACCTGGAGGTCCCGGTCGAAAACAGCCGCGCCTCTGCCGAGAAAATCTCCGTCACGGCCGAGTTGATCGACGCCGACGGCAAATCCGTCCTCACCCTCACCGCCTCCGAGCAGCCGCTCGCCGCTGGCGCCAGCAGCACGCTCACGCTCGCGGGCACGCTCGCGCATCCGCGTCCGTGGGAGCCCGACTACCCGCACGTCTATCGCGTCGCCTGCACCCTGCGCAGCGGTAACCAGATTGTGGATACAGCCGAGATCCCGCTCGGGATCCGCGAAGTGCGTTGGGATGTCGCTCACGGCTTCTTCATCAACGGCCATCACGTGAAGCTCCACGGCTGGGGCCAAAAGCCCACCGACGAGTGGCCCGGTCTGGGCGCCGCGCAGCCCGACTGGCTGCACAACTACACGCTCGGACTCATGCAGCAGGCCGGCGGTAATTTTCTCCGCTGGGGCCACACACCTGGCGGCGCACAGCAGATCATCGAGGGCGACCGCCTCGGCATTGTCACCATCCAACCCGCGAGCGACGGCGAGTCCGATACCGTCGGTGGCGCGTGGGCGCTGCGGCAGGTCGCGTTTCGCGATGCGCTGATTTATTTCCGCAACAACCCGTCGATCCTCATCTGGGAAGGCGGCAACCAGAAGCTCACCCGCGAGCACGTCGCCGCCCTGCGCGGGCTGATGGACAAGTACGACCCACACGGCGGTCGCGGCTACGCACACCGTCGCGCCGACTCCGTCGCCGCCGAGTACTCCGAGCTCGCCGTCGGCACCGAGGGTGGCCGCGAGATCAAGACCCTCGCTGTCGTCGAGGGCGAATACGACCGCGAGGAATCCCCGCGCCGCGTATGGGACGACCAGTCGCCGCCCAACTTCGGCTACCCCGAGGCCAAGGGTCAGACCTATCAGCTCACGTCCGAGCAGTTCGCGGTCAATCAGATCGGGCCGCAGTACATGAAGAAGATCGCCGCCGAGGATCACGCGGGCGGCGCGAACTGGATTTTCTCCGATAGCACGAGCGGTGGCCGCGTCGGCGTCGAGGTCGCGCGCACCAGTGGCGAGGTCGACGGCGTGCGCCTGCCGAAGGAAGCCTACTACGTCTGTCAGATCCTTTTCGATGCCACGCCGCGCGTGCACATCGTCGGCCACTGGACCTATCCGGCCAACACGAAGAAGACCGTCTATGTCGCCGCCAACGCGGGTGCCGACGACGTCGAGCTCTTTGTGAATGGGAAATCCCTCGGCCACGCTCAGCCGACCGACACTTATCTCTTTACGTTCAAGGACGTCGTGTTCGCCCCCGGCG
Source organism: Verrucomicrobiota bacterium (assembly GCA_048498795.1). Taxonomy (GTDB): domain Bacteria; phylum Verrucomicrobiota; class Verrucomicrobiia; order Opitutales; family Opitutaceae; genus JBEHXH01. The sequence goes on from JBEHXH010000001.1 coordinate 8,837, forward strand.
AGATCAAGGCCGTCGCCTCGCGCGCCGGCCAGGTCCTCGCCACGCAAACGAAGCGCACCGCCGGCCCCGCCGTCGCGCTGCGCGTCACGCCACTCACGAATCCCGCCGGTCTCCGCGCGGACGGCGCCGACATCGCGCTCTTCGATGTCGAAGCCATCGACGCCAAGGGCGAGCGCTGTCCCACCGTGCAGCAGCGCGTCGACTTCATCTGCGAAGGCCCCGCCGTCTGGCGCGGCGGCTACGACAGCGGCAAAATCAACTCGATCAACAACCCGTACGTCGACCTCGAGGCTGGCATCAACCGCGTCGCCGTCCGCACCACGCGCACCGCGGGTACGATCACCGTTTCCGCCAAGAGCGATAGCCTCACCGCCGCAAGCGCGAGCGTCACATCGCGCGCCATCGCCGTCGCCGCCGACGGCACGACCGCGCTCGCGCCCGCCAACGACCAACATCTCGCCGCCACCGCGCCCGCGATCCTCCCCTCGCCCAAGGCCACCGTCGTACCGAAGTCCACCGGCCCAGCACTGGTTGGCAAGTTCACCAAGACGATGAACTACACCGGCCCGCGCGGCGCCACCACCGCGCACGTCGAAACCGGTGCCCGCGTCGGCAAAGGCCCGTACGTAAACAGCGACCGCTCCTTCACCCAGCTCCCTGACGAGCTCGTCGGTGCCGACTGGGTGCAGGGTTCGCAGGAGGACCAAGCCTACTCCGCCGAAGACCTCATCCTCGTCGCCGTCACCGCCGGCACCATTGTTTCCGTCGCGCACGATGACCGCACGCCCGTGCCCGGCTGGCTCTCACGCCAGTTCAAGCCCACCGCGCTCCACATCGAGATCGACGGCAAACCGCTCACCGTCTTCCAGCGCACCTGCGCCAAGGAGGAAAGCCTCACCTTCGGCTCCAACACCGACGGCACTCCCGGCGACGCCCTGCTCTACGTGATCTTCGTCAGCGCCGCGAAGTAACCAGCTCGAAACTGTATGAGGGCCTTTACGCCCCGACTTCACTCCGCCCACTCTACGGCAGAGTTCAGCTCACGCATTCGGGACCCCTAACTCACCGTGGCAGCCCCGAAAACCTTGGCCACAGATTACACAGATGCGCACAGATAGTCGACCCACCCATCCGTGCCCATCTGTGTAATCTGTGGCTAAAAATCATTACTGATCACCGCGGTCCACCGTTTCGCCTTTGCCCTCATCGCACGCGCGTCCACCGTAGCCGTTGATGCGCGTCCTGCTCGCCTTCGACAAGTTCAAGGACTCTCTCACCGCGCCCGCCGCGTGCGCCACTGCTGCGGCCACACTTCGCGCCGCGCATCCCGACTGGACGCTCGACGAGTGCCCCCTCGCCGACGGCGGCGAAGGCTTTTGCTCGATCCTCACGCACGCCGCCGGTGGCACCGTAGAAAAAATACCCGTCACCAGCCCCCGCGGCGCCCCCACCGAAGCCACCCTCGGCCTCGTCCCCCTTTCACAAATCCCAACCGCCGCGCGCTCACTCCTCCAAATCCAAAATCGAGAATCGAAAATCGAAAATCCGACGGTCGCGGTCATCGAAATGGCCACCGCCTCCGGCCTCGCCCTCCTCGCCCCCGATCAGCGCGACCCGTGGCAAACCACTTCGCTCGGCACCGGTGAACTCATCCGTGCCGCGCAGCAGCGCGGCGCCGCCGCAATCCTCCTCGGCGTCGGCGGCAGCGCCACGCACGATCTCGGCCTTGGCGCGCTCGCGGCGCTCGGCCTCCAGTTTCATGCCACGAACGGCTCGCCGATTTCCCCGCCAATTCCCGCCGAGTGGTCCCGCATCACCCGCCTCTCCGGCGCATTGGCCGCCTCGCTCCCGCCGATCCGCATCGCCTGCGATGTCACCAATCCTCTCCTCGGTCCCACTGGCGCCGCCGCCACTTATGGTCCACAGAAAGGCCTGCGCCCCGCCGATCTCCCGCGGCTCGACCACGAGAGCGCACGGCTCGCTTTGCTGCTCTGCGCGCACGCACGTCGGCCCGATTCGCTGATGGACACGCCGGGCGCGGGCGCCGCGGGCGGCATCGCCTTCGGCCTGATGACCGCGGCCAACGCGCAGCTTTTGCCCGGCTTCGATCTCGTCTCCGCGTGGCTCGATCTCGACGCGCGCCTCGCCGCCGCCGATCTCGTGATCACCGGCGAGGGCCGCTTCGATACCAGCTCGCTCACCGGCAAAGGGCCCGGCGCGATCGCCGCCCGAGCCGTTGCGCTCGGCAAGACAGCCCACGTTTTTGCGGGCGCGGTCACCGCCGCTTCGCCCTCCACTCAACTTCATTTGCACGCGATCACGCCCGCCGGTGCACCGCTCGCCGACGCCTTGCGTACCGCATCGACCAATCTCGCCGCGGCGCTGCGCACCACATTCTGACCGCGCCTTCGCGAAACGACTCGACGCACCCCGCGCCTTGTCCCACTGCTCGAATCGATGACCGGATTGCCGCGTGCATTTCCAAAGGGCTGGCTCTCACTGACGCTGTTCACCTGCGCCTTTTTCGGCTGCAGCGCCAGCCGTCCCCCGACGCCGCAGATCACTGCGCCCACCGTCGCACCCAAGCCCGTCGCGCCGCCCGTGATCAAGCCGCCGTCCGGTCCCGCCGTGATGCTCGGCATCGATGTGCTCGAGTCCGAGGGCTTCGCCGCCGTGAAGGGCAAACGCCTCGGCCTGCTCACGCATCCCGCCGGCGTGAATCGTCTCGGCGTGAGCACGGTCGACATTCTGCGTCGCGCGCCCGGAGTGCAGCTCGTCGCGCTCTACGCGGTCGAGCAGGGTTTCTACAACGACAAGCTAGCGGGAAAATATTTTCCCGACACCATCGACGCCCGCACGGGCCTGATGGTGCACTCGCTCTACAGCGGCAAGGGCAAGAACTTCGTCCCCACGCCCGCCCAGCTCCAGCCGATCGACGCGCTCGTGATCGACCTGCAGGACATCGGCACGCGCAGCTATACCTTCAGCGGCGCGATGAAGACCGCGATGGAGGCGTGCTTCCAGCAGGGCAAAGAGGTCATCATCCTCGACCGGCCAAATCCCCTCGGCGGCCTCAAGGTCGACGGCCCGCCGATGGACCCACAGTGGATGAGCGACGTCGGTCGTTTCCGCGTGCCGTACGTGCATGGCCTCACGATGGGCGAGCTCGCCCGCCTCGCGAAGGACACATTGCCGCCCGGCGGCCTTAACCTCACCGAGGCGCAGCGCAGCAAGGCCCGCCTCACGATCGTCCCCATGAAGGGCTGGCGGCGCTCGATGCGCTGGCCCGAGACCGGCCTCACGTGGGTGCCGACGTCGCCGCTCATCCCCGACTTCAACGCCGTGCAGGGCTGCCCCATGACCGGCCTCGGTTGCATGCTCGGCGGCTTCCGCCACGGCGTGGGCAAGTCTTATCCATTCCGCGGCATCTCCCACCTCACGGTGAAGCTCGACATCGTCGAAAAGGAAATCCGCGCGCTGCACATGGGCGGCCTCCTCTTCCAAAAAGTCAGTGTGCCCAGCGCGCGCACCGGTGAGGCCGCCGTCGGCCTCTTCATCAACATCACCGACTACGACGACTGGCACCCCACCGAGCTGAGCCTCGAGCTCATGCGCCTCGCGTGCAAACTGGAGCCGAAGAATCCGTTCGCCGCCGCCTCCGCTCCGGACCGCCGCACCTTCCTCGTCCATATGGGCTGCACCGCGCTCTTCGACGATCTCGTCGCCAGGGGCGCCAAGGTCGACATCGCCGCGTGGGAGCGCGACTTCGAGGCCAAGGCCAAGGTCTATCAGCAGCAGAGCCGCAAGTACTGGCTGTACGAGTAAGCGTCCTCACCCCATCCTTTCCCCATGCGCCTAACCCTCGCCGCATCCGCCCTGCTCGTCGCCACCACCCTCCGCGCCGAGTCGCCGACCAAACCGATCGATCTCCTCAACGGCAAGGACCTCGCCGCGTGGGAAATCGTCACGCTCCCCGCGACGCCCGCCGAGCTCTCCGCCGTCGCGCACTACAACGCCGACGGCTCGCTCGCCCTCGCCGGCAAGCCCGTGAGTTTCATCGAGACCAAAGTCGCCTACGAAAACTACCAGCTCCACGCCGAGTACCGCTGGGTGCCCGAGGCCGCCAAGAACGCCAACGGCGGCGTGCTCGTCCACATCGCCTCCGGCCCCAAGGATCGCGCGTGGCCGCTCAGCTTCCAGATTCAGACCAAGGTGAAGTCCGTCGGCGACCTTCTCCCGATGGCTGGCGCCACCTTCGCCGAGCCGATCACCACGCCCGCCAATGCCGCCCCGGCGAAAGGTCACACCGCCGACGACAGCGAGAAACCCTTCGGCGAGTGGAACACCTGCGACATCGTCTGCCACGGCGACACCATCGAGGTCACGATCAACGGCGTCCTCCAAAACAAAATCACCAAAGCCGCCCCCGCCACCGGCAAAGTCGGCTTCCAATTCGAAGGCCAGCCCTTTGAAATCCGCAACGTCCGCCTCTCGCCGCTGAAGTAAGCGAGCAGGGTTCGTCGCAATCCTCCGAGGAAAGGTCCGCTCTCGGAGCAGATCTCCGGTTCACCACGGAGACACAAAGGCACTGAGACCAAGCAAGTGATTGCCGTCTCCCTTCCGTTCTCCGTGCCTCCGTGTCTTTGTGGTGCCTCTTCCGAAATCTTCGCGAACCTTCGCGCTTCTTAGCGTCTTCGCGCTTAGCTTTGTTTTCGCCGCTGCACCGCCGCGAAGATCGCTTCGCTCGTCGCCGGTGACGCCAGCGGCACTTCGCCGGGCGCGCTACCAAACTGCGCGACCGCATCGCGAATCGCCTCGCGCACGGAAAACGCCAGCATGAGCGGCGGTTCGCCGACGGCTTTGCTACCGTGGACGACATTGTCCTGCCGCGCGTTGGGCAGCAGCGACACGCGAAAATCCGCCGGTGCATCGCTGATCGCGGGAATCTGATACGTGCTCGCGCTGTGCGTGAGCAGGCGACCGGTCTTGTCCCACAGCAATTCCTCGCGCGTGAGCCAACCCATGCCTTGCACGAAGCCGCCCTCGATCTGCCCGCGGTCCACTCCCGGGTTCAGCGACTCACCGACGTCGTGCACGATGTCCACGCGCCGCACGCGGTGCATGCCCGTGAAGCCATCGACCTCCACCTCGGCCACCGCTGCGCCGCAAGCGAAATAGTGAAACGGCCGGCCCGTGGCTTTATTCCAATCCCAGTGGATACCCGGCGTGCGATAGTAGCCGGTAGCTGAAAGACTGATACGCTCGAGGTACGCACGGCCGCAGATCTTCGCGAAGGGCACCTTGTTGTTGGCATTGCCGCGCTCGGCGACACAGCCGTGCGCGAAGACAATATCTGCCGCAGTCAGCTCCGGTTTGCCCGCGCCTTGCTGCGCTTCGGCCGTCAGCGCTTCTTTACGCGCGGCCTCACTGGAGATGTTTTCCGAAAGCATCTTCGCCGCCACGGGTGCGAGCCGCTCGCGCAACGTCACGCAGGCCGCCGCCACCGCCGCGCCGTTCAAGTCCGCACCGGCCGACGCCGCGGTCGCCGAGGTGTTAGGCACCTTGTCGGTGCTCGTCGTCATCAGGCGGATCGCGCTCGCGGGAAGGCCGAGTTCGCGCATCGCCACGCCAAGGACTTTCGTGTGCAGCCCCTGCCCCATCTCGGTGCCACCGTGATTCACCTGCACGGTGCCGTCGGCGTAGATGAGCACGAGCGCGCCGCCCTGATTGTACGGAATGTGCGTGAACGAAATGCCAAACTTCACCGGTGTGATCGCGAGCCCACGTTTCACGTTGGGGTGCGTGCGATTCCATGCGGCGATCTCGGTCTTGCGCGCCGCGAAATCGGACTGCGCCTTCACGCCATGCCAGCAGCGCTGCACGCTGTCGGTCCCGATGTCCTCGAAGAAATGCGTCGTGTTGGTCTCGCCGGTGCCGCGGTAGAGATTGCGCTCGCGCACGACCTCCGGCGGCAGCCCGAGCCGCCGCGCAACGCGGTCCACGATCTCCTCCATCACGAGCATGCCCTGCGGTCCGCCGAAGCCGCGAAACGCGGTGTTTGAAACCGTGTGCGTCTTCGCCACGCGGCCCGTGAAATTCACCGCCGGGATGTAGTACGCGTTGTCGAGGTGGAAGAGCGCGCGGTCCGCGATCGCTTGCGAGAGATCGAGCGACCAGCCGCCGTTCGACACGAGCGCCACGTGCGCCGCACGCAACATGCCGTCAGCATCGTAGCCCACCGAGAACTTCGCATGAAACGGATGGCGTTTCCCCGTGATCGAAAGATCGACGTCGCGGTCGAGCTGCAGCCGCACGGGCTTGCCGGTCTTCATCGCGGCGAGCGCCACATACGCCGCGAAGGGATTCCCCTGCGTCTCCTTGCCGCCGAAGCCGCCGCCCATGCGCGGGGCCTGCGTCACCACCTTGTTGCGCGGCAGGTCGAGCACTTCGCTCACGATGGCTTGGATCTCCGACGGATGCTGCGTCGAGGAGCAGACGAGCACGCAGCCATTGTCCACCGGCTCGGCCCATGCCGCCTGCGTCTCCAGATAAAAATGCTCCTGTCCGCCGAGGGTGAACTCGCCTTCGAGTTTCAACGACGCGGCTGCGAGTGCCGCCGGGCAATCGCCGCGCGCGAGCGTGTGCGGATCGGTGTGGTAGCTGCCCTGCGCCATCGCCTGCTCCAGTGAAATGATCGGCGTGAGCGGCTCGTACTCCACCTCCACGAGCGCCGCCGCCGCGCGGCAGGCCTTGATCGACTCACCAACGACGAGCGCGACTACCTGCCCGTGAAAAAGAATCTCGTCGGTCGCGAAGAGCGGTTCGTCGTGCCGCACCGGGCCGATCATGTTGTGCCCTGGCACATCTTCCGCGAGCAGCACGGCCGCCACGCCCGGCGCGAGCCGGGCCTTGGTCGCGTCGCGCCGCTTGATCTTTGCGCGCGCATGCGGAGCCATCACCGGCCACACGTCGAGCATCGGCCGGCGGTGCGCGAGATCATCGGCGTAGTGTGCCTTGCCCGTCACATGGCCCGCGCCGCTCTCGTGCGGCTGCGCGCGCGAGTCGTCATCGTTCACCCACTTCACGCCCTCTTCGTAGGTCAGCGCATCGTCCTGCGCTGCACTCGTCTCGCCGGAGACCAGCTTCTCCCACAGGCTCACGATCAGCCCACGCCGATACGTCGCACTGGCACGTCCGTCGTCGATGGGCTTGAAGGTCTCGCCCAAAATCCCCACCACCGCGTCCTTCGACTCGGCGAGCGTTTTGCCTTCGAGCGCCGCCTCGGCCTGCTTCGCGCGCAGCGGCGTCACCGCCACGCCGCCGTACGCGAGCCGCGCCCGGCGCACGACGCCCGCGGCATCGAGGTCCACCGCAAACGCCCCGGCCACGATGCTGATGTCGAGCTCGCGGCGCTTGGACACTTTCAGGAAATCCGCCGTGCGCGTCAGCCCCGCCGCCTGCCCCGTGCGCGGCACCACGATCTCACGGATCAGTTCGTTGGGCTTCAGCGCGGTCTTGCGATAACCGAGGAAAAATTCGTCGAGCCGCACCGTGCGCTCGCCTGCGGCCGAGGCCAATACCAGTTCCGCGTCGAGCGTGAGCAGCGTCGGTGCGCTGTCCCCGATGGGCGACGCCGTCGCGAGATTGCCGCCGAGGGTCGCGCGGTTGCGAATCTGGCGCGCAGCAAAGACCCGCAGCATTTTCGCCAGCGAAGGATATTCCGGCGCGACCGCTTCCTCGATCGCCGTCAGGGTCGCCGCGCCACCTATGCGCCACGCCGTATCCGTTTTCACGATACGGATCAGCTCCACCACGGCCTCGGTCGAGATGAGCTTCGGGAACGGTTTGGCCTTCTTGTTCAGCTCCACGCCGATTTCGGTCGCGCCCGCGACGAGCTTCGCGTCGGGCTGCGTTTTCCAGATCGTAAAGAGTTCGCCGAGCGAAGTCGGGCGGAAAAAGGTCTCGCCCGCCGCTGTGTAATCGAGCGCACCGAGCGGTGCCACGGGCTGCGCGAGTCGTGCGCGAAATGCATCCTCGCCCGCCTGCGCGATCTTCGAGATGGCCGAGTTCATCGCGTCGCGAATCGGGCGATAGCCGGTGCAGCGGCAGAGGTTGCCGCAGAGTTGATCGGCGATCTTCTCGGGCGCACGGCAGTCGCCGCGATAGTACGCCTCGAACATCGAGACTACAAAGCCCGGCGTGCAGTAGCCACACTGCGAGCCATAGTTCTCCACCATGGCCGCCTGCACGGGATGGAGTTCGCAGCCGCCAGCCTTCGCGTCACCGCACTTCGAGCCGCAGCCTGAGAGGCCCTCGACGGTGATCACTTCACGCCCCGCAAACATCGGGAGCAGTGCGATGCATGAGTTGATCGCGCGATAGGTCGCTTGTCCTTGCGCATCGCGGTCCACGATGGCCACGGTGCACGCGCCGCAGTCGCCCTCATCACAGCCGCGCTTGCTGCCGGTGTCGCCGCGTCCGCGGAGAAATTCCAGCAGCGTGGTCGTCGGCGCGACGCCCTCCACCCGCACGCGCTCGCCGTTCAGCGTAAACTCGAACGCTTGGGTCGCTTCCACGGGACTCGTCTCAGAGCGCAGCACGATTGACGTCTTTGTAGTAGAGATAGCTAGCAGGTTGCTTGCCCATCGCGACAAACCATTGCGGGCAATACGGCGCCATCCAGATCACATCGCCCGCCGCGACCGGATACCACGACTCCTCCAGGCGATAAACACCCTGCCCGGCCAGCATCAGCAGGCCGTGCTCCATCACGTGCGTCTCCACGAAGGGCAGCGTCGCGCCGGACTTGTACGTGAAGATGTTCATCGCGAGGTCGAAGGCCGGCACATCCGGCAACAGTACCTGCAAGCGCGCATCGGGATCGCCGAGGAACGGCTGACCCTCGACCTTCGCCGCATCGCCGATGATCGGCGCTGGCGCCGCCACACCCGCGAGCGGCTGAAATTTCTTCTGAAACAGCGTCACGCGCGTGCCCTTCTTCGGCGCGGTGATCGACCACGCCGCGCCCGCCGGGGCGAAGAAGAATGCCCCCGCCGTGACCTTCTGCTTGAGATCACCCACGATGAGCGTGCCGCCTCCGGTTTCAAAATAGCCTGCGGTCTCAATGTCGTTGGCCGGCAGGTGCGCGCTGCCGCCGCTCTCGAAGGTCACGAGGAGCTGCGCGAAGCGCGCGCCCATCGCCTCGTTGATCAGGATCGCAGTCGCCGCGCCGGTGATGCCCGGCACGCAGCTCTTCACGTGCCCATCCGGCGCGATCAGCGCATGTCGCGCCGCCACGCGCGTCCGGGTCTGGCCAAAGGGAAAACTCATTGGGTCGAATCGATTACCCTCCACCATGCACAATTTCCGCCAAAGGATGAGGGAAATTTTACCGGAGCCAAACCCGCCTACACCGCGTATGTCCGCAGCCTCTCGCGTATACTCGATCTGATTTTTTACAGGAGGAAACAGAGGAAAGGCAGGAGGATACTTTTACACGAAGGCCGCAAAGGTCGCCAAGAAGACAGGCGTAAAGAACGTCACTGGATTCTTCGCGTGCTTAGCGATCTTCGTGTAAAATTCCGACCTCCCGTCTTTCCTCCATTTTCTCCTGTAAAAAAATCACCCCGCGTGATCAGGTCGCACGAAGGTGCCTTTTACTCCACTGGTGAGCTGGCCGTCGGCCATGACGGCGCGGCCGCGGACATAAGTGTCGGAGACGCAAACGCGGGTCTTGCGGCCGATGTAGGGGCTGATGCGGTGGCGCGTCCACAGCTCCTCGGCCTCGATTTTGCGCGCGGTGCCGAGCTCGATCACGGAGAAATCGGCGTCGTTACCTACGACCAGTTGGCCCTTGTGGCTCAGGCGGAAGCGTCGGGCGACGTTGCGCGCGAGGAGCGCGGAGAGGCGCGGCCAGTCCTTGTCGGCGGTCGCGGAGCACTCAGAGAGGACCAGCTCAGCGCCGTGCTGGCAGCCGCCGATGCCGCCCCAGATGGCGAAGAAATCATCCGAGGTCTTCAGGTCCGCGGGCGCGGGTGAGTGGTCGGAGCCCAGCGTGTGGATGCGGCCGGCGCGCAGGTCGCGCCACATCGCCTCGCGGCGTTTCTCGTCGCGGATCGGCGGAGCGCATTTGGCGGACGCGCCGATTTTGGCGACATCCTTGTCGTTGAGCAGGAGATAGTGATGGCAGGTCTCCGCCGTCACATCGACGCGCGACAGGCGTGCCTCGTCGATCAGTGCGAGGCCTTCCGGGCTGCTCACGTGCACGATGTGCAGCGCGCAGCCAGTCTCGCCGGCGATCTCGGTCGCCATGCGGATCGCCGCCAGCTCGACCTCCACGGGGCGCGACGCCAGCCACGCCTTCGCGTCGTGCTTGCCCTTGGCTTTCTGTTCGGCGGTGAACTTCGCCTCGAGCGCGTTATCCTCGGCGTGCACTGCCACGATCAGGCCGAGCTTCGCCGCGCGCTTCATTCCCTCGCGTAGCGTCGCTTCATCGACGCGCGGGAAACTCTCGATGCCGCTGTTCGACATGAAAGCCTTCAGGCCAATCGCACCCGCGTCGCGCAGGCCGGCGAGCTTGTCGAGATTGAGCGGGGTGAGACCGCCCCAAAGTGCAAAGTCCACGCAGGACTTTTCCTCGGCCAGCCGCTTCTTCTCGCGAAACGCCGCGGCGTCGAGCACCGGCGGCTCAGAGTTGAGCGGCATGTCGAAGAAGCATGTGCCGCCACCCATCGCGAGCGCGGCCGAGCCAGTCGAGAGGCCCTCCCACTCCGTGCGCCCGGGCTCGTTGAAATGCACGTGCGCGTCGATCATCCCGGGGAAAACGTAGCAGCCCTCCGCGTCGATTTCCTCCTGCGAAGGGTCGTCGAGCTGCGGCGCGAGCTTCACGATCTTGCCGTGCATCACGCCGAGATCGGCGACCGCGATGCCGTCGGGTGTGACGATTTTGCCCCCGCGCACGATGAGATCGAGTGTGGAGGGTTCGATGGAGGCCTTGACGCTTTTGGGCGAACGACGGGGACCGTATTTCATGATTTCGATTCGGCGGCGAGGCGCTGGAGAAAATCGATCGTCACCTCAAGCGCCACTGCAATATCCGCCGGCGACGAATACTCGTCCGGGTGATGACTAAGCCCATCGCGGCTGCGCACAAACAGCATGGCCACCGGCGTCAGCGCCGAGACCACCACGCCATCGTGCCCTGCACCGCTCACGAGCCGGAGACTCCGGCCCTGCCGCGTCTCCACGCTGCGCTCGAGCGTAGCGGTGAGTGCGGCCGAGCAAGTCACCGCGCCATTGTCCTGCGTGATCTGCCACGCAAGCTCGAGCTTGCGCCGTTTCCCGATGCGCGCCGCGGTCGCCTGAAGTTTTTTCAATGCGCCCAAGCGCACCGCATCGCGGGCGTGGCGTAGGTCTAAAGTGAATACAGCCTCCGCTGGGATGACATTGGCCGCGCCCGGCGCGACGCTCATCGTGCCGACGGTCGCGACGAGACCCGGCGTCTGCTGCGCGAGCGTTTCTGCAGCGAGGGCGAACTCTGCCGCGCCTGCCAGCGCATCGCGGCGCAGATTCATCGGCGTCGTACCCGCATGACCGGCCTTGCCGCAGAAGGATATTTTCGCGCGCGTCTGCCCCGCGATAGCCGAGACCACGCCGACCGCGAGCCCCTCCGCTTCGAGCACGGGGCCCTGCTCGATGTGGACTTCGAAGTAGCCGAGCAGGTTTTTCGCGGCGTGAGCGGCCTTCGGTAATTGGTAGGGCGGGTTATCCTTAACCCGCCGCGTTGGGCTCTGCTCACTTGTTTTACCGAGTCGTTCCGGCGCGTTAGGGATAACGCGCCCTACCCTCAATACCTCTTCGACGCTCACGCCGTCCGCATCCTTGAATTTCAAATCCGCCGCACGGAGCTGGCCGGTGTAACCTTTGCTCCCGAGATACGCACTCGCGAAGCGCACGCCTTCTTCTTCGGAAAAGCCCAGCACCTCCACGGCAAACGGCAGCGCTACACCGCGACGCTTCAGCTCCCCCAGCGCCACGATGGGCAGCAGCACACCGAGCGCGCCGTCGTAGCGGCCAGCGTTGCGCACCGTGTCGAGGTGCGAGCCGAGGAGCAGAGTCGGAGATTTCGCGTTCGGTCCCTCGCGGCGGCCGATGAGATTGCCCACGGTGTCCTCGCGCACGGCGAGACCGGCGGCGGTCATCCACTCGTCGACGAGCGCATTGGCTCGGCGCATGGCCAGCGAGAGAAACGTCCGCGTGAGCTGGCCCGGCTCATCGGTCACACGACCGAGTTCGCCGAGCATCGCGCTGAGACGTTTCGTCGGTTCGGTCATTCCTCAGCTGCCGCGGTACGTGGTGTACGACCAGGGCGAGACCAGCAGCGGCACGTGATACGATGCGTTGGCATCGGCGATCTTGAAGGTCACGGGCACGATATCGAGAAACGGCGACGCCACGCCGCGCGCGGCGTAGAATGCGCCGACGTGAAAGCGCATGCGAAACGTGCCGACCGCCATCTCGGCGGCGGAAAGCAGCGGCTCGTCGGTGCGGCCGTCGGCATTGGTCGTGACGACTTTGAGCAGCTTGGGCGGGGGATCGCCGGCCGAGGAGCGGCCGTCGTTGGCCTCGACCGCGCCGGTGTCGACGCGGAAGAGCTCGATCTTCATCGCGGCGGCGGGGCGGCCACAGGTGTTGTCGAGGACGTGAGTGCTAAGTTTGGCTGGCATGGGGAAAGTGCTCCCTCTGAAACACACGAAGCGGCCCGAAATGTCAGACCCTTTTTCGAGGGAAACGCGAAAAACTCATGCCACCTTCAGCACGTCATCGAGCCGCAAACGGGCGATTTTCTCGATCTCATCGAGCGCGGTTTGAAATTCTAGTTCGGGCGAATTGCCCACGCGCGTTTGCATCGCAGTGAGGATGGCGGACTTATTGTTGAGCCGTGCGCAGATGATGAAGGGAAACGCGAAGCGCACAAGATACGCAGCGTTGAGCCGCTGGAACTCCGCCAACTCCTCTGCCGACAGGAGATTGAGCCCGGCGCTGGCCTGCTCGCGCGTGGACTCGGCGGTGAGTTTGTTCTGCTGCGCGAGCCGACCCGCGAGATCGGGGTGCGCGCGGATGAGCGCGAGTTGCTTTTCCCGCGAGGCTCCGCGCATCGTGGCGCAGAGTTCGGCGTGAAGGTGCGCCGCATCGCGAAACGGCCGCTTCGGCCACGTCTCTTCGGCCACCCACGGGGAGTGCTCGAAGAGATGGCCGAGCGCGGCGACGAAAGCAGGAAGAGCGGCGGTGTTGAGCTGAGCGAGAGTGGCCACGGTGATTTTAAAGCTCCAAGGACCAAGCTCCAAGCACCAGTGAAACTTCAATCACGGAAGCTCCAAATGGGTGCTTAGAATATTGGTGCTTCACTGGAGCTTGGCGGTTGGAGCGTGGTGCTTCTGCTGCCTACTGCAGCAGCTCGTACGCCGGGAGCGACAGGAACTCGTCGAACTTTTCGCTCTTCGACATGCGCATGAAGAGTTCGCTCGCGGCGGGGAAGTGGCCGCTGTCGTAGCGCTCGGCGCCGTATTCTTGGCGGATCGCGGCGAGCTCTTCGACGAGGAGCTTGTCGTACATCTCGGCGCTGATCGCGCGGCCGTCGTCGAGCTTGGCGCCGCGGCGAAGCCACTGCCAGAGCTGCGAACGCGAGATCTCGGAGGTCGCGAGGTCCTCCATGAGATTGTGAATCGGCTCCGCGCCGGAGCCGCCGAGCCACGCTTCGAGGTAGCGCACGCCGACGTGCAGATTCCACCGCACACCTTTTTCCGTGATCGGGCCCGAGAGCGGCGCGAGCAGTTTCGCGGCGGTGATCTCGGTGTCGTGCACGCGGTGGAGCTGGTTGGGGCCGAACATGTGCTTCGCGAACGCCTCCAGCGCAGTCGCGACGAGACCGGGGTGCGCGACCCACGTGCCATCGTGGCCATCCTTCGCCTCGCGCTCTTTGTCGAAGCGCACTTTTTCGAGTGCGGCGGCGTTGGCCTCGGGGTTGCCCTTGATCGGAATCTGCGCGGCCATGCCGCCCATCGCGTAAGCGCCGTGGCGGTGGCAGACATTGATCACGTGCAGGCAGTACGCGCGAAGGAAGGGCACGTTCATCGTGATCAGCGTGCGATCGGGGAAGAGATACTCCGGGCGATTGCGGAATTTCTTCACGAAGCTGAACATGTAGTCCCAGCGTCCGCAGTTGAGGCCGCTCGCATGGTCGCGGAGTTCGTACAAAATCTCCTCCGCCTCGAAAGCGCCGAGGATTGTCTCGATCAGCACCGTCACGCGGACCGTGCCGCGCGGGAGGCCGAGCTTGGCCTGCGCGTGGATGAAGACGTCGTTCCACAGGCGCGCCTCCAAGTGGCTCTCCATTTTCGGGAGATAGAAATACGGGCCGCTGCCGCGCGCGATCAGCGCCTTGGCATTGTGGAAAAAGTACAGGCCCCAGTCGAAGAGCGAGGCCGACACGCGCTGGCCGCCGAGGAGCACGTGCTTCTCCTCCATGTGCCAGCCGCGCGGGCGGGCGATGATCGTGGCGATCTTCTCCTTGAGTGCGTAGGCTTTGCCCTCGGGCGAGGTGTACGCGATGGTGCGGCGCGCGGCATCGCGCATGTTGATCTGGCCTTCGAGGCAGTTTTCCCACGTGGGCGAGTTGGCGTCCTCGAAATCGGCCATCCAGCACTGCGCGCCGGAGTTGAGGGCGTTGATCGCCATCTTGCGATCGACCGGCCCGGTGATCTCCGTGCGGCGGTCGACGAGGTCGGGCGGCGGGGGCGGCACTTGCCAGTCTCCGCCGCGGATATGCGCAGTCTCGGGGAGAAAATCGGGCATCTTGCCGGCGTCGATCTCGGCCTGGCGCTCTACGCGGCGGGCGAGGAGCTGCTGGCGGCGCGGCTCGAACTTCTCGAAAAGCTCGTGGATAAACGCGCACGCCTCGGGCGTGAGAATCTCCGCATAGTGGGTCGGCATCGGGCCGGCGATCTCGAGGCCGGAGATGTTCGGATGGCTCATGATGGGCGGAGGGTGGATATGGCGTTGCGGAGTGTCAGCACGATATTCAGGCTCGGCCGCAGCAAAAAATTCATGAGCCAGGAAAATTTCATGCGAGAGGCGATCCGCCTCGCCGAGGATGGCATGCGGCACAACCGCGGCGGCCCGTTTGGCTGCGTGGTGGTGCGTCGCGGCGAAATCGTCGGGCGTGGCAACAATCGCGTCACCTCCACCAACGACCCCACGGCCCACGCCGAGGTCACCGCCATTCGCGATGCGTGCAAGGAGCTGGGGACCTTTCAACTCACGGACTGCGAGCTCTACACGAGCTGCGAGCCGTGCCCGATGTGCCTCTCCGCCATCTACTGGGCGCGCATCCCGGTCGTCTACTACGGCAACACCCGCAAGGACGCCGCCGCGATCGGTTTCGACGACGACTTCATCTACCAGCAGGTGCCGCTCCCGCCGGAGCAGCGCACCGTAAAGATGGAGCTCTTCCTCCGCGACGAGGCGCAGGGCACCTTCCGCGCGTGGAGCGAAAAGACGGACAAAATTAAATACTGAGCCGGCTCTCGCTGGTCACATCGGTCCACCATGGAAACGCGGCGCCCTCGCCGCGTAGTGGATATATGGTTACGCGATGCGAAACATCCTCGCGTTTCGCCGCGATTCCGCATGCTCCGAGCGAGTCCTGCGTCCCGCATTCCCCATGCCTTCGCTCTCCGCCCCGGTCCGTGTACTCAGCCTGTTTCTTGCCGCCGCTACCGCGTTCGCGCAAGAGGCCCCCAAGCCGATGGAGGACGCGAAGCCCGCCGCCGCAGCGAGCGCGACGCCGGAGAAATCCTCCCTCGTCGAGAACTCCGTCGTGAAGATTTTTTCCACGATGCGGCTGCCTGATACCTATCGCCCGTGGACGAAGCAATCGCCGCGCGACGCCACCGGCACCGGCGTGATCATCGAGGGCAAGCGCATCCTCACCAATGCCCACGTGGTGCTCTACGCGAGCCAGGTGCAGGTGCAGGCCAACCAGTCGGGCGACAAGATTTCGGCGACCGTCGAGTATATCGCGCAGGGCATCGATCTCGCCGTACTCAAGCTGGACGATGAATCCTTCTTCGACAATCGCCCGCCTCTCCCGCGCGCCACCACACTGCCCGCGGTGAAGGACAGCGTCATGGTCTACGGGTTTCCCGCTGGCGGCACGAGCCTCTCGATCACGAAGGGCATCGTTTCGCGCATCGAATTCGCGCTCTATAATTTTCCCACGTCCGGCCTGCGCATCCAGATCGACGCCGCGATCAACCCTGGCAACAGTGGCGGCCCCGCGGTCGATGGCGAGAAGATGATCGGCCTCGCCTTCAGCCGCCTCGGCGGCGGCGACAACATCGGCTACATCATCCCGTGCGAGGAGATCGAGCTGTTCCTCAAGGATGTCTCCGACGGCAAGTACGACGGGAAGCCCGCGATGTTCGACACGCTCCAGACGTTCGAAAATCCTGCGCTGCGCCCGTACCTCAAGGTCGACAAGACCGTCGAGGGCATGATCGTCACGCACGCCGACGATCCGGACGACAAGAACTACCCGCTCAAGCCGTGGGATATCATTACGCGCATCGGCGACATCCCGATCGACAACGAGGGCATGATCAAACTGGGCGCCAATCTCCGCGTGCGCTTCGCCTACCAGATCCAGAAGCTCGCGAAAGACGGCAAGGTCCCGCTCACCATCGTACGTGCCAGCAAGGAAATGAAGATCGAGCTACCCGTCAGCCCGAACCGTCCGATGGTGATCAAGAGTCTCGAAGGCGACTACCCGACGTACTTCGTGTTCGGCCCGCTTGTATTTTCGCCGGCCACGCAGGAATTTGTCGGCGGCCTCAGCACTAGCGCCGGCGCGCTTGCCTCGCTCAGCGCCATCGGCAGTCCGCTCTCGATTCGCCGCGCCGACCGCCCGGAGTTCGCCGGTGAAGAACTCGTCATCGTCTCGTCGCCGCTCTTCCCGCACAAGCTCACCAAGGGCTACTCTAGTCCGGTCTCGCAGGTGGTGAAGTCCATCAACGGCATCACGGTGAAAAATATCGCGCACCTCGTCACGCTGCTGCGCGACTCGACCGACGAGTTCATCGTCTTCGATTTCGCCGGACGCTCCCACGAAACCATCGTGCTCCCGCGCAAGGACATCGTCGCCGCCACCGAGGACATTCTCGGTGACAACGGCGTCCGCGCCCAAGCCTCCCCCGCCCTGCTCGCGATCTGGAACGAGAAGAAGCCGGCGGGGAAGTAAGCGAATACGTTTGCTGCATCTCGATCAAAGGTAGGGGTGCGCGGCTCGCGCGCCCGAGGCATACTAGCGAGCCGAGAAGTGAATACCGCGCGACTGGACCTTCCGGCCGGGCGGGCCGCCCGACCCTACCTCAGAGCAAAACGCCTTCGAACTGTGGGAGGGGCTTTACGCCCCGACTCCGCTCCGTCTACGGACCAAGTCTGCTCGCGTTTAAGTCGGGGCGTAAAGCCCCTCCCACATTTTCGAGCCTCACTCAGCCACCGGCACGAAGCCCCACCGCTTCGCCGAGAAGAGGCCCTTGTCGCTAAGCTTGAGATCGGGGATCACGAGCAGCGCCATGAACGACAGGGTCATGAATGGCGCGTGCAGGCCGCTGCCGAGTTTTTTCGCGAGCGCGTCCACTGCTTCGTAGCCCGCCGCGACACGCCGGCCGTCGTCGTTGGACATCAGGCCCGCGATGGGCAACGGCAGCACGCGTGACTCTCCGCCGCCTACTGCGCACACGCCACCACGGTGGCGGATGATGAGATTCACGGCCTCGGCGAGCGCTTCGTCGCTCGTGCCGACCGCCACGATGTTGTGCGAGTCGTGTGCGACCGAAGAGGCGAGCGCCCCCTCGCGCAGACCGAAGCCGCGGATAAACGCGACCGCCACCGGTGCGCGCGCCGCGTAGCGATTGACCACGGCGATCTTGAGCAGATCGCGCGACGGATCAGCGCAGAGTTCGCCATCGCTCGCGCGGACCTTCACACGGCGAAACTTGCTGATGAGCTGGCCGTCGATGGACTCGATGACATTGAGCGTCGTGCGGGGCGAGGCGCTCGGGGCCTTCACTGCAAAATCCGCCGCAGTGCGCGGGCGGGCGCGAAACGCATTGGGCGTCTGCGCCTTTTTCCGCGGGAGCAGGCTTTTGCCATCGCGCGCGACGAGTTCGCCGCGCAGGTAAGTCTGCCGCACGCGCAATTTTTCCCAGCCCTCGAAGACGATGAAGTCCGCGGCATCGCCCGGCCGCAGCAAACCGACGTCGAGCCCGTAGTGCTCCACGGGATTGAGCGAGGCGCAGCGCAGCACGTCGAGGCGGTCGGCACCGGTCGCGAGCGAGCGGCGCACGTGCTCGTCGATGTGGTGCTTGAGCAGTTCGTCGGGATGCTTGTCGTCGCAGCAGAACATGCAGTTCGCCGCATCGGTCTTCAGCAGCGGCGCGAGTGCGGCGAAGTTCTTCGCGGCCGAGCCTTCGCGGATCAGGATTTTCATCCCGGCGGCGAGTTTGTCCTTCGCCTCCGCGAGCGTGAAGCACTCGTGATCGGTGGTGATGCCCGCGGCCGCGTAGGCCGCTGCTTCTTTGCCGCGCAGGCCAGGCGCGTGACCGTCGACGGGCTTCTTGTTTTTCTGCGCCGCCGCGATCATCGCCATGAGGCCCGGTGCACGCTGAAGCACGCCGGGAAAGTTCATCACCTCGCTGAGAAATTTGATCTCCGGTCGCGCGAGCAGCTTCGCCACGGCGCGCGGTCCGAGCGTCGCACCCGCGCTCTCAAAGGTCGTCGCGGGCACGCACGAGGGCGCACCGAAATTGAACTTCAACGGCGAACGGCGCGCCTCGCGGATCATCGTGTCCACCCCGGCGACACCGAGGACGTTGGCGATCTCGTGCGGATCGGACACGGTCGCGACGGTGCCATGCACCACCGCGAGCCGCGCAAACTCCGCGGGCGGGAGCATCGAACTCTCGATGTGGATGTGTGCGTCGACGAAGCCGGGCGCGATGTAATGCGGGAAGCGTTCCCCACGCAGCGGGGTCACGCGGCGGATTTTCCCGCCGCTCCACTCGATCGTCCCCGGAAAGATTCGCCGCTCGAAGAGGTCGACGATGTTGCCCGAAAGCTTCCGCACGCGCGCTGCCATGCCGCACCGTGGGGTGCGAGTCGCGGATTGGCAATCCCCTCTCGAAACTTGCCAATCGCGCGGAGCCCACCAACCTTCGCCGCCTATGCATTTCGACAACCTCCAGCCCGGACTCTCCGCCCCTGTTCCTCGTGCCGACGATGATGACGACGAGGACGAGAAGGAAGAAGCTCAGGCCAAGAAGAACGCCGCGCCGGTCGCGATGCTGATCCAGAAGAAATTCCTCGAGCAGCGGAAAATCTTCCTCTGGGGCGCCGTCACCGACGAGTCCGCCAAGGACCTGACGGAAAAGCTCCTCTACCTCGAGGCCATCGGCCCGGGCAAAGAGATCATCTTCTACATCAATTCCCCCGGCGGCTCGATCACAGCCGGCATGGCGGTCTTCGACACGATGAAGCTGATCTCCTCGCCGATCACGATCGTCGTCACCGGCATGGCCGCCTCGATGGGCTCGATCCTCCTCTCGGGCGCGCCGAAGGGCCGTCGCTACCTGTATCCGCACGCACGCGTGCTGATCCACCAGCCGCTCATCTCCGGCCGCTTCATCGGCCCGGCGACGGACATCAACATCCAAGCGCAGGAAATGGAAAAGCTCCGCGCCGAGCTCAACCAGATCCTCGCCGACGCCTCTGGCCAATCCATCGAGAAGATCGCCCGCGACAGCGACCGCGATTTCTACCTCAACGCGCAGGAAGCCATCGCGTACGGTCTTGCCGACAAGATCGTCGACAAGGTCTGAGAAAAGTAGCGCAGGGCTTCAGCCCGCGCTCATAGGTCGCATAGGGCTGATAGGGCTCATGCGAGTCACTGTCTGAGAGATATCACTTCACATTAGCGCCGGTCATCCGACCGGCGCTATTTTTTTGCCGGGTCGGCCGGCGGCGGGACGAGTTGCGCAATCTCGCGCTCCCACGCCTCCGTCTCAACCGCGTCTTTCGCCGCACGCGCGACATCGAGTCCGGCGCGCAGCCAAGAGAGTCGTACCTCGCGCGGCAGTTCTTTCACCGCGAGCAGGTGCCGATACACGCTGACGGCCTTGGCGGGATCGCCGCAGGCGTTGAAAACCTGCGCGGCCTCGTGGGCTAGACCCCACTGATCGGTCGGGAGGTTTTCGAGGAGCGTCGTAAAGTTCAGCGCCATGATCGCACCGGCATTGTCGTTGTCGGCCTGCAGGCGGCGCGCGATAGCAACACCGAGCGCAAGACTCGGCGTTTCGCGAAATGCTTGCCGCAGGCCAGCGAGCGCTTCGGCGGATTTGCCCTTCGCATCGAGCAGGTACGCTTCGCGTAGCGCCAGATAGCCAGCGAAGGGCGCAGGCAGTTTCGCGCGGTTGGCCTGCTGCATCGCGAGCGTTATCCCAAACGGCCGGTAGAGCGGATCGCCGATCACGATGCTCTGCCAGCTGAGCCGCGGGAGCGCGTAGTACGCCGCGTCGATCAGCGTGTCGCCGCGCGCGAGCGATTTCAGCACGAGATTGGGCCGATGCGTAAGCTCGAGGTAGGGCTCGTAGACATTGCCAAAGGTCGCCGTCGCACCATGCGCGATGAGCGGCCCTACCCACCCGCCCGTCGACGACCGCAGAGTCGAGGCCGAGTGACTGTGGATATGAAACGCGATCGCACCCGGCGCGAAGCGATAGCCCGGCAGCGCAAACGGTCCATCGATCCCGCCCGCGTACCAACCGAAGTAGAGCACCGCCGCATCGGCTCGCGACGTCGCCGGAAATGTGCCGCCCTCGCGATCCACCGACAGGTCGAAGCCTAGTGTGGTGATCTGCTTCGCGACATCATCGAGCCACTCATCGCCGCTGTGGTGCGGACCGCCGATGTCGACATAGCCGCGGCCGAGCAGGCCGGTCTTCTCCGCCGCCACCGCGCGATCCACGAGCGCCATCGCATCCTCGGGCGAGGCACCATCGAGCCGCGCGACGCGAACGACGCGATTCATCTCCAGCGCAGTTGGTCGATCGCGACTGAAAAGTGGGTTGTTGGTAAACGCATTGATCGGATACCCCCCGCTCACCGCGAGCATGCTCAGCTCCGAATCCACCGCACCCGCATTGGTGCGAAACTCACTCCGACCAGTCCAAGGCAGATTGTCCTTGGACAGCGTTTGGTCGTGCTCGATCTTGAGCGGCACACCGCGGCAGGTGACGAGCGCCACGATGCGATGGCCCGACACCGCGAGGCGCTTGCGCCCCAGATCGTCGGTTAACGCCATCGTCTGGGCCTCGATCCAACCGCGTTTCACGAGTTCCGCCTGCAGCGGCTCCCAGATCGTCGAGAGAAACTCAGGCCACGTGATCTGCTCGGCAGTGCTCATCGGCAGCGCGACGATATTTTCCGCCGGCACACCGCGCACCTGCGCATAGTGCTCCGCCACACGCACCGAATCGGAGTCACTGCGATTCGCCACGAGCACCACCCGCTTCGCCAAATCCTCCGCCCGCAGCCCGCTCGAGAATGCGCCGAAAATCAGCAGCGCAAGGCAAAGGAGGGAACGGCGAGACATCACGAGCCGCGCACATTGCTGGTTTCCCGCGAGCATTTCGAGCCGCAATCCAGTGGGGATTTTACAGGAGGTAACGGAGAGAACGGAGGAGGTGCTTGGGAGCGCTGATCTGCGCTGATCATCGCTAATTGGGAACGCGCTCGCCTGCTGGATTAGCGACCATTAGCGTAGATTAGCGTTCCCTCATGCTCACTTACCTCTTCATCGCCCTCGGTGGCGCGCTTGGCAGCGTGTCGCGCTACTGGCTCGGCACGGTCGTCAGCGAGCCGGTGAACACTACGTTTCCTTGGGGTACGTTTTGGGTCAATGTCACGGGCTGCCTGCTCATCGGCTTCGTCGCCGCGCTCGGCGGTCCCGGCGCGAAATGGACGCCGAGCAACGATCTCCGACTCTTCCTCATGACGGGTATCTGCGGCGGCTACACGACCTTCTCCGCCTTCAGCCTGCAAACACTCACGCTCCTCCGCGCTGGCGATTTTTCCCGCGCGATCACGTACGTGCTGATCTCCGTCCTCGTCTGCTTGCTCGCAACATGGCTCGGCCACTTTGCTGCGATGGCGTTGCAAACGCAGCGGTAAATAATTTTCGGAGTTAAGCGCAAAGACGCAAAGGTGGCGAAGGTAACGCAAAGAATACCTTCGACCCTTCGCGACCTTGGCGATCTTCGTGTTACCTATGTCCTGACCGGTCCCTCCGAACTTCGACGTTCGAAGTTCAGCGTTCGATGTTCGGCGTTCCCTCCGCCCTCCTGCCTTTCCTCAGTTCTCTCCTGTAAAAATAGAAAGAGCCGGGTTCGCACCCGGCTCCGAATTTATGCGCGATGACTCCTCTGTGCGCTCTTGTTTCGCGCTCAGAACTTCCACTCGACTCCACCGAAGACAGCGGCGCCAAGCGCGGGATAGCCGTTCACTTCCTCGTATTTCTCGTTGAGGAGATTTTCCACGCGCACTTTTACGGCGAGCTGCTTGGTGGCCTGCCATGAGGCGTAGAAACGCGTGACGGTGTAGTCTTCGGCGTCGATGTTGCCGAAGGTCTTCGCGTCGACATCGCGGCGGTGCGCGGCGAAGGTCACGCCGGCCCCGACGACCCAGCCGGTGCCGAAGTCGTGCAGCGCATCGAGCGCGCCGCTCTGGCGCGGACGGCGCAGCAGGCGCACATTGGTCGACTGGTTGATCGCTTCGAGGTAGGTGAAGCTCGCGCGCAGCTCGGTCGCGCCGAAGGTCGTCTTCGCCGAGAGCTCGGCGCCGCGCGTGCGGGCCTTCTGGATGTTTTCCACGCTGCGGAAATTCGACGTGCTCGCGATGAGGTCGGTGTAGTCGGTGTTGAACCACGTGGCGCTCAGCGTGCCAGCGCGATTGGCGAGGTACCAGTCGGCGCCCGCATCCCAGCCGCGCGCTTTTTCCGGGCGGAGATTGGGATTGCCGACGTAGAAGGCGCTCTGGCCGTAGAGGTCGAGGAAGCTCGGCGAACGAAACGCCGTGCCGTAGCTCGAGCGGAGCTTGAGGGTCTTGGGCACCGCGAGCCACGCGAGCGTCGCGCGTCCGGTGGTGGCGCGGCCAAACGTATCGAAATCGTCATTACGCAGGCCGCCGGTGAGAAACACGTTGTCGACCGGCGTGAATTCGTCCTGAGCGAAGACCGCGAAGAGGCCCTGCTTCTTGTTGATGTCGCCGAAGCCGGTGTTGCGCGTGTGGTTGCCCTCGGCGGTGAAGCCCGCGGTGATCCGATTGCGCTCGATGCCCGAGTAGGTCGTCTGCGTATCGAGGACGGCGCGGCGGTTTTTCACCACGGTGATGCCGGTCACGCGGCCCACGCGCGGCGTCTCGGCGACGAAGCGGCGGTCCTGCCCGCCGAGCGTCGCGTGCGCGGTCCAGTCGGGCGCGAACTTCACGTCGGCGAAGCCCGTCACGAGCACGTTTTCCTCGCGCTCTAGGTTGTCGGGATCGTTGGTGTAGCGGTCGCCGGGATCGCCGTACACGCCGTGAAACCACCGCACCGTGCCGCCGACGGCGACGCGTTCGTTGAGCCGCTGGTCGAGACGCAGCGCGGTGTTGGCGGAGTCGAAGAAGTTATTGTCGCGCTGGTTGTCCGTGTGGCCGCCCTGCGCGGAAAAATTCCACCCGGTCGCGCCGCGCTCGCCCTGCGCCGCGACTGCGCCCTGCACCGTGCCGAAGCTGCCCGCCTCGAGCGACACGCGCCCCTGCGGCGCACCCGCGCCACGCTGTGCGCGCAGCGCAACGACGCCGCCCACCGCCTCGCCGCCGTAGAGCGTGCTCTGCGGACCGTGCGCGACTTCGAGGTTGTCGCACGCGCTCACGCAGCCGCCGCCGAGAAACACGGCGTAGTCGGTGTTGGGGTCGTTGAAGCGCAAGCCGTCGACGAGGAAGAGTGTCTGGTTGGAGTTGGCCCCGCGCAGGAAGAGCGAGGTCACGGCGCCGGTGCCGCCCGACGCGAAATGCGGCGCGCCCGCCACGCCACCGAGCGCGCTGGAGAGCGACGTGAGCTGGCGCTTCGCGAGGTCGGCGGCGCTGATCGTATCGATCGCGGAGCCGATGGTCTGGGCCTCCGCCGGCGTGCGCGTGGCGGTGGTGAGGAAGGGATCGAGGGTGGTCGTCGGCGCCGTCTGGGCGCGACCGATGACGAGCGCGGCGAGCGCGCTGCTAAGGACAAACAGCCGGCGCGTCGTGCGCGCCAGCGAGTATACGGGCTTCATGATGTGGTCGGTCGGCAAGAGCAGAACCACCGCCGTGCCCGGCGTCGTCTCCACTCTCACGCTTCATTGTTGCGATGAAGATTTCGCGAACGGCGCGCGCAATTCGCGCCGTACGCGTGAGCCTCCCGGGCCAGATGTTCGGACTCCGCACATCGCGCGCTCCGCGCGCAAATGCCAAAGGTCCAGAATTCCAAACTCCAAAAAGCCATGCGGCGCGAGCCGCGGACTCTTTTGGAATTTGGCGTTTGGTCCTTGGGATTTACGCGCCTCGCGCGTTTCGCCTCGCCCGCGCCTTCACCAGGATCGCTCCCGATTGGCTCTGCCCACGCCGATACGATGATCGGCGCGGTGCGGGTCTGTAGTGCGTTACCGCAGCGCAACTGTGGCCGGTTCTCACGGCCTTCCCTGTTGCCCGGAAGAATGAAAAGAACGCCCGCACGCCACACCCCGCCGCCCTGTCGCACAAGCCCAATCTTCCCTATGACACATCAACGCATATCGATGCGTCGATATGTTTCCTTGCTAAAAAGACCGGTCCTCTTAGTTTTCAGTTAATGTCAACGTCCGCCCCCGCCTCCTCTGCCACTGCCCTCCGCGAGCTGTTCGCCTCGCGCATCGCCGTCCTCGACGGCGCGATGGGCTCGATGATCCAGACCTATCATCTTTCCGAGGCCGATTTCCGCGGGACGCAGTTCACCAGCCACCCGCACGACCTCAAGGGCAACAACGACCTGCTCTGCCTCACGCGCCCCGACATCATCGAGCAGATCCACGGCGACTATTTCGCTGCCGGCGCGGACATGGTCGAGACCAACACCTTTAGCAGCACCACCATCGGCCAGGCCGACTACAAACTCGAGTCCGCTGTGCGCGAGATCAACCTCGCCGCCGTCGCCTGCGCCCGCCGCGCCGCCGAGAAGGCCGAGGCCGCCACGCCGGGCCGGCGCTGCTTCGTCGCCGGCGCCATCGGCCCGCTCAACCGCACGCTCTCGATGTCCCCCGACGTCAACCGGCCCGACTACCGCGCCGTCACGTGGGAGCAGGTCGTCACTGCCTACACCGAGCAGGTCCACGCGTTGCTCGACGGCGGCGTCGACACGCTGCTCGTCGAAACGATCTTCGACACGCTCAATTCCAAGGCCGCGCTCTTCGCCATCGAGTCCGTCTTCGACGAGCGCCCCGCCTCGCGCGTGCCCGTGATGGTCAGCGTCACGATCACCGACGCCTCCGGCCGCACGCTCTCCGGTCAAACCATCGGTGCCTTCTATAATAGTATCCGCCACGCGAAGCCCTTCTCCGTCGGCATCAACTGCGCCCTCGGCGGCAAGGCCATGCGCCCCTACGTCGAGGAACTCGCGCGCATCGCCGAGTGCTACGTCACGTGCTATCCGAATGCCGGTCTGCCCAATGCGTTCGGCGGCTACGACGAGACGCCCGCCGACATGGCCGAGGTCCTGAGCGAGTTCGCCCGTTCCGGCTTCGTCAACATGGTCGGCGGCTGCTGCGGCTCCACGCCCCCGCACATCGCCGCGATCGCGCAGTCCGTGAAAAAACTCCCGCCGCGCCCGCTCCCCGCGCACACGCCCGCTCTGCAGCTTAGCGGTCTCGAACCTCTCGCCGTCGGCTGAGCGCGCCCCTCCGCGCCCGCGAAAAATAGCACGCACCGTCGCGCGCCATGGCTTCTGTCAAAGAACACTACGACTCGCACCTCGCGCCGATCTACACGTGGACGCGTGGCGGAGCCGACGCCCCACGCGCGCAGTTCGCCGATCTCCTCCGCACCCTCTCGCTCACTCCGTTTCACCCCGGCGCCACCGCCCTCGACCTCGGTGCCGGCAGCGGCTTCCAATCGCTCCCTCTCGCCGCCGCCGGCTACACCGTCACCGCCGTCGACCTCAGCGAGCTCCTCATCGCCGATCTCGCCCGCGAAGCCTCCGCCACCTCTCTCTCAATCCGCCCCGTCCTCGGCGACATGTGCGACGTCGCCCGCCTTGCGCCTACTCCCGCCCCTGAGCTCATCGTGTGCATGGGCGACACGCTCACGCACCTCGCCTCGCTCGACGAGACCGCCCGTTTCCTCCGCGACTGCGCCACCACCCTCGCGCCCGGCGGCCACCTGCTCCTCAGCTTCCGCGACTACTCCACGCCTCGGACCGGCGCCGACCGCTTCATCCCCGTCTGCAGTGACACCGACCGCATCTTCACCTGCTTCCTCGAGTTCGGCCCCACGCACCTCACTGTCCACGACCTCCTCCACACCCGCACCGCCGACGGCTGGAAACAAACCGTGAGCCTCTTCGAAAAAATCCGCCTCTCCCCCGCTTGGGTCGCCACCGAACTCACCAACGCCGGCCTCACCCTCTCTTATAATAACACCACCGCCGGCCTAGTCACCCTCGCCGCCCGCCGCTGCACCGCCTAGCCTCCCCCAATCTTTGCGTCTGACCTTAGCGCCTTCGCGCCTTTGCGTTTAACCCAATCTCCGCTCCTCCAAGCACGACCGCTCTCGCAGCACGCTCTATCATTACCGACTCCTCCTTTTTTCGTCCCTTTCGTGTCTTTCGTGGTTAACTAATCTCTCGTGTCCTCGTCCTCCTCCGCCCAACCCACCGGTTCCTCGTTTCTCGTCATCGGCGAGCGCACCAACATCACCGGCTCCCCGAAGTTCGCCAAGGCCCTCAAGGCCGGCGACTGGGACGCCTGCCTCGCCATCGCCAAGCAGCAGGTCGAGAGCGGCGCCAACGTCATCGACATCAACGTCGACGAGGCTCTCATCGACGGCGAGGCCACGATGGTGAAATTCCTCAACCTCATCGCCGCCGAGCCCGACATCTCGCGCGTCCCGGTGATGCTCGACTCCTCGAAATTCACCGTCCTCGAAAAGGGCCTGCAGTGCCTCCAGGGCAAGGGCATCGTCAACTCCATCTCGCTCAAGGACGGCGAGACCGAGTTCCTCCGCCGCGCCCGCCTCCTCATGCGCTACGGCGCCGCCGCCGTCGTCATGGCCTTCGACGAGCAGGGCCAGGCTGCCACCCGCGACGAAAAGGTCCGCATCTGCACGCGCGCCTATAATCTCCTCACCGGCATCGGCTTTCCGCCCACCGACATCATCTTCGATCCCAACATCCTCACCGTCGCCACCGGCATCGAGGAGCACAACAACTACGCCGTCGATTTCTTCGAGGCCACGCGGATCATCAAGCGCACCCTCCCACACGCCAAGGTCTCCGGCGGCGTCTCCAACGTTTCCTTCTCCTTCCGCGGCAACAACCCCGTCCGCGAGGCCATCCACACCGTCTTCCTCTACTACGCCATCCGCGAGGGTATGGACATGGCCATCGTCAACGCTGGCATGCTCGGCGTCTACGACGAGATCGAGCCCACGCTCCGCGCCTACGTCGAGGACGTCATCCTCAACCGTCGCCCCGACGCCACCGAGCGCCTCGTCACCTTCGCCGATGAGATCAAGGCCAAGGAAGCCGCCGCCAAATCTTCCGCCTCCGGATCTTCAACTTCCAACCTTCCACTTTCCACGGCCGACGCGTGGCGAAATCTCAGCGTGGAAGAAAGACTCAGCCACGCGTTGGTCAAAGGCATCGATCAATATATCGAGGCCGACACCGAGGAAGCCCGCGCCAACACCGCCAAGTACGCCCGCCCGCTCGCCATCATCGAGGGCCCGCTCATGGACGGTATGCGCGTCGTCGGCGACCTCTTCGGCGCCGGCAAGATGTTTCTCCCGCAGGTCGTGAAGTCCGCGCGCGTGATGAAGAAATCCGTCGCCTACCTCACGCCGTTCATGGAGGAGGAGAAGCGCCGCGCCGCCGCCGCCGGTGCCGCCACTCGCGCCAATGGCAAGTTCCTCATCGCGACCGTCAAGGGCGACGTCCACGACATCGGCAAGAACATCGTCGGCGTCGTCCTTGCCTGCAACAACTACGAGGTCACCGACCTCGGCGTCATGGTCGCCTGCGACAAGATCCTCGCCAAGGCCCGCGAGATCGGCGCCGACGTCATCGGCCTCTCCGGCCTCATCACCCCCTCGCTCGACGAGATGGTCTACGTCGCCAAGGAAATGAAGCGCGAAGGCTTCACCGTGCCGCTCCTCATCGGCGGCGCCACCACCAGCCCCGCGCACACCGCGGTGAAGGTCGCCCCCGAGTACGCCCCCGGCGTCGTCCACGTCCTCGACGCCTCCCGCGTCGTCAACGTCGTCAGCGCCCTCCTCTCCCCCGAGCAGAAGCCCGCCTTCCTCGCCGAAAACACCGCCAAGCAGGACCGCCAGCGCGACGAGTTCGCCGCCCGCCGCAACCGCAAACCCCTCCTCTCGATCACCCAGTCCCGCTCCCGTAAACCGACCTACGACTGGTCCACGATCGACATCCCCAAGCCGTCCTTCACCGGCACCCGCGCCTACACTTCCGACCCCGCCGTCATTCGTCATTCGTCATCCGTCATTAGCGACTCATCACTCGTCCCTCATCACTTATCACTCTCCGAAATCGTCGAGTTCATTGACTGGGGCCCCTTCTTCTCCGCCTGGGAACTCCACGGCCGCTACCCGCAGATCCTCACCGACGAAGTCGTCGGCACCGAGGCGACCAAGCTCTTCAACGACGCCCAGAAACTCCTCGGCCGCATCGTCGCAGAGAATCTCTATACCGCCCGCGCCGTCATCGGCTTCTGGCCCGCCAACTCCGTCGGCGACGACATCGAGGTCTACGCCGACGAGTCCCGCTCCCGCGTCCTCACCCTCTTCCACCAGCTCCGCCAGCAGCTCGAGAAACCCGCCGACCAGTTCAACCACTGCCTCGCCGACTATATCGCCCCCCGCGACAGCGGCCGCCTCGACTATATCGGCGGCTTCGCCGTCACCGCCGGCCACGGCGTGGAGACGCTCGCCGCCGAGTTCAAGGCCGCCCACGACGACTACTCCGCCATCATGGCCCAGGCCCTCGGCGACCGCCTCGCCGAAGCCCTCGCCGAAATGATGCACAAGAAAGCCCGCGACCTCTGCGGCTTCGGCCTCACGGAAAACCTCACCATGGAGCAGATCATCCGCGAGAAATACCGCGGCATCCGCCCCGCCCCCGGCTACCCCGCCTGCCCCGACCACACCGAGAAGCCCATCCTCTTCGAGCTGCTCAATGCCACCGCCGCCACCGGCGTCTCCCTCACCGAGAGCTGCGCCATGACGCCTGCTTCGTCCGTCAGCGGCTGGTACTTCAATCACCCCGACTCGAAATATTTCGGCGTAGGCAAAATCGGTAAGGATCAGATCACCGAATACGCCCAGCGCAAAAACCAACCCCAGCCCGAAACCGAACGCTGGCTAGGCCCCTACCTAGACTACGACCCCGCATAATATATTTTCAAAGAAGCCATTTTCACAGGAGGAAACGGAGAAATACAGGAGACCGATCCTTCAAACCTTAAGCGCGAAGACGCAAAGCCGGCAAAGGTAACGCAAAGAAAACCTCCAACTCTTCGTTACCTCCGTTCTCTTCTGTAAAATTCCCTCAGCTCTTTCAAAGAACCTCACTGCATATAGAAGGCCGACTCCATTCTCGTGAATTCGCATCCATTCGAGGTCATAAAAATCCTTCTGCCTTTCCTCCGTTCCCTCCTGTAAAAAAATAAATAGTGCCCGCCCCCTGGCCGCAGCTCCTAACAATCCGCGTCCATCCTCGGTTAGCCCTCCCTCCTCCTCCTGCCTCATCCCCCTTCGCGAACCTTCGCCATCTTTGCGTCTTCGCGCTTAGTCTAATCTCCGCCGCAGCCCCACGCCCCGCTACCCCGCATGCACTACCTCGGCACCATCGTCCGCCTCCAGCTCCAGCGCGCGAGCCTCAAGCGCGGTGAGCGCCCCGCCCAGACCTACGATCCCTCGCCCCTCCTCGTCGTCGACTCCCTCACGCTCACCCCCGGCGGCGCCGTCGCCTACGCGCCCGACGGCTCCTGCCTCCTCGATATCCACCACGCCGCGCACCCGCAGACCCGCCAGAGCAAAGGCAAGAATCCCCTCTCCGTCGGCTTCACCTCGCACTACGCCGCGATGCAGCGCCAGTTCGGCGAGCACATGACTCTCGGCTGCGCCGCCGAGTCGATCATCGTCGAAGGCCCCGCCGTCCCCATCCCGCTCTCCGTCGTGTCCCCCGGCCTCGTGATCGAGACCGCCGCCGGCCCGATCCATCTCGTCCGCGTCGTCGTCGCCGCCCCCTGCGCCCCCTTTAGCCGCTGGACCCTCCGCAACCCCGCCGCCACCCCCGAGGACCTGAAGCCCGCCCTCCAATTCCTCGGCGACGGCCTCCGCGGCTTCTACTGCGCCTACGACGGCCCCGCCGCCGCCACCATCACCCTCGGCGACAAACTCTACGCTCTCCCCTCGCCCTGAACACCAGACTACGCGGCGGTACCCGGTAATAGCCGGTAAATAGAGGTAGATTCGCCCCTTTCCGGGTCCCCTCTTGAGAGGGGTGGCGCAAAGCGCCGAGGTGTGTCCTCCGCCCATTCGCAGTTTCGCGTTCGCGACTCATCGCGTCCCTTCGCGGTGAAAACTCCTGCGAGAACACCCGGGAATAGCCGGGAAATGGAGGGAAACTCCACTCGAATTCCCGCTTTGCGTCC
This sequence comes from Verrucomicrobiota bacterium, assembly GCA_048498795.1. Lineage (GTDB taxonomy): Bacteria > Verrucomicrobiota > Verrucomicrobiia > Opitutales > Opitutaceae > JBEHXH01. Next base: position 39,886 of record JBEHXH010000001.1, read on the forward strand.
AACCTTAGCATCTTCGCCTCTTTGCGTTTAATCCGATCCACATTCGTGTGCCTTCGTGTCCATTCGTGGTGAAAATTCATCCCGAGAACACCCGGTAATAGCCGGTAATAGTCGGCAATTAGAGAAAAATTCTGCCAGCCCCTCATCCTCCTTTGCGCCCGACCTTAGCGCCTTTGCGTTCAACCCAACCTCCGCCGCCCCAAGCGCTCCGCTCACTGCTCGCGACCCTTTTCAAAGAACCCCCTCCGCACCCTCCACTCTACACCCAACCGCCCCTTTTACCTAACCATCCATTGACTCCATGGACTGTATTGCGGGTATTTTTTCGCCACGCTCAGCCAGCGCAGGCATCGACTGCCCTCACTTCGCCTCAAGCAACATCTGAGGAGCGACCCGGCCGAATTCCAAAATATCGCCATCGAACTCCGGCACGGCGGTGGACGCCCCGATCAAGTTGTACCCTAGGACGATTTCCGACCGAGGCACGGGATGGAATTCGCGCGGCGCATCCAAGATTTTCTTCCCATCTAGGATCGCGATCAACCGCGCCTTGAGCGCCGCCTCTGGCGAGCCTTGCGCGGCATCCGGCGACAGCAGCGAACCCATCGATACGATGAGTGTATGCGGGCGCGCGCGATCGATCTTGATCGGATCGGATCGGATCGAAGCACACCGGCTCCCCAATGATCGTGCCCGATTGCGATCACGCCGGCGTCGTCTCCACGCTGCGGATAGTCCACATACAAGACGTCGCCCGCGCCTTGATGGCCCGTGACCAACAAAGGATCCGGCCCCCAAGTTTGAAGCGGCTCCCGCAGCTTGAAAGTGAGCTTTATCGGTCCCGGATATTCCGTGAAAGGCGCCCCGCCCGCATTCAAGCGGACGACCCGCATCGAGAGATCGCGCCGCCGATAGTCCGCCCTCGCCTTTTCGGAATAGCCCTCGAACAGGTAGGGATAGAATTGAAACGGATGATCTCGCCGGAAAACCGCCTTCCCCTGATCGGGCTCGAGCGGGGCCCAAGTGGGATTATGCAGAAATGTCGCGTTGACGATCTTGTAAGGCCCGAGATCGCCGACCGCCGCCCTCGGAATCACCTCGCGCTCGGCGAAGGCCTGAAATTTTCCCGGAAACCACTGGCGCAAGACTGGCGTGAAATTCCAAGCTGCCTGAACGCCCATCGTCAGAAAAAGCAGCGCCGGAAAAAGCGGACGCGCGCCAGTCCTCCACCAGTAACCGCAGCCCAAGCCAAACGCCACACACAGGAAAGGAACCACCTCCCGGATATGGCGGGCCGAGAGCGCGAACTTCGGCACGACGTCCGAGGGGATCACCATGCCCACGTAAAGCAGGACGCAGAGGCCGCTCCATGCGAGTGTCCCTGCCGACATTCTCCGCCAGAAGAGCAGCGCAGTCACCACGGCTACCGCAGAATAGAGCACCACCACCCCGTCGGTGATCCACAAGTACTGGGGGACCAGCCGCCACCCAATCCGGAAATCGCCCTGAGTCACCGTGGACGAAAATTCGAAGAATGATCGCACTAAGTCGTGCCCGAGCAGACGCCCGATCGTTATCGTGAGCGCGATGGTCAATGCAAAGCCCACCACGGACAGCCCTGCGCGCTTAACCAGCGTCGCCCAGCATTTGCCGGCCGAGAGCGAGAGCACAAGGAGCGGCACGGCCGCCACCAGCCAGTAGCCGTTGTAAGTCAAAAATGCACATCCCGCCAGCGCGCCCGTGCCGACCGAACGCATCCACCCCGCGTCTCCCTGTGCCACGATCACGCCCTGCATCACGAAGCAAAGGGCCAGATCGTAGGGGAAAAAATGACGGCTGTAGTAAAACAAGCTGGTCGAGCACGCCGCGGCCAGCATCGCCGCGATTTTTTCCCGCGGGCCGCCACCCGCGCAAACGACCACCTGCCCGATCAGCCAGATCAAACCAGTAGAGACTCCGGCAAAAAACAGCGCTGGCACCGCGGGCGGCGTATGCCATGTCTGCTCCACCAGCGCCGGCCCAATGGAGATCAGCTTGAACAGCAGATGCTCCGCATTCGAAAAAATCTCGTTCGCCGCCGCCAACCACTGCCCCTCGATGATATGGCGCGCCGCATTGCGCGCTGCCTCAAAGCGCCCCTCGTCCGGCCAAAAACCTTGTCCGCCGCGGACTGCGAGGACCACCCGCAGTCCCAGCGACCCAGCCAAAATTGCCGCCTCGGCCGATCGACTCGATTTAAGGAGAGAAATACAGCGGCGACCCTGCCGCCTCCGTCAGCAAACTCAAGTCTGCCTCTTCGCGCGTTGACGCAATAGCACACCGTCCCCTCCCTAGCGCCACCCCATGATACGCCGTTTCACCGCGTGCCTAGTTTCCGTGCTCGCCGTCCTTACCTGCCAAGCCCAGCCGCAGAAGAAAGTTGTTCCGCCCTATTCCGAACTGCTGCCTACGCTGGACTGGCAGGTCACCAGCAAGACCGGCTCTCCACCCCAGCTCGTGCACGCACCGCCCGCTCCGGCCTCCACTCCCACCGGCCCTCGCGGGGACATCCGCCTGAAACCCGCCCGCCCAGCCAAACCCGACGCAACCATCTACCTGGAGTTCACCGCCCGCGAGCAATCCGCCCCGCTCCCGCGCCTCCTCGACGACGACATCCAAAACTTCCATCTCATGTTCATCGGCACCGCCGCGCTGGATCCCGCCGACGGAGTCATGGTGACGATCGGTGACCTAACCCTTGGCCTGCAGCTTCATCCCGGCACCGACCGTCGCCCCGCCTATGCCGAACTCGTCCGACAAGTAACCCAGAACGGCCAGATCACCTGGGAGGCGCTGCGCTCCACCCTGCTCGTCGACGAACAATCCCGCGTGCAGGCCGGCCGCTTCCACTTCCGCCTGCACCGCGACACCGCAACGTGCGAATACTCGTTCGGACCCGGCACACGGGGTGCACAAATTCCCCTCCACCTCACCCCAGCCAACGCCGCGATCAAGCTCACGCTCGGCCCGAAATGCCCCACCGCCATCCTCGAGCGTCTGGAGTTGGACTGAGGCCAATTCGCGATTCCGCGTAAATCCCACATCTGTCGCTGCGATCGCCAAAAAAATCTGTGGGGCGAATTCGCGACCTGAATGCGTTCATACTCTTTACCGTCGATCTGCCGTCGCCCCTGGGTCCGCTGGCCCGTGGCACTGCTCCTCTTCGCCCTGTCGACGGCCCTGTTGCCTCGCTGGTGGTGTGGCCGCGATGGATCGCGTTGGTTTCAGGGCGACTCTGCGCTGGTCGTCGCGCACGCCCGCGAAGTCGCCACGACCATCCGCGAAGGCGTTTCCACCGACAACTTCACGAACGGCAGCGATCTCTTCCGCAACGAATGGCAGTTTGGCACCTACCAGATGGGCGCGCTCGCCCTGCTCCAAGTCTGTCTCGAGCACCCGTCCCATCGGGCAGAGTTTCTTCCCGCCGCCGAGCGCGCCATCGATGAGATGCTCTCCGACCGCATCCGCGCTTTCGACGCCGCGCGTTGGAAAGAAGACCCGCTCGCCTCGCTCGATAGCCCCCTCGGCCACGCTGCCTATCTCGGGTACCTGAATCTCGTGCTCGGCCTGCACCGCAGCGTCGTGCCGGAATCGCGCTACGCCGATCTCAACAACCGCATCACCGCCGCGCTTGTAAGACGCCTCCGCGCCGCGCCGCACGGCGGACTCGAAACCTACCCCGAAGAGCTCTACCCGCTCGACAACGCCGCCGTGCTCGGCTCGATCTTGCTGCACCAGCGACTTACTGGCACGGATCATCGCGACGTAACCGAGCCCATGCTCGCCCGCTACCGCCAGGCCTGGCGCGATCCAAACTCCGGGCTGCTGTATCAGGCGCTCTCCCATCGCAGCGGACAACCCGTCGACTATCCTCGCGCTAGCGGCACTGCGCTCGCCGCGATGCTTCTCTCGTATGGAGACCGTGCCATCGCGCGCACGCTCTACCAATCTGTGCGCGATCACTGCCACGACTCGCTGCTCGGCTTCGGCTACATCAACGAATACGCTCACGGCTCGCCGCACGGAAGCGGCGACGTTGACTCTGGCCCGCTGATTTTCGGCATCAGTCCTTCGGCTAGCGGGTTCATGCTGGCCTCGGCCCGCATGTTTGGCGACCGCGACGAATTCATTAGTCTCTACCGCACCGCCCATCTCGTTGGCACGCCAACTACCCGCGGCGACCGCCGGCTATTCATCACTGGCGGTCCGCTCGGCAACGCCCTCCTGTTAGCCATGCTCACTGCTCGACCCGAAATACCCTGATGCGCCGTCGTCCTCCCAGCTTACGCCGCATCCTTTTCGATTTCGCCGTGCTCATCGTCGTGCACCTCGTCCTCGTGCAGATCCTCGGTCGCGTCCACCTGCTTGAGCACATGCTCTCGCCGGGCCCGGGCTCGGCCCTCGCGCTTGCAGTGACGGTGTTCTTCCTCGTCGTTCGCACTATCCTCCTGTTGCTCGCACCCGGATTGTTTTTGGCGCGGGTTTGGCTCCGGATAACCGCAGTCTCGGGCGAATAACGACGGCCAAAACAAACTCGGAATACGTTCGGCCCTGACCTTCAGCTGCTCTTTTCCGGCCAGTAAATCACGCCGCGCCCAAGGGTGGAGGCACCCCGTTCCCACCGGTCCGCTTGAACGCCATCCAAAGCGCGCCAGCTCCGAGCACCGCCTCGGCGACGAGAAAAGCCGCGCCCGATTTATGATCGCCGAGATTCGCCAGCGCATCGGCCGGCATCATCTGCCGATATTCCTCGGTCGCCATCATGCAGACGAAGGAACCGACTACCATGGTGCCCACTCCTGCTCCCGCTAGCAGCACGATCCCGATGTCGCGGAGCGTGTGCCGAAATTCGCTGAGCGCTAGGCCCACGATCATCGCGATGACGCCTGGCACCGAAAATCCCGCCATCAGGGCCAGTTTGAAGCCCACCGAAGGCGAAGTGATAAACGCGAGCATCGCCACCAGATACACGAAAAAACCCGCGACGATGTAGCAGAGTACACTAGCGACTCGTTTCATCATCGGAAGGACGACCCGGAGCGAAATACGCGTTGGCGGCCGGCTGGAAAAGAAACCCGCAGACGACCGCGTAAAACAAAACTCCCGGCACCAACGCCATCTTGCCCGGCGCGGTCGCGAGGCTGATCACGAGTCCGCCGGCGCTCCAGACGACATAGAGCAGACGCGCCCATGCCTTGCCTTGAAGCATAAATATGCCGCTGACGATACTCACCGCGAATCCCGCAAAACCCATCGCATACTGCACCGGCACGGGGAGTGGGTTCTTGTGCATCAGGTCGATCACCATCGGATTGTTCATCATCACCAAGGTGACAACGAACCCGAGCGCGGCGCACGCGATCAATATCCAAGAAACCACCGCGACGGAGACCGGCCGTTTTTTCATAAGCGAAGCCCGGGAGTGAGTATCATCTCCCACCCGCTGGCGAGCCCTAGGCGATCCGAAGCCCTCAGCTCCCTACGCTCGCCTGCTTCCGCCGCCGGTAGATCGCGACGCTACCCGCCAGCAGCGCGCCCACACCGGCGAGGGCGGCGGACGTCGCTGGCTCGGGGACGGCTGTCAGGGCGCCCGCTTCGATCGGGGCGCCGGGGAAGGTGGCGTAGGCGAAATCGTGGATCGTGATGATGCCGTCGTTGCCGGATCGCGCGAAGCTCAGACTCACCCAGCCGTAGTACGTGTTGCCATCGAGAGTGAAGGTCAGGCCCAGGTAACTGCTCTCCTGCGTGGCAAAACCCGCATTGCCTCCGTTGCCGGAGTGGCCGAAATACCCAAACGGCCCCGTCGCGTTCCCGATCGTGGAGCCCGACCCGATGATCATGCCGGCCGAAAGCCGCGCCGTGTAAATGCCCCCGGTGGAGACAAACCCCGTGTAGGAGTTCAGCGTGTTGATGCCGGTCACGAAAAACTCGTCGCCGCTCGACTGGATCGCAAAATCCGCCCCCGAGAAATTGCTCGTGGAGAACTGCGTCCCCGTGCCGTCGCGGTTGAAATTGATATAGAGCGACGACGACGGGCTCGTCACCGTCAGGTCGCCGACATTGGTGTAAACGACCTGACCTTGCGCCGCCGGTATCGCGGCCAGCGCCAGCGGTGACAATGGCAAGGCGCGGCGGACCGCGCGCCGTAAACCCGATGCAGGAGTGTGGCTCATGGTTGAAGTTGGGACGAGCCACCATGGACGCAGTCCCACCCTCCCTCAACTCGAAACATATTCGCTCGCCCCAATACCCCCGTCGCTCGCCCCAACGCCTCTTCTGCATCAAGCGGTGACCCAATGATGCCTTGCTGTGATTCTTGACCACATTTCAAGTGCCATCGGCCTCCCTCTGTTGCGCGGAATAATGTCCGCCCTCCGCCCCTCGCACCGCTTGCCCACCCCACCAAGCGTTGCTCTGCCCCCTCACTCACTTCCATCTCCGCCCGCTCGCGGGCCGCGATCATGCGGCGGTGCTGGCGCTCAATGCCGCCTGCCAGCCTGACCTCACGCGGCTCGAGGCGGACGATCTTTCCAGCTGGCTTTCTCGGGTCGGCACGCACTGGGTCGCCGCCGATTCGGCTACGGATGTGCCGGTCGGCTATCTCCTGAGCTTCGCCCACGATGCGGACTACGCCGGCGAGGCGATGCAGGCCCTGCGGCGCGAGCTTGCGCCGCCGTTCACCTATATTGCACAGGTCGCCCTCGCTCCTGAGCATCGCCGCGCCGGTCTCGGACGCGCGCTCTACGCCACCGCCTTTCACGCCGCCAGCGCCCCGCTCCTCTGCGCCGACGTCAACCTCCGCCCGCCCAACGAATCCTCGTACCGCTTCCACCTCCGCCTCGATTTCTGCCCCCTCGCCGAGTTCGTCACTCCCGAAGGCCACCACGCCGCCCTCCTCGCCCGCCCACCGCTCCCATTCACCCTCGCATCACCTTTGCCAAAGTGCGCGCCGGTCTCCTGATCCGTGGCCAGCCACCAGCGCTTGTTCGCGAACGGCTAAGCTCGATCTCAAATCCTCCGCGCTCTTTGTTCGCTTTCGACCGCGAGTGACAGCTAAACAAAGATGAACGTGCGAACGCTGCTTTCGACTTCCGCCCCTGCGCTGAAATGGCGACCTATCGTCTCGGTCGCATCGCTCGCCTGGCTGCTGTCGGGTTGTGCTTCGTTGCTGCAGACGTCGGCGATTGCCGATGACATCGATCCCGCGAAAGTTCGCCAGATCGTCCGCGGACAGACGACGGTCCGGGAGGCGATTGCGTGGTTTGGCGGTGCCGCCCGCGGCGACAGCACGATGCCCACGTGGGACGGAACCTACACCTTTACCGCTCCGACCAAGGATGGCGCGACGAACAAACTCGTCGTCATCATCTCCCACGGCCTCGTCCAAGACTACACATTCACCGAGGGCCTAACCGCCGAAGCCACGGCAAACGCTGCGCCCGCCCCTCCTCCCCCCGAGCCGCACCAGCCATAGTCACGCCCAGCGGATATTTCGCCGCCTCGCCTTCTTCGCAGGCCATCCTTCGCATTTTTGCGCTAAAAAATAAATCTCCGGCTCTCGGATCTCCTCAGCTTCAGCTTGTGCCGACCGCCTCTCCGTTTTCGTGCCCTTCGTGTGTTTCGTGGTCTCCTCCGACGTTTTCACTTCGTCGCGATCTCCACCCCGTTCACCTTCACCTTTTCGAAGTTCAGTTGCTCCACCCCAGTCGTCGCCAGCGGCGTCGCATTCGCCACGGTCACATCGAAATCCCGCAGCGTGATATCGTGCACCGTGGCGATCGCGCCGCCGGAGAGTTTGCCCATCAGGCCGAAGCGGCCGGAAATATTCTCCACGAGAAAATGATGCGCGGTTGAAATCGGCGCGGTGGGCGTCGGCACTTTCGTGCCGTGGGTGGGCTCGAAGTTGATGATCGGCCCCGTGCCATCGAGGCGGATGTGGTGCACGTGGACATTGCTGTAAGTCTGCCCCGGCGTGTCGGGGCGATACTTCACACGCAGCATCGGCATCCGGCCGCGCACGTCGCAGTTTTCCATTTCCACGTCCTGGATCACGGTCGCCTCGGTGCCGAGCGTCAGCGCGCCCATGCCGCGCACGAAAGTGCAGTGCACGATGTGTACATTTTTCACCGGCGGGCTCTTCGGCTCCTGCGTGAGGCCGTCGTAGCGGTTGCCCTTCAGGCACACGCAGTCGTCATTCACCGAGTAGAAACAGTCGCGCACGGTGATGCCCTCGCAGCTGTCGATGTCGGTGCCGTCGGTGCTCGGGCCCTTCGCGCCTTCGGAGATCTCGAAGCGGCAGTTCTGCACCACGGAATCCGTGCACGCGTAGAGGTGCAGGTTCCACGACGGCGAATTCATGAACCGCACACCGTCGACCTGCACGCCGCTCGAATTGCGCACCACGCAGAGCCGCGGCCGTCCGTCGGGCGACTTCGCCGACCAGTACGCCTCGCCATTGCCATCGAGCATGCCCGGCCCGCTGAGGTGAAAGCCATCGCACCGCTGCACATTGAGCAGCGCCGTCACGCGCGGTTGAAAGTGTCCCTCGAAGCGTTCGCCCTCCCGCACTGGAAAATCCTCGAATTGCTTCGACGCCCGCAACACCGCGCCCTCGCTCAGCTCGACGTTCACCTTCGGCTTCACGAACAGCGCCCCCGACAAAAAATCTCCCTTCGGAATCACGACGACTCCGCCACCCTCTTCCGCGCACTTATCGATCGTCGCCTGGATGGCCTTCGTGTTCAGCGTCGTCCCATCCGCGACCGCCCCGAAGTCCGCAATCGACCACCGCTTCGCCGGCGCCGCCGCAGCGACCACCGCCGTCACGAGCAACGCACCCACTGCACAAACGAGTTTGGAAATTTTCATAAACGCGCCCGCTAAGACGCACCTCCCGCGAAAACAGACCGCTCAAATCCGCGCAGTCTCAATCTCTGCTCTACCGGGGAATTTCACCACGGAGACACAAAGACACCAAGCATGAGTTCCAGAAATTTTCCTCTCCGACCTCTTTTCGTGCTCTTCGTGTGTTTCGTGGTTTCTCCTCCGCCCTCTGTGCCTCCGTGATGAATCTTCTTCGTATTTCATTTTCCACCTCACGGCGTCGCGTAGATTTCCACGAGCGCGATGCCGGTCGTGCCGTTGGCCCCGCTGACGATCGTCGAGTAGCGGCCGGGCTGGAGCGTCACGCGGATGGCGGCGTCCTTGGAATTCGCGGGCAGGGCAAACGCGCCCGACGCCACAAACGCATTGGCCAGTTCCGCCCCGCCACCCCAGTCGTCGTTCGTGGCGATGGTCGAACCATCGGCCGCGCGCAGCTCCAGCTTCGGATCCGCGAGCGTGCCCGCCACGTCGTACTGGCCCAGCGTCGGGCCGACCGCACGGATGAGCACCGTGCGCGGTGTCGTGCCGGTCACGATGAGTCCGCCGATGAGCACATGGTCACCCGTGCCGACATTGGCGCGTGTGGAAATGTTGGCGAGGCTGCGGTCACCGGGCAGCACGTTGGCATCGTAGACCTCGACGAGCGTGATGCCGGTCTGGCTCGCGAGCGTGGTGCCGCGCACCTGCGCCGAGTACGCGCCCGGCGGCAGGGTGATAACGAGCACCGCCTCGCTCGATGAAGTGAGCGGAAACGCTCCCACCCGCGCGGCCGTGGTGGCCGCGTTGTAGCCGATGTCCGGCTCGGTGGGATTCGCCGTGGTGGCCACGATCTTCCAATCGGCGTTCGACGCCACCACGGCGCCGATGGAGTTGACGAGGATGATCCCGGGATCGGCGATCGTGCCCGGCACGCCGAATCCCGCGAGCGCCGGACCCGTGGCCCGCAGTAGCACGGTCTTCGGCTGCGTACCGGCAATGACGAAGCCGGCCGTGAGCACATTGGCCCCGGACCCGGTATCGCCGCGCGTCGAGAGGTTGAACAGGATGCCCGGCGCCGGAGCCGACGGCCCATCGAGCGTGAGGCGCACGACGTGGCCGCACGGCACGTCATCGATAGCGGAGAAATCTCCCGCGGCGAGCAGCATGCCGTCGGATGCGACGGTGAGCGATTGCGGCGAAGTGGAGAATCCGGTGCCGGTGTTGAAATTTCCGTCGACGTTGCCCCGCGCATCGAAGCGCTGGAGATAAGGGATCGCGGTCGTGACGTGCGAGAGCGGGTCAGTCTCCGCGCCGCTGTAGGCCGCGATCACGCGATTCTGCCCGTCGACCGCGAGCGCGCTGAAGGTGGCATTGACCTCGAAGTTGAAATTGAAATCGGGATCCATTTCACCCGTCGCCTTGAGGTGACGGATCCGCGCGCGGCGCAAAGCCGTAGGCCCCGCGATGAAGACGCTGCCGTCAGGTGCTGCCGCGAGAGCCGCGACCGACTCCGAGGTCGAGATCTGCGTCGGGGCGAAGCTCACATCGAGTGCACCTGTGGCGTCGATCGCCGCGACCGCGTTGCGCCGCAGGCCACCCACCGTGGTGAACGAACCGCCCAGCACCACACCACCATCGGCGCGCGAGCCGAGCAGCTTGACCGCGCCGTTGGTCATGAGCGCCGTGGTGGCGCTGATGTCGAGCCCGCCGCTCGGCTGAAACACCGCGATGTTTCCGCACGACACGTTGTTCACCGAAGTGAAACTGCCGCCAACCACGATCCGGCCATCCGGCAGCACGGCGACCGCCGATGCGGTGCCACCCGTGTTGAACACCGGCGCAAAAGCCGGGTCCAGCACGCCGTTCGCGCCAAACCGCGCGATGCCGCTGCGCGCCGCACCGCCGACCGCGATGAAGCCACCCGCGATGAGCACGCCGCCGTCGGACTGGAGAGCGAGGCGCACGGGCGCAGGCTGGGCCCCATTGCCGAAGTCAACCCACAGCACCAGCGCATCGTTCGACACGAAGCTGGAGTCGAGCGAGCCGTCCGCCTTCAGCCGGGCAACGCTCGCGCGCGGCACGCCATTCACCGCGGAAAAATCTCCCGCAATGACAATGCGCCCATCGGCCTGTCGGGCCGCAGCCAATCGGGCCGGCGTGCGCGGCTGACCCGGCGCAAACGTCGGATCGAGCCGCCCCGTGGCGTCCAAGCGCGAGAGGCGGGTCGTCTGGTCGTTGAAGAAAACCTTGCCGTCCGATTGAGCGGCGACCTCGTGAATCTCAAAGGGAATGCCACCGGCAACAAAGGTGCTGTCGAGAGAACCGTCCGCGGCGAGGCGCACCAGATTGGCGCGCGGGAGGCCGTTGAAACTCGTAAAGCCGCCCCCGATCAGCACTCGTCCTGTGGCATCGGTGGCGAGTGCGTAGATCTCGGCGGCACCGCCGGCGACGACACCACTGACAGTGTCGATCGAGCCGTCGGTGTTGAGCCGAATCAGACGATTGGGGATGCTCTCGAATGCGGTGATCTTTCCGCCCGGCAGCACGGCGGCGAGCGTGATGACCGAGGCCGCAGCGGCGGTGAAGGAAAGATCGACGGTGCCAGTCGCGTTGAGCCGGACGAGATAGGGCCGAGTCGCACCGTCAAACGCGCTGAAGTAACCGCCGACGAGAATTTTCCCATCGGGCTGCACGGCGAAACAGGTAACATAGCCGGCATTCGGCCCCTGCCCGGGGTCGAAAGAAGCGTCGAGCGAGCCATCAGAATTGAGCCGGGCAATGCCCTTGCGTGCCGTGCCATTGATCGTGATTGGCGAAGAACTCGAGAAAAGGATTTTTCCGTCGGGCTGCACCACGAAGGCGCGCACGAACGTGAGCCCGGTGGCGAGCACCGCATCGAGCGAGCCATCGGCTTTGTAGCGCGTGAACGTGAACGCGCCCGAGCTGGGGTCCAAGCTGCAAATCACGATCCGCCCATCGGCCATCGCCTGCGCCTTTTGGAAATAGCCGCTATAAGCAGGAGCCCGATAGCTGGCGTCGAGCGAGCCGTCAGCATTGTAGCGCACCCGCGCACCATCCGCGAGCACCTTGCCGTCGGCCTGCAGCGCGCTGAAAGGCGCCGCGATGCTGCCATCGGTGATGACCGGCGAGAACGTGGCGTCCGGCTGCGGATTCTGCGCCCACAACGTCCCGACGGAAAAACAGAGGGCGACAAAAACACGAGATAAGACCGAGGAGGATTTCATATCGGGAGCGGGAGTGTCGTTTTTGGCAGAGCGATATATCGGGGCAATGGATGACACTCGTTGTGACATGCAAGCACACGAAACCCGCTATTCGGCCCGATCGAGTCTGCAGTCCGTTCCTTTTCGCGCCCTTCGTGTGTTTCGTGGCCTCCCTCCGATCTCTGTGTCTCCGTGCCTCCGTGGTGAATCTCCTCCCACTGTCCGCCCGCGAGCTTCTCGTGCTTCCGCCGGCGGATTGTTTTCAGGAGGCCCTTCGCGATTCGGCTGCTCCCCTCGAATTGGCCAGTCCCAAAGAAAAACTTTTCCATGAAGACACCCCTTATCGTCACTACCCTGCTGGCTCTCGCTGGCGCCGCCCTCGCCGCGGAAGCCACCGCGCCCGCGGCCGTGCCCGCCACGGCCCCCGCCCCAGCGAATCCGGACGTGCACACGGCCGCACCGACTCCGGCCGCGACGCCTTTTGTCGCCCCCACGGAGCCCAAGTACCCACACACCTTCGAGTATAACGGCAACCCTCTCGTCCGCTATGTCAGCACCACCGACCCCGACGCACACGTGTGGGACGGCGTCGTCTGGCTCTACTGCTCGCAAGACCACTACCGCCAGCCCGGCGACTCCGGCAACTACGACCGCATGGACGGCTACCACGTCTTCTCCAGTTCCGACCTCGTCCACTGGACCGACCACGGCGAGATCATGAATTCGAAAGACATCTCCTGGGCCCTCAGCGGCTGGCTCTGGGCTCCCGCCGCCGCCCGCAAGGACGGCAAATATTATCTCTATTACCCCATTAAGGATAAGCAGAATCATTGGACCATCGGCGTCGCGATCGGCGACACGCCCGCCGGCCCCTTCAAGGACATCGGCCACCCCATCGAGGGCACCCACGGCATCGACCCTGCCGTCTTTATCGACGACGACGGTCAGGCCTACCTTTATTGCAACGACGCCCTCGTCGGCAAACTGAAGCCCAACCTGATCGAGCTCGCTGAGCCCATGCGCCCCATCGACTACGCGCCCGCCGATGTCCTCGCCGACAAGCTCCGCCGCTTCGGCGAGGGCTCCTATATGCACAAGCGCAACGGCCTCTACTATTACTCATACACCAACCAGTTTGCCCGGCAGTTCCAAGGCTACTATGCCGTCGGCAAGAGCCCCTACGGCCCCTTCGAATGGAAAGGCCCCATGGCCCCCAAGCCCGAAGGCGCCCAGTACCATCACTCGGTCATCGAGTTCAAAGGCCAGTCGTACGATTTCTACCACGTCGCCGGCGGCACCTTTAAACCCACCGACTACAAAGGCGTCTACCGCATCGCCTGCTTCGACAAACTCTACTACAACGAAGACGGCACAATCAAAATGGTCATCCAGACAACCGAGGAGAAGAAGTAGCTCCAGCGAAAAGCTATATAGCGCATCGCACATCCGTGCAATGCGCCAACCGGATGGTCGTTAGCTAAAAACTTAGCGGCTGACGACGAGGAGATCGAGAAACGCCGGCGCGTTGTTGTTGCCACCGCGCGGACGCTGGCCGCCGTCCTTCGGTGCCGCAGCATCCCTAGCGGTCACGACTTCCTTGGGCGCTTCTTTCGGCGCGGCCTCCTTCGCCGCCGGCGCATCGGCCGCGGCCGGCATTGGCTCGGTGGTGATGAGGACGATATGGTCGGTCTTGAGATCGAGCGTGCAGGTCTTGGCGCGGGACTTGGTGGTCACGGTTTGCCCCACAGCGAAATCGGTCGGCGAGTTTTCCTTGATGATCGTGAGCGTGCCGTCGCCCTGCGAGCTGAAGGCCTCCATCGTGTGGGGATTGAAGCCGCCGCCATCGCTGCCGCGGCCGATCGGGAGCGTGGTGAGGATCGTGCCGTCGCTCGCCTTGAGAATCACGCAGGTCTGGGGCGTGCGGCAGAAGGCGAAGAGTATGCCGTTCTTCGCATCGAGGCCGAGGCCAGCGGGGCCGCCGCCCTTGCCGCCGAGACTGAAGTGGGCGGTTACCTTGAGTTCCTTCACATCGACGACGGCGACGTTGTCCTTGTCCTCGATGTCGACGTAGAGGTGGCCCGCGCCGTCGCTGGCGGCCTGCTCGGGCGCGCCGCCAAGGTCGAGCGTGCCGACGACCGTACCGTCCTTGGCGTCGATGATCGTAGCATTGGGCGCCGAGTGGCTGAAGACAAAGATGCGCGCCGTGAACGGCTCAAAGAGAATGCCATCGGGCCGGCCCTCGACCGGGATCGTTTTGATCGTCGCCATGGTCTTCGTGTCCCACATGACAACCGGACTGCTGCTGCAAAAACCGTGATGCGACTTGGGATCGACCGCGACACCGCGTGCGCGGGCGTCGGCGATGGTCCCCGCGGGCTTCAGCGTATCAAGGTCGAAGGCGAGGACCTCACCACCACGCGGCACATAGACGCGGCGGCCTTCCGCATCCGCGAAGACATAGTCGATGCCGCCCGAGCCGGGATACTGTGCAGTCGCAGTAACTGCATAGGAGGCGGGAGCGGCGGGTGCCGCGGCGCCAAGCATGGAGGGCGCACTCGCGACCAGCGCGAGAGCCGAGGTGGAGAAGAGCGAAGCGATAGGGCGGAATGAGGAGTGCATCGTGCGTGAGGAAATAAAAACGGAGATACCCGAAGACGGGGAAATAGACGCGATCCGAGGAACCGGGCTACGGTGACCGACGAACCGGCGCGGAGGTTAGATGAAGAATCATTACGGAGGCCTTACGCTGAACTGTCAGGATTTGGGCGGAATCGCGGTAAGAGCGCAGCCCGCAGGGGCGATTTAGTCGCAGCCCCGCAGCGCACATGAGCGCTAAGCTACCGCGCCTTGCTGACTTGTGCAGCCGTCACCCAAACGTCACGGGGATTTCGCTCGGTCTCGCGAGAGCAGAACGGAAATCTGCCGAGATGAAATCGTTGGCTTCTTCGTTTCGGGCGCGCTGGCTGCACCTTTGTTTCTCCGCCGTTTTGGCCGGCTGCGCGGGCGTGCCCATCGCCCGAAGCGCGGAGGTCGCACCTGCGCCGCGAGACGTCACATTCGTGTTTCTATCCGATGTGCATTTCGGGATTACACGGAGCAAATTTCGCGGGGATGTGAGCGTCGAGTCGCGCGTGGTCAACGCCGCATTAGTTGAGCAGATCAACGCCCTGCCCTCGGCACACTTTCCCTCCGATCCGGGGCTCGGCGCGGAGCGCGCAATCGGCGCGGTGGACTTCGTGGTGATCACGGGCGATCTCACGAACCGCCAGGAACTTTACCCGATCAAGATCCAGAGCGCGGCGACTTCGTGGGCGCAGTTCGAGGCGTGCTACGTGGACGGGCTCCGACTGAAGGACCCGACCGGCCACCCTACTCCGCTGCTGCTCGTGCCGGGCAATCACGATGTGTCCAACGCCATCGGCGCGCCGAGCAAGCTCGTACCCGCCACGGACGCGACCTCGCTCGCCCAAATCTACAACCGCATGCTGCAGCCCGCCACGCCGCGCACGAAAGACAGCTACTCCAGCGCGACGGACCGGATCGTCTACGCGCGCGATTTCGGCGGCGTGCACTGCATCTTTCTCACGATCTGGCCCGACACCGCCACGCGCGCCTGGATCGCCGACGATCTCAAGCAGGTGCCGGCGACCACGCCGGTATTTCTCTTCGCGCACGATCCACCCGAGGCCGACCCCAAGCACTTCACCAATCCCAACGGGAAACATGACATGAACCCCGAGGACCGTTTCGAAAACATCAGCGCCGATGTCTACGCCGACGGACCTGACGCCGATGATGGCACCTTGATCGAGCAGCGAGCCCTCGCCGGTTTCCTGAAAACCCACCGCAACATCGTCGCGTATTTCCACGGGCACTCGAACTGGACGGAATTCTACACGTGGAGCGGCCCCGACGGCGATCTCGCGTTGCACACCTTCCGCTCGGACTCACCCATGAAGGGCAAAATCTCGGGCAAGGACGAAACCCAGCTCGCCTTCCAGGTGGTGACCTACGATCTCGCGCAGCAAAAACTCACGGCTCGCGAGTGCCTGTGGAATGCGACGGCGGAGAAGAACCACGAGGGCAAAGGATCCGCAAGCATGGCTTGGGGAAACTCCAAGACTATCAGCCTCGAATTCGCCGCCCCCGAGGACGTCAGGCCCTGACTCGCAGCTCCGGCGGGCACAAACGGGCGCGACCACGTCAGTCACGTTCAGGGATGACGCCTTCCATCGCCTCGCGGCGCATCCGTCTTCGCCCGAGCGACGTAGTGGCTTTGTTCCCGTCGCCCGTCAGCGCGGGAATCCCATTACATCCTCATGAAAAAATTCCTCGCTTGGACTTTTCTCGCCCTCGGCTTGCTCGCCGTCCGTGCCGAACCACCCGCAAGCTACCTCGACAACACCGGCCGTGCCGATGCGTGGAGCGGCGGTGTGCGGCAGATCGAGATCACAACCCCGAAGGGCAAGTTCAAGGTCTGGACCAAGCGCGTCGGCAACAATCCTCGCATCAAGGTGCTCCTGCTCCACGGCGGCCCCGGCGCGACGCACGAGTATTTCGAGGCGTGCGACAGCTTCTTTCCCGGCGCTGGCGTCGAATACTATTACTACGATCAGCTCGGCTCCGCCTACAGCGATCAGCCCGACGATGATTCGCTCTGGGATACCGCGCGTTTCGTCGAGGAGGTCGAGCAGGTGCGTCAGGCCCTCGGCCTCACGCACGATAATTTCTACCTGCTCGGCCAGTCGTGGGGCGGCATCCTCGCGATCGAGTACGCGCTGAAGTATCAGCAAAACCTGAAAGGCCTGATCATCTCCAACATGGTCTCAAGCATCCCGGGCTACAACGTCTACGCGACGAAAGTGCTGATGCCCGCGATGGACCAGAAAGTCCTCGCCGAAATCCAGAAACTCGAAGCCGCTAAAGACTACGCCAACCCGCGCTACGACGAGTTGCTGATGTCGAGCTACTACCCCGAGCACATTCTCCGCCGCCCGCCCGACGAGTGGCCCGAGCCGGTGATCCGCTCGTTTACGAAGCTGAACAAAAAACTCTACACGCTCATGCAGGGCCCGAGCGAGATGGGCTCGACGCCCGACTGCCGCCTCGCGACGTGGGACCGCTCCGCCGACCTGAAAAAAATCACCGTGCCCACGCTCACCATCGGCGCGCGCTACGACACCATGGACCCGAAGCACATGGAATGGATGGCGCAGCAGATGCCGCACGGTCGTTATCTCTACTGCGCCAACGGCGGTCATCTCGCGCTCTACGACGACCAGGCGACATGGTTCGGCGGCGTGATCAAATTCCTGAAAGACGTCGACGCCGGCAAGTGACGCTCCTCGTGCGCACCAACCGTGCTGTACTTCAATCGCGGCCGGCTCCAACTGCGCCCAACCGCCACAGCTCGCGCTTGTTGTCGCGCTCTCTCCTCTGTGTCTCCGTGCCTCCGTGGTGAATCTTTACGCTCCTGTATTCCTTCGCGTTCTTCGCGGGCCGCGCTTCGCGTCTTTGCGCTAAAACAAATATCTCACCCGGCCTTGGCCGTCAGCCGCCCTACCATCCCCTTCGGTCGGATCACGGCGAAGAACATCTCCTTCTCAAACGCCGCGCCCGCGCCGAACTCCGGCTCG
Source organism: Verrucomicrobiota bacterium (assembly GCA_048498795.1). GTDB lineage: Bacteria > Verrucomicrobiota > Verrucomicrobiia > Opitutales > Opitutaceae > JBEHXH01. The sequence goes on from JBEHXH010000001.1 coordinate 57,647, forward strand.
TAGCCCGCGAGCAGTGTCGCAAGCGTGAGCTTCATGTAGGCCATTGCGAAGTGCTCGCCTAGGCAGGCGCGCTCTCCGCGTCCAAAAGGGAAGAAGTGCCCGCTGCCGTACGGATTCGCCGCCGCCACGCCATTCGCCCAGCGCGCGGGGCGAAATGATTTCGCATCGCTCCCCCAATGCTTCGCATCGAGGTGCAGGTGATAACAACTGATGAGCATCGCGGTGCCCGCCGGCATTTCGTAGCCGCCGAGTGCGGTGCCGGCTTCGAGCTTCACGCGCCGTTGAAACACCGCCACCGGCGGATGCACGCGCAGGCCTTCACGCAGCAGCGCGTCGAGCACGGCGTCAGCATTGAGTTTCGCGAAATCCGCCAGCCCGCCCGCGTCGCGCAGCGCGCGTGCCGCCGCCCTCGCGCGCGCACGCTCCTCCGGATGACGCGTCAATTCGTATAGGCAGCCCATGATGCCCGACGTCGCGGAGAAACAGCCGCCGTAGTAATTGTTGGCCAGCTCGGCCACGATCGCCTCGTCGTCGCCGTCGCCGGTGAGACGCAACGCCACGATGTTGCTTTGCCCCGCGGGAGCGCGGCGTCCCTCGGCCACGATCGCACGAAAATAGCCCATCCAGCGCTCTTGCAGCGCCGCGGCCTTCTTGCCCCACGGACGCCCAAAGGGAAGTTTCCACATCATGCGGCGGCTGCCGATGGTCGCCAGCGCTACAAAGCATTCGAACACCTCGTCGGGCAAAACCTTCCCGACAAACACGCGCGAGAAGACGTCGAACGAGAGCCGAAACAAGCAGCCATACAGGTCGCCCGGCGTGCCCTGCTTCGCAAAGGCCGCGAGCCGCTCCTCGATCAGGGCGTGCATCGCCGGCATCTGCGCCGCGAGCCACGGGCCAAACTCGGCGCGCGAGAGTGGGTTCGCGTGGCGGCGCTCCGCCCAGTGTTTCCCTCCCGGCGAAGTGAAGGTGCTCGAGTCGTTCGTGAGCGGCAGCAGCGCCGCGCGCGGCGCGTCCTTGTAGTAGGCGTCGGTATTGCGCTCGAGCACGTCGGCGATCTCGTCCGCGCCGTTGAGCACGACGACCGACTTGCCGAGGATTTTTATGCGCGTGAGCGGTCCGTACTTTTCGCCGTACGCGAGGCAGGGCTCCCACGGCTTGCCGTCCTTGAACGCGGGCAACTCACCCACGAGAAACCGCGGCGGCGGACCCGGCATTTCTTCGAAGGGGCGGACGTCGGCCATGGTGCTCACGCTCCCGCCTTCAGCGCGCCATCCATCGCCGCCGCTGCCTCCGGTTGGTCAACCGGCGGCGGAATCAGGAAGGGCGCCGAGATCGCGCACAGCGTCCACAGCACATCCACCGGATGCGCCCAGCTTACCGGCACGTGCGTGCGCGTGATCAGTCCGTAGAGATCGAAGGTCACCTTGATTGCGGAGAACAGCACGTAAGCGGAAACGAAGGCCACGTGCAGCGCCGTGCGCTGTGGACGCAACCAGCAGTGCATCAGCGAGGTCGCCGGGAAGAAAATCATGAGCACGACAAACGGCAGCGTGTGCCCGTACATGTCGTTCTCCGGCCGGATCGCGAGGCACAGCGAGAAAAACGCCGACGCCAGCACGAGCCCGATGTTGATCGCGTAGCCGAGGCGTTTCTCCATCGGTGAAACCGTCGCGAGTGTCATCAGTCGCTTCGTGTCCTCAAACGCGTAGCGCACCAGCAGGTACCCGATGAAGAACCAGTACACCGGGCAGATGTACGTGGCCGGCGGATTGTCGAAGACCACGCACACGTTGTTGTAGCCCCAGAAGTGCATCAGCGGCGTGTTCGCCATGTCGACCTGCGCGAAGAAAAACGTCACCACCGCGCCCGTCACGATCATCGCGCCAAACGAGTAGATCGCCCCGTGGAAAAACCGCTCCGGCGAAGGCGGCGCCGGCATGTTGGGATTGTCGAACCACGGCTTGAAGGTGAGATACAGCACGAGCGGCTCGAGCACGAGGAACAGCCCGATCGCCGAGAGGATGCCGGTCGTGTTGCTGCCCGCCACCGTCCCGCCCACGCCATCGGCAAAGCTGGTGGAAGCGAGAGCGAAAAAGAGTCCGGCGAGAATAAATGCGCTACGTTTCATGGGAGGGAGAAGCCTGGGTTCAACGTGCCTGCGAGATCGGGGAAATGGGTTCGAAAAATCCGCGCTGCGTCCAGTCGCGAGCGCGAAACGAAGGGTTCATCCGAACGCCCCGCCATGCCCACGGCGCATCGAAAAAACGTCTCGCCGCCCCCGCCGTCAATCGCCGAGTGCCCGATGCCGCGCCCCGCTCCACTTCCACGCCCGGCCAAACCTCCAACTCATATCAACCTGCCATCCCTTTTCGTGCCCTTCGTGTGTTTCGTGGTCTCGCTAAGAACTCCGTCTCTTCGTGCCTCCGTGGTAAACCGTCACCTTCGCTCATCCCTTCGCGTTCTTCGCGGGCCGCCCTTCGCGTCTTCGCGCTTAAATAAGATCTCCGCCAACTCTAATCATCCACCGCCTCCACACCCTGCGCTTTCAATCGCGCGAGGTGTTCCTTCATTTTCTGCAGCGCCTCCGGTGGGTGGCCCTGCCACTCTTTCACTTCGCCGACGACGCGCACCGGCTCCTTCGAGCGGTACGACTTCGTCGGATTCCCCGGATACCGTTTATCCGTGAGATTGGGATCGTCGACCCACGCGCCCGTCGGCTCCACGACGTAGATGCGCCCAGGCCCCTCGCCCACCGCCAGCTCCGCACCCCAGACTGCCGCCTCCAGCGTGGCCGAAAAATAAACGTGATTCGCTTTCCGCCGCGAACCGTAGTTCGACGCGTACCCCGCTCCGATCAGGTCGCCGATTTCTAAATCGACCCGCGTCCCGTGATAATACGGCGGCGGACTCGGATAACGCAGACCGACCGTCGCCGCCGGACCAGTGTCAGGATTCATCATCGTCAAAAAACTAAGCGCAGTCGGCCGCCACGCCAGTCGCGATTTCGCCACGCATCATGTTGCGATAATGCTGCTCCGTTAGACTGTACCCGCACTTCTCGATTCGAACCGAAATGGGCCCCGCCCTCACCTCATCGCCTCAGCGAAGTTTTCTCGCCCGCCACTTCCTGCTCATCGCCGGCGGCGCAGCCCTGTGCTTCTGCCTCTGGGCGTTTTTCGAAATCGCCGAGGACTATCCCGAAGGTCGCTCCTGCGCATCGATGCCGAAATTTTGCGCGGCCTGCGCACCGCGAGCGATCCGGCGATCCCGCGCGGACCACTCTGGCTAAAAGACGTCATGCGCGACATCAGTGCGCTGGGCAGCGGCACCGTGCTCGGGCTCGTGATCGCGATCACCGTCAGCTATCTCATCTTGCAGCGAAAATCGCGCACTGCACTCGGCGTTCTCGCCGTCAGCGTCGGCGGCACCCTCCTCAATTTCTCCCTCAAGGCCATCACTTCGCGCCCGCGTCCCGACATCGTCCCGCACCTCGCCGAGGTCGACTCCAGCAGCTTTCCCAGCGGCCACTCGATGATCTCGGCGATCATCTACCTCAGCCTCGCCGCGTTGCTGGCGCGCGACATCTCCCGGCCCACCACCCGTGTCTTCGTCTTCGCGACCGCCGCGATCTTCGTTTTCGCCATCGGTATCACGCGTGTCTACCTCGGCGTGCACTACCCCTCCGACGTCGCCGCCGGCTGGGCCGCGGGCGTTGCGTGGACGTTGGTGTGCCTGCTCATACAACATCTGATCTCCCGCCGCCTTCCCGCCGCTGCCGCCCAAAACGAATAAATCTCCAAGAGATTTCTCCGGCATCCTTTCAGGCCCACTCCTTTTCGTGTCCTTTCGTGTGTTTCGTGGGCAACTCCCTGAATCATCCGCTTCGCGTTCTTCGCGGGCCGCGCTTCGCGTCTTCGCGCTAAAACCAAATCTCCTTCCCACTCCCTCGCGCTGAATCCATGCTCAACGCGTGCCCTCCGCTTCCCCCGCCCGGCTGCCGTGGATCGATCACCTGCGCACCGCTTCGATCCTGCTCGTCGTCAACATGCACGCGTGCGTCACCTACAGTCACGTGGGCGACTGGTATATGATGAGCAAGATCGAGCCCACCATGGAGGCCAAGGTGCCGTTCATCGTGTGGCAAGGGATGCTGCAATCGTTCTTCATGGGTCTGCTGTTTTTCCTCGCGGCGTACTTTGCCGCCAGCTCGCTCGCGCGCCGGGGCCCGGGCGGCTTCACCCGAGAGCGCCTCGTCCGTCTCGGCCTGCCCGCGCTGTTCTACATGCTGGTGATCCACCCATTCATCCTGCTGGGGCTCAATCCGTGGGACTACAATTTCGGCCCGCCCGGCGCATTCTATCTGCGCTACGTCACCACCGGCCGCTTCCTCGGATCGAGCGGTCCGCTCTGGTTCGCCGTCGCCCTGCTGCTCTTCAGCCTCGTCCTCGCTGCGCTGACTGCACTGCGGGCAAACTCCTCCGCCGCTCCCTCCACCGCAGCCACAACTCTGCCACCGTCCGGCCAGAAAATTTTCCTCATCGGTTTCTCCCTCGGCGTCGCCACCTTTGCCGTGCGGCTCGTGCAGCCGATCGGGACCAACGTCCTCAATCTCCAGCTCTGTTTCTTCGTCCAATACATCGCGTGGTTCGCCGCCGGCCTCCACGCCGCCCGCCACGGCTGGCTGCTCCCGCTCGCCGCCTCGCGCACCGCGAAAACCGCCGGCTGGCTCGCGCTGATCGGTGGCCCGGTCGCGATGATCACGCTCCTCGCCCTCGGCGCGAAAAACGCCTCGCCCGAAATCTTCTTCGGCGGCGCCCACTGGCAAGCCGCCGGCCTCGCTCTCTGGGAACAGCTCACCGGCCTCGGTCTCGCGCTCGGTGCGCTCGCACTCTTCTCGCGCCGCGCGAATGTCGACACGCCGTTTCTTCGCTGGCTCTCCGACCGCTCCTTCGGCGTCTACGTCCTGCACGCGCCCGTGCTCGTCGCGCTCGCAATGCTCTTCCGCGCCCTCCCGCAAAACCTCTACGCCCTCGTCGCGTTGCTCACGATCACCGGCCTCCTCGCCAGCTACGCCCTCGTCGACCTCGCCCGCCGCATCCCCGGCCTGCGCGCGATCTTGTAGTTGTGTTTCGCTGATTCGACCGCACTCACGCCGCGGCCCGCATCGTCGCAGGCTCGAGAGTCTTGTTTCGCTGCCGTTCACGCATGCGCAGGAATGATCGCTCCACCGTGAAGTACAGCGCAGTCCCCACCGCTACGGCACCAATCGCATAAACGAAGAACGCCTGCACCGTCCCTGCCGGCACGAGTCTCGGGGCGTACAGGTGCAGCAGGTGCCAGGTCATCTTGTGACTGAGATAGAGGCTGAATGTGATCGTCGCGACAAACGACGCCCCGGGAATTCTCCAACGCCCGAGCAGCCCTTGCTCACTCGCCGCCGCCGCGACCAAGAGGGCGAAGCCGAGTGCGAGCAACGGAAACCCAAACACCGCCGCCGCAAACGTCGTGCGCGGCAGCGCGACCCAGATGGCCAGCACAAGGACCACAGCCGCCGCACCCAACAGGAGCCACGCTCGAGCCATCGCTTCGGCCCAAATCTTCGGCCGAAAATATTTCAGTGCGGCCAGGGCCACTCCCGCCAGCAGCCCATCCGCCCGTGCAAGGGTGGGATAGTAGATCACTTCGACGAAGCGATACGGACTCGCGCGCAACACCGCGCCTCCAGCGAGCCCGTGCGACCACGCGAGCCAGCGATACGCGAGCCCGGCCACAAATACGCCCGCCGCCATCGCCAGCGTGAGCTTCACCGACCTCCATGGCCACGTCACCGCGACGAGCGCGGGTAGCAGCAGGTAGAAGTGCTCCTCCACGCAGAGCGACCAAGCATGCGACAGCGCCCGGCAATGTTGGTAGTCGATGAGGAAGTTTTCCGTGAAGGTCAGAAACTGCCACGCGGGCGAGAGTCCCGGCTGCTCGCGCGCCATGGGAAACGCGACGTAGACCGCCACCACGAGAAAATACGCCGGCAGGATGCGCAGCGCGCGCCGCGTATAAAACGATCGAAACGGCACGGTTCCCCGCTCGATCAGCGCGACGAAAAGCTGCCCGCCGATCAGGTACCCGCTCAGCACAAAAAATAAATCGACCGCCATCCATCCGGCTTCGCAAACACCCGGGATCGGCCTTCCCAGTCCCTCGGTCGTCGCATGAAACAGCAGCACCCACGCAATCGCGGCGGCGCGCAGCGTGTCGAGCCCGGGATGGCGTTTCATCACCGCTACCGAACCACCGCCTCACGCGTTGTCACGGACTATCTGGCCGCTTCGGCGTACTCGCTTTATTCCTTCACGTTCTTCGCGGGCCGCGCTTTGTGTCTTCGCGCTTAATTCTTTTCCTCCGTCTCGCCCTTCTTCTCCGCCGCTTCGCCTTTCGTCTCCAGCGCTTCTTTCTTCTTCGGCTCTGCGGCTTCCTTCAGCGCCTCGCGCACCGCATTCACCAAGCGCTCGTGCTGCGTGCTGCCCTTGGTCTTCGGCTTGTCGTCTTCATCCTCCGGCATGAGTTCCTCGATGTACGCATCGGTTGCGTCGTCGATCTGCTCCTCGCTCAGGTGCCCGCGAGCGTCGATCACGGTGTTAAAAAATAATCCCTGCCGCATCCCCTCGATCGCGCGGCGGATTTTCGGTTTTACGACCAGCATCATGCCTTTCACCGCCATGCGCGCCATGAAGCCCATCTTTTCCTCCTTCATCGCGTCGGCCAGAAACGCGTCGAGGATCGGGTCAAATGCATCCTTCGGCGGGAGGTAGAAAACCCAGTCGTAGTTCGCGAACAGATCGCGCCGCTCGAAATCGCTCGCCCGCAGCGTCCGCAGCCGCTTCTCGATCTTCGCGTCGTCGAAGCCCTCCGTCCACGCGAGGTGATACAGCTTCGCCTCCACGCCCCGGAGCGGCAGCGGCAGGATGGTGATGATCTTTTCAAATTCCAGATCCACGCCGCCCGCATTTCGGCCGCCTTTGTCGGTGGCGTCAGCGGTTTCTCCCGCAGCGCTTTTCTCGGCGCTCGCCGGCTTCTCGCCCTCGTCGCTCTTTTCTCCCGAGCCCGATTTTTCTGCGTCGGCACTCTTGTCGACCATCTCACTCTTGCCGCCTCCGCCGTGCGCGTCATCGGCCGAGTGCCGCCAGTGCTCGAGCTCCGTGTCCAGCTCCGCCACGCGCGCCGCGACCGCCGGGTCGAGTTTTCCGTCCTTCGCGAGCGCCTTGAATTTTCTGAACACCACAATCGGGTGCGGCTCGCCCTTGTGCCCGATGATCACGAGCCCTTTGCCCGTCTCCTCGGTCACCGCCTCGTGCACGACTTTCACGACCTCCTCGGAGAACTCCTCCGCGTACTTTCGATCCGACCGCGTGCGCGCATGAATCGAGATCGCGAGCTGCTTTCCATTCACGACAAACGGCGCGAGCTTCACCAACGGCGAGAACTCATCCTTCTCCGCCGGCGGAGTAGCCGCGGCAAAAACTCCGCCCGCCAGCAACACCACCGACAGACCTGCGCACCAAATCCGTCGAAAAGAAAAAGCGAAGGCTCTCATGCGTACTCCTAGCACACCGCGGCACCCCTCAAAGTTGCAATCTTTCCCCATTCGCGCGCTAGCACCGGCTTTTCACCAGTGGGATGCGGTGAAGGCGCCGTGCTCCCGCCGATCCCTTTTTGTGTCCTTGGTGTGTTTCGTGGAACATACCCCGAGTCTTTCTTCCTTTTGTCCCGCCGCCGTTCCCGCGCCCGTAAAAGTGCTAGGGCGTGCGGTCAGCTTTGAGGTCTCGGCCGTTTTGGTGAAGGATGAGGGAGACGACTTTACCGCTTTCGCGGAGGAAGCTGATGCGGGCGTTGACGATCTTGTAGAAGAACTCGTCCTTGGCCGAGGCGAAGACGGGGGCGGCGCCTTGGCCGGAGAGCTGCACCATCAGGCGGGTGCCGTTGCGCGTGACGGTGAATGTCGCGGGACCTTGGCCGAAGGTGCCCACGTAGTCGTCGAGTTCGGCTTCGGTGAGCGCGACTTCTTTTTGCGCGGCAGGCATCTCGCCGGCGGCGAGGCGCGGGGCGCGTTGGTCGCGGCCGCCTTGGTGGAGGACGAGAGCGTTTACTTTTCCAGCGGCATCGCGCTCGAAGGAGACCTCTGCGTCCACGCCAACGATGCCGTAGCGGTCGGCGGCGAGGGATTTCAGTTTCAGGCGCGGCTGGCCGGTGGCCTGCAGGAAGAGCGTGTCGGCCTCGGCGGTGATCTTCATCACGAACGACGGCGCGAGCGGATAGTTGCCCAGATAGTCTTTCGTTTTGGCGGAGGCCTCGGGGGCGGTGCGCGCCGCAGGAAGATCGCGGCCAGCGAGCAGCGCCATGCCGAGGGAGTCGACGCTCGCGGTGGTGTTCGTCAGCACGACGATACCGGTGCGGCTCGTCAGGTCGAAGGCGACGAAGCTGCGGTAGCCGCCGGTGCCGCCGTTGTGCCAGATGATGATCGACTCGCCGCGCTTCTCGACGAGCCACGCGAGGCCGACTTGGCGCACGCCGTTTTCGTCGGGCACGAGCGGCTTGACGCTCTCGGCGATCACGGCATCGAGCGGGGACTTCGTGAGGCCGAGGCAAGTCTGCAGAAACTTCGTGAGGTCTCGCGTGGTCGAGACGATGGAGCCAGCGGGCGCGTAGGCGTTCATGTCCCAGTTCTTCGCGGGGCCCTGCTCGTTGTGCGGCGGGGCGAGGCGCTTGGGGTCGGCGGCGCGCCAATCGACACGAGTGTCGTTCAAGCCGAGTGGAGTGAGAATGCGCTCGGTGAGGACGGAGCCATAGGGCCGACTCCAAACACCGGCGACGGCTTGGCCAAGCACGGCGAAACCGAAATTGGAATAGCTGGCCGACTCGGTGGGCTTGGCGGTGCCGACGGCGGCGTCGAAGGACTTCGTGAGCGCGGGGAGATCGAGGTCGGCATAGGGATTGAGCGGATCGGAGTTGGGAAAATCCGCCGGCAGGCGCGCCAGGCCCGAGGTGTGCGTGGCGAGTTGCTGGTAAGTGATCGCGCCGGCGGCGAAGGGTTTGCCCGGCGCATCGGCGAGACGGATTTTCTCGGCGGCGACGGCGTCAGCGAGCAGGAGCGCGGTGAAGACCTTCGTGACCGAGCCGATTTCGAACTCGGTGTCGGGATTCAGCGGGCGCGCGTCGGCGGCGGAGTACTGGCCCGCGGAGAAAAACGCCACGCCCTCGGCGTCGACGTAGCCAGCGGCGACGCCACCGGGCTTGTCGCCGAGCCACTGCTTCAAGGCGCCGTCGATATCGCTTTTCGGCGCGGCATTCACGAAGAGGGCGGTGGCGAGGAAGAGGCCGGGGAGTTTGAGGGTGCGCATAAAGGGAGAGCGGCGTGGGCCTTGGCCACGTCGACGTACTTCTCGGCCCAGCGGCGGAGGCCGGCCTGCTCGTCGGCGCTCAGCGGGCGCACGACCTTTGCGGGCGAACCGTAGACCATCGAGCCGGGAGGCACGATCATGCCCTGCGGCACTAGCGAATTGGCGCCCACGATGCTGCGCGTACCGATGCGCGCGCCGTCGAGCACGGTCGCACCCATGCCGATGAGGCACTCGTCCTCGATCGTGCAGGCGTGGACAATCGCGGCGTGGCCGATGGTGCACCACGCGCCGATCACGGCATCGAGGTCGTCGGCGAGGTGCACGATGGCATTGTCCTGAATATTGCTCCCCTCGCCCACGACGATCCGCGCGATGTCGCCGCGCAGCACCGCGCCGTAGAACACGCTCGATTGCGCGCCGAGGGTCACGTCGCCGACGACGCTGGCGTTGGCGGCCACGAAGAGAGCGCGCGCCCGGTCGGGGGTTTTCGAGAGGTGCCGCGCGAGGCGCTCGGTGACGTGCATCGCGTCACGTTGGCGCACGGCTCGCGCCACGCAAAATCTTTTGCGGCGGAGGTGGGCGGCAGGCTGGGCCTACTTGTGACGGAGGAAACGCTCCCGCTGCTCCTGATACTCGGCGTCGGTGATCACGCCGGTGTCCTTGGCTTTTTGCAGGTCGATCAGTTGCTGGCCGAGCGTGGCGCTGGAGTTGGCCGGTGACGGGTGGTTGCCGATGGAGGCGACACAACCGCTGAACAGGAGCAGCGCGGCGAGAGGAGCGAGGATGAGGGAGGAGCGTTTCATGGTGGTGTCAGGCGGGGATGGCCGCGCAGGAACGAAGAAACGCCGCGGCCGGTGATGCGTTTCGCCCGATGAGTCGCAGCAACGCGGCGGTTTATTCACCGCTGCGCGAAAAAATCTGCGGACTACTTTTCCTTCGCGTACGGCACGCCGATGGCGCGGGGGGCGACGGCTTTGCCAACGAAGCCGGCGAGCAGCAGGACCGTCAGCGCGTAGGGCAGCGCGAGGATGAACTGCACCGGCACCACGCCGACCAGCGGGAGTGCCACGCCCTGCAGGCGCGAGGCGAGCGCATCGGTGAAGGCGAAGAGCACGCAGGCACCGAAGGTCGGCCACGGTTTCCATTTGCCGAAGATCAGCGCGGCGAGCGCGAGGTATCCCTTGCCCGCGGTCATGTCGCGCGAGAAGCCGGCGCTCGCGGCGATGGCGAGATACGTGCCGGCAACGCCGCAGAGTGCGCCGCAGATCAACACGGCTTGGTAACGCAGGGCGTTGACCGATATGCCAGCAGTGTCGACGGCGTGGGGATTTTCGCCGACGGCGCGCAGCCGCAGGCCGAAGCGTGTGCGGTAGAGCACCCATGCGCTCGCGGGCACAAGGGCGGCGGCGAAGTAGACGATGAGATTGTGCCCGCTCAAAAGCTCGGCGTAGAGGAGACCGGGCATGGGGTGCTCGCGGGCGGTTTGCACCCACGGCCACACGAGCGCGGTGAAGCGCTGCGCGGAGTCGGCGAGCTGCGGGGTCTGGCCGCCTTGGCTGAACCAAGCGAGGCCGAGGGTCGGGCCGAGACCGGCGACCATGATGTTGATCGCCATTGCGGCGACGACTTGATTGCCGCGGTGCGTGATGCACGCGAAGCCGACGAGTGCGCCGAGCGCGGTGGAGGTCGCGATACCGGCGCCGAGGCCGAGCCACGCGGAACCGCTCACGGCGGAGACCGCGGCGGAGGCGAAGGCCGCGCCGAGCATCATGCCCTCGAGGCCGAGGGCGACTACGCCGCTGCGCTCGGAGAACATGCCCGCCAGCGCCGCGAGGATCAGCGGCGTCGCCACGCGGATCGTGGCGGCGAGCAGAAGGACGATGACGGTGTAGGTCTCCATGGTTAGGCGGAGATTTGAGAGAGGCTGGGATCGCTCGACACACCCCGGCGCGGTGCGCCACCCCTCTTTTTAGAGGGGATTTCGCAGGCGGGCCGCTCTGGCAGAAGGGACGGCGGAAGTTGTTTTTTTCTATGCGTCCTCATGCCGTGGCCTTTCGCGGGAGGAGTTTGCCGAGGGGGGTGCGGAAGACGTTTTCGAGGGCGCCGCAGAAGAGGATCACTAGGCCTTGGATCACGACGACCATGTCGCGGTTGATCTTTGGCATGTCGAAGGCGAGCTGTGAACCGCCCTGCGCGAGCGCGCCGAAGAGGACGGCAGCGACGAAGATGCCGAGCGGGTGGTTGCGGCCCATCAGCGCGACGGCGATGCCGACAAAGCCGGCGCCGGCGGGGAAATCCACGAGGATGCGGTGCTGCACGCCCATGAGCTCATTGAGGCCGAGGCAACCGGAGAGCGCGCCGGAGAGCAGCATCGCGCCGATCGTGATGCGGGCGGGAGAAATGCCGGCGTAGATGGCGGCGGAGGGATTTTCGCCGGCGACGCGGAGCGCGTAGCCCCAGCGCGTGCGCCAGAGGAAGAGCCACACGAGCACGGCGGCGAGCAGCGCGAGGACGAAGGCGAGATTGAGCGGTGTAGGGGTAAAGCTGATACCGATCTTCGCCAGCAGCTCGTGCGCGGCGGGCATGAAGCTGCGCGCGCCAAACTCGCGCGTCTCGGGCGCCTGCTGGCCGGGCTTGATGATGACGTTGACGAGCAGGTACGTCATCAGCGCGGACGCGATGAAGTTGAACATGATCGTCGTGATCACGATGTGGCTACCGCGCTTCGCCTGCAGCCACGCGGGGATCGCGGCCCAGGCGGCACCGAAGAGTGCGCCCGCGAAGATCGCGATCGGCAGCACGACGAGAAACGGCAGATGACCGAGCCAGAGGCACACGAGGCCCGTGCCGAGGCCGCCGATGTAGGCCTGCCCTTCGCCGCCGATGTTGAAGAGGCCCGCATGATACGCCACGGCCACGCCGAGGCCGGTGAACATGAAATTGGTCGCGTAGTAGAGCGTGTAGCCGATGCCCTCTTGCGAACCGAGCGAGCCCTGCACCATGAGCTTGAGCGCTTCCAGCGGGCTTTCGCCGATGAGGCGGATGATGAGCGCGGAGAGGAGCAAGGCCGCGATGAGATTGATCAACGGCAGGAGGCCGAGTTCGGCCCAGCGGGGGAGTTTGGCGGGAGAACTCATCGGCGGGCTTGGAGGTAGGGCGCGTTATCCTTAACGCGCCGCGTTGAGCTCGGCGTATCTGAGATGCAGAGTCGCGGCGGCGGGTTAGGGATAACCCGCCCTACCTGCGCAGGCGTGCTGCTCGAAATGCTCATGCGGCGCCTTCTTTCACGCCGGCCATCATGAGGCCGAGTTTTTCTTCGGTGGCTTCGGCGCGGGAGACTTCGCCGACGATTTCGCCGGCGTTCATCACGAGGATGCGGTCGGAGAGGCCGAGGATTTCGTCGAGCTCGACGGAGACGATGAGCAACGCGCGGCCGGCGTCGCGCAGGGCGACGAGGCGCTTGTGGATGAACTCGATGGCGCCGATGTCCACGCCGCGCGTGGGCTGGCCGACGAGGAGCACGCGGGGGTCGACATCAATCTCGCGCGCGAGGACGAGCTTTTGCTGATTGCCGCCGGAGAAGGCCGAGATGCGCAGCTTCGGATTCGGCGGGCGCACGTCGAAGGCAGCCATCTTCTTTTCGCAATCGCCGACGATGGCTTTGCGGTCAAGCCACGCGCCGCGGCTGTAGGCGGGGCGGTCGTGGTAGCCGAGCACGGCGTTGTCCTGCGCGGCGAAACGCGGCACGACGGCCATGCGTAGGCGATCCTCGGGGACGTGCGCGAGACCGAGCGCGCGGCGGGCGCAGGGGTCGAGATTCTCGCGGACCAGATCGCGGCCACCAAAGGAAATTTCACCGATGCTCGGGGCGCGAATGCCGGCGAGGGCTTCGAGCAGCTCCGACTGGCCGTTGCCTGAGACGCCGGCGATGCCGACGATCTCGCCGGCGCGCAACTCGAAGCTCACGCGCTTCACGCGCGCGACGCCGAGGCGGTCGCGCACTTCGAGGTCGCGCACGCGGAGCAGTGTTTCGCCGGGCTGCGCGGGGGCTTTTTCCACACGGAGCAGGACGGCGCGGCCGACCATTTTCTCCGCGAGCTCACGCGGCGAGGTCTCAGCCGTGGCAACTTCGCCGACGACGGCGCCTTGGCGCATCACGGTCACGCGGTCGGTGACGGCCATGATCTCGCGGAGCTTGTGCGTGACGAGGATGATGGATTTTCCCTCGGCGCGCAGGCGGCGCAGCATCACGAAGAGCGCGTCGGCTTCCTGCGGAGTGAGCACGGCGGTCGGCTCATCGAGGATCAGAATCTCCGCGCCGCGAAAAAGCGCTTTCAGGATTTCCACGCGCTGCTGCAGGCCGACGGAGAGCTCGGCGATCTCGGCGTCGAGCGGGACTTCGAGCGCGTAGTCGCGGGCGAGTTTTTCCAACTCGGCGCGCGCGCGGGCGAGGCCGCCAGCGAGGAGTTTTCCGCCCTCGGCGCCGAGGACGACGTTTTCCAGCACCGTGAAATTCTCCACGAGCATGAAGTGCTGGTGCACCATGCCGATGCCGGCGGCGATGGCGTCCTCGGGGGCGCGAATGTCGACGCGCTGGCCGCCCACCACGATCTCGCCGCTGTCCGCGGGGTGGAACCCGTAGACGATGTTCATCAGCGTGGACTTGCCCGCGCCGTTTTCGCCGATGAGGCCGTGGATGCTGCCGCGGGCGACGCTGAGGTTGATCGCGCGGTTGGCGTGCACCGCGCCGAAGCGCTTGTCGATCCCGCGGAGTTCGAGCGCGGGCGGAGTCGTCATGGTTGCCTCAGCCACGAGAGCGCGACGGGCGGTTACTGGACCTTGTACTCGGTGACCTTGATCTTCCCGGAAATGATGTCGGCCTTGGCGGCGTTGAGCTTCGCCTCCATCTCGGGGGTGATGAGCTTGCGGTTGTGCTCGTCGAGCGAGTAGCCCACGCCGTCCTCGGCGAGGCCGAGGGCGACCGAGCCGGATTTCCACGTGCCCTTCATCGCGGCGGTGAACGCGGTGTAGACCGCGGTGTCGACGCGCTTCACGGCGGAGGTGAGCACGCTGCCGGGGTGGATGTAGTCCTGATTGCTGTCGCAGCCGATGCTCATTTTGCCCGCGTCCTTCGCGGCCTGCATGACGCCGGTGCCGGTGTTGCCGGCGGCGTGGAAGATCACGTCGGCGCCGCGGCCGATCTGGCTGCGGGCGAGTTCGCCGCCTTTGGTGGGATCGTTCCACGCGGCGGCGGTGGTGCCGGTCATGTTTTGGAACACCTCGGCCTGCGGATTCACGTAGCGCGCGCCCTCGGTGTAGCCGACGGCGAATTTGCGGATGAGCGGGATGTCCATGCCGCCGACGAAGCCGACCTTGCCGGTCTTCGAGGCGAGCGCTGCGGCCATGCCGCAGAGGAACGACGACTCCTGCTCGCGGAAGTTGATCGATTCGACGTTGGGCAGGTCGACGGTGCCATCGACGAGCGCGAATTTCACGTTGGGAAATTTCTTCGCGACGGTCTCGACCGCCGAGGCCTGGTCGAAACCGATGGCGACGATCACCGTCGCGCCGCGTTGGGCGAAGCGCTGCATGGCCTGCTCGCGCTGGGCGACATTGGTCACCTCGAACTCCTTCACCTCGACGCCGGTCTCCTTCTTGAAGCGCGCGACGCCGTCGGCGGCCGACTGGTTGAACGACTTATCGAATTTGCCGCCCATGTCGTAGACGATGGCGGGCGAGAAATCGGCGGCCCACAGGCCACCCAACGACAACACAAACGCCGCGCACGCGCGGACGAGGCAGGGCAATTTCATGGGTGAACGCGAAGCAATCGCCTTGCCACCGTGGCCAATCCCGCGCGCGACGCAACGCCCTTTGCGTCGCGCGCGGACCGCGCCAAGATGCTATCCCGGTAGCGGCGCTCGGTGAGCGCCGATTCAACTCCATTCGCGGACAGAGGTGAATCGGCGGTCATAGACCGCCGCTACAGAAAGCCACTGAAGGTTTGCGACGCTTGGCCGTGTCTCTAGCCTCGCCTCCGACCATGCCGCGCTCCCCTCTCGCTGTCGTCGTCGCGTTTTCCCTGGCGCTCGCCTCATCGGCGCTCTTCGCGGCACCGCTCGCGCCGTCGACCGAAGCCACGACCGGCACACTGCCCAATGGGCTGCGCTACGTCGTGATCCCCCACCCTTCGCCGAAGAACGACGTCGCGATGCGGCTCATCGTGCACGCGGGCTCGCTCGATGAGCGCGACGACGAGCGCGGCTTCGCGCACTTCGTGGAGCACATGGCGTTTCAGGGCACGACGCACTACCCGCCCGGCGGTGTGCG
Source organism: Verrucomicrobiota bacterium (assembly GCA_048498795.1). GTDB lineage: Bacteria > Verrucomicrobiota > Verrucomicrobiia > Opitutales > Opitutaceae > JBEHXH01. The sequence continues at coordinate 73,372 of JBEHXH010000001.1, forward strand.
GAAGTTTTTCCAGAAGCTCGGTCTGAGTTTCGGGGCGGACCTCAACGCGTCCACCAACTATACCTACACGACCTATCTTTTCGATCTGCCCGATGGGCGCGCGAGCGAACTCGAGGAAGCGCTCATTGTCCTGCGTGACTATGCCGATGGCGTGCAATTTCCCGCTGATCAAGTCGCCTCGGAGTCGGGCGTCGTCATCAGCGAACTCCACTCCCGCGATCTCGCGGGGCGACGGGCGCTGCTCCAGCTGTCCGAGGTGCTGTTCGCCGGGACGGGCGTGCCCAATCGTGCGGTCAGCGGCTTGGAGGAGCAACTGGCAAAGGCGAAGCCCGAGCAGCTCCGGGCGTTTTACCGGCGCAACTACCAGCCGAGCCGCATGACCGTGCTGCTCATCGGCCCGCTCGACGCGGCGGATGCGGTGAAGAAAATCACCGAGACCTTCAGCTCGATGAAAGCCACGCCCGAGGCGGTCGCGCCCGCTCCGGTGCCGCTGCCGAAACCATTTGTAGGCACTCAGGCCGACTTGATCCTCACGCCCACGGCGAACGCCGCCTCGGTGGAACTGATCCATCTCGACGCTCGCCTGCCCGATACGGCGGAGGGACATCGCACCGAGCTGGCGCAGCAGATCGCGATTTCCGCACTCAACAATCGCCTCAACGCCCGCCGCGAGGCCGGCAGTGTGCGCTTCGGCGTAGCCCGCGCGAGCGCGCTGAGCGCCGGGGCGAGTCCGGCGATCACGCTCAGCAATCTCGAAGTCCAGACCTCCGTGGCGCGCTGGACCGACGCCGTCGGACTCGCCGAAACCGAGCTGCGACGCGCGTTGACCGAGGGATTTTCTCCCTCGGAAATCAGCGAAGCGGTCGCCGTCCTGCTGACGAGTCTGCGCAATCATGTGCCGGATTTTTCCGGGCAATCCGCGGCCGCCATCGCGACGACGGTCGTGCGTACCCTGCAGGGTGAGCGCCACTGGCGGACGCCTGAGGCGGAGCTTGCAGAAGCGGAAACCCTCTCTCGCGACCTCAAGCCCACGGAGATCGCGGCCGCGCTCCGCCAACTGCTGCCGGAGGATTCCACTCACTTGATCCTGCGCGTGAAGGAAGCAGGCGGCATCACCAACGAACAGTTGATGACGGCCTATCGCAAAAGCGCGGCCGTCGCGCTCAAGGCCACCAAGGCCGACGCCGCCGAACTCACGTTTCGCTACGCCGCGCCCAAGCCCGCGGGCAAGATCGCGCAGCGCACCGCGGTCGACGATCTCGATCTCACGCTGGTATCGTTCGCCAACGGCGTGCGATTCAACGTGCGTCCCTCGAAGCTCGAACCGCAACGCTTCACGCTGCGCGTGACCTTTGACCAGTACGCCGCCGACGTCCCGCGCACCAAGGCGGGCATCGCGGACCTCGCGGGCATGGTTTTTCTCACGAGCGATCTCGGCAAGCATACGGAGAGCGAGATGGTGCGGCTCGGCCGATTGCATGGCGTAAGCCGGCTCTTCTCGGTGACCAACGGCACGGGAAATCTCGTCATGAGCGGGCCGGTCGATGAGCTGCCTTTCGCGCTGCAGTGGCTCAGCGCGAGCCTGTCAGACCTCAAGTACAGCAGCGACCGTTATCAGGTCGCGATTTCACGGTACCAAGCCGCGCAGAAAGCCATGATGCAGAGCCCGTCCAGCCGAGCGGTGCTGCAGGCCGAGTACATGCTCGCCGGTGAGGATGCGCGCGTGATCCTCCCGCCGCCGGAGGTCGTGCGGAGATATCTCTTCGCCGATGTGTGCGACTGGATGGAGACGTATTGGCTACGCGGGCCGATCGAGATCGGCCTCGTCGGCGACGTCACCGTGGACGAGGCAGTCGCCAACGCTGCGACCACCGTAGGCGCGCTGCCGTCGCGCGATGCAACGCGTCCGCCGGCGAAGCCGCTCGTATTTGCAAAAGAGCCCGCGCGGCAGGAGCTGCGCGCCGATCTGCCCGCCAGTGCGGCGGTGTCGTGCGTCGTCTGGCCCAACACGCTGCCGGACGAGCCCCGCACCAATGCCGCGCTCGCCCTCGCGATCGATGTGCTGCGCGACCGGCTGCACAATGTCCTCCGCGCGAGCCTCGGCGCGACCTACTCGCCGCAGGCTAACCTGCGTCGTGATCGGCATCAGCGCGACTACGCTTTCATCGGGATGATCAACACCTTCGACCCGCTGAAGGCCAAGGCCTTCACCGCGCAAGCGCTCGGCGTGGCGGCGCAACTCGCGGCCGAAGGCGTCAGTGCGGATGAGTTTGCCCGGCTGCGCGAACCGATCAAAGCGCGCTACGCCGCCGACCTGCACAACGACGCGTGGTGGCTCGCCAACATCGTGAGCGTGGCGCAGAGCCAGCCCGAGATGCTGGCGGCGGCGCGGGCGCGCGAGCGCGTGTTCGAATCAATCACGCTGGCAGATGTAAACGCCGCGGCCCGGTTGCTGACCGAGGCCAAGGCCACGGTGGTCATCATGCAGCCGTCAGCAACGGTGCCGGCGGCCAAGCCTGCGACGCCGACATCGACGACCGAGCCGGAGCCGGAAAAGTAAGAGGCGTCGGTGGCAGAAGCGGCGGGTAAAGTGGAGATGTGGCCACAGAAGGCACAAGAAGCGCAGAAGCAGAATCTGATGGCGCGCTGCGAAGAGGGGGCAACTCGTGGACTTTTAGCAGCGGCTAAGAAGGCGCAGTTGCCGTCGTGCCAAGATAGACATCTGAGCTAACGCCGCGTATCGGAAATTCTGATACGGCCGGCGACTAGCTCACTTCTTGTACCACGTGCCGTCTTCCTTCTGGAGCCAGACGCCGGCGGCGCTGGCAGCGGCGATCTGCTTGGCGAAGGCTTTGCCGACCTGAGCGGGGGTGCTGCCGGCGCGGGCGGCGGCTTCGGCGAAGACCTCGGTGCGGTCCTTGTTCTCGGCGGCGATGACGCCTTCCTTGTCGGCCCCGCTGCGCAGCTCGAGGAAGCCCTGATTGTTTTCACCAGCGACACCGGCGAGCTTCAGCTGGTCGATCGCGGGCACGCGCTCGCGCATATGCGCCTTGGCGTCGGCGGCACCGGCGGCGTGCAACGACGCGGGAACAGCGAGACCGGCCACGAGGAGAATGAGGCAAGAGAAGAAGCGGAGTTTCATTTGGCGGCGACGGGCGCGTTGACGGTTTTGGAGTTGCCGTAGATGTCGCTCAAGAGATCGGTGACCTCGCGGTCGACCTTCACGTTGACATCGAGGACGGCGTGGACCTCGACCGGGTCGAGCTTGACGTGGATGCACGCGCTCAGGGCGAGAGCGAGCGTGGACACAGCGAGGAAGCGCATGGGGAAAGTGTGCTCTTGCAGACCGGCACTGGCAACAAAAGTTCAGCGCACCTGCACGGAGACCGGCTGATTGAGGCCCATGCGGATGACGTCGGCGAGCGGGCCGTCGACATTGACGGAGATTTTCACCGGCCCCACGACGCCGTTTTCACGGATGGGCCGGCCGGCGAGCTCGATGTGCGCGGTGTGGCCCTGCTCATCGCGCTCGGGAGTGAGCTTCACCTGCAGCGACTCCACACGCAGCTCCGTGCGGCCGAGCTCGATATCACGCAACTCGGGAAACGCGGGATTCGCGGGAGCGAGTTTCTGGGCGACGGAGCCAAACATGTCGGGCAGCCACGTGAAGCGCTCCGGCACGCGCTTGGTCAGGAAGCCGGGCGACTCGGCCAAACGCACGAAGGCCGTCTCGTCGTTTTGCAGGCTCAACTGCCCGGCGCCGATCAGGAGGCCGCGCTCCGTGCTCCAGCCGAGACGCACGGTGCCATCGATCCGGCCGCGCGCGTCGGCGAGACCCGCGGGCACCAAGGCCGCGATGTCCTGCAGGCCCACGCGATTGATGTGCGCGGTGGCTTCCACGTTGAGCGGCGAGAGCGTGGCGGTGAACGGATCGAGTTTCACGTCACCGCCGGCGACCTCCACTTTGGCCGCAGTGACGGCGAGTTCGAGCCGGTCGTTGAGCGTGCCGGCGAGGTGAAAACTCCGCGCGCCGAAGCGAGTGGTGGTGATGGTCGCCACGTCGAACGTGAGGGCGAGCGGGCGGATGAGGTGCGGCTCGGCGGGATCGAGGGTAGTGGTCGCGGACAGCGTGACGCCCTCGAGCGTCCAGCCTTGCGCGGTGTGCTGCAGTTTTCCGTTGGTCAGCACGCAGATCAGTTCGCCGGTGGGTTGACCGGCCCGCATGGCGCCCCCGCCCTTCAGCTGGATCGTGCCTTCGGCGGACAGACCATCGGCCATCGGGCCGAGCTGGGGCGCGAGCAGCTTCCACCAGCGGGCGACCTCGATATCAGCGGACTCGATTTTCCACGAGCCGTCGCCGGTCGCGTTTTCGACTTGGGCGGTGGCGCTCAGTTTGAGGCCCGGAGCGGTGAGGGTGAGCTCGGCTTGGCGGTGGGTGGCGTCGGTGGGCTTGAGCGTGATCCGCCACTCGACGGGCGGGCACTCGGGCAGCGCGGGGCTGGCGAATTTGCCGCTCAACTCGCCCTCGATCGGCGGGAGGCGCGGCCACTCAGCGCGCGCGATGCCGGCGACGAAACACGCCAGCAAGAGGCGCGGCAAAAGTGCGCGGAGCATGGAGATTGGTGTCGGCAACGGCAGGCAGGTTGCTACTGAAGTGGCTGGTTCGCGTCCAACCCATCTCTGCTGCACCATGTCACGTCAACAAGGTCGCCTGCGCGATCACCTGCCCCTCACGCCCCGACACGAGCCGATCTTCCGCTGGCGCAGCCACGAGATCACGCGCATCGAGGGCTTCGCCGACGCGGTCTTCGCGTTTGCCGTCACGCTGCTGATCGTCGCGCTGGAGGTGCCGCACACGTTTGAAGGACTGATGGGCGTGCTGCACGAGTTTCCGGGATTCGTGGCTTCGTTTGCGCTGCTGATGCTATTTTGGAATGCGCACTACCGCTTCTTCCGCCGCTACGGACTGCAAGACCCGACGACGGTGTGGCTCAACTTCGCGATCCTGCTGATGGTGCTCTTCTCGGTGTATCCGCTGAAGTTTCTCTTCTCGGCGTGGCTCGGCAGCGGACCGCACAAGGCGCATCTGGAAAGTGTCAGCGAGCTGAGTGCAGTGTACCAGTTCTACGGCCTCGGGCTCGGGCTCATCTGGGGATGCTATGCCCTGCTCTACTGGAACGCGCTTCGCCAGCGCGACTATCTGCGACTCTCGCCCGCAGAAACGGAGCTGACCCGAGGCTCGTGCCGGCAATATCTGATCTGCGTGGGCGTGTCGCTGGTGTCGGTGCTGCTGGCGCGTTTCCGTCAGGCGGACGATGGCTATCCGGGGCTCGTGTTTGCGTCGCTGATCGTGCTGCTGCCGCTGAATACCTATTGGCATCGCAAGCGGGCGGAGGTGTTGTTTCCGCCGCGGGAAGAGCGGCGGCACTAGAGCGGGTAAAGTGGAATTGGCCACAAAAGGCACAAGAGGCGCAGGATAAAGTATCGGGGCTAGGCGCGCGGCATGATCAAGTGCGAAAGACGTGACACGGGGGCGGGGTTTTGATATTCTCCGGCATCGCCTCCGATGACTGACCAAACCGAAATTCGCTCGTACAAAATCGGGATGATTTTTTGGGCCCACGAAACACACGAAGGGGCACGAAAAAAGCGAGTCCGGGCGGGAGCCCGCGAGACAGGGAGATGGCCGGCTGGAAGCTGGTACTACTTGGGGGCGTCTCCTCTATTTCCCGGATATTACCGGCTATTCTCAGATGTGGCCGCGTGGCCTCGGAGGTCATTCAAACCGAGTTTACACGAAGGCCGCCAAGGTCGCGAAGAATCCTCGGTTCTTCGAGACCTTGGCGGCCTTCGGGCGAAAGGATTTTCCGCTTTGTCCCGGCTAGTCCCGCTTATTCCCGCCTATTCTCGGCAGCTCTCACTTCAAGTGACGAAAGGGCGTTAGGCGGGAAAACAAAAACGGCGCCCGGAGGCGCCGTGGTTCTTTGATAGATTGTAGTTAACTCAGTCCGATTGACCAGGGCCTCACGGCACCGGGATGGCGGGGAGTTTCCAGATTTGTTCGGCGTACTCGCGGATGGTGCGGTCGCTGGAGAACTTGCCGACACGGGCGACGTTAAGGATCGCCTTCTTGGCCCAGGCGGCCTTGTCGCGGTAGGCGGCATCGACGCGCGCCTGGCAATCGCTGTAGGCGCGGAAGTCGGCGAGCACGAGGTACGGGTCGCCGTGGTGCAGCAGCGTGCCGTGGACGGCGCCGAAGGCGTGGGCCTCGCCGGGCGTCCAGTAATCGCTGCCGAGCCAATCGACGATGGCGCGGAGCTCCTCGTCCTTGTTGTAATAGTCCCACGGATTGTAGCCCTGCTTCCAGAGCGCGTCGACCTGCTCGACCGTGAGGCCGAAGATGAAGATGTTTTCCGCGCCGGCCTCCTCGAGCATCTCGACATTGGCGCCGTCGAGCGTGCCGATGGTGAGCGAGCCGTTGGCCATGAGCTTCATGTTGCCGGTGCCGGAGGCCTCCTTGCCCGCGGTGGAAATCTGCTCGGAGAGGTCGGAGGCCGGGATGATCTTCTCGGCGAGCGACACGCGGTAGTTGGGCAGGAAGACGACCTTGAGCTTCCCGTTGATGCGCTCGTCGGCGTTGATGCGGGCACCGATGACGTTGATCGCGCGGATGATATTTTTCGCGACGTCGTAGCCCGGGGCGGCCTTGGCACCGAAGACAAAGACGCGCGGCACGATATCGAGGTCGGGATTCTGCAGCAGGCGGCGGTAGAGCGCGAGGATGTGCAGCAGGTTCAGGTGCTGGCGCTTGTACTCGTGGAGACGCTTGATCTGCACGTCGAAGAGCGCGTCGGGCGAAACCTCGACGCCGCACTCGGCCTTGATGAGCGCGGCGAGGTCGACCTTGTTGGCGCGCTTGATCGCCATGAATTCCTGCTGGAACGCGGCATCGTCGGCGAAGCGCTCAAGGCCGCGGAGCTGCTCGAGATTGCGCGCCCACGACTCGCTGCCGAGCGAGCGGGTGATGAGCGAGGCGAGGCGCGGGTTGGCCTTGAGGAGCCAGCGGCGCGGCGTGATGCCGTTGGTCTTGTTCTGGAATTTGCCCGGGTAGAGCGCGTCGAATTCTGGGAAGAGCAGCTTCTTCAGCAGGTCGGTGTGGAGCGCGGCCACGCCGTTGACGTGGTGCGAGCCGGCGACGGCGAGATTGGCCATGCGGACCATCTTGCCGCCGTTTTCCTCGATGAGGGAGCAGATGCGCATCTTGTCGGTGTCGCCCGGCCACTTCTCGGCGACGACCTTCATGAGGCGCTCGTTGATGTCGAAAATGATCTGGAGATGGCGCGGCAGCACGCGCTCGAAAAGCGGCACGCCCCAGCGCTCGAGCGCCTCGGGCAGCAGCGTGTGATTGGTGTAGGCGAGCGTGGAGGTGACGATGCCCCACGCGCGGTCCCAGGACATCTCCTGCTCATCGACAAGGATGCGCATGAGCTCGACGACGGCGATGGCGGGGTGCGTGTCGTTGAGCTGGATGGTGGCCTTGTCGGCGAAGTTGTCCCAGCTGTTGGCGCTGTTGCGGAAGTGGCGGCGGATGATGTCGCGCAGCGAGCAGGAGACGAAGAAGTACTGCTGTACGAGGCGCAGCTCCTTGCCGTTCTCGGTCTTGTCGTTCGGGTAAAGGACCTTCGAGATCGTCTCACCAAGGGCCTTGTCGTGGACGGCCTCGACGTAGCCGCCGCGGTTGAACGCCGCGAGGTCGAAGTCCTCCGTGGCGCGCGAGGCCCAGAGGCGGAGGAGATTCACGGTCTTGGTGCCGTAGCCGGCAATCGGGATATCGTGCGGCACGCCGAGAACGGTCTTGGTGTCGACCCAGCGCTGGCGGTAGTTGCCGCGATCGTCGAAGACGTTTTCCACGCGACCGTAGAGGCGGACCTCCTGCGTGAATTCGGCGCGGACGACTTCCCACGGGTCGCCGAAGATCATCCAGCGGTCGGGATGCTCGACCTGGTGGCCGTTGATGAAGGCCTGCTTGAAGAGGCCGAACTCGTAGTGGATGCCGTAGCCGAGCGCCGGGTAATCGAGCGTGGCGAGCGAATCCATGAAGCACGCCGCGAGACGGCCGAGACCGCCATTGCCGAGGCCCATGTCGATCTCGGACTCGCGGATTTTCTCGAAGTCCTGGCCGAGGGATTTCAGGGCGTCGCGCGCCGTGTCCATGAGGCCGGTGGCGATGAGGTTGTTGCCAAAAAGGCGGCCCATCAGGTACTCGAGCGAGAAGTAGTAGATGCGGCGGACGTTTTGGGCGTTGTGGACGGCCTGCGTGGCGATGAGACGCTCGTGAATGTGATCACGGACGGCGAGCGCCGTGGCGATCCACCAATCCCGCGGCGTCGCGGAGCCGACGTGGCGCGCGAGCGTCGAGGTGAGATGGCGCTGGATCAGCGACCGCATGATCTCCTCGGGCGAATCGGTGTGCGGCCGTCCGCTCGTGGTGAGCAAGGGAGCAGGCGCAGGCGTCGCGGTGGAGGACTTCTTTTTCGGAGCGGTGGTAGCCATGTAAAATGAGGACGGTCGAATCGTGAGAGACCAAGATTCGTGCCACGGCCGGGGGGCGGTCACGCCTTATTTTCGTGCCTAAAGCGTGACAACCGGACTGCTTCTATGAGCGCTATTTCCGAAAGCGCCGGGCATAGGCAGCAAGGGGCTTGGGACTGGCCATCAGCGTAAAATACCCCGGGGCGAATTTGTGCGGCTGTTTTTCTCGATCCCTCACCCCAAGCCCCCTATCGCTAGCCACCCCACAGCCACCGACAGGATTTGCCCCCAAAGCATGCACCTCGGCGCGCTCAATACCCCATCCTGCCACGTCGATTGATCCATGCGCCCGTGCGTGCTCGCTTCATTGGCTCTCGCCACCGTCCTTCGGTGCGCCGCGGAGTCGCCACCGACCGTCGAACCGGGCACGGTGAAGCTGCCCGAGGTGGTCGTCGAGGAGCACTCGATGCCAAAGGTCCTCACACCCGAGAAGCTAGCGACTCTCTATCGTCCGCTCAGTGGCGAACAGATCGCACTCGCGCCCGATGGTCGGCATGTCGCTTACACGACTCATGAGGGCGAGGAGCTGATCGTCTATATCCTCGACCTCGATCACACCGAGCTGAAGCAGCGCATCGTGGCCAACATCGATCGGGTGCCGGATCGCTCGGAGGACACGGCCAAGACGCCCGCGCAGTTGGCAAAACTCCAATGGATAAATGCCCAGCGGCTGATCTGGGCCACGAGTCCGTTTGAGATCGTCGCGGTCGATGCCGATGGGCGCAACGGCGGCACCGTCGCGAACAAGGATACCTTGGGCCGAGACAGCGACGTGAATCGTTCCCCCCGACTCGTCGCGCTCCCTCCGGATGATCCCGAGCATGTGATCGTGCAGGCCATCGGTCACCCGATTCCGATGGATGGCCGCATGCCGATGACCGCGTATCGGGTCGATCACCGCACGCAGAAGCACACCGATGTCTGGACGGAGCTGACTAAAAACTCGCTGCCCTATGCAGATCGCTTCGGTCAGCTGCGTATCCTCGAATCGTATGGGCGGGGCGGCCAAGGCTCGACGTTTTCCTACCGACCGGAGCGCAAGGGCGCTGGGTGGATCTCGCTCGAAGAAGTGATGGGACCCGAATTGGGGAAAACATTTCGCCGTAGCCCGGAAAGCAATTTCGCCCCGCACTCCCTTCTATTGGGCGTCGGCTTCGACCCGGGAATCCTCTACTTCGCGTCAAATATCGGCCGCGATACATTTGGGTTGTACGCGTTCGATGTGCGGAAGAAGCAGCGGACCACGCTGTTCGAGGATGCGCAGTTTGACTCAACTCACCTCGACAGCTCGATTTCGGACGCGAATTTCGTGTTCGACCGCCAGCGCCGCAGCCTCGCCGGAGTGCGCTTCGATGGACTCGAACGACAGACCCGCTGGCTCGATCCCGAAATCGGAGCAGTCCAAGCTCAACTCGACGCGCAGTTTCCGCGGCGGCATCTGCAAATCCTCGAGTGGGATGAGAGCCGGGCTCGCTTTCTCGTGCTCTCGGAAAGCAGTGCGGAGCCCGGGCGCTTCTATCTTTTCCGGCGGAAGGAAAACTCCTTCACCGAAATCGTGCGCCGCACCGGCTGGATCGACCCGGACGATATTCACCCGACCGAGTCGTTTGCGTTCACCACACCCGGCGGGGTCCGGCTCACGGGCTACGTGACACTGCCACAGCATCCGCGCGTCTCGCCAGCGCCGCTGATCGTCTTGCTCCATGATGGCCCGGCGCAGCGCGAGTCCACGGAATTCAACCGCTCCGCCCAAGCGATGGCCGAGATGGGGTTCATCGTGCTGCGGCTGAACTACCGCGGCTCAATCGGTTTCGGCCGGGCCCATTTCGAAGCGATTCGAGCCGGCTTCGACCGTGTGCCGCTGGAAGATGTCCATGCCGCGATGGACTGGCTCGTCACGCGCCATCCCTTCAACCGGAAGCGCGTCGCGCTCGCCGGACTCGGCTTCGGCGGCTATCTCGCGCTGCGCGGTCTGCAGCTTTTTCCCGGAGATTTTCGCTGCGCTTTTGTGATCAATCCCGTGGCCGACCCTGCCTTCTGGACCAACGCCGCGATCGTAGCCACGCCCGGCCCCTCCGCGCCAGCACCAGCTCCCGCCGGTAGCGAGGTCAGGTTGATCACCTCCGAGGTTCACCATGCGGACGACGACGCCAACGGCCTAGGACATCTCACTGAGAAAACTCCGGTGGTGGCCAGTTCGGCCGTGCGCCAGCCGGTCGGCGCCTATGAGGCGGAGAAACGCCGGCTCCTCTTCGGTGATCTCGCCGCGCTCCGCGCCAGTTCCGTGCTCGTTAAACCGGAAACAATCACGCGCCCATTGCTCATCCTGTACGATGAGATCAATGCCGACCTCAGTGGCCAGGCCGCCCGCCTGCATGTCGCGCTCGCAGATAAAAAGATCGAGCATGAGTACCACACCATTACCGACGAATTCATGCGCAACCTGCCCGGAGCCCAATCGGACGCGTATTCGAAAATCGAAGAGTTCCTCAACCTGCACATCTACGACTTCGGCGTGAACGTCGGCGAAACACGTGTGAAGGAATAGCGCGAAGAGCCGCGCGAGACAATTTACGCTCGCCGACTATTTCTGAAACCGCCGGGCGAGTTCGCCGTGGTTCAGCTCGATGTAAGTGGGGCGGCCTATCGGGCTGGTCAGCGGCGAGCGGGTGGCGAACAGCTCGGCCACCACGCCGCGCAACTCGGACTCGGCAGCGTGGCCGGGGAGACGAATGGCCTTGGCGACGGCGATGCGCGCCAGCTCTTCGCGGGCGAGAGCGAGGTTGTTATCCGGGAAACGGCCATCGCGGAAAGCGCCGAGCACATCGCGGAGAAACGGCTCGGCGTCAGCGGGCTCCATCCACGCGGGCACACCCTCGATGCGGAAGAAATTACGGCCAAACTCGGACAGCTCGAAACCGTGGCGATTGAGGAACGCGAGACGATCGAGCAGCAGCGCGGCAGCGATCGGGTCGAGCTCGATCGGCACAGGCAGCAGCAGCCGCTGGCTCGGCACGGCGTCGTCGCGGAATTGCTCCTGCAGGCGCTCGAACCAGATGCGCTCGTGCGCCGCGCGGCGGTCGAGCAGCACGAGGCCCGCGCTGGTCTCGAAGAGCGCGTAGTTGCCGTGGGCGAGGCCGAGGAAGCGCCACGAGGGGGATGACGGAGTGCGGGGTGCGGGTGGCGGATTGGGCGCAAGCGAGGCGCTGGAGGCAATAGGAGCGGCGGGAGTAGCGGGGGCAGGCGACGACGTGGGAGAGATGGCCGTGTGTATCCGAGGACTGGATACGGCTGGAGCGGCCGGGGCTTGGTGAGTGGCAGCGGCTTCCAGCCGCTGGGGTGCGGGGTTCAGCGGCTGGAAGCCGCTGCCACTGGAGGGAGCCACGCTCGAGATGGCGGGAGTGTTGGTCGGCGCGGTCGCGGGGAGAAACGCCGGCGCACCGAGTTCGCGGAGGCGCTGGAGGATACTGCGGATCACGAAGCTGCGCACCGCGGGCTCGCTGCGGAAGCGGACTTCGCGCTTGGCAGGGTGGACATTGACGTCGACCGCGGCGGGGTCGCACTCGAAGAAGACGAAGGCGAGCGGGTAGCGGCCCTTTGGCACCGACTCGTGGTAGCTCTCGATTAGCGCGTAGTTGAGGGTGCGGCTGTCGACGGGGCGCGAGTTGACGAAGACAATCATCTCGTGGCGCGTCGCGCGGCCGATGCCGGGCCGGCCGATGAGGCCGCTGAGGCGCATTCCGGTTTCGGTCGACTCGATCTCGACGAGCGACTCGGCCGTTTGCCGGCCGAAAATCTCCGCGATGCGCTCGGACAGTGTCGCGCACTCGGGCGAGCGGAAGATCACACGTCCGTCCTCGATCAGCGTGAACGCCGTCTGCGGGCAGGCCAGCGCGTAGAGGCGCACGCAAGTGACGATGTGCGCGGCCTCGGTCTGGTCGGTCTTGAGAAACTTCCGGCGCGCAGGCACGGAGTTGAAGAGATGCGCGACCTCGATGCGCGTGCCGATCGGGCGGCCGCAGTCGCGCACGTGGACCATGCGCCCGCCGTTGACGACAATCTCGGTGCCGACATCGGTGCCGGCCTCGCGCGTCTGCATCGTGAAGTGCGACACGCTCGCGATGGACGGCACGGCCTCACCGCGAAAGCCAAAGGTGCCGAGCGTATCGAGATCGGCCGCCTCGGAGATCTTGCTCGTGGCGTGGCGCTCCAGCGAGAGCAGCGCGTCGTCGCGGCTCATGCCGTGGCCATTGTCCTCGATGCGCATGAGCGAGCGCCCGCCGTGGCGAAACTCCACCTCGATGCGCGTAGCGCCGGCGTCGAGGGCGTTTTCCACCAGCTCCTTCACGACCGCGGCGGGCCGCTCGATCACCTCGCCGGCGGCGATCTGATTGGCGACCCGGTCGGAGAGGATGCGGACTTTGGCCATGCGCGAAACCGCCAGCTTCCGGGAAACTCCGCCCAGCGGTCAACCGTGACGTGAGGGAAGTGCAATCCGCTCCGCCGTAGCCCGCCTCATGAGAGACGGGATCGAATGACCTATTGTCCCGCTTCTCACGAAGCGGGCTACAGTACCCGGAAAAACGGAACGCTAATCTGCGCTGATCTTCGCTAATGAGTTAGCGAAAAATGAGCGCCGATTAGCGTTCTGAAATCGAGAGCTACTGGCTTAGTTGTTGCCCTGACGCGCCGCGTGGAGGCGGGTGATCTCGTCGTACACGCCGGGGTGCTTAGCGAGGATCTGCTGGAAGGTATCACGAGTCAGCGTGAGCACGCGCGAGTCTTCGTTGGCGATGACGCTGGCGGTGCGACGCTGATTCGAGATCAGCGCGCCTTCGCCGAAGCAGCTTCCGGGGCCGAGATCGCTGATCAAGTGGCCATCCTTCGACACGCGGACCGAACCGCGCTCGAGGAGGAAGAAGCGGTCGCCCTCGTCGCCTTCGCGGATGAGGGTCGTGCCCGCGGTGAGCGTGCGCGGCTCCAGCGAAGCGGCAAGATCGTCGATCACCTGCTCGCTCGCGGCCTTGAGGAAGACCACCCGGCCGAGAAGATCGCTCGTCATGCTGCGCTTGATGGCGCTGGCGACGCGCGTCTTGTGGAGACGCATCAGCTCGGCGCGCACTTCAGGATAGCGTTGGACGATAAACTCAAACGACGCACGCGACAGCGAGTGCAGCACCGCGTCGGTGGCCGCGGCGACCGTGGCCGCGCGAGGCTCGTCGGAGATCAGCGCGCCTTCGCCAAAGCAAGCGCCGGCGGCGAGCGTGGTGATGACATCGTTGCCCTTGAGGATACGCACGCTGCCCGTCTCGATCAGGTAGAAGCGTTCACCGGGGCTGCCTTCGGAGAAGACTACGCCATCGGCTTTGACCGCTTCGCGCACGAGCGACTCGGCGAGTTCGTGGACAAGCTTCTCGGAAGCGTTCTGGAGGAACGGTACGCGGGAGAGCAGCTCTTCCTGCACCGTGCGCTTCTGGCGGCGAACCAACATGGACTCCTTGAACGAAGTCGCGAAGCGCTGGAGCATGTCGGTCTCTTCCTGCGCAGACTCGGCCTGATAGACCTCGTAGTAGATGAAGCGCCATACGGAGCGCATCTTCGCGTAGAAGTCGTCGAAATTGATCATGCCGTCGCCGTCGGAATCGACGCGGCGGATGTAGCGCCGGGCCTCGCTCTCGGGGCAGCCCCACTCAAGGAGCAGCACGCGGAGCTCGGCGGGCCCGAGCAGGCCGTTGCGGTCGATGTCCAGCTGCTTGAAGACCAACTCGGCGCGGTCACGCTCGGAGGTGGCGTCGTTGGTCGCGACGATGCGGCGGGCGCGGCGGCGGATGGCGTCGATCGCCCATACGTGCTCACGAAACGCGGGGTAACTGATGCTCTTGCTGCCGATGCGGTCGCGCAGGAAGGTGTCGACCACCGCCGCGGGCAGATTGGCCGCGCCGAGGGCGTTGTCGATTTCCTCGCCCTCGAGGGTGCCGTTCTTGTCGACGTCGAGGATGGTGAAGTAGCGCTTGCAGATCTTTTCCTCTTCGGCCGGATCGGCATTGCTCTCCCAAAGGGCGAGCATCTCGGGCGAAATCGCCGCACCACGGGCGCGCTCGCGGACGAACTCGTTGTACTGCGAGGGCGAGGTGATGTAGAGCTTACGATAGAGAACGATGTAGATGCAGATGAAGGCGACCAGCGCCATGAACGTCATCGGCCCAAGCACCGCGGGCACCACCGTCATGCCGGCGGCGAGAATCGAGATCGTGTACTTCTCCGAGGCGAAGAGCTTCAGGCCGTCGAACACGTAGAAGTAGATGCGGCACCAGACGTAGATGTTGAAGATGAGGAAGGTGTTCACCGCCCACAGCGTGGAGGTGGGATACACGAGGAGGTTCAGCGCGCAGAAGGCGTGGAGCGCGATGCAGAGGATGTAGCCCGGGGTCATCACGGCCTTGGCGCCGAAGACGATCGGGGTCTGCAGCGTGGCCGAGGGGATGTGACCGCAGAGCGCGGCGAGCGCCATGATGCGGCCGGCCCACGGGGTCTCGTGCGAGCCGAAGCACGCGATGAGGCCCGCCACTAGCTCGGTCGAGCCGGAGATGATGTGGGTGCGCAAGACTGCCTTGCGCCACGGGATCATGAGGAACTTCGGGTGCGCCGGGACCGCGTAGTGATACGAGATCACGATGAGGTTGAGCATGCCCGACAGAATCACCAGCGACCATACGCCGGGGCCGATCGGCGCCTCGACCACGCCGAGGAGCGGGACCACGAAGGGCACGGTGATCAGCGCAAGGGCGATCGCGACTACGACCGCTTTCCACCACGGCTCACGCCGGGCTTCATTCGGAAAGGGGACAGACGAGGAAAACGGTGCGGAGGTCGTAAGCACCGCGGACGGCGTGGGAAGTGAACTCATGAAGCGTGCTGGGACTGACGTTAACGGCACGGAACGGGTGCTCCGTTAGCGCAAATACAGAGACGCCAATCAAAGATTTAAGGTAAAGTTCAATTTTCTCCCCATTGGTCCGATTGATGCGCTTCCCGTTCTCGGGAAGCCGCTTGACGCGCTCTATGTCCACTTCACTCTTCCGCTCAATGCGGCTCCTCCTGCTTCCGTTGGCCGCGCTTGTGACTCTCGCCGGGGTCGGCCGTGCAGCCGAGACTGGCAACAGCACCGGCGTCTGGCCCCAATCCCCCGCGGTCGTCGACGCCTACGTCGCACTCGCGCTCCAGCACAATCTCGCCCTGCAAATCCAGACGCTCGACGTCGATGGCGCTCGCGTGCGTCTCTCCCAAGTGCGCGGCGCGCTCCAGCCGCAGGTGGATTTTGTCGCGCGCTACTCCGCCGCGACGGGCGGACGCCAGATCGATTTCCCCATCGGCGACATCATCAATCCCGTCTACAAGACGCTGAACGATTTCCTCGTCGCCCAGGGCAAGCCGGGCCCGTTTCCGCAAATCGGAAACCAGTCGATCAACTTCTACCGGGACCACGAGCAAGAGACGAAACTCCGTCTCCTCGCCCCGCTCTACCGCCCCGAGATTCATCGCGGCATCGAGGCCAACCGCGCCGCCGTCGCGAGTCGCGAGGCTGCGCTCGCCGCATTTCGTCGCGAGCTCCGCCTCACAGTCATTACTGCGTATCACCGCTGGCTGCAGGCTGACGCCGCCGCTGCGATCCTTGAGTCCGCCAGCAAGCTCACGGCCGAAGCGCTGCGCGTGAATCAGCTCCTCCTTGAGAATGACAAGACCACCGAGGACCGCGTGCTCCGCGCCAAGGCCGACAATCTCGAGGTGAAGCAGCAGCAAGTTGAAATCAACCGCGATCGCAATGTCGCCCGCGCCTACCTCAACTTCCTTCTTAACCGTCCGCTCGAGACGCCCATCGACAAGGTAGCCGACGCTTCCCTGCAATCCACCGAGACGGCGCTGCTCGCTGCGAATCCGGCCGAAAACGCCTCGCCCGCACATCGTGAAGAACTCACTGCGCTCGAAAAGGGTGTCGACGCCGCGAGCGCCGCCGAGGCCGCCGTGCGCGCCAAGCTCCGCCCCACCCTCGGCCTCGCGGTCGAAGCCGGTATCCAAGGCGAAGGCTATCGCCTGGATCACAAGGCGCCCTACACCCTCGCCTCGCTCGTCGCGGAATACAATGTCTGGGACGGCCAGCGCAACAAGGGCCAGCTCTCGCAGGCCGTGATCGAGCGTCGCAAGCTGGAGTATCAGCGCGACGAGGCCCGCGCCCAGATGTCGCTGCAGATTCAGCAGGCCGCCGACGATTTCCGCGCCGCCGCGGCCGCGAGCGACACCGCCCGTCAGCGCGAACTCGCCGCGCAGGGCGCTTTCTCCGTCGTCACCGCCCGCGAGCGCGAGGGCCTCGCGAACCAGCTCATCTTCCTCGACGCGCGTAACGAACTCACGCGCGCCGAACTCAACCGTCAGATCACGCGCCAACGTCTCTTCATCGCCGCCGCTGCCTACGAACGGGCTGCTGCGCTCACTCCCGCCCCTTGAACATGAACATCTCCCGCTTCGCTCTGCCGGTCTTGCTCGGCGCGCTCGCCGGCTGCTCCAAACATTCTGCCGAAACCGAAACCGCCGTGAAAACCACGGCGGTCGAGGTCGCACCTGTGATCTACTCCGACGAGGCCGTGCCGGTCTCCGCCACGGGCCTGCTCGCCCGGCGCACCGAGGTCGATCTGTCGTTCAAGGTCCCCGGCGTCATCGAGAGCATCAGCGTCCGCGCCGGTGACACGGTCACCGCGGGCCAGGTGCTCGCGCAGGTCCGCCCCGACGAGATCGAGGCGCAGGTCGCGACGGCTCGCAGTCTCGTGGAGAAAGCTCAGCGCGATCTCGGTCGCGTGGAGAAGCTCCAAGCGGGCAAGGTCGCCACGCTCGAAAATCTCCAAGACGCCCGCACCGCCGTCGACGTCGCCAACGCTCAGCTCAAGGCCGCCGAGTTCAACCGCCGCTACGCGCAGATCATCGCCCCCGCCGCTGGTCGCATCCTGCGCCGCACCGCCGAGCCCAATGCCCTCATCGGTGCCGGCTATCCCGTGCTGAGCTTCGCTTCTGACGATGACGGCTGGATCGTCCGCGCCGGTCTCGCCGAGAGCGACATCTCCCGCGTCCACGCGGGCGACCGCGCCGAGGTCAGTCTCAGTCGCGATAGCAAGCCGCTCGCGGGCAAGGTCGTTCATCTTTCCGAGGCCGCCGATCCCGGCACGCGCACCACGCAGGTCGAGGTCGCGCTCGATGCTGCGCCCGCGGGTGCCCGCTCGGGCTTCGTGGCGAGTGTCACCATCACCCCGCAGACGGTCACCGCCCGCCCGGTCGTGCCCGCCGCCGCCTTGATCGAGGGCAGCGAGCATCGCGCGAATGTCTTCGTCGTCGAGGAGGGCAACAAGGCCAAGCGCCTCCCGGTCGACGTCGAAGCGCTGCGCGGCGCTAAAGCTTATCTCCGCTCCGAGCTGCCGCGCACCGCCCGCGTCGTCGTGCGCGGTGGCGAGTATCTCCGGGACGGCACCACGGTCGAAATCGCCAAGGGCCAACCCTAACGCGCCGCCGCGATGAGCATCACCAAGCTCTCGGTCAAGTACTCCCAGTTCACGTTCATCGTCACGGCGTGCATCGTGATGCTGGGTGCGTTGTCGTTCCGCGCCATCCCGCGGCTCGAGGATCCGGCGTACAACGTGCCGGCGTTCATCGTCGTGGCCTTCAACCCCGGCGGCAGCTCGGTCGATATCGAGCAGCTCGTCGCCCGTCCGCTGGAGAACGCGTTCAAGGAACTCGATGAGGTCGACAAGATCCGCACGACGGTGAAGGACGGCTTCGCCTTCATCTCGGTGGAGTTCGATTTCGGCGCTGATGTCGAAAAGAAATACGACGCGCTGATCCGGCAGGTAAATGTCACCCGCCCTCGCCTGCCCGACGGCGTCGTCGGCGTCGAGGTCCGCAAAATCCGCACGATCAATGTCTCCACCCTCTGGGTCGCGCTCGTCTCGCCCGACGCCAGCTATGGCCGCATGGAGGACCTCGCCGAAAAACTCCGCAAGAGCTTCGAGGGCGTCGCCGGTGTTCGCGTAGCCGATAAGCACGCCATCCCGCTGAAGCAGGTCCGCGTGACGCTCGATCTCGACAAGATCGCGGCGCTCCACCTGCCCATTGGCCAGATCATCCAGGCCGTCCAAGCCGACAACATCACCATCCCCGGCGGCGCGGTCGAGACCGGCTCGCGTCGTTTCAATCTCAATACCAGTGATCGCTACCAGACGCTCGACGACGTGCGCCGCACGCCCGTCAGTGGCTCCGGTGAAGCGGTGGTGCACCTCGGCGACATCTCCAACGTGGAATGGACCAACGTCGACCACGAGGAGATCGCGCGCTTCAACGGCCAGCGCGCCGTCTTCGTCTCGGCCAAGCCGCAGCCGCAGCAGAACCTTTTCGCGATCAGCGAAAACCTCCGCGAAAAACTCAAGGAGTTCAACGCCACGCTCCCCGGCGACGTGAAGACTGAGATCGTCTGGGACCAGACGGGCAACATTGGGCACCGCATCGGCGGCCTGCAGCGCGACTTCATCTTGGCCTTCGCCCTCGTGCTCTTGACCGTGCTCCCGCTCGGCTTCCGCGCCTCGGTGCTCGTGATGCTCTCAATTCCGCTGTCGTTCGCGATGGGCATCGGTGCGCTTTACTACACCGGCTTCAGCATGAACCAGCTCAGCATCGTCGGCTGCGTCATCGCGCTCGGCCTGCTGGTGGACGACTCCATCGTCGTCGTGGAAAACATCGCCCGCTACCGCCGCGAGGGCAAAGGCCCCTTTGAGGCCGCCGTCATGGGTACCAACCAGATCGCCGTCGCCGTCATCGGCACGACGATGGTGCTGCTCTTCGCCTTCCTCCCGCTGCTCACCCTGCCCGGTGGTCCGGGCCAGTTCATCCGCTCGCTGCCGGTCGCGGTCGTCTACACGGTTTTGGCGTCGATGATCGTCGCTCTCACCATCGTGCCGCTGCTCGCGAGCATGCTGCTCAAGGGCGATGGCGACGAACACGGCAACATCCTCCTGCACTGGCTGCAGCACGGCATCACGACCGCCTACCGCCCGATCCTCCACTGGTGCATGTACAATCCGCGCATGACGCTGGTCGGCGCCGCGCTGTTCACCGCCGCTAGCTTTTGTCTCGTGCCGCAGATCGGTTTCTCGCTCTTCCCCAAGGCCGGCATCCCACAGTTCATGGTGCAGATCGAGGCCGAGGAAGGCGCGAGCGTCGCCGCCACCGATAGCATCGCCAAGCAGGTCGAGGCCATCCTCACCAAGCACTCCGACCAGATCGCCAGCTACGCCACCACGGTCGGCAATCTCAACCCGCAGGTTTACTACAACGAGATCCAGTCCGCGCCCAAGGCCAACGTCGCCGAGGTCGTCGTGACGCTGAAGCACTTCGAGCCGAAGGAGAGCCCCGAGTTCATCGCGAAGCTCCACGCCGAGTGCGAAAAAATCTCCGGCGCCCGCATCGTCGTGCGCGAGTACCAGCAAGGTCCGCTTGTCGAGGCCCCCATCGCGGTCCGCATCTTCGACGACAACCTCACCGAGCTCGCCCAACTCGGCGCGCAGGTCGACGAACTACTCCGCAGCATCGAGGGCACGCAGGCGGTCAACAACCCGCTCCGCGTCCGCCGCACCGAGTTGCGCGTAGTGATCAACCGGCCCGTGGCCGCGATGCTCGGCGTCCCCGCCGCGGAAATCGACCGCGCCGTGCGCCTCGCTTTTGCCGGCCTCGATGTGAGCCGCTTCCGCATCGCCGACGGTGACGAGTATCCGATCCAGATCGCGCTACCCCGCGGCGACCGCGCCACGCTCGACAACTGGCCCAAGATTCAGGTGCAGACCGCGAGCGGCGCGTACGTGCCGATCTCGCAGGTGGCCGAGTTGAAATTCGAGAGCGTGCCGCCGCTGATCCAGCGCTTCAATCGCGTGCGCTCGGTCACGGTCACGTCGTTCGTCCGCGAAGGCTACAACACCAATCACCTTACCTCGCTCGCCGAGGACAAGCTCAACCAGGTGAAGTGGCCCGCCGGCGTGCGCTGGGAATTCGGCGGCGAAGTCGAGAGCCGCAAGGAAAGCTTCGGCGGGCTCGGCAACGCCGTCTTCATCGCCGGGTTCGGCATCCTCGCGATCCTGATCCTCGAGTTCCGCAATCACCGCGGCGCGCTGATCGTCGCGTCGGTCATCCCGCTCGGCATCGTCGGCGGCCTCATCGGCCTCTGGATCACGAACAACTCCCTGTCGTTCATGGCCGCCATCGGCTTCGTCGCTCTGGTGGGTATCGAGATCAAAAATTCGATCCTCCTCGTCGACTTCACCAACCAGCTCCGTTCCCAAGGCGTGGAGCTGCGCGAGGCCATCGAGCAAGCCGGTGAGACCCGCTTCCTCCCGGTCGTGCTCACGACGCTCACCGCCATCGGCGCGCTGCTCCCGCTTGCGCTGGAAGGCTCGGGCCTCTACTCCCCGCTCGCCATCGTGATCATGGGCGGCCTCGTGAGTTCCCTCGTCCTCTCCCGTCTCGTCACGCCGGTCCTCTACTCCCTGATGCCCCCGCCGCCTCCGGATAAGGAGGACTAAGGTTTTATTGTGAGAGGGGCTTTACGCCCCGACTCCACTCCGTAAATCAAGTTGGTCAGGCACTCGCATACGAGCGGTGCCTGACTTCTTCTTTGTGACTCTGTGTCTCTGTGGTGAAGCTAGCCGCAACGTCGGGGCACAAAGCCCCTCCCACAGCTTCGATCCGCCCTTACTTCAGCAACCGCTTCCAGCGCGCGAACTGCTTCGCGAGCTGAACCGGCCCGGGCATGCCGGTACCGCGGCGCTTTTCGAGCGCACGCTTGAGATTGAAAACCTCTGACCAGTCATCACCGAAGGCGGGGTGCACTTTCTGCACTTCGTCGGTCGGGAGCTGATCGAGCGCCACGGAGTTCTTCTCGGCGAGACGCACGACCGCGCCGACCGCATGATGCGCGTCGCGGAAGGGCACGCCCTTGGTCACGAGATAGTCGGCGAGATCCGTCGCGAGCAGCGCCGGGTCTTTCACCGCGGCGGCGCAACGATCGCGATGCACGGTCATGCCGGCGAGCGTGCCGGCGAGGACATCGGCGCACATCGCGGTCTGGTCGAAGCTGTCGAAGACCGGCGGCTTGTCCTCCTGCAGATCGCGATTGTAGGTGAGTGGCAGGCCCTTCACGAGCGTGAGCAGCGTGTGGAGATTGCCCTGCAGGCGCGCGGATTTGCCGCGGAGGAGTTCGCAGGAATCGGGATTCTTCTTCTGCGGCATCAGCGACGAGCCAGTGCAAAACGCGTCGGGCAGCTCGACGAATTTGAACTCCGCGCTCGTCCACAAAATCAGGTCCTCCGCGATGCGCGAGAAGTGCACGCCGATAAGCGCGCACGCCCCGGCGAATTCGATAAAGAGGTCGCGGTCGGCGACGGTGTCCATCGAGTTCTGCGTGACCTGCGGCCGGCCGCGCGCATCGACGAAGCCAAGGGCTTTCGCCGTGAACTCGCGATCGATTGGCAGCGTCGTGCCCGCGATCGCGCCGGAGCCGAGTGGGCACCAGTTGGCACGCGCCGCCACGGAAAGCATCCGCGCGCGGTCGCGCTCGAGCATCTCGAGCCACGCAAAAAGGTGGTGCGCGAAGTACACGGGCTGCGCGCGCTGAAGATGCGTGTAGCCCGGGATGAGCACGTCGCGATTAGCCGCCGCGGCGGCGAGCAGCGCGCGCTCGGCGCCGAGGATTTTCTCCGCGAGCACGGCGGTCGCGTGCTTGAAGAAGAGGCGCATGTCCGTCGCGACTTGGTCGTTGCGGCTGCGCGCGGTGTGGAGCTTCGCGGCGGCGGGCACGCGCTTCGTCAGCGCCTGCTCGATGTTCATGTGCACGTCCTCGAGTTTCATCTGCCACTCGAATTTTCCCGCCTCGATCTCCGCGAGGATCGCATCGAGGCCGGCGTGAATCGCGTCGCGCTCCTTGGCCGTGATGAGCCCCACGTGCGCGAGCATCGCGGAGTGGGCCTTGCTGCCGGCGATGTCGAAGGGCGCGAGCCGGGCGTCGAACGACACCGATTCGCTGAAATGCAGCATCAGGTCGGCGGGGCCGGCGGTGAACCGGCCGCCCCAGGTCGCTTGCGAGTTCTTGGCCATGTTCCGGCATAAGCTCACGCCGCTCCGCCCCGCGCAACGCGAAAGATTGGCATCTATTTGTGACGGTCCGGGATAGGCCCAAGGTGCGCCCCGGAGTGCGGCGGAAAGCGCGGTACCCGTGAGATGTCATTTTCTCTGCAAACCCGACCCATTTTCCCGGGTCTGTGACCGCCACGTGACATTTATTTTTCCGATTTGCCGCCCGACAATGACCCCGCAGATTTCCGCCATGCTGTATCGCCGTGTCGTCGCCCTGCTCGCCTTTGCCGCACTCCTCGTGGGCGCGCGAGGAGCCGAGGAGCCGATGCGGCGTTTCGACAGTGTGGAGGTCGCGCCGGGCAAAACCTCGATCTACGTCGGCACCGTCTCGCTGACGATGGCGACGTTCACGCGCGTCGACGGAAAATTTCAGGCCGACTTCAATGCGAAGGTTTTCCCGTACTTCTTCTACAGTGAGAAGGGCAAGGTCACCATCGACTTCCCCGACGAGGCGCTCACGCGTCTCTCCAAGGGTGAAACGGTCGAGTTCAAGGGCGAGGCCGTGAGCAACGGCGGCGATCACCATCGCGTCGAGGGCCGCGCCACGCCGGCCGACGCGGCCAGCGGCAAACTCAAATTCAAGGTCTTCGTGCTCACCAACACCGAGCTGATCTTCAATACCACTTACCGCCTACCTGCGGCGAAATAATCGCCCACGCTCAGCCGAGGACTTTTTCCGCTTCCTCGCGCGTCTCGCAGGTGAT
Organism: Verrucomicrobiota bacterium; assembly: GCA_048498795.1. GTDB lineage: Bacteria > Verrucomicrobiota > Verrucomicrobiia > Opitutales > Opitutaceae > JBEHXH01. Next base: position 96,885 of record JBEHXH010000001.1, read on the forward strand.
GACGCGCACGCCCCGGCGATAATGGATGATCGAGAGGATGTTGAGGCCGATGTCCTTCGTCGGATCAGGAATCACGCGCACCACCGTGCCGACGCCCTTCGCGCGGCAGAGGTCCATGATCTTCGCGATCGTCGTGGAGCACTCGATCTCCATCGACTCCAGTTTCGTAAGATCGGTCAGCACCGTGAAGCCCGGCTTCATGTCGAGGAGCATCTTTTCCACCTGCACGAGGCTCGCGACCGCGCCGGCGGCCGTGACGCGGCCAATCCAGCACACGTGCGTGCGATTGCGCACCGCATCGATTTCCAAAGCGAACATCGTCTCCTCGTTCATCGCGCTCCTGTCTGGCGGGCTTTTCGCCGCATGACACGGAGAAACGCGCTCCCTCGCCCGTCCAGTACCTGGAGCCGCGCTGGTGCACACAGTCGTGCAATTTTTCTGCTTCCCCCGCATCCCCCGACCCGCCTCAATCCCCTGCGGTGCCCACGCCCAAATCCATCGGCTCCACGGAAGTCCATGCTGCCATCGCGCGGCTCGCTACCGCCATTGCCGAGCGCCACCGCGCCACGCCGCGCCTCCTGCTCCTCGGCATCGCCAACGGCGGCATCCCCCTCGCCCACCGCCTCGCGCTGGAGCTGACCAAGCACCGCCCCGCTTTCCTGATTCGCTCGGGCACGCTGGATATTTCCTTTCACCGCGATGACATCGGCCGCCACCCGATCCCGAAGGAGTTCACGCCCACACTGCTCCCCGGCGACATTCACCGCGCGCCCGTGATTCTCGTCGACGATGTGCTCTTTTCAGGTCGCACCGTGAAGGCCGCCCTCGACGAACTCTTCGACCACGGTCGCCCCGATCTCGTCGAACTCGCCGTCCTCGTCGACCGTCCCGGCCGCCGTCTGCCCGTGCACGCCGACTACGTGGGTACTCGCCTCGAAGCCCGCCCCGAGGAAACCGTGATCGTCACCCTCGACAACGAGCACCCGCAGCGCGACGCCATCACCATCGAGCGCCCCGCGCCTAAATCGAAAATCTCCTGATGCCCTGGACCCGCCGCCATCTCCTGACCATCGAGGAACTCTCGCTCGCCGAAATCGAGCAGATCCACACGACCGCCGCTGCGTTCAAGCAGATCCTGCGGCGCAGCGTGAAGAAGGTCCCCGCCCTCCGCGGCAAGACCATCGTCAATCTCTTCCTCGAGCCCAGCACGCGCACGCGCATGGCCTTCGACATGGCCGCCAAGCGCCTCAGCGCCGACGTCATCTCCTTCGACGCCGCCAGCTCCAGCACGACCAAGGGCGAAACGCTCCGCGACACTGCGGAAAACATCCAGGCCCTGCAGGCGGACATGATCGTGATCCGCCACGCCGCCGCCGGCTCGCCGCTCTACCTCTCGCGCATCCTCGACATCCCGGTGATCAACGCCGGCGACGGTTCGCACGAGCATCCCACGCAAGGCCTGCTCGATACCTTCACGATGAAGGAGCACCTCGGCTCCCTCAAGGGCCGCAAGGTCGTCATCCTCGGCGACATCCTTTTCAGCCGCGTCGCGCGCTCCAACATCCACGCCCTCGCCAAGCTTGGCGCCGCCGTCACGCTCGTCGGCCCGTCGACGCTCGTGCCCGAGGCGTTCACCGCACTCGGAGCCAAGGTCTCGCACGACCTGAAGTCCGCCCTCGCCGACGCCGAGGTTGTCATGCTTCTCCGGATACAGCACGAGCGCCAAGGCTCCAGCCACTTTCCCTCGCTCGGCGAGTACACGAGCATGTTTGGCCTCAACAAGACGCGCGCCTCGTGGCTCAACCCGCGCGCGATCATCATGCACCCCGGCCCAATCAACCGCGGCGTCGAGATCGACAGCGAACTCGCCGACGGCGAACGCAGCGTGATCCTCGAGCAGGTGACCAACGGCATCGCGGTCCGCATGGCCGTGCTCTACCTCTGCGCGGGCGGTCAGCCAGAGTCGGTTGTCGCCGCTGACTGAAAATCCCAAACGTCCAAATTTCAAAGAAACCTCAGTCCTCAATTTCCAATGACCACACCCACTGATTTTCCGTCCTTTGGAATTTCTTTGGCGTTTGGTGATTGGCGTTTGGAGCTTCGCTAAAATGTCCACTCTCTGGATTCAAAAAGCCCGCGTGATCGATCCCGCCGCCAAGCGCGATGCGCTCGGCGATGTGTTTGTGCGCGACGGCGTGATCGTCGCCTCGCTCTCCGCCGCCGACAAGAAGCGCGCGAAGAAGATCGACGCCAAGGGCTTCGTCGCCTGCCCGGGCCTCGTCGACATCCACGTGCATTTCCGCGAGCCGGGCCAAACGCACAAGGAGACCATCGGCACCGGCTCGCGCGCCGCCGCCGCCGGCGGTTTTACTACCGTCGTCTGCATGCCCAATACCGCGCCCGTCGCGGACTCCGCGGGCACGATTCAGTTTATCAAAGACGCCATCGCCCGCGACGCGGTCGTGCGCGTGCTGCCCACCGGCTGCATCACCGTCGGCATGAAGGGCCAAGCCCTCGCGCCTATCGGCTCGCTCAAGCGCGCCGGAGTCGTCGCGATCACCGACGACGGCGAGTGCGTGCAGTCCAACGAGGTCATGCGCCGCGCGTGCGAGTACGCGACGATGTTTCAGCTGCCGCTGATGGATCACTGTCAGGACGCGTCGATGACCCACGGCGCCGTGATGAACGAGGGCGTGATGTCCACGCGTCTCGGCCTGCGCGGTTGGCCCGCCGCCGCCGAGGACATCATCGTCGCGCGCAACGTCATCCTCTCCGAGTACACCGGCGCGCACATCCACATGCAGCATATCTCGTCGCGCTACTCCGTCGGCATCATCCGCCGGGCCAAGGAGCGCGGCGTGAAGATCTCCGCCGAGGCGACGCCGCACCACATCGCCCTCACCGACGAGTCGCTCGCGACCTACGACACGCATTTCAAGATGAACCCGCCGCTGCGCACCGAAGCCGACCGCCAGGCGCTCATCGAAGGCCTGCGCGACGGCACGCTCGACTGCATCGCCACCGACCACGCGCCGCACACCGACTACGAGAAGGACCGCGAGTTCGACTTCGCGCCCAACGGCATCCTCGGCCTCGAGACCTCGCTCGCCATCTCGCTGCAAATCCTCGTCCGAGAAAACAAGTTCAAGCTTCCGCACGTCGTCGACCTGATGACGCGCCTGCCCGCCAACCTCCTCGGCCTCCCCGCCGGCACGCTCGCCGTCGGCGCCGCCGCGGACATCTGCCTCTTCGCCCCCGAGGAGAAATGGACCTACGAAGCGCGCAAGGGCTTCAGCAAATCCAGCAACTCCCCGTGGAGTGGCCAGGAACTCACCGGCCGCGTCCGCACGACCATCGTCGGCGGCAATATCGTCTACGATCACGGCAAGATCCTCGCGCACTGAGCCAAGTCAGCGCGCCCCGCGCTCGCCTCACGCCACCGCCCCGCGCGCATTCGGCCCGAGAAACGGCGTGCACGCCTCGATCAGCCGCGCCACCGTGAAGGGCTTCGCCATCACCGACACTCCCCAGCGCGCAAGATCGTCGATCTGCTCCCGCTCGCCCGCGTGGCCCGTGATGAAGAAAAATCTCCGCGCCAGCGCCGGCCGCACTTGTTTTAAGCGCAGGTAGAAATCCGGCCCATTCATCTCCGGCATGCGGATGTCCGAGATGATCAAGTCATAGTCGTTGGCCTCGGCCAAGCCCAGCGCCTCGCGGCCGTGCTGCGCCGTGTCGACTGACACGGCGAAACACGTGCGCAGCATTTCTTGCATCAGGCGCCGCACCACATCCTCGTCCTCGACCACGAGCACGCGTTTCCGTCCGGGCAGCTCAGGTCCCGCAATCACCGGCGCCGTCTCCGTCTTGACCGGCGCGACCGCCGGGATCGCGAGTGCCGCGGGCAGCAGCGCCTTGAAGCGTGCGCCTTGGCCCGGCTCGCTCTCAACCGTAAGGTCGCCGCCGTGCTGGCGCATGATGCTGAAACAAATACTCAGTCCGAGCCCGCTGCCGCGGTCCGGGCCTTTCGTCGTGAAAAACGGATCGAAGATGCGCCCGATGATCTCCGGCGCGATGCCCGTGCCGCTATCTCGCACCGCAATAAAAGCCTGTTCGGCCTCGTGGCCCACCTCGATTTCGAGCTGTGGTGCCGGCGAGTGCTCCATCGCCTGGATCGCGTTGAGCGCGAGGTTGATCACCACCTGCTTGAGCTGGCCGTTGTCCGCGTGCACCATCGTCGGCTCGGGCGGACTCACGACGCGGGTGACCACGCGGCTCTCGCGCAACTGAAACTTCAGCATCACCAGCGCCTCATCCACCGCCTGCCGCAGATCCGTAAACTGCGGATTGCCGCCGGCCGGCTTCGAGAGCTGCAGGAGCTGCCGGATGATCTCGCCCGCCTCCAGCACGCTCTTGCCGATGTATTCGACGTAGCTGCGTTCTGGCTCACGCGCGATCGGCGACAATAGCTCCGCGAAACCGAGCACCGGCGTGAGCTTGTTGTTCAGCTCATGCGCGATGCCTCCGACCAGCGTGTCGAGCAGCACTTGCTTTTCTTGCCGCTGTACGTGGCGCTCCATCGTGCGCTGCTCCGAGATGTCGTCGAAGCACGCGCAGATTTGCCCCGTCTCCCTAATCCACCCCGTCGAGATGCGAAACAGCCGCGCGCCACGCCCCGGCACTTCGAGATGAAACTCGCCCGCACTCGCCACGCGCCCTTCACGTTCGTGCGCACTGAGCAGTGCCGCGAATCGCGACCGTTCACGCTCGACGATCCAGCCCGCCAGCGAAAACAGCTCCACCGTCGTGTCGCCAAGCCCGAGCAGTTCCGCGAGGCGGCGATTGTGCGTCTGCACCGCGCCCTGCGTGTCGAGCAGCGCCACGCCGAGCGCGTCGCTCTCGAAGAGGCCTTGGTAAAGGCCCTGCGCCTGCCGTGCTGCGTGATTGGTCTGAAACAGTTCGAGATTCTGCCGCTGCAGCGTGTCGTGCTGGCGGCGGAGTTCCGCGAGTTGTTCACCTACGAGCCGATTCTGGAGTTGGGCGAGTGCCTGCACCGGGATGAGGCCGAGCAAGTGCTGCTCTTCGTCCACCAGCACCACGTCTTCGTGAAACTCTTCGCCCGGTCGCGCCAGCGCGCGCTCCAGGATACGCCGCACCGGCGTCGTCCGGGCGAAGACCAGCGGCCGCGCCACCTGTGCCGTGTGCGCCGGACTGCGCGCATCGAGCGCGAAGCCGAAACGCGACCCGAGCAAAAATCCCAATCGCGCGCGCGAGCACACCCCCGAGACCATCCCGTCGCGGATCAGCGCCGCATAGTTCACGTCTGCATCGCGAAACAACCGGTGCACCTGCTCCAGCGGCAGATCGTGCGGCACGGTGTGACGATGATGCACCAGCGATTCCAGCGAGACATGCTCGCTCGACAACGCCTGCGGTCCGCGCGCGGGAAACTCCTGCACCACGGCCAGCGAAGCTGGCGTAGGCGCGGTGGTGGTGGAGCTGCTCATGGCCAATCCAAAATAGCCTCTCCATCGGCCCCGGCGAGGGACCGGGGGTCACATTTCCGTTACGCTGCGGTGTCAGCCCACCGTCTCACCGACCAGCGTAAATTCCTCGCGATCATGATAGAGGTGCCGGATCGCACTCCCCGTCGTGCGGGCTGCAAGCGTCGAACCCGGCACGCGCAGCTCGCGTAGGAGTGCTACCGGATCGACGCGGCCAAATTTCAGATTGATCACGAAGCGCCGGCACCAGCGGCGCGAGAGCCACGGCTCGATGATCCGCCGCGCGACATCATGCGGGTCGTCCACCATATCGCAGAAGAGCCAGTCGAAGACCTGTCCCTCCGCCGGCGCAAATTTGAATGCATCCTCCAAGCGATGCTCGATCGCCGGATTGTTCAGCGCGCCGCCTTTCAGCGGGCCGTTGTCGAGCGCGAGCACATGAGCGCCGCGTTTCGCCGCACTGTAGCTCCAGCCGCCCGGTGCCGCGCCGAGGTCCACCACCGTCTCGCCCGTCGCCGGCTCGCGGCCGAGCAACGTGTAGGCTTCCTCGACTTTCAGGTAACTGCGCGACGGCGCGAGATCGTCGTCCGCCATGCGGCGTTGTCCGTGCCGCCATGCTTCGCGCGCCACGAGCACGCGGCCGAAATCCACGAAGTACACGAAGAGCCCGCGCGCCGGTCCCACGCCACGCGGCAGGTCGGTCACGGCGAGTTTCGCCACGCGCGAGAGCTTCTTCTTCAGCGCTTCGCCAAACGCCGCCTCCACGCTCGAGATGCGCCGGCCGAGTCCCACGAGTTCCTGCGGCCCGAGCCACACGCTCGGCCACGCGGTCTCGATGCGCTCGCCTCGGAGACTCGTGAGGAAATACTCCGCCACGCGCTGCGCGAGCGCGTTGACCGAGTCGCCGCGCAGCTCCACCGGTGCGAGCAGCGTCAGGTGCGCAAACGCCAGCTCCGCCACCGGCGGATTCGCCGTAGGCTCGAGGAGCGCCCAGCCCGGGCCTTTTTCCGTCGCGTTTGCGCGATGCAGTTCCGCCAGCTCGCGGGCGAGCAGCGCTTCGAATCCGGCCTGGCAGGTGATGAGCACGCGCGGAAATTACAGGCGTTGCAGGTGAAAGCCACCATCGACGTCGAAGCACGCGCCGGTCGAAAAGGGAAAACGATCTTCCGCGATCGCCCGCACCGCGCGGCCGATATCCTCCGGCTTGCCCCAGCGGCGGATCGGCGAGATGCCGCGCTCGTCGTGGATGATGAGCTTGTCGTACTTCTCTTTCACGCCGCCGGTCATGTCGGTCGCGATCACGCCGGGACGGATTTCGTAGACGTTGATCGCGTCGTTCGCGAGGCGGTCGGCGAAGAGCTTCGTCATCATCGCTAGGCCCGCCTTCACCATGCAATAGTCGCCGCGATTGATCGACGCAGTGTACACTGAAATCGACGTGATGTTCACGATGCGCCCACGAAACCCTTCCGCGTCGGCCGTCTGTTTCTGCATCTGCTTCGCTACGAGCTGTGACAGGAAAAACGGGCCCTTCAGATTGATCGCGAAGAGCCGATCGAAGCTCTCCTCGCCCGCATCGAGCAGGTCGGCGCGCACCTTGGGCGCCACGCCCGCGTTGTTCACGAGCACGTCGATACGGCCAAACTTCGCAATCGTCTCCGCCACCATGCGCTCGCGATCCGCCGCCACCGCCACGTCGCCCTGCACGATGAAACCATCGCCGCCCGCCGCGCGCACGAGCGTGAGCGCCTCGGTCGCCGCCTCCGCGTTGCCGGCGTAGTTGATCGCGACGCGGCAGCCCGCGCGGGCGAGTTCGATCGCGATGCCACGGCCGATGCCGCGCGACGCGCCGGTGACGAGAGCCGTCTTCGAGGGTGTGCTCATGCGCCGCGAGCGAACGCACCGCACGCACCCCGCGCAAGTGCGCAGTGCGTCGGCCCGTCGCAGCGTTGCAACCACCGCGCGCGCCGCCGGTCTATCGTGTCAGCGTTCGCGCTTGAAAAAACGCGCTCTTCCGCGTCCTGCTCGCGCCCTCCCACCCTCACCAACTATGAAAGCCTTCCTCCTCTTCCTACTCGGCGTGATCGTCGGCGCCTTCGGCTGGGAACTCTACACCGAGTCGAAGCACACCGCCGCGACTCCCACCGCCGCCCTCCAGCCCACCCTCGCCGACCGCGCCCAAGCCGGCGCGAGCGATCTCAAGGACACCGTCTCCACCAAGCTCGTCGAGTGGCACCTCACCGCCGACGACATCCGCGCCGACCTCGCCAAGACCGGCCAGGTCGTGCGCAGCAACGCCCGCGTCGCCGGCGCCAAGATTTCCGACGCCCGCATCCTCACCGTGATCAAGGCCAAGTACATCCTCGATCACGACCTCTCCGCCCTCGACATCAATGTCGATTGCACCGCCGGCGACGTCACGCTCCGCGGCAGCGTCGCGACCCCCGAACTCATCGGCAAAGCCGTCGCCCTCGCCCTCGACACCGATGGCGTCCTGCACGTCACGGCCAAACTGACGACGAAGTAAGCCTCGCTCAAACGCCTGCACTGTAGCGGCGGTCTATGACCGCCGAATCGATTCCCGACTACCCGCCGAGCTTATTCGGCGCTCATAGAGCGCCGTTACAGCTTCGATCCAGCGTTCCGTACTACCGCGGCTCCACGCCGTGCCCCGCCTGGATGTGCGCGATGGAAATCGTCCCGCCATTCAGCTCGTAACCGCCCTTAAAGGGATTCTCCGCGAGAAACAGCGGCGTATCCAGATCTGCGAAGCGAAAGCAACCGGCCCCCGCCGCAAAGCACGCGGAAAACGTCATCGCGAGGATCGACTCGACGTTGCCGCCGATCATCAGCTCCAGCCGACCCCGCCGCGCCGCCCGTGCGATCTCCATCGCTTCGGCTACGCCGGCCTTCATGAGCTTGATGTTCACCACATCCGCTGCGCGCTCGTGCACGATTTTCGCGACATCCGCCACCGAGCATGCCGCCTCATCGGCCGCGACGAGCCAGCCGCTCTCTTCGCGCAGGCCGCGCATCCCGGCGAGATCGTCTTTCGCGAGCCACTGCTCCAGCAGTGCCGGGACGATGCCGCGCGCCTTCAAGCCTTGCACGAGCTCCTTCCCCTCTGCGCGGGTCACTCCGGCGTTGCCATCGAGCACGAGCGGTGAGTCCGGCGCTACGTCGTGAATCGCCGCGAGTCGCGCGAGGTCGGCCGCCACGCCGCTCTTGCCGCCGATCTTCACCTTGATCACTCGGATGCCGCGGGCGCGGATCGCCTTCGCCGCAGCGGCGGCCTCCTGCGCCGAGCCGGTCGTGACCGTCATGTCCGTCTCGAGCGTCGAGCTGTGGCCGCCGAAAAATTTCCCCAGCGGGATGCCATCATGGCGCGCCAGCGCATCGATCAGCGCCATCTCCAGCGCACACTGCGCCGCGCCGCAGGTGGCGCCCGGTCCCGTGCGAAACTCCGCCCCGATCTTGCGCCAGTCGCTCACCTCGCGTCCGCAAAATGCGCTCACGTTTTTCAACGCCGCCAGCACGTGTGACTGCGTCTCGCCGTTGTACGCCGGCAGCGGCGCACCCTCGCCATAGCCGCACCGGCCGTTCTCGAGCGTGACGGTCACCAGCACGTTGTTCGCCGCGGGTAGCGCACCACCTGAGATGCCAAAGGGCGTGTGCAGCGGGATATCGAGCCGCGCCACGTCGATCGCGCGAACTTTGGTGCCTTGATTCATCGCCCCATCCCAACAATCGCCACGGCGCGGCACAATCCCCGATCTACCATCGCCCACTCCGCCACGCTTCAAGCTGCGCCCGCATCGCTGCATCACTCGGCTGCAACCGCACCGCCTCCGTCAATTCGCGCAACGCCTCGGAGCGTCGACCGATTTTTGCCAGCGCGATCGCGTAGTTCTGATGCGCCGTCGCCACGCCCGGCATCGCGCGGAGCACCGCCTCGTAGTGCGGCAATGCCTCCGCCGGGCGACCGAGATTCACCAGCGCCAGCGCGAGATTGTGCTCCGCTCCGACAAAGTCCGGCTGGTACCGCAGTGCGGCAGCGAAGTGCGTCGCCGCATCGGCCGAGCGATTTCGCGCGAGGAGGAAATTGCCATAGTTGTAGTGCACCGCGGCGAAATCCGGTTTCGCGCGCAGAGCCGCTTCGTAGTGCTCGATTGCCGCATCCGTCTCGCCGCGCGCGCCGAGGAGATTTGCGAGATTTGCCTGCGCCTCCGCCAAGTCCGGCCGGAGGCGCACCGCTTCCGCGAAATGCACTCGCGCTTCATCATCGCGTCCCGCTTGCGCGAGCAGCGTGCCGAGATTGTACGCCAGCATCGCGGAGTGCATGCCGCCGCGCTCCGCTGCGGCGTAGTGAGCGAGCGCTTCGTCATTGCGCCCGAGTGCAAGGAGCGTGTCCGCGAGATTGTAGTGCGCACCCGCGAGCTCGGGCCGCAGCTTTAATGCCGCTTCATAGTGCTCAATCGCCTCCGCCTGCTGACCGGAGCGACTCAGCAGATTCGCGAGATTGTTGTGCGCCGAGAAATAATTCGGATCGAGCGCGAGCGCCGCACGGTACTCCGCCATCGCTTCCACCGGCAGCCCCGCGCGCGCCTGCGCCTCGGCGAGATTGTAGTGCGCGCGGGCGTTGCGCGGATGCACGTCGATCGCGTTCTGCCAGAGCGTGAGTTCGCTCCGGAAAATCTCGTTACGCCACACTGTGGTGCCGCCGAGCGCAGCCAGCGCTAGCACCACTGTGATAAGAGCAAATCTCCGCCCCACGCCAAACGCCACGACCACAACCAGCGTCACTACCGCCGCCAGCGGCAGATAGAGGCGATTCTCCGCCATCGGATGAAACGCGATCGGCACCACGCTCGAAGTCGGCGCGAGCACGAGAAAGAAAAATGCCGCCGCATACGCTGCGCGCCATCCGCGCACTACGCCATAGATCGTCGCCGCGACCAATCCCATCAGCGTGAGCGCGCACAGCGCCGTCACCGCGACACTCGCATCAATCACCGGCCCATGATCGAGCGCGAGTCCCGTCGGCCAGAGCGCGATGCGCAGATATCCGACCACCACCACACACTCCGTCCGCGCATAGCTCCACCATGCGGTGTCCGTCCCTATACCGCGCTCGCCCAGCCCGCGCATCAACCACGCGAGCGCGAGCCAGCTCGCCGCCATCCCCGCGTACATCGCCCAGTGACATTTCAGCGCAGCGCGCAATGACTCCGAGACAAACAATCGATCGTACAGCAGCACCGCGAGGGGCGCCGTCGCGATGATCTCCTTGCACCCCGCGCCAGCCCAGCACGCGACCACCGCGCCGAGCTGCCAAGCCCACGCCCGCGTCGAGTCAACACTGCGCGCGAAAGCGTACAGCGTGAACAGATACGCCCACGCCATCAGCAGCTCCGTGCGCTGAGAGACATAGCTCACGGTCGCCACTTGCACCGGATGCACGAGCCACAGCGCCACCACCACCCATGCGACTACGTCTGCGTCGCGCACCCAGCTCCCGCGCAACGCCGGCCCTCGCAGCGTCCGCCGCACCAAGCCCCACAGGGTCAGTCCGGCCGCGACGTGTATCAACAAATTCACTACGCGATAGCCTGCCGACGCCTCGCCGCCGACCGTGTGATTCAGCGCGAGCGTGAGATTTGCGAGTGGCCTTCCTCCGACCGTCGAGTCCGCCGGCGGATGCAGCGGGCCGGTCAGCGGCCAGAGGTGCTGCAGCGACGGGTTGTGTGTGACCGACGAGAGATCATCGAAGAAGAACGGCGCCGCGAAACTCCGCGCGTAAACCGCCAGCGCCAGCAGCGCGAGTGCCGCCGCGCCGATCAACCGCGCGCGCACGCTCCACCCCGTCACCTCTGCCCTCTCACTCATCGCCGAGGTCCGGCGTCCGGCGCGTCGTCGCGTGCAGCAGTTGCCGCGGGGCGACGCCGTGCACGCTCTTGAAGACGCGCGAGAAATGATATGGGTCGTCGAAGCCCACGCGCTCCGCCGCCTCCTTCACCAATCCGCCGTTCTCGATCAGGTGCTCGGCCGCGAGGTTCATCTTCCGGCGCAGCAGATACTGATATGGGCTCGAGCCCTGGAATCGGCGAAACCACCGGCACACGCTCGACGCTTCCACGCCCGCCGCGCTCGCTATTTCGTCGAGGGTCGACAGCGACTCGGCGCGCGCGTCGATCAGCGCCTTGCAGCGGAGAAATGCCTCCCGCGCCGGCTCGCTCGCCTGCGGTGCGAGCGCTGCGGCCTCTTCGATTTTCAGCAGCAGCAGTTCCAGCAGCGCGATGCCGATGCGCTCCGCGAGCGGACCTGAGCGCTGGCCTTCGCGTACGATGTCTTCCAGCACACTCGTCACCTCTGCCGGCGCGGCGAGTTGACGCGCGGTGCCGGGCGCGACGCCGCAGCGCGCGAGGCGCTGGCCCACGCCGCCGCCGGTGCAGGCGACAAAATACTTTTCCATCGGATCCGACGCGTCATTGTGAATTTCGCAGCGCGTCGTCGGCGCGTAGGCGTAGATCACGCCGGGGCGCAGCTCGTGCCGCACGCCGTCCAGCGCCACGGAGCCGTGCCCAGCGACGACATGCTCGATCACGTGAAAGGGAAACTGCCGGCGCGCGATCGCGTAGTCGGGATTGCAGCGTTCACGGCCGCCCATCGCGGGTGCGAGCGGGCCGGCTCGGCGCGGCGCGAGGCTGGCGAAAAAATATCGCTCGCCCGTCACTTGCTGGGACAAGAGCGAGCGGGCTGCTTCGGGTCGGCCGATTTTCTCCATGCGGGAGCTATTTCTATCTATTGCCCGGGGAGGATTTCGAGTGCATTCTCTTACCTCTTTCGAGGCCGACAATCTCTAGGTCGGTCAAAACTCTCTACCCATGGCCAAGTCCAAAACCGTCCTCCTCGTCGCCAGTGGCGACCTCCGTCTCTCCGCCAACCAGACGTGCTGGCCCGCCCAGCACGCGATGGAGCAAACGCTCGGCGCCGCCGTCGCCAAGCTCGGCGCCAAGATCGTGCGCGCCCATCCCTACAAATCCGCGGAGAAGCACGGCTTCATCGCGTCGCAGAAGGAGGGCATGGCCGTCTTCGCCGGGCTCGATCCCGAGGCGCCGCTCATCGTCGCCGAGGCGGTGTGGCAGTATTCGCATCACGTGCTCGCGGGCCTCATCTCGCATCGCGGCCCAATCCTGACCGTGGCCAACTGGTCCGGCACGTGGCCCGGCCTCGTGGGCATGCTCAATCTCAACGGCTCCCTCACCAAGGCCGGCGTGAAATACTCCACGCTCTGGAGCGAGGATTTCACGGACGAGTTTTTCCTCAGCGGCCTCGCCGCATGGCTCAAGACCGGCGTCGTGAAGCACAAGACCGCGCATGTCCGCGCGCTCGCGAAGTGCACCGTGCCGCCCAAGGCCCGCGCGATTGCCAAGAAGATCGCCGACGATCTCCGCCGTCGGAAATCCATCATGGGTATCTTCGACGAGGGCTGCATGGGCATGTTCAACGCCATCATCCCCGACGAGCTCCTTTTCTCGACGGGCGTTTATAAAGAGCGGCTCTCGCAGTCCGCGCTCTACTACGGCGCCACGCAGGTCAGCGACGCCGAGGCGCGCGCGGTCTTCGACTGGCTCCGCGCCAAGGGCATGAAGTTTCACCTCGGCACCGACGAGGCCACCGAGCTCACCGAGTCGCAGGTGCTCTGGCAGTGCAAGACGTACGTCGCCGCGCTGCGCATCGCCGACGAGTTTGGCTGCGAGTCCATCGGCATCCAGTACCAGCAGGGCCTGAAGGACCTCCTCCCCGCAAGCGATCTTGTCGAGGGCATCCTCAACAACTCCGACCGCCCGCCGGTCAAGAACGCCGACGGCAAAGTCATCCGCGCCGGCCAGCCGCTCACGCATTTCAACGAGGTCGACGAGTGTGCCGGCCTCGACGGCTTGTTTACCAATCGCGTGCACACCGCGCTCTCGCAGCCCGTGGAAAACACGCTGCACGATCTCCGCTGGGGCGCGCCCGACGCGAGCGGCACGACCGAAGAGTACGTGTGGGTCTTCCTCATCTCCGGCAGCGCGCCGCCCGCGCACCACGTCGACGGCTACGCGGGCACCGACTCGCTCCGCCAGCCCTCGATGTATTTCCGCCTCGGCGGTGGCACCGTGCGCGGCATCGCCAAGCCCGGCGAGATCGTGTGGAGCCGCGTCTTCGTCGCCGACGGCAAGCTCAAGATGGACCTCGGCCGCGCCAAAGTCATCCCGCTGCCGAAGGAAGAGACCGAGCGCCGCTGGAAAGAAACGACTCCGCAGTGGCCGATCATGCACGCCGTCACGTACGGCGTCAGCCGCGACCAGATGATGGCCCGCCACAAGGCCAATCACATCCAAGTCGCCTACGCCAACAGCGCCAAGGAAGCCGACCTCGCCCTCTACGCCAAAGCCGCCCTCGCCGCCGAACTCGGCCTCGAGGTCAGCCTCTGCGGCACGAAGGCCGACGGGAAGGCGTTCTAAAGCACGCTCGCTCCGCCTCTGTCGCAAACATCTGCGGCCCGCGAATCACTCGCGGGCCGTTTTGTTTTCCAGCACGTTGCACGACAGGCACCAAAATACGGTGCAAATCGCCCACCGAAACGGGAACTGGTCGGGCAAAAAGTAGTCCGTTGCGTCGATTCTTGCACCATGCACTCGGCGCTCCAGCCCGCACTCCGTCGGTTTTTCGCGGCGATCCTCTCGCTCGCGCGCAGAATCGTCGTCGGTGCCGCACTTATCACCGCCGCGCTCCACGCGCAGACGGTGATTCCGCTCACGATACAGAACGCGAGCTTCGAGAGCCCGTCACCGACCGTCTTCCCGGATTACACGATTGGCGCCACTGGCTGGACCCGCGCGCGCAACGATGTTGACGCTGGCACGTTCGCACCCGGCTCGGCCATGCCGCCGGTCACGCCTGCGCCCATCGATGGCTCGCAGGTCGGCTATGCGAATGGCTTCGGCGGACTCCAGCAGGTGCTGACCGACACGCTGCAGGGCAACATCCTCTATACGTTTTCCGTCTCCATTGGTTTCCGCTCCGACGAGCTCAACAGCGAGACTGGCACCGGCGCGATCACGCTCGGCCGCTTCACGAGCGGTGAATTTGTCCCGCTCGCTTCCGCTTCGACCACTGTTGCGAAAGGTAATTTCAACTACGTCTCCGGCACCTACATCGCCCAAGCCGCCGACCTCGGCGAATCCCTCGCGATCCGCATCGGCAGCACGAGCGACTTTCAAATCGTATTCGACGTCGTGTCTCTCACCGCGACCGTCCTCCCCATCCCGGAGCCAGCAACCACCGGGGTACTCGCGGGCTTAGTCGTCTTGGCTTGGGCGCGCCTTCGCCGCCGGTCATCGGCCTAGCGTAGCTCCACGGCGATTCATCGCCGCGGAGTCGTCGGGGCTTTGCTCTATAGATCATGAGCTTGCCGCCGCCGAGACTCCTTTATTCTCTCGGCGGAGATGTCACTCCAGCCGACACCGCGGTCGTTTTGTCTTGGTCGAAAACTGAGCGCTGAGATGGCCGCCCGAGCGCGATGGTCATGCTTGCTCATCGCGCTCGCGATGTTCGCCGCATCATCGAGCAGTCGGGCCGCCGATAGCCCACAAGGAGCCGCCGTCGATGGCAAATGGGTGGTCTGCCATTCTCCGCATTTCGAAGTCTATTCGCACGAGAGCGAGGCCGACGCCCGCCAGATCGCGCAGGACCTGGAGCTGTTGCGCGGCGCATTCATCGAGCGATTTCATGTCGTGGAGCGAGCTCGGCAAGATGTGACCGTTTTCGCGTTCAAGCGAAAGGCGGACTTTCTCACCTACAGCGCGCCGTCACTCGCCGGCCGGAGCGACTCCCTGCAGGGATTTTACTGCCGCGGTCGCGATCGAGCCACGATCTCACTCGCCCCGCACGATTTTGGCGGGGACACGAGCGAGCGGACGACGGTCGTTTTCCACGAATACGTGCACCATCTTTTCCGCACCACCCAGATGGAATCGCCGCTTTGGTTTGAGGAGGGCATGGCCGACCTGCTCGCCGGCACTCGGGTCGTGGGCGACCAGATGGAGATCGGTCGCCCGCTGGATTCCCGTGTGCTCAGTCTGCAGCATCAGAGACTCCTCCCGCTCAGCACCCTGTTCTCCGCGGACCACAACTCCGCCGCTTACCAGACGAAGGAGCACGTCGGGCTCTTTTACGCCGAATCGTGGGGGCTCCTGCACTACCTCTACTTCGGACGCTCGAAGATTCCGAGGGATGGCGTCGATCACTTCCTCACCGTCGCCGGCGATCGTGCGCTAGCGGCCAAAGTCGACCTGCAAGCCGCCACAAAAAAATTTCTCGGCGTCGATTTTCCCACCCTGGAAAGGCAACTGAGCGACTACATGGTAAACGGTTCTTATCGCTGGGGTGCGCAGCCGCTGCCAGCCATGCCCGCGGCAACTGCGTATATCATTACTCCCGTGCCCGTGGACGAAATCCGCGCTCGTCTGGCCGAGCTCAGCCTGCGCGTGCGCGGTTCCGGCTGGGGTAAATTCACGCTGCTCACAGCGGCCGAGAAGAATCCCTCCGACCCGCGCCCCTTCGAAGCGCTCGGCGCCGCGGCCCTCGAAGAAGGCGACGATCAAGGCGCGAAGGAGCGCTGGGAGCAGGCAGTCTCGGCCGGTTCACGCAACAACGCCATCTTCCGCGAGCTGGCCCTGATGGAGGGCAGTTTTTGGCTGCACGACTTCGACTATTATTTCCGCCTGCCCGCGGACACCGCCACCCGCCTCCGCTCGCGACTGCTGCAATCGATCGCCTACGAACCGGAGCAGAACGCGCCCTACGAAATGCTCGCGTGGGTGGAGGCGTCGACCGACGCCCCGAAGATCGCCAACATCAAACTCGTGCAAGAGCACTTCAATACGCTGCAGCATCCACAACGCACCCTGCTCGCCCTCGCGCTTGTGCGCATCCGCCTCGGACAGGTCGCAGATGCGCAGGGCATGCTGGATCAACTCAGCACGTTTCCGCCGGATAATTGGACCATTGATGCGTGCGCCGCGGTGTTCACCGCGATCAAATATCGCCCGGAAAACATGCCGGTGAATTCGCGCACCCGCTTCGAAAAACTAATGCAGGCCGCATCAAGCACCCACCCGCTCCGGCTCCCCTCGGTCGAACTTCCGCCTAATCTTTAAGCGTGAATCAGCCCATGTATTTCCCACTGGCACTTGGGTGCCGTCCCTGGCTGCTCCTGCTTCTGGCTGGTCTCTACGGCGCAAGCAGGGCGTTCGCGGCACCGACCGACGAGACCGTCGTGATGTCGCCCTTCGAGGTCAGCGCCAACAGCGTCGAATTCAAGAACTGGATCCGGCTCAAATCCGCGCATTTTATCTTCTACACCGACGCCACCAGCAAGGAGGCCATCCACGAGTTGCAGGCCGCGGAAGATCTGCTGGAAACCTCGCAATTGTATTTCGGCCGCGTTGCGCGCGAGTCGGCGCCATCGATTGTCGTGCTTCCGACGACGCGCTCCGAATGGCTGAAAATCCAGAGCAAGGGACGAGTGGAATGGAAGGTTGCGACTTCTGGCAGCGAGAACGAGTTGGTCGACCTGAAGACAATCCAATACGATTGGCTCGCCGATTCAACCGTGCTGCACTCGTCTTTCGGCGCCACCATCGCGGACCGTCTCGACCTCGCCGAACCATTTTGGTTTGCTCGTGGAATCAGAAGGCTGGTCGAAAGCGCCGAGATCGAACCCGATCACGCAGTCTTCGGCCGGCACAACAACCGGATCTATGCCCTGACCGTACAGGGCTGGCTGCCGTGGGATGTATTCTTTGGCGTCACTGACAATTCCCCAGAGTACACCAAGTCCAAATATATCAACCGATTCGAGGGCCAGTGCTCGATGTTCATGCAGTATCTGTTCACTCGCGACGATCCGAAGATGAAAGATCGCCTGATGTTGTGGGTCGCTTGGCTTCAAGCCGGAAATCCCGCGACCGAGGCCAAATTCAAAGAGGTCTTTGGTCAGGATTGGAAAGAGTGGCAGCTGACCATGCGCCGGTATGCCGATGGCGGCCAGTATCGAGCCACCACGTTTAAGCTCAATCACACCCCTCTCGACTCGCCTGTGCTGGAGAAGTTTGACCCACCCACCAAGGAGATGCGGGAACTCTTCGTGCTCTCTCAGATCATCACCCAGGACGTGCCCGAGAGCGATCAAGCGCTCAAATCAATCCTCGCTCACGGACTCCAAACTGAGTCGCTGCGCGAACTCTTCATCGAGGCCTGCCTGGCGCGCAAGGAGAAGGCGGTCGCGCTGTCCGAACTCAGACAGCGCATCGCCGCCGGATCGACCAATCAGGCGGTGTACAGCCGCGCCGCCTATCTGAGATTCAAAACCATTCTGCCCACGATTTCCGCCGATGCTCGCCTCTCGGCTGAAGACGCCACCGAACTTCGAGGCTGGCTCCTGCGTACGCTGCAGGTCGACCCGTTGGAGCCGACCGCCAATTCGTTGCTCGTGTGGGTCGAGGCGCTCAGCCCAACCGTCGAGGCCGAAAATCTCACGACGATCGAACGCATCTACCACACGATCGAGGGCCGGGTATCCACCAGTGACGCCGTGGCGGCACTCGCCGTGGCACACTGGCGCATCGGCCATTTGCCCGCCGCCCGGAAACTTGCGCACACGTTGCTCGATTCACCCTACACCGACGAAGACGGGCGCCGAACCGCCAGCGGTTTACTCGCGAAAATTCCTGAAAACGCACCCTGAGCATCGCCTCAATCTCTGCTAATCTTCACGTGTATTTCGTTTCATAGCGCGCCGCGATCACGCCCTTGAAGGAAATTTGGGCTTGATCTGTCCGCACGCGCTGCTCATCAACCCGTTCCTGTCTGCCAAGTGGATTGACGCGCGAGATGCGCGCACCATGCGCGGAGTGACGAGCGAGATGCTCGCCCCGCCGGCAAATCCCGGGATCGCCACGTGAGATGCGTGCACCCGGAGCAGAAGATCGGCCTCGCCCGGTTGCGGGTCGCTGTGCGCGCGCTTCACGCGTCGTGCCGTTGCCCGTCGCCGGCTAGGGATTTTTCGTAGTCACAAACCGCCGCACCTCCTATTTCGCCCGTTCGCCTAGTCTGCTAGTCTCACCGCCATGTTCTCCGCCTGCTCCCTCCGCTCAACGCAGTGCGCCGCGCTTATCGCGCTGGCCGCCGCGGCGGGGATCGCGCGCATCGAGACGGCGGAGATGGCGGCCAAGACCATCGACACCCGCGGCCAGCCCATCGCACAGGTCCGCAGCGTGGCGGCGAGCCGTCTCGCGCGCGATGGCAGTTATCACTTTTCGGCTTTTGCTTCTGTCCGCTGGCTGCAGTCCGCGGCCTCGACGCTGATCGCGCTCTTCGCGCCGCAGCATGCCGCCGCCGCGCAAGACGACGCGACCGACACCGGTCACGCCGGCTCGCCGATGCCCGCTGTATTGCTCGCGGCCGATTCGACGATCGCGGTGCCGCCGCCGGCCATCGCGGGCACGGTCACGTATTTTTCTTTCCCGGTGCTCGTTCCGCGCGAGCGCGATCACGCCTGGCCCTACGCCGTGGGCCCTCCGGCACGCGGGATCGAAAACCTGCCCCTCCGTCGCGTGGCCGGCACTGCGGTGCCCTGCGATTCCACCCCGCGTTGGAGCTGTGAGTTGTCCGTTTCACGAATCGCTTTTGTTTCTGTTGCGCGCTCCGTTCGCGCCCTGAGTGCAGGCCCTGAGTTAGCCGCACCGATTTCTCTCCCGAGTCTCGCCCTGCGCGGCGAATCGGAAATTTCCGCCCGCTGTTCCCACCACGGTTTCGCCGTGTCCGCGCCGGACGCGCACCGCGTGGGGCTCGCTTTTTTCCTCGCATGAAAACGCACCACTACCCGTCGACCGCGCTCACCGCGCGCGATCTGTTTGCTTCGCACGCCGCGGCGCGCCGCAGCGCTTTGCCGTTTGTCGCGAGTTGTATCGCCGCCCTCGCCCTGCTCACCGCGTTCATCGCGATCGTCCACGCTGCTTAACCTTTTCTCTTACCTGTTCATGAAATCCAACCTGACTGCCCCGTCGACCGTCTCCTCTCTCACCGCGCTCATCATGGCGCAGGGCCTCGCTGCCACAGCCCACGCCGCTGAGACCGCGGCCACGTCCACGCCGGACAAATCCGCCAAGCCCGAAGAGGCCACCCAGCTCACGCAATTCGTCGTCGAGGAGCAGAAGACGAAAGCCCTCTCGTCGCCGAAGTTCATCGAGCCGCTGCGCGACACGCCGCAGACGATCGTCGTGATCCCGAGCGAAGTTTACACGCAACAGGGCGCCGCGTCGCTCAGCGATGTGCTGCGCAACACCTCCGGCATCACCTTCGCCGCCGGCGAGGGCGGCAGCGCGGCGAGCACGTCGGGCGACGCGTTCTACATGCGCGGCTTCGACACCTCCAACAACATCTTCGTCGACGGCGTGCGCGACATCGGCGCGTACAGCCGCGACGTGTACAACCTCGAGCAGGTCGAGGTCGCCAAGGGCCCCGCCGGCACCGACATCGGCCGCGGCGGTGCCTCGGGCTACGTGAATGTTTCCACGAAGATCCCACGCCTTGAAAATTTTGTCGGTGGCACGCTTGCCTACGGCTTCGATGAGCAGACCTCCGGCAGCCGCCGCCGCGCGACGGCCGACGTCAACCAGACCGTGCCCAACTCGCCCGTGAAGGGCACCGCCGTCCGCCTCAATGCTCTCTGGCAGGACAGCGACGGCGTGGGCCGCGACTTCACCAACGCCAGCGGGTGGGCCATCGCCCCGTCGATCGCCGTCGGCCTTAACACCGCTACGCGCGCCACCCTCGCCTACCAGCACTCGCAGCAGGACAATCTCCCCGACTACGGCCTGCCGACCGCACAGCTCCCCGGCTATATCTCCGCCGTGCCCGTGCCGCAGGTAGACCGCAGCACGTACTACGGCCTCACGGCTGACTCGGACAAGGTCAACAGCGACTCCGTCACTGGTCGCATCGAGCACGACTTCGACGCCAATCTGAAGCTCTCCAACCAGACGCGCTACAGCGCCGTGCAGCGCACCGCGATCGTCACCACGCCGGGCTCCAGCGGCACCGCGTACGTACCCGCGACCGGCCTGCTCACGCGCAGCCGCCAAGGCAACAAGCGCGACACGAGCATCGTGTCCAACCAGACAAATCTCTTCGCGCACTTCGCCACCGGCCGCTTCGCGCACAATTTCGCCGGTGGCCTCGAGCTCTCGCATGAGACCGCGTACAGCCCGGCGTTCACCACCGCCACGCTGGTCGCGATCCCGATCCAGAGCCCCGACGCCAACGCCACGCCGAGCGGCACGCCCGTGCGCAGCGGTGCGTACACCGACGTCGCGACGAAGACCGCCGCGCTCTACGCCCTCGACACCATCCACCTCGACGAGCGCTGGCAGGCCAACGCCAGCATCCGCGCCGAGCGCTACAAGACGCACTACCTCAGCGTCGCCGCCACCGGCGTGCCGAGCACCGTCGATGCGCAGCACAGTCTCGTGAGCTGGAAGACCGGTCTCGTCTTCAAGCCCGTCGCCGCCGGCAGCCTCTACGCCGCGTACGCGATCTCGCTCACGCCTCCCGGCACCGACTTCACGCTCTCCAGCGCCGCGGGCAACCAGAACAATCCCGACACCGATCCGCAGCAGACGTCCAACATCGAGCTCGGCCTGAAGTGGGACTTTTTCCGTGGCAAGCTCTCGACCAACTTCGCGGTCTTCAAGACCGTCAACGACAAGACCGTCTACACCGATCCCGTGCTCGGCCCGATCCCCGCCGGCAAGCAGACGGTGCAGGGCTTCGAGGCCGGCCTCTCGCGCCGCTTCACTGACAACTGGATCGTGCTCGGCTCTATCTCGTACCTCGACAGCGAGATCAACAGCGGCACCACCACCGGCGGCAACACTGCCGGCTCCGCGCTCCCGCTGATCCCGAAGTGGTCCGGCAATCTCTTCAACAGCTACCGGTTCTCCAACGGCCTCATCATCGGCGGCGGCGGCCAGTACTCCGCCGAGGTCGCGCGCCGCGACAATAACACGCCCGCGGTCCCGCGCTTCTCGCCGAGCTACTGGCTCTTCAACGCCCTCGCGAGCTACCCGGTCGCGAAGAACGTCACGCTGCGTTTCAACGTGAACAATCTCTTCGACCGCAAGTACTCGCAGGCCGCCAACAACAACGGCGCCCGCTTCAATCCCGGCGCCCCCCGCGCTTACCTCCTGAGCGCCGACTACCGCTTCTAAAAAAAGCGTCTCACCGAGCGCGGCGTCAGCCACCGCCGCGCTTCGATCACTCAACTCTCAGCCCTCAACACTCAACTCTCCGCCATGATCCTCGATCTTCCCAACATCCTCCCACCCGACCAATTCGCCGCGGCTCGCCGCGCACTCGAGGCCGCTGAGTGGATCGATGGTCGCGCGACCGCGGGTCATCAGGGCGCTCGCGTGAAGGACAACATGCAGCTCCCGGTGGACCATCCCGTCGGGCGCCAGATCGGTGAGCAGATCGCGCGCGCATTGATGAGCAATCCGCTCTTCATGTCCGCCGCGTTGCCGCTGCACATCCTGCCGCCGATGTTCAACCGCTATTCGGGCGGGCAGAATTTTGGCACGCACGTCGACGGCTCGATCCGGACCATTCCCGGCACCGGCCATCGGATGCGCACGGATCTCTCGTGCACGTTTTTCTTCGCCGAGCCCGGCGAGTACGACGGCGGTGAACTCATCATCGAGGACACCTACGGCTCCAAGTCCGTGAAACTCGCAGCCAATCACGCCATCCTCTATCCCGGCACGAGCCTGCATCGCGTCACGCCGGTCACGCGCGGCACGCGGCTGTGCTCGTTTTTCTGGATCCAGTCGATGATCCGCGACGACGCACGCCGCACGATGCTCTTCGAGATGGACGTCGCGCTCCAGCAACTCGGGCCCGATCTCGCCACCCACGCCTCGGTCGTCTCGCTCACCGGCGTGTATCACAATCTTCTCCGCCAGTGGGCGGAGGTCTGATCGCACTGCATCGATCACCCAACACTTTTTCCGCCCGCCGCCGTTTCGTTCCCCCGGGTTCTTCGCCCTAGGTAAGATTTGGAATCAAACGAGGTAAACCCGAGGCCGGCGCGGGCGGAGAAAAATTTCATGTCCTCGACCAACGACGCTCTTCCCTCCCCGGCCCAAGCCGCCGTGGCCGCGGAGCTGCGTCGCGGCCAAGCGGCCGAGGCGCAGGGCGACCTCGCCGCCGCGCTGCAACACTACGACGCTGCCATCACACTCGCCGGTCCAGCGACCATTAGTGAGCCGAGCGAGACCGGCCGCCTCCGCGCCGTCGCGTGGATGAATCGAGGCAACGCGCTCCAGAAGCTCGCCATGCTTCCGCCCGCCGCGCGCGGCGATGCCCCCGCGGGCGACCCCGGTCCCGCCGCGGTCTCCGCGTACGACGAGGCCGTCACGTTGCTGCGCGCGCTGCCGCTCGCGGAAAATGTCGCGTACCGCAATCACCTCGGCGCCGCGTTGCTCAATCGCGGCCACGCGTTGCTCGCGCTGGAAAATTTTCCCACCGCCGCGCAGTCCTTCGCGTCCGCGATCGCGCAGCTCGCCTCGCTTCCGCTCGACGAGAATCCCGCCTACCGGCTCAACCTCGCTGGTGCGCACGCCAATCTCGCGCACACGCACCTCGGCTCGCCGCAGCAGGATCGCGGCAACTGGCGCCCGTCACCCGGCGCGGCCTACGCTTCGGCGCGACTCGTGTTTCCGCTCGTGAGCGCGCATGCGAGCTCGCATCTCGCGTTTGCCGAGATGGATCTCCGCGCGCGTCGTGCATTCGTGACTGCGATTGGTCAATTACTCGTCCGCAGCGATGCGCCTCAATCGTTGATCACCGAGGCGAGCGACGCCATCGACGACGGGCTCGCGCTTGCGCGCACTTGGGAGGCGCAAGGCAACTCGCAGCTGCGCCCGCTCGCACTGCGGCTTTTCACGCTCGGCACCCATTTCTACCGCATCCATCAGCCGCAATTCCTCGCCGAGTTCTTGGAGGAAAACATTTCCGGCGACGCGTGCTTCGCGCGCGATGAGGCGTTTCATCGCACCGCGCTCAGTTCTCTCCAGGCCGCGCTCGAGACGCTCGCGCAGCCGCGGCACTTCACCATCGGCGACCCGACTTCCGAGCGGCACCTCGCGCTCGTCCAATCGCTGCGCGCGCTGCAGAGCCAGCTCGCCGCTCCACTTTCTGCATGAAGCTGTTCCGCAAAATCGTTTTCTGGCTGCACCTCGTGGCCGGTCTCATCGCCGGTATCGTCATCGGCATCATGTCGTTCACCGGCACGGCGCTCGCCTTCGAGAAGGAGATCACCGCCTTCGCCGAGCGCGACGCCCGCCGCGTAACGCCGCCCACCGTCGACGCCAAGCCGCTCCCGCTCGACGAACTGCTCCGTCGCATCCGCGAGGCGCGGCCCGATTTCCGTTTCACCGGCTTCGTGATTTCCGCCGACCCGCGCGATGCGATCTCGCTCTCCGCCGGCGGTCGTGGCGGTGGAGGAGGAGGTGGTGGTCAAGGCGGTGCAGCCGCCGCTCCCTCGCTCTATGCCAATCCTTATACCGGCGAAGTCCGCGAGGCCTCCGCGCCGCAGACACGCGCCTTTCTCCGCACGATGAATTCGTGGCACCGCTGGCTCGGCGTCGAGGGCGAGCGTCGGCCGCTCGCGCGCGCCGTCACCGGCGCGAGCAACGCCGCCTTCTGCTTCCTCGCGATCAGCGGTCTCTACCTGTGGTGGCCGCGCTCGTGGTCCGCGCGCGCCGTGCGCGCGATCACGCTCTTCGATTTCCGCGCCCGCGGCAAAACCCGCGACTTCAACTGGCACAACGCCATCGGCCTCTGGTCCGCGCCCGTCTTGATCGTGCTCACGCTCACCGCGCTCCCGATGTCGTATCGCTGGGCGAGCGATGCCATCTACAAGCTCACCGGCACCCCGCTCCCCGCTGAAGGCCAAGGCGGTCCCGGTGGTGGAGGTGGCGGTGGTTTCGGCAACGGCTCGACCGTGGAAGTGCCTAGGCCTGCCGAAGGCGCGAAGCCGCTCGGCTACGATGCCCTCGTCGCCGCCACGCAAAAGGCCGCGCCAAACTGGAGCCTTATCACCCTGCGCCCCTCCAACGCCGGCGGCGGCCCCGG
Organism: Verrucomicrobiota bacterium; assembly: GCA_048498795.1. GTDB lineage: Bacteria > Verrucomicrobiota > Verrucomicrobiia > Opitutales > Opitutaceae > JBEHXH01. Next base: position 121,625 of record JBEHXH010000001.1, read on the forward strand.
CGGTCGCCGTGGTGGCGGCGAAACCGCGGGTGCTGGTGCTGGCGAAGGCAACCGACGCCGCAGCAATGGCGAAGCTCGTCCCGAGGGCGCACCTCGCGCCGATGGTACTACGTCGAGCGCAGAAACTCCGCGAGCCGAGGGAGCTCCGCGCATGGAAAACCGCGAGCCTCGCAACAACGGCAGCGCCAACGCTCCTGCTGCCGCAGTCACCGTGACCGTGCGTGAGTCCGACTCCTGGCCGCGCACCGCCACGACCACGCTCTCGCTCGATCCGTACACGGGCGCCGTGCTGCGCCGCACTGGCTACGCCGATCAAAACGGCGCGCAACAAGTCCGCTCGTGGACCCGCTTCCTCCACACCGGCGAAGCACTCGGCTCCATCGGCCAGTTTATCGCCGGCCTCGCCTCGCTCGGCGCCTGCGTGCTCGTCTACACCGGCTTCGCCCTGGCGTGGCGGCGTTTCTTCGGCCGTAAGGCTGAGACCCCCGCTGCCGCATAAACGCAGGCTGGAAGTTTCTCACCCCGTCCCGTCAAACGTAGCTATGTTTAGCCACAGATTACACAGATGGGCACAGATAACGGATGCCCCTATCCGTGCCCATCTGTGTAATCTGTGGCGGTATTAAATTATTCGCGCGCGCTCCCTCGCTCCGCTCACCGATCCTTCGGCAGAAAATCCTTCACCAGATTCGCGTAGCAGTCCGGGCATACGCCGTGGCTGAAGCGTGTGCCGGTGCGGGAATTCAGGTAGCCCTCGATCTGCTGCCAGTAATTTTGGTCGTCGCGGACTTTCTTGCAGTAGCCGCAGATCGGGAGGAACGACTCGAGCTGCTTCACCTGCGTCGCAAAATTCAGGATACGCTCGGCCACGTGCAAGCGCATGCGCAGCTCACGCGGGTTCATCGGCTTCGTGAGGAAATCGTCCACGCCGGCTTCCATGGCGCTGCGGAAATTTTCGTCCGAGGCCTCGGCGTTGGTCAGCAGGATGAAGTAAACGTAGTCGCCGCCGCGCTCACGGATTTTCCGGCAGAGGTCGAGGCCCGACATCCGCGGCATGCGCCAGTCGCTCACGACCACGCGCGCGCCGGTGATGCCGAGCATGTCCCATGCAGTCTCGCCATCCTTCGCGATCACGACTTCGTGGCCGAGCACGCGAAGCGATGACTCGAGCATGAGCTGGGCAATGGGATCATCTTCGACTGCGAGAATCTTCATGAGGGGAACAACTCGGAACGCTTCAGCGCATCCTCAAATCGGCTCGCGGCTTTTTGCAACGCCGCCATGCGCTCGGGCAGCTGATCGAGCTGGCCGTCGCGTGCCGCACGCTCCAGCTCGAGCGCGACCTGCCGCATTTGCTTCGCCGCCACGGTCGAGCAACTGCCCGCGATCTTGTGCGCGAGGGTCTCCACGCCGTGTCCGTTGCGACTCGCGACGAGTTGCTCCATCTCAGCCATGCGCTTCGGGTGCTCTTCGTGAAAGAGCTCTATCAGCTCGGGCAGCAGCGACGGGCCGTTGCGCCCGGGGATCTGCCGCATCGTCTTGAGGGTATCGACGTCGAGCACATCGGCGTCGGAGACACTTGGCTCCGAAACCGGCGTTTCCGTGAACAGCGCCGGCGTCGTGTCGGTCGAGTCGAGACCGACTCGCGCGAGCGCCGCGATGACCTCCGGCGGGCGTAGCGGTTTCGTCACGTAGTCGTTCATCCCGGCAGCGAGGCATTTGGCGCGATCGTCAGGCATGGCGTAGGCGGTGAGAGCGATAATGGGAATTTGGGGATTGGCCCCGGCGACTTCACCCGCGCGAATCGCGCGCGTGGTGGCATAGCCGTCGAGCACGGGCATCTGGCAATCCATGAGCACGGCATCGTAGGTGCCGGTCGCGAGCAGCTCCAGCGCCTGCCGCCCATCGCCCGCGATCTCCACGAGATGACCGAGCTTCGCGAGCAGCATGCGCGCGACGATCTGATTGGCGGGATTGTCCTCGGCAACCAGCAGCCGCAATCCGCCCGTAGGGGTCGCAGCAGACTCCACCGGTGTAGTGCGGATCTCCTGTTGCGGCCCGAGCACTTTGGCAATCGTGCGCAGCAACTGCGCCGCGCGCACGGGCTTGGTGAGACAAGCCGCAAAGTTTGCCGCAACGGCCGAATCCGTCGGCGCACCGCCCGACGAGAGCATGATGAGCGCCGTGCCGGACAGCGCTGCATCAGCGTGAATCGCCGCCGCCAGCTCCGCGCCATCCATGCCGTCCATGAAGCCGTCGATCAGCGCAATCTGGAATGGCACCTGAGCCGCGGCCCGCTCGCGCATCAGCGTCAGCGCCACGGCACCGCTGGCAGCGGACTCGCTCGTCAGACCGACGGCCGAGAGTTGGCGCGTGAGGATGTCGCGATTCGTCGCGTTGTCGTCGACCACGAGCAGGCTCAATCCACTGGGCAATGACGGCGTATTGGCCGCGTTCACCGCGCGGCGCGGCAGCTCGAGCTCAAACCAGAAAGTCGATCCCTTCCCCACCGCGCTGCGGAATCCGACCGAGCCGCCCATCAGCTCCACAAGGTGCCGCGAGATCGCAAGGCCTAGGCCCGTGCCACCATGCCGGCGCGTGTCGGATCCGTCAGCTTGCGTGAAAGGCTGGAAGAGCCGCGGCTGCACTGCGGGCGCAATGCCGATGCCCGTGTCACGCACCTCCACCCGGAAGCGCGCCCGGTCGCTGTTGTCGAGAATCCATCGGACCGCGACGGCGACTTCGCCCGTATCCGTAAATTTGATACCGTTGCCGGCGAGATTGGTCAGCACCTGCCGCACGCGGCCGCCGTCGCCGAAGAAGTGGCCGTCAAGCGCCGCATCGAAATCGCAGGTGAGCTCCAGTCGTTTCTCGTGCGCCCGCGGCGCGAGGAGCGAAAGCGTTTCCTCCACCATCTCGCGCAGGTCGAATTCTGTGGACTCGATGCGGAACTTGCCCGCCTCGATCTTGGAAAGGTCGAGGATGTCGTTGACGATGGTGAGGAGGTTCTCGGCACTGTTGATGACCACGCGGCCCATCTCGCGCTGCTCGGCGTCGAGCTCCGTGTCCATCAGGAGCCCGGCCATGCCGATGATGCCGTTCATCGGCGTGCGGATTTCATGGCTCATGGTCGCGAGGAACTCCGACTTCAACCTCGACGCCTCCAGCGCCTGGTCACGCGCCACCGCGAGGCTCTCCTCGAGCCGCACACGCTCGGTCACATCGACGCGGATCGCGACATAGTGCGCAGGACGCCCGTCCACACCGAGGAAAGGCACGATGGTCGTCTCCGCCCAGAAGAGCGTGCCGTCCTTCGCACGATTGCAGATTTGGCCCTTCCAGATGTCACCGCGACTGATCGTGGACCAAAGCTCGGCGAAAAATTCTGGTGTATGGCGATCCGACTTCACCAGCCGGTGGCTCTGGTCGATCAACTCGCTCCGGCTGTAGCCACTGCCGCGGCAGAACTTGTCGTTGGCGTAGGTAATGCGGCCCTGCACGTCGGTGATCGTCACGAGCGCGTGCTCGTCGAGCGCGACCTTGAGGCGCGACAGCTCAGCGGTGCTGGCGCGCAACGCCTCCTCGGCGCGCTGGCGCTCGGTAACATCCTCGATCTGCGAAATGAAGTGCACCGGCTGGCCCGCCGTCGTGCGCACGAGCGACACCGTCAATCGCGCACCCACGATGTGTCCCGCGCGATGGATGTAGCGCTTCTCCATGTGGTAGGTGCGCCGCTTGCCCGCGACCAGCTCCTGCACGTGCGAAAGGTCGCCCGCGAGATCGTCCGGGTGCGTGATGTCCTGGAAAGTTTTCTCCAGCAGCTCCTCGCGCGTATAGCCGAGGATATCGCAGAGCGCCGGGTTCACGCGCTCCCAGCGTCCATCGAGGCCCACGATCGCCATGCCGATGCCCGCGTCCTTGAACGCACTGCGGAAGCGCTCCTCGCTCTCCAGCAAAGCCACCGCCGCGCGCTTACCCTCGGAGACATCGATCGCCACGCCCACGAGCCAATAACTGCCGTCCTCCTGCTTCGTGATCGCAACCGACTCGCGCACCCAAGTGGTCTCGCCGTTGCGCTTAAGTTGAAATTCCTGCACATAGCCCGGATCACCAGACTCCATCGCAGCGCGGCTGCGGCGATTCATCTCGGCCCGTTCGGGAATCTCAAACTGGTACCATAGTCCCGCGGTCTGGTTCGGCTTTTCGCCTCCGAGCAGGCGGCGGTAAAGGCCCGAGGGATAGACGACCATGCGCCACGTCCAGTCGTTGGCCACGAGCGAAACCTTCGCCTCCCACACAAGACACTCCGCATGGCCGAGCACATTGCCGAGGCGCTCCTCGGAGGCCTTGATGGCGATCTCCGCTTTCTTGCGATCGGTGAGATCGTGCGCGAGGCAGACGAAGCCGACGATCGCGCCGCGCTCGTCGCGCAGCGCCGTCACGCTCAGCCAAACCGGGATCGTGCGTCCATCCTTGCGCACATAGGTCCACTCCCGCTCGTCGACTTCGCCCCGGCGTGCTCGCGCGACAAATGCCTCGAAGCCGGGATCGATTCTCGTGCCAAGCTGCTCGCTCAGCTCTCCCGCCCGCGCCTCGATCTCGCGAGCCAAGTGAAAGGCCGACGGTGTATTGCGCCCGACCATCTCGCGGCGCGTATAGCCGAGCATCTTTTCCGCGCCCGTGTTGAAGACCGTGATGATACCCTGCGGGTTCGTGCTGATGACACTGTGCGCCGTGCCATCGAGCACCGCGCGCTGCAACCGCTCGGAGGCCGCCAGCGTGGTGTTGGACTCACGCAGTTTTTCCTCCACCGCCTTGCGCGCCGTCGCCGAGCGTTGCGCCGAGGCCACCGCGGCCCCCAGCAGCGCGAGCGCCACGATTCCGCCCAGCACCTGCTCCAATCGCGCCGAGCGCTCCACTTCGACGCGGGCACGCTCGCGAGCAGCGAGCTGGCGGTTTTCCTCCGCTTTCATCTCGTCAGCGATCGTCACCAACGAGCTCGTCACGCCCGTAGGCAAACTTGCGAGATACTCCGCCGCGGAAGCACTGCCACCGCCGTCACGCGCCGACTCCAGCGTGGCGATCTGGGCAAATTTTTGCGCCGCCAAGGTCCGCAGCTGCACGACCCTCAACCCCTGCGGACTCTCGTCTTCCGTCAGGCGGTCGAGTTCGCTCAGCGTCCGGGCGATCTCGCTGCGATGATAAGTATCGCGGGTCAAAAACGATTTCTGTCCGGTCAAGCCATAGGCTCGCGCCGAAGACTCCATGCGCGCCACCTCGGCCACGAGATAATCGATGTCGTTGCGCGTCTCGTAGGTCTCCCGCACCACCCGATGCGCATCGCTCAGATCCAGTCCGGTCTGCACGGTGGTAAACGCGATCGAGATCAAAACGCCCAGCGCCGCAGACATGAATTGCAGCGCCGTCGATTCGCCGGGCAGCCGCATCCAACGGAGCATCGCGCCCGAGAGCAGCAGCAAGCAGATCGCAGTCGGGATCGCCATGCCGCGGTACGGGTCGCTCGCTCCGGTCACCCACACTAAAAACTTGAGCACCGGCAGGAGGCCAAACGCGATCACCACGCCGCCCAGCACCGCGCGAAACCGCGTGCGTCCGAGACCGCTCAGCACGACCATCAGGCCGATCAGCAAGACGGCCCCCGCCGCATTGGGCGCCATGCGACCGGGGAATCCCGCCGGCGCGACCCACTGATGCCGCCAGAGCACATTGCCGAAATCCGCCATCGACGGCACGTACGCCGCCATGAAATTGGCCGCGCCTAGCACGGTCACCGCCGTCCCGATCCACGCCGCCATGATGCGCCAGCCACGGGCCAGTGCGACCACGCCCGCGCCGCACAAGATCACCGACACCGCCGCATTCATCACCATGCGCGATTCGCCGGGCACCCATTTCACCAGCACCTGTGTGCCCGTCGTCCAGCCGATCACCGCCGTCGCCCCGATGGCGATAGCTACGCCACCCGTCAGCGCGAGCTTATGGGCATCGGTGAACTTCGGTGTACTTGCGCCAGCCACGGGGTAACGCCCGCATCATCGGCCCCGGGCAAAACTACTCAAATCCCAATTGGTGCGCTAATTACTCAATGTCCGGCGAAGTTCCGCCGGGGTGGTGATCGGCGCCTTACACGTATACTCTTCGCATACATAGGCCGTCGCGCGACCGCCCACCGGCGCCATCGCCTCGACCCACGGCATCTTCGCCGCAAACCACGCCTGCGTCGCATCATCCGTCAACGCGATCACCGCGCGCCGCGGCCCGAGCTTCGCGTGCACCGCATCGGCCAGCAACTGCAGTTCCGCGCTGCCCTCTTCGCCCACGAGTACCACATGCCGCGGCGGCTCGAGCGCCAACTCCAGCGCGCAGAGCATCTGCGGGAGTGCCTGCGGGGTCTTGCGCCATACCGCCTCAAAGGCTTCCAGCGCCGCGCGGCCACGCTCGCGCAGATTGTCGTCGTGCAGCAGCGTCGCGAGGCGCAGGCAATTCAGCGCGCCCACCGAGCTCGGCGCCGGCTCCGCGCCGTCGTAGTCTTCCTTCAGCCGCAGCACGATGTCGCTCGCGCCGGCTGCCGAGTTGAACCACCCGCCGTGCTCTTCGTCCCAGAAGAGCGCGTCCATCTTCGCCTGCAGGCGTCGTGCCCACGCGAGCCACTCCACGTCGAAGGTCGCCTCGTAGAGATCGATCAGGCCCTGCGCCATGCACGCGTAGTCCTCGGCAAATCCCTCCGCCGCGCCGCGCGTCTCGCGCCAGCAGCGGAAGAGCACGCCGCGCTTCTCGTCCCACAACTCGCGCCGCACAAACTCCGCCGCGCGCTCCGCCGCCGCGCGATAAAACTCGCGCTTGTCCGCCAGCGAATCCGCCGGCAGCGCACTCGCCCGCGCGAGCGCTGAGATCATGAGGCCGTTCCACGCCGTGATGACTTTGTCGTCGAGATGCGGTCGCGGCCGGCTCGCGCGGATCGCCCGGAGCTTTTCCAGCGCCGCCCCGAGTCGATCGCTCGCATCCTGCAGCGAAATGCCCAGCGCACTCGCCGTCTCCGCGAGCGGTCGCTGCGTGGAGAGAATATTCTTCCCGGTGAACTCGCCCTGCGGATCGCGCTGCGCCGCGACATTCCCATTCGGCTGCACGCCGAAGTGCCGCGCCACCAGCTGCGCATCCTCCGCGCTCAGAGCCGCGACGAGTTCGTCCATCGTCCAAACGTAGAACGCTCCCTCGGCGTGCCCGCCATCGGCCGTGCCGGAGTCAGCATCCTCTGCCGAATAAAATCCCCCGCCCGGTGCCGCCAGCTCGCGCAGCGTGTAGTCGAAGATATCGCGCGCCAGCCACGCATGACGCTCATCGCCGCCCGCCTGCCACGCCTCGAGGCAATTCATCGCGATCTGCGCCTGATCGTAGAGCATCTTTTCGAAGTGCGGCACCTGCCACTCTTCGTCGACCGAGTAGCGGTGAAACCCGCCGCCCACCTGATCGTGGATGCCGCCGCGCGCCATCTGCTCGAGTGTGCGCGTGGCCATGCCGACGGCCGCTTTGCCCACATCGGTCTCCACGCGTTGCAGCGCCGCGCAGCGAAAGAGAAACGCCAGATTGCTCGCCCGCGGAAATTTCGGCGCGCCGCCAAACCCGCCGTGATCCGGGTCAAAGGCCTCGTAGAAATATTGAAACCCCTTCTCGAAACCCTCGCCCGCCGCCTCGACGAGCGTGGCTTCCTTTTCGCCCGCTTCGCCTTTCGCCTTGTCCGCCGCGTGCTCGCGCAGCGTGCCGATCACGCGCTCGCTCTCGGTCACGAGTTTCTCGCGCTCTTCGCGCCAGCCGCGCGCGATCGCGTTGAGGATCGCCGGGAATCCCGGCCGCCCGTGCCGATCCTCCGGCGGAAAATACGTGCCGCCGAAAAATGGTTTCAGCTCCGGCGTCAGCCACGCGCTGAGCGGCCAACCGCCGTGGCCCGTCAGCGCCTGCACGTAGGTCATGTAGACCTTGTCCACATCCGGCCGCTCCTCGCGGTCCACCTTGATGGAGATGAAGTGCTCGTTGATGATCGCCGCTACCGCCGCGTCCTCAAACGACTCGTGCGCCATCACGTGACACCAGTGGCACGTCGAGTAGCCGATGCTGAGGAAGATCGGCTTCTGCTCCGCCCGCGCCCGCGCAAACGCCGCCTCGCCCCACGGCAGCCAGTCCACGGGATTGTCCGCGTGCTGGCGGAGATAGGGCGACTTTTCCTGCGCGAGGGCGTTAGGCATGAGAGACCATCAAGAAACACACCGGCCCGCGCGGCACAAGGCGCAGTAGGCGAACCTTCACCCTATCTCCTCGAAATAATTTCGCCCCCGACCGTCCCAAGTGACGTACGGCCCGATTGCATCCTTGCCGCGCCTTCGCCCGTCATTTGACTACGCGCCGCCCGTTGACCGAGCCTTTCCGCCTCCACGTGTCATCCCCCTCCTCTGGTTTTCCCAGCCAACTCCGCGCTACTGACCAAAAGCAACAGGGCCTCTTCGCCACCGCCGATCTGCCCGTGGGTACGGCCGTCGCGCGCTTCGAGGGGCCCATCGTGCCGTGGCGCGAAGTCCCCGCTTCCGAGGTGCGCCATGCCCTGCTGCTGCAGGGCGACGACTGGCTGATTCCCACCTCGAGCGCGCGCTTCATCAATCACTCCTGCGCGCCCAACTGCATGATCGGCCCGGAGCGCACGGTCGTCACCACGCGCCCCGTCGCCGCCGGCGATGAACTGACTTTCACCTACGACACGATCTCGATGGCCGAGTGGGTGCGCGCCCCGCAGGACTATTTCTGGGACGAGCGCTGGTCCTTCGACTGCCGCTGCGGCACGCCCCACTGCGCGGGCCGCATCGATCGGTATCGGATTCGGCACTACGAAAAACCCACACCCGTCACGCCCGCGTCGAAGCTCCGTCTCGGTGCCTCGCCCGGCAAGGGCCGCGGCGTATTCGCCACCGCGCCGATCGCGCAGGGGGAAATCTTCGAGCGCGCCCCCGTGATCGTCAGTCCGGACAAGGAGTGGCCCGAGGTCGAGAAGACCACGCTCTATCATTATTGCTTCGCGTGGGGTCCGCAGCTCGAGCACACCGCCATCGGCCTCGGCTTCGCCTCGCTCTACAATCACTCCTATCAACCCAGCGCCGTGTACCTTCGTCAGCACGACGAGCTGTTGATCCATTTCGTCGCCCTGCGCGACATCGCGGCCGGCGAGGAGATCACGGTCAATTACAACAACGACCCCGCCAGCCAAGCGCCGCTCTGGTTCGAAGCGCACTGACCCGCCGCCATGCCCACCCGCTCTTCGTCGCGCCCTCGGAAAAAAGCCCGCACGCTCGGCCCCGTCGCCAATCTCGAACAGCATCTGCCCGCCGACTGGTGGCGCACGCTCTTCAACGCCACCTACGTCCAGACCGACGGCGACGTGGTCGAAAACGCCGCCAACACCACCGCCGATGTCGATCTCTTGCTCGCGGCCACCGACCTCACGCCCACGGCCCGCGTCCTCGATCTCTGCTGCGGCCAAGGCCGCCACAGCCTCGAACTCGCCCGCCGCGGCTTCCGCCATCTCACCGGGCTCGATCGCTCGCACTACCTCGTGCAGCTCGCGCGGCGCCGCGCCCGCGCCGCGGGCCTTGCGGTTGCCTTTCACGAGGGCGATGCGCGCTCGATCCACGCCGCCGATGGCTCCTTCGATTGCGTCGCGATCATGGGCAACTCCTTCGGCTACTTCGACCGCCAGGCCGACGACCTCGCCGTCCTCGGTGCCGTACGCGCCGCGCTCCGCCCCGGCGGCACAATCGCGATGGACATCTCCGACGGCGACTGGGTCCGGAAAAATTTCGAGCCGCGCTCATGGGAGTGGATCGACCGGCTGCACTTCGTCTGCCGCGAGCGCATGATCTCGGCCGACGGCACCCGGCTCGTCTGCCGCGAAGTCGTCACCCACACCAACCAAGGCGTGCTCGTCGACCAATTCTACGCCGAGCGCCTCTATTCACGCGCCCAGATCCACGCGCTGCTGCGCGAGGCCGGCTTCGATCACATCCGCGATCACGGCTCGATCGAGAGCGGCTCCGACCGCAACCAGGACCTCGGCATGATGGCGCATCGCGTCTTCGTCACTGCACACGCCTCCGCAGTTGAGCGATCAGAGCCCCGCGCCCCTCAGAAAACCAAGCCCGCCCGGAAAAAATCCCGTCGTCGATAAATCACGCCTGCGTGGGTGCGCGGGCGGCCCGCCCGCCGTCTTACAAGTGCCGGCCAGCGGCCGGCGCGCCCAAAAATCCTGCTGTGGGAGGGGCTTTACGCCCCGACATTCCGTTCCGTCTCACCCACCCACCGAGCCGCAGCCGCGCGTAAACGCCAACGCGTCCAACTCTCAAGTCTCCCGCCACCGCGCTCGTGTAGTTGAAATTCAACTACACGAAAATCCGCCAATCCGCTCTGCCTAGCCTCGCGCCTGCGCTAGCACCGCGCACCGCCTCCCTCACTTCAGCGGCGACGCCGGCGCCGACCCGAAATACCCGCCATAGCCCGTGCAGTCCTCCGTCGTGCGCACGTAGTGCGCCCAGCCATCGGGGAAGTAGAGCAGGTCGCCCGCGCGCAGTTCACCGATCAGGATTTTGCCCCAGAGAAAACCGTCATCGAGTTTCAATAGGTCGGCGAGCGGGAGGACGTTCACCGTCTTGAAGCCGTGCCGCTGCTCGATCGTCGCCATCGCATCCGGCGGGATGAAGAGCCACGTCTTCCGCCCGGAGCAGAGGTGCATGAAGCACCCGCCATAAAACGTATCGATGTGGAAATACGTGAGCTTCGGCGCCACCGTGAGCACCCAGCAGACGAACTTCGGCCGCGGCCACGCCGCCGCGCGCCAGTCCGCGAGCAGCCGCTCTGTCGCCCAGCAGCCGCTGTCCAGGATGTTGATCTTCAGCGCCCGCGCTTGAAATTGCGCCCAAGCCTCCGCGCCCTTGATGACGATCGAGCCGCCGTCGTCTTCGTTCTCCACCGCCGACCGCGAGTAGCCGAAAACTCCCGGCTCCGCCCGCAGCAACTCCTCAAACAGCTTCGGATCTTCCGGCAGCGAGTTGAACCCGCGGCAAATCACCGGCCGCGACTTATCGTGCGGCGCATCGCCCCCCTGCACCTCCGCCATCGGCCGTAGCGGCAATTCCGACCGCCCCGCCAAGGTCGGCAAGCTCACGCTTTCACCCACGCCCGCTCCCGTGACCACACGATAGAGACTCAACAATTCGTCCATGTTTCCCGCAGCGTGCCCGCCCCGCCCTCGCCACCGCAAGCCCTCTGACATGAGCAATCCAGCCTACAACCCGCACGTCTCCGAGTTCATCCGCGATTCTCCTCGAATTGATTTCGTGGTCCTTCGTGTGTTTCGTGGTCACACCCGATTTTACCCGAGAATAGCCGGGACAAAGCGGGATTACCCTTTCAATAGAAGGCCGCCAACCTCGCGAAAAAACGAGTACTCTTCGTTGCCTTTGCACCCTTCGTGTAAAACCCGGTCTCAATCGCGCACGCACGCGCCAACACCCGAGACTACCCGAGAATAGCCGGGAAATAGAGGAGACTTCGCCTTCCTGCCGCCCTCCCCATTCGCGTTTATTCGCGTCCATTCGCGGTTACCCAAAATCCTCACCCAATCCACTTCCTCCATTTCGTGTCCTTTCGTGTGTTTCGTGGGCAAAAATTTCCCCATCACGCTCCTTTCAAAGAACCAACCGCCGCCACACCCTCCACTCTACCCGAAGCGCCCCAATCCACCTAGCGCTCCATTGACTCCATGGACTGTATTGCGGAAAAATTTCCTCCACCGCCCCGGACCACGCGTGATCGAGCCACCCCATGAGACCGGCCAGACTCCTCCCCGCCTTGTTGCCTCGCATCCTCGCCCTGTCCGCCCTGCTGGCCGGCGCTTCCTCCGCCCTCGCGCAGAAGCCCATCCTCCCCGATTTCTACGCCGACCCTTCCGCACGGGTCTTCGATGGGACGCTCTACCTCTACCCCTCCCACGACGCGCCCGGCGCGCGCAACTGGAAGCAGATGGTCGACTGGCATGTGTTCTCCTCGAAAGACCTGAAGACGTGGACCGACCACGGCGTCGCCTTCAGCCTGAAGGACATTTCCTGGGCGAAGGAGGAGGCGTGGGCCCCCGACTGCATCGCGCGAAACGGGAAATTCTATTTCTACTTTCCCGCCGGCGAGCAGATCGGCGTCGCCGTGTCCGATTCCCCCTCCGGCCCCTTCAAGGACGCCCTCGGCGAGCCGCTCGTGAAAAAAGGCGAGGCCGGCATTCGCTTCATGATCGATCCCAACGTCTTCATCGACGACGACGGTCAGGCCTACCTCTACGTCGGCGGCGGACGCCAAGTCGGCGTGGTGAAGCTCAAGCCCGACATGATCACGCGCGACGGCCCGCTCGTCCCCGTCGAAATGCCCTCCTTCTACGAGGGCGTCTGGGTCCACAAGCACAAGGGCCTCTACTACGCCAGCTATCCCACTCGCCCGCGGGTCAAGGGCAGCCTCGCCAGCGTGATGCTCTACAGCACGGCCACGAGTCCCTTCGGTCCCTTTGTCCTCAAGGGCCCGATCCTCGACAATCACTCCGAAAATATCCACGGCTCGATCGTGGAGTTCAAAGGCCGCTCCTACCTCTTCTACCACGTCGCCGGCCCCAGCTCATGGGAGCGCCGCGTGTGCCTGGAGCCCCTCACCTATGAAGCCGACGGCTCGATCAAGCCGATGACGATGTCACCGCCGTGAAATCAAAGCATATGATTACAGTCGAAAAGTAACTTCAATCCAGGCGGGACAAGTGCACTGAATATATCTAGCACTCTAGGTGCCATGTCTAGAAAACCACCGCGCCCTGAACCCGAAAACGTTCTTTATCGCATTCAACGCGGCCTGGCTGGCTACGTGAGCTACTTAGCTGCGTGCGAGATGAACGAAGCTTTCAGCGAATACGTGCTCTATGAGCCGATGCTACGGGTACTCACAGCACGCGGCTACACCACGATCTGCGAGTCGAACAACACCGGGCTACCAAGAGCACAGAGGGGTGAAGCCAAGAAGATGGATTTCGAGGTAAATGGGCACGGATTGCACTTTGCGATTGAAGTAAAGTGGGCACGCGAGCCGGCCCTCGAAATCGCAAATGATGTCCTAAAACTCTCCAGCTTCATTGCGAATGGCACAGGACGTCGCGCTTTTCTGTGCATTTTTGGAGTACTTAGCGCGATCAAAAATCTCGATCTCCAATCTGGGCAATTCAAAGAGGTTGGGAGGCTCGTATACGCGGAATTTGGAGTCACAAGATACGGCTGTAGAATATACCAACTCCAACCCGTGAATAAACCTATCGTGACTTCATAGTCCCAAGCAGAAATCCCACAACAGATTACGACATGTGACTACCCCTAATCCAAACTGGAAGGAACTGGCGTTCGGTAAATTTGATTTCCAAGCGGTCAATGATCCGGCTTTTAAAGAAGACTCGGTTCGTGAAGAAATCATAGCCCCGCTTCTTCGTTCACTGGGCTACACCGCCAACGGCGCTGCGAAGATCGTGCGCAGTCGCCCCTTGGCCCATCCTTACGTTTTGTTCGGAACCACAAAGCGAAAGCTTACAGTGGTCCCGGATTACTTACTCGAGGTCGATGGCAAGCCAGCATTCGTCCTCGATGCGAAAAAACCCTCCGAGGAAATCACGCGAGGGGATCACGTTGCGCAAACCTACTCTTATGCAATCCACTCGGAAATCCGCGTGCGAAAATTCGGCCTTTGCAACGGGCACCAGCTTTCGCTCTTCCACATCGATTCCGTTGCGCCAAAACACGTCTACAACCTAGCTACGCTCTCCGATGCAAGCACACTGGATCTCACCCAGAAACTCAATCCACGCACAATCCGTCAGAGCGAGAGTTTGGAGTATAGCCTAGACGGCGGAACATATCTCATCGTTGCGATGGATTGGCCAGTCGCCAAAAAAATCTATTTTCCCAAGGTCCCACTGTCGCTCATCGCAATGCGCACCGAAAATGATTTTTGCGTGACAGTCGTCACAACTAATCTAGCTGAAGTCCCCCTTGCGTTCACGTTCGATTTCGACCGAGAAAGACTACATCAATTGCTGAACACTCAGCCTTCTTCCGTACAGCGAGATATCGTCGATAGCTTTAAGCGTGCCCCATTCTACTATCAGAATGGAGTAAATCCGCCGACAGTTCCTGTCATTGAAGCTGAACTCCCACGCGAACCCGAAATGTCGACTGCTGGTGAGATGTTCATCCCTCTCGTCGTTACCAAATTTTTCTAACCCTTGCGATTATGCGCCAAGCTTGAACAAGCGCATTTAGCCTGCGTGGTGCTTTGCTAGGGAGGCATTGTCGGCATTCTCAGTATTTCAAGGTCCGCACCCTGCGCCCCGCCGCTGCGTCTAGTTAGGCGATGCCCTCTCGCCTTCTTGTTCTGCTCGGATCGTTTCTCGTGGCTGCTCGCGCCTTCGCCGCCGAGCCTGCGTCGCTCGTCGCGTTCCCCGGTGCGGAGGGTTTCGGAGCGCTCGCCACGGGTGGGCGTGGTGGGGCGGTGGTGCATGTGACCACGCTGGCGGATGCGGGGGCGGGGTCGTTGCGCGAGGCGGTGAGTCAGCCGCATCGCATCGTCGTTTTCGATGTCGGCGGGATCGTGGCGTTGAAGAGCAATCTCACGCTCAGCAGCGATCTCACGATCGCGGGCGAGACGGCGCCGGGTGAGGGGATTTGTTGCTACGGTGCTGGCGTGTCGCTCGGCGGGCAGTCCAATATCATCCTGCGCTATCTCCGGTTTCGCGGCGGCATCGCGAGCGACCGCGGGCGCAAGTCCCTCGGGATGGACAAAAGCTCCAACATCATCGTCGACCACTGCTCAATGGAGTGGGGCCGCTGGGACGACCTCGGCATCACGGTCGAGAGCCACGACATCACGATCCAGTACTGTCTCATCGCCGAGGCGATCCACCCGCAGAGCTTTGGCGCGCTCATCGACTCGGTCACAAACATCACGCTCTCGCACAATCTCTGGATGAGCAACGAGAGCCGCAACCCGAAGGTCAAGGGCACCATCCAGTACATCAACAACGTCGTCTACAACTGGGGCGAGACCGGCCTCTGCGGCGGCCACTCCGCCGGCGACCACAGCCTCGACGTGATCAACAATCTCTTCATCGCCGGCCCCTCGTCCAATGACCGCTTCGCCGGCCAGTTTCTCGCGACCGACCACGTGTACCAGTCGGGCAACTTCACCGACCTCGACCGCGACGGCACGCTTAACGCCCAGCTCGCGCTCAACGAGGATTTTCACCGCGCCGACGAGAAGACCTACACGCTCCCCACCTACGTGCCGACCGCGACGATGCACCCCGCCATCGCCGTCACCGTCGACTCCGCGCTCGCCGCCTACGAAAAAGTCGCCGCTGGCACCGGCTGCTCGCTCAACCGCGACGCCGTCGACCGCCGCCTCATCGCCGAGCTCCGCTCCCTCGGCAAAAGCGGCCACACCCTCCCCCACACTGACCCCAAAGGCGAAGCCCTCGCCGGCGGCCAGCCCGAGATCAAAGGCGGCGCCACTCCCGTCGACACCGACCACGACGGTATTCCCGACACGTGGGAAACCGCACACAAGCTCGACCCGAAGAGCGCCACCGACGCGACTGCGCTAGCCAAAAACGGCTACACGAATCTTGAAGAATACCTGCACTCACTAACCGCGCCCGCAAAGGGAGCCACGGCCGGGAAGTAAAGTCTGATTGTTTATTTTACAGGAGGAAACGGAGGAAAAGCAGGAGGGATCGCGTGCGCAGCAATCACGCGAGGGTCGCAGCGACGCGAAGAGTGAAAGCAGATAGTGGCCGCGGGTTTCTTGTCTCGTGCGTTCGCTCACATTGAGGCCAAACCGTTGCACAGAAGGCCGCGAAGGTAACGAAGAACGCTCGGTTCTTCGCGAGCCTTTGCGGCCTTTGCGTTAAAAAGAGCCAGTGCCCAGCCGTGGGTGTGAAGTGATCAGCGCCGACGGAAACTGCCAGAGAGAGCGAGGATGAGGCAGATCAGCAAGATGAGGCCCACCGCGCTCCCGCCGTAGACGGGACCACCGATGTAAAAGCCGCCGCCACCGAACAACAGGAGACAAATCAGGAGAACTAAGAGGAGGTTCATGCGCCCATCGACCCAGCGCCCCCGCCTCCGGTTGCAGAGTGCGTGACCCCATTTTACTCCTTCGCGCATAGGCGGTTTCCCATCCGCACTCATCCGGGTTCTCCCGGGAGTAAAGAGGGTCAGATGGTAGGGCGCGTTATCCCTAACGCGCCGGTTGTGCTCCGCCGGAAAATCTCACCACAGATTACACCGATGGGCACCGATCAAAGCATCAGCTATCCGTGCCCATCCGTGTAATCTGTGGCCCAAAGTTTTCAGCGTCCAAGCGGCGGACTAGGGATAGTCCGCCCTACCTTTTCGTGCCTTTCGTGTGTTTCGTGGTTTCGCCTTCACCGCTCCGTCTCACTCAGCGCGATAGCTCCTTCACCCGCGCCTCGAGTTCCGCGATCCGGTTACGCAGTGGCACCGTCGCCTCGGCGATTTCCTCCGCGGTGTAGCGCGGGGTGATGTACTTCGGGCAATTCCAGTCGAAGGCCACGACCTCGATCGTGATCACGCGCTCCACCACACGCCGCGCGGCAGGGTCGGCCAGCTGCGCGATGAGTTCGGCATGGCCGCGCGCGTCGACCACTTCGGCATGCCCGAGCAGTTTCAGGCGCGTGCGACGCGGGTAATCCATGAGGAAGAGCGCGACGCGTGCGTTGGCCGCGAGGTTGCCGGTCGAGAGCATCTGGCGGTTGCCGGAGTAGTCGGCAAACGCGAGCGTGCTCGGTCCCACCACGCGAAGAAATCCCGGCGCGCCGCCGCGGTGCTGGATGTACGGCCAGCCATGCTCGGTCACGGTCGAGAGATAGAAGCTGTCACGCGCTGCGATGAAGGCGCGTTCATCCTCGCCAAGCTCCACCGCTGCGGGCGTCACGTTCGCCTCCGCCTCCACGGGCATCGAGCGTCCATAGTACTGGGCCTGCGCCCGCGCGACGGCGGGCGTGACCGCGAGACGAAGAAAATCGGCGCTCATGGGAAAAGGCGGATGCAATCAGCGATGGGCTCTTAGAACACCAGCGTCTGCCAGCCACCCGCGAGATAGCCGCGGATATCGGAGAGACCCGGCGTGCCTGCCAGCGGCTTGTCGGCCAAGAGCGGCAGACCACACGCCTGCACGTCGGCCTTGGCGCCAAACACCGTGGCGCACGCGCACGAGACGCCTTTCACCGCTGGGAGCACGGCGGTGTAGAGGCCATTGGCGGGATGCGAGAGCTTGGTGAGTTCGGCGGGCCAGCGAGCGCCCGCGCCGTTGAAGACGACCTCCACTTCGTCGCCTGCCTGCAGCGCAGCGTGCGCGACGGCGAGACCGTTGAAAACGCGGCCGAGGGATTCCTCAGAACCGGACTTGGGATCGGACAGGATGATAATGGCGATTTTCATGAGAACACCGCCACTAGACAGACTTGTCTATTTCCACGCAAGCGTAAAATAGACAGGTCTGTCTATTCTCTTGCGCCACGCCTATGTGCCCATCAGCTTTCGGCTGTGTCCGAATCCGCCGCCTCCTCTCCCAAACGCGATCACCTGATGGCGACCGCATGGCGGCTGTTTTACCGCGATGGCTACCGCGCGGTGGGCATCGACACGCTGCTCGCGGAGGCCGGCGTCGCGAAGATGACGCTGTACAACCACTTCCCCTCGAAGGAGGCTCTGATCGTCGCGCTGCTGGAGTCGCGCGATCAGGAGTTTCGCGCCGCCATCGCCGCCAAGGTCGCCGCCGCCGGCCGCTCGCCCGCGAAGCGCCTCCTCGCCGTCTTCGACTGGCTGGAGGAGTGGTTCGCGAGCGAGGATTTCAAAGGCTGCGCCTTCATCCGCGCGCTGAGCGAATACCCCGAGGCCGACCATCCGATCCATCAGGCCGCTTGGCGTCACAAGCTCGCTGTGCAGGCCGCCCTCCGCGACCTCTGCGCCGCCGCCGGCGCACGCGATCCCGCCGCGCTCGCCACCGCCCTCGCCCTCCTGATCGACGGCGCCATCGTCTCCGCCCACGGCTCCCGCTCTACCGCCCCCGCCCTCACCGCAAAAATCACCGCCGCCGCGCTGCTCAAGCTGGCGACGCACTAGATCGGAAGATTTAGCCACAGATTACACAGATGGGCACAGATAAAGGCGTCAGCCATCCGTGCCCATCTGTGTAATCTGTGGCCGAAAGGATCGGAAGGTAGGGCGCGTTTTCCGCGCCGCGCCGTTTGTGCTCTGCCCACCCGCACGCCGAGTCGCAGCGGCGGACTAGGGATAGTCCGCCCTACCCTTTTCGTGCCTTTCGTGTGTTTCGTGGTTTCCCCAATCTCACTTCAATTTCACTGCCCCAGCACCCAAGCAAAGATCAACGGCGCCACGATCGTCGCGTCGCTTTCGACGATGTACTTTGGCGTCTTCGCGCCGAGTTTGCCCCAGGTGATCTTCTCGTTGGGCACGGCGCCGGAGTAGCTGCCGTAGCTGGTGGTCGAGTCGCTGATCTGCGCGAAGTAGCCCCACAGCGGCACGCCGGTGCGCTGGAGGTCCTGATGCAGCATCGGCACGACGCAGATCGGGAAATCGCCCGCGATGCCGCCGCCGATCTGGAAAAAGCCGATGGAGCCCTCGCCGTTTTTCAGCTTCTTCGCGGTCTTCGTGTAGTACTCGGCGAGCCACGTCATGTACTCGATGCCGGTGCGGACGGTGTGGACGTTCTTGACGTCGCCGCTGATCACATGGCCCGCGTACATGTTGCCCAGCGTGGCGTCTTCCCAGCCGGGGACGATGATGGGCAGGTTCTTCTCGCACGCGGCGATCATCCACGAGTTCTTCGGGTCGATCTGGTAGCTCTTCGCGAGCTTCCCGCTGCGCAGGATTTTGTACATGAACTCGTGCGGGAAATAGCGCTCGCCCGCGCGGTCCGCCGCCACCCACTCCTCCAGCACGACCGACTCGATGCGGCGCATGGCCTCCATCTCGGGGATGCAGGTGTCGGTCACGCGGTTCATGTGGCGCGAGAGCAGCGTCTCCTCGTCGGCCGAGCTGAGGTGGCGGTAGTGCGGCACGCGCTCGTAGTAATCGTGCGCGACGAGGTTGAAGATATCTTCCTCAAGATTAGCGCCGGTGCAGACGATCGCGTGAACCTTGTCCTGCCGGATCATCTCGGCGAGCGTGAGGCCGAGCTCGGCGGTGGACATCGCGCCCGCGAGCGTCACGAGCATCTTGCCGCCGGCGGCGAGGTGCGCCTCGTAGCCCTTGGCGGCATCGATCAACGCGGCGGCATTGAAGTGACGGTAGTTGTGCGCGATGAATTGGGAGACGGGCCCCTTCTTCGCCGCGAGCGCAGCGTTGAGATCCTCGGGGCGCTTCGTCTGGCGTTTGGCTTTCATTTGTAGGGGTCGAGGATGCCCATCCCGCCCCCCGGCGACAAAGCCAAAATCGGTTAAATCGGCGCGGCAGAGCCCGAGACGGGCCAGCCTTTGACCAAGCGCTTAACCATTATCTATCATAATCTTAAATAAACTCATCTGCCGCTGTACCGCCCGCCCAACTGCAGGGGTCTTGCGCCCATAACAACTTTCGCGGGCAATAGATTAGCCATGCTCGCCTCGCTGCTCGCCGCCACGTTTTTCGCGCTCAATGCCACCTGCGCGAGCCATAGCGTGCGCGCGTCAGGCGCGATGAAGGCCAACCTCGGCCGGCTCTTCGTGGCGGCGGTGGTGCTGGGGGCGTTTGCGCACACGCTCGGGCACGGCTTCGCGAGCGCGAGCGTGGGGTGGTTTTTCCTGAGCGGCCTCATCGGCATGGGCATCGGCGACCTCGGGGTGTACGGCGCGCTGCCGCTGCTCGGATCGCGCCTCACCGTGCTCATGACGCAATGCCTCGCCGCGCCCATCGCGGCGCTCGGCGAATGGCTCTGGCTCGGCACCGCGCTCACCGGTGCGCAGATCGCGTACGGCGCGCTGATCCTCGCGGGCGTCGCACTCGCGCTGATGCCGAGCAAGTCCAGCCCGCCCAAGGTCCGCGTGCGGCCGGTCGGTTTCATCTTCGGCCTCGTCGCCGCCGCCGGCCAAGGCTTCGGCGCGCTCGTGAGCCGCAAGGGCATCATGGTCGCCACCGCCGCCGGCGAGTCCGCGCACAACGCCACCTTTGGCCTCAACGCCGCCTACCACCGCATCCTCGCCGGGCTGGTCTTCACGTCGCTCTGGTTCCTTACCCTGCGCGCGCTCAAACGCCTGCCGAAGCCCGAGACTCAACCGACCCGCAAAAACGCCCTCCTCTGGACCCTCGCCAACGGCTTCGCCGGCCCGATCCTCGGCGTCGGTTGCTACCAGTGGGCGCTCGCGACGACCCCGAGCGGCATCGTCCTCCCCATCGCCGCGACCGCCCCGCTGATCGCCGTGCCGTTTGCCTTCTGGTTCGAAGGCGACCGCCCCTCCAAGCGCTCTCTGATCGGCGGCATCGTCGCCGTCGCTGGCTGCATCGCGCTAAGTCTGCAAAAATAGAAAAGCCTTAGCCACAGATTACACAGATAGGCACAGATCAAGGCGCCAGCCATCCGTGCCCATCTGTGTAATCTGTGGCTAAAAACTGTCTTGGCTTAGGCGCGTTTACTTCAGCCACTTCGCCAGCCAGGCGTGGACTTCGCCGAACCAGTATTTGCTGTCCTCGCCCTTGAGGATCCAGTGGTTCTCCTCGGGGAAGACGATCAGCTTGCTCGGCACCTGCAGGCGCTGCTGCAGGGCGAAGAACATCATCGCGTTGTTCATCGGCACGCGGAAATCCATTTCGCCCACCGTGATGAGGATCGGCGTCTTGAAGCCTGTGCCTTTCGCGGCGTTGCCGGCCTGCATCACCGGACTCTGGTCGCGCCAGACTTTGCTGTCGCCCCAGATCGGCGAGCCGCTGTTGACCTCGCGGCCGTAGATGCCGTCGCTCGTGCCCCACTGCATGATGAGGTCGGCCTCGCCGGCGTGCGACAAGAGGCACTTGTAGCGCGTGGTCGTGGCCTCGAGCCAGTTGGCCAGATGCCCGCCATAGCTCGCGCCGCCCGCGGCCTGACGCTTCGCATCGAGAAACGGGTAGCGCTTCAACGCCTCGTCCGCCGCCTCGTTGATCTCGTCGGCCGGGCCCTTGAGCGGGTCGAGCTGGATTTCCTGCGAGAATTTTTCGCCGTAGCCGGTCGAGCCGGTATAGTCGGTGAGGAGGAGCGCGTAGCCGGGTGACGCGAGCAGGTGGTAGTTCCACCGCAGCACCCACTGGTCGCGCCACATGTTGGCCGCGCCGCCGTGGATCACGACGAAGAGCGGGCACTTTTTCGCCGGATCAAAGTTCGGCGGGCGCACGATCATCGAGTGGATCTGCTTTCCGCCGCGACTCTTGAACGTGAAGTGCTCCACCGGCGCGAGGTCGAGCGTGGCGGCCTTGTCGGTGTTGAAGCTCGTGAGCTTCTTCAGCGCCGAGCCGTCGGTGCCGAGCGAGATGACTTCGGGCGGGCTCGTCACCGCGTCCCATTCGCCGACGAGCGTCTTGCCGCCCGCCGCGAGGCCCGTGATGCAGCCGGTGTCGGCGACTTTCGCTTCCTTCACCTCACCGCCCGTCAGCGCCACGGAGTAGAGTCGCTCCATGCCCGTGTCTTCCGCGGTGAACCACACGCGGTCGCTGCCCTCCGGCAACGCGTAGCGGCCGACCGCGCGGTCGAGCGCCGCACTGATCACGTTGCGCTTCGCCGCGTCAAACGGCCATGGAAACGTCGCGAGTCGCGTGAGCGCGTAGACTTTGTCGAGCGGCTCGTCTGTGCTGGTGCAGAGGAGCGTCTTGCCGTCGGCCGAGAAGTGGAGCTGGCCGTAGCTGCGCTGGTCGTTGGTGAGCGCCGTCGGCTCGCCGCCCGAGAGGAGCATGGAGAAGAGCTGCGTGCGCACCGGCGCGCGCGCGGCCTCGGTGCGGTTGACCGCCGCGGTGAAGACCACGCCGCTGCCGTCGGGCATCCACTCGGCCTCGATGGTCTGGCCTTCGTCGGTGTTCTGCGCGCCGAAGTTAAGCGACGCCGCGAGCTTGGTCCCCGCGAAGAGATCGCGCGCGGTCGCGCCGGCCTTCGCGTCCTGCACGAAGAGGTGCGCCTGCTTGTCGTCGAGCCAGTGATCCCAGTAGCGGATAGGGAAGGTCTCGTAGGCGCGGGCGTTGTACTTGCGGTCCTTGCGCTCCTTCGCGGCCTTCTTGTTGGCCTCTTCGTCGGCGCAGCCGGGAAACGTGTCGCTCACGAAGAGGAGCTGTTTGCCGTCGGGGCTCCACTTCGGCTGGCGCGCGCCGAGGGTGAGATTCGTGAGGCGCTCGGCCTCGCCGCCCCCGAGGCTCAACACGTAGATCTGCGCGGCCTCGTCGCTGTCGCGCTTCGCGGAGAAGGCGAGGAGCTTGCCGTCCGGGCTCCAAGCGGGGCCGCTCTCGGGGGTCTTGGTCTGCGTGAGCTGGCGGGCGGGCGCGCTGCCGTCGGTCGGCACGAGCCAGAGGTCCGCCGTCTGCTCCTTCGCATCGTACGCCGGCTGCGTCACGGAAAACACCGCCCACTTGCCATCCGGGCTCGGCACCGGCGCACCCACCCGCTTCATCAACCAGAGATCCTGGTGCGTGATCGTGTGCTTCGCCACATCGGCCGCGGGCAGCAGCGCCGCCACGGACAGGAACAGGGCAACAAATCGTTTCGTCATTTGCTTGTGTCATAAACCCGTCACCCGACCGACACCGAGGAAAAAGCGCACGTGCTCCGCTAGCTTTTGCTCTTGGTAGTTTGCCGCAAAGGCGCAAAGGCCTCCGTTTCTTGCGCCTTTTTGCGGCCATCCTGATAAGCGCTCTATCCCCCTCCCCGAGTCATCCGTCGCTAAAACATCGCCCGCCGCGCGATTGGGTGTAACTTTCCACTGTCGCCCGGGTATTCTTCTCACCCCCGCATGGATTCTCTCTGGCAGGACCTCCGCTACGCATTGCGCGGACTGCGCAATTCCCCGGGCTTTGCCGCGCTCGCGGTGCTCACCCTCGCCCTCGGCATCGGCGCGACCACGACGATGTACAGCGTCATCTACAACGTCCTGATCGACCCGTTCCCCTACGTCGGCGCCGATCGCGTGGTCGCCATCCAGATCCGGCAAGCGGATCACCCGGAGAATCGCGGGCGCAGCTATTTCAAGACGGCCGATTTTCTCGAGTACAAGGAGCAGAACCACGTCTTCTCCGAGGTCATCGCTACCGGCGGCGACGAGGCTCTGCTCACCACGCCCGAGGGTACCGAGCACTACGACATGGCGATGGTGTCGGAGAACATGTTCACGTTTCTCGGCGTGCAGCCGCTCTTCGGACGCTGGCTCACGCCCGAGGACGCGAAGCCCACCGCGCCGCCCGTCTTCGTGATGGGTTTCAAGATGTGGACGAAGGGCTTCGGCTCCGATCCCTCCATCATCGGCAAGAGCTACGTCATCAACGGCGTCCCGACCTCGCTCGTCGGCATCATGCCGAAGCGTTTCACCAAGCTTAACGGTGACGTCTACAAGCCCGTCATCCTCGACCGCGCCGACGATAAGCTGAAGAACACGTACTTCATGTTCCAGGCGCGCCTGAAACCGGGCGTCACGCTCGAGCAGGCCGAGGCCGACATCAGCGTGATCGCGCCCGGTATCGCGAAGCTCTTCCCCGATGAATATCCCGACAAGGGCAAGTTCCGCGTGAAGATCGTGAGCTGGGTCGACAATGTCGTTGGGCCGTTTCGCAAGACGCTCACTACCCTCGGCGTCGCGGTCGCGCTGCTACTCTTCATCGCCTGCACCAACGTCGCCAACATGCTCCTCGCCCGCGCCACCACGCGCGAACGCGAGATGGCGATCCGCTCCTCGCTCGGAGCGGGCCGCGGCCGGCTCATCCGCCAACTCCTCATCGAGAGCCTCGTGCTCGCCGTGCTCGGCGCGATCGTCGGCACCGCCTTCGCCTACGTCGGCATCAAGGTCCTCGTCGCCTACATCCCAAACGGCTCCATCCCCAACGAGGCCGTGATCTCGCTCAACGGCCCCGTGCTCGTTTTCAGCCTCGGAGTCGCGATGCTGACCTCGATCGCCTTCGGCCTCGTGCCCGCGCTGCAGGCCGCGAAGAAGAATCTCGTCGAGCCGCTCAAGGACGCCGGGAAGGGCTCCAGCGGCGGCTTCCGCCGCGGCAAGCTGCGCAACACGCTCGTCGTGCTCGAGGTCACGTTGTCCCTCATGCTGCTCACCGGCGCAGGGCTGCTCATGCGGAGCTTCATGATGCTCACGACCGTCGATCTCGGTTTCGACGCCAACCAGCTGCTCATCGCGCGTCTGCCGCTGCCCGACAACCGCTACGGCACCGCGGAGCAAAAACAGCGCTATTTCAACCAGCTCCTCCCGCGCATCCGCGCGATGCCCGGCGTCACCGCCGTCACCACCGTGAGCACGTACCCCGGCTTCGGCGGCCCGCGCATCGATGTCGAAGTCCCGGGAAAAACGCACACCGACCGCTGGAACGCGCTGATTTCGCTCTGCGACGAAAACTACAACCGCGTCGTCGACACGCACCTCATCCGCGGCCGCTGGTTGCAGGAGGTCGACGTCGTCAGTGCGCGCAAGGTTATCGTCGTCAACCAGGAGTTCGTGAAGCGCTACTTCGGCACGGAAGATCCGGTCGGCCGACTCGTGAAATTCAAGGAGCTGCGCCCCGACCCTGTCCCCAATAGCACCACGCCACCCGAGCCCTCGCAGACGTTCGAGATCGTCGGCGTCACGTCCGACATCCGCAACCGCGGCCCCTCGGAGGACATCATGCCCGAGGCGCTGATTCCGCACACCGTCACCGGCGTCTTCGACCGCTGCGTGCTCGTGCGTGCGACCGGCAATCCCACGGTGCTCGCCAATCCGCTCCGCCGCGAAATCTGGGCGCAGGACCGCTCCGTCGCCGTCACCGATCTCGATACGCTCGGCAACTTCCTCTCGATGTACCGCTTCGCCTCGCCGCGTTTCAGCCTGCTCGTGCTCGGCGTGTTTGCCGCCGTCGGCCTCGTGCTCGTCACGCTCGGCATCTACAGCGTGGTCGCCTACACCGTCTCGCGCCAGACGCACGAGCTCGGCATCCGCCTCGCCCTCGGCGCCACGCCCAACAACATCCTGCAGCTCGTCCTCCGCATGGGCCTCGGCCTCGTGCTCCTCGGCGCGATGATCGGCCTGCTCGTCAGCCTCATCCTGGCCCGCGTGCTGACGCTCACCAACGAGCTCTGGCACGTCTCCCCC
Source organism: Verrucomicrobiota bacterium (assembly GCA_048498795.1). Taxonomy (GTDB): domain Bacteria; phylum Verrucomicrobiota; class Verrucomicrobiia; order Opitutales; family Opitutaceae; genus JBEHXH01. The sequence continues at coordinate 147,075 of JBEHXH010000001.1, forward strand.
GACGACCCGCTCACGCTCGGCGGCGTCTTCCTGCTGATCATGCTCATCGGCTTCTTCGCCTGCTACATCCCCGCCCGCCGCGCCACCAAAGTAAACCCCATCGAGGCCCTGCGGTACGAGTGAGACGAGCGAAGAAGACTTGGGACACAGAGGGCACGGAGAGGGGTGAAGAGAACACAGAGAAAACCTCCGAGGTAGGGCGCGTTATCCCTAACGCGCCGGTTGCGCTCCGCAGAAACAATCCGCCACAGATTACACCGATGGGCACCGATCGATGCGTCAGCCATCCGTGCCCATCGGTGTAATCTGTGGCCAAAATTAAGTCCTCGCCTCGAACGTCCCATCCGCCCGTTTCACCACGAGGCGTTTGATCTCCAGCAGCATCAGCGTCGCCGCCACCTGCCCCGCGCCTAGCCCCGTCTGCGCCGCGATCATATCCGGCGCCGCGAGCGTGCCGCCGCGCAAAGACTCATACACCGTCGCCTCGTCGCCCGAGAGCGTCGCGCCGAGATCGACATTCGGCACCGCCGCGAGCGGCCCGAGGCCTTCAAGGTAGTTCAGCTCCGAGAGCACATCCTCGACGCTCGTCAGCAGCGTCGCCCCATCGCGGATCAGCTGGTGACAGCCTGCGCTCGTATTCTGGTCGATGCGCCCCGGCACCGCGAAGAGCTGCCGCCCCTGCTCGCCCGCGAATTTCGCCGTGATCATTGCCCCGCCGTCGACGTCGCTCTCGATCACGATCACCGCCGTGCTGATGCCCGACACGATACGGTTGCGCATCGCAAACGACTGCCGGTCCGCCCGCCGCCCAAAGGGAAACTCCGACAAGATCGCGCCGTGCTCCTCGATGCGGCGGTAGAGATCGAGATTCTCCGGCGGGTAGATGATGTCGCAGCCCGTGCCGAGCACCGCCGCTGTCTTGCCGCCGACCTCCAGCGCGCCCTCGTGCGCCGCCGTGTCGATGCCACGCGCGAGCCCGCTCACGATGCAGAAGCCGCGCCGCGCCAGCTCGCCCGCAAGTTTCTTCGCCGTCGCCTGGCCGTAGAGGGTCGTCCGCCGCGAGCCGATGATCGCGATCGCCGGATCGCCGAAATCGTATCCACCGCGTCGATACAGCCCGATGGGTGGATCGTGGATTTCCTTCAGCATCTTCGGATACGCCGGATCGCGCGTCGTGATGAAGTCCGCGCCGCTCTTCGCCATCCGTCCCTCCTCGCGCACCACATCGAAGTGCTGCCGCCAGTTCGTGATCGTCGCGCTGATCACCGGCCCGACACCCCGCACCGACTCCAGCCGCCGCGGCCCCACCGCAAACACCGCCCGCGGATCGCCGCCCAATTCAACGAGCAGCCGGTTGAGCGTGATCGGCCCAATATTCGGCAATGCATTCAGCACCAGGAACGCCTGGCGCTCACTCAGCTCGCTGGACATGCCGCCACCCTGCCCAAGCTATGTCGCACCGCGATAAAAAATGTCGCGCCTCTGCGTAGTAATATAGTCGACACCTCGACCTCAATTTCCCGTCCCCAGAGCTACCTTACCGTGGGAGGGGTTTTACGCCGGGCTACACGCATCCCTGTAGCGGCGGTCTATGACCGCCGAATCGAGTCGGTACACCCTCCGAGTCGCTTCGGCGCTCATAGAGCGCCGCTACAGTTTGGCTCGCTCGTCCACTGTGGGAGGGGCTTTACGCCCCGACTTCCCTCCGCCAACTGGCCGCCTCGCGTACCCCAAACTATCCGCCCACTGAGCGCACTTCAACTCCCCCAAACCGTCGGGGCATAAAGCCCCTCCCACAAAAACGACCTTCGCCTTCTCCATGCCCTCTCCCCTCTCTCCGTGCCCTCTGTGTCTAAGCTTCGCTCTGCTCGCCTACCTCAACCCCGCAGCACCACCGACAAATAATCCAGCAGCTGCGTCGTCCGCACCGCCGTCTGTCCGTTCACTCGCGCCAGCGCATCCGCCGCCATGCCGTGCCACACCACCGCGCGCGTCGCGGCGAGTTTCGGATCTTCCGGCGTCAGCGCCAGCATCGCACCCGTAATTCCCGCCAATAAATCTCCACTCCCGCCGCGCGCGAGCACCGGCCCACCGAAAGGACTATACTCACCGCGCCGTCCGCCTTCGGCCGTGACCGCGGTCAATCGTCCCTTCACCACTACCACCGCCTCGCGGCCCGCGGGCGTCTCGTAAAAATCCCCACCCGCCAGCACCCGGCGCAGTTCACCCATGTGCGGCGTGAGGATACGACGCGTCGTACCGATCCGCGCGATGTCGGGCTGGAGCGCATCGGCATCGAGCACGACCGGTACCGGCGTGGTCTTCACGATCTCACGCACGAGCGCGAGCGTCTCCGGCTCGCGTCCCAGTCCGGGCCCGAGCACCATCGCGTCGGCGCGCTCGAGTTTTTCCCGCAGTAAATGCTGTCCCTCCAGCGCGTGGCTCCCGCCGGGCGTCTCCGGCCAGCCGACCCACATCGCCTCGGGTGCCATCGCAGCAAACGCCGGCACCAATGTCTCCGGCACGAAGCTTGTCACCAGTCCCGCGCCCGCGCGCAGGGCCGCGAGTGTCGCCATCAGCGCCGCGCCGGGATAGTGACGCGACCCCGCCACGATCAGCACATGACCATACGTGCGCTTGTCCGACTCGGCACGGCGCAGTGCCGCGAGCGGAGCAAGCACCTGTGGCGTGAGCACGCGCAAGCGGCCCTCGCTCTCGACGCCGTCGAAAAATCCAAGATCGAGATACCGCAACCGCCCAACCGCCTCCGCGTGCGTGCCGTTGACCACCGGCAGCTTCACGATGCCCGTCGCATAGGTGAAATCGGCGCGAAACATCGCATCGCCCGCACCGCTCGACTCGCTCAAACCGCTCGGCAGATCGACCGCCGCGCGCAGCCGAATCGACGCCGCATTCACTCGCTGCAGCAACGCCGCGACTTCCGGCGAGACCGGCGGACGAAACTGAAATCCGAAAATTCCATCGAGGCAGAGGTCGTACCCCAGGAGCGCCGGCGGCTCGCCTGCTTCCGAAGCGGGCCCGCGGCCCGCGCTCCCACGCACGCGCTCGCCTACTGCACTCAGTTCCCGCCACGCGCGCACCACGAGCGGCTTCAGCGCCCGCTCGCCAAAAACGAAAATCACCTCCGCCTGTGCCGCGGGAAATTTCTCCAGCACCACCCGCGCCGCGATCAACGCATCGCCGCCGTTGTGGCCTTTGCCGATGAGCACAAGCACCCGACCTGCCGCGGGAAACCCGCCGATCTCCGCAAAATCGCGCAGCACGCCCGCCGCCACCCCTGCGCCCGCCTGCTGCATCGCGGGCCACTCCTTCGCCTCATCCCCGCCGAAGAGCCGCGCTTCGAGGGCACGCGCCTCGTCGCAGCTCAGCACCGGGTGACTCGCGGCGGCGTTCATTTTGGTTTCGTGGGGTCAGCGACCGGCTTCTCCGGTTGAGGCAATACCGGCGGCGCTACCAGTACCGGCACCGGCTCGACCTCGGGTTTCGGCGCACCAAACGTCTCACGCGTTGCGCGAATCATCGCCCGGGCATTTTCCTCCTGCACCTGATTCAAAAACGCCGTGCGTCGCTCCTGCGTCTCCGTGAAGCGCAGCGGTGAATCGGGCTTCAGGTCGCGCTCGAGCGGCAGGCGCGTCAGCCGTTCGATGGAGCGGAAGAAGAGTCGCTCGCCGATACGGATCGCCTCGTAGTGATCGGTGAACCCCTTTGTCTCCTCGTTCCAGAGCGAGAACTCCGTGCGGTCGTGATCCCAGATCGCATACTGCCCCCAAGCGTCGAACGTCGCCTCGATGGTCATCAGGCGGCGAGGCGCGGGCGCACTCAGTGTCGGCATGGGTCTCGGCACAGTCACGGGCAGCGGCTCGGTGGAGCGCTTCGGCAGCGCGGCCACGAAGACCGCCCCGAGCACAAAACCGAGCATGATCCACGACGGCGTCTTGGAAGGTTTTTCCGGCGGCGCAGGTGTTTCCTCCGCCTCGTACTCTTCCGGCTCGTCGTCTTCCATGGGTGAATCAGGTCGCGCGCACGATCGCCGCAACGGCGAGCGCGTGGCTCTCGGTGTGCGAGAGCGTGAGATGGATGTGCGTGCCGCCCACGTGCGCGAGCAGCGCCGTGCCTTGTTCATCGAGGCGCACCAGTGGCTCGTGCCGCGTGCCGTGGTAGACCGACACCGATTTCCAGCCGAGCTCCTTGCCGATGCCGGTGCTGAAACATTTCGACACCGCTTCCTTCGCCGCGAAGCGCGCCGCGATGTGCTTGTGCGGTGCCTTCATGGTGGAGCAGTAAGCCTTCTCCTCGTCGGTCAGGATGCGGTCGAGAAACTTGTCGCCATGCCGGTCGATCACGCCACGGATGCGGTCCACCTCGATGAGGTCCGCACCCAAACCGATGAGAATGCCGCCGGGAGGAAGTTGGATATTCATAGGATAACCACGAAACACACGAAATTCACGAAACCAAACCGAAGTCGGATTCCGAATTTCGTGTCTTTCGTGTGTTTCGTGGTGATCTCATCAGTCGTTCATCCGCGTTTTCATTTCGCGGACGGCTTCTTCGATGCCGGTGAAGACGGCGCGGCTGATGATGCTGTGGCCGATGTTGAGCTCGTGCATGTGCGGGAGCGTGCGGACCTCGGCGATGTTCACGTAGTTGATGCCGTGGCCCGCGTTGACCGTGAGGCCGAGGCCGTGCGCGCACTCCGCGCCGACGCGCAGCCGCTCAAACTCCGCCGCGCGCTTCGGGCCAAAGTAGGCATTGGCGTACGCGCCGGTGTGCAGCTCGACCCAAGGCGCACCGAGCTTTGCGGACAGCTCGATCTGCGCCTCATCGGGATCGATGAAGAGGCTGGTCTTGATGCCCGCGGCGTTCATGGCGTCGATGACCTTCTTCACTCGCTTCTTGTTGCCCACGATGTCGAGGCCGCCCTCGGTCGTGACCTCGGTGCGGTTTTCCGGCACGAGGCACACAGAGTCCGGTTTCAGCTTCAGGGCAAAGGCGGTCATCTCGGGCGTGCAGGCCATCTCCAGATTGAGACGCGTGCCGATGCATTCTCTTAGACGCCACACATCGCGATCCTGGATGTGGCGGCGGTCCTCGCGCAGGTGGACCGTGATGCCGTCGGCGCCCGCGCGTTCGGACAGCACCGCCAGCGTGACCGGATCGGGCTCGACTGCGCCGCCGGTCGTCGTGGCCGCGGTGCGGTAGCGGGCCTGCCGGATGGTGGCGCAGTGGTCGATATTGACGCCGAGAAGAATCATTGGACCGCCCAGCGTAGGCATAATTGGCCGCGCAGGAAATGAGGAAAAACGGCCCGCCCGCTTTTTCCGCTTCTCGCTCGCCCGCCTCTCCCGTTACCTCGGCGGATGGCCACGCCCGCGCCCAAGCGCGAAAACCTCCTCGTCAACCTCGTCTGCAACATCGCGATCCCGACGCTGATCCTGACGAAGTTCAGCAGCGAGAAAACCCTCGGCCCGATGTGGGGCCTCGTCGTCGCTCTCGCGTTTCCGCTCGGCTACGGCCTCTACGATTTCGCGCAGCGCCGCCGCGCCAATTTCATTTCGCTGATCGGCTTCGCGAGCGTGCTGCTCTCCGGCAGCATGGGCCTGCTCAAGGTCGGCGGCCTCGGCTTCGCGATCAAGGACGCCGCGGTGCCGACGATGATCGGCATCGGCGTGCTCGCCTCGATGCGCTCGAAGACGCCGATCATCCGCGAAATCTTTTTCAACGACCAGATCGTCGACGTGCCGCGCGTGGAGGCCGCGCTCGACGCCCGCAGCCAGCGGCCGGCCTTTGACCGGCTCCTCGCCAAGGTGAGCTACTGGCTCGCCGCCGCGTTTCTCGTGAGCGCCGCGATGAACTTCGCCCTCGCCCGCTACATCCTGCGCAGCCCCGCAGGCACGCCCGAGTTCAACGCCGAGCTCGGCAAGATGCACTGGGTGAGCATGCTCGTGATCTCCGTGCCCTTCATGGCCGCCGCGATGATCGTCTTCTGGCGCCTCTTCCGCGGCCTGCACGAACTCACCGGCCTCACGATGGACGATATCTTCCACGCCGAAGCCGCAAAACCGACCGAGAAAAAATCCTAGTCGCGCTGCGCGCGGGCTTCTTCGTCGAGCAGCTTCACCACCGTATCGAGGCGGCGGTGCAGCGGCAGGATCGCGACCTGCACAAAAGCGATCATCAGCGTCAGCGCCATGAATCCCGCATCCACGAGAATCCTGCCCGCGGACGCGTCATTCATGACGCTCGTAACCAAGTTGTACGCCGGCCACACCGCGGCCAGCAGAGTAAAACCGCCGTTCAGATAATCCTGCTTGGAGGCGACAGATTTGCGCAGCTCGCGGCGCAATTCCATGCGCTGGAGCGCCCCTTCTTCCCGATCCGAGACAAGTTTGGTGCGGTCGAGCATGAGTACGAGCCTGACCGCACCGGCTGCCTGAGTCAACTGCGCTGCGAAATCCGCGGATGGCTACGAGCGCCCGCGCGTAGATAGAGTCGTCGTCCACTCGCTGGTGCTCGTGGCTACCAGACCGCCATAGCCCGACAGGGGCTTGATGGGGACGCGGCGCCCTCGCCGCGTGTTGGACCCAAGAACGCGGTGGGGGGCACCGCGTCCCCACTCACCGCTGAGTGCGAGGGGGAATATTAACTCCGAGAAGATACCGAGCCTAACGTCGGGGCATAAAGCCCCTCCCACAGTAATGAAGCCGCCCTCAACTCCGCTGCGCCATTGGCGTATAGTCGCGCTGGGTCGCGCCGACGTAGATCTGGCGCGGACGGTAGATGCGGCCCTTCGGATTGGACGCGACCTCGCGCCAGTTGGCGATGTAGCCGGGGGAGCGGCCGATCGCGAACATCGTCGTGAACATGTTCATCGGGATGCCGATGGCACGCATGATGATGCCCGAGTAGAAATCGACGTTCGGGTAGAGTTTGCGGGCGAGGAAGTACTCGTCCTTCAGCGCGGCCTGCTCGAGGTTCTTCGCGATGGCGAGGAGCGGGTCGTCGATGCCGAGGCGCTTGAGCACCACGTCGCAGGCCTGGCCGATGATCTTGGCGCGCGGGTCGAAATTGCGATACACCGCGTGGCCGAATCCCATCAGGCGGTTGCTCTTCGAGCCGGACTTGGCCGCGGCGATGAAGCGCGTGCCGTCGTCGCCTTCGTCGTGGATCGACTGGAGCATCTGCATCACGGCCACGTTGGCGCCACCGTGCAGCGGGCCGGACAGCGCGGAGATGCCGGCGGAGATCGAGGTGAAGAGATTGGCCGAGCTGGAGCCGACCATGCGTACAGTCGAGGTGGAGCAGTTCTGCTCGTGATCGGCGTGGAGGAGGAGCACGAGGTTGAGCGCCTTGGCCACCTCGGGAGCCGCCGTGTAGTCTTGGTACGGCTCCGAAAACATCATGTGCAGGAAGTTTTCGCAGAAGGGCAGTTCCTGCTTTGGGAACATGAAGGGCAGGCCCTTCTGGTAGCGATAGATCATCGCCACGATCGTGCGGATCTTCGAGATCGCGATGGCGGCGGCGAGGTCGAAGGTCTTGAGGTCCTGCTCGAAATTATTGTGCGCGAGGTGCGGGTAGTAGGCGGGCAGGCCGGCGACCATCGCGGAGAGCATCGCCATCGGGGACGCGTCCTTGGGGAAGCCCTCGAGGATCTTCTGCATCTGCGTCTCGACGACCGCGTTCTGCCGGAGCATCTGGCCGAACTCCTTGCGCTGGGTCGCGTTGGGCAGGTTGCCGTAGATGATCAGGTAGGCGGTCTCGACGAAGTCGCTGTACTGCGCGAGCTGATCGATCGGGTAGCCGCGGTGGCGCAGGATGCCGTTGTCGCCGTCGAGGTACGTGATCTGGCTCTCGCACGAGCCCGTGTTGCCGTAGCCTTGGTCATAGCAGACGTAGCCGGTGTCGGCGCGCAGCTTGCGCGTGTCGATGGCCTTCTCGCCTTCGGTGCCGACCATGATTGGCAGCGAAATTTCCTTATCGTCCAGCTTGAGCGACGCAGTTTGGGGCATGCGAACCGCAGCGAAGCTAAATCCACGCCGCTTGCCAAGTAAAGTTGCCGACGATTCTGCGCTATGACGCCGGAATTAGCGCAGCGCGCCGCGCCCGATAAGAATCGGTGAAGCCACCCCGCCGTCTCAGGCCGCCGTCGCGGCGAAATTGCGGTAGATCTGGAGGCCCTTGGCCTGGCTTTTCTCCGGGTGAAACTGCGTCGCAAACACCCGTCCGCGCCCGATGGCCGCGCAAAACGCCCCGCCGTAGTCGCACTCCGCCAGCACGAGCGAGCGGTCGGCCGGCTCGCAGTGGAAACTGTGCACGAAGTAGAATGTCTCGCCGTCCTGCGCGAGCCCCGCCGCCAGCGGCGAGCGGTCCTGCAAGAACTTCACGCTGTTCCACCCCATGTGGGGAATCTTCAGCTCCGGCGGGCGACGGAAGCGCACGACCTTGCCGGGGAAAATACCGAGGCCCGAGATGTTGCCCTCTTCCGAGTGCTCGAAGAGCGCCTGCATCCCGAGGCACACGCCGAGGAACGGCTTGTCGGCCTTGATCCAATCGCGCACGACACCATCGATCCGTGAGGCCCGCAGCGAAGCCACGCAGTCGCGCAGCGCCCCCACGCCTGGCAGCACGAGGCCGCTGGCGTTCATGCCCGCGACTTCCTCTGGCGTGTGCACCACGCGGATGGACGCGCCGACGGCCTCCAGCGCCTTGGTGACGCTGCGGAGGTTGCAAATCCCGGTATCGATGACGGCGATCATCCGGGCCGTCAGCGAAGCTGCACCAGCGCCGGAAACTCCGGGCACAGGCGCGAGGCAGAAAGAGGCTGGGCCTCACCCGCGATATGGAAAGTCACCTTCCCTTTTTCCGAGCAGAGCCAGACCTCCTCGGCCCCTGCATCGAAATAGAGCGCCGTCTTCTCGCGCATCTCGGCATCGGTGTTGTCCGGCGAGAGCACTTCGACACAGATCTCGGGCGCACGTGAAAAACATACTGCCGCGCCGAGTTCCGCCACGCAGGCTCGTGACGCCCAAGCGACATCGGCCGCTCGCACGCCATCGGCGGTGGAGATAGGACACTCGGTCATCACGCGACCATCGGGCAGCAACTGCCGCAGACGATAACCGATCTCAAATTGGTAACCTCCGTGGCTGGCTGCGGGCGGCGGGCTCATGATAATGTGACCAAAACGATCCGTCTCGATCCGCCCTTCGATCTTCGCGACCACGGGATCGGCCTGCAGCTCGGCCCATCGGCGCAGGTTGTACGCCGTCTGGGTCCGCTGAGGCGGGAGCTCGATCGTGAGCGAGTCCATGAGAAAACTATGACCGGAGAAGGGAGACCGCGCAAGCCGCGCGTCCTCAGATCTTGCCCTTCGTGCTCGGCAGCTGGTCGGCCGCGCGGGGCTCGATCTGGGTCGCGACGTCGAGGGCGCGCGCGAGGCACTTGAAGATCGCTTCCGCCACGTGGTGCGGTTCCTCGCCGTACACGAGCTGCACGTGGAGGTTGGCGCCGAGGGCGTTGCTGAACGCGCGGCAAAACTCCTTCACGAGGATGATGTTGAAATCGCGCACGAACATCGTCGGCGCATTGGCCTCGTACACGAGGTGCGGACGGCCGCCGACATCGACGGCGATGCGCGCGAGCGACTCGTCCATCGGGAGCAGGAAGAAACCGTAACGCTTGATGCCGACCTTGTCGCCGAGCGCTTCCTTGAAAGCTTGCCCGAGCACGAGGCCGACGTCCTCAACGGTATGGTGATAGTCCACGTCGACGTCGCCCTTGGCCTTCACGGTCAGGTCGAAGAGGCCGTGCTTCGCGAAGAGGGTCAGCATGTGGTCGAAGAACGGCACGCCGGTGTCGATCTGCGAGGTGCCGCGACCGTCGATCGCGAGCGAAAGCTGGATGTCCGTCTCCGCGGTTTTGCGGGAGACAGTTGCCATACGTTTTAGGTCGTTTGCCATGCGTCGAGGGTCTTGCTGAGGACGAGCATCTCGTCGTCCGTGCCGACGCTGATGCGCAGGAACGGAGCGGTCAAGGCGTGGCTCGGGAAGTGGCGCACGAGGACCTTGTGCGCGTAGAGGTAGTCGTAGGCCGCCTTCGCCACCGCCGGGCCGGTCTCGCCGCGGGCGTTTTTCGGCTCGGTGAAGATGAAGTTCGACTGTGAGTCGTAGGTCTTCCACCCGCGGCGATCGAGAAAGTCGTTCACCACGCGGTCGCGCGTCGCGATGACCTTCGCGACCACGCCGTCGTAGTACGACTGATCGCCGATGGCCGCGAGCGCGGCGGTCTGCGAGAGGCGCGAGACGTTGTAGCTGTCGCGCACGCGGTCGAGCACGTCGATCACCTCGGGATGCGCGAGCGCGTAGCCGACGCGGATGCCGGCGAGCGCGTAGGCCTTGGACAGCGTGCGCACGACGACGAGATTCGGATAACGCGCGAGCAGCGGCACGGCGTTTTCGCGCGCGAAGGGCGCGTACGCCTCGTCGACGATGAAGAGTCCGCGAAACGATTTCAGCGCCTGCTCGAGATCGGTGTTGGCAAAGGCCACGCCCGTTGGCGCATTCGGCGACGTGAGGAAAAACGCGCGCGCCGTCGAATTCGCGATGCGGTCGAGCGGCAGCCGCATCGAGCGGTCAAACTCGATCAACTGACTCTTGCCGTCCTGGATCGCGACCAGCACCGGATAGAGCGAATAGCTCGGCAGCGTGTAGCCCGCGTCGGCGTCGGTGGAGCAGTAGGCACGGATGAGGAGATTGAGGATGTCGTCGGAGCCGTTGCCGATGATCACCTGATTGTCGTGCAGGCCGTGGAGCTGCGCGATGGCCGTGCGCAGCGGGCTGCTCTTCGGATTCGGATAGAGCCGCAGCGACGCACCGTCCTCGCCGATCTCGCGGCGCAACGCCTCCGCCACGCGCGGGCTCGGCGGGTACGGAAACTCGTTGGTATTGAGCTTCACCCAGCCGGCCTCGGTCGGCTGCAAGCCGGGCGTGTAGGCATGGAGTTGCGCCACATGCGGGAGCGCGAGCGACGAGGGTTGACCAGACATCCTCCCAGCACACCGCCCCGACACCCCACCCCGCAACCCCAAATCCCGTCCAGCGCCACGCGCAGCCGGGCGGTACAATCGCAGCCTAAAAGGCAGTTTCTACACTAAGGCCGCAAAGATCACGAAGGACCAAACGCTCTTCGCGACCTTTGCGGCCTTCGTGTAAAATCACTCCGCCCGGATGCGCGTCGAGCGCCCGTGCGCGTCGAGTTTTTCCATCGCGGCGAAGGCGGCGACGATCGGCTCGGCTTTCTTCACGCTCGCCTTATCGTAGCGCACGATGCTGGTGCGGCGGAGAAATTCGCTCACGGTCAACCCGCTGCTGAACCGCGCCGCACGCGCCGTCGGCAGCACGTGGCTCGGACCCGCGGTGAAATCGCCGAGGGCGGTCGGTGTGTGGTTGCCGATCATCATCGCCCCCGCCGTCGTGATCGTCTCGACGAGTTTCTTCTCGGCGGCCGGTTTCACGATCAGCTCGAGGTGCTCGGGCGCGACATAGTTCGCGATCTGCGCGGCCTCAGTAAGCGAGGCGACTTCGACCACGAGGAAACCTTCGTCGAGCACACGCTGGGTTTTCTCGGAGCGCGAGATGAGCTGGAGCTGCGTGCGCACCTCGGAATTGATCGAGGCGATCAGGTTCGCGGAGGTGGCGACGAGGTAGATTTTCTCGCGACCCGAGCCGTGCTCCGCCTGCGCGAGCAGGTCCGATGCGACGAAGCGTGCGTTCGCCGTTTCGTCGGCGATCACCATCACCTCGCTCGGGCCCGGCAGCGAGTCGACGCCGACCGTGCCGAAGACCTGCCGCTTGGCCTCGCACACGTACGCATTGCCCGGACCGAAAACCTTGTCGACCGCGGGAATCGTCGTCGTGCCGTACGCCATCGCACCCACGGCCTGCACGCCGCCGATGCGGTAGACTTCCGTCAAGCCCACGAGGTGCAGCGCGGCGAGAAGCCCGTCGGCGATGCGGCCCTCGGCGTTGGACGGCGTGAAGACGGCGATCTCCGGGCAGCCGGCGATCTTTGCGAGCGTGGCCGTCATGAGCACAGTCGAGACGAGCGGCACCTGCCCGCCCGGCACGTAGAGACCCACGCGGCGGATCGGGTCGAACTTCTCGCCGACGGTCGCGCCGTGCGGATTTTTCGCGGTCCAGTTCTTCGGCTTCGTGCGCTGGTTGAAATCGAGGATGCTCGCGTGCGCCGCGGCGAGCGCGCGTTTCTCGGCGGCGGGCAGACGCTTCGCGGCGGCGGCCAGCTCGGCCGGATCGACGCGGAAGTCGCGGCCGCGGAGCTTGGCGCCGTCGAACTTCGCGGCGTAGTAGCTCACCGCCTCATCGCCGCGCGCGCGCACGTCGGCGAGGATCGACGCGACCGCGTCGGAAATCTCCTTCGGCACGAGCGCACCGCTGCAGAATGCGGCGAGGTCGGCGGCGAAATTCTTGTCGGCGAAACGCAGCGTGCGCATGAGCGCGGCAGATTACTTCTTCTCCGGAAACGCCGGCACGACGGGTGCGGTGGGCAGGGCCGGCTTGGCGCCGATCGGCGCGAGCGCCGGGTGCGGCGTCGGCGGCACCGCGAAGATGCGGTCGTCGATGTTCTCGTTCACCGTAACCTTCTCGAAAGTGACGGTGATGATCTGGTCCTTGCCCGAACTGGTCTTCGTGCTGAGCACGACCTTCTTCGGGAAGCGCACGCCGTTGACGAGGATCTCGCCTTCTTCTCGCGTGCTGCCGCCCGCGCCCGTCTCGGTGTACACGAGGCGGCCGGTCGCGAGGTCGAAGTAGCGCACGAAGGAGATATTAGCGTCGTGGCGGAAAACGATCTTCTCGCACGCGATGCCATCCTGCGTCACCGGCCCGAGGTCCTCGATCTTGCCGCCCTTGTCCTCGAGGCCGCGGAAGTACGAGAGATTTTCCCACGTATTGGCGCGGAGGGCCTTGAGCTGCCCGACATCGACAATGTTCACGCCGACCCGGCCGTCCTGCAGGTTTTCGCGGCGGACCCAGCCTTCTAGATTGTTCAGCGCGGTGGTCTCGACGTATTTCGGATAGCTCACCGTGATGCGCTGGAAGTACGGCTTCTTGACGAAGATCTCGATCGGCACGGTCATCGGCTTGTCGTCGTTGGTCGACTCGTGCGTGCCGACGAAGTGGATTGAGCGGATCGCGTCCAGCGCTGCATCCGTGCCCAGCCGCGCGCGCGCCTTGGTGAGAATCGGCAGTTCGGCGGCGACGAGCGACGCGCCGCTCAGCAGAGCCGCGGTCGTCAGGAGGCGAAGCAGGGAAATGGTCATGGGCGGCTAAGTTGAAGCAAAATTCGCGAAAACGAAAGAGCGTGGAATTACTCCCACTCGATGGTCGCAGGAGGCTTGGAGCTGATGTCGAAGACGACGCGACCCACGCCGCGGACCTCGTTGGTGATGCGGCTGGAGATTTTCTGCACGAGATCGTGCGGGAGCTTGGCCCAGTCGGCCGTCATCGCATCGGTGCTCTCCACCACGCGCAGCGCGATCACGTAGTCGTACGTGCGCTCGTCGCCGAAGACGCCGACCGTCTTCACCGGGAGAAACACACAGAACGACTGCCACACTTTATAATAGTAGCCGGAGGCGATCATCTCCTCCTGCAGCACGGCGTCGGCATTGCGGAGGATTTCCAGCTTGTCCGCGGTGATGTCGCCCATCACGCGTACACCGAGACCGGGACCGGGGAACGGCTGGCGCCACACCACTTCCTTCGGCAGGCCGAGCGCTTCGCCGACACGGCGGACCTCGTCCTTGAAGAGCTGGCGGAGCGGCTCGACGAGCTTGAGCTTCATACGCTCAGGCAGGCCGCCGACATTGTGGTGCGTCTTGATGAGAGACGCGGGATTGCCCGCGATCGACACGCTCTCGATCACATCGGGATACAGCGTGCCCTGCCCCAGAAACTCGGCGCTGCCCTTGATCGACTTGAGCGCCTTCTCGAAAACCTCGACGAACGTGCGGCCGATGATCTTGCGCTTTTGCTCAGGCTCCGTGACGCCCTTGAGGCGGCGCAGGAAGAGCTTCGACGCATCGACCACGCGGAGATCGATGTGAAAGTGATCGCCGTAAAGTTTCTCGACCGCCGCGCGTTCGCCTTTGCGAAGCAGTCCGTTGTCGACGAAGACGCACGTGAGCTGCTTGCCGATGGCCTTGTGCAGCAGCGCCGCCGCGACCGACGAATCAACGCCACCCGAGAGGCCGAGGAGCACGCGACCCTTGCCCACCTGCGTGCGGAGATCGGCGACGGCGTGGGTGATGTAGTCCTTCGTGGTCCAGTCCTGCTTCGCGCCGCAGACGCCGAGCAGGAAATTGCGGATCATGTCGACACCGCGCTCGGTGTGAAACACCTCCGGGTGAAACTGGATGCCGTAGAACCCACGCTTCACGTCCTGCACCGCAGCATAGGGCGAGTTGTCGGTCGTGCCGATCGCGACGAAGCCGGGCGGGAGTTTCTCGAGCTTGTCGCCGTGGGAGTTCCACACGCGCAGCTTTTTCGGCAGGCCGGCGAAGAGCTTGCCGGGCTTCTGGATCGTGAGGTGGCCGTGGCCGTACTCGCGGGCCTTGGAGTGCGCCACGTGGCCGCCGAGGTGGTGGCCCATTAGCTGCACGCCGTAACAGATGCCGAGCACCGGCACGCCGAGTTCAAAGATCGCCTTGTCCGGATGCGGCGCGGTCTTCGCGTACACGCTCTGCGGTCCGCCCGAGAGGATGATGCCGATCACGCCATCCGCGCGGAGTTTTTCGGCCGGCGTCGAGTAGTGGTAAATCTTCGAGAAGACCTGGCACTCGCGAATGCGGCGCGCGATGACTTGCGTGAGCTGAGACCCGAAATCGAGGACGGCGATGGTCTGGGACATGAGACGGCGAAACGAAAAACGTCGGCGAGAAAGAAGAAACGACCAGCGTGCGGCGGCGACGCCGTGGGTGTCAATCGCGAGAACAACCGTCCGCGTATCTCTGTGTCACAAACCTTGAGTCGACTCTTCGACACCTCACGCTTACGGCCCGTGGACAAACGGAATCTCCTCCGCTGGCTCGCCCTCTACGCCGTGCTGATCGGTGCCACGCTGTACGTGATTCTGCATTGGAAGACTCCCGTGCAAGTCATCCATGTCACCGGCACGCCCGGCGAAACCATCGACGGCACGATCACCGCCGACAGCAAAGTGACCGCCTTTTCCAGCACTTTACCATTTGAGATGAAGGTGGAGGGGACGGACTTGGACCTTTCATTCACGCTCGGCAGCCCGGGAAAGTTCCTGGTCGAGATCCTGCACGAAGGCGACAGCACCCCGATGACTCACGCCGACTTGAGCGGCCGAGGCGGCCGAATCACCCAGAAGGAATCGCTCTTCAGCTCGTCGGGAAGCTACACGCCGCGACCCTGATCGCTACGCGACAATGTAGCGAAACGCGTGAGCGTTTCGCCCGTTCCGCGAAAGCCTAACGGCTTCCGCTACCAAGCCGAAGTCACGCACGCTGCCGCGCCCGCCTCACTTCTTCGCCGACAAAATCTCCGTGCCCGCGAGCAGGACCACGCCGCGGCCGTGCAGGTCGTCATCAGGGCGCTGGCGGTCGGCGTAGTACTCGAGTTTGAAACCGATGTTGGTCCCCTGGCACGTGCCCTTCACCACGCCCTCGGGCGTGATGTAGTTGGTCAGACCGGCGAAAGCCTTGCGCGCCACCGCCATGTCTTCGGCGGGCAGCCAGCCGCGGTTGACGCCGCGCGCGATTGCGTAGGCAAACATCGCGGTGCACGAGGTCTCCTCCCACAGCTCTTCGTGATCGAGCACTTGGCGCCACATGCCGGAGGGGGCCTGCACCTTGATCACGCCGGCCGCGTGGCGGCGATAGACGTCGAGGAGTTTTTCGCGGAGCGGATGTTTCTCGGGCAACTCGGAAAGAATCTCGGCCGTCGCGACGAGGATCCAGCCATTGGCGCGGCCCCACTTGAAGGGCGAGTGCTCCCTCTTCGGCTCGCAGTACGCGTGAAACCACAGGCCATCCGTGTCCTGCAGGCGGCTCGCCATGTTGAGCACCTGCTGCGCAGCGTCGGTGAGGTACTGGCCGTCGCCGGTGAACTTCGACCAGCGCACGAGAAACGGGCAGCCCATGTAGAGATCGTCGGCCCAAATGGTGCCGGGCGGCCACGCGCCGTTTTCGTCCTTCGACTTCGGCCGCCACAGCGTGCCGTCGGGCAGACGGTCTTGCTTGTGCGCGATCCAGTCAGCGATGCGCGCCGCGACGACTTTCTCCTCGGGCGTCACCTGCGCCGGGAAACGCAGCATACCCTCGAGCAACTGCACGCCCATCGCGCCACAACTGTCGAGACTGCCCAGCTGCACGAGGCCGCGGATCTTGATGCGGTTGCGGTCGCCGAGGAAATCCTTGAGCGCAGGATCGTCCGCGAACTTCTCGCGCACGCCCGCCAGCCACGCGTAGTCGCGCGCCGCGAGTTGATTGTGCTCCAGCACGAAATTGCGCATCTCCGCATCGCGCGTCACCTCCGTGGAGCGCAGCACCCCGTACAGCGTGACGCCCCACGGATAATTCCACGTGACGCCCTCCGGCGCCGCCACCGCCTTCGCCGCCGCCACCGAGTCAACTGGACGATCGTCACCCGCCTTCAGCGGATGCAGTTGGTGCCGCGAGACCGCCTTGAGCACTTCGACGATCTTTTCATCGGAGACCGTCGGCGCTGCCGGCGCAGTGGCTTGAGCCGCAGGCTCAGCCGCGCGCACCACAGCAAGCAGGCTCATCAACGCGACAACACAAAGCAAACGTAGGGAAATTTTCATGCAGATATCCGGGGTAAGGGTGACAGACCAGCATGACGCGCTGGCGTGTCGAAGGTCACGGCAGCGAAAAATCACATCCTTGACCAGCTCCACCTCGCCGCATCGCAACTCGCTCCTACCCCTTTCAAAACCGCAAATGCGAATTCTCATGCCCGCACCGCGGACACTTGCACAACTCCACGCCCCCCCGCGCCGTGTAGAGATGATTGCAGCGGATGCAGTGAAACGTCGTCTTCCGCCGCTCCCGCTCGAAGGTCCGATGATCCCGCCGGTCGTAGTACAGCCACACCCCCGCAAACGCCACCGCGACAATCACGCAGTAGACGACGACAGCGATGGGAAGTTCGAACATCCCCTCACTCTGCGCACTCTCTCCGCCCGCGGGCAACACCGCAGCGCGGGCGATCTGCCTTCCTGAGCGTGATCAGGAATTAATGCAGCCACAGCCCGGCTACTTGGGCAGCGGCTCACTCACGCCCACTCTCTTTTCGCCCGGAGCGGGCCCAGCCTTCGGATCAACCAATGAGACCCGAAGTTTTATCCCGGATTGGCCATACGCGCGCGGCACCGAGAAATACGGCGTTTGTTTGGCTAGATCGAGGGTGATGTCCGCGCCTTCAGGGCCAGAAGAAAGTTTGAACCCGGTGATCACTCCGTGCGCCCACTCGATAGCCGCATTGTTCGGCAGGGAACGCCAAAGCCCGATATCGACTGCCGCAGATTCCGGAAGCGTCACCCGGCCTTCGGGGAAATCTTCCCTGAGCGATTCACGCTTGATCCCCGCTATCGTCGTTTCGCTGCGCTCACTGCCTTTTCCCTCAACCCCCTCGGCGAGAATGCAGAAGCCGATCTTTCCCGACAGGGAGATAATGCCGAATCCCAAACGGCCTCCCTGCACTTTTTCCACGGGAATTCTCATCCCAATAATTTCTTTCCCGTCGAACTCCGAAAGCTCGATCTTCAACTCCATCTTCACCGCCGCGCCAACGGCAGCGACTTTCCAAAAAGTAACTTCCCCGAACATCTGCGGTGCTGCAGTCACGCGCTCGAATGAAACCTGCGCGCAAAGGCTCCCCGTCAGGAGCAGCCAGCAACCGATGACCGTGAGTACCTTTTTCATCACGCGCGAAAGCGAACTGGAGGCTGCCTCAATCTAACGGGCAGGTAAATTTTGAATTCAACCTGAACGAAATCACTCCAGCGCCGTCCGCACAATCAGAGCAAACCCTCCGACTAGGACTTGATGACGAAGCGCCTCGTGGCCGCGTCGAAGACGAGCTTCCTTTTGTTCTGCAGCACGAAGTCGGCCGCCGTCTCGTTGGGTGGCGTTGCCGGCACGAGCATGTGGATGAAGAAGATTTCCTGACGCAGCTTCTCGTCGCCCGCCGGAGTCGGCTTGGCCTTGACGAGTGCTGAGGTCGAAGTGGCAAACGAGACGAGCGCGTCAACCATGCCGCGCTTCGCGAAAATTACCGCCGCTCGATTGCTCTGGGGATCGAGGCGACCGTCAAGGCCATACCCGTCGCGAAAAACTTTCCAGGCGGAGACGATCGCGGGATCTTCCACCTCGATCCAGTTCATGCGGTCGAGCAGCAGAATCAATTTGGGCAACGGCTTGAGAAATTTCAGCGCCACAGGCTTCTGCTCCGGCTTCGGCGGCTGCCGCTGTTCGCTGCTCAACGAATCGGCCACGAACTGCTCGAAAAGCTTCGAATGAGCATCCTTTGCCGCTTTGCACATATCCTCAAAATAGTCGGTCGGTACTACCGAGAGCTTGTCGTCCATGAGATGCGTGACCGCTGAGTTGGGCACATAGGTGCGCTCGAAGACCATATTCCCAATCTCCTTCTTTTCCTCAAAATCGGCCGCCAGCGCATCATCGAGCGCCTTGAGGTAAGCGCGCACCTGTACCGGGGTCGGATTCGGTGGCAATACGACATCCATGAATTTCGCCCCCGCCCACGCAGGCGCGACGGACAACAGCAACGCTGCAACCAGGAGAAACCGGAACATGCTTCAATCAGTCACGAGCCATCTCCACTCGGCAACGGCAATGTTGGGCTACTTGAGCCTTCTTTCCGGGGCTACGTCGTCAGTGGATCGAGCACTGCTTTCTTGAACCAGCTCGGAACGACCTCCGCTTGCAATTTGAGGCTCTGACCATCGGTGATCTCTGCCAGCCACGTGTGTTCGCGATTCTCGCCTGAGTTGTCGAAGATGTAGGCGCAATGAGCGGCTCGAATCGCATCGGGCAGCAGCCTCAAGGATGCATGATAGCGACTGACGATCTTTTCCGGCGGCACGGAGTGTCCTCCCTCGCTAACCCGGAACTGGACCCGTGACTGGTTGATCACCGGATCGTCGGTCGCGACATAGTACAGGTAAGTACGGCAACCTGTAGCTTGGGCTTTGCGCAAAAACTCCACCTTGTCCGCAGATGACATGACGGTCTCGAAGGTGAACGACTTCCCCAACGCCAATAAGCGGTGCCGGATAAAATCCGACGCTACGGAGGCAAAATAGGCATTGGCTGTACCAGGCGCAAAATACAGACGCCCGTCTTCCATGCGCAGCTGCGTCACTGCAGCCTCCATCTTTGCCTTTTTCACCAAAGACGATTGGCGAAAGAAATCCAACACCGTGGCTTCAACTCCAAGGATCTCGTAAGTCTCGAAATCGAGAAACCCGTGAGCTCGGATCGACTGCTCAATTTCGTCGGGATTGATATAAATGCCTCGCCACTCCGGCTGGAGGAGGTGCCGAAACAATGTGCTTTTGCCCGAGCCATTGGGCCCGGCGAACATGCGCACACGGGTCACGTGCGCCGTCACCGCAGGGTCACGATCGTACCTTTTTTCACCGGCACAGGCGGATCGATTCGCTTGATTTCACGTCGCACTCCATTCTGAGAGATCTCGTAGATGACCCCTCCGTCAGAGTGCAGCACCGGCAGGCCCGAGGCGAGCGCTCGAGCACGCGCTACTTTGAACGCTTCGCCGGAACGAGCAGGCAATGCGTCCCACGTGTGCTGCTCTTTTTCCTCGTTGGACATGCTGAGAAGGTATCGCCCTTCAGCATGCGCGCAACCGAATCTTTATCCACATTAGCTCTCGTTTCCCGCCGGCCATAAGACGCGGACGATGGTTTGCACTTCGCCCGAGCTCAGCTCACAAATCGTCGGCCCTATGGTCGTGCACCGTCCAGCGCACGGGAGGTGGAGAGCGGCGCTTTTTGCGTCGGGTCTCGTCGTCGCCACGAGTTGGGGGCAGACGTTGCCTGCGCCGGAAAGCAAGCCGAGCCCGGAGGAGATTGTCCGGCTTTCCCCGTTTCAGGTCGCGTCGGAGGCGGAGGGTTATCGCGCGGCGAAAACACTCTCGGGCAATCGACTCAACACCGACCTCGACGACCTTGGCAGCTCCATCACGGCCATCACGAAGCAGGAAATCGCCGACCTCGCGCTGCTCGATATCAACGACGTGTTTCGCTACCAGGCGAGCACCGAGGGCTCGGACAATTTCACGAGCTTTAACCGCAATCGCTCCGGCGGCGTCAACGATCAGGTGCAGTCCGATCCGGCGCTCGCGAACCGCATCCGCGGGATCGCGCAGGCCGGCCAGAATCTCGGCGGCGCGAACACCGCGTGGGGCAACTTTTCGTCGAACAACAATATCCCGCTCGATCCCTACAATCTCGACGGCATCGAGATCCTGCGCGGGCCCAACGCCAATCTCTTCGGCCTCGGCGCCGCCGAGGGCACGGTGACTTCGGTACTCGCGCCGGCTGAGCTGAATCGCCGCACGTTTTCCGCCACAGCGCGCGTCGACAGCTATGGCGGGCATCGCGAGAGCGCCGATTTCAACACACCCCTCGTGCCGGGAAAACTGGGCCTGCGCGTGGCGAGCGTCGATGACCGCAGGGGTTTTGTGCGCGAGCCGTCCTCCGAGCAGATCGATCGCACCTATGGCGTGCTTTTGGCCCAGCCGTTTCCGCGCACTACGCTGCGCGTGATGGCGGAGCGCTATCGCGATTTTAATCGCCGCCCCAATTCGATCACACCACGCGATACGACCGCCGACTGGAAAGCCGCGGGCAGTCCCACGTGGGACCCCACCACGCAGATGGTCACGCTCGCGTCGGGGCAGAGGCTCGGGCCGTTCACCGCGGATACGATCAGCACCGCCGTGCCGGGCGTGACCGGAGTCAGCACGAATCTACCCGCGCTGCCCGCGGGTCTTATCGGCGGCTACAATAGTTTCTACGCGCACCCCGCCGTCTATCTCGACGGCGACCAGTTGTCGTACTTCAGCGTGATGCGGTCCAACAACCTCATCTCGTCCGGCAATCCCTCGAATCCCTTCACCACCGCCAACGGTCCGCTGCGCTACCTGCAAAGCGCCACGTCCATCATGCGCCAGCGCGATGTGCTCGGCGCGACGGGCCTCCCGCTCTATCTGACGCCGAGCACCGCCGACCGCTCCCTCTACGATTGGACGAAGATCAACATCGTGGCGCCCAATCATGGGCTCGAGCACGCGACGACCTACAGTGCCGAGCTCGAGCAGATCGTCTTCGACACACCGCGGCAGCTCCTCGCCGCGCGAGTAGGCGCTTTCGAGCAAAAATTCTCCCGCTACAACGCCAACGTCCTCGATAATCTGGAGTCGGTGATCTACGTCGATGTGAACGAAAAGCGGCTCGACGGTACGCCGAATCCGTTTTTCAAGCGCCCCTACATCGAGGCGAGCGCGCCGAGCAATACCGAGCGGTTGATCGACAACTCGATCGTCACGGCCGACCTCGCCTATCAAGCGAGCCCGAGCGATCTCCCGCGCTGGCTGAGTTGGATCGGTCGCCAGCGTCTCGCCGCGCACGTGGAGCAAAACTTCACCGACACCGTCAGCAACACCTACGTCCCGCGTGTCTCCGACGATCACGCGTGGATCGATCCGACGAATCGCATCAGCAGCCAAAGCCTCGCCGAGCGCTTTTACCTCGGCGACGCCAACGGCCAGAATGTCGACTACGCGCCTGCCGCCCTCGGCGAGGTGAGCGGTCGCTATCCATTCACGTGGTTCAACAATCGCACCGGCGCGTGGACCAACGAATCGGTGAAGACCGATCTCCTCGCGTCCAGCGGCTCAGGCGCGCGCCAGCGCAACGAGGTCCGCACGCTCAATTTCACCGCGCAGAATTTCTTTTTCCACGACCGTCTCGCCGTGACCGCTGGCTGGCGGCGCGACCGCCAACGGCAGCGCACGGGCGCGGGCGCGTTTGTCGACCCCACGACGGGTCTCGCGAATTTCTCCAACACCAACATCTTCGGCCCGCTCGCAAACTACCTCCCGCCAACCGCGAACAGCCCGCTGCTGAATCTCACGGGCTGGGCCGACCAGAGCGGGGATACGAAATCTCTCGGCGCGGTGTACCGGATTTTGCCGGGGCTGCGCGTGCACTTCAATCGCTCCGATTCGTTTCAGCCGCAGGTGGTGCGTCAGGCGCTCGACGGCCCGTACAATCTGCCCAATCCCCATGGCACGGTGACGGAATGGGGCCTGAGCATCACCGCGCTGGAGGGCCGGCTCCATCTGCGCCTGAATCATTTCCAGACGACCGAGGAGCATTCGCGCGGCAGCGAGGTCGGCACACTCGGCAACCGCTACCTCGACATGGAGGGCCGGCCCGATGCCAACAACGCGATCCAGCTCGGATCGTTTCGCTATTTTTGCCAGCAGATCGCGCGCGGTCGTTTCGCCGCCACGGGAAATGCCAATCCCAGCCAGCCCGATCTCGACCAAGCCGTCGCCAAGCTGATGGGCGTTTCGCTGGAGTGGTACAACCGCCTCGTGTACTCCGGCCCGAGCCAGCCGCAGACGGTCGGCACGACTGATGTGTCGAGCCGCGGCTTCGAGCTCGAAGGCACGTATAATCCGACGCGCAATCTCCGGTTGAAGTTCACCGGCTCGCAGACCCGCGCGCGCGACGACCGCGTGTCACCCGACATCTACAACTGGTGGCTCACGCGCATCCCGATCTGGGAAAGCACGCACAGCGACATCGTGCCCGGCGACGGAAAAGGCCCGACGTGGTGGACGAGCGTCCCTGCCGGCCAGCGCAACGACACGCCGCAAGCGCGCTTCCTCGCCGAGCAATTCGGCCCCTTCGCGGCGGCCGCGACCAATGCCGGACGCCCGCGCAGTCAGATGCGCGAGTGGCATCTCGCGGGCATCGCGGCGTACGATTTCACCGACGGGCCGATGAAAAATTTCAGCGTCGGTGGCGCGGTGCGCTGGGAGAGCAAGGGGTCGATCGGCTATCTCGCTGGCCCCGCGGAAACGAGCGGCCCCTTCGCGGGGGCGGTGCTGTTTCTCGATGACCGCAAGCCCGTGTGGGACAATCCGCACGCGTACCTCGATCTGTCGGCGAGTTATCGCTTCCGCTGTTTCGGCGACAAACTGCGGGCGAAGATTCAGCTCAACGTCATCAACGCGACGGAGGGCGGCCACCTCCAACCCATCGGCGTCAATCCCGATGGCCAGAGCTTCGCCTACCGCATCGTCGATCCGCGAAAGTTTGTCCTGAGCACGACCATCGATCTGTGAACTCCGTTGATCGCCTGCGCTGACACGCGTCATCAACCGGAGTGCGCACCCTCGACGGAGAAGCTGGACCTAGCCTCGCCTTGAGCATGAGGGTGCGCAACTCCGGCGCTATGCATGGAGAGCATCCACGCAGGGCGCCGTGGGCCGCGACCCGACAGGGGCGAGCGACGGGGAATCCGGGGCGAGCGCAGCGGCTCAGGCTCGCGCGCTTTCGATCGTGCGCTTGCGGCGCTTGCCCGCCGCGAAGGCGATTGCGCCGGCGGCGAACAGCACCGCGTAGCTCGCCGGCTCCGGGATCGTCGTGGCGTAGAGTCGGATCTCGTTCAGTCCGCCTTCAGTGGATGATGCCACGGTGGAGTCGTAAGAAAAGCTGAGGTAGCGATAGGCCGTCGAGTCATTCAGATTGGAGTTCGACGAGGTGAACGAATCCTGGATCGGGTTGCCAGATCCCGTGTAGGACAGCCAGCCGGAGAGAGTCGAGGTGGGAGAGTCCAAGGCGTAACCAGCATTGGCGCTGACGAATGACACGCTATTGGAGGCAGAGATATGAAAAGCGTTGGTCCCACTGTTGCTGTAACTGCCATTGTGGGTGTTGAAGAGATCGATCTCGGTGATCGTGTAGGCCGCACCGAGATCGAGCACGAAATAGCCGGTGGACGAATTCCCCAGCCAGTAGTGCTGGAAGTCGGCGCTTTCCGTGACGGTGCCCGTCTGCTGGTCGACGACGTTTGAGGCGGGTGCGTAGGCGCTGCCGTTGAAGGAACCGGAGAAGATCGAAGGGCTGCCGCCGATCACGCTGCCCGAGGTGAGGCTGACCTGGGTGACAATCAGCTGGGCGGCAGCGGGCAGGGCCGCGAGCAACAGTCCGATGACGACGGGTAGGATGAAGGTACGGCGGTGCATGGACTTTGGCCATGCACGACTGCCGCCGTTCGAGGCGGGCACGAGGCCTTAGTGGCCAGCGACGGGAAATGCGGGGCGAGCGACGGCCCACGATCTGACCGCCGTATCCGTTTCGCCACTACGCTACTCCCCGCTACGCGCGGTCGAGAGCGGCGAGACGGGCGCGGAGGCCTTCGGCGTAGCGAAAACTCGCCCGCACCGGCTCGGTCGCTCCCGCGATGGTGAGCAGCGTGGTCTCGTCCGACACGCGGTCGGTGCGCCGGAGGTGCGAGAGATTCACGATCGCATGGCGATGGACGCGCACGAAGATCGCCGCGGGCAAAATCTCCTCCCACATCTTCAACGTCCGCCGCACGAAATGCCGCGCCCCGTCCGTCAAGGTTAGCTCGGTGTAGTTGTCAGACGTCGTGATCACCGCGATCGAGCGCACGGGAATGAAGCGCGTGGTGCCGCTGCCCGTCTTGACGAGCACGATGTCGTTGGGCTGATAACCCGTGGGCGACGGGCGCACCACATTCGACGCGCGTTGCAGCGATTCCGCCAAGCGCGCGGGATCGATGGGCTTCAGGAGATAATCGAGGGCGTTCACCGCGAAGGCGCGGAGTGCGTGCTGGTCGAACGCCGTCACGAAAACGATGCGCGCCTCCGCGCGCACCATGGGCACGAGGTCGAAGCCCGACCCGCCGCGGAGCTGGATGTCGAGCAACACCAGATCGTAGTCGGCGCGCGCGAGCTGGGTGCGCGCCTCATTGATCGTGCCGGCCTCGCCTACGATCTCGGCACCGGGATGCTCCGCGAGCGCGAGCCGCAGAAACTGCCGCGCCGTCGGTTCGTCGTCGATCAGCAGAATTCTCATGAAGAAAAAGGATCGCGGCTCACGCCCGCCGCGGGCGCGCGGCCCAGCCGCAGCCGGATCGTGACCCAGCCGTCGCTCGTCTCCACCGCAAAGTCGTGCGCGCCCGGATAGTGCCGCGCGAGGCGCTGGCGGAGATTCTCGATTCCGATGTGGGTCGACGCGATCTCGGGCATCGAGCCCGCCTCGACCCATTTTCCGCTGTTGGCGATTTCGATGACGATGGAGTCGGGCGCAGCGGGCTGCGCGGAGATGCGCAACCGCAACAAATCGGGACTGGTGTGTCCACCGTACTTGATCGCGTTTTCCACGAGCGGCAGCAGGAGGAAGGGCGGCAGGCGCTCGTCCTTGAGCTCGGACGCGAGGGAAAATTCCACGCTGAGATTTTCCTCCCAGCGGATTTTTTCGAGATCGAGATATGCACGCAGCATCGAAAACTCCTCGGCCAGCGTGGCCGTCTCCGTGCCGCCGCGCGTGAGCGTCATCCGATAAAATTCCGCGAGCCGCCGCACGAGATCGCCCGCCGGGCGCGAGTGCGACCACACCAGCGTGTAGATCGAGTTGAGCGTGTTGAAGAGGAAGTGGGGATTGAGCTGATAGCGGAGCACCTCGAGGCGCGCTTTTTCTTCGGCGAGACGGGCGGCGATTTTTTCGTCCATCTCCAGCCGCCGCATCCGCTCGAGCTCGGCGGTGCGCGCGAGCACCACCGATTCGAGATGATCGTTGCGCCGCCGCAGGGCCCGCGTGCGAAACCGAAAAACTCCCACCACCGCCAACGAAAAAATTCCCGCGTAGGCCACCCACGCCCAACGCGACCACCACCACGGCGGCGCGATGGACAGCGCCAGCAGGCCGATCGAGCTCTCGCGTCCGTCGATCTCGCGGGCCTGCACGTGGAAGACAAAATCGCGGTACGGCAGATTCGTAAACTCGCGCCAAGGCGTGGCCGACCAGCCAGTCCAGTTCTTCTCCAGCCCCTCGAGGCGCGTGCGAAAGACCGTGCCCGGTTTGCCACGAAGATCGGTCACGAACGAATTCGCCGCGAAATCGATCTGCAGCGAATCTCGCTCGGGCCCGAGTCGCAGTGTTTCGCGTTTTCCACTCAACTCCGCCATGCCCGCCCCACCGAGCAGCACCTCGCCATCGGGTGTGCGGACGTCACGAACCTGAGCGAGAAACGGCGGCACCGATTGCACCGCACGCCACGCCGGATCGACCGAGACCGGTGCGCCGCCGCCGCCGAGCCAGAGCAACCCGGTCGCCTGGTCGAAAAACAACACCGCGGTAAAATCACGGAGCATCCCGGCGGGAGTGCACTCAGCCCGCCAGCGGTTCGGCCCGTTGCTCACGAGGTGGATCACTTGCGCATGGGGCGAACTGGTGAACATCCAAAGATCGTCGCTCGCGCCGGAGCAAATCGACGCGCGATCAAACGGCGGCAAACCCTCGATGCGGTCTTCTGGCACGAAACGATCGGTGACGCGATCATAGCGGAGCAGCTTGTTTTGCCGAACGGTAATCGCGGTGCCGCCGAGCCCAAAGAAACGCACCTGCCCCTCGCTCTGCGCAAACGGCAAACCGCGGGCGCCATCGTAATATTCGGCCGCGGCCCCGTTGTCGGGGTTTCGCCCGAGGTCCACGCGCCAGCTGCCTGCGCCGTTGTACCCGAGGGCCCACACCTGCCCCGCTTCATCCGCCCAGACGTGACGGATGCCGCCGCGGACATTGCGCAACGATCCGCCATCGCTCCACGTGACTCCGTCGAAACGCAGCAACCGCATCCCCTCGACCCCTCCGCTGGCAAAAACGCCCGGCGCCTGCGGCAGCGCCGTGAGGGAATTGACCTGCATCGGCAACACAACCACCGCGCGATCGTCTGTGGTGATTTCGCGCAGGTATTGTCCCGTGCAAAAAATTCGCTCGCCGAGGGCAACGAGCGCAGCGGGGCCGTTGGGAAGGCCCTTGATCTCATGCAGCTCGCCCGTCTGATCGTCGCGCCAGACGACTCCGGCCCGGTGCGCGATGTAGAGACGATTTCCCTTCTTTAAAAACGCCCGCACGGTATCGAGCTGCCCGTGCGTAGCGTAACGAGATTCAATCTGCAGGCGCGTGAGCCCATTCGCCTGCGCGAGCCAGATGCCGCCCTGATTGTCCGGGGCCAGACGAGCGACCTCACTGCCTGGCAGGCCGCGCGCCACGGTGAGCAATGCCGTGTCGCTCCCATCGGCCGCGATGAGCAACAGCCCGCGCCGTTGCAGCGAGTAGGCGAACCGACCGTCCCGCAGAAAACAGGCGGCAAGCGCTCCGCCCTCGGCAAAGGGGGCCGACGCCACCGCCGAGAGTGGGACCATCGCCGCACCCGGCCCGGCCCAGCGCATCGGACCCACGTCCGTGAGGAGCGTCGCCCCGCCGCCGGGTTCATCGCGCGCGGCGAAGAGGCGCAGCGTGGCTTGCCCGGCGGACGCGGGGCCTGGCGGTGGCGCCGCCACGGCCACGAGCGCTCCGTCCTTGAGCCGAGCCAGCCCGGCATTGCCCCGGCTCACATGTAGGGCGCCGCCGAACCAACTGACGCCATTGAAATGATCCGGACCCGACGGCCACGTCCGGCTCGACCCATCGAAGCCCACGAAAACCAATTTGGTCGGGCTCGCAAAATAGACTCCATCCGGCGCCGCGGCGCCGAGATAGAGACGGCCGATTTCCCGCTCAGCCGTGGGCAACCGCTCGGTGACGTCGACCGGCTCCAATTCCCCTCGCCCATTGGGCCGCAACTCCGCGATGGCATTGGAGGCGCCCAGCCACACGGTGCCGCGCGCATCGACGACGATCACCGGCACGTTGCCCAACGAGCCCAGTTTCATCAGCCGCCACGTCGTCCCATCGAACTCAAGCACGCCGCTGCCGTTGCCGACATAGATGAACCCCGTCTGCGGATGCTGGACGACATCGTAGTTCGTCGGCGTCCCACCGTAGTCATCCGGCCCCCAGCTAGTCAGAAACGGCATCCCCGGTAGCCGCGGTCCGCCCTCGCTCGCCGCAAACGCCAACGCACACGTCACCGCCGCGAGGGTCAGGATACGTATGAAGGGTAGGAAGAGTAAGCGACCGCGAGGGAGAATGCCCCACCCTTATTTAACCAGAAACCAACGGCGAGACCGATTGGGGCCAGCGACGGGAAATCCGGGGCGAACGGCGACCCAACGCCAACGGACCCGAAGTCGGACGAAATGCTATCGCCACTTCTTCGGCATGTAGGTTGAGGCGTGCTCGAGCGGTGCTGCGATCAGGTCCGGCTTGGAGACCGTGTAGAATTTGAATCGCGGGGGCCGCGTGACACCGTAAAAAATCCCCACGACGTAGCGGGCCGGCTCCTCCTTCACGGTCGACCACGCGACGCGCGATTCGGGATGCGCAGCGCAGAAACTCGCGCGGGCACTTTTCTCGGCCGGGGAAACGGAGCGACCGAGGGCTTGGAGAACGGCCGTGAGCATTGGGCTTAATGGATCAGCAATCACGGCCGGCGGGCCGAGTCATTCGGCTTTTCCTGCGCAGACTGAGGCAGGTGGCGGCGAACGAAACCCTCCGCGGCAGCGCCATAGACCAGACCAATCTCATGGCGGATATTGCCGTCGGGAGAGACCAGCCAAAGATAGATATCCCGCCCGAGCGATTCACCGTTTGCGTCGAATTTGATCAAGGCACGCTCAACCAGCAGGCTGCCCGCATAGCGACCGGTGGGGATCAGGCCTACAATCGAACCATCGATCACGAAGCTGATTTTCTTCGTCTTCAAATCGACCCGGTGGATCGCCCCGGAAACCATCCATGCCGCGGTTTCGAAGTAGATCGCGTCCTGTTTAAGCGAGAGAATCGGGTCCGAAATATCGGCGATCACTTTCTTCGGGTCGTCATCATCCCGTCCGGCGACGAGCAACTCCTTTCGTCCCGTGGTTGCATCGAGGATCCAGAGCTCGGTGGCTTCGCATTCGCCACTGCCGGTCGAAATGACCTTACCAGGCGTCGGCACGACGAACGGCTTGAGCTCGTGCTCGCGGCCATGGCCGCGGGTCACAGCAACCAACATGAGTACGGCGAATCGCAGGAAAAAGCACATAGCGACTAGAACGGCTCCGGGGCGGCTTCGACCGCGCGAAGGAAAACATCGGGCGGACGATACCTGTGGGCTCTGATGTAGTGGACAATCAAGGTCGGGGCCGCGTACGTCACACCTTCGAGCGTGACGCGAATCTCCGCGTTGCTCTTGCGCTGGTCGGTGAAGTAGATGAGCGAGGTGAGTCGGGTGCAATACGGACAGTGATGATAACCCCGATATCGCTCGACTGGATGCTGCGCCAAGCGCTTGAGCTTGGCGAACACGCGGCGGTCGACCTTGCCTCTCGTGTAGGGTTCACCCGCATCGAGCCAGCCCACATGAAGCACGCCGGGATGGGAGCGATTGGCATAGGCGTAGGGTGCGAGATCGGGAAAGTAGGCCATGTGGAAAAATCCTAACGCTGTAGAGAGTGATCACCGCTACCGGATCCAGATCGGTCAGGTTTTTGGGCGGGCGCGATTCGTTCGAAAGAGGAAGCGCAGGGCGTCGATCACGCCGGCGAAGCGGTGCTGGTGGCCGAGGTATTTTTCTAGCACGTAGAAGAGGTAGTAGTAGAAGCGGCAGAAGGCCCAGATGGTCACGGCGAGCAGTGCCGCGGTGCGCAGCGAGGGCATCTGTGCGAGGAGGAGCGCGGCGGACATCGCGCCGAGGACGACGAAGAGGAGGCCTTTAGCGTGGATGAGCCACGGGGTCTGGAGGTCGCGGGTGAGTTTCATCGAGGGATTTGCAGCGGTCAGTGCCTGCGCTCAGGCGGATTTCTTTTGGCGATCTTTTCCGGCAATGAGACGTCTTTCAACGATCTAGCGATACCGATCGCAGGATCATTTTTCATTTCGAAGGAATCATGAAATTAAACGCACCCCGGATCATTTTCGGAGCATTGCTCCTCAGTCTTTCGTTGAGCGCGCAGCCGAGCCCGGCGGGCGAAACAGTGATTCAGCCCAAGGTCACGCTCAATATCTGGCCGGGCGTGGCGCCGGGGTCGGAGTCGGCGCATCAGCTGGAGACCGACGCGGCCACCGTCGCGAAGACCAATCTCGTGCGCAATGTGGTCACGCCGACACTCGCGGTCTATTTGCCGGAAGGGGCGCAGGCGACGGGGACGGGCATCATCATTCTGCCCGGCGGAGGTTTTGTGCATCTCTCCATGGGGCATGAGGGTCATGACGTCGCGCGCTGGCTGGCGGCGCGGGGCATCGCGGCGTTTGTCCTCAAATATCGTCTCATCGAAACGACGGCTAACGGCCAGCCGGTCGCAGGAGCGAGCGTCGCTGGGAAAACCTATCAGGAGGAGATTGTCCTCCACGCACAGCCGATCGCGGATGCGATCCAGTCGATTCGGGTGGTGCGCGAGCACGCGGCGGAATGGGGCGTCAATCCGAGCAAAGTGGGCTTTCTCGGTTTCTCCGCCGGAGGACGGACGGCCAGCGCGGCGATGCTGGAGTGCGCGGTGGCGGATCGGCCCAATTTCTTCGCCGGGATCTACGGTGCGCCACTCGGCAGCCTCGAGGTGAAGATCCCCACCGGCCTGCCGCCCATGTTCCTCGCCGTGGCGGGCAACGATGCGAATGGCGCTTACGACCGGGTGATGCAGTTCTACGGAGCGCTGAGGACGGCGGGATACATCCCGGAACTCCACGTCTTCAATGCCGGGAAACACGGCTTCGGCCTGTCACCTCATGGCACGACGAGCGATCACTGGGTGGACGAATTCTACTACTGGCTGCAGGCGCAGAAACTGGCGAAGCGGTAACGGGCGGGAGGGATTTTTGAACCGCGAATGGACGCCAATGAATGCGAATGTTCCAGCAGCATGAGCCGAATACCCTTCGGGGCATCAGCGGTTTTTACGCTCTGGTGAGTCGTTTCTTCGATAGACGCTGAAGTCGGAGCCGGGGGTAGTTTCTTTTGCCACGAGCTTGGGTGGAGCGGTGAAAAGTTTCTGCCAGAGGAAGAGCATCAAGAATGGAAAGGCGAACCAGCCGAGAACCAGAAAGGCGCCGCCGCCGATCAGGCACGCCACAAAATCATAGAGCCAGATCAGCGACACATACCAGACCAGCACCGACCAACCGGCGGCGTAGGTAAGCCAGATTTTCGGCCAATCCAATAGCTCCCGCGAAAGGATGGAATATTTCATCCGCTGCTGCCCTGCGCCATTATCGAAGAAAGAGAGAGGCAGAATCCGCTCAGAGCGAATCGGCCAGAGGGGAAGATAAAAGACGACGACCCAGACGGTCGCCACATAAGAGCCGTCCTCACGCTCGTGCGAGCGGCCATAGTGGACGGTGCCGATTCCGTTACCGCTGCGAAGCATAAATTTTTTTGCCCAAATCTGGGTTCAATAATGCCTGGGCGACATGGACGTTTAATCGGCGACGGGGCGATTTCTCAGCTCGCACCTAGCGACTTCAAGATTTTCCAAGCAAGGGGCTCTTTAACCTCGGAGTGGCGAGGGATCGCTTCAACGACGCCGGTGCGCGGATTGATCCAGAGCGAATGCGCGCCGCCTTCGCGTTTCAGGTAGCAGCCGGCGTGGCGCAGACGCTTCTCCAATTCGCGCCGCTTCATCAGACAGCCACCACGGTCTGAATGGCATCTTCGGGCAGTCCCCGGCGCGCGTCGGCGAGGCGATCCTCGAAGATCAGCTTAATCGCCTCGCGCAAACTTTTCTTCGCCGCCGCCACCGTCTCGCCTTGGCCATTGGCTCCGGGCACTTCCGGACAAATCGCCCAGTAGCCGCCTTCCGGGGCCGCTTCGATGATGGCGGTGAACTTGCCTTTCATGAGTTAAAGAATGGCCATGCATACGGGGGCGTCAATGGCGTGTCGTACTGCGTGCGACCAAACGCCTGTGCGAAGCATGGTGGCCAAGCAGAAGGTGAAACGTAATCTTGTAGTAATGCGGCTGAGCCTAAGATCGCTACTTCTGGCTCGTGGACAGAGCGAAAGCCTGACCCTCGGTTGCCTCTGAAACACCCTTAGAAATCTCCATGAAAATCTTCCGCTATCCTCTGCTCGGTCTCCTGCTGGGCGCTTCGGTTTGGGCGCAGGCCCCGGCGGGTTATCATCTCTTGAAGACGATTCTGATCGAGGGGGATGGGAGTCAGGACTACCTGTTTCTCGATCAGGAGAGTCGCCGCCTTTATGTGTCACATGGCACCGAGGTCGTGGTGGTCGACGTCGAGAGCGAGAAGGTGGTGGGCACCATCGGCGGCATGCAGGGCGTCCACGGCATCACGGTCGCGCCGAAGCTGGGCAAGGGGTATATCACGTCGGGCGGGACGGCGACGGTGAAAGTCTTCGATTTGAAAACGCTGGCGTCGAAAGCCGACATCCCGACCGGGGTGGGTCCGGATGGCGTGCTCTATGAGCCAGTCACGCAGCGCGTGTTTAGTTTCAATCACAAGGGGAAGTCGCTGACCGTGATCGACGCGGTCAAAGACGAGGCGATCAAGACGATCGAGCTCGGCGGGCAGCCGGAATTTCCGGTGACGGACGCGGGCGTCGTCTGGGACATCGTGGAGGACATCAGCACGCTGGTGCGAATCGATGCGAAGACATTGGAGATCACGGCGCGCTGGCCGCTGGCGCCGGGCGAAGGGCCGTCGGGTCTCGCGATGGATCACAAGAATCGCCGGCTCTTCGTGGGCAATAACAACAAGGTGATGGTCGTCGCCGATGCGGACAACGGCAAGATCGTGAGCGATCTGCCCATCGGGGTGCACGTGGACGCGACGGCCTACGATCCGAAGACGAAACTCATCTTCAACGCGAACCGCGGCTCCGTGACGATCGACCGACAGGAAGGCGCCGACAACTACGTGGAGGTCGGCACACTCGAAGTCTGGCCGCACGCCAACACGCTCGCGCTCGACGAGAAGACGGGGAAAATCTATCTCGCCGCCTCGAAATACCAGGAGCCAGCCGCGGGCGCGGACCCCAAGGCCAAGGCGACCAAACTGCCGGGCACGTTTTCGGTGCAGATTTATGGACAATAGCGCGGGCTAGTGCTTTTCGTTTTTCGCGCGCGTGGCGGCGAGCACAGCGACGACCAGCAAAGAGACGAGCGGCACGATGAGAAAGAAGAAGGCCGGCTTCGCACGGGGAGGTCCGAAGGCGAAAAGGGCGGCGGGGATGCGAGCGGTGCTTGTCAAGATTCAAGACATGGGCTTGCCCCGATTCCGCGGACAGGGAGAAGGGATGATTTAGTTCAGGTTGGATTCAAAGTTTAGAGGGCTGGTGAAGCCAAGGCTCGAGTGGAGCCGGCGTGGGTTGTAGAAGCCCTCGATGTAGTCGAAGAGGGCGCTGCGAGCCTCGGCGCGAGTGGCGAAGCGGCGGCCGAAGACGGCCTCGTGCTTGAGGCTGCTCCAGAAGGATTCGATATAGGCGTTGTCGTAGCAGTTGCCCTTGCGGCTCATGGAAGCGATCAGGCCGTGGCTGGCCAAGGCCTGCCGGTAAGCGTGACAAGCGAACTGGCTGCCGCGATCGGAGTGGACGATCAGCGGCTGGCGTGGTCGGCGTTGGCGCAGCGCCATGCGCAGGGCCGAGAGGACGAGCGCAGCGTCGAGGTGTTCGCCCATCGCCCAGCCCACGACGCGGCGGGAGTACACGTCGAGCATCGCAACCACATAGAGCCAGCCTTGCGCGGTGATGACGTAGGTCGCATCCGTCGCCCAGACCTGGTTTGACCGCACCACCTGCACCCCGGGCAAGCGATTGGGTGCGATTGGATCGGCATGCCGGCTGTCAGTGGTCATCGGCCGGTACTTGGAGCGCTGCCGCGCGCGCAGCTGTTCCTGCCGCATGAGCCGGGCGACGCGATTGCGGCTCGCCGTGCCTTGCAAGACCCGCGCGATCCGCGGGCTGCCATAAGTCCGGCGGCTCTCCACGAAGATCGCGCGGATGCGGCCGCGCAGCGCGAGGTTTGCGCGTTGCCGCGGTCCGGGCTCTCGCTGGCGCTGTTGCCAATCGTAATAGCCGCTGCGCGACACCAGCAGCGCCTCGCACAACCAGGCCACCTTGTACGCGCCGCTCATCGCTGCGATCCGGGCATACCTCTCGGCGGCGGTTCGCAGAGGATGCCCAGCGATTTTTTTAGGACTTCGCGCTGCTCCAACAATTTCGCGTTCTCCGCGCGCAGTCGCATCACCTCCGCCTCCAGTTCACTCGGCGTCTGCTGCGGCCGCCTGCTGGCGGCCGCACCAGACGCAGGCTCTCGCTTCAACCGGGCCCAGCGGTACAACAGCTCGGGTCGGATGCCCAGCTCCACCGCCACCTTGGCCGCGCTGCGGCCACTGCTCTGCCATAACCGCAGCGCTTCGCGTTTGTACTCTTCATCGAAGTACGCGTGCTGCCGCGTCACTCCATCGGCCGGGATCTTCTTCATCGGGGGATTCCTTTCGTTTAGTCCCCTCCCCACTGTCCGTCAAATCAGGGCAGCCTCAACCTGGTCTTTTCGGTCTGCCGGTCGGATGGTTTTTTCTCATTTCGTTTCGGCGCCCTGCTCAATGAGTCCTTCGTGCCAGCCCATCCAGCCGACATATCTGAACAATGCTAAATGAGCTTCAGCGTCGATCCATGGAAACTGCACCACGAAAAACTCGGCCATTTTCGTTTTGTTTTGATTGCTCCAATTTGGAATGAAGCCCGCCCGGAGATATTCGTCCGCGGCTGCCAATGCGTCGTCACACCTCCGCGTGATCTCTTCGATTTCCTTCGCGTCACAGCCAGCTCCCGTCAAAAAAGCTGATCGACGCTCTTTAGTCGGCACGCATCCACCAATCCATTCGGTGAACGCATTTGCGGTTAACTTATCAATTCGTGAGCGCATGATTCAATTTTTGATCACCGTCTAATGTCGCGGAAAATGCGTCACGTCTTGACTCGGCGTCTTTGATCTCGGGCCAGGAGCGATCCTGCGTGGCGCACGCGAGGCTCGCGGTCAGGAGAAAGATGAGGGCGAGGCGAAGCATGATTTTCCTGCCTGAGATTACATCTTATGGCTCACCTTAGCCCCCTCAAGTCGAAGCCGGCAACTTTTCCAGCACGCGGGGGATGACCGCGAGGGCCAGGGCTTCCCAGCCGGCGGTGGTGAGGGCGAGAGGACGGACGGTGCGGACTTGGGCAATCGCTTCAGGGGCGGAGAGGCCGTCGCGGTGCGCG
Source organism: Verrucomicrobiota bacterium (assembly GCA_048498795.1). Taxonomy (GTDB): domain Bacteria; phylum Verrucomicrobiota; class Verrucomicrobiia; order Opitutales; family Opitutaceae; genus JBEHXH01. The sequence goes on from JBEHXH010000001.1 coordinate 182,595, forward strand.
ACGTGGAGCGCGAGGAGAAGGCCGGTGCGGTCCTGGCCGGCCCAGCAGTGCACGAGCACGCGGCGGCGGGCCGCGAGCTGATCACGGAAAAAGACGTAGGCCCGGGGAAGATCGGCGACGCACTTCTCCGCGGACTCGGCGGTGGCGGGGACATCGGTGGGCAGGGGCACCCAAGCGGAGGCGAGGCCGGCAGATTCGAACGCGGCGGCGTCGGGCTCGTACTGGGAGAGATTGAGGATGGCATCGAAGCCGCCAGCGCGCAGCTCGGAGAGGGACCATGGGTCGCGTTGCGGACCGGAGCGGCCGGCGATGGAATCGGGAACGAGCCAAAAGACGGATTTCATGAGGCGGCGTTAAAAGCAAAAACCGCTTAAAGCCTTAGCCGGCGATTCTATTCGATCACCTAAGCGCCGCCAAATACATGGCTAGGCATCGTGGCCTAAGTTTATTGCATGAGCCCGCGCATCGACATCTTTCATAGCTGCACCTGATAGCGTGTGCAATCGACGGCGGGGACGAGCAGCCATGGTCAAGAGCAAGATCCAGTCTTATCAGCCGACCTTTGAAGCCATCCGATGGACACGTACTCGTCCATCCAACCGGGAAGTACATCCACCTCGCGATGCGCGCTGAGATGAAGCGAACTTGCCGTGCAGCGCAGGAAGAAACCCCGCTTCCCCGGGTGGACGTGCAAGCTCAGCGGGCTCGCGCAGATGGGACAGCGCGCGGCCAACAACTCTTCCCGCGACGGCGCGTGCCAGACACGCGTGACCACATCGTCGATCGCGCGAAGGCGACGCTCGTCTTCGGGAGTTAAGTCGTGGCTAGGAATCATGCTCGTCCCCACCACTTAAGCGCCGTTCCCACACGGCATGAGAAAAGACCCCATTGGAACAAACAATCACGCAGACGATTTCTCCGTTGGCTCAATCAAAACAAATTTCATGGTGTATTGATCTTCGCCGAACTCGCGGAGCACATCGATGAGGAAGCGAACGTCCGAATCCTCACCCGGGTCGCGGCGCAGCGCGGTGCCGTCGTCGAAGGTAATCTCTATCTGGTCCGAACCGATTGCCTCGGCGTAAACGATGTCGATCAGAGACTGGGAAATATAATCTTCAATCCGGCGCAGGTTTCTTAGTCCCGAGAGAAGGATGTGATCGCAAGCGATGATTTTCGGCGGTCTTTTATTGAATGACGGTATGGCGAAGCACTCCCCTCCTTGGCCGGGGAGTTTCTTAATCTCTCCATACCAGCCCGAATGATCAAAAAAGGGATGACCCTCGACCGAAGCGTTCGATTCCAACTCTGCCAAAGTCCAGAGGTGATCCGTATATTCGTCGAGGGCCCAACCTTGATGCTGGCGCAAGAGGCGCGTGCAAAACCCGAACGCTTCGGCAGTGCCGTCGATCCGGCCGGAAATGTCCGCGCTCACCGCGACGATTTCGGCTCGGCCGGTGCGACTCCGGATCTCGTGCAGCAATTCGGGAGAAAACTCCATCACAGCATCTTCGTAGCGTCCAATGTAAAGACCTTCACCGATCCAGCCGGGATCGTGCCGAGAAAACGATGCGGTCAGAGCATCCTCCATCGTTTTCCGATCAGCTTCGGCGAAAATGACCAAGACGGAGCGCACGGTTTTCTGGAGAGGAGGTGAAGGTAGGACGTATAGGTCCTATGGGACTAATAGGAATAATGGGATGATCGCGCGGATCTGACGAGCCATGGTCGAATAGGGCAATTAGGCTTCGCTTAGTGGAGGGCAATTTCCCACTCTTCAAACGGCGGATCGACGCGGAAATTGGGGTCGCAGTAGGAGCGCAGATAGTCGGTGGCGCGCTTCTCGGCGTGCTTCCGGTTGGTGACGCGTCCGTGCTCGTCGAACTCGAGGACATTGGCAAAGATCGCGTAGGTCCGCTCGATGGCGCTCGGCTCGTTGCCGTAAAGGTGCACGTAGTCGACTCCGTCGAGCATGTAGTGAGTGCCGCTCGCCATGAAATACGAGAAGGTCCGCAGCGCGCCGCTCACCTCGGAGGAAAGTTTCATACTTTGCGCGGCAGCGGAGCAGAATCGTGGCCCAATGACGATGCGTCCACTGACTCTAGTGGGGGCAGGTTCGTCAGCTGTGGGTACTCCTCCTCTAGCGACAACTCGCGTAGGCAGAGAAGTGCAGCGAGGGTTTGCATGGTTGGATGAGGGATCTCGGCAGTTTCAATTTTACGCCTTTGGGCCCTTAGGTCTTTGAGCAGTTTTGAGTGGCTGCACGGTTACGAAGCCCTCGGTCCACTCTCTTTTGTTCAAGGCGGTTTTCTCGATATAAAAACCTTTCACGTAGCGCCGAAAACCGGGAAGCGTGAGGTAAAACTCAATCGCTTGCTGAGCCATGCGTCGGCTAGAGTAGACGCCTAGCGCCTTATTCTCCTCTTCGCCATCCCTCTTCACTCGGGTGTGCTGAAGGACGTAAACCCATTTTGGTCTCGGTTTTTTCATACTATCGCCGACGGTCATCCGCATCTCCTGTGATTGGAAAGCCGGCGAGGGAGTGCCAAGTAAACGCTCCACTGATCGCTGGCTGATCATTCATAGATTTTCCCGTGATAGAGAATCTCGGCGAGCATCTTCCAACTCGGAGCGGTCTCGGGCGTGTGATGCGGTCCGGGATCGAAATAGGCCAGTGATGCGTAAAGGAACGTGGAGATGCTTCCATTCTGCCAGTGATGCGCGCCGCCGAGCTGATGCCGGACCGGCTCAGCCCGCTCAAGCTGCTCAGCTTCGGCGCGCTCCTCGGCCAGTGCACTGACAAATTCGACGAAAGATGCCTGGTCGACGACTCGGTCGAGCAACTCTTCCGGTGAGGCTTGGCGGAGTCGCGGAGTGGTGCCGCATTCGGGGCACCACGTGCAGTCGTCCGGATTTTTTCGGCCGCAGGTGGGGCAGATTTTCATGCAGAGTCGAGTCGTCAGCAAAGCTCACCGTCTGGGAAATGATGGGAGGAAGGATAGGACTTATAGGACCTATGGGACTGATAGGAATGAGGGGGACAGGGCGCGTCGGATGGTGCGGCGCTACTTGGTGAGCTGAGCTGAGCGGCGGTTTAGGGATAAACCGCCCTACCCTCCGATCAGTTGGCCGGGTTGCGGGTGCGGTTCCAGCGGCTGAGGATGTCGGCTTCGAAGCGGAAGCGGGTGGTGTAGGTGCCGTCGTTGTGGATCCATTCGGACCAGGGGCCCGTCGACTGGGTGCCTTCGGCGGCTTTTTCCATGCGAGGGTAGAGATCGATCACCGCGTAGATAGTCATGCCGCGCTTCAATTGTTTATAGGCGGCCGAAAGCTCAGTGGGCGCGGGCGGGGTGGCAAGGATACCGGTCTGCGGCGTGCGCTTGGCTGGGGTGGTCGAAGCGACGTCGGTGCTCGCGGGGATGATGTTGGGATTGCTGGATCGGGTGGCGGAGGGGGTAGTCGCACCGCCCTTCACCGCGGCGGCGGCAGTGGCGTCGGCGCGGCGCTGCCACTCGGCGTTGCGCTTGGCGAGTTCCTCGGGGGACATCGGGTCGGGGCCGGTAGCGCAGCCGGAGAGAGCGAGCGTGAGCGTTAACGCGGACGCGACGGTGAGGCCGATCGAAGCGAACAGGGACGGGCGATGGGTGGTGGGCATCGGGAGCAGCGGGAGGGGCCGATCGCCCCGCCTCAGAATCAGCCGAGACGAGGGTCGATCAGTCGGGTAGTATAGGCGGGAACGCGGGCAGAATGGAGAGATTTCGCGCAGGCGGGCGAGTCGAAATTGAGTATAGCGGACGGGATGGAGATGGAGGGTGGGACGGCGGTTGGGACAGGGGCTATGTAGAGTGAAGGGTGGTGATGGTTCTTTGAGAGGTTGGTTTTTACAGAAGGGAACGGAGGGAACGAAGAGATCTGGGTAGGCTTGAGGTTGCCCGGGAAGGCGGAGGAGTGGTTAAACGCGAAGTCGCGAAGAGGCTAAGGTCGGGCGCAAAGAAGGGAGAGTTTTTGAACCGCGAATGGATGCGAATGAACGCGAAGGAAGAGCTGATGAAGGAACCACGAAATACACGAAGGGCACGAAAAGGGAGGAAGGCCGGGAAACGATGAAGTGACCGAGGGCGGTCGCAGTCCTGCGGAGGGGGGGGCGGAAAAAGGAGTGCAGTTCTTCCTCAATTTCCCGGATAAACCGCGTGTTCTCGCGGGATTTTTCAACCGCGGATGGACGCGAATGCTTCGGAGAAGTTGGCCGTTCGGTAGACAACAGCGGACGGTGGGTCGGCTTGCTGGCCGTACGCCGCTACGGGACGGAGCGGTACGCGGTCCTCGTCTATTTCCCGGATAATTTCGGGTGAGGTCCGAGCGCAGGCTGAAGGCTAACAAATGAGAGCGGCGAATCACACACCCCGGCGCGGTGCGCCACCCCTCTTATAGAGGGGATTTTAAGAGGAACTCGCGTTCTCCCGCTTTGTCCCGGCAGGTCCCGGCTATTCTCGCGTGTTCTCGCAGGGATTTTTTGACCGCGAATGGACGCTGATGAACGCGGATGGGCGGAAAACGCCGGCTGCGGCCTTGGTAGGCAATGGCCGGAGGCGGATCGGCTTGCTGGCGCTCGCCGCCACGGAACGGAAGCGATGCGTTTCTCCTCTATTTACCGGCTATTCTCGCTTGTTCTCGCGTTTTACTACGCGGCTTTGGCGGGGGCGTTGGCGGCGGCGAGGAGGCGGTGGACGAGGGCGATCTGCTTGGGGGAAATCTTGACCTGCTGGGCGCGGGGCCAGCCGAGGAAGAGGAGGCCGACGACGGTGTCGGCTTCGCGGAGAGGCATGAGGAAAAAGGCACCGGGGCGGACGGCGGACTCGCGGAGCCACGCGGGGAGGTGCGGGAGGACTTTGGGATCGGCGGCGTCGTGGATGGCGAGGTTTTCGCCGCGGGTGAGCGCGATGCCGAAGACGGTGCGCTCGGTGGGGCGGACGGCGCAGCGGGCCTTGAAGTCGGTCCAGTGATCGCCGGCGCCGAGGGCAAGCGCGTAGCTCTGGCCGCCGGGGGGACGCTGGAAGAGCCAGGCTTCGGAGAGGCCGAGGTGCTGCACCATGTCTTCGAGGGCGGCGGTGCGGGTGTAGCCGGCTTTGGGCTCGGGCTCGGGTTGCTCGGTTTCGGCGGGCTTCGACGCAGGGGCGGCGGGCGGGGCGGCGATGACGTCGGGGATGTCGGCGACGGCTTTCTCGGTGCCGGCGGCGGTGCCTTCGGCGGGAGTGGCTCCAGCTGCGGTGGCCGCGGTGGCGTCGGTCGCGGCAGTGGCGGGCGTGGCGCCGGGGACGACTTCGTCGGGCAGCAGGTGTTTCACGTGCTGGCGGAAGCGCGAGAGGCTCGCGGTGGGCATGGCGGAGATGCCACCGGAGGTGAGGAAGCCTTGGAGGCGGTCGCCGGTCTTGAGGACGGCGGGCTCGATGAGTTCGCAGGCGTCGGGGAGCAGGCGGTCGAAGGAGCGGGCGGTGAGGCGGGCGCGGCTGAAGAAGGACTCGGAGTCGACGTGTTCGTCGAGGGCGTCCTTGGCGAAGCGGGAGCCGAGGTCAGCGACGGCGAGGAGGCGCGTGTCGAACTGCGTGGCGGTGCCGCCCATGGACTCGGGTTGGCAATCGCGGAGGGCCTTGGTCACTTCCTCGGGGAGGCGGGCACCGGCGAGGAGTTTGCGGGTGAGCTCGATGGGGGTAACGCCGAAGACGCCGCGGTAGGCGATGTCGTAGGGCTTGGTCTTCGTGCGCTGCATCGCGGCCTTGGTATGCTCGAGGGAGACGGCGGGCATCACGATGGCGCCGAAGTGGCGGAGCGTGGCGGCGGCGAAGGCGAGGTCGGGATCGAGGTTGCCGAGCTGCTCGGCGCAGCTCTGGGCGATGAGGCCGGAAGTGAGGGCGAGCGCGGCAGCCTCGCGCTGCTCGGGGGGATTGGCGGCGCCGCCGGTGTTCTCGATCAGCATGAGCGAGACAGCGAGGCTGCGGATGCGATGGAAGCCGACCTGGTGAATGGCCTGCGACATCGTGGCGACGGGCGCGATGCCGGGGTTGTGCCGGATGGTGTTGGCGACGGTGATGACCTTGGCGAGGATGGTGGTGTCCTTCTCGATGAGCTCGGAGAGTTCGTCGAGGTTCACCTTAAAGATGTCGGTCGACAGGGTCTCGATCAGCTGGATGAGCTCGGGGAGGCCGGCGGAGCGGCCGGATTTGAGCACCTCGCGGGCGCGGTCGAGCGTCTGTTGGGCCGTCAGGGGAGTCACAACTCCATTCACATCGGCTGGATTGAGCGGGAGTTAAGCGGCGCGGCGGCGATCGGGGCTGGGGCGGGAAAATGTTACGAACGGGCCGGGCGCGACTTGCGCGGGGAATAGGATGGTGCACTGTGGGCTCTCACCACGCTATGAAACGACTCCTCTTTTCCGCGGCGATGGGGCTGGCGGCGATTTTCACGATGAACTCCAACGCACAAGCGAAGACCGAATCCCTGGTGCTCGGCGGCGGCTGCTTCTGGTGCACCGACGCGGCGTACAAGCTGTTGCCCGGCGTCACGGGCGTGACCTGCGGCTATGCCGGCGGCAAGGAAGCCAACCCGACGTACGAGCAGGTGTGCGACCACGCGACGGGCCACGCCGAGGTGATCAAGATCGACTACGATCCGGAGAAGGTGTCGCTGGAGCGGCTGCTGAAGTATTTCTGGCAGGTGCACAACCCGACGCAGGTCGGCGGCCAGGGCAACGACCACGGTCCGCAGTACCGCTCGATCATCCTCTACGCGAACGACGCGCAGAAGGCGGCGGCGATGGCGTCGAAGGAAGAGGCGAGCAAGGTGTTTCGCGATCCGATCACGACGGAGATCGTGCCACTGACGAAGTTCTGGCCGGCGGAGGACTACCATCAGGACTACTTCAAGAACCATCCCGATCAGGGCTACTGCGCGATGGTGATCGCGCCGAAGATCAAGAAGCTCGAGCACAAGCTGGCGGATGAGAAGAAGTGAGGCGTTGCGGTAGGTGGGGCGTGGGCGCGAGAGCCTAGCGCAGAGTGAAGCAGCGGTGCGGCCTCGCGGGAGCTCGGCCCTCCAATGGGGCGGGCGGAGTCTGGAGTGGAAATCTCGACTCGCGGGCGCTCGTCGCTGGTAGGGGCGACGAGGGCGAGTGCTCCCCTCGCCTGCTGGAGTTTACTACTCGGCCAGGACGACGGCGGTGAACCAAGCGGCGGCACCGCAGAGGGTGAGCAGGACCATCGAATAGAGACCGCCGAGGAGGACGCACTTGACGATAATTTTGCGCCAGCTCTGGCCATAAACGACGCGAAAGGACATCAGCGGGTACCATATCACCCAGCCCACGAAGGCCCAGACGAAGAGCCAGAAGAGCCAGTTGGGACCGAGTGCAGCGAGCCGGCCGTAGCCGTCGGCTAGCAGAAACGCCATGAACGCCCAGGTGTGCAGGTGGAGCGAGAAGATCAGGTGCTGGATGTAGAAACGCTCCCGGCGGATGTAGAAAAGCTTAAGCAACAGGGCGAAGAGCGGGAGGGCGCAGCAGAGGACGGGGCCGATGCGGTGCTCGAGTTCGGCGAAGACCATCGCCGGGGTGAGTTCGCCGGACGCGAACTTCGCCGCGAGTCTTTTGCCGATATCGGTAGATTCATCGATGGTGATGGTGGCACCGGGCGAGGCGTTGGGGTCGTTGACGGTGGTGATTTTCCTGCCAGTCTTGGACGATGGATCGCCGGGTGGAGTTTTCTTAGCCTCCTCGGCAATCTCGTGGAGGACCTTGGCGATTTCGGCGGGAGCGGCGGCTTTGAGTTTCCCGTCCTTCGATGCCTGCCGGATGAGTTGCTTGTAGACTTGTTTCTGCTCTCCCTTCAGCTCGGCGCTCTCCACGGCGGCAATGGAGGTCTTCACGCTCGCCTGCATGCTGCGGTCGATCTCCCCGCCTTTTTCGATCGGGAAAAGGTGCCCGTGATTGAAGAAGGTGAGGACGAAGAAGAAGAGGACCGTGACGAAGAGGTAGAAGCGCAGCGGGTTGAGCTGGGCTTGGCGGCGGCCGGCGTTGAACTCCTTGGTGAGCTGGCCGGGCTTCGCGACGAGCCAGGCAACGGTCACGAGAAACTTGCCCTCGAAGTGGAAGAGGTTTTCCAGGATCTCGTGGATCAGGTGGCGGAAGGACCGGTGGTAATCGACGTCGTGCTGGCCGCACTGCGCGCAGTAGGGCCCGCTCAGACCGGCACCGCAATTTTCGCAAAGCCTCGGAGGCTCATTGGGATCGGCGGGCGGGTGCGCGTGGCTGGACACGCGCGCGAGGAGAACGAAGTGCACGAAAAAAGCAAAACCACACGCATCCCAGCGGTGCTTTTGCACGTACTCCGGAGTAACTGCAAAAAGGTAAAAATACTTGGACTGGCGGCTTGCCGTGCCGATCCACAATGGGTTCCATCCCTACTCTTAAAAGCATGACTTCTTCCGATACTGATCGTGGCCCGGGTCGCTTGCGTCGTTTCGCAGGTGCGATTGTTCAATGGTTTGACGCTGACCACATGCCCAAGGGCTTCGACGCCGAGAAGATGCGCGCCGAGCCCGATGGCGTGGACTGGCTGCGCTGCATCCCGTTCGTGATCCTGCACGCCGGCTGCCTCGGCGTGATCTGGGTGGGCTGGAGCCCGTTTGCGGCTTGGAGCGCCGTCGCGCTTTATTTCGTGCGCATGTTTGCCGTCACCGGCATCTATCACCGCTACTTCTCGCACAAGACCTACTCCACGTCGCGCTTCGGTCAGTTTCTCCTCGCGCTCTGGGGCGCCACGACGGTGCAGCGCGGCGCGCTCTGGTGGGCCTACCACCACCGTCACCACCACCAACACTCCGACGAGGAGGAGGACGCGCACTCGCCGCACGTGCACGGCTTCTGGTGGTCGCACATCGGCTGGATCACGAGCCGCCGCAATTTCCCCACCGACTACTCCAAGGTGAAGGACCTCGCGAAGTACCCGGAGCTGGTGTTCCTCAATCGCTTCGACACGGTCGTGCCGATTCTCTTCGCGATCGGGCTCTTCATCACGGGGTGCCTGTTGGAGCGCTTCGCACCGGGTCTGCACACCACGGGTGGCCAAATGCTGGTCTGGGGCTTCTTCATCAGCACGACGCTCCTCTTCCACGGCACCTCCTGCATCAACTCGATGGCGCACCTGATGGGCCGCCGCCGCTACAAGACCACGGACGACTCCCGCAACAGCTTTATCCTCGCGATCATCTGCCTCGGCGAGGGCTGGCACAACAACCACCACCGCTACCAGAGCGCCACCCGCAACGGCTTCTACTGGTGGGAAATCGACATCACCTACTACGGCCTCAAGATGCTTTCGTGGACCGGCTTCATCAAGGGCTTCAAGCCCGTGCCGCAGTCCATCCTCGATGAGGGCACGCATGCGGAGCACCACAAGTCCGTCGAGGCCGCCAAGCGCGCCGCGGTGGTCCATGCCGATTTCTCCCCGCTCAAGAAGGTCCTCCCCGCCGCCGCCGCCATCGCGGTCGCGACGGTGCACTCGACCACCAGCCCGCAGAAGGCCGATCCGGTCCCCGCGCACATGACGGTGGACAAGACCGGCAAGCCGGTGATTCCGCCGGCGCAGGCAGGCGAGCAACAGCAGAGTTCGCAGAGCTGAGCGCTCCGCACATTCAGCGAAAGAGCTGCCTAAAAATTCATCCCGCTTCACTCGAAGCGGGATTTTTTCTTTTTACACGAAGGCCGCGAAGTTCGCGAAGAGTCCTAGGTATTCCTTTGCGTTACCTTCGCCATCTTTGCGTCTTCGCGCTCAACCAAGACTCCGGCCCTCCCCTGCTCCCTTTGTGTTACTTCACAAACGGACTCAGCCCGCGATCGAGCATGAACTCCAGTAACTCGTGGGCCATCTCCGACGGTTTCTTGCGCTCGAGGTAGGAACGGCTGGAAAAGTTCTCGGGCTTGAAGCCTTCGCGGTGCAGCGCGATGCGGATCTCGAGGAGGTACATTTTGCCGCTGTCCCAGCTCGCATCATAGGTGACAACCGCCTCGTCCTGCGCGGAGGCGCGGTCGACCGGCGTCGCGGTGAAGCCCATCAGGACGAGCTGCTCGGCGATGAGTTTATGCACGTCGTGCTCGTCGCCCTTGGTCTTCTCCACGACGAAGGACCGGATGTGCTTCATCTCCTTCGCCGGCACGGTGACGGGGATCGGGTCGTTGACACAGCCGGCAAGCAGCAGCCCCGCGAGGAGGACGAGGCAATATTGCAGCGTGCGGCAGCGTTTCATCGGCCCGAAAAAGCCCGGCGCTGCCCCGGCGGGCAAGGCGGCAGATTACTTAGCTGCATCCTCCCGGCCCGAAACGGCGTAAGAAAACGCTGGCCCCACCGCCGCCCTTCCAACCTCCTTTCTTCTTCATGCCTTCGCTCGCCATCATCGGCACCGGTATCGCCGGCCTCGGTTGCGCCCACTTCCTGCAGCGCCACTACGACCTCACGTTGTTCGAGCCCAACGACTATATCGGTGGGCACACCAACACCGTGACGGCCCCCGAGCCCGGCACCGGCAAACAGGTGCCGATCGACACGGGCTTCATGGTCTTCAACCACGTGACGTATCCGTTGCTCACGCGGCTCTTCAAGGACTTGGGCGTGCCGACGAAGAAGACCGATATGTCGTTCAGCGTGCGCCATGCGGAGACGGGCCTCGAGTTCGCCGGCTCGTCGCTGAACCATCTCTTCGCGCAGCGGCGCAATCTCTTTCGCCCGCGCTTTTACCGGATGCTGGCCTCGATCGATCGCTTCAACAAAGAGGCCATCGCCGCGCTCGACGATCCGAAGGTGAAGGAGGAAACGCTCGGCGACTACGTGCGCCGGCGCAACTACGGCCAGGATTTCTTCGATCTCTATCTCGTGCCGATGAGCTCCGCCGTGTGGAGCACGCCGCCGGAGTTGATGCTGGAGTTCCCCGCGCACACGCTGCTGCGCTTCTTCCACAATCACGGCTTCCTCGGCCTGAGCACGCAGCATCAATGGTGGACGGTCGACGGCGGGTCCAAAACGTACGTCGGAAAAATCACCGTGCCATTCCGCGATCGCATCAAGCTCGGCGTCGCCGCGCAGCGCATCGTGCGCACGCCCGCAGGCGTGACCGTGATGACGAGCGCGGGTGTGGCGCAGACGTTCGACCGCGTGATCCTCGCCTGCCACGCCGACGAAGCGCTGCAGATGCTCGTCAATCCCACGCCCGACGAAGAGCGCCTGCTGCGCGAGTTTCGTTTCCAGCCCAACATCGCCACGCTGCACACCGACACGAGCGTCATGCCGCGCACGAAACTCGCGTGGTCGAGCTGGAACTATGAGATCGCTCGCGAGCCCTCCGGCGCGACGTCGTGCGCCACGCATTATTGGATGAACTGCCTGCAGGGCGTGTCGGATCGCGAGCAATACTTCGTCACGATCAACCGCCCCGAGTCGATCGACCCGAAAAAAATCCTGCGCACGATCAACTACACGCATCCGCTCTTCAGTCTCGGCGCGATCCGCGCGCAGCAGGAAATCCCCGCGCTCAACGCCGCCGCGCTGAAATCGACGAACACGTTTTTCGCCGGCGCTTGGCAACGCTACGGCTTCCACGAAGACGGCCTCCTCAGCGCCCACCGCCTCAGCGAGCAAATCCTCGGCTGCGACCCTTGGCCGAAGTGAGGGAGAGCGCGCGCGGAACGAAACGCTAAGCGCGAAGACGCTAAGAATCGCAAAGGTTCGCAAAGAAGTTTTTGGGGACGCGGCGCCCTCGCCGCGTGAGCATTACGCAAATGTAGCGACGAGCGCCAGCGAGCAGAGGCTCGGTGTCCATTGGCTGATGCGCGCGCAACTACACCATGCTCTCCCGCAAAAAACGCGGCGAGGGCGCCGCGTCCCCATCAACCATTTATTAGAAGCGGGCCTCTCTTCCCTACCCTTTGCGAATCTTCGCGATCCTTCGCGTCTTCGCGCTTAGCCAAACCTCCGTCCGCCGCCCTCCATTCTCAGTCACGCCTCCTCCATTTTTCCATTGCGCGCGATGCGGGCTTCGCCGCCACTCGGGCGTTTGTGACACCAGCCACCGCGCCTGATCTTCGCTCGCATCGCCTCGGGCTGGCGCTTGCGGTCTTGCTGACGCTCGCGTGGTTCGGGATCTACGCGCACTGGAACAAGGTCGGTCTCTGCGACGAGCCCGGCCAAGTCGATGCGATCTGTCACTTCTACGAGGGCCGGCCCGGCTGGCCGGAGCTGCTGCCCTACCTGCCCGGCTATCACTACCTCGTGATCGGGCTGAGCTTCGGACCGCCGACGATGCTCAAAGCCCGGCTCGTCACGCTGCTCACGGCCTTCGGCACGATGGCGGCGTTTGGGTGGGCGTGGCGGCGATTCCACCAAAAGCCCGCGGGCGCCGCGGTGCTGCTGCTCGCGTTGATCCCGATTCTGCAGCCGTACAATGCGATGGCGTACACCGATCCGCCCGCGCTGATGTTTGTGATGGCGGCGTGGGCCGCGCAACTCACGGGACGCGATTGGCTGTCGGCCGGACTCATCGCCCTCGCCTGCTTCCAGCGGCAAACCTCGATTCTCTGGGGCTCATTTCTCCTCGGCTGGGAAGCGCTGCGGGCGTGGGAAAACTTCGCCGCGGATCGTACGCCCCTGTGGAAGCGCGTCGCGCTCGCGTGGTGGCAGCGCGGGCGTTGGTTGATTCTGCTGCACGCGATCGTCGCGGGCATCGTCCTCTACACGGGCCGTCTCACCACCGGCACACAGCACGGCAATAGCGCCCGGGCCAATATCGCCACGCTGCACACCGCCGCGCTCCTCGTGCTGCTGCTCGGCCTGCCGATCTGGCTCATGCACGCAGGCAACGCCCTGCGCTGGATCCGCGACGCCTTTCGCACGCATCCGCGGCGCGCCATCGCGCTCAGTGCCGTGGCCCTCGGCGCGAGCGCGCTCTTCGCGCTCACGTTTGCCAATCCGCACGTGTGGAATCGCGAACTCTGGTGGGCCGACTGCAGCTTCACGCTGCTGCGCAACTGGCCGCTCGTGTACATCGATCACCACCAGTGGGCGCAGGTCGCCTCGGGTATAAACATCGTCGCGATGAGCGCGGCGCTCTTGATGACTTTCGCGCGGCAACCCCATCGAAACGCACTGTGGCTCACGGTGTTTTTCTCCGCGCTGCTCCTCTGCACCAACGATCTCGTCGAGCCGCGCTACTTCATCACCACCGCCGTGCTGATCGTCTTCTTCCTCGATTGGACCAACCGCGACCGCGAGCGCCGCGTGCTCACCGCATGGTGGGCACTGCTATGCCTCGTGCATGCGCCCTTCATCGCACTGAACCTCTCGCTGTGGTGATCGATCCAGCGATCCAGCCACAGATTACACAGATGGGCACAGATCGAATGTCCTCCGATATCAGTGCCCATCTGTGCAATCTGTGGCTAAAAAAATTCCACTTGAGTTCGTCTGAGGTCGAGCTTGCCCCGTCGGGCACAACCTGAGTTCGTCGCGACGATGCGCGTCCGCCCCGCCGTCAATTCCCCTCCCCGCTGGCTGCTCGCGCTCACGCTCGGCATTGCCGCGCTCGCGTTTTTGCCGACGCTCGGCGGCGGATTTCTCGGCGACGATTTCGTGTACGTCGCGCGCTTCCACGCGTACCGCTGGACCGACTGGCCGCGGCTCTTCACCCACGAGTGGTCCGAGGGGCTTTGGGGGATGCAGCTCAAGGAGCTCCGTCCGTTTGCCGCGCTCACGTTCATGTTCGACGCGAAACTCTTCGGCGGCAGCGCGCTCGGATTTCGTCTGACCAATCTCCTGCTGCACCTCGGCTGTGTGTTCGCGGTGGTGCAGCTCGCGTGGCGCTATGCGCGCGGCTCGATCGCGGCGGCGCTCACCGCGGGATTGCTCTTCGCGCTGCACCCCGCGCACGCCGAGGCGGTGGCGTGGATCACGGGGCGCGTCGACGTGCTGGCGACCTTCTGCGCGCTGGCGTTTTGGTACGCAGCGGAGACGTGGTCCGAGTGCGGCGGGCTCGCGCGGGTCGGAGCGGCGGGGGCATTTCTTTTCGTCGGCGTATTTTCCAAGGAGCTGTGCCTCTTCGCGCCGCCGCTGCTGCTGCTGCGCTGGGTGCTCGCCGATCCGCGCGCGGGTCGCGCAGCGTGGCTGCGGCGCGGTGCGCTGCTGCTCGGCGTGATCGTGATCGCGATCATCTACACGCTGTGCCGACGCGCGGCGTTTGGTCACGATGCCGCGACGCCCGTCGCGGGCTGGCATGACGACGGTGCATGGCAACGGCAGGTGAGCTACCTCGCGTGGCTCGCGCCGTTCATGCCGTTCACGGATCACCTCGAATACGCTTCGCCGTGGTCGGTCGCGACGATCCGCATCGTCTGGATCGCGCTCGCGACGCTCATCGTTCTCGCGCTCGTCGTGGCCGCAGTGCGCCGCGATGGCCGGCTGGGCAATGTGATCTTTTTCACCGGTGGCTGGTGGCTCGCGACCGTCGGCGGGATGATCGTCATCGGTTATTTCTCGCCGCGCCATCTCTACCTGCCGACCGCAGGTTTCGCCATCGGCGCGGGCCTGCTCGCCGCGCACTCGCGCTGGCGGACGCTGCTCGCGACCGCACTTCTCGTATGGTGCGCCGTCGCGCATCTCGCGGGTCTTCGGCCATGGAGCGAGAGCGGGCTCATTTCCCAAGAAGTTCTCACCGCCCTCGAATCCGACCTCGCGATCTCGCCGCCGGGCACGCCGGTCGCGCTCGCTGTACCGGAGTTGCATCGACAGGCATGGCTCTGGTCGTGGTCGTGCCCGCAGGCGCTAGGCTCGCCGTTTCTCACGCCCGCCGTACCGGCGGAGCGCGTACTGGCGCGGCAGGGCAATTTCTACCAGCCCGACAACTGGCCCAAAGTCTTCAATCCCGTCCCCTCCGTGCGCGCCGCTCCGGCGGTGATCGCCTTGCTCGTCGAGCCCGATGGCCGTATCCGCCACCGGATCGTACCCGCCGCAGAACTGTCATCGCGGGCAAACGCCCTTGCGTCCGTCGCCGCCGACGGCATCACCACCGACGAATGGACCGATTGGGTGAAGTCTCTCCTCCCGCCGTGAGCGCTGCCGCGCCCGCGCTTTCGGTCGTCATTCCATTCTATAATGAGGGCGCCAATATCGCCCCGCTCCTCGCCGAACTGCGCGCCGTCCTCCGCACCACGGGCCGGCCCGTGGAGGTCATCGCCATCGACGATGGCAGTACCGACACCACGGCCGCCGAACTCACCACCATCGCGGCCGACTGGCCGGATCTCCGAGTGGAACGTTTCGCCGCCAACCGCGGCCAAGCCGCTGCGCTCTATCATGGCTTCCGCTTAGCTCGGGGCGAATGGATCGCCATGCTCGATGGCGACGGCCAAAATCCACCGGCCGAACTCAGCCGGTTCTGGGGCCTGCGCAGCTCCGCCGACATGATCGCTGGCGCCCGCCAGGGCCGCCGCGACTCCCGCCTGCGTCGCACGATGTCCTTGGTGGCCAATAGCGTGCGCCGCCGCCTGCTGCGCGACGGCGTCAGCGATACGGGATGCTCGCTAAAACTCTTCCGGCGCGAGGTGGCGGAGTCGTTTATTCCAATTCGGACCATGTATTCGTTTCTCCCGGCCTTCGCCGTCGCCGCCGGCTATACCGTGCGCGAGGTCCCCGTGGCCCATCGTCCCCGTCAGGCGGGGGCCTCGAAATATGGCCTCCGGGTGATGGCGATCCTGCCCCTGCTCGACCTGCTGGCCTTGTGCTGGCTGCTGCGCCGCCGAGCCCGCCCGCGAAGCTGAAATCCAGCCGCATCCGCACACCGGACTTGCCCGTAGGAGGCTAATGTCTAAACCACCCAACGCCCTTGCCTCCGCTCCGCTCCAGCCTCTACGAGTGCCAAGTCATGCACCACCGCTTTGCGCCCAAGGCGCACCGGTTCGTGTACGGCATCTTCCTGCTGGCGATCGATCTGGACGAATTGGGCGATTTGCATCGTCGGGTGCCCTTTTTCTCGGTCAACCGGGCCAATCTCTATAGTTTCCGCGAGGCCGATTACCTCCCGACGGGCGAAACGCAGTACAACGCCGCCTCCGGCACCGCGCCCGCCCCCGGCGCGCCCACCTCGCTCAAGGCCCGCGTCACCGCCTACATGGCCGAGCGCGGCGTCGATCTCACCGGCGGTCGAATCGTGCTAATCACCATGCCGCGGGTGCTGGGGTATCTGTTCAACCCCGTCTCGTTTTATTTCTGCTACGACCGCACCGGCGCGCCGGTGGCGGCGATCACCGAGGTGACCAACACCTTTCACGAGATGAAGCCCTACTTCCTCGGGCCGGACACGAAGGACCAGAAATCGGAAGCCAGCGGCCAGAAGTCCGAGGCCGAGTCGGCGCGTTTCCGCCTCCGCACCCCGAAGTATTTCTACGTCTCGCCCTACTCCGACGTGGATGTGGATTTCGATTTTGTGCTCCGCTCACCCGGCGACCGGCTTTCGGTGCAGATCGACGACTATAGCGGTGCCGCGCGCATGCTCACGAGCACGCTCACGGGCCCGCGCCGTGAGCTGACTGGAGGGCGGCTGGCGTGGTTTGCGGTGAAGTATCCCGCGCTCACCCTCAAGGTCATCACGATGATCCACTGGCACGCCTTCCGCTTGTGGCTCAAGCGCGTGCCGTGGTTCGCCAAGGCCGCCCGTGCTGCCGATCAGCGCGCTCTTTACCGTCCTCATACTTCCATCGCTTCGGCCAAGACCGCAGTTTCCGAGCCCGCATGAACCCCGACACCGCCACCAACGTCGCCACGCAGAGCCTGACTGCGCGGTCCAAACCGTCCCTCTTCCGCAATGCCGTGCTGGAGGCGTTTGCCGGGATGCAGCGCGGCCACCTGCGCATCGAGATGCCCGACGGTGCCGTGCGCGACTACGGCACCCAGGCCGATGCCCTGGCCCGCCGCCTGCCGTGCGGCATTCCTGCCGCCGCGCACATCCGCGTGAAGCGCGAGGTGTTTTTCAAGAAGAGCGTGCTCGCCGGCGACATCGGTTTCGCGGAGTCGTTTATCGATGGCGATTGGGAGACGCCCAATCTCACCGCGGTCATCGCGTGGTTCATCCTCAATGTCGACGATGCCCCCACCCTCTCCGGCTCGGCCAAGAACACCGCGAAGAACTGGGCGCTCAATCTCCTCCGCTTCGCCAATCGCGCACAGCATCTCCTGCGGCCCAACTCCCGCTCGACCGCGCGGCTCAACATCAGCGAGCACTACGATCTCTCCAACGACTTCTTCGCGCTCTTCCTCGACCCGTCGATGATGTACTCGAGCGCGCTCTGGCCCGCGCAGCAGCAGGCGCTTTCGCTCGAGGAGGCCCAGCGCGAGAAGAACGACGCGCTCTGCCGCAAGCTCCGGCTCACGCCCTCCGACCACGTGCTCGAGGTCGGCACCGGCTGGGGCGGCTGGTCGCTTCACGCCGCCAAGACCTACGGCTGCAAGGTCACGACCGTCACCATTTCCCAGCAGCAGTACGATCTCGCCACGAAGCGCATCGCGGCGGCCGGCCTCTCGGACCGCGTCACGGTCGAGTTCCGCGACTACCGCGATCTCCAGGGCAAGTTCGACAAGATCGTCTCCATCGAGATGATGGAGGCCATCG
The DNA here is from genome assembly GCA_048498795.1 of Verrucomicrobiota bacterium. GTDB lineage: Bacteria > Verrucomicrobiota > Verrucomicrobiia > Opitutales > Opitutaceae > JBEHXH01. Next base: position 200,292 of record JBEHXH010000001.1, read on the forward strand.
GCCACAAGTACCTGCCGGAGTTCTGCTCCGTGCTCGACCGCTCGCTCAAGCGCGACGGCCTGATCGCCCTGCAGTTCATCACGTGCCCGGATTCGCGCTACAACGAGTTCCGCACCGGCGTGGACTTCATCCAGAAGCACATCTTCCCCGGCTCGCTGCTCCTCTCGCTCAATCGCGTCAACGAGCAGCTCTCGCAGGCCGGCGGCTTCGTGCTCAACGGCGTCGAGGACTTCGGCGTCGACTACGCGCGCACGCTCAAGATCTGGCGCGACAATTTCCACGCGCGCTTCGACGCCGTGCGCTCGCTGGGCTTCGACGACCGCTTCCTCCGCAAGTGGGACTACTATCTCTGCTACTGCGAAGCCGCCTTCGCGATGCGCAACATCTCGGTCGTCCACACCGTCCACACGCGCGCGAACAATCTGTCGTTCTGACGCGGAAGTAGCGAGTAGTGGGTAGCGAGTAGCGAGCATGCCGGAAGCTCACTCGCGATTTTGAGCGGATTTCCTACTCGCTACCCACTACCCGCTACTCGCTACTCTCCCCTCGCCCCCATGATCCTCTTCCTCCGCGGCCTCTTCATCGTCGTCATCATCTCGATGCTCTGGGTCACGGGCTGGGCGAGTAATATCTGTCCGCTCTTCGATATCCCGCTCAAGGTGTTCACCCACCCGTGGTTCATCGCTACGATGTTCGATGCGTACTGGGGCTTCATGACGTTCTTCGTGTGGGTAGCGTATAAGCAGACCTCGTGGTTCTCGAAAATCTGCTGGCTCATCGCGATCCTGCTCCTCGGCAACATTGCGATGGCTTCGTATTGGCTGGCTGAGCTCTTCCGCGTACCGCGGGACGGGAAAATCTCAGATATTCTCACCACGCGCCGAGACGGCGCGGGTATTCTGGGTCCAGTCCTCGCCTTTCTAGGTATCGCGATCGTTGTCGGCGCCGCCTACGCCAAGTTGCTCAAGCAGTGACCTCAGTTTTCACCTGCGAGTGACGCGGCGCGCTTGTGCTCCCGCTCCCTGCCCTCCACGCTCCCGGCCCTGTGTCCGAAGCTGCTGTCCAGCCGCCTGAATCCCCTGATGAACCGCGTCCTTTTTGGAAACGGCTGATCATCGACCCCGTCCTCGCGCAATTGAAGCAGGGCCTCACGCCCGACCGCATCGCGCTCACCATCGCCGTCGGCAGCGCGATCGCGATGTTTCCGATCCTCGGCACGACGACGCTGATTTGCCTGATCGTCGGCGTGTTCATGAAGCTGAACCAGCCGATCATCCAGGCCGTCAACTACGCCTGCACGCCGATCCACCTGCCGTTCATCTGGCTCTCGATGAAGTGGGGCGAGCGGCTCTTCGAGGTGAAGCACTCGCGCCTCGAGTTCAGCGTGATGCGCAAGCTCCTGATGGAGGACCCGCTGAAGTTCGTCACTGAGTACGGTCAGACCGCGTTTCACGCCATCGTGGTGTGGGCGATCCTCGTGCCGTTCTGGATGCTCGCGATTTACTACAGCACGCTCCCGATCCTGCGTGAGTTTGCCCGCCTGCGCGCCGAGAAGGCCGCGCGCGCCGCCGCTAAAGCCGAACCCGACCATCCGCCCACCCCATGAGTGCTCTACCGCTTGCCGCCACCGCCCTCGTCGCGCTCTGCGCGTCGTTCGCCCTGCTCTACTTCGTCGCGCGCCGCATGGACAACTACGGCATCGTGGACATCGCGTGGTCGTACGCATTTGGCGCGATGGCGATTTTCTACGCGCTCGCGGGCCCGGGATTCCCCGTGCGCCGCGCGCTCATCGCCACCATCGCCACGATCTGGAGCCTGCGGCTCGGCACGCATCTCTTCATCCGCGTGATGGGCCACCACCCGGAGGAGGACGGCCGCTACAAGCAGATGCGCAAGGAGTGGGCCGGAAATTTTCACCAAAAGATGGCGGGCTTTTTCCAGATGCAGGCCGTGTCGGTCGTGATCCTCGGCGTGGCGTTTCTCGTCATCTGCCTCAATCCCGCGCCGTCGCTGAGCCCGCTGGAGTTTGCCGGCGCGGCGCTCTGGCTGATCGCGATCAGCGGCGAGGCGTTGTCCGACGCGCAGCTCGCGGGCTTCAAGAAAAACCCCGCCAACAAGGGCAAGGTCTGCGATGTCGGCCTGTGGCACTACAGCCGGCACCCGAACTACTTTTTCGAGTGGCTGATCTGGGTGAGCTATTTCGTCTTCGCCCTCGGCTCGCCGTGGGGTTGGACCGCGATTATCGGACCTGCGAGCATCCTTTACCTGCTCACGCGCGTAACAGGCATCCCGATGACCGAAGAACAATCCGTCCGCAGCCGGGGCGACGCCTACCGTCGCTACCAGCAAACCACGAGCGCCTTCGTGCCGTGGTTTCCCAAAAAAGGCTGAACCGCTGAAGAACTGAAAGGCTGAGCCCGCTTCGCTCACGCTGTTTCAGCTCTTCAGTCATTCAGACTTTCAGCCCTTTCCTACATGATCGATTCCCTGCTCGAAAAGAACCTGCTCCCAGACTGGCTGATCCGCATCGGCATCCGCCGCCTCCTCGCCCAGCGCATCCGCGAGGAAACCGTGCGCTATGACCGCACCGCCTACGTCGCCGATCTGAAGACGCGTCCGCTCGCCGAGCAGACCGCCGCCGCCAACGAGCAGCACTACGAGGTCCCGACGCAATTCTACCTCTACTGCCTCGGCAAGCGCCTCAAGTACTCCGGCTGCCTCTACCCGAAGGGCAATGAGACGCTCGACCAAGCCGAGGAGCTGATGCTCGCGCTCTACGCCGAGCGTGCGCAGCTCGTCGACGGCCTCAACATCCTCGAGCTCGGCTGCGGCTGGGGCTCGCTATGCCTCTACAACGCCGCGAAATTTCCCAACTCGAAGATCACCGCGATCTCCAATTCCCGCACACAGAAGGAATACATCGATGCCGAGGCGAAGCGCCGCGGCATCACGAATCTCACGATCATCACGTGCGACGTGAACGTCTTCGACACCGCGCCCAACCAGTTCGACCGCGTGGTGTCGGTCGAGATGTTCGAGCACCTGAAAAACTACCAGCGCCTTTTCGCCAACATCGCGCGCTGGCTCAAGCCGGGCGGCCTGCTCTTCACGCACATCTTCACGCACAGCCGTTTCAGCTACCATCTCGTTGCGCGCGACTCGACCGACTGGATGAGCCGCTACTTTTTCACCGGCGGGCAGTTCCCGTCGCACGATCTCTTCATGCAGTTCCAGGATGACCTGAAGCTCGTGCAGGATTGGAAGGTCAACGGCCGTCACTACCAGCAGACCGCCGAGCACTGGCTGCAGAACATGGACAAGCACCGCGCCGAGATCATGCCGATCTTCGCCCAGACCTACGGCGCCGATCAGGCGACGAAGTGGTGGGCCTACTGGCGCGTCTTCTACATGAGCTGCGCCGAACTCTGGGGCTACAAAGGCGGCGAAGAGTGGCTCGTGAGCCACTATCTCTTCCGCAAGGCGTAAACAGTAGCGCGGTGCTTCAGCCCGCGCCTATGAAGCGGATTTCGTAGCGGAAGCCGTGAGACTTTCGCTCTCCTTCTTGCCGGTCCGAAATCGTGAAAACTGAAAATCGGGCATCTAAAATCTGAAAAGTCGTCCACCCGCGCGGCTATGCCGCGCCGCACTTCGATTTCACGATTCCCGATTACAAGCTACCCGATTTCACGGTCTCCCCAGCACCGATTGCGTCGCCCGCTTCATGTGAATCGGGATCACCCATTGGAGGGCCGAGCTCCCGCGAGGCCGAAACCTCCGTCCCATCACACGCGCCTTCTTCCTCAGTAATTCGCCCAGATCCCCGGCGTGATCAGCTCCAGCAAGTGTCCGTCGGGATCACGGAAAAACAAACTCCGCCCTCCGCGGTCCCACGTCGCCTCGCTGGCGATGATCACGTCCAATTTCTGCAATCGCGTGCGCCACGCCTCGTAGTCGGCCGCGGCGATCGCGAAGCCGATGTGCTGCGGACCCGTGCCGTCGTGCGGCGGAATCACGCCGCCGCTGACGGGCGTTGGCTCAAGCGTGGCACCGCGTTTGAACAGCAGCAGCACACGCCGTTCTCCCGCATCGAAGGCGTCGAAGCGCACGTCATCCCCGGTCATGCGCGTGAGGCCGAGCACGGTGCGATAAAACTCCGCAGCGCGCGCGAGGTCGGCCACATAGAGAATCGTCTCCACCACTCCATGGATGCGCGGGGCGGGTTGGTCCATAAAGTGAGCACATGCACCCGCGCCGATTTGGCAAACGCTCGAACTGTGAATCGCCCGTGAGTTTCTTCCTGCGGCACAACAAGTCGTGACACTCCGGCTGCGCTGCGCAGCCTAGCCGCGATGTCCGCTCCGGCCGATCCATCACCTCCCACTGCACCATTGCTGCCGTCGCGGCTGCCGTGGCTCACGTGGCTGGAGCGCATCGCGAGTGCGGCAGCGCTGATCTTCGCCGCCGGCTGGTTCGTCATCCTCGGGCGCGGTCACATGCACATGGTCCTCGCGCCCGGCCCGCAGGAACTCAACGAGCCCGCGGCATGGTACGCGACGTGGCTGATCGACAACCACCGCAATCCCTTCGACCCGGGCGAGACGCCAGCCTCGGCGCAATTCTTCGGTCCACTCTACAACTACGTCGTGCTCGCACTGCGACCCGCGCTCGGCGTCTCGTACGTCGACTACGAGGCGCACCGGCTGGTGAACTTCTTCTGCATCGCCGGCGTGCTCGCGCTGATCGGGAGCGAGATGCGCCGCCACGGCACGAGCCGCGCCGTCACGGCGCTCGCGTTGCTCGCCGTGTACTCGCTCGCGACGAACAACATCATGACGACCGCGCGGCCGGATGCGCTCGGCTGGCTGTTCTTCATGATCGGAGTCGTCGTGCCCGCGCGCAGTGAGTACCGGCGCTGGTCGGTGTTCGTCGCGCTGGGCTGCGCGCTGCTCGGCACGCAGTGCAAGATGTACTTCGGCTTCGCCGCGTTTCCCGCGCTGCTCGCCACCGCCACGCGCCGCTCCATCCGCGAAGCGCTCGCGCTCGGCGTGGGCTTCGTCTGCGCCATCGCCGCGCTGATCTACGGGCTGACGAAGATCTATCCGCTCTATTTCACCGAGACGATCTTCATGCAGTCGCGGAGCGTCGCGCTCAACTCTGCGCCCGAGTTTCTCGACCGGCACACGATGATGATGTTCGAGCACGGCTGGCCATTTCTCGTGCTGCTCGCGTTTGCGCTCGCGACCTTCCTCGCGCGGATCGACTGGCGCGAAGTGCTCGCGAGCTTGCGCGCCAAGACCCTCCGCCTGGCCAACCTGCTGCCGCCCACCGCCGTGCCGATCTACGCCATCACGTTTCTCGTCGGCGCACTCTTCGTCCAAGAAGTCATGGCGATCAACGGCGGTGCGACGTTCACCTATCACATCCATCTGCTGTTTCCGTTTCTCTGTATCCTCGTCGGCGCGTACGCGATCACGCCGTGGCGGCGGATCGCCGCGTTGGCCGCGCTCGCCGTTGGCCTCATCCTCACGCTCGAGCGGCCTTGGATGCCCGACTCCTCGCCCGGCTATCGCGAACTCGAGCGCCGTCTCTCGCAATACACGCACGTGCTCGGTCTCGGCACGTCGATCGACATCCTCGCGCGGCAGAACAAGCCGGTGAACAACGACGGCTTCACGCTCTACCTGCCGTGCGTGTTTGACGGCGGTCCGTATGGGCGCACGCCCTTGATCGATCAAGTCGAGCAGCAGTTCGCCGCGACGGTCGACTCCGTGCGCAACGACATCGCGCAGGAGCGCTTCGAGGTCGTGCTCACGCACGATGACCGCAATCCGCCCTACCTCGATATCGATCTGCTGCGCGCGCACTACGAGTATCGCGAGAGCGAAGTCCTCGATGTGCCGATGCGCTTCGCGTGGGACCATATTTATTTCTGGTACCCCAAGCACCCCAAGCCCGACGCCGCGAAGTCACCGACTACGCCGCCCTGACAATTTCGTTCAACTTGCAACCGTCCGCGCTCCCGCGCGTATTATTTGTAATGTCCCCGCTTCGCCTTCTCCTTGCCCTGCTCTCGCTGGCCGTCGTGGTCCGGGCCGCCGATGCCGACGCGCTCGTGCACGAGGCGCTCGCCGCCGAGCAAAAATTCGACTCCAAGACCGCGCTCGATCTCTTCCTCCAAGCCGACAAAGCGAAGCCCAACGACTCGCTTATTCTCCAGAAGATCGCGCGCCAGTACTCCGACCTCACGCTCGATACCACCGATCTCGAAGAGAAGAAGCGTCTCTGCGCCCTCGCGCTCGATTACTCGAAGAAGGCCGTCGCTGCCAATCCCAAGGACCCCGTCAACGTCCTCTCGCTCGCCATCTGCTATGGCAAACTCGGCAGCTACTCCGACAACAAGACCAAGATCGAGTATTCTCGCTACGTGAAGCAGTACGCCGAGGAGGCCATGGCGCTAAATCCCAACTACGACTACGCGCACCACGTCCTCGGCCAGTGGAACTACTCCGTCGCGACCCTCGGTTTCGCCACGCGTCTCGTCATCCGTGCCGTCTACGGCGGCCTGCCCGACGCCACCACCGCCGCCGGCGTGAAGTACCTCCAGAAATCCGTCGAGCTCGCGCCGAATCTTCTCTCCCACAAAGTCGAACTCGGCTTCGCCTATCTCGCGGACAAGCAACCCGCGCTCGCAAAAAAGTGTTTCGAGGAAGTCCTTACGATGGCGAAAGTCGAAAAGTACGACGACGAAGCGAAGGCGCGGGCGCGCGAGGCGCTGAAGGATTTGAAGTAGGCGAGAGCAGCGATAGGCGGTAGGCGATAAGCAGTAGGCTCAAGGCACTAAGCGCAAAGACGCGAAGAGCCGCAAAGGTTCGCGAAGAAAAGGCAGAAGCGAGTTTCGCTTACCAACCGCGCCATGAGTCGGAGCAAAATTAATTCGCGTCCATTGGCGTCCATTCGCGGTTAAAAATAAAAACCGCCGACCACCTTCGATTCCGTCACTTCGCAAACGGCGCCGCGGTGCGTTTCGGCGGCGACATCTTTGGCGGGGTCTTGAACTCCAGGCGCCGGCCATCGGGATCGAGGATGTAGAGGCTCTTGCCGCCGTGAATCCATTTGGTCTCGCGGTCGATCGAGACATGACGCGCGGTGAGCCAGCGCTTCCAGTTGTCGTACTCGTCAGTGTGAATCGTAAAGCTGATCGCGCGCGCGGTACCGAGGCCGGCCTCGCTGATCGCGTTGGGGGCGAGCATCGGGGCGATGGTGCCCGCGCGCTTCACCAGCACGAGGATGCCGCTCTCGCCCGCGTCCATCTCCGCGTAGCGGCAGGGATCGCCGTCGCAGTGCCCCATCTGGAGATTGTCCCGGTAAAACGCCGTGGACCGCTCCACATCGTCCACGAGGAGGACCGTCTTCGGTCCGCCGTCGAGGCTGGGGATGATGGGGCGTTTCTTCATGCGAACAGTTGGGCCAGTATGAGCGGCATTAACAGGATAACGGCTCACCGAGTCGCTTTCTGCGCTCTCATCGGGATAATTTTTACAATCTCTTACCAAATCAGCACCGAGGTCATGCGGCGTACCCTCAATCACGATACACCTACTACGGCCCATTTCTGCCACGGGATGCGAAAAAGTACGCATCGGCAAAGGGTAGGGCGGACTATCCCTAGTCCGCCGCTTGGACGCCGAAAACCTTTGGCCACAGATTACACCGATGGGCACGGATCAAGGCGTCAGCTATCTGTGCCTATCTGTGTAATCTGTGGCGGGATTTTTCTGCAGAGCGCAATCAGCTCGATTCTGTCCTAACTCTCATGCCGGCACGGTGAAGCCTTCGATCAATCCCCGCGCCGTGTGCAAGAAAGCCGCAGCCCCCGCCCCATTCACCACGCGGTGATCAAAAGTCAGCGAGAGCGTCACGACCTCGCTCGGGTAAACGACTCCGCGGTCGTTGATCATCCGTTCGTGCGATTTGCCCACAAAGAGGGTCGCGACGGCGGGAGGCACCACGATGGGCGTCGCCAGCTCGATGCCGAAGGCGCCGAGACTCGTGAGATTCAGCGGCGACTGCACGTCCTCGATTTTGCCCGTGCGGGTATCCGCGACGGCTCGCGCGTAAGCAGTCGCGAAATCGGGCCAGCTCAGGCGGTTCGCGCCGCGGAGCACGGCGGTCGCGAGCTTGTCGCCTTCAAGTGCGACCGCGACGCCGAGATCGAACACCTCCTGCTCGACGATGCTGCCGTCCTTGAGCGTAAGCCGACGAAACGCCGCGTGCCGCTCCATCGCGCGCACGATGCACCACGCGAGTATCAGCGATGGCGATACATCGAGTTGCGCAGCCTTGGCCTTTTCACGCGCGGCGCGGACCGCAGCCCACGGCGCATCGACCTGCATGTTGGCGGGCACCACTGCGGCGAGACGCTTCGTGATCGCAGGCGAAAGCGCGGGCGCGATCGGCGTGCCCTTCGGGCCTCCGCCTTCGGAGAAGCGCGACGGTTGTTGCTGCAGTTCCTGCAGGCTCGGGCTCGTCGGCGGTGGAGTTTTCGGCGCGTGCTCTTTCAGCGCAGGCACCGGTCCATCGGCGATCACCACCGCAATCTCTCGCCCGATCTCGACCACATCATCGGGCTTCACTCGCCACTCTTTGAACACGCCAGTCATCGACGCTTGGATCGGATACACGGCCTTGTCCGTCTCGACTTCGCACAGCGCATCGTCGAGCGCAACTTTCTCGCCGGGCTTCTTGATTAGCGCCACCACCCGCGCCGAGCGGATCCCCTCGCCCATCACCGGCACGGTGATGACGACTTCGCGGCTCGCCACTGTGGGAGGGGGTTTATCCCCCGACAAAGATTCCGCTCCACCCTCCGCTTTCGCTGCAGCGGACTTCTTTCCCCAACTCATCTCCACCAGCCGATCAGCCACGGGCGTCGGTTCGATTTCCACACTCCTTCGCATCGCGACCACGCGGCGCACCGCCTCGACTACGCGTGCGGCGTCGGGCAGCGCGGCGTATTCGTAGATCGGATTGTAGCCGATCATCACGTTACCCTTCGACACGAGCACGGGCGGCGCGAGCAGGCGGCTCCACACATCGGGCCGCGCGGTGAGGTGCGAGATGACCATCTGGCCCACCGAGCAATTTTCCGTGTCTTCCTGCACCACGACGATGCGGCCGGTCTTGCGCACCGACTCCTCGATCATCTCGCGGTCCCACGGCACGATGGAGCGGAGATCGATCAACTCCACGCTCACGTCCCCGCCGAGCTGCGTGATCGCCTCGAGCGATTTCTCCACGGTATTGCCCCACGCGATAATCGTCACGTCGTCGCCCTCCGTACAGCGGCGCGCATGTCCGATGGGCACGGCGTTGATCGCAGTCTTCACGTCGCGCTCCGCCCAGAGCATGTGCTTCGGGATGAGCACGAGCGTCGGGTCCTCGCCGTGCATCGCGGTCCACATCAGGCCCGCTGCGTCCTCGGGCGTGCTGGGGATGACGACATTGAGTCCCGGATAATGCGCGAGCGCCGCCTCGTTGGCCTGCGAATGCCAGAGTGAGCCACCGGGCAAATAAGCGCCGTACGGCGCGTAGATCACGGCGGGGCACGTCCACTTGCCAAACGTGCGCCAGCGCAGCGTCGCGAGATTCGTCACGAGCTGATTCCAACCCGGATAAACGAAGTCGATGAACTGCAGCTCAAACACCGGCCGCCGTCCGTAGCTCGCGAGCCCGCACGCCACGCCGAGGATTGTGCTCTCCGCGAGTGGCGAGTTGAAAACCTGGCCCGGAAAATCCGTGGACAGTTTTTTCGTGAGCGTGAACACACCGCCCTTCGGGTCCTCGATGTCCTCGCCGAAGATCATCCGCCGCTCGTCGCCATCGAGCCCGGCGCGGAGCGTGAGATTGATCATGTCGCCCATGCGATATTTGCCGGGCTTGAAAATCTCCTCGTCGAGATCCGGCGGTGTCGTGACGACATTCGCCTCCAATTCATCGGGCAGCGGATTCTCCGCCGACTCCGCCGCGATGTACTCGGCGCGCACGCGCTCCAGCGTTTCCTTGTCGAGCCGCGTGAACTCATCCTCCGTCAGCTCGCCCTCGGCGATGAGCTGGCGCTTGAGCACGAGCAGCGGATCGCGCTCGTGCAGCGTCGCAAGCTCCTCGGAGGGGCGATAGATTTTCTGGTCGTCGGAGCTCGTGTGACTCGAGAGCCGCTCGCAGCGCAGCCAGAGAAACACCGGCCCGCCGCCCGCGCGGATTTTCTCCATCAGCTCGGCCGCGACCGTGTACACATGCTCTACGTCCCAACCGTCGACGACGACCCACTCCTCCGCCGCGAGCACATTGAGCGCGAGCGGATTGGTGCGGCGCGTGGGGCTGGAGATGCCATAGCCGTTGTCCTCCACCACGAGCAGCAGCGGGAGCTTGCGCTCCTTGGCAAACGCCACCGCCTCGTAGAAATCGCCTTGGCGAGTCGAAGCGTCGCCGACCATCGCGACGGTGAGCGATTTTTTCCCGTCGAGCCGCATGCCCCACGCCATGCCGCACGCGGGGAGGAGCTGCGACGCCGTCGGCGTGGGCACGCTCCAAATGTGCAGCTCGGGATGCGAGAAGTGCGCGGGCATCTGCCGTCCGCGCGACGACGAGTCCTTCTTCGCCATGTAGTCGAGCGCGAGCTCCCGCGTCGTCACACCACGGCCGAGCACAAACGCGCGGTCGCGATAGTACGGGCACGCGTAGTCGTCGGGCGCCATGAGCATCCCGAGCGCCGCCATCGCCTCATGCCCTTGGCCCGAGACGTGAAAATGGCCTTTGCCCTGACGGTTAAGATTTTCCTGCCGGAGATCGCCGTGGCGGCTCTCGAGAATCGTCAGCAGGAGCTTGCGCTTCAGCGCGGCGCCGAGCGCGGACGTGACGGAAGACATGGGTAACAGGCTCCAAGAGGGGGTGCGTTGGAGTTGAGGTTATTTGTTATCCGAACGGTCGCCCAGGAGTGCCGTACTCGCAACGCGTTTCGCCTACGCCAAATGGGGTAAAGGAAGAAAACCCCAAACCGCACCACGGAGACACCAAGGCTCGGAGAAATCCCTATCCGCCTTCCTCTGGGCCTTCGTGTCTTTGTGGTGCCTGCTCCGAGAATTGCGGGCTGAGCGGTCTGACACTTCGACGGGGCGCAAATTTCCGCAGGTACTTCAAGGCCACTTCGAACTCATGCGGTGTCGACGCAGCGATGGTGAACGGCTCCTTCGTCTCCGGATGCTTGATCGTGAGTTCGCTCGCGTGGAGGGCTAGGCGGTCGATCATGGGCTTCTCCTCATCGCGGCCCTTGTAGCGGCGCTTGAGGTCGGAGAGGAACAGCTTCTCCTCCGGATCACCGTAGAAGACGTCGTTGAGCACGGGCGCGCCCGCGGCCGCGAGGTGCACGCGAATCTGGTGCGTGCGGCCCGTGATCGGACGGCACTCCAGCCACGCGAAACGACCGAACTGCTCTAGCACGCGAAACTCCGTCACGCTCGGCTTGCCGCCGCGCTTTTTAAAGATGCGCATGCGCCCCGGCTGCAACTCATCCTCGCCGAGTGCGAGGTCGATGATAAACTCCGCGGGAAGGCTCGCGCCGTCCTCGGCGCGCACGGGTGTGACGACTTTCATCGCGCGCTCGGGCGGAAGGATCACGGCCATCGCGAGGTATTTTTTCCCGACGGTCTTCGACTGAAATTGTCCGCTGAGGTAATCGAGCGCGGGCTTCGTCTTCGCACAGAGGATCAGGCCGCTCGTGTCGGCATCGAGGCGGTGCACATTGGCCACGTGGTGGCCGAATTTCTCGTGCACGAGGCCCATGAGATTCTCGCGCTTCTTGTCCCAGCGATCGGGCGCGATGAGCAGCCCACTCGGCTTGTCGAAAGCGATGAGCGAGTCGTCCTCAAATACAATGGGCGGCAACGGCATGAACCCGAGCTGTAGCACGCGGCCGTCTCAGTGGGAAACGCTAATCTGCGAACAGTTAGCCACAGATTACACAGATGGGCACGGATAAAGGGCCTCCGACATCTGTGCCTATCTGTGTAATCTGCGGCAAAAAACCTCCTTCTTTTCGAAGGATTTCCGGCTGGCCGGCGTGTATCTGGATGAAGCCTCAAATGATCACTCTCTTCGCCATGAAACTCCTCCGTCTCCTTCTTTGCCTAGTCTCCATCACCAGCGCGACCCTGCTGGCACAAAATGAACAGCCCAGCGCCCCTCCGGCTACGCCCGGCATCAAGCGCCTCCCTCCGCCACCCAAACCTGATTACGAACCGGCGCTCACCAAATTCGACCTCGATTTCCCCGGCGGCACGCCTGGCCAGCTCGCGGCGGCGATCCAGCAGGCAATGAAGCATTCGCTCAACGTCGTGGTGCCCACGGAATACGCCGATACGAAGCTTCCCCCGCTCAAGATGAGTGGCGTCGATGTCGCGCAGCTTTTCCAAGCCATCGGGCAAGCGAGTCAGGCGCAGCAGGCGGTCGTGACGCGAGGCAATGTCAACTACTTCAACGTTGCCTACGGCTTCCGCTCCACCACCCGCGAGGGCTATGAGACCGACAACACGGTGTGGTATTTTTACCGGATGGGTGCGCCGCTCAGCAGCCTTTCGCTCACGCGCTTTTACCTGCTCACGCCCTACATCGACGGCGGCCTCACGGTCGACGACATCACCACTGCGATTCGCACGAGTTGGAAACTCCGCGGCGACACCACCACGCCTACTCTGAGCTTTCATCAAGAGACCAAGCTCCTCATCGCAGTCGGCGATTCGAGCGGCCTTGATATCATCGACTCTGTCCTGAGTGCACTCGACCCGGTGAAGAAAAAGCCGACCGCATCTTCCGCGAGGCCAACCAGCGAAGCACCCAAGAAAGAATGACAGTTCATCGCCGACGCCGTACCTTCCGCCTCGCTTGGATTTCCCCCCGCACAATCCGGGCTCATCGGCCGCGCCGCTCTCCATCGGCGCGGTTTCGCCTTCTCCGTCCCAACCAATCCTGCCGCCGCAATTCAGCGGTGCTGAACTCGCGCAGCTGACCCGTCGCATGGTCGAAGGAGACGACATGGCCTACAGTGCATTTCACACCGCGTATTTCGACCGTCTGCTGCGCTACCTACTCGTCGTCACCGCGGGCGATGAACACGCTGCGCGTGAGGCATTGCAGGGGACGTTCACGCGCGTGGTGCGGCACATCCGGGTGTTTAACGACGAGTCGGTATTCTGGAGCTGGCTCACTATCCTCGCGCGCACGGCGCACGCCGACCAGCGCCGGCAGCGCAGTCGCTATCGCGCGTTTCTCGATCGCTTTTCGCGTCACGCCGAGATCGAAGCCACTCCCGCATCTCAACCGGCCAACGACGGCCTCGATGCACTGCTCGCGCGCCACATCGATCAGCTTCCCGCCGAGGAGCGTGAACTCCTCACGCTCAAATACACCGAGCGACAATCCGTGCGCGAGATCGCGCAGAAACTCGCGACGACGGAAAAATCCGTCGAGTCGCGGCTCAGTCGCATCCGAAGCAAACTCAAGGACGCGCTCCTCGCCGCGTTGAAACATGAACCGCGCACCTGACGAGAATCCACTTCTAGCGGAAGTGCTCGGCGATGCCGCGCCGGGAGATTTTCGCGCCGCGCTGCGGGGCGAAACGCGTCGCCTCGCGCAGCGCCGCCGCGTGGTGCGACGCGCACAGCATGCGGGTGCGGTCGCCGTTGCCGCGTGCGCTATCGCTTTTGTGTATTGGAATCTGCCCGCACTTCCGCCGCCCGCGCCGGCGTATGTGCTCACGCGCTCGGAGCCGCTGGAGGCAGCGTCGCGGGTAACCACTCAACCTTTCGCAGTAAGCCAGATCGTCACGACCACGCCGACGGTGGCCGTGATTCGCACCGCACCTAAGACCGGCATCGTGCGCCTGATCGACGACGAGGAGCTTCTCGCCCTCGCCTCCCCGCGACCCGCGGCGCTCGTGCGCGTAGGGCCGGGCGAACAAGAATTAGTCTTCGCGGACAATGACACGCCGGCGGATTCGAGGTAGGGCGCGTTTTCCGCAACGCGCCGGATGCGCTCAGTGTATTAGTGCGCCGAGTCCAATGCGGCGGTTTAAGGATAAACCGTCCGACCACGGCCCGCTTTCCGCGAAAAACGCGATTTTTCCTGCAATACAGTCAATGGAGTCAACCGACGGTTTGGTCCGGAGCCCATTGTCATGGTAGAGTAACGCAATCGCGGCAGCGCTTCACGGCGACCGGCGCGGTTCTTTGACAAACTCACTCCAGAAAATACCCCACACCAAATGTTACCGACGAGCGCAAGAGTCCCGCCTTACATTGGCTAAAGTCGCTGCCTCATCTGCTGCACGCACTGGATAATCTAGTCCGCCTTTTATCCGAATGCTTTCGTGTCCTTTCGTGTGTTTCTTGGGTAAATTCGCCGCTGTTTCGCTCTGAAAGCACTCCGCAAATGTTACCCACCGGGAGCAAACGCACCTCGTGCTCATTAGCCCTAATTTGACCGACGAGTTACGCAGGTGACGCCCACGTTTCGCGCGGGCAACAATTCGGCGACAGCGCGGGTTTCGTTTTGCACCTGACGTTTGTCACACAGCGTTGAGGACATGCCCGCGCTCACGCTCGCTCCCATCTTCTCGGCGTTTGCCCGTTTCGATCCGCCGCCGTTTCGCACCTTGCTGCGCTCCACCGCCTACAAGCTCAACCCGCCGCGCCCGCAGCCGTACCACGCTCGCGTCACCCGCGCGCGCGATGCGGTGCTCGCCTCGGGTCGCGGCGACCGAAGCGACCTGACTACGATCCTGTGCGAGTCGCGACTCGGCTCGCGGCCGACCATCGTGCTCGGCGGCTTCGTGCCGGATGCGACGGAGCAGATGTTTCTCATGCGCACGAGCCTGCTGAAGCATGGCAGCGTGTACTACCTGAACTATCCGTGCACGGGCTTCTCGCTCGATCTCCTTTGCGCGCAGCTCGACGATCTTGTCGAGGAGCTCGCTCACCGTCGCGGGCAGCAGCCCGTGATCTTCGGTGTGAGTTTCGGCGCGGGTGTCGTCACTGAGTGGCTGCGTCGCAGCCGCGCGGCCGGCACCAGCCCGGCGCTCGGCGGCATCATCCTCGTGAGCCCGGTGGGCTGCACGGCGGACATCGTCGACCCGGCAGAGGCGAAGCCCAGCACGTTGCTCGGTCGCGCGCTGAAACCCTATCTCTCCGAGGGCACTATCGCTAGCGCCGCGACCGTCGAGAAATCGCGCGTGATCTTTCAAAAGATGTTCGAAGCCGGCGCGCAGAACAAGGCGTCGCTCCGCCTCGTGCTCACACCGGGCGAACTGCTCAAGCTGCGTGACGACGTGCTCGGCACCATCGCCGCGATCGAGGCCGTAGGCGCTTCCGAGCGCGTGCAGGCCATGCGCGCGATGCAGGCCCCGACGGCGTGGACTGGCCCCAGCACCTCGGCGGTGCTGTCGACCGTGCCGACGCTCATCCTCTACGCGGAAAAAGAAAGCTCCGTGCTCAACGACCGCTCGCCCACGCGGCAGGCCTTTGAGCAGACGCTGCAGGCGATCTTCCCGCGCGGCGATTGCCGCGTGGTGAGCGGCGGCGTGAGCCCCGTGCAGCACGCGTCGCTGATCTTTCACTACTTCCAGTTTTTGCCGCCGGTGGAGGAATTCTACCGCGAGCTAAGAACCGGTAACTTCCGCCTCGCCGCGTGAATTCGCTTGCCGCTTCAAGCGGCGCCTCGCTGCCTGAGCGCCAGTCCGCTGCTATGCCGGTCTGGCCCAAAAGTTTCCTCACGCTCGGGGCGAGCGCGCTCACTGCGCTCACCGCCTACCGGCTGCGCCGCACCCGCCGCGCGGTGCCGGAGCAGCAGCGCACGTTTGCGCAGCTGACGGAGAAGCTCGCGGAGACCTCGCACTGGCGCAGCAAGGGTATCGAGGCGGGCATCAGTTATAAAAAATTCGCCGAGCGCGTGCCGCCCTGCACGTATGAGTCGCTCGCGCCGTATGTGGAGCGGATGAAGAAGGGCGAGGCCAGCGTGCTGTGGCCGGGGCAGTGCTCGTTCTACGCGGTGTCGTCGGGCACGACCGCGGGGCGCACGAAGTTCCTGCCGATCACGGAGGACATGCTCGCGCATTTCCGCCACGCGGGCGTCGACTCGCTCCTATATTATACAGCGCGCGTGGGCCACGCAGGCGTGTTTCGCGGGCGGCATCTGTTTCTCGGCGGCGCGACGACGCTCACGCCGATCGCGGACTCGCAACCTTTCGAGGCGTACGCGGGAGATCTCAGCGGCATAACGGCGGTGAACCTGCCGAAGTGGGCGGAGAAGCACCTCTACGAGCCGGGCCTCAAGATCGCGCAGATCGCCGACTGGCCGGCGAAGATCACGGCAATCGCGGAACGCACGCGTCATCGCGACATGTCGCTCGTCGGCGGCATCCCAAGCTGGGTGATGATCCTCGCCGACGAGGTGCTGAAACGCTCGCGCACGCCGCAGCACCAGCCGCAGACGCTCCAAGAAGTGTGGCCGAATTTCGAGTGCTTCATCCACGGCGGCGTGCCCATCGGGCCGTACGTCGAGGAGCTGCGCGGCAAGCTCGGACCGGACGTGAAGTTCCACGAGATCTTCCCGGCCTCGGAGGCGTTCATCGCCGTGCAGGATGCCGAGACGCATGCGGGGCTCCGCCTGCTGACGGATGTGGGCGTGTTCTACGAGTTTCTCCCGCTCGCCGACTTCGACGACAAGTACCTCGAGTCGCGCGCGGAAAAAGTCGTGCCGCTCGAGGGTGTGAAAGTCGGCGTGGACTACGCGCTGCTCATGACGACGCCCGCGGGCCTCGTGCGCTACGCGATCGGGGACGTGGTGCGCTTCACCTCGACCGAGCCGCCGCGGCTCACGTACGTCGGGCGGACCTCGCTTCAGCTCAGTGCATTTGGCGAGCACGTGATCGAGAAGGAAGTCACCGACACGCTCACCACGGTGTGCCGCGCGCACAACTGGCCGATCGTGAATTTCCACGTCGCGCCGATCTTCGTGAACACGCTCACCGGCACGCTCCGCGGCCACCATGAATGGTGGATCGAGCTGAAGCCCGGCACCGTCGAGACGCCCATCGGCCCGGCGATGGCCGTCGAGCTCGATGCCGAACTGCAGCGGCTCAACGAAGACTACGAGGCCAAGCGCCGCGGCGGCGGACTCGAAATGCCGGTCGTGCGTTTGGTAATGCCCGGTGTCTTTGAGCACTGGCTTCGCTATCACAAAAAGTGGGGCGGCCAGCACAAGATGCCCCGCTGCCGCAGCGACCGCACCATCGCCGACGAACTCGCGAAGATCACGAACTTCGCGAAGGATCAGGGGTGAGGCGTGGCTTTAGGCGGTAGGCTTTAAGCGCTAGGCGCTGAGCGTTAAGCTGTAGGCGATAGGCGGAAGGCTGCAGGCCGTGATTGGGCGATAGCGGGGAGCTGACAGAGGGGGCCCGATGGATCGGCTTGGGCGCATTGATTTAGCGCGGAGCGTGAAACTTATTCATGCGCGTTTTGTGCGAGGCCGCTGGCATGGGCAGTGCTCACTTGAGGGACAATCCTGCTTAAATGCAGGAACCTGTTAGGTGGCATGAACCGGCCTCACGGCCGGGGATTTCCCAAAGAGGGGCCGGCGGTTAGAGGGTTTCCGCCGGCCCCTGCTTTTTGCCCAGAGGGGACGATGCGGGAGGCTCGGCAGGGCGGTGCGGCGCGCGTAGTGACAACGCGTTACTTACCTAACACCAATACGATAGCCGCCACCATTAACGCGGCTCCGGCAAGGCGGGCGAACAAAATGCCTCGGCCGACTTGGCGCTCTTTGTTACCCCACCAGTGACCCACCGCCCACACGATCACCACCGACCAGAGGCCGCGGGAGCTGTAGAGGATGTTGGCCGCGGTGGCTGCGCCCCAGTGCGCGATGGTGACGGCGAAGCCGACATTGTTCAGCGCGAGCAGAATCGAGCCCGGCGCCAGCCAGCGCCAGGCCTCGCGGTCGATATCGCGCAGCGGCGCGGCGAAGAGCGGGATGAAGGCCAGCGAGTAGATTCCCACCGCGGCGAACATCACGGGCAGGTAGTGCCCGGTGCCCCAAGCGGGAGCCCATTGCTGAAGCATCACGTCGGCCAGCGCGAAGGAGAGCGCCGCAGCCGTCGTGAGTCCGATGGTCATGCCCGTGCGGCGATGTTCGGTCGCGCTGCCGCTGCGGCTGAGCAAGAGTACCGCCACCGCACCGAGCGCCGCGGCCCACCAGAGCCGGCCTGAGACCGCCGTGCCAAACACCGCTGAACCGAGCAAGGCGACCCACACGGACTTCGTGCCCATCACGGGCGTCGTCACCGACACGTCACCGCGGCTCAGCGCGAGAAAGATGAAGACCTGCGCCAGCGTGAAGAAGAACCCGCTCGCCGCCGGCTGCCACCAGAGCGCCCACGGCACGCCGTGCCCGCCGAGGAACCAGAGCGGCACGAAGCTGATCGCCATCGAGACATTGCACACGAAGGTCGAGCGCCACACGCCGACACCGTGCTCCGCGGCGCGCTTCATGAAGAGCGTGCCCACCACGTACACGAAGCCGCAGATCAGCGGAATGATGAGGTGGGGCGAAGCGGGCATCGTTAAACACAGAAGCCGGACGATATATCGTCCGGCTTCCAAGAAAAAACCCGCGCACTGGCGGCACAGTTTACGACTTCAGGATCGCGAGCACTTTCTTCTCATACTCCTCGGTGGGCTCGACGCCGACCTTCTTGTAGCGGAGATTGCCGTCGCGATCGATGAGGAAGGTCGTGGGGATCGCGTCCATCGGACCGAAGGCCGCCTGTACTTCTTCGCTCGCGAGCACAAGCTGGTAGCTCACGCCAAATTTCTCGGCAAAGGCCTTCACCGTCGCCGCCGGAGTGTCATCGCTGTCAACCGACGCACCGATGATCACGAGACCGTCCTTGCCGTACTTTTTCTGGAGGTCGGCGTAGCCCGGAATCTCCATGCGGCACGGGCCGCACCACGTGGCCCAGAAATCGACGACCACGACTTTGCCCTTCAGGTCAGCGGATGTGACCGTCTTGCCGTTGAGGTCCTGCATCTTCCACGCGGGCGCGGGGCCGATGACAGGCAGCGAGATCGGCGCAGCCGGGGTGGCGGCTACGGCGACGGTTTCAGTCTTGGTCTTGGTGCACGCTGTGGTGCCGGTAAGAAGGCCGGCGGCGAGCGCGCCGAGGAAAATTCGGGAAACGTTCATGAGTTCGATAGACTACACGTAAGAGCCGCGGCGGCAAATTTTCTTCCCGCCGATCCCACGCCGCGGGCGAAACGGCGGCCGAAGCTGCGCTCAGTTCTCCCGCGCCTCGGGTAGATCGAGGCCGAGCGTCTCGACGAATTTCTTCATCGCGGGCGTGAGCACGCGGCCCTTGCGGTGGAGAATGGCGAGCGGGCGCGTGAACTCACGGCCGCGGAACTGCAGCACGGCGAGCGTGCCCTGCTTCTGCTCCTGCACCACGGTCGCGTGCGGCACGATGGCGATGCCGTGGTCGATCTCCACCGCGCGCTTCACGGTCTCGATGTTGTCGAACTCCATCACGGGCTCGATCTCGAATTTGTTCTCGCGGAAGATCTGGTCGACGGCCTTGCGCGTCGGGATATCGGGATCGAAGCCGATGAATTTCTGCGACGTGAGGTCCTTCACCTCGACCTCGCTGCGCTTCGCGAGCGCGTGGCCGGGATGCGTGATGAGCACGAGATGGTCGTTGCGGAAGGGCAGCACCTCGATCTGGCGCTGCTTCACGGGGAAAGCCACGAGGCCGAAGTCCACCGAGTTGTGCAGGATGTCCTCGTACACGAGGTTCGAGCGGCGGTACTCGACGCGCACGTTGACCGAGGGAAAATCGTGGAGAAATTTCTTGATGAACGGCGGCAGCTCGTGGAGGCCGATCGAGTAGATCGTCGAGATGCGGATCGTGCCGCTGATGACCTTCTTCATCTCCTGCAGCTCGCTCAGCAGCTTCTCGTAGGTGTGGAGCAGCTCCTTCGCCGAATCGTACACGCGCTGGCCCTCGCGCGTGAGCTGAAACTGCTTCTGGCTTCGGTCGATCAGCAGCGCCTTGAAGTGACGCTCCATCGCGCGCGCCTGCTGGCTCACAGCGGATTGCGTGATGCCATTGAGCTTGGCCGACTTTGAAAAACTCTTCGTCTCGACGAGGTCGGCGAAGATTTTGAAGTTCTCGACTTGCATGGAAGGCGTGCGGTTCTCACCAGCGTACCGAACTCGCCTTCCCCGTAAATGCTGAATTACTTCCACTTAATCATCTTCTGCACGGATGTCTGAAACGCTAATTCCCTACGAAGAGTTCGCCCGTCGCGCCGACGCCCTCCGCGCGCGCATCGCCGCCGCGTGCGCCCGCGCCGGTCGCGATCCCGCCTCGGTGCAACTCCTCGCCGTCACCAAGACCCACCCGGCCGCCGCCGCGTCCTACGCCGCGCGCTACGGCCTGCGCGCCGTCGGCGAAAATCGCGTGCAAGAGGGAGTCGAGAAGCGCGCCCTGTGCACCGACTCGCTCGCGTGGGAGCTCATCGGCCACCTCCAGTCCAACAAGTCCCGCCTCGCCGCGCAGCACTTCGACCGGGTGCAGAGCGTCGACAGCGAGAAGCTCCTCAACCACCTCGACCGTGCCGCCGCCGAGCTGGGCAAGACGCTCCCCGTCCTCCTCCAGCTCAATGCCGGACACGATCCCGCGAAATTTGGCGCCGAGCCCAACGACGCCGCGCGTCTCCTCGAGACCGCACTCGCGAAAAAGAATCTCCGCGTCGACGGTCTCATGACCATCGCCCCGCTCGGCGCCACGCCCGACGAGACCGCCGCACACGCCACGCGCACGTTTGAAAATCTCCGCACCATCCGCGACGACCTCGCCGCCCGCTTCGGCACCCCGCTCCGCGAACTCTCCATGGGCATGACCGGCGACCTCGAACTCGCCATCGCCGCCGGCAGCACCGTCGTCCGCGTCGGCACCGCCCTCTACGGCGCACGCTGAAATATGTAGACCGCCTCGTGAGAGGCGGGACAGCATTCCTTTCCGTCCGCAAGAGCACTCCCACCCTCCACGTCTCCACCGATCTCTTCGCGAACCTTCGCCACCTTCGCGTCTTCGCGCTTAACCACGACTCCGTCACAGCGAATCAGCTCAGCTCCATACCGTGTTCGTCCTACACGTCACGACGCCCCGCGCGCAGCCGCGCAAGAAATTTATTGCGACGATGAGTAGGTTTCTCGGTTGCTGCGCACGGGAATTGCTTTCCTCTATCGCAACGTGGAAACGCTCACACTCGACGCCGCCCAACGCGACGCGCTGCTGAGTTTGCTCGACGACCCGAGCTCCTCTGTCCGGCGCGCGCTCCTCGCCCACTTCACCCGCGTCGGCCCCGCCGCCGCTCCGTTTCTCCAGGAAATCGCCCGCGGCTCCAACCGCATCCTCGCCCGCCACGCCGTGTGGTTTCTCGACGAGCTGCGGTTCACGGATCCCGTCGCCGAGTTCCGCGGCTTCATTCGCTCGCTCAACTACGAGTTGGAGAGCGGCGCGATCCTCCTCGCGCGCACGATCAATCCCGGCCTCGACGTCGGCGCGTGCTGCACCGAGCTCGACCGCATCGCGCAGCGCTGCCGCGAGCTGATCGCCGAGCCCGCCTCGCCGCGCGAGCAGTGCCGCGTCATCAACCGCGTCCTCTTTCACGAGTGGAGTTTCCACGGCAACGTCGAGCACTACACCGACCCGCAGAACAGCTTCCTCGACCAAGTCCTCGAGCGCCGCAAGGGCATCCCGATCTCCCTCTCGATCCTCTACCTGCTCGTCGCCGAGCGCCTCGGCCTCGAGCTCGAGCCCGTCGGCCTGCCCGGCCACTTCGTCGTCGGCTGCTTCACCGAGTCGGAGCCGTTCTTCGTCGATCCCTTCGACCAAGGCCTCTTCCGCGATGTCGACGAGGTCTTCGCCCTCCTGCGCGCCAATCACATCGTGCCCAAGGACTCCGACCTCGCCCCCACGCCCGTGCGCGAAGTCCTCTGCCGCTGCTGCCGCAATCTCGTCAACCACTGCACCGCCGCCGGCGACACCGAGCACGTGAAACTTTTCAGCAGCTTCGTCGAGGAGTTCGAGACGACCCACGAGCAGAATTCGGCCTGAGCACAGCTCCAATTGGAGCTTCACTGGAGCTTGGTGCTTGGACGTTGGAGCTTGCGCGCCCCGCGCTCGCCCCATCAATCCGAGCATCTGAATTCGCACCCTGACAGCTCCTCGGTCTTAACGCTCTCCGACCTTCGCACCTGGTCGCGCCCCGGCACGTCGCTCGCGGTACTCGGTCATCCGATCAAGCACTCGGTCAGCCCGCCGATGCACAACGCCGCGCTCGCGGCCGCCGCCGCGCGCGACGCGCGCTTCGCCGACTGGTGCTATTTCCGCTTCGACGTCCCGCCCGCCGATCTCCCCGAAGCGCTCGACCTGCTGCACGCGAAGAAATTCCGCGGCGTCAACCTCACCGTCCCGCACAAGATCATCGCCTTCGACCGCGTCGCGTCCATCGATCCCGCCGCGCGTCCCGTCGGCGCGGTCAACACACTTCTCTGGACCGATCGCGGCTGGCACGGCTTCAACACCGACGGCTACGGCCTCGCCAGCGCCGTGCGCGAAACGCTCCACCGCGACCTCGCAGGCTCACACGTCATCCTCCTCGGCGCCGGTGGTGCCGCCCGCGGCGCCGCCGTCGAATGCCTCCAGCGCCGCTGCGCCTCGCTCTGGATCGCCAACCGCACCGCCGAAAACCTCGACGAACTCCTCGCCATCCTCGCGCCCCTCGCCGGCGACATCCCCTGCCGCGGCTTCGCTCCTTCTTCACCTCCGAACGATCTCCCCGCCGGCGCACTCGTGATCAACGCCACCAGCGCCGGCCTCCGTCCCACCGACCCGTCGCCCATCGACCTCGCCGCGCTCCCCTCGCCCGCCGCCGTGTACGACATGATCTACAACCCGCCGCAGACCCCGCTCCTGCGCCAAGCCGCGAGCCTCGGCCTCCCCCACGCCCACGGCCTCACCATGCTCGCCCACCAAGGCGCCAAATCCCTCGAACACTGGTCCGGTATCCAAGCTTCGGATACAGCCCCCGCCATGCTCACCGCCGCCCGCGCCGCGCTGGGGCTGTAATTTTCCTTGGAAGCGTCGGCCGCTGGCCGGCTCCTCCTGTTACTTCTTTCTGTGTCCGGATCGGAAATGGTCGGGCTAGTGAGATTCGAACACACGACCTCTTACATCCAGTGCTCGGCGTGCCTTCCCCTTTTCGTGCCCCTTCGTGTGTTTCGTGGGCCAACTCCACTCCCCTGCACCGCAGCTAGCTCGAGCTGCACCCGCCGCAGCCGCTCCCACCTCCGCCACCGCAGCTGCTGGAACTGCAGGAGCTGCCGCCATCCGAGCCACCGCTTTGCAGCGGCATCATCGCCGTCCGAAGGTCATGCATGCCCGCCGCGGGCAACACGCTCGCACCATAGAGGGCCACCGCGAGCGGCAGAAGATCGCCCGCGCCTGCGCTGCCCCTGAGCGGATTGGTCTTCAATCCCTCCTGCTCGTTGCGCAAGCGCCGCAGCGCCGCGTCGCCTGCCCGCGTGCGCCAGACTCCGCGCAGCGCGATCAGACAGGCGAGGACCGTCGTGAGGATCACGCCCACGACGAGAAATCCCACCGGACGCCCGCGGGCCATGCCCACCACGATCTTCAGCAGGCCGACCAGCGGCCCCTGCAACGCGACGAGCAGTACGATCCAACGGATAAAATTTCGCTGCTCCGCGCGATGCACCCAACCCTGCTCACGGCACTGCCTCAACTCGGCGGCAAGCGTACGCTCCGTTTCCTCCACCATCAGCTTCATCGTGTTGCCCGTCCCCCGCGACAGCCCGTGGAGCTTCCGCTCGAGAAGCGTGCTCTCGCCTCTCAGATCAGCACTCGCGATCAACAGCCGCTTCTTCGGATCCGCCTTAAGCAACCCGCGGTGCACGAAGTCCGCCAAAATCGTCTCCGTCGCCCGTTTCGGCCCCTCGGCTACCAGCGCCACCGTTACCGGATCGTCCGTGGGCAGATCGGGCGCGCGCGTCACACCGCCGCCCTGCAAAAAAATCTTCAGCACCAGCGCCGCGGCGAAACCGATGCAGCTCCAGATAAAAAACACCTTCAGGAAATCCGGCCCCGCCAGATCCATCGGCCAGCCGAGCGCGCCCGCGCAACCCGCGAGTCCCACCGCCGCCACCGCGAGCGGCAGCGCGATGCGCATCGGGAGCGTCCGCTCCGCTTGCGGCCGTTCCGCCCGCCCGCGCGGTGAGGGCCAAATGTCCGCGGGCGGCTCCACGCCGAAAAATTCCCGGTAGCTCTCCCACGTCTGCGCGTACCAGCCCGCGTACTTGCGCTCATCCTCCTCGTTGCCGCGCGAGGGCTCGTGGTGTAGTGCTTTTCCCAATACACGCGGGCAGAATTCCTTCCAGTAGCTCCGCGTGTAGATCAGGTGCAGGTGCCACGCCTCGTCGATCGCCTCCGACGGCGTCACCGGATGTCCGCTCGCGACCGACAGAAAGGCGAAGCGCTTGTACTCGGCCACCACGCGCCGCGCATGCTCGCGCGTCCATCCATTTTCCTCCGCCAGCCGCGCCGAAAACGGCTGCCGCGCTTCGGGCTCATCGAGCTCGAAAGCCTCCACCCGCTCCCACACTACCGCGTGCTCCGGGGTCATGCCCGCAGCCTGCCGCCCCTCTCTCCCACCTCAAGCCCAGACCAAGTCTTATCCCCTCCCTATTCGTGTTCATCCGTGGTTTAAAAATCTCCTCCCTTATCACCCTCCGCCCGCAGAAGCACCCCCAGCCCCTTCCCCATCCTTCGCGACCTTTGCGCCAACCGCTCCGCCTACCTCCGACTCCCTCCCTTCGCGTTCTTTGCGTTTAAAGGATCGTCAAAACCTCCGCCCGCGTTCGGCTCCGCCCCATCGCAATCGAATCGTTCTCGCGCCCGCTTCGGCGCTGCGTTCAACTCTCCGCCGGATGTTTTCCGAGTACGCGACCATTGCCGCCGCTTTTCCGTGGTTCTTCCCCGTCGTTGCCGCCGGCCTCGGCGCGTGCGTGGGCAGCTTCCTGAATGTCGTGATCTACCGCTTGCCCAAGGGCGAGTCCATCGTCCGCCCCGGCTCGCACTGCGGCTGCGGCGCGCCGATCAAGTTCTACGACAACATCCCCGTCCTCTCGTGGCTGCTCCTCCGCGGACGCGCCCGCTGCTGCGGACGGTCGTTCTCGTTTCGCTATCCGTTTGTCGAGCTGCTCACCGCCGCGCTTTTCCTCGCGTGTTGGCTGCGCTTCCCGCCCGCCGTCGCGATCTCGGGCTGGTTTTTCCTGAGCATGCTGATCGCCGCGACCTTCATCGATCTCGATCACCTCATCATCCCGGAGGTCTTCACCATCGGCCTCGCCGCGGCCGGCGTCGTGTTGTCGTTCGCGCTGCCTGCGCTCCACGGCGTGCACGGCGGCTCGGTGTTCATCGTCGACAGCATGAAGGCCGGCGTCGCGAGCCTGCAGGGCGCGCTAATCGGCGCGGGCCTCATCACGTGGATCTCACTCACCGCGGAGCATTTTTTGAAAAAGGAAGCGATGGGCTGGGGCGACGCGCTGTTCACCGGCGCGATCGGCGCCTTCTGTGGCTGGAAGGGCGCGGTCTTCGCCGTCAGCTTCGGCTCCTTCGTCGGCGTCGCGTGGGTCGGCCTCGCGTTTATCTGGGAAAAAATCGCGGGCAGTCCCGCGCCCGTCGCCCCCCGCGTCGAGACCCCCGAGGGAGAAGCGACCGACATCGCCTTCGGCGCGCATGTCCCCTTCGGCCCGATGCTCGCCATCGCCGGCGCCGCCTACTTCCTCGGCGCCCGCGTCCCCTTCGACCACTGGCTCAACCAATTCGCGCAACTGTTCTGAAAGGCGGAGGTTTATTTAAGCGCGAAGACGCGAAGTTGGCGAAGGTTCGCGAAGGAGACCTTCTTGGCTGCAGGGTATTGGCCGTCTTCCGGGAAGTTCACCCCGATTCTGCTCCGTTTTCTTCGCGGAGATTTCTCGCCGCTCCTTCTCAGTCTTTCGCTCTAAAATTACCCTCTCGTCTTCGCGAATCTTCGCGGAGCTTTGCGTCTTTGCGCTTAGGGTTTGGGTATCCCTCTCCTGTCTTTTCTCCGTTCTCTCCTGTAAAAAAATATTCCTTATCTAGTTTTACGGCGACGTAGTCGCCGGTGAAGGACGCTACCTTGGTGCCTTCGCACCAGAGGTCGGCGGTCAGGGTCGCCCGGGCACGGGCGTGACGGCGGAGAGTGGCGAGAAATTTTTCGAAGTCGGCGGGCGGGAGCGGCGCGCCCTTCGCCTCGAAGTCGGTCGCGATGGGGGCGAGGTAGTCGACGGTGTTGCGCTGGATGACGAGGCGCGCGTGGAGATCGGCCGAGCGAAGCGCGAAGTGGAGCCAGGTCCACGCGGCGAGGATCGCGACGGCGGAGGCGCTGCCGCCAAAGATTGTGCCTCGGTGGTTGATGTTGGGACCGAGGGGCGCAGCGAGCGTGACGCCCGCCAGGGTGCAGTCGCGCACGGTCACGCCCATCGCCGCAGAGAGCGGGATGTGCTCATGCAGGTATGCCTGCACGGCGGTGGGCGCGAGCGAAGCGGACATGAGCGGCGGGCGGGACGCGCCCGGCGCTCAGGCGGTCGGAGCTGAGGGCTCGGTCGGCGGGACGTCAGCGGCGGGAGCCGCAGGTGTCTCGGCCGGAGCAGCGTCGGCCGCGGGAGCGGCTTCGGGAGCCGTTTCCGGGGCAGCGGCGGACTCGACCGGAGCTTCAGCGGGAGCGGACTCGGCGGCGGGGGCGGAGTCAGCGGACGCTTCGGCGGCGGGCGCGGGCTTCGCGGCGGCCTTAGGGGCCTCCGGGAAGTTTTCCGGGTCGTGCTCCTCGGCTTCCACTTCCTTCTTGCGGGCTTCGACCATCGGGGGCGGCGCGTAGAGGCTGCCATCGATGAACTCGGTGACGTAGCCTTCGCGGACGAGCCAGAGGAGGTCGCCCTGCATGCGGCCAATCTTGTCGCGCTGCTCGATGGTGAGCACCGGCGCGGGCGCGGCGGGAGCAGCGCCCTCGGCGGGCGGCGTCGCGTCGGCCGCGGGAGCAGCCGGGGCGGCGGGGAGCGTGATCGAGAGGAACTTCTTCACGAGCTCGCCGGCCTTGACCATCGGGTTGGCCTCGATGAACGAGATTAGGCCACCGATGCTGTCGGAGAACGTCTGGCCCGGGACGCGGAATTTCCGCTTCACGGCGCAGACGTACGAGACGCCCTTGGAGCCCTTCTTGAAGATCGTGAAGTGCTCGCGGCGGAGGCGGCCGCGAAGGGCGTTGGCGGTATCGAGCGGGAAGCGCTGCTGGCGCTGGAGGGCGCCCTCGACCGCGCGGCGGATTTCGCCGGGGGCGAGCGTCTCGAGGACCTTGCCGTGGAAGCGCGCGTGATCGGAGGAGCGCACGACTTTCTCGCGAGCATTACTGAGGAGATACATGCGGGCGTCCTCGAGCGCGTCGAAGGTGAGCGCGGGCGTGCTCTCCGGCGTGGTGGAATCGGTCTGCGCGGCGACTTCGGCGACAGCGGCCTCGGTGGCGAGCGTCTCGGGAGTGGCGGCGACGACGGGCGGCGTGGCGGCCTGCTTGGCGGCCGGGGTCTTCCACGTGTAGCGCGTGACCTTCTTCATCTTCTCCAGCCACTGCGCGACGGCCTCGGGATCGCGGACCGACTCGATGCGCGAGCGATACATCTCGAGCGACATGCGCGAGATCTTCGCGGCGAAGTGCTGCTGCACGATCTGGTTGTACCGGTGATAATTCGGGGGCCCGAGGAGCTCGCCGGTGATGGTGCAGCGGTTGATGACCTGAAAGTTGCCCTTCGGCGGCTCGGTCTCGGCCTCAGTGGCGTCGAAGAACACGCCGAGGTGCTTGCTGAGCACGTGCGACACGGCGGCTTCCTCCGACTCGAACGGCAGGCCGTCCGGCACGGAGATGAAGAGCGGGGTCTTGGCCGGAGCGGGCGCGCCCTCGGGCACGGGCTCGGATTTGCGCGCGATGACGACGACGAAGCGGTCGGACTTGGCGACCACGGTGCGCGCGATCTCGAAGAGCTCGATCGTGCGGCAGGTGGTGCGGATGGTCTTCACCAGCGCGTTGAAGCTGGAATCCTCCGGGTAGAACGTGGCCGTGAAAAACGGACTGTCGTACGGGCCGCGCTCGATGGGCTCGCCGCGCGGACCGCCGCGGAAACCACCGGGGCCATCGCGACGCGGGCCGCCGCGGAAATCACCGCGATCGCCGCCGCCACGGAAATTGCCGCCGCCTCCGCCCTGCGGACGACGGTCACCGGAAAATTCGCGGCGCTCGCCGCCACCACCACCGGGGCCGCCATGATCGCGACGATCATCGCCACCCGCGGGCCGCGCGGGCGCATCGCCGCCGCCGGAGCCGGGCTCGCCCATGGGCTTGCGAAACGCGCGCCGGTCGCGGCGATCTGCGCCGCCGGGCCCGCCGCCTTCGCGACGGTCTTCGCGACGCGGACGGTCGCGGTCGCCACCGGGGGCGGCCGACTTGTCCTGCGTCCATTGCGTGCCGAAGCTGAAGCCCTGCAGTTGGGTCAGATCGATTTTATTGAAATCCGCGGGGGGATTTCCTTGGGGAGCGTTATCGTCCATGTCTGGGAAAAGCGGGCGGGAGCCCGCGTGGTTTTGCTTGGTCGGCGGTCAGTGCGTCCTAATTGGTCAGCCCGATAGACTCCGCGCGACCGGGAGGCGACGCAAGCGATTTTCCGATGGCGGCAAGTAACGATGGGGAGGCGGGGAAATAGCGAAACGCCGGCGGAGGGGAGGACTGAGACGGATTAAGCGCGAAGACGCCAAGATGGCAAAGGTTCGCGAAGAGAGGAGTTTTTCAACCGAGAATGGACGTGAATTCACGCAGGGCGAACCGCGAAGCGCGCAGGGATTGAGGGCTGAGCGGGGTTGTTTTTTATGGCGCTGGCGGGCTGGGACTATATATACTGCATTTACAACCATGGCACCGAAACCATTTGCAGCCCGGTGGAGTTTCTTCGGGCGTGAGCCGATCCGCGTCATGGACAACGCCAGCCAAGCCTCTTCCCAATGCAAGGAGTAGAATAATGAACTCGCACCGCTCTCTGTTTTTTCGGCTGCTCCTGCTCGTCGTCTTGGGGCTGACGGCATGCTCGAGTGTTTTCGCGGCGGCGCCGGGGCTCGATTTCACGACGCGCAACAGCAGCAAGGTCGACCTGGACTGGGTGCGGGTGACGTGGGGCGAATGGCAGATTCCGTCCGGGATATTGGGCGTCGGCATCTACAAGGTGCAGTTGAACACAGACCGCCGAGAGCCGCCGAAAACGGATGTCGCGACGGTGACGTTTGTGGAGGAGAGCAGCCGCCAGCGTCACACGATCCAAGTCGACATGGCCAAGGTGCGGGAGGCGATGAAGGACGGGGTCTATATGGTGACGTTTGACATCACGGCGCTGGACCACGCGGACGTGACGATCAAGCAGGAGAAGAAATAGCAGAGAGCAGCGCAGGAACGTCGACGTTCGGTTGAGCCGAGGTTTGGTTAAGCGCGAAAGCGCCACAGCACCACGGTCGGGCGCTAAGAGCGGAGAGTTTTTGTCGTTTGCAGAAGGTAACAAAGGAAACAGGGCGGAGCTTAGTCGCGGCCAGACATGGGGTAATGGCTCAGAGGAACGACCTTGCTGAAAGGTGGCGGGGCGCTGGACAACGATGGGGTTGCTTCAGGTGGCGGATTGCACGATTACTGCTGTAAGGTTGGTCCACTTCCCTCCCTTCCATGTCCACTGCCACCCGGATCGTCCGCCGCCTCGCCCTGCCTGCGCTGCCCGTCGCCCTCGCGGCTCCGGCGGTCAAGGCTCAGATAGTCTATAGCGGAGCGATCAATCTCACGTCCGGCTCACATATCTATTTCACCTTCGACTACACGGGCGTCCAGTCGCCCGCGGCCAGCACTTCCTATATCAATGCGCGGCCGGATTTTGATATATTTAACGCGTATTTCATCGGTTCGCATGCTCATGGCGGCCAAACGCCCGAGTTCAGCGTGGACGGAAGCGGCCATGTCATAGCCTTGGCGGGTGGAACGGATATCGCGAGCAGCGGCACTTTCACTTCCTCTCAGGCCGATTTTTCCACGCTGTTCGCGGCGGATCAGACGGCGTTCTTCGGCATCGCGATCAATGACGGCTCGGGGAACAACTACTACGGCTGGGCACAGATCACCTATCATCCTGGAGGGGCCTCGAGCATCACGCTGATCGATTTCGCTTACCAGAGCACGGCCAACACCACGATCATCGCCGGCGACACGGGGATCGCCATCCCGGAGCCAGTGACGGCGCCGATCGTCGCAGCGGTGCTGGCGGGATCGGTGGCACTGTATCTACGGCGGCGGGAGAAGCGGGTGGCGACCTGAACATCGAACACTGAACTTCGAACGCCGAAGTTTGGTCGGGTGAGGTGGAAGACCGACTAAGCGCGAAGACGCCAAGGTGGCAAAGCTTCGCAAAGGATCCGGGAGACCACAAAACACCCGAAGGATACAAAAGCGGAGAATTCTTAACCGCGAATGGGCGCGAACCGCAGAGAGAGAAAATACGGGGATGGCAGCCGGGCAATCGCTCGCTACTTCGGGGTGCAGGCAAACTCGATGGCGGCGATGAGCGTGGTAGGCTGCACGGGTTTGCGGAGGACGGTCGTGGAGGCGAGGAGCTCGCGATGGAGTTCTTCGACTTCGAAACCGGTGCAGATAATCACGGGGAAGCGGAAATTGGTGCCCTTGAGGGTCTCGTGCAGCGTGAGGCCGTCGATGCCGGGCATCTGGACGTCGAGGATCAGGCAGTCGATCTTCGGCATCAGGCCGGAGCGCACGAATTCCTGCACGGAAGCAAAGCCGTTGGCGGCATAGCCTTCGTCGAGCAGCACGCGGCTGATCAACTTCCTGAATCCGGCGTGGTCATCAACGATGGCGATGTTGCGGCGGGGTTGAGGCTTGGGGTCTCGGGTCTGGATCTGGGTCATTGAGCGGAGGCAATGTGGAACTATGTGGCACAATTGCGCTTTGCGTTCCCTGAAAAGTGAGAAACCACGGGCCGAGCGAAGATGAGACCGCTAAACACCCGTAGAGCACGAAAAAGGAAGGCCGAGAAAGTGGTTAAACGCGAAGATGCAAAGTTGCTAAGATCGGACGCAAAGGGGGGAAGTTAGTTTTTACAGCATCGAACGGGGAGAGCGAAGTGGGCTTGGTGGGAGGAGTCCAAACAGAGACGGGAAACCACGAAACACACGAAAGGCACGAAAAGGAAATGATGGGAAAGTTCGTCACCACGGAGGCACCGAGGCCGGGAGGGTTAGGCGGTGAGCGGTTTTTATTTGGGGGGGTGGTAGGTCTGGAGTTCACTCCGGGCGCGCAGAGCGTCTTGGATGCGGGGGTGATCACTGAGCGCATACTGGGCATTCCGCGGTGGGTGGTGGGAGAATTGGGCGGCACGTTCGTGCTCATTTTTCTCGGGCTGGGGAGCGGGGCTTGGGCGGTGACGAATGGCGCGGTTCTTTGGGGCGTGCCGGTGCCGGTGGTTTGGGGGCTGGCGGTGGCGCTGGCGGTGTGGGGGGCGCGGGGGTTGAGCGGGGCGCACTTGAATCCGGCGATGTCGGTGGCGCTGGCGGTGCAGGGGCATTTCCCGTGGCGACGGGTGCCGGGGTATGTCGTGGCGCAACTCGGCGGAGCGATCGCGGGGAGTGCGGTCGTGTACGGGTTGTTTCACGCGCAGGTCGCAGCGTACGAGGCGCGCATCGGGGTGGTCCGCGGCGCGGCGGGGAGCGAAGCGACGGCGATGATTTTCGGGGAATACTTCCCCCACCCTCACGGACTGCCGCTCACGGCGGAACGGCGCGCGGGGGTGTCGACGACGGAGGCGTTTCTCGCGGAAATGGCGGGGACGGCGGCGCTGGCGCTGGTGGCGTTTTGGTGCGGGGACGCGCGGCGGAGCTCCCGCGTCCGCGCGCTTGCGCCGGGGATCATCGGGCTGACGGTGACGGCCCTGATCGCGATCATCAGCCCGCTGACGATGGCGGATTTCAACCCGGCCCGGGATTTCGGCCCGCGGCTTTTCAGTTATTTCGCCGGCTGGGGCCCCGTGGTCTTCACGACGAACGGCACTGGCTGGCTGACGGTGTATGTGCTGGCGCCGGTGGTGGGGGCGGCGGCCGCGGCAAAGATCTTTTTATCGAAGAAAACGGAGTGAACGGGAGACCGGGATGCCTCGCCTATCGCATCTTGCGCCGGGTGCGCATGGCTTCGGCGCGCGCGATCCACGTTTTGCATACTCTGGTCTGATAGTCCACGTCGCGGGACCGGCCGAAGTCATGCTGAAACTGAGCTATCACGGGCACGACGTATCCCATGCCTAGCATATAGTATCCAATCGTCTCCCGGTCTTCCGGGCGAGCCAGCCACTCACGCGCCATCCGCGCAATGCCTTCCAGCGCCAGCGCATCCCAATCATTGGGCGACACAGGCAATTTTTTGCCCGCGAATAGCTGGTGCACGCTCCGCCGCACCGGTGCCGAGTAGGGAAACAACTCCTCTTCACTGTACATAGTGCTAAACTCAAAAGGCAAATCCGTCATGACTATGTAGTCGTCCTCGATCTCCAGGACTTTCAAGCGCGCCAGCACGCGGGGGCCGATGGGCCCGGCAGATTTCAATTTCTCGACTGCTATCCAGCGCGCGAGCGGGTCGGTGGAGTTCAGCATCGACCAAATAGCCGGCTCGTCCGCGGGCTTCACCTTGAGCCATTCCGCCAGTTCTCCCCGGCCCAAATCGGCTTCCGTAATCGCCAAATCTCCCATACGCCAAGCCACGAACCGCTCCACGAAGGGCAGGGCCCTTATAGCCAAAAATGTGCGATCAATCGGACCGCAAGCCTGCATCCCCCAATAGCCGGCATTCCAATATTCGCGCAAGACAGCAACGGCCGACGCCCGATCGTGCACAGCGTGCAATTTAGGATATACCTTGTCTATGTCCTGATCCGGCCGGGGACGAGCCCAGCCCAGACAGCCAATGACGGTCAGCCATATCACCAGCGCTCCGCGTCGCGCGATCCTGCTAGCCGTCGTCATGGGGTAATCCATCGTGAGACTAGCCTTAACCCTGCTGTTCATAGCAGGGACAGACGAAAATACAGTGAGGCCACCAAAATCACGTCAGATCAGAAGCTCGGCCGCCGGGCCGGGCACTGTGTTGCGCAAACCGAGCACAACGAGCGCACCGGGCCAAGACGGAATCTCTGTTCGCTTTGGCGGATGGCGGGCGGCTAGACATAAACAGCTCAGAGTCGCTCCGTTTTTGATGCCATGCTAAAGAACAACCTCCAGGTGGTGATGAACGATTCGCAAATCGAATTCTCCTCAGGGGAATCGGCG
Organism: Verrucomicrobiota bacterium; assembly: GCA_048498795.1. Classification (GTDB taxonomy): domain Bacteria; phylum Verrucomicrobiota; class Verrucomicrobiia; order Opitutales; family Opitutaceae; genus JBEHXH01. Next base: position 233,896 of record JBEHXH010000001.1, read on the forward strand.
CAGACGGCCGTGATCGTGTTGCGTGATCATCCGGGCGTCTTCGATCATCCGCGGCATCTTTTCCCCGAGCCGGACAAGGCGGTGGCGGTGATCGTGCCCGTGCTGCGGTCGTTCAAGCGCTTCGTGCCGCCGAAGGTGACAGTGCGTGTCTCGCGAAAGCTGGCGGGCGGGCTCGTGGCGGCGGATTTGCAGGCGATGAAAGAAGTCTTCACGCACGCGGGCGCGCGCGCGGTGACCATCGAGTAGGCGCGGGCTCGCTCGAGTCTCATCCGATCGCGGCGGGCGGGTCTCACGCTCGATCACGTGTCAGTGTGCCCGCACGCTCGGCGCGCAACGCCCTGCCCCACCCGAATGCGCACGGTAACGCCGATCGAGACTCCATCGCGCCGATCCCGCTTCGCCGCGCCGGCCTCATTCGCCACACCTTGACAAATTCGTGAGCGCACTCATGGTTTCCATGAGCGTACTCATCTTTTCTCGCCATGACCTCCAAACCAAAATCGCCAGCAAAGGGGAAGCCGCGCCGTGCGGCCGGCGCACCGAAGCCCGTCGGTCGTCGCGAGCAGAACAAGGATTCCATCCGCAAACGCATCGTGCGGGCCGCGCTGGATCTGTTTCAGACCAAGGGCTTCGAAGCCACGACGACGAAGGCGATCGCGCGCAAGGCGGGCATCGCCGAGGGCACCGTCTTCAACTACTTCCCCACCAAGGACGACATCGCGCTGTATTTCTTCGAGCAGGAGGTCGATCACGCGATCGCGGCCGTCCGGGAAAACCCGCGGATGCGGCGGGCCACGCTCGAGGAGAAATTGTTCACGCTCGTGCAAAACCAGCTCGAGTATCTCGCCCCTTATGAGCGGTTCATCGGCGCGGCTTTCATCCAGGCGTTGAAGCCGGCTTCGGTGCTAGGGCCCTTCAGTCATCGGGCGCAGGAGCTGCGCCACCGTTACATCGGCTTCGTGCAGAGTCTCCTCGAGGAATCGCTGCCCGAGTGCCGCGAGAGTCTGCTCCGGTGGATGGCGCCCGAGGTGTTCTGGATTTATTACCTCGGCGTGTTGTTGTATTGGTTGCACGACACATCGTCGGGCAAGCAGAACACGTTGGCGTTTCTCGATCGGTCGTTGAGCATGGCGGTCTCGATGCTCAAGGCCGGAAAGGGCTGAATGAGCGCCGACCGCAGCACGCGCACGCGACGCGCGATGGGGATGGTTTCCATGGGCGCGGGCATCGCCGGCAGCTACATGGGCTATCTGGTGCAGCGCGCCTTCGTGGGGAAGGCCGCGGGCGAGACCAAACTGAAGGCGGCGCACACCCGCGCCGCGCGGAAAATGCGCGACGAGATGCTGGCGCTCCGCGGCCCGCTCATGAAGGTCGGGCAGATGCTGAGCTTGCAGACGAACGTGCTGCCCGAGGAAACGCTCGCCGAGCTGTCCCAATTGCAGCGGGAAGCGCCGGGCATGCACGCGGCGCTGGTGCGGGTGCAGATCAAAGGGAGCCTGGGGCGTGAGCCGGAGGAGCTCTTCAAGAGTTTTTCGCCCGAGCCCTTTGCCGCGGCGTCGCTCGGCCAGGTGCATCACGCGGTCGGGCGCGACGGCGAGCGGCTGGCGGTGAAGGTGCAGTATCCCGGCATCCGGCAGGCGATCGAAAACGACTTCGCCTTGCTGCGCACCGTGTCCAAGCCGGCCCAAGTTTCGGGCCACGTCTCCCGCTCGGCCATCAACGAGGTGGAGGAGCAGATTCTCGCGGAAACCGACTACGGCCGGGAAGCGGACAACCTCGAATTCTTCGCCCAGCAGCTCGCTCCGCTGGCGTTCGTGCAGGTACCGCGCGTGCTGCGGCCGTACTCAGGGGACAGGGTGCTGACGATGTCGCTGCTGGCCGGCCGGTCGCTCGAGGATTTTCTCGCCCGGGCGCCATCGCAGAAAATGCGGGACCTTGTGGGCGCGCGGCTCTTCGAGCTCTTCTTTTTCCAAGTGCTGCGCGTCGGCGCGGTGCACGCCGACCCGCACTGGGGCAACTACCTCTTCACGGATCACGGGGGCATCGGGTTGGTGGACTTCGGGTGCGTGAAGTATCTGCGGCCCGAAATCGTGGCCTATCTGCAGAGCGTGCATCGCTATCGCGGCTCGCTCGAATCCGCCGAGTTTCGGCGTCTGCTGGATCGGCCGCACGAGCAGCTCGGCGTGAAGCTGCCCCCGGCCGGTCGCCGGGCCTACCTCGATTTTTTGGGCAATTTTTATCGTCATGTCTATCCGCGCGAGCCGGCGTCGCCGCAGGGATTCGACTTCAGCGACGTCGCGTTCATGCGGGTGTACCTGGAGTCGGGGAAAAAGCTCTTCAGCACCAAGGGCGTGATGCCGGAGTTCCTCTTCCTGGCCCGCGCCGAGATGGGGCTGTATCAAACGCTCCACCGCTTGAAAGCCCGGGTGCCGACCAGCCAGATCGTGGGAAAATATCTGTGAGGGGCGCGTTTCTTAACCACTAATGGACACGAAGCCCCACGAATGAAGGAGAGCGTGCGCCGGATATCTAATAGCGAGCGCGCCCCTCTTCAAATACGCTGGCCGCAGTGATCTCGATGGAGAGCGCAGGCAGAAACTCGCGCATCTCGTCATCGCGGGCAGAGGCGTCGAGCAGCGAAAGGGTGAGCGTGACGCTGACGCCGAGTTTCTTCGACTTGTAGGTCGCGACCGTCGTCAGGGTCTCATTGCTGATCACGAACGGCACGTGGCCAAATATGGGCACCTTGCCCCGCGCGGCCGCGGTTTCGGTGAGCATGAATCCCGTAGCGACAAGCTCGTCGGTCAGGTGCTTGTTGAAGTCGACCAACGATTTTGCCGTGTGCCCTTTTCCTGCAAGTTCCCATCCCACATACTGGACTTTTTCTCCCTCGCCACGGAGCGCCACGGTGCACGGCGAAGCATCAGAAGGGCGTTTAAGCTCCACCACGCCCGGGTCGTGCCTGATGACGACGTAATTCGATTTATCTTTCAGTTGGGTCGTGCAGTCCGCGGTCGATGTACCCAGCCAGCGAAGCGACTCTTTGATTTCCGCCTCTTGGGCGTAAAGGCACGACAACAGGGCGGCGACGAAAAGGAAGCTGCGCGCAATCGCTTTCATGGTTTGAGAAAAGTTCATTTTCGAAATCGAAGGGATACCCCGTTCGTCTGCCGGGGCGGATGCGGGCCCTCATCCGTTGCCGATGTAATTTATCGGTCCCCCACGATACGGATTATAGGGCTCCTCAATCGACTGCGAAATAAAGTGTAGCGCCGCCACGAGGGCGGGAAGCTGATACTTATTCAGAAAATCGCGGGAAGCCTCCACGATCCGGCGAGAGCGTGCCTTATCCAGATCCACGAAGCGGGCGAAGCTCGCCTCGGAGCGATCGGTGGGAGGCGGCGGCCGCGGATTGGAGAGAATCACGAGCGATAATTTTTCTTCCTGATCGGCGGTCAGCGCATCCTTGGGCCCGAGGAGTTTTTTGACCCGCTCGATGATATCGGTCGATGGGGCATCGCCCTCTTCGACTGGGTTTTTCGTTTTACGAACAACGGTGCCGGCTTGCGATCCGGTGCCCGTTTTTTCGGAAATATCCCGACGCGCTCCGTCGTCCCCAGCGGTGCCGGTCGCGGCTCCGCGATTGCCGCGGGCGGGGTCGTTTTCGGTGAAGATGATCGGCTGCGTGCTGGGTAGGCCCGAGCGAGGCAAGGGGCGGGAAAGTTTTTCCAAGCGCCGAAAGTAGTAGCGCCCCTCGAGTCGGAAAGCGGCGATGAAAAATACCGGAGCATCGACGCCGTCCCGATAGCAGAATTCCGTGATGTCGTCCTGCCACGTCGCAGATCGAGCCTGCGCGAAAAATGCGCGCTCGAGTCGCTCGAGGGGCAAACCACCCACTGGCGTCACATCAGCCGGAGCGGGCAGCGGAGCGTGGCTCTCTTTCGGCGCACCGAAGAATCCATAGCCAAAAACCAAACCGCCAAGGAACCCGGCCAGGAGCCAATAGGGAATGGTGGAGCGGGAATCTCTTTTCATCAAATGCCGGGCATGGGGGCGATCAACCGGAGCGGGCGCGAACCGGGCGAAAGCCGCCCTCAATACCGGCTCCTCTGCACTCAATGCGAGGCGGAGCGGCGCACAAGCGGGATGATCCCCCTTGGATAAGAAATATCGTCCGATCAACCGTCCCGGCAACACCTCGCGGTCAGAGCTCAAGCAACGATGCACTGCCGGTCGCCCACCTGCGTCGCGCGTTCCTCACTCGGGAGCTCCACCCTCAGGTTCGAGTGGATGAAACCGCCGTGGTGGCTCGGCGGCGGCGGTAAATCGCCACCGAACCGGCGAGCAGGGCAGCCACACCGCTCAGGACGGCGTCCGTGGCGGGCTCGGGAACCGGAGTCACCCCGGTATCGCCGATGACGATGCCTTGATTGGGGACCGAGTTATAGGCGAAATCGACAATCGTGAATCCGTTATTACCATCGGCGGAAAGCCTGATCCAACCCGCGTAGGTGTCGGTGACCTCATTATTGTTGCCGACGGGATTGTAGAGAAACGCCACATAGCTGGTCGTACCGAACGAGGAGGCATCGAACAGGCCAAAAGGTGCCTGCGCCCCGGGACCACCGGGGAAGTAAAGTCCTTGATTGGCGGGGGCCAGACTAAATACATACCCATAGTTAGGGTCGGTGAAGACCGGCGAGCCAGAGGTATCCCCGATAAAGGGACCATAGGCCTGGATGGCAGGGGTAAATGTTTCGTAGCCGTCCCAGAGGGTGAAGAATTTGAACTGGAAGCTGAAGTCAGGATCGTTGACCCGCGCGGAGCCGGTGCCGCCGGTGAGCACGTCACCGATATCGAGATAAATGGAATTGGGAAATCCGCTGGCACTAATCCCACCAAGGTTGGTATAAACGATCTGGGCATCGGCGTCGGGCACGGCCAGCAACGCGAGCGGTGCGAGGGGGAGAGCAGCGTGCGTGAGACGCGAACAGGCGCGAGTAGGGGTAGTCATGGCTGGAGGGGAAATTGCCGTTGGGAAAACGGAGAGCCGCTGAAGCGCGCCGCCGATGCTCACTCCCACCGTGCTGGTTGGCGGGAATGGGCACAAGGACGCGACTCAATCACCACCGCGCATTTTGCACGAAACAGGTGGTGTGGCAAACATGTTTTTCGACCGCCATACGTGACTTACGAGTGAAAATATATGGCGCCGATCAGTCCGCCCCACCGCCAAACTGACGCTCTCGTTTGATCCCCGCTTCCCTGTCCGTCAATCAGGGCCGCCTCGACGGCGAGGGATTTTTTACCGAAGAGAACGGAGGTAACAAAGAAACGATGATGGGAGGGATTTTTAATCGTGAATGGACGCTAATAGCGGAAGGATTGGGGGCGCGTTGACTGGCGCTCATCGGCGGGAGAGGGGCCGAATAGCCCATGGGGGATTTCGGTAATAGGGTTGCGCTTGGAGCGCAGCGCATCGGAGTGGTTTCATGGCAGCTACGATCAGGCACAGGGATCGCTTTGGTCCGGGTGCTTTTTCAGGGTAGCGGCTGCCTCATCCAACGATTCGACCATCGCCATCCCATGACCACTGCTGCTTCCCTCGCCCGCCGCATCGCCCTGCCTGCGCTGCCGATCGCCCTCGCCGCGCCCGCCGCCAAGGCCGTGATCGTCTATAGCGAGGGGGTCAATGTGACCTCCAGCAGCATCTACTTCGACCTCAATCAATTCAGCACCGGCAATCCGACGGTGAGTGGTTCTAGTTTCGTGGGTACAGACGCCCAACTGGGTAGCTATACGGCGCAAGGCCTATCGGTGTCAGGCACGGCGGCCACGACCACCATCGTCAGAGTCGATGGTAGCAATAAGGCGGTGATTTTCACCGCTGGACAGTCAATCGATGCGGGACTCACCAACAGCTATGGCTACCTCAACAGCTTCACAAGCAACCAGGAAGGCTATATCGGCTTCGTGATCAACGGCACCGGCACCGCCAACAACGGCACCGTCAACTACGGCTGGGCGCACATCATCTATCATCCCGGCGGGAGCAGCGACATCACCTTGATCGATTTCGCGTATGAAACGACCTCCGGTCTGGCGATCGAGGCCGGCGCTATCCCCGAGCCGTCCACGACCGCAGCGGTGACGGCCGTGCTCGCGGGCTCCCTCGCGCTCTATCGGCGCCGGCGGGAGAAGCCGAGCGTGAAGCCGGTGGCGGCGTGATCGTCGAGGAGCGAAGGCTGAGTTGAAACGGCACAGCAAACGTGGGTCGTTTCGACCGCCCACGTGCGGCGCCCGCAGCCCTGGTCAAGAGTCAACCTGACGTCTTATGACCGCCTTTGGTACGATTGCGGCGCTTTTTCCAAGCCGCGACGACAACGGCGCCGAGGGCGGCAAAGGCCGCGAAGTCGGCGGGCTCGGGGACGGCCTGCAGCGTCACCACGATAGGGACAAAGGTGGCGGCGTTGTCGAAAGAGGCAAAGCCGACGATCTTGTTATTGGCGGAGATGCCGGTGAACCAGGTGTCGGTCGAGCCGGGATACTGGCCCTCGAAATACTGCCCGTCGCTGGTGCGGACGAAGCCACGGGTGGCCCCGGCCCCAGTCACGTAGTCTCCGACCACGGTGTTGGCGGCATTGATGCCGTGCGGGTCGATGGATTGGGCACCCGAGATGTCGAGCGTGGTGATAGAGCCATTGTCGTAGAGATAGCCGTAGAAGCGGCCGCCGGAGCCAGAGTTGTTGGAGTAGTAGAAGCCCGTGGCGATCCCAGCGTCAGTGACGCCGCCGGCATACACGTAATTAAAGCCCGGCACGACGATCTGCGTGAAGGACGTGCCATCATAGATCCACGCGCGATCGTAAGAGCCCGCGGAGTGCGAGCCGCCTACGATCAGGCTGCCGTTGGGACTGATGCCCGCGCCGGAAAAGTTGGGCTCGCCCGCCGGGCTGCCGAGCACGGTGTAGCTCCCCGACTGGAAAATGAAGGCTTGCAGCGCGGAGCTCGACGGCACGCCCGCCCCGCCCACCACGATGCCCGAGTCGGTCGCGCCAAAGGCTTCTGTATTCGGGAGGGCATCAAAGGGGTCATGTGTAAACTTTGGACAACGCCGCCTTGAATGCCTTTTCCTCCGGGCCGGAGGCGAGTCGGAAGCGGCGCACAAACTGAGTGACACTCCCGGCGGCTCCCATCTGGAGTCGGGCAGTCAGCCAAGCATTCGAGACCGAGGTGGTCGCTTTAAGCAGGGCCGCGAGTCTGACTTTTTCGGGGGCCGATTTTGCAGGCGGCAGATGGGCGAGCGCGATGCCGAGCGCCGCTGCGCCCGCTTGCAGCCGCTCCTCCCACAAAGCCGCACGAGCTTCGCGCTGCGCTTCACGATCCGAACCGAGGAGCTCGAATCGCCCGCTCGCATCTGCCATCCCCATCAATTCCCGCCGCAACCCGGCCTTGAAGTCCGCGGTGCCAAGCGCCCAGCCCCGGCTGAGCCGGCCAAATTTCTCGTCACGACGCGCCGCATCCTCCTCCGCCAGAACGCCGAGATAGGCTACATATCGCTTCCACCCCGCGGGTGTGTCGGCCAAGTCACCGCTCTCGCGCAAGAGCGTCGCCGCGTCGAGGCAGGGAGGCCGGGGCTTGCGCACAAAGCCCACCAAGCTGCTCCACCGGTACTCGAGGAGGCGTTCGGCGGATTTGACCCGTGCGCGCACCGGATTGAGGTGAATGTAGTGGGCCACTTGAGCCAGCACGTGGCCCGGCTCGACATGCAGCGCCTTGTAGCGGCCTTGAAACGGCCGGCCGGTTTCGCCACGGAAACGATTGAAGCGCGCCGCCCAGGTGCCTTGGAGCCATTTCATGCCCAAGCTGAGATTGGGTTCAGGCGTCTCGACCGCTAGATGATAGTGGTTGCGCATGATCACGAACGCGTGGACGCGCCAGCCAAAGCTCGCCGCCGCTTCAGCCAAGCAAGCCTGAAACGACTCTGCCGCACCCGCCGCCGCAAACAAATCCCGCCGGTAATTCCCGCGGTTGATCACGTGGTAACACGCCCCCGCATACTCGAGCCGCAGTTTACGCGCCATAGGCCGATAAATGACGAATCATGCGGATTGTCAATTGTTCACACATGACCCCTTTTGATCGCTCCATCGATCATGCCCTCTCTGCAATGCTTGGTCGATATCAAACAGCTTTTCATCTACATAATTCACCTTAGCCGCCAATCATCCCAATAACGCCCAAGTAGGGTAAAACGGACGAAAGCGCGAAGACCGATAAGAGAGTTAACGGGGATGGACGCGGTTTTGAGCCCACAAAATCCATGAAGGCAGGAGGAGAAATAACGGGAGCTGGCTTAGAAGCACCGAAGAAAAACTCGATCATCTGCGCTCAAGACTATTGTCACGATTCAAGACATGCCCCCTTTTCGGCCGCCCCACGGCTGCCCGATGCGACCCCGCCGCCGCATGGGCCGTGGGTCTGTCAAGATTCAAGACGTGACCCCTTTTCGCCCCCCCGGTCTTCACGGCGTCGAAGACGTCGAAGCAGAACCGCAACGTCGGGTCGGCACTTGATGGCAGGCAGCTTCGCCCATGCGGCCAATCTGCACCACTTCAAGCGCGCCCGCTGGCGGCAGCAGATCCAGGTCGGGTTGATCGCCGCCGTGCAGAACGTCGCCCTGCTCTGCGGCGGCTCGGGCGGTGGGGTCGCGATCCCTAAGCAACCGCGGCCGAAAACCCTCCGGGCGGGCTCTTCCTCGCCCGGCCGAGCTTGGTTCGGCCTATCCGCCCCCATGCAGCCACCCTCCCGGCCTGAACCCAGCAGCGCGCTCCTCGCGGCCGCGTAGTTGAATTTTGGTCACCCCGTGACTATGACTCTGCTCCACTCCTTTGGGCAACACGCCCTCAAGACCTGACATCTTCTCGGCCGCCCCTCTCCGACTACATCGAAGGCTTCTACAATCCTCGCCGGCTCCACTCGAGCTTTGGCTTCGTCAGCCCCCTAAACTTTGAATCCAACCTGAATTAAATCATTCTTTCTCCCTGTCCGGGGAATCCGGGCAAGCCCAACATGACCCCTTTTCGCTTTTCTCGTAGAATCGGGGCAAGCTTGGGCCGCCCTAAACAACTTTGCGTTCAAATTACGGTGTTGAATTTTATGTTAGGAGCCGCTTCCTTCTTAATGCGTTTGCTAGCAGTGTAGTAGCAGCGTTAGTCAGTTTTCGCCGCAGAAACCCAAATACCCTATTTGTGCATTTCGACCCAAATTCAGTGTTATAACACGACTTTGCCACTAAAGCGCAAGTGCCATCAAAGAATCCATTTTAAAATTAACCTCTCATGAGACAACACGACAAAGCACTCGGCAAAAAGCACAGAGACAATGAAAACGGGCTTCACAATCTTGTGATTAACGAATTAAGACGAGCCAGAATAAAGCTCGGCTCGGAGGAGATATATTTACTCTGCAAGGTCTGTAAAAATGCCTTCGATGGCCGAACGCGCCAACTCCTAGAAAGAGATGAAAATTTACGAGCAAGCCATGCAGCATGGCGTGCATGGATCAAAACCTTGATTACCGAAGTACAAGCTGGAGGCGGTCGGCGCTTAAGGCGTGGACACATTGAAGCGATCGTCAAAGGACATGGAGGGCCAATCATTGCGTGACATCCGCGCCTCATTAGACGATAGTGCTGCAGTACGTCGGTGGCGCTATTTTGATTTTCGGCGCGTTAGTTGGGCAGTAAATGGTATCGGCAGTATCAATGTAGTTTCAGATCAAGCTGTCGATTATCTCCTTGAACTAGTAAACAGCGCGCCAGCCGACACCGGAATATTTATCGATTTCTCTCGCTTAGGCACGCTGGTAGAAGCTCGAAGCCAATTATCAATCCTCCTAGAATCAGAGCGAAAATTTACCCCACCCGAACAGCGAGCCCTCTTCTTGTGGGGCTTAAGCGAAAAACACTGCAGTACGCTGTCACGATTCCTTTTGAGCTCCCACGTGAGAGCCCAAAGCGTAAAGCATCCAGATGGGTACATCACACATAGCATTCTTTACGCAGGAAATGGGTTCAACGAATCGGAAATTTACGCCACAGACGCACTAGCCCTGCGCAGGGAACTGCTTCAAGAAGAGGAGCAAAAGGCGCAAAAAATCATATGCGATAGTTTTGATTCTTTCGGCTCTGAAGAACGAAAGCTCTTCTCTACGCCACTAGTTACCAACGGGTTTTTTGATCCCCAAAAAATCATTGGAACACCTTTACATTTCACACGCATCTGCCTCGCACTCGAGGCCAAATATCGAGCGCAGCAAAGTCAAATTGAGGCCACCAAGACCGAAAAAGGCTGCGAACAGATTCGCTTTCTATGCGCCAGCTTGCGAGCAAGCCCTTTTGTAGGTGCCCTTAGCCTTCTTTGTGATGTTAGTTTCAACATCATCGGACCTGGCATCAATAGCAAAGTCCTGAGCGAGACCGTCGCCAACCCCCTCACACCACGCGCTCTATACGTTTTTGTCGCTGACTTTATTGTAGGAGGCACTGAAATCCGAATTGCCGAATCGTTCGCCGCACATCGAAATTCACATGTATCACACTGCTTGTGTCTCGGGACACTTCTTTCTCCCAAAGTATACAATACGCGCGCCAAGTCCGTATCTCCCCTCGTAGATCTCTCCAAATTCGATCGCCTCCGGATAAGACTACCGAAGGAGAGTGACATTCAGAAAACCGAAGAGCCATGAGACTTCTGCACATTTCTGATTTACACTTGGATGGCGCAATGCGTGACGATGAACATTTGCGTGATGGGAAATTTACTTCCTACTTCGAGGAAATGATTAGCGTAGGCCGATTAGAAGAAAGCAAGGTCGACGCCCTTTGCATCACGGGTGATTTCCTTCACTGTGGCGACCAGAGAGGCTACACTTCCGCCAGAAAGATCGTGGGGTGGCTTCAGCGACGTTTAGATCTTGACCAAAATAGCACTTTCTTATGCCCCGGCAATCACGACTTTAAATGGTCAGGATGTATCCGTGAACTCGAGTCAGTAGGCGCATTTCAGGCTTTTGCCGAAACGGTATCGGCAAGTCCCATTTCAGAACCAGCTTTACATAAAGTTCCAGGCATCCACTGGCATCAGATAGATACTGCCACAGTGATTCTGGTGATTGACTCGCTCCACAATTCAAAAGCCTACGATGAACCCTCAAAGCTGGACTCATCCGCCGTCGACCAAATACTCTCTACTATCAGCAGGATGAATCTATCGGAACTGGTCATTCTAAGTCACTATCCACCGGTCATCCACAATGAAGATATAGGCCCATGTGAAGAAGAAAAATTTCGCGAACGCCATACATTGGGTGATGACGGCATCTTCTTTCAACGCCTTGTGCGCGAGATCTCCAGTGATCTACGAATTCTTTGGCTCGCCGGTGACATTCACCGACCTACTTTCTTTAATGCGTCATCCAACGGCAAACTCTGGGTTAATGTAGCCGGAAGACTGGGTAACAAGAAAATTGGTGGACATGATCCGAGTTGTACAGTTCTCACCTTTGGCCCTCGGATCAAAGTGGAACGCTTATTGATCTGGCGCAGCGAAGGGCATGGCGTATCAGGCCATTTTGGGAGCTGGCGGATCGAATCGAGAAATCGTATAAAGCCGATTCCAACCAAAGGCCATACTCTTCCAAGCGTAGCGATCGACGACATCGTGCAAGCTGAGTTACGGCAAGAGATAGTTCGAAGACGACTGCTCTCAGGAGGACGATTTCCCGCCGGAAAAAATAATGACGCTACTTTGCTCTGGTTGAGATCAGATGAGCTACTCGGCAATGGAGGCGAGCGGGTAATTTTAGACAACGTCGTGCTTGCTTTCGTTGAGTACATCCAAAGCCACTTTTCCAAAGCTAATGAAGTGCTCCTCGTCGGGCTAGACTCATTCGGTTCGCTGATTGCCTCTCTGGCCTCACCTACTTTGGGTATCCCAACAGTGTGCGTCTCCACAACCGGCGATGCAGGCATTGGCACTTCAGCGGGATTAGTAATATCTAACGCAATTAAGCGGCACGGTGAGCGAAACGAATTAATAATAATTGAAGATGTAGTTCGCACAGGCAACTCAGCGGTTCGCATCGCACAAGCCTGCCGTGAATCGTTCAAAAAAAACGCCCCGGCCCTAAGACCCAAATTTCATCTTTGCAGTGTGGTGATGAACGAGGAACTTGTACGGACAATCGAGAACAGGCCTCCCGCTCTAATTGGCGGAAAACTCAGTCCGGCGGCTTCAGCAGCACAAAGCCTACGTAGTGAATTTACTAGCTTATGGACCTGCTGTGGAGATATTCAATTTGTCCTCGTAGCCGAGGAATCTTGGCCAGATACATCCTATTGGCCAGAAACGAAACTTATTTAAAGACAACGAAACCAATCAACAGGATTTTATGATATAAGCTTTAAAGGACAACCCAAAAGACATCAGGTCTTGATTCCTGCCTCAAGTGGAAACGAATCGCGCAAAACTCGAGTCAGGAGAGCTACTTTCAGTGACCGGCATTCCCACTCTTAACTTCTCCAAGCGCTGAAATTCGACTTCAGCGCTGCCGTAGCCCCTTTGGGGCTAACTTTGGTGCTCGGGACAGGACTCGAACCTGCACGCCTTACGGCACACGCCCCTCAAACGTGTGTGTCTACCAATTCCACCACCCGAGCATTTCAAGTGAGGAAGGGCGAATAAGAGACATCGCGCGGTGCTTGTAAAGCCCCGAAAATCGCGATGACGAAATTGTGCTTTGACCGGAGGCGCGTTCACTCGAAATTCCTTCTTGTCCATGAACCTAGACGCCATCCACGCCGCGCTGCTCGCCTCGTACGAGGCGGATGGGGGCATCAATCATCTCGATGGCGTGAACCTGCCGGGGCAGGCGTCGGTGCAGGCGCTGGCGCAGGAGTGCATGCATGTGCTGTTTCCCGGGTACTTCGAGGAGACGGCGCTCACGCGGGGCGCGGTGGCGGAGCATGTGCGGGGGCTATTGGCGGGGCTGGACCGGCGGTTTTTCGCGGAGATCGAGAAGTGCCTGAAATTTGCCGCGGTGCCGGAGGCCACGGAGCGGGCGCGGGCGATCACGTCGCAGGCGCTGGGGCAGCTGCCGGCGCTGCGGAAGATCATCCAGACGGATGTGGCGGCGGCGTATGCGGGGGACCCGGCGGCGCGGAGCGTGGAGGAGATCATCCTCGCCTACCCGTGCGTGCTGTCGATTTCGCTGCAGCGGGTGGCGCATGTGCTGTACCATCTGGGGGTGCCGCTGCTGCCGCGGATGTTGACGGAGTTTGCCCACGAGCGGACGGGGACGGATATCCATCCGGGCGCGCGGATCGGCACGCACTTTTTCATCGATCATGGCACGGGGGTCGTGATCGGCGAGACGGCGACGATCGGCAACCATGTGAAGCTCTACCAGGGGGTGACGCTGGGCGCGAAGTCGTTTGAGGTCGACGTGCAGGGCAACCCGGTGAAAGGCGTGAAGCGGCATCCGGACATCGAGGACCACGTGACGATCTACGCGCATGCGACGATCCTGGGCGGGGACGCGCGGATCGGGGCGCACTCGATCGTGGCGGCGAATGTGTGGCTGCTGGGGCAATCGGTGCCGGCGCACAGCGTGGTGCACAGCAAGGGGGAGTCTTTGGTGATTCGTCCGCGGAAGCAGCGGGATGCGGCGGTGGGGAATGCGGCTGGGGCGGCGAATGGCGCGACGAATTCCAATGGGGCGCAGGCGGATGAGGTGAGGATCGTGGAGAATGTGGGGTCGTGGGAAATTTAGGGCTGCGGCGGGGACTAAAGCGGACGGGAAGATTTTCGGAGGGGGGGAACCACGAAAGACACGAAAGGGACGAAGAATCGGAGGAGATGCGGGGATGGGATCGGGCGCTGCGGCTGGTGGGTTGGGCTAAGCGCGAAGACGCTAAGGGGGCGAAGGTTCGCGAAGGGACGGGGGCTGCGAAAGGGCGTGGGATTGGCGGGGGAGCGATTTTGATTTTTACAGAAGAGAACGGAGGAAACGAAGGATCGGGGGTGTGAAGGATTTTTAACCGCGGATGGACGCGAATTTCGGAGGGATTTAGGAAACGCTAATCGGCGCTGATTCTTGGCCGCAAGAAAGCGCAGAAGGCGCAAAAAATAAGGCGCAGGAGTTTTTGCGCCTTTTGCGCTTTTTTGCGGCTACTCGGATTTGATCGGTGGATAGGACGGCGGGTGGCGCAGGGGGTGCGGTATCTTGGGGGACTTATTGTGGACGCGAAGAATGGAAAATCATTGGCGAGGCAGGATGAGGGAGGGCGGTTCTCCTCTATTTCCCGGGTATTGCTGGGTACTGCCGCGGGTGGGCGTGGCGCTTCCAAGGCAGGATTACACGAAGGCCGCGAAGAGCGCGAAGGCTCGAGGGTGCTTCGCGGGTGGAGCCGTCGAAATAGGTCTCACAGGACCTATGGGACCAATGGGAAGGATGCGGGCGGGCGGGAAGGTTGTCCCGCTATGTCCCGGCTATTCCCGGGTAAAACCGCGTGTCACCACGATAGACCTTTTCGTGGCTTTCGTGTGTTTCGTGGTGAAACTCCGATTCGTTTATTTTCGGTCTCTCGCGCTGGTGGCTTGGGCGAGGTCTTTCGCGAAGAAGGGGCCGCGGTAGATCATGCCGGTGTAGACTTGGATGAGGGTCGCGCCGGCGTCGAGTTTCTCGGCGGCGCTGGTGGGGTCGGTGATGCCGCCGACGGCGATGAGGGGGAGTTTCCCGGAGGTGGCGCGGGAGAGGTAGGCGATGATCTCGGTGGAGCGGCGGCGGAGGGGGGCGCCGCTGAGGCCACCGGTCTCGTTGACGGTGGCGAAGGGGCCGGGGCGGGCGATGGTGGTGTTGGTCGCGATGAGGCCGTCGAGGGCGTGGTCGGCGATGACGCCGAGGACGGCGTCGATCTGCGGGAAGGTGAGGTCGGGGGCGATCTTGAGGAGGACGGGGACGCGGCGGGCGCGGGCGCGGTTGGCGGTGGTGATGGCGCCGAGGAGGTCGCGGAGGGCGGACTCGTCCTGGAGCTGGCGGAGATTGGGGGTGTTGGGACTGGAGACGTTGAGGACGACGTAGTCGGCGTGGTCGGCGAGGCGGGCGAAGCTGGCGAGGTAGTCCTCGGGGGCGCGGGCGAGTTCGGTGACCTTGGACTTGCCGAGGTTGACGCCGAGGGGGATGCGGCGGCGGCCGCGGGGGGTCTGGCGGGCGAGGCGCGCGGCGACGGCATCGGCGCCCTCGTTGTTGAAGCCCATGCGGTTGATCACGGCCTCCTGCGCGGGGTAGCGGAACATGCGCGGGCGGGGATTGCCGGGCTGGCCGAGGGCGGTGACGGTGCCGATCTCGACGTGGCCGAAGCCGAGGGCGGCGGCGGCGGGCCAGGCGGCGGCGTTCTTGTCGAAGCCGGCGGCGAGGCCGACGCGGTTGGGAAACTCGAGGCCGAAGGCGGACACGGGCGCGTAGAGCGAGCGGGGCAGCTGGGCCCAGGCCTCGAGGGCGCGGCAGAGGGGCGGGAGCGCGCCGAGGGTGGCCATGGCGCGCACGCCAAGTTCATGCGCGCGCTCGGAGTCGAGGCGGAAGAGAGCGGGTCGGAGGAGATTTTCGTAGAAACGGCCCATGCGGCGGCGAGGGTGAAATTCGTGTCGCAAAATGCAAGTGCCCGTCGGGTCTAGGGGGTGTTTTTCAGAGGAGAAAAGACGCGTAACTGATGGAAAGTTTACCCCAGATTTTTGTGCTTGTTTTTTAATACCCCACTAGCACGCTGCGCCCAATTTCACTTTTCCCGCTCTCATGGCCAAAGCTACTGCTACTCTCGACTGGTGCATCGTTCGTCTGGGTGACGACCACAACTGGTGGGTCGACGAAACCAGCGACCCGGTGCGCTGGGATGTCGATGGCCTGAGCATCGTCGATCCGCGCCAAGTGGGCCACCTCGTGGAGCTCGTGGACCCGCTGCGCGACTATGGTTTCGACCAGGACGCGTTTGAGTCGGCGTTCATCCCGTTTCGCATCGAGAAGGATCTGGGCAACGGCAAGGTGCGGCTGAAGCGCGTGAAGGAGTCGATCTTCGAGAGTGAGGAGAAGCTCTTCGCTCTGCCGGACATCCTCGACGAGGAGAACGGGCCGTACGCCGACCTGCTGGATCATCTCACGAAGTGCCGCGTGAAGCTGCTGAACGATCTCTTCACGTTTGAGACGAAGCTCTCGGTCGATGAGGTCGAGGACGAGATCCGCGAGGACCAGAACAGCAGCTTCATGCACGGGAAGGCCGTGCATACTTTCGAGGAGATCACGTCGATCCTCGACTACATGCCCGCGGGCTATGACGCCGATGAGGATGCGTCGGAAAAGGCGTCGTCGGACGACGACGAGGCGGACGATGAAGACTTGCCCGAGGTCGACGAGGCCGAGGAGGAAAAACTCAAGAACGACGAGTCGCTCAAGTGGGACGAGGACGAAGACGCCGACAAGGACAAGGACGAAGAAGGCAAAGAAAAGAAGGACGGCGACGAGGACGATGAGGACTCGGACGACGATGATGACGACGACGAGGACGAAGATGATGAGGACTCGGACGACGACGAAGAGGACGAGAAGCCGAAGCGTCGCGGCGGAGCGAAAGGGAAGCGGTAAGAGAGAGTACGCGTCCGCGGTGTGAGCCGCGGACGGGGCCTAGCGTGCGCATCGCTGAGGCGATGCGCGTGGCGCGCGGGGCTGAGCCCGGCGCGCGGTGGGAGAATGTTTTCGGTGGGCGGAGCGAACCGGAGCGAATGGGGCGTTGCCTTTTCCGGGGCGTTGGGCCTCCTAGCCGATTGATGTTTGCGCGCATGCGTCAGGGTGTCGTTGGGATGTTGGCGGCGATGCTGGTCCTCGTGACTGGCTGTGGCACGCAGGGCGGAAGCGTGACGACGAATCCGGTCGTACCCGCGCCGGCGACGACCGCGCAGTTGCGGCCGGGCGACAGTCTCACGGTGACGATCCAGGGCGTGCCGGACCCGAGCAACAATGCGGTGCAGATCGACGACAAGGGCGTGATCGTCCTGCCGTTTATTGGGCAAGTGGTGGCGGCGGGGCTCAACCTCGCGGAGTTGTCGCAGCGCGTGCGCGAGACGTACATCGCGAAGAAAATTTACACGACGGTCGATGTGTCGGTGAGCGTGACAGAGCGCTACGTCTACGTGGACGGCGAGGTGCAGCGGCCGGGACGCATCCCGTGGACGCCGGACCTCACGCTCACGAAGGCGATCCAATCAGCGGGCGGTTTCTCGCTCTACGCGAAGGAGCAGAAGGTCACGCTCGTGCGCGAGCAGCACGCGTACGAACTCAACGTGACCATCGCGCAGAAGAGCCCGGCGCAGGATCCGCGGCTCACGCCGGGAGACTCGATCCACGTGCCGCGGTCGGCGTTTTGAGGAGCGCGCTCCTCTGCCCTAGGCGTTCAGTGCGAGGGCTCGGAGCTGGGCGCGTCGTCTTCGCGGGGCATGCAGTAGGCCACGGCGGAGACGGCGGCGCAGACGATCACGTAGACGAGGGCCCAGATCGTGAGGGCCTTGAAGTTCTTATCGCCATCGACGGTGTGGCCGAGCCACTTCCACGCGAACTGCACAAAGCGAAAGAGAAACGCCACGCTGAGCAGGCCGAAGATAATCGTGACCGCCCACTGACCGCGGCTACGGGGAGATTTCGTCGAAGTGGAGATGCTCATGGTGGCGAGTGCGAATCGGGGAAGAAAGGGCTAGGACAGAGCGCGGCGGGAGATTTTCCAATCCGAAAAGCGGGGCGGAAGGTTCGGATTTTTTAGCCACAGATTACACAGATGGGCACGGATGAGGGATCCGTTATCTGTGCACATCTGTGTAATCTGTGGCGAAAAATCAGACTGCGTCGCCGCGGCGGACTAGGGATAACCCGCCCTACCCTCGAATTTCTTTTCGTGTGTTGGCTGATGTCGCTTCGCTCGGTACGTGGGCAAAAACCTTCGCGAGTCTTCGCAATCTTTGTGTCTTCGCGCTTAGCCCTCACGCCTCGCTCACTGCAGCAGCTTCGCCATGTCTTTTGCGAAGTAGGTGAGAATCATGTCGGCGCCGGCGCGCTTGATGGCGAGGAGCGATTCGTGGCGGGTACGGGCGAGGTCGAGCCAGCCGAGGCGGGCGGCGGCCTGAATCTGCGAATACTCGCCGGAGACTTGATAGGCTGCGACAGGACGGTGGCTCATGCGGCGGACCTCGCTGATGATGTCGAGGTACGCACCGGCGGGTTTCACCATGACGATGTCGGCGCCCTCGTTGATATCGAGCTGCACCTCGCGGAGGGACTCGCGGCGGTTGGCGGGATTCATCTGGTAGGTGGCCTTGCTGAGGAGGCGCGTGCCGGCGGCCTGTGCGCTGCCCACGGCTTCGCGAAACGGGCCGTAGTAGGCGGAGTTGTACTTCGCCGAGTAGGCAAGAATGCCAGTGCCGGAGAAGCCGGCGGCGTCGAGGGCCTTGCGCACGGCGCCGATGCGGCCGTCCATCATGTCGCTCGGGGCGACGAGGTCGACGCCGGCGCGCGCCTGCAGCACGGCCATGCGCGCGAGGATGGCGACGGTGCGGTCGTTTTCCACGTCGTCGCGCGCAGCAGTGAGCACGCCGTCGTGGCCGTGACTCGTGTAGGGATCGAGAGCGACGTCGGTGATCACGACGAGCTCGGGCACGGCGGCCTTCACGGCGCGGACGGCGCGGAGGACGAGCGTGTCCTCGTTGAGCGCCTGCGTGCCCTCGTCGTCCTTGAGCTTCGGGTCGAGCTTCGGGAAAAGCGCCACGGCCGGCACGCCGAGCGCATGGATCTCGCGGCACTCCTTGACGAGATCGGCGATGTTATAGCGAAACACGCCGGGCATCGACGCGATCTCCTCCGGCGCGCCCTCGCCATCAACGACGAAGAGCGGCGCGATGAAGTCCTCCGGATGCAGCACCGTCTCCGCGACGAGCGCGCGCAGGCCCGGCGTGCGGCGCAGGCGGCGGGGACGTTGGGTGAATTCGAAACGAGCGGAGTCGGCCATGGTGAAGCCCGCAACGTAGCACACCCTCGCCCACCGCGACCAATCGTTTTTTACGCCCTCCTCCGCATCTCACGCACAGGACCGAACTGCGCGATACGGCGTCGCTACTCAGCGCCGCGGCCCGCGAGCGTCCAGCGGCCCACGCCGTGGCACTCGGGACACTCCTTGGTGATCGTGATGCGGCCCTGCACGCACTGCGGGCAATGCATCAGACCCTGCGTGCAAAACGTGCAGGGCTTCTTCGTCACGCTGTCGTGGCCCTTGCCGGTGCCGCTGCACGCGACGCACGTGACGAGCTTGCCGCCCTGCGTGAGCGTGCCGCGTCCGCCGCAGGTCTCGCACGGGGGCGCGCCCGGTGTGAGCACGGTGCCGTGGCCGTCGCAGTGGCTGCACGGGATCTCCCCTCGCCCGCCGCACAGCGGACACGGCGCGGTGGTGGTGACCTTGCCCGCGCCGCCGCAGGTGTCGCATGCGTGCGAGGCGTTGAGCTCGGCGAGGCGCTGGCTCATCGCGGCATCGCGCACCGCAGCGTAGTAACGCGCCGCGAGGCCAAACTGGCCTTTCGAATCGAAATGCTGCGCCATCACCGCGCGGAGTTTCGCGCCACTCGGCTCCTCGGTGCGTTTCTCCCCATAACCGCCGCCGCCGGGCGAAAACTCGCGCTCCAACAATTTCTGCACCTCGCCCGCCACGCGGTCCGGCGCGAGCTGCATTAATTCCAGCAGCACCGGCACCGACTGCTCGCGCTCGCCCGCGCTGTACGCGCGCGTCGCCCACGCGAGGGCTTCGAGGGAATTTTCCGGCGTGCCGAGTCCACGCAGGTAACAACGCGCGAGCGCGCCCTGCCCTTCGGGCGAATTTTTCCCCGCGGCTTTCTGGTAACACGCGAGCGCCCGCTCACGCGACGCGGCCATGCCGCGGCCGAGCTCGTGCAGGCGGCCGAGGATCACCCACCCGAGCGGCGGCACATCGGGGCGCGTGAGGAGGCGCTGGAGTACGTCGACCTCGCGCGCGACTTGAGTGGGCGCGACGTCCTGCGCGTAGAGACGAATGACCTGCGGCACGGCGTCGGCCTCGCCGTCGAGCGCGGCGTCTTCGAGCCAGCGGAGCGCTTTTTCGGGACGGCCTTGCGCGAGGTCTTCCTTCGCGACCCACGCGCGCGCCTCGCGGTCGCCTGCGGCAGCGGCCTCGACGAGAAACGGATACGCCTCGGCGTGCGCCTCGGGTCGGGCATTAAGCAGCGCCCAGCCGTACGCAGCGCGAAACGGCTGCCGCGTGCGCGCCGTGGTCTTCCCGATCGCCTGCATGTGCGCGAGCGCGGCGGGCCAGTCCTGCGCGCGGCGCGCGGCCTGCGCCTTGCGCCAGTGCGCGAGCGCGGTGGCGTCGGCGTTTTCCAAAAAGTCTCCGGCGCTCGCGACCGCGTTCCACTCGGCGAGCGCGGGGTCGTCGGCGGGCGCGACGGCCGAGAGCAATTCGAGGCGCATCATCTGCTGCGGTGTGAGTGACTCGGCGTCGGCGCTCGCGGCGAGGTCTTTGCGCAGTTCGGCGAGATCGGGCGCGGCGAGCGCGGGCTCTTGTTCCGCGAGGGCCTTGTAAGTCGCGGGGCGCATCCGGCTGAGCGCGACGAGCGGTTTCGCGAGCATCTCCTGCTGCAGCGCGGCCCACGCCTCGGGCGCGGGAAAAGTCACCGCAGGCATCTTCGCGAGCGCGGCGCGCGCGGCGTCGGGGTCGCCGTCGGCGCACTGTTTCTCGATCTCGGCGGCGAGCGCGGCGCAGGTCTTCGCGGCGGACTCGCGCTGCACTTTCGCCATGAGCGCTTCCAACAGGCGCGCGCGCTCGC
Organism: Verrucomicrobiota bacterium; assembly: GCA_048498795.1. Lineage (GTDB taxonomy): Bacteria > Verrucomicrobiota > Verrucomicrobiia > Opitutales > Opitutaceae > JBEHXH01. The sequence goes on from JBEHXH010000001.1 coordinate 254,841, forward strand.
GCGCCCACGAACGGAGCGGCTCGTCGATCTGCGCGGCGGCGTACTGACGCGCCTGCTCGACGCGACCGAGCAGCGCGCTCATGCGGCCGCGATAGGCGTCGACGGCGAGCAACCGTTTCGCGGCCTCCGCGCGGACAGAGCGCGTTTCCGCGTCGAGCTTGGCCTGCTGCTCGCGATTCCACTCCTTGCCGCCGAAGACCATCAGCAGGCCGATCACGAGCACGCCGAAGACGACCGGCAGGCGCCGCAGCGGCGAGCGCGGCTCGGCCGCCGGCGGGAGCGGTGGCGTCTCGTCGGAAGGGTCCATCTGGGCGGAATTTCTCTCCCCCTATCGTCTCGTTTGGCGGCGGACTTCAGTGGCGAATCGCTCCGGCCCGCCGCGGGAAACGGCTTGCGGTTCGCCCCGCTATGGGCGTTGTTCAACCGTACTTCATGCACGGCCTCGCCCCGAGTTTTTGCTCCACGTGCACGTGTCGCACCACGGCTGCGACGCGCGCGACCGCCTGCGGTTGTTGACCGGCGATCCCGCCGACCGCCCGGCGCCCGACGCGCGCGGCCCGCAAAAATCGCATTCCGCCCCGGCGGAATTTCCCGCAACCTCCACCCTTCTCGTTTTCCGTCCCCGTCCCGTCTCATGGCCATCAAGCTCTTCGACTCGCTCACGCGAGAGATCCGCGACCTCCGCCAGCCCGCTCCTTCCGACCCGAAGGATGTCTTCACGTTTTATAACTGCGGACCGACCGTCTATGCCGCCGCGCACATCGGCAATTTCCGCACCTTCGTCGTCAACGACGTCCTCCGTCGCCTCCTCGATCTCGAGTACGGCCCGGGCAAGGTGAAGCACGTCCGCAATCTCACCGACGTCGACGACAAGACCATCCGCCGCGCCCGCGACGAGGGCCGCACGCTCGCCGCCGTCACGCAGCAGTGGACCGACAAATTTCACGCCGATTGCGACGCGCTCAACTGCCTGCGCCCGCACGTCGAGCCCACCGCCACCGGCCACATCCACGAGCAGGTCGACATGATCGACGTGCTCATGAAGAAGGGCAACGCGTACCGCGCCGCCGACGGCTCCGTGTATTTCAAGGTCAGCTCGTTCGACGACTACGGCCGCCTCTCCCGTGTGAAGGAGCGCGAGCTCCAGCTCGGCTCCGCGCTCTCCGGCAAGGTCCATGCCGCCGACGCCGACGAGAAGGAGGACGTCTCCGACTTCGCCCTCTGGAAAGCGCACAAGCCCGAGGACGGCGATAACGCCTGGGACAGCCCGTGGGGCCGCGGCCGCCCCGGCTGGCACATCGAGTGCAGCGCGATGAGCAAGAAACACCTCGGCGACACCATCGACCTCCACACCGGCGGCGAAGACCTGCTCTTCCCGCACCACGAAAACGAGATCGCCCAGAGCGAGTGCTGCAACGGCGTGCCCTTCGCGCGCCACTGGTACCACAGCAAGCACCTCCTCGTGGACGGCGCGAAGATGAGCAAGAGCCTCGGCAATCTCTACACGCTCGAAGACCTCACCGCGAAAGGCTTTTCGCCGATGGCGGTGCGCTACGCGCTGCTCGCCGGGCATCCACAGAAACAACTCAACTTTACGCTCGAATCATTGCATGCGGCAGAAACCGAATTGGATAACATGCGGAAAGTTGTCCGCCGCTTTCTTAACGCTGCGCAGATAAAGGAAGAAGATTTCGAAACGTACCATCTTCGGCCAACAACGACTAAGTGGCATTTGGGTGGAGAAGCGTATGATGCTTTACGCGATGAACTGAATGTTCCATTGGCGCGCGGCTTCTTCTTCAAGCGAGTGGCCGAGTATCAATTTGGCGCAGCGGAAAAGCCTGAGGTGCATCGTGAACCCGTAGCAGATCTCAGCCGCTTGATGTACGCGTTCGGCATTAATCTGTTTCAAGCCGCGCCAGCCGCAGCAATTTCTTCAGCCATCACCGCCCTCGCCGAAAAGCGCTGGGCGGCGAAGCAGGCGAAGGACTTCGCCGCCGCCGATGCACTCCGCAAGGAACTCACCGCGGCCGGCTGGTCGATGCTCGACCGCAAGGACGGTTACTCGCTCGAACCGGCGAAGAAATAAGCCTGCGTCTTTCACTCCGGTAAACACGCCGTCATGCCCGCCGTCGCGTCGTCAATCTACACCGCCACGTTGCGAGACCTCATTGCCACGACGCGCGAGAGTCTGCGCGTCGAGACCGAGACTATTACTGCACGCATCGCCATTGCCGCGGCCGGTGAGCGCTCAGAGCGCCAAGCGCAAGAGTTGCTGCGTTCAGCAGTGACCTACAGCGACGCGCGGCTCGCGCAGACGTTGGCGCTGCGCGAACGCTGTGTGCAGCTCGCCACCTCCGCCAACGCGGCGCTCGTTCATGCGACGGCCGTCAGCACGCTGGGTCCCGTCGCCAACGTGGCCGTGAGCGACGCCAGCGCGCGGATCGTCGCCACAGGCCAAACTCTCAATCTCTTGCTCAGCGGAGTGGGCTCCGTCGTCGCGATCACCAACGCCAGCGATTCCTCCGAATCGATCTCTCGCGTGACTCAGCTCGCCCTAAAATTGGGCAAGCAGGTGGGATATGCCGCAGAGAAACTCAACCCTCTCGCACTTCAGGCCAGCATCGACTCCGCTGCGCTGCCTACCGCACCCGTGTGCGCTAGTGTGCAGCAGTGGCAGCAAGCCACCTCGCAACTCTGCGCCGCCGCCGATACCGCCGTCGAAAATGCGCACGCGGCCCTCGCCAACGCGCAGGCCGCACTTGCGGCCAGCATCGCCGCCACCGAAGCCCGGCACCAACAAGCCGCGCAAGCGCGCTCAGACGATCAGGCCTGCACGCTCGCGCTTAAGGCCATGGATCGGGAGATCGCGCGTGAGCTTCGCTCGGCCGCGACGAAACCCGCGGTGCAACCGGCATCCTCGTCCGCAGAATTATCCGGCACTTCGCCATCGTTCGTGGAACGCACAGCGGCACAACTCCGCCAACTCACGACGCAACGCGACGCTGCCCAACTCCAGCAGCAGATCGCCGCTGCGGCACAGGCTTCGGCGCTTCATCTCTTCGAGGTCTCCGATCAGATTCTAGCTCAAGCCAGCAAGGCCGAGGCCGACGCGGCCGCCCTGCTCAAGCAAGCGGAGGCCACCGACGCTGCGTTCGAGCAGGCAAATGGGCTCGTCGCCGACGCACTCAAACAGGTCGACCAGCTCGCCCCTGCCATCTCGGCCCTCTTCGTCCAGGCGCACCGCAACGCGCTCCAATTCGTCGAGCTCGATCAAGCCGTCGCCGATACGTCGAATCTGGTGCAGAAAAAGAAGGCCATGAACGCGCTCATCTCCGACGATCTCGTCGCCATGGCGACGAAATGCAGCGTCGACGCCGGCACAGTGCGGATCTCGGTCGCGCAGACGATGCAGGCCGTCATGCAAGCGCGCTTCGCCGTAGAGCGCGTGGCAAAGGCCACGCAACTGACCGCCCGCGCCGTGCAAGCACAGCCAGACAGCGCCCGCGCAAAGCCCGCGACATCGGCAGCTCGGTCGTCGAAGAAAGCTGTCGCCGCGCCTCTCCAGCCTGCCCTGCGCGCCGATCTCACTGCGGCCCACCGCCATCGCGCCCGCGTGCAAAAGACCAACACGGACGCCCAGCACAAACTCGCCACGGCGGCCCGTACTCTCGCGCAAGCCACCGCTGCTGCCGAAGCCGCGACGGCATCCTTGAAAGCCGCGACCGCCGTCGTCTCTCCGTCCGCGACGACGTGAACCTTTCACTGCGTTTCGCCACGGATTGACACCCCGCGCGCTTCGCGGTCCGCTATCCCTTCGGCCCTGCAATCGTAGGCAGGACCACAACCCATACAGACCATGTCGATGACTCCGCTCGAAGAACTCCGCCACTCCGGTTCGCACATTCTTGCGACCGCCATCCTTCGCATCTTCCCCGATGCCAAGCTCGATATCGGACCGCCGACGGACACGGGTTTTTACTACGACATCGACCTCGAGCACAAACTCACCGCCGATGACCTCGTGAAGCTCGAGGCCGAGATGAAAAAGGTCGCCGAGGAGAACCAGCCCTTCCTGCGCAAGGAGGTCTCGCGCGAGGAGGCCATCGAGATCATCAAGTCGCGCGGTCAGGAGCGCTACAAACTCGGACGTCTCGCGGACATCCCCGAGGGCGAAAAGATTTCGTTCTACCAGAACGGCGAGTTCATGGACCTCTGCGCGGGCACGCACCTGCGCTACACGTCGAAGTTCAAGGCGTTCAAGCTGCTCAACATCGCGGGCGCGTATCACCGCGGCGACGAGAAGAACAAGCAGCTCCAGCGCATCTACGGCACGGCATTTCCCACGAAGGAAGAACTCGCCGCGTACCTCACGCAGCTCGAGCAGGCCAAGCTCCGCGACCACCGCAAGCTCGGCAAAGACCTCAAGCTCTTCGTCGTCGACGACGATGTCGGCCAGGGCCTGATCCTCTGGACGCCCAATGGCTCCATCGTGCGCCAGGAGCTGCAGACCTTCATCAGCGAGGAGCTGCGCAAGCAGGGGTACGCGCAGGTCTTCACGCCGCACATCGGCAAGCTCGCGCTCTACAAGACCTCGGGCCACTTCCCGTACTACAAGGACGCGCAGTTCACGGCGTTTCCCGAGCCCGACACGATGGCGCAGCTCGCCACCGAAGGCTGCTCGTGCGCCGAGCTCACTGCGCGGCTCGAGTCGGTCTCGCAGACGTTTGCCGACGAGATCAACCGCCGTGCCGGCAAGGAGGTCATCGCCAAGGAGCGCGTGATGGACGCCGATAAGCTGCTCGATGGCTTCATGCTGAAGCCGATGAACTGCCCGCACCACATCAAGATCTTCGCGTCGCAGCCGCACAGCTACCGCGATCTCCCGGTGCGCCTCGCGGAGTTCGGCACCGTTTATCGCTGGGAACAATCCGGCGAGCTCAACGGCATGACGCGCGTCCGCGGCTTCACGCAGGACGACGCGCATCTCTTCTGCACGCCCGAGCAGGTGGCGCAGGAAGTGCGCGGCTGCCTTTCGCTCGTGAAGACCGTGCTCACCACGCTTGGCATGTCCGACTATCGCGTGCGTGTGGGCCTGCGCGATCCGGACGGCAAAAAGTTCGCCGGCGATCCCGAGAAGTGGGACCTCGCGGAGGCCGCGTGCCGCGATGCCGCGCAGAGCCTCGGCGTGCCGTTTACCGAGGAGCCGGGCGAGGCCGCGTTCTACGGCCCGAAGATCGACTTCGTCATCAAGGACGTGATCGGTCGCGAGTGGCAGCTCGGCACCGTGCAGGTGGACTACGTGCTGCCCGTGCGCTTCGACCTCAGCTACATCGGGCCCGACAACACCGCGCACCGCCCGGTGATGATCCACCGCGCGCCCTTCGGCTCGATGGAGCGTTTCTGCGGCGTGCTCATCGAGCACTTCGCGGGCGATTTCCCCGCGTGGCTCGCGCCCGAGCAGGTGCGCCTCGTGCCGATCAGCGAAAAAACCCTCGACTACGGCCGCACGCTCCTCGCGCAGCTCAAGGCCGCCGGCGTCCGCGCCGCGCTCGACGAGCACAACGACAAGCTCGGCGCCAAGATCCGCCGCGCCGAAGTGGAAAAGATCCCGTACGCCCTCGTCCTCGGCCAGAAGGAAGCCGAGGCTCAGAGCGTCTCCGTCCGCTCCCGCGCCCGCGGTGACGAAGGCGTGCAGCCCTTCGCTCAATTCCTCGAGAAACTGAAAACCGAGATCGCGACCCGCGCGCTGCCGGAAAAGAAGCCGGCCGCCGCTGCGCCCGCTCCTGCTCCGAAAAACTGAGCGCGTAGAAACAGAATTACTAAAGGCGCGGCCCGCTGCAGTGGGTCGCGCCTTTTTTGTGCGCGGTGATAAAATATTATTGTGTGCCGCGGCGAATGCCCCTCACTCGCGAAATAATTTTCCGCAGCAATGGACGGCGACGAAGTTTTCGTGCTCATTGCCGCGATCGTCCTAACGCTCGCGACGTGGGTGCCTTGGTTTAATCGGGTTTTCGGCACTTTTTCCCCGCGCTGCCCGAGAGGATGGCGTATCCAGATTTTTGTTACACCGCTGATAGCTGTAGCGGCGCTTGGGTTTGGCGTCAGCCGGTATGCGGATGCCGAGGTCCGCGGCAATTTCGGTTACATCCTGCTCTTCACTGCGGTTGGCGCAGTGGTGCTGCGCGGGCTGGTCGAGTGGCTCGCGCTGGCGGGCGTCGAAGTCGTGGCGGAAATCATCGAGCGCGGCAATCGGGCGGCGTGGCCAGTTGGGCTCGGCGTAGCACTCGCGGCGGTGGCGCTGAATATCGGAGCGAACATCGGCGAGGGCGACACCATCTACACCACCCTCGGGCCGCTCGCGCTGGCGTCGGGATTGTGGGTCGCGTTTGGCACCGCCAGTGCGGCGCTTACGTCACTGCCGACGGCGATTGCGTCGGGGCGCGACATGCACGCGAGTGTGCGGTTCGGTGCGCTGCTGCTGGGCGCGAGCCTGCCTCTGGCCAAGGCAGCTTCGGGCAACTGGGTCAGCGTCGATGCCGTGCTCCGGGATTTCATGGAGGCCAGTGTATTTCTCGTCGCACTGCTCGTGCTCGCGGTGTGGCTGGAGAAGCGAGTTGCGGAGCAAAAAGACCCTCTGTTCGGCCTGGCCCTGCCCAGCTCGCTTTATCTCGCGCTCGCGGCGCTCGCCCTCACTCACCGATGAACTCACTCGTCGAAACTGGCTTTCCTGCCCTCGCGTGCACCGATCCGTTGCCGCCCGCGCGGCATCGCGCGATCGTGCGGCACATGGCGCTGGAGGGGTGCAAGTGGGACCCGCAGATCGGCGATGTCGCGACACTCGCCGACTATGCGGTGGTGCTGTCCCGCGAGGAGTGGACAAAGATCGTCGCCATGACCGAAGCGCTCGCGACGGAGTTGCTCGCGGTCGAATCGGCGCTCACCCAACGCACCGACCTCTGGCCGCAGCTCGGCTTGCCGCGGCGCATCCGGCGTGCGCTCGCAAGCGACGAGCCTTGGACACCAACGGCGGCGCGGGCGATGCGCTTCGATTTTCATCCGACGGCGGAAGGCTGGACGCTCTCCGAGGTGAACAGCGATGTGCCCGGCGGGTACAACGAGGCGTCGCTCTTCACGACGCTCATGGCCGAAGAGATTTCCGGTGCGCAGCCTGCAGGCGATCCGCTCGCGGCGCTGGCGGATGCGCTCGCACAAAGCTGCGGCTCGATCCGGCGAGTGGCGTTGGTCGCGGCGCCGGGCTATGCGGACGACCAGCAGGTCACCGCGGGGCTCGCGGCCGCTCTGCGCGCGCGCGGCTGTGAAACGATGCTCGTGGGGCCAGCGCAGGTGTCATGGAAAGATGGATACGCTCAGGTCGCGGACACCTTGCCAGTCGGAACGATTTTTCGGTTTTATCAGGGCGAATGGCTCACCCGCCTGAGCGGGGACGCATGGCAACCCTATTTCCGCGGCGGCCTCACGCCGGTGTGCAATCCCGCATCGGCGGTGCTCACAGAAAGCAAACGCCTGCCGTTGCTTTGGGAGAAGCTCGGTGTCCCTGTGCCGACGTGGCGACGCCATCTGCCAGATTCAGCGGCAGCACTCCGAGCCCTGAGCGGTGACGAGTGGGTGCTGAAGGGCGCGTATAGCAACACCGGCGACGCCGTGCTGAGTCGGGCGTGGGGCGCGAGGCGCGGCTTGGTAGGTGCGCTGGCTGAGGCGGTATTGCGCCCGCACGATTGGATCGCGCAGCGCCGTTTTATTTCGCAGGCCATCGCGACGCCCGAAGGGCCGCGGCATCTCTGTCTCGGCGTGTACGTGCTCGATGGCGCCGTCACGGGCATCTACGCCCGGATCTCGTCACAACTCGTAATCGACTACACCGCGCAAGACGTGGCCGTGCTGATCGCCAACTAAACCATGGACAAATTCTCCATCTACGAAGCGTGGGCCCCAGCTGCCAGCGTGTGGTCGCCATGGGTGAAGCCGGCGCCGTTTGCCCATCTCTCGATGTACACACTGGTCGACTCCGCACCCACGGAGCCAGCGCCTGAATTGGTGGGGATTCCGGCGGCAAACCAAGGCTGTGCGCTCGTAGTCGATCTGCCCGGAACGGCGGTGCTGGCCGCAGGGCTCGCGCTCGCGCAGCGCGGCTACCGGCCGGTCTCGCTGCTCAGTTCACTGCCGCCGGCAGCAAATGCTCCGGCGGGCAGCGCGTTCTACGGGGTCGCTTGTGCGGTGGAGGTACGCGCGCAGCTCGCCCAGCTCGCGCATGGCAGCGCGATCCTTTCCGCGCTCACCTTGCCCGCCGATGCGCCGCCGGCATTTCTCATCGATGCCGACCGGCAAGCGCCCGGAAAGCAGGTCGTGCCGAGCATGTTCGACAATCGCGCGGTGGTGTATCCCTCAGATTTCCCCTCCGCGAAAATTCTTCGCGAGCGCGGCATCAATCGGGTGCTCGTGCTGCATCCCACGACGCATGCGATCGATCTCGATCTGATCGCCGCACTCTCGCCGTGGACCAAGGCCGGGATCGAGGTCACGGCGTGCGATTCCGCTGGAATCGCGCCGCCGATAGCGTGGCCATACACCGGCTTCTGGGGCGCGCTGCGATTGCGCTTCGACTGGCTGTTTTCGCACCGAGCGAATGCGCAGGGTGGTTTCGGGCGGTTTGTGCCAGAGGCTTCGGCGGGGTGAGTGGACTTCTGCTCGCTGGTACTCGCAGCTACTGAACCGTTGCGTGCGAGCACACAGCCCACAGAGCAAAAGGCAGTCGGCTTGCTGGCGCTCGCCGCTACACAGCGGAAATGCGCGAGTGGTTATGCCTTCGCGGAAGGGAGCTCGACGGTGAAGACTGCGCCGCCTTCGGGGCGGTTGGTGGCGGTGACGATGCCTCCGTGGGCTTCGACGAGGGCTTTCACGACACTCAGGCCGAGGCCGAGGCCGCGCTGAGAGCGGCTTTGGTCGCCGCGGTAGAGGCGGCGCCAGATTTTTTCTAGGTCGGCGGGCGGGATGCCGGGGCCGTTGTCGGTCACGGTGATCGTGGTGCGCGGGCCGTGCGTGGTGGCGCTGACCAAAATTTTTCCACCGGCGGGCGTGTACTTGAGGGCGTTGTCGACGAGGTTGGCGACGATCTGGCGGAGGCGGGTCGGGTCCGCGTAGGCGGAGGTGCCGGGCGCGGCGGAGAAATCGAGCGCGGTGCCTTTGTCCTCGGCGACGATGGAGTAGAGGCTGCCGACGTTTTTCAGGAGCGCGGCGACGTCGACGCTTTCGCAATCGAGGCGCAGCACGCCACTCTCAGCGGCAGAGACGTCGAGCAGCAGGTCGAGCAGGCGGCGGATGCGGTCGGTCTCCTCGATGCTTTCGACGAGGGCTTCGCGGATCGCAGGCTCGGTGGCCTGCGGGAGCGCGGCCTCGGCGCCGGCGCGGAGGCGTGTGAGCGGCGTGCGGAGATCGTGGGCGACGTTGTCGAGGGCCTCGCGCATCGCCTGCAAGAGACGGCTGTTGCGGTCGAGGAGCGTGTTGAACTGGCGGACGAGGTCGCCGACTTCGTCGTCGTGCGTGGGCGGGGTAACGCGCGCGGATAGATCGCCGGTCGAGACGATGCGGTGGGCGGTGGCAGCGACTTCGCGCACAGCGCGCGTAGAGCGCCACGAGAGCCACACGCCGATGCCGGTGGAGAGAAACACCGCGGCGCTGCCGACGCTCCACATGATGTTGCGCAGGGGCGCGAGGAGCGCGGAGCGGTTGTCGGTGCTGCGGGCGACCTGGATCATCGCGCCGCCGCGGACGGCGCGGGTGGCGACGGCGAGGTCGCGCTGCTCGTCGCGCGGCACGCGCACGGTCTGTGTGCGGCGCTCAAGGACGCCGCCGAAAATATCGCGCTCCAGCACACTGGTGTCGGACTCGATCCAGTTGTCTGGCACCTTGGCAAAAGTCACTTCGCCACCGGGGCCGACGATGCGCACGAGGAGCGAGCGCACGTGCGGCATCTGCTGCTCGCTATCGAGCAGCGCACGCACACCTGCGGGGCCGGCGTTTTCAAAGGCGTTGGCGTACTCGGCGGCGCGCAACTCCAGCGCCTCGCGCTCGCGGCTTTCGAGGGTGCGCGCGAGGAAGAGGTAAACGCACGTAAGCACGATCGCGGTGCCGGCGCCGAAGAGCAGTGCGTTCCACAGGCCGAGGCGCAGCGCGAGCGAGCGGCGGAGCGTGATGGCGTCAGGCTTTGAGGACATAGCCGACGCCGCGAAGCGTTTCGATGCGGGTGTGGTCCGGGTCGATCTTGGCGCGCAGGCGGTGGACGAGCACGTCGACGACATTGGTGTCGGGGTCGAAGCTGTAGTCCCACACATGCTCGAGGATCATCGTCTTGGTGACGGGGCGGCCCGCGTGGCGCATCATGAAGGCGAGCAGCGTGAACTCTTTCGGCTGCAGCTCGACGGGGCCGCTCGCGGTGCGCACTTCGCGCGAGACGAGGTCGAGTTCGACGTCGCCGGCTTTCAATTTCGTCGCCTCGGGCGTGCGCGTGGCGCGGCGGATGAGGGCCTGCACGCGAGCGAGCAGTTCGGAAAACGCGAAAGGTTTCGTGAGGTAGTCGTCGCCGCCGGCTTCGAGGCCCCCGATGCGGTCGTCGACCGAGCCGCGCGCGCTGAGGAAGAGCACGGGGAGCACGCTGCGCTTCGCACGCAGGCGGCGCACGAGGCTGAGGCCGTCGAGCTGCGGGAGCATCACGTCGACGATGGCGGCGGCGTAGTCGGTGGTGGTCGCGAGGGCCAAGGCCTCCTCGCCGTCGCGCGCGTGATCGACGGCGAAGCCGTGCTGCTTGAGGCCATTGGCCACGAAGGAGCCGATCTTGGCGTCATCTTCGACGACGAGAATACGCATGAGAGGGAGTTGGTTTGTTAACCACGAAACACACGAAAGAACACGAAAAGATGAGGGGAAGGACTTTTTACAGAAGGGAACGGAGGGAACGAAGAGTCGGGAGGTGGGCGTGGAGTTGGTGCTAGAGAGAGGCGTTATTTTTTTACCACGAATGGACACGAAGAGACACGAATGGGTGGGCGTCTGGCTGCGTTGATGTGGTGCCGGGAGCGGAGGTTTTTTATTCGTGTGGATTCGTGTCCATTCGTGGTTTCAAGGGATCGTGGTTGGCAGAAAGAAAACCCGCGCTCCGGTGGGCGGTGCGCGGGGTTGAGGGCGAGGCGGTTTAGTGCGCCGCGAAATGTTAGGAGTTGGGCTTCAGGGAGTCGCTTTCGTCGACGACGAGGAAGCGGGTGCCGCCGCGGCTCCAGAGCTTGAGGAGGGTTTTGCCGGTGTCCGTCTTCTCGGTGAGCTTCACGGCTTCGTCGGCGGTGTGGACCTGCTTGTGGTTGATCTCGAGGATCACGTCGCCGACAGCGAGGCCGGCGTTGGCGGAGGCGGAGTTGGGATCGATGTCGGTGACGACGGCGCCTTTCACAGCACCGGGGATCTCGTACTCGCCGCGCGAGGCGCGGTTGAGGTCGCCGACGGCGACGCCGTTGAGCACGCCTTCGTCGGTGGAGGACTTGTCCTTGTCGCCGCCCGCGAGGGTCTTCTCGCCGGGCTGGTTGCCGATCTTGACCGCGAGGGTCTTTTCCTTGCCGTCGCGGAGGACGATGACGTCGACCTTGTCGCCGGGCTTGGTCGCGGCGACCGCGAAGCGCAGGCGCTGGCTGTCGCGGATGGCCTTGCCGTCGTACTTCAGCACGACGTCGCCGCTCGCGAGGCCGGCGGTGGCGGCGGGGCTGTCGGGCGAGACATCGCTGACGACGGCGCCCTCGGAGTTCTTGAGTTTGAAATTCTCGGCGAGCGTGGGCGTGAGGTCCTGGATGGAGACGCCGAGGAAGCCGCGGACGACTTTGCCGTCGGTCACGAGGCTGTTCATGACGGAGTGCGCGAGGTCGGCGGGAATCGCGAAGCCCACGCCTTGGAAGCCTCCGCTGCGGCTGAGGATGGCGGTGTTGATGCCGACGAGGCGACCCTGCATGTCGATGAGCGCGCCGCCGGAGTTGCCGGGATTGATCGCGGCGTCGGTCTGGATGAAGTCGGCGTAGTCGACGCCGATCGCGACGGCGCGGCCCGTGGCGCTCACGATGCCGGTGGTGACGGTCTGGCCGAGGCCGAAGGGATTACCCACGGCGAGCACGCGGTCGCCGACCTGCACATCGTCGCTCGGCGCGAACGTGATCGCTGGGAGGTCCTTCGCGTCGACCTTGATGACGGCAACATCGGTCTTCTCATCGGTGCCGATCACCTTGGCGGTGAGCTCGCGGCCATCGGCGAGCGTGACCTTCACATTGTCCGCGCCTTCGACGACGTGGTTGTTGGTAAGAATGTAGCCGTCGGCGCTCACGATCACGCCGGAGCCGAGGCCGACCTGCTGCGGCTGCTGGAGCGCGCGGCGATTATTGCCACTGCCCCGCTGCTGGCCGGGCTGGTTGAAAAACGGACCGAAGAACTCGCGGAGCTGCGGATCGTCGAACGGCGACGCGCCGTTGACCTCAAGCTGCTTCGCGCGTTCGCGCGTGACGACCTTGACGACGCTCGGAGCGACGCGCTTGACGATCGGGCTGAAAGAGACGCGCTCATCGCCGCGGGCGAGTGGCGTCTGGTCGACCTTGACGGTGACGGCGGGCTTGTCGGCCGCGGAAGATTTGGACTCGGCGACGACCCAAGTGCCGCCGGCGAGAAGAGCGCCGAGGACGAGGATTGTACGGGCGCGGAGGAGAGGCGAAGAATTCATGGCAATGTTGGTTATTGGGAACTGCCCCACTCTACTCGCGCGACGTGACTGGACCCTTTCCGGAAGATTACACTTTTGAAAGGTGGAGGGGCCGGCGCAGAGCCGATAGTTGCGCGGAGGTTCCGGCCTCGCGGGAGCTCGGCCCTCCAAGCGCAGGCGTGATGCTCAGCGAAATGCGCGCCGTTGGACGGGCGAGCCGCCCCGTCCCTAACCCCGCGCCAAGAAAACAAAAAGCCGGCGTCTTGCGACGCCGGCTCTAGGTGTAGTGTGTGTAGTGCTAGCTGTAGTTGGACGAACGAAATCAGACGGCGGACTCGCCGCGCTCGTCGGTGCGGATGCGGATCACTTCTTCCAGCGGCACGACGAAGACTTTGCCGTCGCCGATCTTGCCCGTCTTGGCGGACTTGATGATGGCTTCGACGGCCTTCGGCGCGACGTCGTCGGTGACGGCGACCTCGAGCTTGGCCTTCGGGAGGAAGTCCACCGTGTACTCGCTGCCGCGGTAGATTTCGGTGTGACCCTTCTGGCGGCCAAAGCCCTTCACCTCGGTGACGGTCATGCCCTCGACGCCGGCGGCGGCGAGCGCTTCCTTCACTTCTTCGAGTTTGAACGGCTTGATGATGGCGATGATGAGTTTCATGGCGTTTGTATTTGGTTACGCGCTTTGAGGTTTCTGGGTGGCGTGACTTAGTCGACGTAGCCCTCTTCGCCGTGTTCCGAGATGTCGAGGCCCTGGCGCTCGACTTCCGGCGTGGGACGGAGGCCGATGACGGCCTTGGTGATGAAGGCGATGACAACCGTGCCAACGATCGCGAGGACGAGCGTGACGGCGATGGCCTTGGCCTGTTCGAGCCAGAGCGAGTGACCGACGATGTCCTTGAGGTTGGTGTTGAGGTTGGAGTTCACGTCGGCCGTCGCGAGGAGGCCGGTGACGAAGGCACCGAGCGTGCCGCCCACGGCGTGGACGCCGAAGGTGTCGAGCGCGTCGTCGTAGCCGAACTTGGCCTTAACGACCGTGACGAAGAAGTACGGGACGATCGCGGCGAGGAGGCCGATGATCACGGCGCCCGTGGCATTGACGAAACCGCAGGCAGGGGTGATCACAACGAGACCGGCGACCGCACCCGAGCAGAAGCCGAGGATGGAGGCGTGACCGCGGTGGATCTTCTCCACGACGCCCCAGGTCGCGCAGGCGACAGCGGTGGCGAGCGTGGTGGTCATGAAGGCGTTGGCGGCGACACCGTCAGCGGCGACCGCGGAGCCGGCGTTGAAGCCGTACCAACCCACCCAGAGCATGCCGGTGCCGACCATACAGAGCACCATGCTGTGCGGGGCCATCTTTTCCTTACCGAAGCCGAGGCGGGGCCCAAGGATCAAGCAGAGAATCAGCGCGGACCAGCCCGAGGACATGTGCACCACGGTGCCGCCGGCGAAGTCGATCGCTTTGATGGTGGCGCCAGCGTTCCAGACGCCGTTCATCCAGCCGGTGACGCCCCAGACCATGTGGGCGAGCGGGAAGTAGATGACGACCATCCACAGCGTGACGAAGAAGATGATCGCGCTGAACTTCATGCGCTCAGCGATGGCACCGACGATCAGCGCCGGGGTGATGATGGCGAACATCATCTGGTACATCGAGAAGACGTTCTGGGAAACCCAGTACGCGTAATCGGTGTTGGGGGCGGAATCGACGCCCTTCAGGAAGAGGAACTCAGTGCCACCCCAGAATGGGCTGCCCGAGCTCTTGCCGAAGACGATCGAGTAACCGAAGGCCCACCAAAGAATCGTGACGAGGCCCGTGATGCCCAAGCACTGGGCGAGGACGGAGAGCACGTTCTTCTTGCGCACGAGGCCGCCGTAGAAAAGGGCGAGGCCGGGGAGCGTCATGAAGAGCACGAGCGCGGCGCTGGTCATCATCCAGGCATTGTGGCCGGGACCAGAGCTCGCGGACGTCGGCGTGGCGAGGCCGGCCGGGATCGCGCCCTTGGCATCCTTCAGCGCCGTGGTGGGATCGCCGTTGGTCACATATGCTTCAAGGGAGGCGATGCGCTGCTCAAGTGTGGGGGCAGGAGGCGGGGTAGCGGGCGCAGCAGCTTGGGCGAAAGCTGCGAGACTGAGCAGAGGGCCGAAGCACGCCGTGATGACGAGCTTGCGGAACACACGTGGAAGGATGTGCATAGACGTTTTGATTAGGTGGATTCCAGGGTGAAATCCCGACGGTGGAACACCCGCGGGTAGCAAACCCGATGCCAACAAGTGTCGCATGACGCGCGGACTCCTTATCGCAAGTACTCTGCCCCTGAAGTGACGCTGATGGGAGCCCTACGGCTCGGATCGCTTGGTATGGTTGCTGCGTGCGAGGGGCCGGGTCTCGTCTCATGCGCCTCAAGCTGCGTAACATCCCCCTCGGCCCTCCCCGGCGCAGGGAGAGCGCTGCATCGCCCTGGACCGACTACCTCGAAGTCGCGGTCGTGATCGGAGGCGTCACATTTGCCGGCTGGTTCGTGCCAGTGAGCTATCACGTTTTCGGCCATGTCTATCTGCTGCTGGTGATTGCGCTCAGCCTGCGGGTGGGTCGCTGGCCAGTGCTCGCGGCGGCGCTGCTGAGCGCGCTGGCGTGGAACTATGTCTTCATCCCGCCGCAGATGTCGTTCTCCGTGATCGACGTCGACGACTCCATGGTCCTCGGCACCTACCTCGCGGTCGCGCTGATCGGAGGGCAACTCACGGCCCGCATCCGCGCCCAGGAACGGCATGAGCGCTTGAACAAACAACGCGCCACAGCGCTTTTCCATCTCACGCGCGCACTCGCGGGAGCGCGCCGGCTGGACGATGCGCTGAGTGCGGCGATCGCGCAGGCCGACCTGCTTTTCGGCGCGCAGTCCACGGTGCTACTGCCCAATGACCACGGAAGCCTCGAAGCGCACGCGGCGGGGACTTTTGTGCTCTCGGGTCATGAGCGCGCCATCGCGGAGTGGCCTTGGGCGCACGCCTCGGAGGCCGGACGCTTCACCCAAACGCTGCCCAGCGCCGAAGGGCTGCATCTGCCGCTGCTACGCGCGGATGCCGTGCTCGGGGTGTTCTCTCTGCGGTTGCCGCCGGGCGTGACGACCATCACCGAAGAGCAGCGCGAGCTGATGGAAACCTTCGCGGCGCAGATCGCGCTGCAAGTCGAGCGCGAGCAGCTGCGGCTCGCCAGCGAGCGCGAAAAACTCCTCGCCGAGTCGGATCGCCTGCATCGCACGCTGCTCGACTGCGTGTCGCACGAACTCAAGACCCCGCTCGCGGTGCTACGCTCCGCGGCCGATCACCTACGCACGCTGACGAGCGGACGCGCGGCGACCTTCACGGCGGAAATCGGCACCGCCACGCGGCGCCTCGAGCACCTCGTCGCCAATCTCCTCAACCAGACCCGCCTCGAAGCCGGCGCGATCAAGCCGCACCTCGACTGGTGCGATGCGCGCGACCTCATTGCGGGGGCGCGCCGCATCGCGGGCGATGCGCTCGCGGGACGCGAGTGCCGCATCGAAATCCCCGCTGACCTGCCGCTCTTCAAAGCCGATGCCGTGCTCGCCGAGCAGGCCCTCGCGAATCTCCTGCTCAACGTCGCACTGCACACGCCTGCGGGCACACCCGTCCTCATCGGCGCGGACACCACGCACGCGGGCGACAGCGGATTCATCGCCATCGCCGATCGCGGGCCTGGCGTGCCGCCGGAAATTCTGCAGGGCGGGTTTCAAAAATTTCGCCGCGGCAAAGACGCGCGCGCCGGCGGCCTCGGGCTCGGCCTCTCCATCGTGCACGGCGTGATGCTCGCGCAGGGCGGCGATGTCGTGGTGGAAAACAATCCCGGCGGCGGGGCAAGGTTTGTGCTGTTGCTCCCGCTGTCGGCCCACGAATCGGTGCCGATGGAATGACAACCGAACAAGCCCGCTTCGAGGTGCTGGTCATCGACGACGAAACGCAAATTCGCCGCCTGCTCCGGCTTACGCTCGAGGATGCGGGCTACACCGTGCGAGAGGCCGAGACTGGCCGCTGCGGACTGCTCGAGATCGCTCACCATCAGCCCGACGCGATCATCCTCGACCTCGGCCTGCCCGACCTGCCCGGCGTGGAAGTGGTGCGGCAGCTCCGCGAATGGAACCAACTGCCCGTGCTGATCCTCTCGGTGTTTGGCCAGGAAGGCAGCAAGATTGCAGGACTCGACGCCGGTGCGGACGACTATCTCACCAAGCCCTTTGGCACCGGCGAACTGCTCGCGCGGCTCCGCGCGCTGCTGCGCCGCACGCGCACGCCGGACAGCGCAGGCCTCGTGCGCTTCGGCACGATCGAGGTCGAGCTCGACCGCCGGCGCGTGACGCGCGACGGCGCGGTGGTGAAGCTCACCGCCAAAGAGTATGCACTTCTCCGCCTGCTCGTGACGCATCGCGACAAGGTCCTCACGCACCGGCAAATCCTTGCCGAGCTCTGGGGGCCGAAGGCCACGGAGCAGACCCACTATCTCCGCGTCTTCATGATGCGCCTGCGGCGCAAACTCGAGGACGAGCCCGACGCACCGCGCTACCTGCACACGGAGTCGGGCGTCGGCTACCGGCTGGAGTGCAACGCAGCCTGAGCGTTTGAAGCGCCTGGGCGAGCGGCGACGCCCGCTTGTTTATTTTTTGTTTATGCGACACGGCGGGGTATCTACGGGCCGTTCACGCGGGGTGGAACGAGCACTGCACTATGGCCCGCCGATGTATCCAACCGGCCGTGGAAGGCTGGGCTAGAAAAAATCGGACGGCTCCCTCGTGGAACAGGGAGCCGTCCTTTCTTTTTGGATACACCCTCCGGAAATAAAAAAGCCGGGCACGAAGCCCGGCTTGAAAGGAGAGCCGTGGAAACGCAGCTCAGATGGCGGCGTCGCCCTTTTCCTCGGTGCGGATGCGGACGACCTCGTCGAGACCCACGACGAAGACCTTGCCGTCACCAATCTTGCCCGTCTTGGCGGACTTGACGATGGCGTCGACGGCTTTCGGCGCGACGTCGTCGGAAACGGCGATCTCGATCTTCACCTTGGGGAGAAAATCGACGGTGTATTCGCTGCCGCGGTAGATTTCGGTGTGGCCCTTCTGGCGACCGAAGCCCTTGACCTCGGTGACGGTCATGCCTTCGACGCCGGCTTCGGCGAGCGCTTCTTTCACTTCCTCGAGCTTGAACGGCTTGATGACGGCGATGATGAGTTTCATGGAAAATTCAGTGAGCTATTTTTGGAGGTAAATCCGGCGCTGACTGCACCTACCACACGCGCTGCCTCGGGCACTGGCAATCCCGAAACGGTCGAGGACAGGAAACAGCAAGCGCCAGACAATTCATGAGCGAACAGCCACGCGTTGGCGGAGCTGGCGATAGAGCGTCCAGCCGTAGCCCAGGACGAGACCGGCGGAGACGACCCACTGCGTGCCATCGCTGAAGAGCAGCGGGCACACGAGCTGGACGATGATCAGCGCGATGAGCAGGTAGGCTACGCGCGCACCGGCGCCAGGCATGAGGGACCATCCGTTGTTGAGGCGGCCCTCGCGCTGGCGGCGCTCATTGCGCCGGAGCGCGGCTTGTTGGAGGGTGCCGAAGGCGAGACCGATCACACCGCCCGCGAGCAGGGCCACGGCGGTGCGCAGCCCATCGATGAGGTAAAGCGACATGGTAGGTGGATTATTTGGCGACCGGAGTTTCGGACTGCTTGTCCATCACCATGCCGGCGTAGCCGGGCACGCCCATCTCGGGGACGTCGAGGCCTTCGATCTCCACTTCGACGGAGACGCGATTGCCGACCGTCTTCTCGACGATGTAGTAGACGATAATCGAGAGCACGGACAGCGTGACGAAGCAGGTCGTGACGCCGATGAGCTCGGCCCAGAACTGACTCAGGCCACCGCCGTAGAAGAGGCCGGTGACATTGCCCGCGACGCCGTTGAAACCATCGCCGTAGGTGCCGTCGGCGAAGAGGCCGATCGAGAGACAGCCCCAGCAACCGTTGACGCCGTGCACGGAGATCGCACCGACCGCGTCGTCGATGCGGATCTTGTCGAAGAAGAACACGGCCTCGACCACAAGGATGCCGGCCACGATACCGATGATGGCCGCGCCGCCGACGCTCACGAAGGCGCAGGGAGCGGTGATCGCGACGAGGCCGGCGAGCATGCCATTGCACATCATCGACGGGTCGGGCTTCTTGGTCTTGAACCACCAGACATAGAGCGTGGTCGCGAGGGCCGCCGTGGAGCCAGCGATCATGGTATTGACCGCGACGACCGCGATGCGGAAGTCGGTGCCCGCGAGCGTAGAGCCCGGGTTGAAGCCGAACCAACCGAACGCCAGGATGAACGTGCCGAGCATCACCATCGGGATGTTGTGCGGCATGATCGGGTGCACGAGTTTGCCGGAGGCGTCGTACTTGCCATAGCGCGGGCCGATAAGCCACGCGAAGATCAGCGCGATCACGCCGCCCTGCATGTGCACCACCGACGAACCGGCGAAGTCGAGGTGACCGTGGCCGAGACCGAAGTTGACGCCGAGCTGCGAGAGCCAGCCGCCGCCCCACACCCAGTTGCCGAAGAGCGGATACATCACCGTGCCGATGAAGCAGCCGTAGATCATGAAGGCGGAGAATTTCCAGCGTTCAGCCGCTGCGCCCGTCGGGATCGTCGCAGTGGTGTCCATGAACACCATCTGGAAGAGGAAGAGCGCGAAGGCCGCGGTATCGTAGCCTGCGCCATTGAGCATGAAGCCCTTCCAGCCGAGGATGCCGAAGGGTTTGCCGAAGAGCGTCCACGTGATCTCATGATTGAGTCCCGCGTAACCGCCCATCGTGCCGATGGCGCCGAGGCCGCCGAACATGAAGGCGAAGCCGCAGAGGTAGAACCCGAGCATGCCCATCGGGTAAACCATGAAATTCATCGCCATTGTGTGGCTGGAATTTTTCGCGCGGCAGAGGCCCGTTTCCACGAGCGCGAAGCCGGCTTGCATGAACATGACGAGGAAGCCCGTGACGAGCGTCCACATGAAGTTGATCGCGACGCGGTTGTGGCCGACGTTGTCGGCAAGCTTCACCGCGAGCGGCTCGACCTTGGCCTGCGCAGCGTAGTCGTCGGCGGCCTTCTTCGCGTCGTCGTAAGCTTTTTTCTTCGCGGCATCCTTCGCATCGTCGGCGCTCAGGTCGGCCGGAGCGGCGACCACGAAGCCGGGCACGTCGGCGGCGACGCCGGTGGATGCACCCGAGGGATCGGGTTTGGGGTCGTCGGCCAGCAAGCGGGCCGAACCGAAGCTACAGATCAGCGCCAACCCGAGCAGGGTCGCGCGCAACCAACTCTTCTTACCTGAGGGACGCGTCATCATATGGATTGTGGAATCGAGCGGGCAGTGGAAACGAGGGAACCGAGCACGGAGCCACGCCTCCCGCGATGAACGGAAAACGCGCGCCGCGCCGGGCCTGTATCCACACGAGCATGACACTCGTAAGCACGGGCCCGACACTGGCCGCGAGGTGAGCACCGGCGGTGCCAAGGCGTCCGGCGCGACGGTGTGTTTATGTTCTGTTTATGCTCGCCGCAAATGATCGGCGGAGCCGTGATCGCGAAGCCTGCGGCATGGTAGCTGCATGCCGTCGCCTCTCCATGATTTTACCGCTCGCCGCCGCCTCCACACCCACGGCAATCCCCCTGTGGCTGCTGCTGCCTTTTGCCTCGCTGCTGCTGCTGATCGCGGTGATGCCGCTTTCGCCGGATCGCGTGAAACACTGGTGGGAGCACAACTATGCGCGCGTGGCGGGCGGGCTCGCCGCGCTCGTGGCGGGCTACTATCTCTTCGCCGTCGCGGGGGGCGGCGAGCAGGTGCTGCACACGCTGCACGAGTATGCGTCGTTCATCATCCTGATCGGTTCGCTCTTCGTCGTGGCGGGCGGCATCCACCTGAAAGTGAAGGGCGAGGCGACGCCGCGGGAGAATGTGATCTTCCTCTTCGTCGGCGCGGTACTGGCCAACATCATCGGCACCACGGGCGCGTCGATGGTGCTGATCCGGCCGTTTATCCGCATGAACAAGATCCGCGTGAGCGCGCATCACGTGGTGTTCTTCATCTTCCTCGTGTCGAATGTCGGCGGAGCGGTCACGCCGATCGGCGACCCGCCGCTCTTCCTCGGCTATCTGCGCGGCGTGCCGTTTTTCTGGCTCGTGGATCATGTGACGCTGCCGTGGCTGACGGCAATCGGGCTGCTGCTCGCGGCGTTTTATGTGTTCGACCGGCGCTCGTTCCAACACGCGCCGAAAAAGATCCAGCAGGAGATCGCGGCGACGCACGACACATGGCGGTTCGACGGGAAAATCAATCTGCTCTTCCTCGCCGCGATCATCGGCGCGGTGTTTTTACCGGAGGTGTTTTTCCTGCGTGAGCTCGTGATGCTCGGCGCAGCGGTGGCGTCGTACAAGCTCACGCCGAAGGTCGTGCACGAGGAGAATCACTTCAACTTCGGGCCGATCAAGGAAGTGGCGTTTCTCTTCATCGGCATCTTCGCGACGATGCTGCCGGCGCTCGACTACCTGCAGGAGCACGGCAAGGAGTTTCCCCTCTCCCACCCAGCGCACTACTATTTCGCTTCGGGCGGGTTGTCCGCGGTGCTCGATAACGCGCCGACGTATGTGAATTTTCTCAAGCTCGCCGAAGTGCGCGCGGTGCCGAATCCGTCGACCGACGACGTGGCCAATGTGCACTCCTTGCTCGCGAACGAGCCGCTCCTCGTGGTGGCGATCAGCCTCGGGTCGGTTTTCTTCGGGGCGATGACGTACATCGGCAACGGGCCGAACTTCATGGTGAAATCCATCGCGCACGGCGCGGGCGTGCATACCCCGAGCTTCTTCGGCTACGTCTTCCGATACAGCCTGCCCATCCTGCTGCCGATCCTTGCAGTGGTGGCGTGGGTATTTCTGTGATGTGAATGGGGAACGCTAATCCGCGCTAATCTTCGCTAATCAGTTCAATCCATTAGCGAAGATTAGCGCGGATTAGCGTTCCAAAAAAAAGGCGTATCGGGATTTCCGATACGCCTGAGAGATTGAATCGTCCGTGAGGATTATTCCTGCGGAATAACCGTCTGGATGTGCAGCTCCTTGAGCTGGCGGGCGGTGACGGGCGTGGGGCTCTGGGCCATGAGGTCCTGGCCTTTTTGCGTCTTCGGGAAGGCGATGACGTCGCGGATGCTCGTGGTGCCGCAGAGGAGCGCGCACATGCGGTCGAGGCCGAAGGCGATGCCGCCGTGCGGCGGCGCGCCGTAGGTGAAGGCCTTGAGCATGTAGCCGAAGCGAGACTCGACGACGTCCTGCGGAATCTTGAGGACATCCTCGAAGACCTTCTTCTGCAGCGCGGGCTGATGGATGCGGATCGAGCCGCCGCCGAGCTCCATGCCGTTGAGCACGACGTCGTAGTGCTGGCCGCGGACCTTCTTCGGGTCGGAGTCGAGGTAGGCGGCATCCTCTTCCACCGGCGCGGTGAAAGGGTGATGCGTGGCGACGTAGCGATTCTCCGCCTCGTCGTGGGTCATGAGCGGGAAGTCGACGACCCAGAGGAATTTCCAATCGTCGTGGCGGATCTCCAGCTTGCCGCGCTTCTGGAGGAGAGCGGCGGACTCGAGGCGCAGACGGCCGAGGATCGCGCAGGCCTTTTCCCACGGAGCGGCGGCAAAGAAAATGATGTCGCCCTCGCCGATGCCGAGCTTGGCGGTGAGCTCCGCCTTCTCGGCTTCGGAGAAGAACTTCACAATCGGCGACTTCCACTCGCCGCCCTCGACCTTGATGAAGGCGAGACCTTTCGCGCCGAGGGACTTCGCGATTTCCTCAAGGCTCTTCAGTTCGCCCTGCGTAAGGTCGGCGAGGCCCTTGGCGTTGACGGCTTTGACCGAGCCGCCATTGGCGACGGTGGACTGGAAGACCTTGAACGCGGAGTTCTTGAACGTCTCGGAGAGGTCGACGAGTTCGAGGCCGAAGCGCACGTCGGGCTTGTCGACGCCGTAGCGGTTCATCGCGTCGATGAAGGGCATGCGCGGAAACGGCGTGGGGATGTCGGTGCCGAGCACTTCCTTCCACACTTTCTTCAGCATGCCTTCGAAGATCGAGTAGACGTCCTCGCGGTCGATGAACGACGCCTCGACGTCGACCTGCGTGAACTCCATCTGGCGATCGGAGCGGAGGTCCTCGTCGCGGAAGCAGCGGGCGATCTGGAAATACCGCTCCACGCCGGCGACCATGAGGATCTGCTTGAACTGCTGCGGCGATTGCGAGAGCGCGTAGAACTGGCCCGGGTGGATGCGCGACGGCACGAGGTACTCGCGCGCGCCCTCGGGCGTGCTCTTGAAGAGCGCGGGCGTCTCGACCTCGATGAAGCCCTGCGAGTCGAAGTAGTCGCGGATGGCCTTGGTGGCCTTGTGGCGGACGAAAAGATTTTTCCGCATCTTCGGCCGGCGGAGGTCGAGGTAGCGGTACGTGAGACGGAGGTCCTCGTTGACCTTGTCGCCCCCAGCGTCGTCGAGCGGGAACGGGGGCGTGTCGGAAATATTGTGGATGACGAGGGAGGTCGCGACGACCTCGATCTCGCCGGTGACGAGGGACTTGTTCTCGGTGCCGGAGGGACGGCGCACGACCTTGCCGCTGACGCCGATGACGGACTCGGCCTTCAGGTGCTTGAGCTGCTCGGCGAGGGTAACGTTTTCCTTGGCCTCGAGCTGGATCTGCGTGACGCCCTCGCGGTCGCGGAGGTCCACGAAGATGATGCCACCCTGGTCGCGGATGACGTCCACCCAGCCGACGAGCGAAACAGTCGAGCCGAGGTCGGCCGTGGAGAGCTGGGCACAGTGATGGGAGCGCTTCATGGAAACGTGAGTCGGACAGGACAACCCACCGCGCCTAGAGAGGGCAAACAGAATTTCCGTCAGCGGAAGGGGGATGACGGAGGGGAGGTTTTACACGAAGATCGCTAAGATCGCGAAGAGATGAGGGGGAAGCAGGACGTGAGATGGCTGGCGGAGGTTTGTCGGCTCGCTGGTGCTCGCAGCTACGGGGGGAGCTGCGGCGGGAATGTTCTTTGAAAGACTAAGACAGAAGAAAGAGCGCAGGATGGGCTCGTTGCGCGGCGAGTGCGCAACCCACAGGTGCATAGGGCGATCAAGTGTGAGAGGAAGGACCGAGCCTTCGCGACCTTTGCGGCCTTCGTGTAAAACGGTTTGGAGAGAAGCACTCGCAAACGACACGTCCTCTCCTGCCCCCACTTCTGTCGAACTGAGGTCAGAACTTCACCGTTAGCGAGGCGCGCAGGTTGGTCGGGGAGCCGGGGATGAGGACTTGGTTGCTGCGGGCGGCGTAGATGTAGGAGCGGTCGAGGACGTTATCGACGTTGAGCTGGCATTTGTAGCGCGGGGCTTCGTAGACGATGGCGGCGTCGACGAGCGTGCGGCCGGGGACGTAGCCGTAGAAGACGAGGTTGCTGTTGTCGGTGATCGCGCGCTTCGCGAGGTAGCTCGCGCCGGCGCCGATGGAGAGGCCCTTGAGGCGCGGGCCGGTGAACTTGTAGCGAGTCCAGATGGCGAAGTTGCGCTGCGAGACGTTGTTCACCGGGAGGTCGCGATAGATGCGGCCGTCGTAGGGCTGCGGGGCGAGTTTCCACGGGGCGGGCAACGGCACGTGCGCCTGCATCCACGCGAACGAGCCGAGGACGTCGACGTGCGACGAGAGCGTGAAAGTGAAGTCGCCGTCCCAGCCGCGCGAGATCGTGCCGGGCACGAGCACCTGCGAGGGCGGCGTGGTCTGGGGGAAGGCGGGCACGCTGTTGTTGAGCTGCGTGACCTCGAAGTGGCTCAGCGAAAACGAGAGGCGGCCCTCGAGCCAGTCGGACTTCAGGCCCGCTTCCTTCTGCTCGCCCTCCTGCGGCGGGAGGAACTGGCCGAACTGGATGGGATTGGCCGAGAAGTTCTTGTTGTATCCATAAAACAATGACACATGCGGCACGGGCTTCACGACGACGCCGTACTGCACGAGGTTTTTATAGAAGAGGGTCTCGGGGACGACGAGCGTGGGGCCGGGGGTGCTGGTGACCTGATTGTAGCCAACGGAGTTCGCACTGAAGGCGAAGCGGTTGCGCGTGGCGCCGAAAGAAAAGATCAGGCGGCCTTCGAGGAGCTTGAGCGTTTCGAGCGCGTAGATTTTCGCGAAGGTCTGCGCACGCGTGGTGGTGTTGGCGGGCGGTTGATCGAAGTTGAGCGTGATTGAGCCGGGGAAGACGGGGGCGAAGGGATCGGTGGCGTTGGCCGTGGCGGTACTGCCTGAGCCGCTGGAGTAGGTCTTGGTGGTCTCGGGGTAATCGATGTAGCCGACGCCGAGGAGGAGCTGATGCTCGGCGCGACCGGTGGGAAACGTGAAGACGTAGTCGTTTTGAAATTCGCGGCGCGGCTGGTTGTCGCCATTGATCGCGGTGACGGTGCGGGCGATTTTCTGGCCGGGTTTGTAGTCGGGCGGGATGACGTACTGCGCGTAGGGCGCGAAAGCAACGGAGCCATCGGGCTGCACCGTCGGCGTCGTCGAACCAGAAGGACTGAAGACCGACTCGACGCGGCGCTGCGTATCGTTCGAGTCAAACCCCGCGACGCGGATCGCAAGCCAGTCGGTGGGGCGCGCGGTGAACTGCCCCCAGAGTCGCGTGAACCAGTCGGTGCGCCAATTGAGCGGCGTGTCCTCGTTGAAGTTGGAGCGAGCGGGGACGTCGGCGATGCGATTGGTGCGGCCGTCGAGCGGGACCCCGTTGTACGAGGAGTAATGGCTGTTGAAGCGCTCGAACTTGATCCACGCCTCGGAGTCGGGGCTGAACTTGTAGCTCAGCATCGGGAGGATCGAGATGCGCTTCTCATAGGTGCGGTCGTAGTAGCCGGGCGAGTCCTGCCCGGCGGCGAGGAAGCGCCAACGCCAGCGGCGATCGGCTGACAACGGCCCGCCGATATCAAAATCGGCGCGATTGCCGTCCCAGAGACCGGCCTGCACGGTGAGGCGACCGACGTGGTAGGGCGTGGGGGATTTCGAGATCTTGTTCACGACACCGCCGACAGTCGCGTTTTGATTGGCGATGAAGATGGCCGACGGGCCCTTGATGACCTCGACGCGATCGATGAGATTGAGATCGGTGTTGCGATCGGTCTGCGTGCGGAAGCCATCGACGTAGTCGCCCTCGCCGACGAAGCCGCGGATCATATAGCGGTCAACGGACCAGTTGATCGTGCCGGACTGCGCGCCGCCGACGTAGTTGAGCGCCTTGGCGAGGATCGTGGGGTTGAGATCGTCGAGGAATATCTTGTTCAGCACGCGCACGGACTGCGGCAGGTCGGACAAATCTGCGCCGGAGCGCGTGGTGCTCAGCGACTGGCGGCCGACGTAGCTCAGCTCTTTCTCCGAGCTGATCGTGAAGGTCGGCAGGCGCACCGGCTCGTCGACGGAGTCGGCGGATTCGTCGACAGGAACGGGGAGCCTTGTATCCGGTTTTGTGATACGCGGGCGGGTCTTGCGGCGAACGGCGAGCGCGCCCGTGCGCTCGTCCTGTGTAACCTCGAGACTAGTGCCCGCGAGCATGCGATCGAGGGCATCGCGCGCAGTGAGTTCGCCTTGGAGGGCGTTGGTCGTCACGCCCTGCACGGCGTCGGCGGAATAAAGCAGGCGTCCGCCGGCCTGCGTGGAGAACGCCTTGAGCGTGGCGAGCGCTTCGCCTGCGGGCACGTCGAAGGGTTTTCGCTCCGCCTCCACGCCGCCCGCCCACGCCGTCCCCGCCAGCCATAGGCACAGCAGAGCCAACGCGGGTCGCAGCGCACGCGAGGCCAAGCGGACGGCCCGCAAGGAGGGTCTGGGGTGGGTCATGCTCTCGCCGGCGAGGGAACCGGCACGCGCCCAGAATCGCCGCGAGTCGCCGCGGTGAAAACCCCAAAGTGCGCGGCGGTGCGTCTTATCGTTTATATGCAATAAGCCCGCTTCCCTTGCGGTGAAGCGGGCCGGGTTGGCGAACCCTCCAACCCTGACTTACTTGGTGAGCGTGCTACCCCTCACCAAAAGCGATACGTGATCGACGCGCGGATATTGGTCGGCAGGCCGGGGACCTGCACGAGCTGGCTGCGCGAGGCGAAGATGTACTTTTTGTTGAGCAGATTATCGACGTTGAGCTGGTACGTGATGTCCTTCGTCTCGTAGCTGAGGCTCAGGTCGAGGATGGTGCGCGCGGGCAGGTAGCCGTAGAAGACTTGGCTGCCGGAGTTGTCGTCGATCGCGCGCTTGCCGAGGTAGCTCGTGCCGAGGCTGACGGAGAGGCCCTTGAGTTCGGCCTCGGTGAACTTGTAGCGCGCCCACACGGCGAGCGTGTTTTCGGCGACGTTGTTCACGGGAATGGTCTTGTGGACCTTGCCGTCGCCGGGCTGCACGATCTGGTTCCACGGCGAGGCGAGCTCGATGTGGGCCTTGAACGTGGCAAACGAGCCGATGAGGTCGAAGTTCTTGGTGACCGCGAACGCGAAGTCGCCGTCGAAACCGCGCGAAGTCTGGCCGCCAACGACGACGACGGACGGCGGGTTGGTCTGCGGAAACGCGGGGACCGTGTTGTTGAACTGCGAGACCTCAAAGTACGCGGCGTTGAACGTGAGGCGGCCGTCGAGCCATGAGCTCTTAAGGCCGGTTTCCTTCTGCTCGCCCTCGGAGGGTGGGAGCAAACCGCCGACGCCCGCAGGCGTGGTGCCAAAGCCGTTGAACGCAAAATTCTTCGAGCTGCCGTAGAAGACCGAGACATTCGGCAGGGGCTTCACGAGCAGGCCGTACTGCACGAGATTTTTGTACGCGACGGAGTTGGGAAACACGTTGCTGTCCGCGATGGCGCCGGCAGTGGCGGTGCCGGCGATGACGTTGGGCGAGCCGGCTTGCACGTAGTTGTTCTGCAGGCGCGAGCTCTCGTAGCGGCTGCGTGAAACACCGACGTTGGCGATGACGCGGTTGTTGAGGAAATTCGCGGTCTCGAGCGCGAAGACTTTGCCGAAGTTCTGCGTGATGTGGTTGAACGTGACCGGCGGCTGGTTGAACGAAGTCGCGACGACGCCGGGGAACTGCGGGTTGAGCGGATCGATCGAGCTGCTGGAGGTCGCGCTCGTGCCGCCGCTGCTGTAGGTCTTCGTGTCCTGCGGGTAGTCGACGAGCACGCCACCGACGAGGAGCTTATGAGAGGCAGGACCGGTGTTGAAGCTGAATACGTAGTCGTGCTGCAGCTCGCGGCGCGGCTGGTAGTCGCCGTTTACGGCGGTGGTGCTGCGGGCGAGCTTCGTGCCGGGTGTGTAGCTCGCGGGAATCTGGTAGCCGGGGACGGAGACCGTGGTGCCGTTGACGACCTGCGTGGTGTTAACCGTGTTGAGGATCGACTCGACGCGGCGCTGCGTGTCCTTCGAGTCGAAGGCCGCGAAACGGATCGCGACCCAGTCGGCCGGACGCGTGGTGAACTGACCCCAGAGGCGATAGTACCAGTCGGTGCGCCAGTTGTTCGGCGTGTCCTCGCCGTCGAAGTTCGTGCTGTACGGCACGTCGACGACCTTGTTGGTGCGGCCGTCGAGCGGGAGGCCGTTGTACGAGGAGTAGTGGCTGGTGAAGGTCTCAAACTTGATCCACGCCTGCGTGTCCTTGCTGAAATCGTAGCTCAGCATCGGGAGCACCGCGGTGCGCTTCTCGTAGGTGTGATCGAAGTAGCCCTTCGAGTCCTGACCCGAAAGGAGGAAGCGGTACGCGAGCTTCTTGTCCGCCGTGATCGGGCCGCCGATATCGAGGTCCGCGCGATTGGCGTCCCAGCGGCCGGCCTGCACGGTGAGCGAGCCGACCTTGTACGAGGTGGGGCTCTTCGAGACTTTGTTGATCACGCCGCCGACCGTATTAGCCTGATTCGCGATGAAGATCGCCGCGGGGCCTTTGATGATCTCGATGTGGTCGACGATGTTGAGATCGGTGTTCTTGTCCGTCTGCGTGCGGAAGCCGTCGACGAAGTCGCCCTCGCCCACGAAGCCGCGGATCATGTAGCGATCCACCGACCACGTGATCGTGCCGGTCTGCGCGCCGCCCACATAGTTGAGCGCCTTGGTCATGATCGTGGGGCTGGCCTTGTCGATGAAGAGCTTGTTGAGCACCACGACGGATTGCGCGAGGTCGGTGAGCTCCACGCCGATGCGCGTCGTGCTCAGGGACTGCTTGCCGACGAGGCTCACGTCTTTCTCCGAGGAGATTTTGAACTCGGGGAGTTTCACGGCCTCCTCGTTGGCCGCCGCGGCGGTGGCTTCGGCCGAGGTGGGAGCATTTTGGGCGCGGCTGGACAAAGCCCAGCCGGTGGCGAGGAGCGCCGACAAGAGGGCGCGGGTACGGGACGAACGCATGAGGGTGTGGGTTGCTTGGGGGTGTGATCCGACGTCACACGCCACCACCGAAAAACGAGGGGCGCGGAAATCGGTCCACCACTCAGACGAACGGCCGCTCGCAGCTCTCTAAGGATTTTTTCGGAAAAGATTTTTCCGCCCTAACGCGCCCGAATTCTCGACGAATGCACGCGAGTTGGCGCGCAGTGACTCAGCTCACGGCGCGAGCCGGAGCTTCGTCTCACGCTCGCCGCGCTCAGCGACGACGCCGAAGTTCGCCTCGAGCAGGCGCACGAGCGCCTCCGTATCGTCGACGGGGAATGTGCCGCCGAAGCGCTGCGTCGCGAGTCGCGGGTCGGCGATCACGAGCTTGTGGCGATTGTAGCGATTGAACTCCGCGACCACTTCCGCGAGCGGCGTGGCGGCAAACTCGAGCTGGCGCGACTGCCACGCGAGCGCCTGCCCCATCTCGGTCGTCGGCACGGCCGCGACTGCGGCAGGAGTCGCACCGGCGAGCGGCACGACGGCGCGCTGGCCGGCTTCGAGCAGCGGCTCAGCGCCGTCGTTCACGGCGAAGGGGAGAAGCGATTTACCGTCGGTGGTGTCGTTGAGCCGCACGCGGCCCTCCGTCACGAGCACCTCGATCGACTCGGGGCGCATGCGCACGTCAAAAGCCGTGCCGACCGCGCGCACCGCGACGCCGCTCGCGCTCACGATGAACGGCCGCGCGGGATTTTTCGTCACCTGAAAGTGCGCCTCACCGCGCACCAGACTCACGCGGCGCTCGGCCGTGGTGTAGTGCACGGTGACAGCGCTGTCGGTATTGAGCTGCACCAGCGAACCATCGGGCAACGTGAGTTTCCGCAAACCGCCAACCTGTGTTTCGGCCGTCGTGGCAAAGCCATCGACCACCGCCACCGGCGGCGGCGTCTGCGCGAGATACACGAGCGCGAGCGCCGCAGCGGCAGCGAGCGGCACGGACCACCAGAGGAGTTTGCTCCGGCGACGCGTGTGCGCGGGCACGGCGGTTGCCCTCGATGCGGCTGCGGCCTGCGTCAGCTCCGGCGACTCATCGCGCGCCTCGGCGAGGCGCGTCCAGGTCTCCTCGAGTTCGGCGAAAATCTCCGCGTGCCGCGGGTCCACGGCGAGCCACGCGGAAAACTCCTTCTGCTGCGCCACCGTAAGCCCGCGGTCGTGCAGCACGAGCCAGTCGGCTGCTTCCAGCTCGATCACCTCGATCGTGCGCGCGTCGTCGGAATTGGGCACAGGGTCAGCGGGCATCGCTTGTTCCTTTCAGGACGCCGCGGGCGCGGAGAAATTTGCGGCAGCGCAGCACCGCGATCGCGAGTTGGGCGTTGACCGTGTGCTCGGAGATGCCAAGCGACTCCGCGATCTCGCGGTGCGAAAGCCCGCGCAGCCGCCGCAGGGTAAATACCTGTCGGCAGCGCTCGGGGAGCGCGGCGATCGCCTCGGTGAGAATCTGGATTTCCTGTTCATGGCTGGCGGCTTCGGCCGCATCGGGCCCATCTACCAAGACGGGCAAGTGCTCGATTTCAGCTATGCCTTCGATGGAAACAATTTTCTTCCGGCGAAAAAGATCGAGCGCGGCATTGCGCGCCGTCGCGAAAAGATACGCCTTCGGGTGCTGCACCTTACCCGCGTCGTGCGCGAGCAGCAGTCGCGCGTAGGCGTCCTGCACAAGGTCGTCGACATCCTGCAGCGTCGGGAAAGATCCGCGCAGGTAGGCCCGCAGCGCGGCCTCATGGGGCTGCACTTCCTCGGCAAACCAACGGGATTGCTCGGCGTCTGCGGGGGGCACGGACAGTGGGGAACGCGCTCCTTAGAACGCGCCGCCCCCGCGCTGACAAGCGGACAATGTGTCGCCCGCGCAGAAATTCATTCCCTGAATATCTATAGCGGATCAGCGCCACCGGCCGCTTGCGTGCGCAGTCGGTTAATATTTGACTCTGGAAAGCATGCATCGCCCCTACCCCGTCTGGCTCGCTGCTTTGTTCTTTGCCCGTCTCGCGTTTGGCGAAGTACTCACGCCGGAGGAGGCCGAAAAAATCGGGCGACCATTGTGGGGCTCTGCCGAACGGCGGGTGGGCTCGTATAGTTCGATGACGCTCCAGCGCGGACCCAACGGTAACAAGATCCGCCGTCAGGTCATCCTGCGGAAATCCGACACCGAAGTCTGGTGGCGCATCGACGTATTGAATGTCGACGAGGTCAACCGTCCGGTTTTTCCACCGGAGCACGTGGAGATCGTCACACCCGAAGGCTCGTGGGTGATCTTTCCTCCGGTGGCGATCTTTACGCCAAAAATGCCGGCGATCGCACCGCCCTCCGCCAGCACCGATCCTTCCAATCAATCGACCCAAACCGTCAGCCCCGAGGAAATGCAGCGACATCTGCATTGGTCGGGCGAGCGCACGTTGCAGGACGGTCGCGAGGTGGTGCACATCGCGAATGAGATCGACGAAGACGGCATCAAGCTCATGCGGCAGGCTGCGTCGGAGTATGCGAAAAAGGATATGCCGCTCGCCCTACGCATCGGCATCTCGGTAGTCGGCATCCCAGTCCTCATGACGCAGATGCCGGTGCGCAACGAGTGGGTGTACGACGAGAGCAAAAACTTCATCCTCGAACACCGCACATTCTCACCCACCGGCAAAAAGCTCGCCGATGAAAAGCACGATCCCAATACGCCGCCCTACCCCGGCGAACTTCGCCCGGTGGCTCCGTGGCCGCTCACGCACTTCGAGCCACCACGTGGCATAAAACGCATCTACGCCAAGGACCGCGAGGAAGCCGCCGCGCTCGAAAAACAATACCGGCCGGCCCGCCCAGCGATGCCTACGCGTGCGGCTCCACCTGCAGCGCCGAAGGATGAGACTTCGGCGCCGTGAACGACGAGTTGCCCCTTAGCCGATAACCAAGCTCTCGCCCGTCATCTCCTTCGGCTTCGGCAGGCCCATCAGATAGAGGATGGTCGGGGCGATGTCGGCGAGGCGGCCGCCGGTGCGCATCTTCGTTTTGCCCGCGACGAGGCCGTCGCCGATGGCGAAGACTTCCACGAGATTGAGCGTGTGCGCGGTGTGTGGGCCGTTGACGGTCGGGTCCCACATCTGCTCAGCGTTGCCGTGGTCGGCGCAGACAACGGCCTTGCCGCCCTTCTGCGCGATGGCCGCGAGGAGTTCGGCCACGCCGGCGTCGGTGGC
This sequence comes from Verrucomicrobiota bacterium, assembly GCA_048498795.1. GTDB lineage: Bacteria > Verrucomicrobiota > Verrucomicrobiia > Opitutales > Opitutaceae > JBEHXH01. The sequence continues at coordinate 287,254 of JBEHXH010000001.1, forward strand.
CTCGACGGCCTTGATCGCGGCGGGGAGCGAGCCGGTGTGGCCGACCATGTCGGGGTTGGCGAAATTGACGACGATGAGGCCGTACTTGCCGGAGAGGATCGCTTCCTTCGCCTTCGCGGTCACCTCGGCGGCCGACATCTCGGGCTGGAGATCGTAGGTCGCAACCTTCGGGCTCGCGGGACACGCGCGGTCTTCACCGGGGAAGGGATCCTTGCGATAATTGTTAAAGAAGAACGTCACGTGCGGGTTCTTCTCCGTCTCGGCGCAGCGGAACTGCGCGATGCCCGCGTCGCTCACGACCTGGCCGAGGATGTTTTTCAGCTTCTCCGGCTTCGGCGACACGACGTGCACGGGCAGGCCCGACTCGTACTCGGTCATCGTCGCGTAGTAGAGATCGAGCTTCGGGCCACGGTCGAAGTCCTTGAAGTCATCGATCACGAAAGCCTTCGTGATCTCGCGCGGACGGTCGCCGCGGTAGTTGTAGAAGAGCACCGCATCGCCGTCGGCGATGGTCGCGACGGGCTTGCCGTCGGCACCGACGATCCACGTGGCAGGCACAAACTCATCGCCGACCTGCGAAGGACCAGCAGGCTTGTCGTAGTAGGCCTGCACGGCGGCGGGGCCGCTCGTCGCGGTCGCCACGGCAGCGCGGCCGGTGAGCATATCGTAGGCTTTCTGCACGCGCTCCCAACGGTTGTCGCGGTCCATCGCCCAGAAGCGTCCGCAGACGCTGGCGATCTTACCCACGCCGATCTCCTGCATGTTTTTTTCGACCTGCTTCACGTAGCCGAGACCGCTCGACGGCGGCGTGTCGCGGCCGTCGGTAAACGCATGGAGGTACACCTCCGTGAGGCCGTCTTCCTTCGCTTGGCGGAGGATGCCGTAGAGATGCTCCAGCATGCCGTGCACGCCGGCGTCACTCACGATGCCGAAGAGATGGAGCTTGGACTTCTTCGTCTTCACGCGCTCGAGGATCGCGTGCCACACGGGATTGGTCGCGAGACGCTTTTCGGAAAACAGTTTGTTCAGGCGTACGAGCTCCTGGTCCACAATGCGGCCCGCGCCGATGTTTTCGTGGCCGACTTCGCTGTTGCCCATCACGCCGTCGGGCAGGCCGACGTCGAGGCCCGACGCCGCGACGAGCGCTACGGGGTATTTCGCGTGCAGCGCATCGTCGCAGGCTTTCTTGGCTTGGACGACAGCGTTGGTCTTGTCCTGCGAAGGATCGGGATTCTTGCCCCAGCCATCACGGATGACGAGGAGGACGGGCGGACGATTTGCGCTCATGGAAAAATGGAAGACTCACGGATGACGGTGGAAGCGCGCGGACAAAAGGCAAAACTCTGTCCTGTTTCTCTGAAATGCCCCTCAGGTTTTGTCCTGAAAATTTCCCCGGCTGTGCCGAAATTGGCAATGGTGCTGCTAGAAAGGACTCCCGAGATGACGCTCATCATTCGAGACCAGCTCGTGAACCCGCCAACGTGGTTCGCCTCGTTCCGGGATTTGACCCTCTACGCCAACGTCTTCCTCCACGACGACGTCGTGATCGAGTCGGACGACCCCGATCCGTACTACCGTTGGATGCGCCCGCGTGGCGGGATGGACTTCGTGGAAGATTTCGTGCGCCCCGGCGCCGAAGACGGCGTGCACCTCGACATCGAACACAATTTTCCGCGCACGATCATCACCGATCGCATCGCACCGGAAAACATCCACCAGCTCATCCGCCGCATCCAACTCTGCCGCGGGCTGGCGGCCTAGCGTGCTACTTTCTCAGAGCGGAGCGCGTCAGCGTTTTCGCCTTTCCGCGAAAGCTGCACGGGATTCCGCCACGGACTCGTTTCACCCCCGTACCGCGACAAGCTTCAACGCGGAGCCGTTCGGGTTTTGCTCCAGCTCATAGTGCATCCGCGTGAATCCGAAGTACGGAAACGCCTTCAGGATATCATCGAGTTCCATCCAATGCGTGTGCGGTGCAGGGCCGCCCCAGAATTTGCTATAGTTGGCCACCACGCCGTAGTCGTGGCGATGGAGCGTATGTGGGAAGCCCTGATGCTCCGAGGCTACGGCTCCGCCCGTGGCCGCTGCTCGGTCGGGATGCTTTTCGTTGAACACCGGGTCCCAGTACACCGTCCAGAGGAAGATCGCTCCCGTCTTTGCCGTGAGCAGCTGGATCAGCTCCACCGGATTCACCATGTGGTAGAGAAATCCGCAGGCAAAGCCCACGTCGTAGTACACATGCTCGGCACGGAGAAAATCCACCGCGTCGCCGTAAAGGAAGTTCACGCGCTCGATGCCCATCAGCTCCTTCACCGCGAGGCAGCGGAGAAACGCCTCCCGATGCGCCTCGACCGCCGTGACGGAGCGCGCCCCGAGCTTGCTCATCATGTAGGTGTGCCCGCCCTCAAGTGGCCCGAGCTCCAGCACCGAAGAGCCAACCATGTCCACCCCCAGCGTCTTCAGATGCTCATGCGCCCACAGGACGCGCGGATCCTCGAAGTGGCCGGCCGGACCGGCCCGCAGTTCGCCCCTCGACGAGGGAAACGAAGACACCCACTGTCCGTCGAAGAGATCGAGAGTCTGCTGGAAAGACGGCCGGGCAGTAGCGTAGGGATTGTTCATGACGTCGGCGTTTGAGACTGATGGCGCGAGGCGCGCGAGCGCAATTCCAACTCGCTTTGGCTCTGTGATCTTTGCGCCTCACCCTCACGCTCGCCGCGCGCGCATTTGACAAGCGTGCATTTCTCTCGACGAATCCGACCCATGCCCAAGCGCGCAGTCCTGCTCGTCAACCTCGGTTCACCCGACTCCACCTCGGTCGCGGACGTCACCCGCTATCTGAAAGAGTTCCTCGGGGACGAGCGCGTGATCGACAAGCCGGGCGAGCCGTGGCGCTCGCTGCTGGTCAATGGCCTTATCATCCCGAAGCGCGCGAAAAACTCCGCTCACGCCTACGAGCAAGTGTGGACCAAAGATGGCTCCCCGCTCATCGTCACCTCGAAGAGCGTGCGCGAGAAACTCGCCGCCAAGCTCGGCGCGGCCACGCCGGTGTACCTCGCGATGCGCTACGGCAATCCGTCGATCGCCTCGGTGATCGGGCAGATCGCGGCCGATGGCATCGAGGAGTTGTTCCTTTTCCCACAGTACCCGCACTACGCGATGTCGTCGTACGAGACGGTCGTCGTGCGCGTGATGGACGAGGTCGCGAAACAAGCGCCGCGCCTGCGCGTGACGACGGTACAGCCGTTTTACGCTGACACCGACTACATCGAGGTGCTGCACACGATCAGCGCGCCGTATTTGGCGCAGCCCTACGACTACGTGCTCTTTTCCTACCATGGTCTGCCCGAGCGCCACATGCGCGAGGCCGACTCGTCGCACGCGCACTGCCTCACGGTGCCGGACTGCTGCTCCACGTGCTCGCCCGCGCACGCCACCTGTTACCGCGCCCAGTGCTTCGCGACCACGCGAGCTTTCGTCGCGCGCGCCGGTCTCCCCGCCACAAAACACTCACTCTCGTTTCAATCGCGCCTCGCCGGTGAGCCTTGGCTCACGCCCTACACTGACGTGGAGTTCGAGCGCCTGCCGTCCGCCGGCGTGAAGAAGCTCCTCGTGATGAGTCCGGCCTTCATCGCCGACTGCCTCGAGACGCTCGAAGAGCTCCAGCAGCAGGGCCGCGACGCCTTCCTCAAGGCGGGCGGCGAGTCCTTCCAACAGATCCCCTGCCCCAACGATCATCCGGCCTTCATCGATTTTCTCGCCAAACGCGCCGAGAGCTGGCTCACTTCCTCCCGAGTGTGAACGAACACACATCGACCACTTCATCTTCTACCCCAACGACGGCGTCCGCCTCCGCGCCTGCCGTCCTCCTCCTCGACCCGCGAGGACGCGTTTCCGCCGCCAATTCGTCGGCCCGCCAATTGTGGCAAACCGGTGACGGCGAGCTGATCGGCGAGCACTTCGCCTCGCTCTTCGTGTTCGAGGTGGTGTCCAACGACCCCGAATTTCTCGACGCGCAATGGGATGTGCTCGTCGCCACCGCGCTCGACCAAGCCGCCACGCTGACCGTGCAGCCGCGCGAGGGCGCGCCGTGCGACATGCGCGTGCGCCTTGAAAAATCCCTCGGTGCCGACGGCTACCTCGCCGTCATCCAGACTCCGCCCGCCGCTCCCGTCGCTCCCGCTGCGACCGACGCTGGCAACGCCCTCACCGTCCTCGCCGAAAAGGGCACGATCGCTTTCTTCGACCTGCATTTCAAAGTCGGCCGCGCGCGCTACTCCGCGCCGTGGAAGAAAATGCTCGGCTACGCCGACGCCGAATTGGCCGACACCTACGAGTCGTGGACGCAACTCATCCACCCAGAAGACTCTGGCGCCGCGCCAGACAAGGTGGGAAAAAAACTCACTGTTGGCGCGCGCCCCTTTAGCACCGAGTTTCGGATGAAGCACCGGCTCGGCCATTGGGTCTGGGTGCACTGCCTCGGTGTGCAGACGCTCAGCGCGCTCGGCGAACTCGACCGCGTGGTCGGCCTCCATCTCGACATCACCGAGCGCAAAGAACTCGAAGAGGCCTCGATGGCCAACGACGCGCGCATGCAGGATCTCAGCGGCGTCAGCCTGCTCGGCGCCTTTGAGCTGGATTTCCATGCCCCGGCTTTCTGGTACTCGCCGGCGTGGAAAAAAATCCTCGGCTACGACGAGGAGGACGAATTGCCCGCGTCGCCGGAGACCTTTGCCGCCGCGCTCCCCTCCACCGAGGCCGCCGCTGGCCTGGAGGCTTGGCTGCTCGCGCGCTCGCCGGGCAAGACCGACTTCATCGAGCCCGTGCAGCTCACGTCAAAGGACGGCCACTCCGTGCCCGTGCTGCTCGGCCTGCACCGCGTCGTCACGCGCAAGCGCGAGCTCGCGCGCGCCGTGGGTTTCATCACCGCGATGCCCGACAATCTCGGCGTCGCGAGCGCGTCCGCCGCGCCTTCGCCTGTCGCCGCCGCTGCTGCCGCGGCCGCGAGCGGTGTGCTGCCCGATTATCTCAATATCGAGGCGTTCGCCACGCTCGCCGAGGCGGTGATGGTCGCCGATCCGCGCGGCAAGGTTCTCTTCGTCAATCCCGTCGCCGCGCGCCTCGTCATGCAGGTGCCGGAAAATCTCGTCGGCCGTCCGTTCGCCGAGGCGCTCCCGCTCGTCAATCGCGAGAGCGGCCGCAAGACCGACGACCCCGTCGACCGCGCACTCGCGACCGACAAGCCGCTCGGCCTCATCAGTGACGACGCGATTAACCTCGAAGGCACCGCGCCGCTGCCGGTCGTGTGGACCGCGCGCGCCAATTTCGGTCCCGACAACAAGCCCCGCGGCGTCGTCATCGTTTTCCGCAATCCCGAGGAGATGACCCTCACGCCTGAGGAGCTCGTGAAAGCCAACCGCTTTGAGTCGCTCGGCTTTCTCGCCGGCGGCATCGCGCACGACTTCAACAATCTCCTCACGACGATCCTCGGCGGCATCTCGATCGCCCGCGGCAATCGCGACGACCAGACGCTCAAGGACGCCGAGAAAGCCTGCGACACCGCCAAGGGTCTCACCAAGCAGCTCCTCGCCTTCGCCAAGGGCGGCGCGGGCGTGCAGATCGTCGCCGCGTCGAAGACCGTGCTCGAGGACGCCGTGATCATCGCCGCCGCCGGGTCGACCGCCGTCATCACCGTCGAGGTCGCGGACAACGTCGATCCCATCGAGGTCGAACGCTCGCAAATCTTGCAGGTTTTCCAGAACCTCATCGTCAACGCGCAGCAGGCCATGCCACCCGCGCCGCACATCGGGCGCATCCAGTTGCGCGCGGCCAATGTCGTGATCGGCAACGACGAAGTCTCCGGCCTCGCCGCGGGAAACTACGTGGAGTTCGAGGTGCGCGACAACGCCAGCGGCATCAAGCCCGAGCACGTCGCGAAAATCTTCGATCCGTTCTTCACCACGAAAAAGCACGGCACCGGCCTCGGCCTCGCCACCGTGCTCTCGGTGGTGCGTAAGCACGGCGGCCAGATCGGCGTCGACTCCACGCTCGGCGTGGGCACGGCCTTCACCGTTTATCTCCCGCGCGCCGACAAGCCGGTCGAGATCCAGCGCCGCGCGATGTCGATCCCGTTTGCCCGCACCAATCGCGTGCTGCTCATGGACGACGACGAGAAGATCTGCACGCTCACCGTCGCGATGCTCACCGGCCTCGGCTACACCGTCGACGTCACGCGCAACGGCGAGGAAGCGCTCGCAAAATACAGCGGCTACTACCGCAACCTGAAGCGCTCGCACTACGATGTCGTGATCATGGACCTCACCGTGATCGGCGGCATGGGTGGCGAGGAATGTTTCAAGAAGCTCAAGGAGCTCGATCCTCACGTGCGCGCCGTCGTCTCGACCGGCTACGACAACGAGGAGATGAACCGCCGCTTCATCGAGCTGGGTTTCCTCGGCTACATCACGAAGCCCTACCGCGCCACCGAGCTCGGCAAGAAACTCCGCGAAGCGCTGGGCTGAGGGTCGCCTGCCTGCTGTAGCGGCGGTCTATGACCGCCGAAAGACTCTATCCGCATGCCGAGTCCATTCGGCGCTCATAGAGCGCCGCTACAAAAAATGGCTGATCATTGATCGGCATTAGCGGAGATTAGCGCGGATTAGCGTTCCGGTATTCTCTGTATTGGTTTGCGCAAAATATTGCGCCGCGGCGCGGTGCGTCACACAACCGTGACTCCAGCCCCGCATGCAGGACGTCGTCGTTGCCAAGCCCTATAAGTTTGTCCCGCCCCATCGCAGCACGTTTTGGCCGGCGTTGCTGCGTCCGCTGATCCTCGATCACAAGCTGCGCAGCGAGGGCGTCGTGCGCGTGGAATGTCGCGGGGTGGAGCGCCTGCGCGCCTCGCTCGCCGCGGGCCATGGCATCATGCTCACGCCGAATCACGCGCGGCCGCCCGACCCCTTTGTCATCGGCGCGCTCGGACGCGAGGCGGGTTGTCATCTGCACATCATGGCGAGCTGGCACCTGTTCATGCAGGGGAAAATCCAGCGCTGGGTGCTGCCGCGCACCGGAGTATTCAGCATCTACCGCGAGGGACTCGACCGCGAGGCGCTCAAGTGCGCGATCTCGATCATGAGCGAGGCGAAGCGACCGCTCGTGATTTTCCCTGAGGGCGTCATCTCGCGGCACAACGACCGCCTCAACAATCTCATGGAGGGCACCGCCCTCATGTCGCGCAGCGCCGCCAAGCAGCGCGCCGCCGCCACTCCCGCCGGTCGCGTCGTCGTCCATCCGGTCGCGATTCGCTATCTCTTCGAGGGCGACGCCGAGGCCGCCGTGCGCCCCATGCTCGCCGATATCGAGCACCGCCTCACGTGGACCGCCGATCCAGCTTCGTCCACGCTCGACCGCATCCGTCATATTTCCAATGCGCTGCTCGCCTTGAAAGAAATCGAGTACCGCGGCACGGCGCAGACCGGCGAGCGGTTCGCGCGCATCCAGGCGCTTATCGATCACATCCTGCGCCCGCTTGAAGACGAGTGGCTCAAGGGCCGCCACGAGAGCATCGTGGTCAATCGCGTGAAACTCCTTCGCACCGCGATCCTGCCCGACCTCGTCACGGGCGAAATCTCCGAAGCCGAGAAGCAACGCCGCTGGACCCAGCTCCGCGCGATCTACTTCGCCCAGCAGCTCTCGCTCTATCCCGTCGGCTATCTCTCCGAAGGCATTACGCCGGAGCGCATTCTCGAAACGGTCGAGCGCTTCGAAGACGATCTCACCGACAAGGTCCGCATCCTCTCTCCCTACCGCGCCATCGTCGATGTCGGCGAAGCGATCGAAGTCTCGCCCGACCGCCCCCGCGGTGGCGACGGCGACCCACTCATGGCCACCATCCGTGAGCGTATCGAGACCATGCTCGCCGCCTCCCTCGCCGAGTTCCGCCCCGGCGCAAAGCCTGCTGCAACGTAAACCACAAATAGAGCCATGCGCACCACTTCCCTATTCGTGTGAATTCGGGTCCATTCGTGGTTAACTCCTCCTGCTTCATACCATGGAACCACGAATGAAGCCTGAGCGCGATGGCTTCTCCTCTGTGCGCTCTTCGCCTTCTCCGTGACCTCTGTGTCCAATCTTATTCGTTAGTACTCACGCCATGCTCTTCCTCGCTGTCCGTGTCGGCGCCATCGGCATCGCACTCGCCCTGTGGTTTTGGACCCAGAAGCTCATCAGCCAGAAACTCACGTCCACCGGCGGCATCTTCGATTTTTTTCACCAACTCACGGCTCCGCTCAACACGTGGTTCGCCGCCAACAAGCGCGCCGCGGACGCGTTGCTCATCATCACGTCGCTGCTGATCGATGTCTTCGGCCTTTATCTTTTTGGCGCATCGATCTTCGGACCGACGATGCGGCCGTTCATCGCCTTCATCGCGCTCTTCACCCTTCGCCAGTTCTGCCAAGGCACCTGCTCGCTCCCCATCCCGCCCGGCGTGATCTGGCGGCACCCCGGCTTCCCCTCGCTGCTGGTCACTTACGATGTGAGCAACGACTTCTTTTTCTCCGGCCACACCGCCATTGCCATGCTCGGCGCCATGGAGCTCGCCCACTCGGCGCCGCTCTGGCTGGTCATCGTGGCCGCCGTGATCGCCGTAGGTGAGGCCATCGCCGTCATCATCCTCCGCGCGCACTACATGATCGACGTCTTCACCGCGGTGTTCTGCGCGATCTGCTGCGAAATCTTCGCCGGCCATGTCGCCCCCATGGTCGACGCATGGCTGCATTGAGTCGGCCTACTCAGTTTTTCGACTAGCGCCGATAAGCCCGGACTCAAACCGCATCGGACCGCTTTTTTTCCGTTCCGCTGGCCGCTCGGTCTGCATACTCGCTGGCGGTCGCCATGCTCTCCAAACCGATTCCGCGCTGGGTCCTCGCGGGTGCGTTTGCACTCTCCGCCACCGCGGGGTGTGTAAACGCGATCGGTTTCCTCAGCATGCAGCAACGGGCGTTTTCGCACATGTCGGGCCACGCGACCAATGCCGCCGTGGAAATGGGCTCGGGCAACTTCGCCGCTGCCGGTCGCACCACGCTTGTATTGCTCTGCTTCTTCCTCGGCTGCGTGCTCAGCGGCATCATCATCCGCCACAGCACCCTCAAGGCCGGACGTCGCTACGGCGTCGCGCTCATCGGCGAATCGATCCTGCTTTTCACTTCGGCGTACCTGCTGCTGCACGGCGCCATCGCGGGCGACTTCTTCGCCGCGGCCGCGTGCGGCCTGCAGAACGCCATGGCGACAAGCTACAGCGGCGCGGTGATCCGCACGACGCATGTCACCGGTATCGTCACCGATCTCGGCATCGCAGTCGGCCTCGCCGCGCGCCGCGAGCCGGTCGATCTCCGGCGCATCGGCCTGTACTCGATTCTCCTCGGAGGATTCATCGTCGGCGGCGTTTTGGGGGCGATGGGTTTCGCCCGATTTAGTTACGGCACGCTCTGCTTTCCGGCCGCGTTTGTCGGCCTCGCCGGACTCGTCCACACGGCACTGCTGCAATTTCGGCGGCCGGAAGAAGCGTAGTTGGTTATCGGATACGCGCTCCGGGACTATCTGCTTACTTTCCGACGGTCGGCGTGCCGCCCACGCGCATGTACTCATCGACCGCTTCCGGCATGCGATACTCGACTTGCTTCTCCCGCTCGGGTGAAGGCGGGTGCGTGGAGAAGATTCCGATCGGGGTTCGCGCGCCGATAGCCTTGCGCTCTTCATCGAGGATCTTGAACACCGCTTTGGCTTCCTCGGGATTATAGCCCGCACGCGCCATGTAGATCAGCCCCATGCGATCCGCTTCAAGCTCCTGTTCGCGGTTAAACCGCAGGCCCGTGATCCAGCTCAGACCGCTGAAGGCGTTGCCCGAGCTCTGGGCGGCGGCTGCGCCTCCAGCGCCACCGACGAGCACCGCGCTCGCCGATCCGCCGGCCGCAAGCACCTGGCGCGAGAAACGTTCATCGGCATGCCGCGCGACGAGGTGCGCCATCTCGTGCGCGATCACCCACGCGAGCTGATCGTCGTTCAGCGCCGCCAGCAGACCCGAGTTGATCGCGATGTGTCCCTCTGGGGTCGAAAATGCGTTGTACCGCAGGGGCTCGTCCAGCACGACCGGATCGAACATCACGCCGGGGATATCGGCGGCAACCACCGGGGCCAGCCGATCCACCACATGCTGCAGCCGCGCATCGAGAAACGGATCGGTCGAAACACCGACCTCGGCCTTCGCCTCCTTGAAGCTCTGCGCACCCATGTGCGACATCAGATCGTGATCGGCAAAATTGATCGTGCGGCGTCCCGTCATCGGGACCTGGGTGCAGCCAGCCATTCCCAGCGCAGCAAGCGCAAGGCAGGTGACAAAGGAGCGGGAAGTCGGCATAGAGATGTGAAGTGGCAGCAGAGGAATGACCCGCGGACATCCACAATAACTTCCGCGGCGTGGCAGAGGGCGGCGCCTCGCGAGGCGAGGGCCTATGTCGTCGTGCCAGCTCAAAGCACGAGCTTCCGAAGTGCCCATTTAGCTCCGATCTCGCAACGAAAAATCCCGCTCACTCCCGCCAAGTATATGCATGACATAGCGCCACGCCTGCCGCATCCGCTTCGTCGGAAGCGAGCGGACGGCCGTGGCCCAGCAGGGCCATCACGGTGCGCGCCATCTGCTCCTTGCTCGCGCGGCCCGCGCCGACCACGGCCTGCTTCACTCGCAGGGGTGCGTATTCGAATATCGGCCGATCGTGCAGCGCCGCCGCGGCAATGGCCGCGCCGCGCGCCGCCCCGAGGATCTGCGCCGTCTGGAAATTCTGCACGTAGATCGTCTGCTCGAGCGCCACGTGCCGCACTTCGATTCCCACGAGAAACGCCGTCACCGCACGGTGAATCTCCGCGAGCGCCACCGGCATCGGCTCGCGTGCCGGGACTTTCACCGTCTGGCAGCGCAGCAGCACCGGCTGCCGTCCTGCCGCAAACTCCACCAGCGCCAACCCCGTCCCGCGCAGCGAAGGATCGATGCCGAGCACGCAGCCGACAAACGCCACCCGTGGTCGCAGCGCGAGCGACTCCTGCGCCGTCGCCGCTGCGGCGCGCGGCATGGCCACCGGCGACGGCAGGGGTTGCCCCGCCAGCTTCGCCGCCCACATCTGCCTCACGTTCATGCGCGCCATCGTCGCGCAGCTAATCACGACTCCCCGCCAGCGGACGAGAATATCTTAGCATCATCGCAGCATGTTGAGCCCCGCGAGCAGCGAGAGCCCGAGGACGATCGTCTCGAAAAGTTTCTGGTCGATTCGCGCCACGAGTTTCTTTCCCGCCCACGCGCCGAGGAGCACGGCAGGCACAAGCTTCAGATTGAAAGCGAGGCTCTCCCAAGTGATCAGCCCGAGGCCCGCCATGAAGGGCGCCTTGAACCAGTTCAGTAGCATGAAGAACACGGCGCCCGTCCCGACGAACTCCATCTTCGGCAAGCGCAGCGCCAACCAGTAGATCGCCATGAGCGGACCCGCGGCGTTGGCCACGAGCGTCGTGAAGCCCGCCATCACTCCGATGAGCGCGGCAAACCACCAGTCGTGCTTGGGCTCGGGGGCCGTCCCGCTTCGCGCGGCCTGCCAGCGGCGCACGCTATGCAGCGACACCATCGCCACGACGATGCCGCCGATGAGATGCTTCGCCTGCGCGTCGTTCACGCGCCCCATCGCGAACCAACCGAGCACGACGCCCATCGCGACCCACGGAAACAGTTTCCACAGGTATTTCCATTGCGCGTGCCCGCGATACGTCGCCACCGCCCAGATATCCGCAAAGATCAGCAACGGCAGCACCACGCCGCTGGCCTGCTTCGCCGGAATGATCATCGTGAACACCGCCGTCACGAGAATGCCGAGTCCCGAGATCCCGGCGCGCGACACGCCCACCAGTAGCGCCGCAAGCACAGCCAAGGCCCATTGTCCGGACGAAAAACTCATCGCAATTTGATCTTTGCGATCACCGGGTCGTCGCCAAACACCTCTTTCACGAGCGAGAGTAACTCGGCTGACCCCGGTTGAAAGTCCCAACCTCCGCTAACCCGCTCTCCACTACTCACCATCACGTCAAAGCATGAGAAGCAAAACCACAGATCAACGCTCCCAGTCGCCGTCGAGAACCGCGCTTTCACAATCGGCGTAAATTCACACACCTTCACCAAACGCATCCCGTCAGTGCGTTCGGGTTCATAAGTCCCCGGAGTCATCATCCTGAGTCTGAATCTTTCTGTCTGCAGGCCCTTCAGTTCTATTCCTTCTCCCGTAGCACGAAACTGGGCGTCGAGAAATCTGTAATAACCTTCCGGCGAGTTCGCCGCTCTGTTGGCCGTCAACCTTGCGCGATCAACATCGCTGAGCTTTACCCGCTCCAATCTCCAAAGCCTGACCGACTTTGCGTCGCGAATCGTCTCGACCATCGGCATCCCTCCCAGCGCCGTCGCGACATCCACCGGCCGAGTCTGCACTTCGTCAGCCTGTACCGACGGGATCGTGAGTACAAGCAGTCCGACCAGCCGGCAGAAACGTTTCATCGCTATCGGACATAGAACAGAAAACTGTGCGGTCCACTCCGAATATCCAGCCCCCGTCAGCCTTCACACCACAGGCCCCAGCACCCGCTCCGTATACGCATTCGCCAGCACGCCCTGAGGATCGAGGCGCGCCCGCAACTCCGCAAAATCTTTCCACCGGGGATACAGCGGCGCGAGTTCGCTCGCGGTCAGCCCAAAGCGTTTCGCCCAGTGGGGCCGACCACCGAACTCCGCCATGAGTCGCTCAAACTCCGCGAAATACTCCGCGTACTTCGCCGAGCGACCGTAGGGCATGTACGAGATCACGCCGATGTAGCAGGTGTCGCGACCGTAGGCGGGACTGAGCCAAGTATCCTCACGGCCGACAAAGCGCACCTCGATCGGCAAGTGCACGCGGTAACCGCGCGTCGCGATCAAGTCGCGCAGACGGATCATCGCTTCACCGGTGCGTTCAATGGGAATCGCCCATTCGTCGACGTGCTGCTTGAAGAGGCAGTCGAAATTGAACATCGCCCGGCTCGGCCCGCGCGCCGTGCGTGCCCGTGAGAACATCAGCTTCGCGTAAGCCCGGTTGATCGGCGGCACGAGGGAATCGGTAAATGTCGCGGCAAACAGCGCCGCTTCAAATGCATGGAATCCGATGAGTCGCTCGTGCGCAAAACTCAGCATCTGCTCCAAGAGACTGCGCGACGCCCGCGGCTGCGGCCGGGCCCGAGTCGCGCGCCATTCCCACGCGCGATCGGCGTGCGGCAGATACCAGAAGCGATAGTGATCGCATTTCAGGCCGTCGGACTGCCGGACCAAAGCCTCCGCGAGATTAAGCGGTCGCTCCTCCACGCACAGGTCGAACGCTTCGCAAATCGTAAACGTGAGCTTGGTGATGATGCCGAGCGCCCCGAGGTGGCAGCGCACCGCTTCGAGCCAGCCTGGATTCTCCGTGCGACTGATGCGCACGATTTCACCCGAGCCCGTGACCAGTGTCGCCGCTTCGACAAATGATCCGAGCGATCCAAACGCGAGACCGGTACCATGGGTGCCGGTCGCGACGGTGCCTGCGATCGTCTGCACGGAGATCGAGCCGAGATTCGGAATCGTCCAACCGGTGGGTCGAAGCGCGTCGTCGAGTTGCGCGAGCGTCGTGCCGCCCTGCACGGTGGCGGTGCGAGCTTTGGGATCGATGGCCACCACGCTGTTCATCCGCTCGAGCGACACCAGCACGTCGTCGCTCATCGCGATGTCGCTCGGCGAGTGTCCCGAGCCGAGCACGCGCACCCGCCGGCCGGCCGATTGGGCTTCACGCACGACGCGCTGCACCTCGATGGTGGTCGACGGTCGCGCGATCGTCTTCGGCGTGCAACGCCCCTGCCCGGCCCACGTCTTGAAGGTCTTCACGCCACTACTCCTGTCCCCGGCCGGATGCGCACGGTTCCATTCAACAACTGCTCCAGCCCCGCCCGATTCAATGGCGCATACCGACCATCGCGCAGCACCGCGTGAGGGCGGGCTTCGATCAATTCGAAGGGCGCGGCGGCAAGTCCGCCTTTTTGGATTTTCAACGTCGCCGTCGTGCCGTGCAGGTCCGTCATCTGCCGGATGAACAGCGGCATCGCATACGCCGGCAGCACGCGTGCGAGGTGCGCGCGGATCGGCTCGAGATCGGCGAGAGGCATGCGGCCTTTGAGCACGATCGACGCCATGCCGACTTTCCCCTCTTCGCCGGGCACTTTCACGCCGAAGACCACCGCCTCCTCCACGAGCCCCGTCGCGCGCAGCGCATCTTCGACATCGGCCGAGGCCACATTCTCTCCGCGCCAGCGGTACGTATCGCCGAGGCGATCGACAAAAGTGAAAAATCCCTCCGCGCCGCGCACGAGTAAGTCGCCCGAGCGCCACCATACATCACCGGGTGTGACGACATCACGCCAGAGCCGCACTGAGTCGTGCGCGGGATCGAGGTAGCCGCGGTAGGGACCTGTTACCCGCAGGAGCAATTCCCCCGGCGTGCCATCCGGCACGGGCCGGCCCATTTCGTCGACGAGTAAGATATTCGCGGCATCGGCATGCGTCGGCGGCACGTAGCCGCAGTAACCGGCGTGGTTGAACGCATTGGTCAGCGCGCCCGCCGGCAGCTCGGTCGCGCCATAGTGCTCGACCACGTGCGTGATGCCGAAGCGCTGGATCGTCGGCTCCCAAAGCGCGCGATGCAGGCCATTGCCGAAGATGATCTTCAGCGGCAGGTCCGCGTCGTCGGGCTTCGCGGGGATCGTCTCCAAGTAGCGCCAGAGTTCGCCGATGTACACCGTGGCGGTGCAGCCGTGGTGCTTCACATCGCCGATGAAATTCGTGACGGAAAACTTGTCGCGGATCACCGCCATCGCGCCGACATGCGCCACCGCGGAAAACGCCACCGCCAGGCCATTGCCGTGGAAGAGCGGCAGCGTGATATAGCAGCGATCTTCCGGGGCCATGCGCGTGCGGATGCCCCACGCGATGCCCGCGCCGATCATGCGCCGATGACTGAAAAGCGCGGGCTTGCTCCGGCCGGTCGTGCCGCTCGTAAAGATGATGACCACCGGGTCGGCCAGCGTCGTGCTCGCGCGCGCCTTCCGCGGCAGCCGCCCGCCCCACGCCTGCGCGAGCAACTCCTCCGGCACCGCGTGCGTAAAGCCCGGAAGGGCCGCGCCGATCACAGTGCGTACGCCACAGCCGCGCGCGAGATCCGCGCTGGTCTCGGCCGGCACTTGGGTACTGAGCAACACGGCGAGCCGGCCGGCCTTCGCCAGCCCGAGCACCACCGCGAGAAACGCCACGCCATTGGCCATGCGCACGCCGTAGCGATCTTCGCCATGTGCGACCGCCCACGCTGCCACGCGATCCGCGGCGCGATCGAGGTCCACGTAGCTGAAAACCCGCGTCGTCCCTACTTCCTGCGCCACAGGCCGATCTCCGTACCGATCGACCGCCAGCTCCCACGCATCGGCCCACGACTGCGTCCCTGCCGCGTCGAGCACCGCCCAACGGGCACGCTCCTCCGCCGCTATGGCTGAATATTGGTTCGCAAGCTGGGCGTCGCTGGACGACGTCATGTACAGGCAGAAACCCGTTAACGCAGCTAAGTGTCAAGTGTGGCGATTCCAGCCATTCGGCCTATCCACAGGCAAAATGCACGCCGCTCGAGCTGTATCCAATTTTTAACTACACGAGGCTCCCCGCCGGCCGGTCGTCGAAATTGCCGTGCTCTACGCGCACCACTTGCCACTCGCCCAGTTCCGCGTCGGGCAGCGACGTGCCGGTGGCGAGCACCTGCGCCTCAGGGGTGACGGCTTTCCAGAACCGCCTCCGGCGGTCGGGATCGAGCTCACCGAGCACGTCGTCGCAGAGCAGCACCGGCTGCACGCTGCTCTTTTCGCGAAACCACGCCACCTGCGCGAGACGGAGCGCGAGCACAATGGAGCGCTGCTGGCCTTCCGAAGCAAAATCCCGCGCGACCGAGCCGCGAACACGAAAATCGAGTTCGTCGCGGTGCGGTCCCACCAGCGTGGTGCGAAACTGCGCGTCGCGCACCCGTCCGCTCTCGTAGCGCGCGAGCAATGCCTCGGCAGAGGCCTCGGCGAAATTGGGTGCGTAGGCCATCGTCGCGGGTTCCCCGCCATCGGTGAGTCCGCCGTAGGCCGAGCGCATCGCGACCGCCAACGTGCGAATTCCGGCTGCGCGGCGCGCGATTACTTCGGCCGCGGCGGGCGCGAGCGTTTGCTCGAAGGCATCGAGCTGCTTGTCGGCCGGATTGCCTTTCTTGAGGAGGATATTGCGCTCGGCCAGCGCGCGGGTGAAGACCTGCAACGCCCGCAGATACTCCGGATCCATCGCGGACAGCGTGAGGTCGAGCCACTTGCGTCGCAGCGCCGGCGAGCCGCGCACGAGCTGCATGTCCTGCGACGAAAAAACCACTGTGGGAAATTTTCCGATGAAGTCCGCCAGCCGCGTCACGCGAGTCTGATCACACCACACTTCCTTGCCTTCCTGATGCAGCGTGATCGCCACGCGCGTCTCGCCTTGTTGCGCGTGTTCGACAGTGCAACCGATCGCTGCCGCGCGCTGGCCGTGCTGGAGGAGGAGTTTCGGTTCGCTCGTGCGAAATGACCGGAGCGCGGTAAGAAAGCCGGCGGCCTCGAGGAGATTTGTCTTACCCTGCCCGTTAGCCCCCACGAAAAACTGCCGCCGCCCGGAAAACTCGAGACTCGCGAAGGTCACGTTGCGAAAATGCCGGAGGGTGAGCTTGCGCAGTCGCATGGGACCCGCGCAGTAGGAGCCGCGCAGACGTGCGGCGCGAGCCTGAGTTTCGATTTTGGGCCGCCGTCGCGGTAAAATTTTCGGCTCGCCCCGCGCCATCGGCTGCCCGCTACTCGCGGGCTACGGTATGTCCTTCGACGCCTCGCTCGCCGAAACCACGCGCACGCTCCAAGCCCTTCCCACGATCCGCACCGAGATCGAGGCCGCGGC
Organism: Verrucomicrobiota bacterium; assembly: GCA_048498795.1. Lineage (GTDB taxonomy): Bacteria > Verrucomicrobiota > Verrucomicrobiia > Opitutales > Opitutaceae > JBEHXH01. Next base: position 304,340 of record JBEHXH010000001.1, read on the forward strand.
GCAGCTTATCCTCGGCACGCTCCGGCACGACAAGAAGCTCCTGATCTGCGGCAATGGCGGAAGCGCCGCCGAGGCCGCCCACTTCGCCACCGAGCTCGTCGGTCGCTACGCCAAGGCCCGCGCTTCCCTGCCCGCGCTCGCGCTTTCTTCCGATGGCTCGCTGATCACCTGCATCGGCAACGACTTTGGCTACGACCACGTCTTCTCGCGGCAGATCGCCGGTCTCGCGCGTCCCGGCGACCTCGTGGTAGTGCTGACCACCAGCGGCAACTCGCCCAACATCATCGCCGCGCTCAAGGAAGCCAAGACTCTCGGGCTCGACAGTATCGCTTTCCTCGGCCGCGGCGGCGGCAAGGCCAAGGGCCTCGCGACGGTCGACCTCATCATGCCCGGCGACAGCGGTGCGGCGGCGCAGGAGGCGCACCTCTTTCTCATCCACCACTTCTGCCGCCTGATTGATGGCGAGTTTGTCTGAGGCGAACGGATCGCCCGACCTGTAGCGGCGCTCTATGAGCGCCGACTAAACTCTGTCCGCTTTATCGGCTCATTTCGGCGGTCGTAGACCGCCGCTACAGAAACTGCTTCGCCTAGTTGTGGATTGCGAGTTCACGCACAAGGAGCTGCGCCCTTGCGCCTCCGTTCACTCATTTCCCAATAGGCACCTTCGTCTCATACTCACCCCACTTCGCCATCAGTTCGTGCACGACCGCACTGCCGACGAGGTACGCCGATTCCAATGATGGCCGATAGGCCGAGTACGTCGTGAGCTTCTCGCCGAAAAGGCTCTCCGCCGCAGTGCCCGTGGGCCATTGCTGGTCGAAATTACTTCCGGTGCGCAGCACGAGCACGCGACGCACGTCAGCTTTGCCTGCACGCGCGAGCCACGCGAGCGATTGCAGCGTGCCAGTGTCCTCCATCGCGGTCATCACATAGTTGCCCGCACCGCCGGTGTGATACTTTACCCACGCGTTGGCCCACTCGCTCATCAGGCGTCCGTGCCAGAAGGTCTCCGATGACAAGGTGTCGCCCTTCATCACAAAGGGCGGCCGCTGCGCATTGGGGAAGCCCGTGAAGTCCGCGCGGCGTTTCGCCATGCCTTCGGTATCGGGGAGCTTGATATCTTTCGTGAGCGTGAAAGCCCAGTTCACCAATCCGGCATCGAGGTGAAAAACCTGACTCGAATCATCCGGGTCCAGTGGCAGCTCATACGGCCGGCTCTTCCGCAGCGGCACATATCCCGTCGGCCAATCCTTCGGCGTCTCACGCGGATCGATCTCGTGCGCAAGATCGCCATTCACTACCCACTCTGCCCAGGCCGCGCAGCCGAGCGTGCCATCGAGCGGATCGACGCCCGCGATCCCGGCGACGAGCCAGTAGCTCTTCGAAAAATCGAAACGCGGGTCGCTGCCCAACGCCATGATCGTCGCGGCCGCGCGGGTGTTGCCCACTCCGGTCACGATACCGAGCACGGAGCCATCGGCGTTCACCCGCGCATCGTGATAGGCCTGCGGAAGCGGGATCACGCGATCCAGTTTCTCGCGCTCGACCCAGAACTGAAACTCGCCCGGCACGTCGCCCGTGTCCGCACCTGGTTCGAACATCGCCACCACCACGACCTTCGGGCGGATCACCTCCGCCGCTCCAGCCCACACCGCGACGCCCAGCGCTGCGAGGGCAAATACGATTCTTCTCATGCGCCCTGCAACGCAGCCCCCATGCCATGACGCGATCGCTCGGAAATTGGTTCTTGCGCCATCCCCGGGGGTGACTTGGCTGCGCCTCTTATGAGCGATACCACCAAACCCGCCGCCGAGAATGCGGTCATCAAGACGAGCTACGGCGAAATCACCCTCGCGTTCTGGCCCGAGGTCGCCCCGAAGACGGTCGAGAATTTCAAGAAGCTCGCCCGTGAAGGCTTCTACGATGGCACCGCGTTTCATCGTATCATCAAGGGCTTCATGATCCAGGGCGGCTGCCCCAACACCAAGGTCGGCGCGCACGGTACGCCCGGCACCGGTGACCCGGGCTACAAGCTCAAGGCCGAGTTCAACGCCAAGTCGCACGTCCGTGGCGTCATCTCGATGGCCCGCGCCCAGCACCCGGATTCCGCCGGCTGCCAGTTCTTCATCTGCCACGGCGACGCCAAGTTCCTCGACCGCCAGTACACCGCCTTCGGTCAGGTCGTGAAGGGTGACGACGTCCTTGAGAAGATCGCCAATGTCCCCACCAAGTCCGGCGGCGGTGGCGAAAAGAGCACGCCGATCGAGCGCGTGGCCGTCGAGAGCATCAAGATCGTCGCGGCCTGAGTATCGGAATTCGTAATACCACCACGATGTCAGCGCTCCGTCGGTTCGCGCTGCTCATCGTGCTCGGAGTTGCCCTGTCTGCCCGGGCGGAGGAGTGGATCAAACTCACCGCCCAGAATTTCACGATCGTCTCGACTGCGTCGGAGAGCAAAACGCGCGCGTGGGCCACAGAGTTTGAGCTTTTCAAGCGGGGCATCGCGCACTTTTTCCCCGTCAATTCGGCAAACCTGCCGCCGGTCACGATCATTCTCTTCGGGAGTGACGGGCAATTCAAACCCTACAAGCCGCTCGAAAACGGCCGTCCCGCCAAGATCGGTGGCTACTTCGTCCATAACCCCGGTCGCAATGTGCTCGCAACCAGCATCGACGGCGGCCGCGATGAGGTGCGCGAACGCATCTACCACGAAGCCACGCATTGGTACCTGAGCGCGTACGATCGCGAGCTGCCACTCTGGCTCAATGAGGGACTCGCGGAGGTTTTCGGGACCTTCACTTTTCAGGGCTCGACGTTTCGGGTCGGCGACGCGCGCTCCGAATACGTCCACTACGTCCGGGTCGCAAAGCCGATGCCCTTCGCCAAACTCATGGCGGTCCCCAATGGCGGCCTGAAATTCAACGGGGAAAATCGCGATCAAACCCTGCTGTTCTACGTTCAGTCCTGGGCCACGGCCCATCTATTGATGTTTGGCGACGACCAGACGGGACTGGGAAAACTTCGCTACTACCTTGCCCAAGCGCCGACCGGCGAAGATCCCGCCGCGGAGCTCCTGCGCATATTTGGCCGCAAAGCCGAGGACTTCGATCGGCAGTTGCCGGCGTATCTGGAGCGCCGCGCACTGTCCTGCTATAGTGCGCCGCTCGATCGCAATGCTGCAGCCGCAGGTTTTCAGGTGCATCCCGCGACTGCCGTCGATGTCGAACTGGCGCTGGGCAGCTTGTTGCTCGGCGCAAATCGTCCGGCCGATGCCGCAGCGCATTTTCACAAGGCACTCGCCACGAGTCCCGACCTCCCGGAGGCGTTGCTCGGGCTCGGCGAGGTTGAGCTTTATCAAGAGCGCCCGCGGGAAGCACTCGAGTTTTTCAACACGGCCCAAGCCAAAGGCGGCAACAGTTTCGTGGCTCACTTTTTCACGGCCTACGCCAGCTTCGATGAAGCACAGGAAAATCCCCTTGGCGTTTCCTCCGAGAGCCTGCGCCCGGCCTTCGACCACCTCGCGACGAGCATCCAGCTGAATCCTCGTTTCCCGGAGGCCTACGATCTGCTCGGCTTGCTCGTGGGTCTGGCGCCGGAAAATGCCACCCCCACGATAACCGCTTTCCTCCAGCAAGGACTCCGCCGCTTCCCCCAGCACCCCGAGCTTCACCTCGGGCTAGGATTCATCGATCTGCGGGCCCATCGCCTCGATGCCGCGCAAAAACATTCGCGCATGGCCCAAGATGGCCTCGGCCACGGCACCTTTCCTTTCTCGAAACAAGCCGCGCGTCTGGAGCTGGAAATCGCCGAACAGCTGGGCACCTCTTCACCTGAGACCGCACCGACCGCGGCTCACTGAGCCGCGGTAGTGCGTCACGCTATCCGCCGCGCACGATTTCACGCACGATCGCCTGCGGACGCTGGTTGACCGAGATGAACATCCGGCCGATGTACTCGCCGATGAGGCCCAGCATCACCAGCTGTGCCCCGGAAAAAATCAGCAGCGCCGCCATCGTCCAGCCCCAGCCATACTGCGGACCGATGCCTTGCGCCCAGAGATAAGCGACCACGCCCAACGCCGCGATACCGAGCGCCGCGATGACCAGCCCCAGCACGGTCGCAATCCGCAGGGGCAACACGGAGAAATTGATCCATGCGCTCAACCATAGCCGCAGCAGGCGACGCAGCGTGTAGCCACTCGCTCCGGCCTTGCGCTCCACGTGGGTGACCTCGATCGAGCCGATGCGCTGGGTCACCTGCAAGATGAGGCCGTCGATGTAGGGATACGGCCCCGCGTAAGCGGTTACCTGCTTGGTCACAAACGCACTCACGCAGCGAAAGCTGGAAAGGTAAAACCCTGACGGCTTGTCGAGCGCCCAGTCGGTCATGCGGTTGGTGAACCAGCTCCCGAAATTACGCCATGCGTCATGGCGCTTTACGTCGTAGTGCCCGAAGACCACATCGAGCCCAGTCACGCGGGCGTGTTCCCAGAGCCGCACGGCCTGCGAGGGTGGATTCTGGCCGTCGTCGTCGAGGTTGACGATATGCGCCCCGCGCGCGTGTCGCCAGCCAGTGAGCACCGCGTTGTGCTCGCCGAAATTGCGCGCGTGCTCGACGTAGGTGATCGGCACCTTCGCTGCTGCCGCGAGTCGTCGGCAAACCTCAGCCGTCTCATCGCGCGAACCATCGTTCACCAGCACGATCTCATGACCACCCGCGATCTGCAGCGCCGAAATCTCCTGTACCAACGGCGCGATGGTCTCGGCACTGTTGTACAGGGGAATGACGAAGCTGAGCGCGGGTTCGGCCATTGATGAAGATTGGCCACGAAACGCGCCCTCGGCGCAAGAATTCCCTTCTCCCGCCCTCCACGACCTTCGGAGAAAAGCCTACTTCCCGGCCTCAGTCTCGAACTCGATCCCATACGCCGCCCAACCAAGCAGGCGCGCATCGCCACCCCCCGCCGGAGCTGGCGGCGTGCTCGAGCGAACTACCAGCGTCGATTCACCGGGCGGCAACTCGACCTCACCGAGATCGACAATCGCGCGCGTCGTACCGATCTGCACGGCACCGACCTGCTTCGCGCTCGACCAAAGCTGCACTTCACGCGGTGCGAGACTACGCGCATCGACGTGTACGCGCGCGCGGATCGCGTGACTCTGCGGATTTATTACCCGCACGGTCGCATCGCCTTTGGTCCAGCGCCACTGCATCGCAGCGCGCGGCGGTTTTTCGAGTTCGTGCCAGCCGTCGCCTAGCTCCGCACGGAAGAAATCCGGATTGCGCGTGTCGGCGAGCCAGAGGAGCGAGTTGAGCCGGCGCGTGGCCTCACCCGGTAGGCGGACCGAGACGAGATTGTCGCTGAGGTCCCAGTCGCCGTGGAGCGGTGTATTGCGGCGCGCTTCGTAGGTGTGCGTCTGGAAATACTGCGGCTTGCGCAGCAGCAGCTCGTTCGCCCACAAGCGCGGCCACATGTGCGACGTGAGCAGGACGTTGACCGACGCCACATCGGGCATCGCCTCGACTTTGCGCACGTCGAGCAGCTCGCGATCGACCACCAAAGGCGGATTCGCAAAACCCGCGTAGTAGCTGCGCCATGCGGAGACGTTGCCCGCGATCACCAGCGCGAGCAGAATCCAGCGCAGACCGCCGCGGACATTGAGCCACGCGCCCGCGGCCACGAGCAGGCTGGGCAGGAAAACCGAGAGCAACTTGTAGGCATCGTAGCTGGCATTGGTGCCCAGCATAGCCCCGCGCCCGTACAAAAATGCGTAGCCCACCACGGGCGGCACGAGTAGGGCCAGCAGCAGCCAGCGCCGTCCCCGTGCGAGTGCGATGCCCAGCACCATCATCGCGGCGACCACTGCCACCGCGATCCAGCGCCAGCCAAACGGCGTGAGCGCACTGTCCTGCACCACGCCCAACCATGCCTCGGGAGTGAGCAGCGGGATCTTCCAGCCAAAATCGTACGCCTGCAGCAGCGACAACCGTTCCGCGAGTCCCGCCACGCGCGAGAAAAACACCACGCCAGCAATCGCGAGCGGCACCAGCATCGCGGCCAGCCAGCGCGCGAGTTGGCTCCATGCGCCGCGGCGCAACGCTTCCCCACCCGCAAACAGCGCCGCCGGAGCGAGACACACGAGCACGATGAAATTGTAGCTGCCGAGCACGAGCGCGTACGCCAGCACGAGCACGCCTGCGTAGCATTTCGCGCACTGCATATCCACGCCGCCGCGCCACAGCACCACCCCAGCCCAAGTGATCCACGCGATCGCGAGCGCCGCGAGGAGTTGCCCCATCGCCACCTGCGCCACCGCATACCAGGTAAGCGCACTCAGACCGTAGAGCGCCGCCACGACCAGCGCGGGCCCTCGACGCTGCGCACCGAGCGTGCGCGCGAGCCACCAAACCGTCGGCACGGCCGCCGCGAGCAGCACCGCGGTGAGCAGGCTCAGCAGCTCATGTGGCGGGCAAGCAAACACCGCACTGTTGAGTGCAATCAGCGCTGCGGGCGTGAAATGATTCAGCCGCAGCCAGTAGTCCGAAAAATTATCCACCGATCCGATCCGCACGACCTCGGTGAGCCCCATGAACCCGCTGCGATCCCCGCGGGCAAACTCCAGCAGCGCCCGACCGCCCGCCGCGTAGTCCGCCGCGTCGCAGCTCCCGAGCGACACGGTGCCGAGCCCGTGCGCGCCCTGCGCGAGCGGCCACATGATCGCGCCAAGGACTCCGGCCATCACGATCCACACCGACCACAATGTCACAACATCGCGCGTCGCCTCAGCTGCGGTGCGTCGCCATCTCGCGCCGATCAAGAGCACCACGGGCAACGACTCCGCGATCCACGCGTAGCTCTGCGTGCCCTTCAGTCCGGCGTATGCGCCAAGCCATACGGCCAACGATTGCAGCGCGAAACCCGCCGGCAGCGTGAGCACCGGCCACCAGCGCCGCCAGGGTCGGGGCATCGCCAGCATCGCCAGTCCCGCGCCCCAGAACGCCGTGTGCAGCAGCACACCCAACGCGACGAGGTACGAAAACATCTGCCGTCACGATGCGCGCCAGCCCGCCGACTTAAAGCCGATTTATCCGTGCTCGATCGTGGTAGGGCGGAGTGTCCCCACTCCGCCGCTTCGGCGCAGCGCACGGGAGTAGCAGAGTGCAACCGGCGCGTTGCGGAAAACGCGCCCTACCCTCGCCAATTTACACCGGCTTGCGCGCGGTCGCGTACACCGAGGTGCCCCATGCCCAGTTTCCGCCGAGCGCACGCCACGCGTGCTCGATCGCCATCACACCATTGAGCGCGGCCTCGATCGGCGCGGGATAGAGTTTCACGTCGCTCGTGTCGGCGCTGCTGCGAAACAGTTTTCGTTTTGCGACGAGCAGCGGCATTGGGAGGGCGTTCCAGTGCGTCGCGCGAATATCGGTGAAACCCGCCCCGGCCAGCACCGCGCGCAGCGTAGGCCGCGTATAGCGGCGCCTCGTCTGGCACGAGTCGTCGTGGTACGACCACATCCACATATAGGCTGGCACGTTGATCACGACCACACCGCCCGGCCGCAGCACGCGGAAAAACTCCCGCGCTGCCCGAGCGTCGTCGTCCACTTGGCAGATCACGTCAGCCGACACCACCGCGTCGAACTCGGCGTCGCCATACGGGAGCTCCGTGATTGAGCCCTCGCAAATATCGCCCGCGCCACGCTGCCGCGCGAGTTCGCACGCGATCGGCATGAAATCCAGCCCCGCGCGCTGCCACTGCGGATTCCATTCGCGCATGCGGAGCAGCAAACCACCGGTCCCGCAGCCTGCATCGAGCACGCGCGCATTGTCCGCGAGATGCGCCGCTTCAAACCCGCGCCGCACATGGCGGTGCAGCGACCGGAAGTACCACATCCGGTCCTCGACCTCGGCGAGCTTGATATATTCGTCACGATTCATGGACGCGCGTGTATCCATGTTCCCGGACAGCGCCGCAAGTTTATCCATTTGCCCGCCCGCGCCCGCCACACCCATCGTCGGCGGCTCATGGTGACGCGTCTCCTCCGCCTGCTCGACACCCCGCTGGGCCGCGTGGCCCGCTACGGGCTGTCGCTCGGGCTGCTCGCGTGGTTCGCTTGGCGGATCGACTGGAGGCAATTCGCGGGCGCGACTGACCGCATCGCGCTGCCAACAGCGCTAGTGGCTTTCTTCATCGTGGGTCTCACCTACCCGCTGCATGCCTGGCGCTGGCGGTGTCTGCTGCGCGCGCAGCACATCCCGCTGTCGTATCGATGGAGTCACGCGGTCACGTGGATCGGCCAATTCTACAATGCCTTTCTCCTTGGCGGCATCGGTGGCGACGCGGCGCGCATCTTTTATCTTTGCCGCGATGTCCCCGACCGGCGTGCCGCAGCGCTGAGCACCATCGTGATCGATCGCGCCATCGGTCTCGCGGCCCTGATGAGTCTCGCCGCTTTCGCGATGCTCGCGAAATTCGGCACCATCGCGCACGACGAACGTCTGCGCTGGGTGTTCATCGGTGCCGTGACGGTGTCAGCTGGGATCGCGGCGACGGCCATCGTCATTGCGCGCCTAGATCCGGCACGCTGGCCCCTGTTTCTCCAGCGCATGCTAGGAGAAAAGCGCCTCGTCTCCCTTACCGATCTGCTTGCACGACTGCGCGCTGCGCCCGGCGAGCACGTGCGCTGTCTCGCTGCGGCCTACGGCATCTGGCTCGGTGAGTTTGTCGCCACGTGGCTGTTCGCGCGGGCGGTCGGCCTGCCGATGCCATTTCTCGAAACGTGCATCGCCACCGCCGTCGCCTACGCCGCGACCGGCCTGCCGATCAGCGTCGGCGGCCACGGCGTGCGCGAGGGCGCGCTGCTGCTCACGCTCGGACTCTTCGGCCTCGTGCCGGAGAGCGGTATCGGTCACGACCGCGCACTGCTCATCGCGCTCCAGATGGCTGGCTGCACCATCCTGTGGAGCTTGTTTGGCGGGTTGTGGGCGCTGGGGGCACGGCGGCTGGTCCCGCCACCCGGGGCGTAATGGCTTTGCCAAGCGCTCCGCGGCTCTTTTCGCTTCAACGCCCATGCCCTCTGCTTTGCGTACTCCGCCCGCCGGCGGCGCGTTCTCGCGCCGCTTCACGCACTACGCGGGCCTGTTCTTCGACGAGTTCTGCACGGACTCGGCGTGGATTCGCGAGCAGGGCGAGGTGCGGCTTCCGCCGCTCGAGGGCGTCGGCGCGCTCGTGATCGCCGGCGAGGTGCGAGCGCATCCCGAGGCGAAGGGCGTCGAGACCGCACCTCCCGGCTTGGAGATTCTCGTCAACGGCTCCGTCGCCGCGAAGCTCGCCGATCTGCGGCCCGGCTCGTGGCAGGTGCAGGTACCGCTGCCCGCACAGGTCGGCCCCGAGGGCCTGAGCGTCGCGCTGCGTCTCACCGGCAACGGCCTGACCAATTTTCTCGCGTGGGCAGGGCGAGTCACGGGGCTCAAATCGCTCCAGCGTTTCCGCGCGCAGAACAAGAATCGCCAGCTCCGCGTCGCGACGATCTCCACCGACACCGGTGAGACGATCTTCGATTTCGCGAAACGGCACGCGCCTTTCTCCATCGAGTTTGCGCGTCGGCGCGCGAAGCTCGGGCTCAATGTCGTGGGTTTCCTCGCCGCCGATCTCGGCGTGGGCGAGAGCGCGCGCTGCATGGTGCGCGCCGCCGATGCCGCAAAGCTCCCGGTCGCACTCGTGCCGCTCAAGCTCCACACGAAGAATCGCCTCGGCGACCAGACCTTCGCGCCCCGCTTCGTGGACGAGCCCGTGCATGCGGTGAACGTGGTCCACATCGATGCGCCCGCCGCGCGCGACATCGATCATCATCACGGAAAATCCTTCCGCCCCGGCCGCTACAACATCGGCTACCTCGCGTGGGAACTGCCGGAGTTCCCCGATGCGTGGACCTCGTGCTTCGATTACTTCGACGAGATCTGGTGCCCGAGTGAGTTCACGCGCGCCTCGATCGCATTGAAGGCGCCGCTCCCCGTGCTCGCGATGCCGCACTCGATCATCGTGCCGCCGCCGACCGAGGGCACCGCCGCGCTACGAAAGCGCTTCGGCCTGCCGATGGGGCAGTTTCTTTTCCTTTCGCTCTTCGATCTCAACTCCTACGTCGGCCGGAAAAATCCGCTCGGCGCGATCGAGGCGTTTCGCCGCTCGCGACTCGTGAGCCGCGGCGCGACGCTCGTCGTCAAGGTCCACAACGCCGCCGCCAATCCCACCGAGTTTGCCGCTTTGCGCGAAGCGATCAGCGACCTGCCCGGCACCGTGCTCATCAGCGACACGCTGGACCGCGCCGACATCTACGCGCTCGAGGCCGCGTGCGACTGCTTCGTGTCGCTGCACCGTTCGGAAGGCTTCGGCCTCGCGCTCGCCGAGTGCATGGCGCTCGGCAAACCTGTCATCGCGACCGACTGGTCCGGCTCCGCGGAATTTCTCAACGCTACCAACGCCTGCCCCGTGCGCTGCACGCTCGTCGCGCTGGAGCAAAATCACGGCCCCTACGCCAAGGGCGGCACGTGGGCCGAGCCCGATGTCGACCACGCCGCCGAGTGGATGGTGCGTCTCTTCTCCGAGCGCGGGCTCGCCGCGCGCATCGGCCTCGCCGCCCGCCAGTCGGTCGAGCGGCAGCTCTCCCCCGCCGTCATCGGTGCGCGTTATCGCCGCCGGCTGGAGGCGATCGCGTGCTTCTGAACAGCGCGCCGCCACGTGCCATGACAGAAACGCGCGTGCTCCCTTTCAAGAACCCCGCGCTCACCATCGCCGTACTGACGGCGATGCTGACGCTCATCTTCGCCTTTGCCGGCTGGGAAAGCTATTTCGTCACACCACGACTGGAAGTCGGCGACCTCGCGGTGAACGCCCTGCAGATCGACCGCGCCAAACACTTCGGCGAACTCTACGGCAACTACTCGCGCTTCGAATTCAATCATCCCGGTCCGGCTTTCTTCTACGTTTACGCGCTCGGCGAGCGCGTGCTGCGCGACGGGCTGGGCGTGGTGCCGTCGCCGGAGAACGCCCACTTGCTCGCAGGCATGGCCCTGCAGTGTTTCTTTTTCGTGGCCGCGCTGACCACGCTCGCGAATCTGCAAACCACGCGCCTGTTTCTCCCGCTCGGGCTGCTACTCGGCGCATGGCACTTTGGCGCGCTCAGCGAATCGTTCGTCAGTATCTGGCCGCCCAATGTGCTGCTCATGCCCTTCCTCTGCCTGCTCGCGGCCGCTGCGGCCGTGGCCAGCGGCGTTCTGGGAGCACTGCCCTTGCTCGTGCTGGCAGGGGGCTTTCTCTTTCACGGACATGTCGCGCAAGCGTTGTTCACGGTGACGACCTGCGGCAGCGCGCTGCTGCTCGGGCTGTGGCAACACGGCGTGCTTACCAATCGTGCGCGCTGGAGAGAATGTTTTAGCGAGCACCGCCAAGCTTGGCTGCTCGCGGGCGGAGTCGCTGGACTCTTCGCGCTGCCCCTGCTGATCGATCTCTTCACGCTCGGCCTGCGCAGCAATCTCGCCACGGTCGCCGGTCGTTTTTACGACAACACCAACGACCACAAATCACTCTGGCAGGCGCTGCTGTATTTTCTGTCGTTTGGCACTCCCGAGCGACTGCAAGAAAACATCTTCACCGTCGTCGGACCGCAGGTCGGTGAGTTTTTCCGCGAGCACGCGCTGCGCGTCGGAATATGGAGCCTGCTGCTGGTAGGTGGCTCGCTAAGCGGTTGGCTGCTCGGCTCAAAGCTGGCCGCAGAGCAGCGGCGGTTCCTACGGAGCTGCGGATTTTATCTCGGGCTTACCTGCGTGCTCTGCCTTTTTTGGGGCGTGGCGCAGGCGGGTGCCATGACCAATTTCAACGGCTACTTCTACTACTCGATTTATTTCTTCGCCTTGCTGCTGCCGCTACAGGCCGTCGCGCAAATGCTCGAGCGCTGGGCGAGCCCGCGACTCGCCCTCGTACTGCTTGCGCTTTCCGCGGTGGCTTTCACGGCGACCGCCGTGTGGTCCAAGCCCGCGCCAGTCGACGAGGGCGCAACTATCGCGCAGGGCGTCGCTGACTGCCTGCGGGCTCACTCGTCCAACAAACCCAAGCTACTGATTTTCGAGCACACCACTTGGCCCAAGGCCGCGGCTGTGGCCCTCGTGCTGCAGCGGCAGGGAATTCCGTTCTACGTCGGACCGTGGTGGGAATTCATGTTCGAGAAGGCTCACGATCTCTCCGCGCTCGGCGACCGCCCCGAGGAAAAGCTCGACGTGTGGTGGATCGATTTCGCCGGCAATGGCGGCATCCCGATCACGAAGGAGCTCAGCCTTTTCACCTCGCCGGCTCCGATCAAACCAGCGGACGACGTGATCCGCTTCCACGACGGCGAAAACAGCTTCCGCTACCACGTGTACGGCTTGCGTCCGCGCAACATTGATTTCGCGCGGAGCGACATGCGCCGCATCGCCTTTCTCTTTCAAGCCGAGCCCGCCGCGCACGACGTGCGGGTGACTTTCGATGCGCAGGGCGACCGAGAGGCTGAGACCGGACACTACGCACAAGCGGCGGATGTGTCGTTCAACGGCCACCTCCTCGGTCGTGTGACCGTGCAGGAACGGACCCAAGTCACCGTCACTATTCCGCGCGCCGAGTGGAATGCACAACCGCAGGGCAAACTCGATCTCACCTTTATCGATCCCGTGGCGAAGCGCTCGCTCAAGCGTCCCCGCTACGAATGGGTCCACGGCTGGGACCTGTGGAGCATCCACTTCGAAAGCACCCCGAAGCCGTAGCCGACGCTTTACTTGGTTGGCTCTGGCTCTCGGCCGGTAAGCGTCAACTCGAGATTCCGCAGGCTGAAGGCGAGGCGGCGTTGGTCGCCGGGGTTGTTAGCCGGCAGCTCCGGCTCGCGATCCGATTCGAAAAGCCACGTCGTCTGTCCGGGAGCGAGGCGTACGCCGCGCACGTCGATGTGGCGCATCGCGGACGTCACTTCGCCCGACCACAAGACGGTGTTGTCATGGCGCACCGTCACCTTGCGCGGGCTCGTGGTCTTGAGATCAAAAGTCACATCGGCGACCACGGCGAACGGCAGGGGGTTGGCGATCTGGACGCGAGCGTTGCCGCGCGCCCAGCGCCAATATTCGAAGCGTGAGCGCTCGGACCAGTACCACTCGCGATCGTCGAAGGATACGTCCACGACTTGGCCGGTGGACTCGACAATGCGCCACTCGCGCGGGCCATTCACCCGCACGCTTTCGCGCGCCGGAGCGCGCAGCGTGTCGGAGCAGAGCAATACGGGGAGATTGCCGAGCATGAGCAGCACCAGCCAGCGCCGTCCACGCGGCACGAGGATGTTGAACGCGAGCGTCATCGGCAGCAGCACGCGCAACGCTGCGCCGGGATAACCTTCCCACACCGCGTCGCCGAGGATGGTCATCAAGGCCGCGTAAGCTGCGCCAACACGCCACCACGGATCCGACCAACGCGGGCGCACGATGAAGAAGAGCCACTGCGTCAGCGCCGCCACCAGCATGAGCGCGCTGCCGATCGCGACCGGTCCGAGGTCTTCGTAGGTGAGCAGGTAAAACGTGTCGGCGCATTTCCGTGCGCAGGCGACAAACGGCCAGTCGAAGTTGCGCGCCCCGGCATCGGCCGCGCGACCGATCCAGAGATCGATGACGATGAGCCACAGCGCCAATGGAGCCACGGCCAAGGCTCCTTGCGCGATGAATCGCCCCCAGGCCTTGACCGTGCGCTCGCGCGGGAATGGCAGCGCGAAATTGGCCAGCAGATTGGTTTCCTTGCCCAAGCCCGCGAGACCGAGGACCGCCGCGCTCCACCATGGTCGGCCCTTCTCCAAAAGCCACAAACCCACCGCGATCAGCAGCAGGCTCGGCCCATCGACGAGCGCACCGCGTACGCTGTAGCACATGCCGAGCGACAACAAAACCCCAGCCCACCGCAGATAGTCGCCCCACGTGCGCGCGGGAAACCAGTGCAGCAGCACAAGCGCCAGCAGGCACCAGTACACGATGTTCTGCGCAGCAAAGATATGCAGCGCCCGCGCGGGGTCGCCTAGACCGAGCACATACGCTGTCCAAGAAAACAGGATACGCCGCGCCCGGTACGGCAGACTGTCGACCGCATCCTTGAGCGTCTGGTCGCCGAGCCGCGGTCGCATCGCGATCTGCGCGTAGTACTGCGCGTCGTAGCCCGATGAGTCCGGTTGCTCGAAATGATTGAGCGCCTGGAGCTCGGGGATGTAGCGGTCGTGCTGGCGCGCGCCAAACTGCACGAGGTAAGTGAAGCCCTTGCCCGGGATGTAGAACTCGAAGCAAGCGAGCAGAAACACCACCACCGTCACCACGTACGCCAGGCGGACCGGCACGTAGGGTTGATCGATGAAAAAGCGTTTCAGTCTGGCCACGAAAAAGGCAGAAGGCAGCCTTTGACCTTTCACAACGCAAGAATGGATTCCTTCGTACCCTCCACTGCCCAACGCCGGTCTGCCGCCGGGTGGGTCATGCTGGGACTCTGGCTGGCGTACGGAATTTTCATTTCCCGCTACGTAAACGTCGTGGCGGCGGGCGCAGATTCCTCCGGCTACATGAATCATGCCCGGGCGCTCGCACAGGGGGGAGTGCACCTGCCCGCGCGCATCGCGCCCGGTCTGCCGCCGACCGAGAATCTGGAGTTTCTCTACGCCCCACTCGGTTTTCTGCCAAAGGAAGGTGGCCAGATGCTAGTCCCGAGCTACCCGCCGGGGTTGTCGTTGCTGATCATGGCCGCGGCGCCGCTCGGCTGGTCGCGGGCGGGAGACATCGTGATGCTGCTGCATGCGCTGGCCGGCGTGGCCTTGGTCTACTTGGTGGCGAGACAACTGGGACTTGCCGTGCGCTGGGCCGTTGCGGCGGCCACGATCATCGCGGTGAGCCCGCTCTACTTCATGTTCACGATGGAGGTGATGAGCGACATGCCCGCGCTCGTCTGGTGCACCGCCGCCGTCGCGACGGCGTGGGCCGCTCAACGTGACTCCCGCTGGGCGCTCGCGACCGGAGTCGCCGTATCGGTGGCCGTGCTGATCCGGCCCAACAATGCCCTCATCCTCGCCCCGGTGGCGATCTCCCTGGGCTTCGCGCCACGACGCTGGCTGCTGCTCGCCCTGGGCGGCCTGCCGGGTGCCATCTTCTTCGCGTGCTTCAATCGCGCCGTGTATGGCAGTGCGCTCGTGACGGGCTATGGAGATGTGAGCGGGATGTTTTTACCCGAGCTGCTTTCGACGACGCTGCTCCACTACGCGCAGTGGCTTCCGCTGTTGTTCACGCCGGTGGTGGCCGGATTTTTCCTTCTGCCGTGGGCGTGGCGCGCGACGCCGCGCGCAGTCGCCCTCCTCGCGACGTGGGCGCTGGGGTACCTCGTGTTCTATTGCACCTACCGGCACACGCACGAGACATGGTGGTATCTGCGCTTCGTGCTGCCCGCGGCACCGGCGCTCGTGATCGGTGGGCTTCTGGGCACACGCGCGCTGTCGCAGCGCTTCGCGCGGCCGACTTGGTTTGGGACGGCGGCATGGGTCAGCGTGCTGGTGCTCACGATCGCGGTTTCCTACAGCAAGACCCGCCAGCTCTCCGCCCTGCGCAGCGGGCGTGCGGATCAAGTCTATGCCGACGCGGCGAACTGGGTGCAGGCCCACACTCCGGCCAATGCCACGATGCTGGCGATGCAGACCAGCGGCGCGCTGTTCTTCTATACCGATCACGTCGTGATCCGCTCCGACCAGCTCACGGCGGAAAACACCCCGCGCATCCTCGCGGCGCTCGCGAACGAGAAGCGGCCGATCTATGCCGTGATCTTTCATTGGGAAGAGGATGAATTTTTCCACCGCCGCTTGCCCGGACAGTGGGAGCGTGTGGCGACATTTGGCGATCTCGGCGTCTGGCGCTTCGATAGTGCCCCGCCAGCCAAATCGGCCTGAGCCACCGCCATCGCGCAGTGCGCGAAAAAGATTCCCGCGACCCGGCAAACCAATCAGGCTCGACCCTCGTCTTATTTCCCAGCCTGCCGCATGGATTCACCGTCCGTTCCCAACGCCTCCGCCCAGCCACTCTTTCCGCGCTGGGTGCTGCCTGCGGTGCTGGGCCTGGCGCTGGCAGCCTACCTGATTTTTTTGGCCACGCATGTCGGAGCCTATGCCGGTGGTTCCGACTCGTCGGGCTACCTCAACAACGCCCGACTGATCGCCCAAGGCCGCACGCACACGCCTCTCCGTCCCGTGCCTGGCATCGATCCATCGGCCTACTCGTCGTTTCTCTTCGTGCCGCTGGGCTTTCGGCCCATGTCGCCCACGACGATGGCGCCCACCTACCCCATCGGCCTGCCGCTCTCGGTGATCAGCACCGCCCAAATAACTGGCTGGGCCGCTGCGCCCCATGTGACGATGCTGTTCTACGCGCTCGCAGGTGTGGTACTTACCGCGGTACTGGCCCGGCAGGCGGGGCTGCCGTGGAGTTGGGCGTGGTTCGGTGGTTTCGTGCTCGGGCTGTGCCCCGTATATCTGTTCATGGCGCTGCAATTCATGAGCGACGTGCCCGCCACGACCGCGGCGATCGCGGCCGTCGTTTGCGCGTGGCGCAGTCGTGAGTTCGCGCGCTGGGCCGCAGCCGCAGGTTTTGCGTTCGCTCTGGCGGTGCTCATTCGCCCGAGCAATGCCCTCATGATTTTCCCGCTCGCGCTCTGCCTCGGGGGCAATTTTCGCGCATGGGTCTGGTTTGGGCTCGGTGGACTGCCCGGTGCGGCCGCCCAAGCCCTCTACAACTTTCACGCTTACGGCAAAGTCCTCGAGTCCGGCTACGGCGGGCTGGAGCGGATGTTCTCGAGCGAGTTTCTGTCCGCCTCGCTGGCCAACTACGCACTCTGGCTGCCCGTGCTGCTCAGCCCGGTCGGACTGCTCGTGCTGGGCTTGCCTTGGGCGATGCGGCAAAACCCACGCCTTGGGTGGGTGCTTGTGGTGTGGATCGTCGCGATGTTCGGCTTTTACGCGACGTATCGCCATACTCAGGAGACGTGGTGGTACCTGCGTTTCATTCTGCCGGCGTTTCCTGCGTGCGTGGTGGGGGGGCTCTGGGTCGCGCACACGTGGTGGCGGCGCACGAGCGCCTCGCTGCGCACCGCTCAGCTGCTCGGCGCTGTCGCCTGCTTCGCGCTGGTGGCGCACATGACGTTCTGGAGTTATCGCCTGCGCGCCGCCTCGGCGGGTCGCAATGAATCCATCTACCCCGAGGTGATCGCTTGGGAAAAAGCTCACTTCCCCGCCAATGCCGTAGTCGCAACCATGCAAGCTTCGGGCGCGCTGGCCTACTACGGCGACTTCCTGTTTTTTCGCTGGGACATGCTCCAGCGCGACCAGTTCGCCCAGCTCGCTGCCGCATGCGCGCAAAATCAGCGGCCCATCTATGCCGCGCTCTGGCCTTCGGAAATCGACAGCGGCGACAAGCGCGCTTTCGACGATTTCATTCCCGGCAAGTGGACCAAGCTCGGTAACGTGCGCGACGTGACATTCTGGAAGCTCGAGGCCGCGACCGTGCCTGCGGCCAAGTGACGCCATGAAACTCCTCGACCGTTTCACTCCTGTGTGGCGCGTGCGCGCCGCGGGGCTCGCCGTGGTCGTGGCGTTTCTGTTTCTCGTCGGCCGCTTCTGGCACCCGGTGTACGGCTTTACGAAATTCCTGCAGCTTGACGAGGGCGCGTGGCGAATGAGTGTGCCGGAGTTCAAGGCTGAGCCGGTCTACATCTATCACGGCGATGGCGGCTACGACGGACTCTACTACGCACAGATCGCGTATCACCCGTCGCTGAATTCGCCCGACCTCGCGCCCGCGATGGACAATCTCTCCTACCGCGCGCGCCGCATCCTGCCCCCGGCGCTCGCGTGGCTGCTCGCTGCCGGTCAACCGCACTGGATCGTGCACGTCTACTCGATGCTCAATCTCGGCGCGTGGCTGATCCTCGCGTGGCTCCTATGGCGCTGGCTGCCGGTGAACGATGCACTGAGCTGGCTCGCGTGGGTCGGCGTGCTGTTTTCCGCGGGCGCGCTCGCCAGCGTGCGACTCGCGCTGAGCGATCTGACCGGACTGACACTGCTCACCGGCGCGATCATCGCCGCAGATCGTTTCAAGCGCCCGATCGCCACCAATCTCCTCGCCGCCGCCGGTCTCGCCCGCGAAACAACACTCCTCGGCGTGGTCGCCCTCGCGCGCCGGCCATGGCTCTCGTGGCGCAATGTCGCGCTCGCGATCTCGGTCTTCGCGCCGCTCGCGGTGTGGCTGCGCTACCTCACGTGGAAAGTCGGTCCGGCCGATCAGGGCTGGTCAAATTTCACTCTGCCGCTCTACGGCTACGCGGGCAAATGGGGTGAGAGTCTCAGTGCAGTATTTTTCCACGACGATCCACTGCTCGCGCTGACGACGTTTCTCGCGCTGATCGGCCTCACGGTGCAGGCGGTGTTCTTTTTCCGTCGCTGGAATTTCTCCGATTTCCTGTGGCGGCTCGGCTTCACCTACGCGGTCTTCATGCTGTTTTTGCGCGAGCCGGTGTGGGAGGGATTTCCGGGTGCCGCGCAGCGCGTGCTGCTGCCGCTCACGCTCGCGTTCAATGTCGTCGTCGTCCGTTCGCGCGCGGCGATCGGCTGGCTGCTGCTCGGCAATCTCGCGGTGTTCAGCGGCCTGCTGATGCTGCGCGATGTGCCCAACGACCGCACCGAACTCGGCGTGAGCCGCAACTTAGGTGTGGCGGGCATTGCACATGTCGGCAGCGACTGGTTCGGCGCGGAGCAGAGCAGCAAGCATCGCTGGGCGTGGAATGGCGGCCGGGGCAAAATCGATATCGAAGTTTGGCCGAACACGACGGCGACCGTGCTGATGCATTGCCGCCTGCGCAGTCTCGATACGCGCTCGATCACGATCTCGCAGGACGGCGCGGTCACCATGCGGGCCACGAGCGGCCCCGCGTTTCTCGACCTCGCCGTGCCGGTGCAGCTGCGCAACGGACGCGCGACCGTGGAGTTCGCCAGCGATACGCCGGGGGTGCGCTCGCCTGTCGCGGTCGATCCACGCTTGCTCGCGTTTGCCGTGTATGACGTGCATTTCGAGCTGCCCAATCGCTGACCATGCCCGCGCCGATCCTCCTCGATCTCTCGCACACTGCGCACTCGACCGCGCGCACCGGCATCCAGCGCGTCGCGCGCTCGCTCTGGCGTGACCTCGGTACGAGCAGTGTACCGATCACCTACGATCCGCATGGTGGGTCATGGCGCGGCCTCGCCGACTGGGAACTCGCGAATCTCTCGAGCGACGTGCCCGCAAAAAAACGCAAGGCCCATTGGCCGCTCGGCATCCGCCTCGCAGGCAAACTGCGCCGCGCCATCGGTCGCGGCCCTGCGCAGCCGGCGGCGCTCGCGCCATTCGCCTCGTCGGGCGTACTGCTGCCCGAGATTTTCTCTCCGGACATTTATCGCGCCCTGCCCACGCTCTTCGCGCAGATCAAGGGGCCGCGTGCCGCGCTGTTTCCCGACGCCGTGGCGCTGAAGTACCCTGAACTCACGCCGCCAAAGACTGTCGCGCGTTTCCCCGCGTATCTTCGCGAGCTGCTGGTCTTCGACGGTATCGCGGCGATCTCTGAGGACTCGCGCGCTACTCTAGTGGACTACTGGCGCTGGCTCGGGGTCGAAAATCCGCCGCCCGTCGTCGCGATCCCACTCGGCATCGATTTGCCAACCGCAGTGCCGAAATCTTCGCCCGCTGCGTCGACGCGACCGATCGTGCTCAGCGTCGGCACGCTCGAAGGTCGCAAGAATCATGTCGCGCTGCTCCAAGCCTGCGAACAGCTCTGGGCGGCCGGTTCACAATTCGAGCTGCATCTCGTCGGCATCGCGCATCCGCAGACGGGGCGCCCGGCGCTCGATCTGCTCGCCAAACTGCAATCCGCGGGCCGACCGATTCGCTACGCTGGACCGGTATCTGAGTCGGGGCTCGAAGAGGCGTACGCCGCGTGTGCATTTACGATTTATCCGTCATTGATCGAGGGCTTCGGCTTGCCGGTCTTGGAGAGCCTCGCGCGCGGCAAACCGTGTATCTCTTCCGGACGCGGCGCGCTCGGTGAGGTCACCCGGCCCGGCGGCTGCGTGTGGCTCGATGAGGTCGATCCGGTGAGCCTCGCGACCGCGATCGACTTCGTGCTCTCGTCACCCGCGCAACTGGTCCGCCTCACGGCCGAAGCGCGGGCGCGCAAACTCAAGACGTGGCCCGACTACGCCGCGGAGGTTGCCACGTGGTTCGCCACGCTGCGTCGGCGGAGCTGACGAAAAACCGCTAGTGTCTCTGCAGTAATTATTTGGCCCCGTTACGGTGTCGGCCTAAACGGTGTTTGCCATGCGTAGAGCGTTGCCCCAAGGTGACCGCTCGATGGCGCTCTCCTTGTTCTCGAAAAATAAAAAAGGCATCCTCACCCGTTGCCGCGACGACTATCCGACGAAGATGCGGCACAAGTATGCGCCGTTCTATCACGCGATGGATTCGCAACAGGGCACGTCCATCCGGCTCGGCGGCAAAGACATGATCATGCTGTCGAGCAACGATTATCTCGGGCTCGCGTTTCACCCGAAGATCATCGAGGCCGCGCGCAACGCCGTACAGAAGTGGGGCACGAGCACCAATGGCGCGCGTCCGTCCAACGGCTCGCGGACGTTTCACCTCGAGCTCGAGGAAAAGCTCGCCGCCTTCGTCGGTCGCGAGGCCTGCCATGTGCACGCCGCCGGCTATCTCTCGTGCATGTCGTCGGTCGCGTCGTTTGCCCAGAAGGGCGACGTGATTTTCGCCGACAAAAACATCCACTCCTGCCTCTGGGACGGCATCCGTCTCTCGATGGCGACGGTCGAGCGTTTTTCGCACAACAACCCCGACGACCTCCGCGAGGTCATCGCCGCCGCCAACACCACCGCGCCCAAGATGCTCGTGGTCGAGGGCGTATACTCGATGGAGGGCCATATCTGCCGCCTGCCCGACATCGCCGAGATCGGCGAGGAAAACGGCTGCTTCACCGTGCTCGACGACGCGCACGGCTTCGGCGTCCTCGGTAAGCAGGGCCGCGGCACGATCGATCACTTCGGCCTCAACGACAAAGTCGACGTGATGTGCGGTAGTCTCTCGAAGTCGCTCGCCAGCACCGGCGGTTTCGTCGCCGGTTCGCGCGAGGTCATCGAGTACCTACGCACGCACTCGAAGCAGACGATTTTCTCCGCCGCACTCAGCCCCGCGCAGGCCGCCGCCGCGCTCGCCGCGCTCGATGTGATGCAGACCGAGCCGTGGCACCACGAGCGCCTCTGGGCCAATACGCGCCGCTACCGCAAAATTCTCAAGGACCTCGGCCTCGACACGTGGGAGAGCGAGACACCCGCGATCCCGATCGTGCTCGGCTCGAAGGAGCGCGTGTATCCCTTCTGGCGCGCGTTGATGGACAAGGGCGTGTTCACCGTCATGTCGATCGCGCCCGCCGTGCCCGCCGGCAAGGACCTCATCCGCACCGCGGTCTCCGCGATGCACACCGAGGAGCAGATGGACAAGATCGCGGACGCTCTCGCGTACGCGGTGAAGAAGCTCTGAGCGCTCTCTTCGGGCTCAGCTCAGTGCCGCGCACAACTCCTGCGCCGCGCCAGCCCACGTCGGCAGCGCCCGTGTCGTTGCCTCGTTCGCGAGGCGCGAGATGAGCGCGTCATCGGTCAGCACGCGGCGCAATGACTCGGTCCAGGCACGGCGGTCGTCGACTTTCGCCGTCACGCATCCTCCACCTGTCGTGATTTCGCGCAGCACCGGCAAGTCGCTGCACACGCAGGGCAGGCCCATCCAGAGCGATTCGAGCACGGGCAAGCCACAGCCCTCCGCTACGGTGGGAAACACCGTCGCACGGGCACCCTCGTAGAGCCGTGCAAGCGTCGCGTCGTCCGCGCCGACGTGATGGTGAAGTCCGCGAAAGGATTTCTGCAGCGACTTGATGCGCGCGACCAGCGGCGCACCGAAGTGTGGATTCACGCGCCCTACGAGGTGCAGCTCGAAATCGAGCCCTTCGCGCCAGAGCGCTTCCGCCGCATCGAGGAGCAGCGCCTGATTCTTGCGCGGTTCGAGGATGCCGACGCACACGAGGCTCTTTCCCGTCGGCATGGCGCGACTCTGCACGCGCGCACCGCGCGTGAAATCAGCGCCCCAGTGCACGACCTCGACCGGGGGCACCGTGGCAAAATCCATCCAGCGCCAGAACCCCAACAGGTCGGTGCGGCTCGTCTCGGACACGGCCCATACGTGATTGAAGCGCGCGAGCAGTTTCATGTAGCCCGGATGCCGTGCCACGCTGTGCGGCCACGTGATGTGCGGCCAACGCAGGGGAATCGCATCGTGAAAGATCGCCGCCTTTTTCCCCGGGCTCGACGCAAGCCACTCGGTGAGACCGGGACGCTCTTCTTCGGAAAACAGTTCACAGGTGAGCCACCAGTCGTTAGCGCCGAGCGTGCGGTTCCACGTCTTCCAGCTCACCGGGGTCACCGCGTTGCCGAGTTCATCGGCGAGACGCTGGCTCACGCGCTGCAGCCCCGAGTGGTGGCCGCTCGCACTCGCCTTGGTGACGTCGAAGTAGATCATGACGCCTTCGGCTCGACGAGGGGCTGCATCACGGGCTGGGCCATCACGCGCTCGAATTGCTCCAGCAGGCGGCCCGCGTTGCGATGCGCATCGAAATTTTCCTCAACCCAGCGTCGCGCCGCTGCGCGCAGTTTCTCGGCAAACGCGTCGTCTGTACTGAGCCGGCGCAGTGCGCTCACCCAATCGTCCTTCGCGTCGACCGTCGCCACGAGACCCGACACTCCGTGCGTGACCGCTTCAGTCGTGGCCGCGATGGGCGAGGTGATGACTAGGGTGCCGATCGACATCGCCTCGGGAATCACATTGGGCAGGCCATCGCGGTCGCCGCTCGGCGCAACCACGCCCGTGTGCAGCAGCACGTCCGCCCACTCGAGCTGCGTCCAGACTTCGTGCTGCGGCAGGTGCCCGGTAAAGGTCACATCCGCCGCGATGCCGAGCTGGCCCGCGAGCCGCTCCAAGTCCTGCCGTAGCGGGCCCTCGCCCACGATGCGCGCGGAAAACTCCACGCCGGCGGCCTGCAGCGCCGCGTAGATGCGGAGCTGGTGGTCGAGACCCTTCTTCTCAACCAAACGCGCGACACACAGCAGATGGAGCGGCGCGCGTGAGGCCCGCAGCGATTTCATCGTCGGCAAACGATCGAGGCCACGGCGGATGCAGATGATTTTTTCCGGCGCGAGGCCGCGCGCGATCAGGGCCTTGCGACCCATTTCAGTGGACGTATGCACGAAGGCCGCCGGGCCGAGTTTTTCATCAAGCCACCAGTCGCCGCCGTGCTCGTAGATGTCGTAGGCGTGCGCCGCCGCACTGTAGCGATGGCCATCGAGCCGCCAGAGCAGCCACGCCGCCGTAGCGGGCGCCCCACCCCATGCGGCATGCACGTGGGCGGGGCGGTCTTTACGCCACTTACCGGCCCACAGGCAGGCGAAGCCGGCCCCGAGCATGTTTTCCCAAAAATTGAGCCATGCCGGGGCGCGGCGCGATGCGAGTCCCCGCAGTAATTCTTTCAGAACCTCGGGCCGCCGCCACGACTCGTACGGAATCATCCAGATGAGCGTGAGGAGTTTCCATTTATTGAAACTCTCCACTGGCAGCCCGCGAAACGTCCCGCCACCGCCCCACAGCGAGTA
Source organism: Verrucomicrobiota bacterium (assembly GCA_048498795.1). GTDB lineage: Bacteria > Verrucomicrobiota > Verrucomicrobiia > Opitutales > Opitutaceae > JBEHXH01. Next base: position 328,156 of record JBEHXH010000001.1, read on the forward strand.
AATCTTCAGCCGCACGCCGCGCGCCTTCATGGCGATGATTTCGCGCTGCAGAAACGTCTCCGTGGACTTCGGAAACGTGGTGAACAGATAAGCGATGACAGGCGGCTCGGTCGGCAAGGTCGGTCGAGTGTGCGTCCGCCCCCGCGGCGGGCAATGCGGAAGAGGCGCCGCCGTTTGACGCCCGCCATTTCCTCTCTTATCCTTTGGGCCAGCGCGCCGGACAACCCCGCCCGGCGTACCCCAAACCGCAACAGGAGGTTCCCATGCTCAAGTCGTCCCACGAACTCGTCGCGTGGGCGGAATCGCGCCGCGAGATCTGGCTCGATTGCGTCCGCATCTACCTCGGCCTCGGTCTGCTTGCCCGCGGCCTGCTCCTCATCACCAATACGTCCACCGGGTACTTCATCGATCTCCTGCAGCGCAGCGGTCAGCCGTGGCTCACGACCGGCCTGATGCTGCACTATGTCATGCTCGCGCACTTCATCGGCGGCGCGCTGCTCACGATCGGCTTTTTCACGCGCATCGCAGCGGCGATTCAAATCCCGATTCTCGCTGGCGCGGTGTTTTTCGTGCACCGCACCGACGGACTCTTCGCGATGGGGCAGTCACTCGAGTTTTCTGCGCTCGTGCTGTTTCTCCTCGTGGTGGTGCTCATCTCGGGCGCGGGCCGCTGGTCGCTCGATCATGCGGTCTTTGGGCCGCGTAGCTCCGAGCCAAGCCGGGGCGAACCAGCGCATCAGACCTGAGCCTCGCTAGAGAGCCCCTTGGGGCGCACCTCGCTCGCGGACGACGCGCGTGGGGATGATTTGATTTGCGCAACCGCGGATGGACAGCCGGCCGATGGCCTATATTGTTCGGGGCGATCCGAGTTCACCCGTGACAAAGCCCCTCCCCTTCTTCGCGGCGCGGTTCGCGCTGGCTCTCCTTTTCACGTGCGTCGCCCTGCGTGCCGCACCCGAAGCTTTGAGCGATACCGATCGCGAGTTGCTGCCGCGTATCTTGGAATTGTTCAAACCGGCCGACGGGTACCGCGTCGTTCGCGCACGCACCGGCACCTATCGATCATTCACCGACGAGGATGCCGCGACGCAGGAAAAGTTCGTCAAATACTCCGCCAAAAATCTCGAAATCGAGCGCTGCGATTCCACTGCCCTCATCAAGGACCTCATCGCCGCCAACGACGCGCCGCGCGCCATCGATATCGCCTCCGACGAAAAAGCCGGCTACATCGTCGACGACGGCGAGACGTTCATGAAATATTTCGGAGAAGATGGGGGCAAATGGGAGCAGTGGAAAAAGGACGACCCATCGGCCCGCGGTTTTCTCACCATTTCCCTGCCAGTTATCGATGAAAAGACCGGCACGGTGCTGGTGTACGTCGGCATGCAGACGGCCGAGAAAACCGGCTCAGGTTACCTCTACGCATACCATCAACGCGGCTGGCAACCAGCACCTCCGCCCATCCCAGCCGACGCCGATGACGCGACTCGTGAACGCCTCCAACGCGAGTGGGAGAAGAAGCGCGAGGCGGACAAGAGAAACGACCGCTATGCCGGCGAGCCGGCCGACGGTAAGCTGATCGAAGTAGCCAAGGTCGTCATCTGGCTGTCTTTGTGACTGGCCGCATCAACGGGTCATCGGAATCTTCGCCAACTCCATCGCGATCAGGCCCGCGGTGCGGGCATTGTTGACGAGCAGCGAGACATTTGCGCGGCGGGACTCGCCGCCAGTGAGTTCGGCCACGCATTTAAGCAGAAAGGGCGTCACCGCTTTGCCATGGACGCCTTGCGCGTCAGCCTCGGCAGTCGCGGTGCGGATCGCTTTCTCCATGACCTCCGGCGCGAGTGCATCTGCCTCTGGCACCGGCACGGTGACGAGCACGCCATGCTGCGCCTCGAGCCGATCTGCAGCCGCGACGATCTCAGCCGCCTCGCGCGGCGTCGCGATGCTCACATCCACCGGCAGTCCACTGCTGCGCGCGTAGAAAGCCGGCAGTGTATCGGTGCCGAGCCCCACGATGGGCACGCCCTGCGTTTCCAGCACCTCCAGCGTGAGCGGCAGATCGAGAATCGATTTCGCGCCGGAGCACACCACCGCCACTGGCGTGCGGCCCAGCTCCAGCAAATCTGCCGACACGTCAAAAGGCGCTCCGCGATGCACGCCGCCAATGCCGCCCGTCGCGAAAACCCGGATACCGGCCATGTGCGCCACGATCATCGTGCCGGCCACGGTCGTAGCGGCGTCCTCGCGACGCGCCACGGCGATCGGTAAATCGCGCCGCGAACATTTGCGCACCGTGCCCGCGGGACACTTCGCCAATCGCTCCAACTCAGCCTCGCTCAGACCGACCGTGATCTTTCCGCCCAGCACAGCAATCGTCGCCGGCACCGCCCCACTCGCACGCACCGCCGCCTCCATCGCGCGCGCCGTCTCCAGATTCGCTGGCCACGGCAAGCCATGCGTGATGAGCGTCGACTCGAGCGCAACGACGGGACGGCCGGCGGTGAGCGCGGTCGCGATTTCCGGCTTAACGTCAAGATCGGTGGGCTTTGTCATCGACAGAGCATCGCGCTCCTTATTTCGCAGCCGTGCGAGCCAAAATCTCTCCGGCGCGCTTTTGCACCGATGGCTCCACCGAATGCGATACAAGATCTTCGATCAATGAGCGCCCATCCGCAACTGACCCGTCACGGATAAATTGCTCGGCACGATCAAGCAGCTTGTGGCCATCGATCTCGCGCCTCAGAGCGCCGATCTGTTTCTTAAGCGCAGGATTGGCTACCGGTCGTCCCTCGATCTGAGCGTACCCCGTCATCGCAGTCGGAATCTGGCCTTCGTCGAGCGCCTTGCGAACCGAGGCGGCCAGCTCCGCCGCGGCCAATTGCGAATCCAGCCAAGCTTTGAAACCACGCACCACCCGATTCGCATCGCTCGGCAATTCCACCGCATCGAGCCGATTGCGCGCCTCCGTGTTGCGCTCGGCGCGCCATTCAGATGCGGCGATACCAATCTTGAGCAAAGGGTCATCCTTCATCGGCCCATCCAGTCCACGCTGCAGTACGGTGACCACTTTCGGATCGGGCGGCAGAGATGCGCCCACGACGGCATAGATCGAGTAGCCGCGCGTGTAGTTCGGCTTTCGCGCGAGTATCTCGTCGAGCACCGTTGTCATCTGCGCACACAGCGCGGGATCGAGTTCAAAGCCGCTGCTCGCACCAGCCATCGCGCGATCAAATAGCACCTGTACCCACGCCTGCTGCACCCGGTAGTTTTTCGAGCCTAGCGCCACCGCGTGGGCGAGCGCAGTTTCGGCACCGTCTTGATTTCGCTCCTGTACCCCTTGCAGCCATTCCGCTTCGGCCAGCCGCAGGGAGTCGGGATTCGCTTCCCTTGCTTTCTGGAAGTATGATCGCCCCAAATCCGGCCTTCCTCGTGCGTTCAAAAGCTGCCCCATGATTGTCGCGGCGGCCGCGTGGTCGGCTTGACGTTGCACAAAGACAGCGTCCGCTGGCTTGGGCGCAGCCGGCACGTAGATTGATGCGGAGAAGCCGCCTGAAAGTCCCTTCTTAATGCGCGCATCCATCTCTGCCGGGCTCAAGCCAAAGACCGCTTTGAAGGCCGCCGGTCGTGCTTCGCCCCGAGCCACGCGGGCCTGATAATCGATGGCCCGCTGCAAGCCGTGCCAGCCATCCTTGAGGAAGAGTTCTTGTGCTACGGCCCACGTGTAGTCCTCAAACAGTTCGGTTCGCACGAGATCCTGAAGCGAGGTGAATTGCTCGTGCCGCGCCTGCAGCATGTCCGCCATCAAAACCGTGTGGCGCTTCATGCCCGCGACATCGAGCGTCGGAGGTACGGTACCGATCGACGCGCGGTCTCCCGTGATGTCCAGGGTCGAAAAGAGATTTGTCAGACCATGGAGTAACCACGGATCGAAATAGGGCTCCATCGATCCAATGATCCAATTGGCCGCGGCGACATTCTGCCGATATCGGGCCGCGCTTCCTGCCTTGTCCAAAGCGAGGGCCAGCGTGGGCTCATGGTCGGCATAGAGATAAAAAAACGCCACCGTCATGTTGTGCACGTTCTCGGACCCGGGGACCAATTTCATAAACGCGTCCTCCTTGGCGAAGGCCAGCACTGAGAGCTGCAGCACCTCCTCGTCTCGCAGCCCGCAGAGAGACTTTACCGTGCTGCGATAACGCTCGAATTGCTTCGACCACGCTAAAATATCCGAATCACGCGCATCCGAGTATACTTGAAAGCAGGGAGTATCGAGCTCCCTCATTTCGCCGGCAGCCGGCACGAACGATGCCGTTAGAAAGAAACATAAAACCGCCAGAGTTCGCCGACTAAGCCAATTCTTCAGCAGAGGGAGGACCATGCGCTATCGTGGCCGCACTCGTTCCAAAGGATCAATCTCTACCTGCCTGGGTTCAATATGGCAGCGTCGCACGTCAGAGACAAAAATCCTTCACAGTCGAAAAAATTGCCGAAAGGCACCTCATGGCACGCGCTTCGCCGCGATCTCAGCGCGGAGAGCGGCGATCTTTTTCTTCACCGGCTCGGGGGATTCTAGCTCGTCTGCTTTGTCGAGCAGACTAAGGGCGTATTCCTGCTTTTTGTCTTCGTACGCGGTCTGAGCCTCATCGAGCGTGACGAGGACACGGACTTCCTTGCTCAGACTGACTAGATCGGCGCGCAGGGTACGGCTCGTCACTTGTTGCCCGGGGATGGCCATGAAGGTCTTGGCCGCGATGCGTACGCGGCCGGTATCGATCCATTTGCGCACTTCGGCCAGCGAACGCGCAGCCTCGATCTGGACGTCGAGCCAGTCGCGATAGCCGCGAGCAGCCTGACCGGGGCCGTCGTTCGTGAGCACGACGACGCGCAACAGCGTTTTCTTTGCGGCATCGAGGTCGCCTGCACGCCATTGCCACGCGGCGAATCCAAGCTGGGTGAGCGGATCGTCCTTCAACGGCCCCTCAAGTCCGCGGCTCAGCCAGCGCTGCACCGATTTGTCGCCGGGGGCGAGTGAAGGCGTGAGAAAAGCCAACTGCTCGTAGCCGGCGACATAGTTGGGCTTAAGCTCCAGAAATGCCATGATGGCGCTCGCTGCCGCTTGCGCAGCCTCGGGATCGCCGTCGAAGCCCACCATGTTTTTCCCGGCTTTGTCGAAGAGCACTGCGCTTTGGAACTGCCGCAGGCGAAAGTTACGCGTGCCGAGCGTGATCGCACGGTCCAGCGCGGCCATTGCCGCCGGTGCGTCGTTTTCCCCCGCGGCTTTCAACCAATCAATCTCCGCCACGCGGACGTCGTCCGGCAGGGCCTTGTGCGCGGCGGCCAGATAAGTCGGAGCTGGGCCCTTCTTGCCACCCTGCAGCATCATTTCGCCGATGTAGAGGTCCGACGCACCCGGCGGTGAAGGATGAATGTCGAAGATGATGTCGAGCGGCGGCGGAGCGGCGAAAACCGTCACGCCCTTGCTCGGAGGCGCCGTAATAAATTTCTGCAGACGCTCATCCATCTCTTCGGGGGTAAGGCCAAAGGCTTCCTTGAACGCCTCGCCGCGCGTGGCGTGGCGCGCCAGCCGGAGCTGATAATCCTCCAGCGCCTTGATCCCGCGCCAGCGGTCGTCGCCGACGGTCAGCTCGCGCACGGTGGCCCAGGCCTGCAAGCCAAACTGATTCGCGACACCGCTCGTCCCCATCGTCGCGAAATCGGCGTCGTTGTAGCTCAGCAACGTCGCCGTGGGGATGAGCTGCAACTTGGCGAGCTGCGCCGTGACCTCCGGGACCGATTGCCCGAGGATCGAGTTGTCGCCGTCGAGCTTCAGTGTAGAGAACATCACGCCCAGACCTTCGCGCGCCCAAGGATCGAGCGGCGGTTCGCCGGACTCCATGATCCAACTCGTCGCAGCGATGCGCAGTCGGAGGTAGGCGAGCCCGTTGAGCTGTTCGAGCGCGAGCGCAATCACGGGCAGGTGCTTCATCGCGGCCGAGTCAATCTGCATCACCTGAGCCGCCTGTGAGCCGGAGGACAGCGCGACAAAGCGCTGAAACGCGGCCTGCTTGGAAAAGGCCAGCACGTTAAGCGGCAAGAGCTGCTCGTCGTTGACCCCACAGAGCGCCTGCACTGTCACGCGGTAGAGCTCGAACTCGCGCGCCCACGAGAGGGCGATTTCCGGCGAAGCGTCGGTGTAAACCGTGAAAGCCGGGGCTTTCACCTCCAGCATCTGGCTGCGCGGTTGCTCTTTGGCCGCAGCGGGCGGGGGCGCTGCCGGGGGCGGAGTCGATGGCTTCGGCTTCGACGCCGCCCAGAGCGGACACGACAGCAACAGGAATACACAGGCGCGGCGCAGCAGAAGAGCGTGAGGCTGGATCACGCCTTATCGCCTATCTGTGAACCGGGCCGTTTTCCAGACCGAGATTTTCCGCGTCGAGCTGATCGAGCGTGGACTGCATCTGGGCTTTCAGCTTGGGAGATAAATCGAGAGCGAGGTACTCGGCGATCGCGCGACGGGCGTCGGCCCAGTGCTTTTCCGCCAGAGCGCCATCGACGCGATGACTCAAGATCTCGGCGCGAAGATCGGTGCGCATCGGGACGAGCTGGCGGCGCAGGTTCGGCTCGACACCTCGGGAGAGTTGCTCGTCGATGTAGGCCACGGCGTCAGCGAACTGCTCACCTTTCAACAGGGTATCGATGCGCTCGACGATCTCTTGGTGGAGCCAGCCTTCGTCGAGGCGATGAGCGAAAGTGCGAGCCGGACCCCCTTTCACGTCCAATTCGGTGAGTAAGGCGCCAAGTAATCCGCGGGCGCGAGTGCGATCGCCGTCACGATAGACAAGAAGCGCCTCCGCCACCTTCAACATGACGTCATCCGGAAATCGCTTTCGCCCACTCAGGATATTCATCCGGTCTGCTGCGGTCCACGAGTCGATTCCGCTCAGCACCCCAGCGAGATTCTGATAAGCAGGCAGAAAGGCGGCGTTGAGTTCGATGGTACGGTTATAGCCATCAGCGATCTGTCGCGCCGCTACCGAGTCCAATGCGTTCGGTCCTCCTCCCGTATTATCACTGTACTGAATCTGGGCCAAATCGAAGTAGGTCCGGAAGTCCGTCGAACCACACTCGACCGCGCGCCCCAGTTCCGCACGCACACGCGCCTGCGGACCATCGCTTGAGCAAATCGCCGCCATGAGTTCGTGCGCGAAGGGCTCGGTCGGCGCTGCGGCAATGGCAGTCTCGGCGTGAGCGCGAGCGAGCGCGCTACGCCGCGAGCCGAGCGCCAGTCGCCCCAAGGCCAACTCCACCTCCGCCGGCGAAGCTGCTTTCACCGTCAACGTTGGCAGCACGGCCAACGCACGATGGTAGATCAAATATCTACCGCCCGACAGATACTGGGCGAGGCGCTTGTCCATCTCGGCAAAATTCAGCCCGAATGCCGCCCGAAACGCCGCCTCGTCCGACGGCGCGGTAGGTTTGGCCGACAAATAATCATTCATCGCCGTATCCGAAATCTCATGACGGCCAAAAAGCAGGTAGTGCACCAGGGTCCACGATTCGGCATACACGACTTCCGTGAAGTGGGTGTCGACAAAGAGATCCTCATGCCGCACGCGCAACAAGCGCTCGACCGGCATCGGCGGCGTGGTGTGCAAGAGCCGAGGGTGGCGATCGATCGCGCGACCCAGCTGAGCCTCCTTGTCCCGCACGACGAAGGTGGAAAACACTTCGGCCAGACCCTCGTCATACCAAACTGGATACGTGCGATCCGTCCGATTGACAAACCAGTGAACTCCTTCGTGCAAAAAGGTTCGGCGGTTTTCCTCGTTCGACCACGAACCGCCCATGCCGGCCACTGCCCATGAGCCAGAGCGATAGAAAAATCCTCCGACGTCCTTCGCCTTGCCGTTTTCGCCCAGCGGCCGATAGCCCTCAAATTGGCTATTGCGGGCAAAAACGACAATGGTCAGCGGCGGCAGCTGATCGGTGATGCGTAGTTGCGCTCGGAGCGCCACGGTGAATTGCGCAAACTCTCCGGCCCATTCTTGCGCCTCACGCTCGGAGAGCGACGTTATGAGAGTGAACTCGGGCGCCACCACTTTGCGCCATGTTTCGGCCGCGGTGGTCAGCAGCGGCGCTAGGGCCAGAATCAGCCCGGCTCGGATCGCACGCCATGTTGCACGCCTAAGCGATTCAAGCTCCGGAATGGTCACGCTCATCGCTCGCTTTCGGCTTTCTCCAAGCCGAGCTTCTGCTCATCGAGCTTGGCCAGCGTGGCTTTTGCCTGAGCGCGCATCGCCGCAGGTATGTCCAACTTCATGTATTCCTCAAGCGCCCGGCGCGCATCGGCAAATCGGCGATCATCGAGGGCGTCCTTGACGTTTTTCGAGGCAAATTCCGTGCGCAGCGTAGTCTTCATGCGCACGAGTTGAAAACGCAGGCGCGAGTCGAGGTTTTGCTTCAGGCTGTCTTCGACAAAGGCGATAGCCTCGGGATATTTCTCCTCATTGGTGAGTGTTTCGATGCGGTTGATGATCTCCTGCTGCTGCCACATGGACTCGATTTGGCGGGCATAGGCTTTGGTTTTCCCTGACAGGCCGTCCGTGATGGCGAGGACCGCATCGAGTTGCGCGTGGGCCTTCACGTGATCGCCGGCACGATAGGTGAGCAGCGCGGCGCCGAGCTGCAGCATTGCATCGTCGGGAAAAATCTGGAGGCCGAATTCGACGAACTTCCGATCCTCGTCACTCCATGGCTCCACGACACCGAGCACGCCGGCGAGATTCTGATAAGCCGGACGGTAGCGCGGATTCAAGTTGATGACCTGCTCGTAGCGGTTGGCGATGCGTCGCGACGCGGTAGAGCTGAGCGACTCCGCTCCCTGCTCCATCGCCTCGCTGTGCTCACGCTGCGCGAGATCGAAGTAGGGTTCGAAGTCCTTCGTCCCCAATTGCACGGCAAGCTCGTACTCGGCTTTCGCTTCTTCCGCGTGATCGTTTTGATCATAGACATCGCCGAGCAATTCGTGACCGCGAGGATCAGCGGAGGCCGCGGCGATGTAACTGCGCGCGCGCGCCGCGGCCACATCGCGGCGACGAGCAGCCAGCGCCAGTCGGCCGAGCGCGAGATCGACTTCGGCGGGCGACGCGGGCGCGACAGCGATCTCTGGCAATGCCGCCAGCGGCTGGCTGTGCATGTAGTATTTGCCGTCGCTCAGATAGCGCGCGAGGAGCTTGTCCATCTCGGCGTAGGTTTTGCCGAATGCCACATGAAAGGCCTCGTCGGGGTGCTGCCCTTTTCGCCGCGCGTCGAAGTAGTCAGCCATCGCGGTCGTCGGGATATTTTTCTGCCCAAAGATCATGAAGTGCACAAACGCCCACGACTCCGCGTACACCATGCTAGTATGCAGGGAGTCGTCGCCGAAAAGATCGCTGTGCCCGGTAAAAAGCAGCCGCTCGAGCGGAAGCGGCTTGGAGAGATTGAGCAGCGCCACGTGGTCGCCGATCGGCTGACCCCACTCGGCCTTGTCTTTGCGGGTCGTAAATGTGGAGAACACCTCCGCCATGCCCTCCTCGAGCCATACCGGATTCGGCGGGTCGATCTGACTCAGGAACCAGTGCACGCCCTCGTGCAGGATGATGCGCTTCGCCTCGTCGCTGAGCGTCGTACCGCTGAGGCCCGCGACGGACCAGGAACCATGACGATAAAAGAACCCATCAACCTCCTCCGGCTTGCCATCGGCGCGGAGCGGTCGGAAGCGCTCGAAATCGGCGGTCTTCGCAAACACGACCATCGTCAAGGGAGGCAGCGCCCCCTTGTAGTGAAAGTGATCGCGCAACGCGGCGACGAACTGGGCAAACTCCTTGGTCCAACGTGTCGCATCCTTTTCGGCGAGTGACGTCAGCAAGGTAAACTCAGGCGTGGAGAGCTTCCGCCAAGTTTCTTCCTTGGCCACCAGCGGGCGCAACCCGAGCAAGCACAGCACGAGAACAAAGCAGCAGCGTGGACGCATGCTTTCCATGAGCCGAAAAGTGGGCCGCTCGGCAAGACTTGGCCGAGGCATGGGAGCCTTACGGTTTGGCGGGGACTTGAATTGGCGGCGGGGCGATCTTGGTCGGCGCGACCTTCACGTCGGGACCGCTCCGTCTCACTGGGGTGTTGCCGGGCAAGCGGCGCACGGGGCGGCCTTCGAGTTTGGCGCGGACGACCTCAGCGGCGCGGGCGGTGGACAGATCGGGCTCCATTTGATCGAGCTGGGTAAGCATGCCTAGAGCGGCGTCGTTTTGCTTCAGGTGCACCCGGACCATCGTGAGCGCAAGCATGGTGCGCGGACCGTTTTTGACCTGATTGAAATGCTCCTGCACGAGGAGCACATTGGCGGGGACGGGCTCGCGCGCCGTGGCTTCGACCCAAGCGAGGGTCTCGTAGGCGGCGGATTGGCCCGGGGCGATCTCGATGGAGCGGTGCAGGAGCTTGCGGAGACGCGCCGCGGTGTCGTCGGGCATCTCATAGTAGAAATCGAAGGAGCGGAAGAGCTGACGATCTTCCATCTGCGCGAGCTCGTGATAGATCGCGGGGTTGGTCGAGCCCGCGTCGATTGCCTGCTGCCAGCGGTCGCGGGCGCGGCCTTGATCGCCCTCGAACATCGCAGCGGTGCCGAGCACTTCGAGTAGGCGCGGGTCGTTCGGATTTTTCTCGGCGGCGCTGAGGAGCAGAAGCTTTCCGTCGGCGGATTTGTTGACGCGCAACGTCAGCTCCGCGAGGCGCAGGCGGATTTCATCAGCGGGCACGACGCGCGAGGTGTAGGTCTTTTCGTCGTCGACTGTAGGCAACGTGGTCTTGCGCGCCCGGTACTCGCCCGAACTCACATAGCGATCAAGTCGCTTTGATAGCTCGCCGTAGTCGAGGCCGAGGCATCTCTGGCAGGCGTCTCGCACAATTGCGGGATTGGTGGCGGCCTGACGGGATCCTGCAATGCGAAGAAATTCGTCGATCTTGGCTGGAGGCAGATCGGAAAGCCCGAAACGGAGATAGTGAATCAACGCCCATGACTCGGCATAAAAGACGCCGGTCTCGCCCGCGGCCGCAGTGTAGATCGCCGAAGTATGATCGGTCGCAAACACCGACTCGAGCGGGAGGAGCTTCTCATTCTGCAGCGTGCGGATACGTGACGCACGGGCTTTTCCGATAATCACATTCTTGCCCTCAATTTCGATGGAAGAAAAGAGGTCGGCCATGCCTTCGTTGAACCACGTCGGCGGCTGCTCCTCCGTGACGCGGAAGAGGTGGTGCACATACTCGTGGAAGATGAGCTGACGGTTGTCGGCGATCTCGCCGCGATTCGCCATCGTGATGACGGCGCGGTCGGGTCCGGGCAGATAGAAGCCGGCGAAGAACTCGTTCTCTCGATAGGCGGCGGGCTTGTACGCCTTGAAGTCACGGTCCGACTCGAAATCGAATACCGTGATCTCGAGCGGCCGCCGCTCGACAAGCTTGAACGTACCGAGGAAGAGTGCGCGCAACACCTCAAGATGATAGAGCTGATCACGTGCAGCCCACTCGGCGCTGGCGCTGTAGATTTCGAAATGCGGCGAACGCACTTGGATCCATTTGCGGCCAGTGCCGGGAAATGGATCGGGCGCAGCGGCGCGAGCAACCGCGAGCAGCAGGAAAAGCGATGCCAGCCGGAGCAGAAGGGGTAGGCGCATCGACGCGGAGCGGAATACAGAACGCGCCGGGTCGCAAGCGTGGATGATTATAGCGACAGCGGTGGACAGTAGATGAGGTGCAAGGAGGCATTTGGAGATGCGGTGCGCTCGCGTGGCGTTTCTAGGGGCTGAACGCGGCGGGGGCGCCGCGTCCCCAATAAGACACTCCAAGTCAGGCCGGCGAGGGCGCCGGCGGCTCCCAGATGAAAAAAAGAAAACGCGCCGAAGGTTTCCCTTCGGCGCGTGAGTGTAAATGCGACTGAGACGAGAGCTTAGCTCTTCGCTTCGCCTTCGGCCTTGGGGGCCTCAGCGACGGGAGCGGCTTCCGCAGCCGGAGCAGCCTCGGTCTTCTTCGCCTTCTTGCCCTTCGCGGCCTTCTTGCCCTTGGACTTCTTGTAGCCCGGGTCATCGGCCTTCACGAACTCGATGATCGCCATCTCGGCGGCATCGCCGAGACGCTGCGGCCCGAGCTTGTAGATGCGGCTGTAGCCACCGGCGCGGTTCGCGAATTCCTTGTAGGTCTCGTTGAACAGCTTGGTGACGGCATCCTCATCGCGCACATCGGCGAGAGCGAGGCGGCGGAGGTGCAGCGCGCGGGGCGCGAGCAGCTGCTTGCCACCCTTTTCGACGCGGGCGACGGCACCGGCCTGCTTGGCCTTGGTGATCACCTTCTCGATGAAGGGACGAAGAGCCTTGGCCTTCGTGAGCGTGGTCTGGATGCGGCCGTGCGTGATGAGCGCGGCAGCGAGGTTGGAGAGCATCGCGCGGCGATGCTCGACGGTGACGCCGAGGGAGGCGTGGTGTTTTCCGTGACGCATGGTAGTGTTGTTTTAGACCGTCTCCCGATCGGCAATCCGGTCGCAGCGTAGGGCGGCGCGGACGGCGCGAGAGACGAAAGTGGATTTACGGTTTTTGATTTACGACTGACGACGTTGCCTAGAGGCAGAGATTCCCGACTGACCGAGGCCAATCGGGAATCATCGAGCGAAAGTCGTATAAGACTTAGACTTCCTTCTTCGAATCGAGGAGGCGCTCGTCGAACTTCATGCCGAGCGAAAGGCCGAGGGCCTCGAGCTTCTCCTTGATTTCATTGAGCGACTTCTTGCCGAAGTTGCGGTACTTGAGCATCTCCTGCTCGGTCTTCATCGCGAGCTCACCGACCGTGGTGATGTTGGCGTTGTTCAAGCAATTCGCCGCGCGGACGGAGAGCTCGATCTCGTTGACCGACATGTTGAGGAGCTTGCGGAGCTTGTTCTGCTCTTCGCTGACCTCGGACTGCTGGCTCTCGAACTCGTAGGCCTCCTCGGAGACGCGATCGAACACGTCGAGGTGGTGCTTGAGGATCGAGGCTGACTGCTTGAGGGCGTCGTCCGGAGTGATGCGGCCGTCCGTCCAGATCTCGAGGATGAGCTTGTCGTAATCGGTGATCTGGCCGACGCGGGTGTTTTCGACCGAGTACTTGACGAGCTTCACGGGCGAGAACAGCGAGTCGATCGGGATAACACCGATGGCCTGCTCTTCCTTCTTGTTCTGCTCGCCGGGATAGTAGCCGCGGCCGGTCTTGATCTCGATCTCGGCCTCGAAGGACTTCTTCGAGTCGAGGGTGCAGATGACCTGATCGGGATTGACGATGGAGATGTTGGAATCCGCCTGGATGTCGGCGGCGGTGACGGAGCCGGCCTTGCTGGCGCGGACCTGGAGGGTGATCGTCTCACGCTTCTGGGAAACGATGAGGATCTTCTTCAGGTTGAGGACGATGTCGGTGACATCTTCGACGACGCCATCGATGGACTGGAACTCGTGATTCACACCGTCGATCTTGATCGACGAGATCGCGGCGCCCTCGATGGAGCTGAGGAGCACGCGGCGCAGGGAGTTGCCAATGGTGTGGCCATAGCCGGCCTCGAAAGGCTCGGCGATGAACTTGGCGTAAGTGGAGGTGGCGCCTTCCTCAACCTTGGTCAGCTTGGACGGGAGTTCGAACTTTCCGAGACGTTTGGGCATGGCAATGAGTGTAGAGGATATTGAGGTTGTCCGAACAAATATCAGAAGCGCGAGTAAAACTCGACGATCAGCTGCTCGTTGATGTCCTGCGTCATCTCTTCGCGCGTCGGGAGACGCACGACGGTCGCCTTGAACTGGTCGGCCTCGAGGGTCAGCCAGCCGGGGACGTTGCGGATGCGGTTCTCCTCGAGCTGGCGCGTGGCCATCTGGCGGGAGGCGGGAGTGTTCTTGATGTCGATGACATCGCCGGCCTGCACGTTGTAGCTCGCGATGTCGACCTTGTGGCCGTTGACGCGGACGTGACCGTGATTGACGAACTGGCGGGCAGCGGCGCGGCTCTTGGCGAGACCGAGCAGGTACACGGTGCTGTCGAGGCGGGTCTCGAGGAGCTGCAGGAAGCGCTCACCGGTGACGCCGCGCTCGCGCTTGGCGATCTCGAACACGCGACGGAACTGGCGCTCGAGCAGGCCGTAGATGTAACGGAGCTTCTGCTTTTCGTTGAGGCCAACGGCGTATTCGGAGAGCTTGCGGCGGGACTTGGGACCGTGCTGGCCTGGGGGATAACCGCGGCGCTCGAGCGCCTTGCCGGAGCCAAGCAGGTGCTGGCCGAAGCGGCGGCTGATGCGGGTGGTGGGGCCGGTATAACGAGCCATGGTGAATGTAGATTAAAGTGTGAGTATTAGTTAAATGGAAGGGACAAGGGTCGATTGACGCGCCGCGGGATATATTTAATTCCCGGCGGCCCGGATCTGGTCCCTTGCGACTTAATTAGACGCGACGACGCTTGCGCGGACGGCAGCCGTTGTGCGGGATCGGGGTGACGTCGATGATCGTGACGATCTCGAGGCCGATGGCCTGGAGGGCGCGGATGGCGCTGTCGCGGCCGAGGCCGGGGCCGGAGACGCGGATGACGACGTCCTTGAGGCCGTGCGACATCGCGTTGCGGGCGGCGTCCTGAGCGACGACCTGCGCGGCGTAGGCGGTGGACTTGCGGGAACCGCGGAAGTTGCACTTGCCGGCGGAGGACCACGCGATGACCTGACCCTTTTGGTCGGTGATCGAGACGATCGTGTTGTTGAAAGAGGCGAGGACGTTGGCGATGCCCGAAGTGACGTTCTTCGAACCCTTGGCCTTGCGGACCTTGATCGCGCCAATCTCTTCCTTCAGGAGCTCTTCGGCCGTGGGCTGGCGGGCAACGCCACCAACGAGCTCGACGGGCTTCTCGGGAGCAGCGGCAGCAACCGGAGCGGCCGCGGGAGCGGCGCCTTCAGCGGCAGGAGCAGCGGCCTTGGGGGCCTTGGCCTTCTTCTCGGCGGGAGCAGCGCCCTCGGGGGCGGCGACCTTCGCGGGCTTCTCTTTCTTCGGAGCGGACTTTTCTTCGGACATGGGCGTGATAGTTTAGACTTCCTTCGCCTTGGTGACGCCAACGGTCTTGCGCGGGCCCTTGCGGGTACGAGCATTGGTGCTGGTGCGCTGACCACGGACGGGCAGGCTGCGACGATGGCGGACGCCACGGTAGCAGTTAACGGCCTGAAGACGCTTCAGGTTGCCGGCGATCTCGCGGCGGAGGTCACCCTCAACGACCCACTTGTGGTCGGTGATGATGTGGAGAATCTTGTTGAGCTGCTCTTCCGTGAGGTCCTGAGCGCGCATGTTGGCGTCAAGGCCGGCTTCTTTGACGACTTGATCGGCGCGCTGCGGGCCGATGCCGTAAATATAACGGAGCGAGTACGAGACTTTCTTCTTCGCGGGGATTTCTACGCCGAGGAGACGAGGCATGGTGTTTTAGGTGAGAGTTTAGTGTTGAGAGAGTTTAGAAAATGAAAAATCAGGCGGGCGCTTGAGCAGCGAGGGCGCGCGGTACAGTCAATATTTCCGGCCCACGATCCGTGGTGAGCACCGTGTGCTCGAAGTGCGCGGAGGGCGACTGGTCGGCGGTGACGATTGTCCAGCCATCGGACAATGTCTTCGTCTTATAGCCTCCCATATTCACCATCGGCTCGATCGCGAGGGTCATGCCCGGCTTGATCTTTTCGCCGGTGCCGCGCTTGCCGAAGTTTGGAATCTCGGGCGGCTCGTGCATCGAGACCCCGACGCCGTGGCCGACCATGTCGCGGACGACACTATAGCCATTGGCTTCGACAAAGGTCTGGATCGCGGCCGACACATCGCCGATGCGATTGCCGACCAGAGCCTGACGGATGCCGATATCGAGGGCCTCGCGGGTCACGCGGAGGAGTTTCTGAATCGCCGGGGAAACGGGGCCCACTGGGACGGTGAAGGCGTTGTCGCCGACATAACCGTTATACCAGACGACGATATCGAGAGAAACGATATCGCCCTCGCGCAACACGCGTCGAAATGACGGGATGCCATGGACCACTTCCTCGTTGACCGAGATGCAGGTGTGCGCCGGGTAGCGGCGGGAACCGTGCTGATAACCGAAACAGGCGCTGCGAGCGCCCAGCCGGGCGATCGCGTCGCGGCCAGCTTCTTCCAAGTCTTGCGTAGTGATGCCGGGCTTCACGAGGGGCTTCAGCCCTTCGAGTACCGTGGCAGCAATGGCGCACGCCTCGCGCATCCGGGCGATCCCGTCTTTATCTTTGATCGGGACCGTCATGCGGCGATGGCCTTCGCGAGAAGACCGAGGGTGCGATAGTGATCGACGACCGCCTCAGGCGAGCCGGGAGCAGCGATGACCGCGGCGAGGTTTTCGTCGCGGACTTCGAGCCATTCGTCGAATACTTTAGCTTGGAGCAGCGTAGCCGGGAAGTCCGTGAGGACAAAGCCCGCATCAGGTTTACGCGTGAAGAACCAGCGGCGCATCAGCGCGATCGTGGTCGCTTCTTCCGCAGCGGCAGAGCCGGCGCGGCGCGAAATCTCCGGCCCTTTCAGGCGGTGAGGAGAGACGTGCTCAAGGTGCAAAGAACGGGCTTGGTTCATCAGCTCTGCGTGCAAATCCGGCGAACCAAGCAATACAAGTTTCGTTTTGGCGACAGCGCCACTACGAGAAAAGAGGTCGAAATTGGCGGCTGCGGCCACCGGAGTAAAGAACTATTTCGCGCTGAGAACGCGGTAGGCCCAGATCGCAAGGCCGAGCGAGAATAGCCCGAGCATCGGCCAGACGATCTTCATGACCGCGTCAGTCGCGAGCGCTTCGCCGGTCATGGCCTGCGGATTGGCGCTGCGGGCGCGGATACGGCCCTTCTTCAGGAAGCCGTCGTAATGGCGCTGCAGGAGGAAGGTCTCGATCTGCCGCATGGTGTCGAGGATGACGCCGACGGTGATCAACATACCCGTGCCGCCGAAGAAGTAGGCGATGCGCTGGTCGATCTTGACGTTCCAGTACAGGAAGTCGGGGATAACCGCGATGATGGTGAGGAAGATCGCGCCAGCGAGCGTGAGGCGCGTCATGATGAAGTCGAGGAACTGCGCGGTCGGCGCGCCGGGGCGGACACCGGGGACGTAGCCACCGTACTTCTTGAGATCGTCCGCGATCTGGATCGGCTTGAACATGACCGACACCCAGAAATAGCTGAAGAAGAGGATCAGGAGCGAGTAGCCCGTGTAGTAGATCCAGTGGCCGCGGGTCAGGTTGGCCGACAGCTCACGGAGGAACTTGATGTCGTAGCCCGCACCGATGTACGAGAAGATCTGGGCCGGGAAGAGGAGGATCGCCTGGCCGAAGATTACGGGCATGACGCCGGAGTAGTTGATCTTGAGCGGGAGGAAGGAGCTCTGGCCACCCATGACCTTGTTGCCCACCACGCGCTTGGCGTACTGGACCGGGATCTTGCGCTGGCCCTGCACGATCATGATGATACCCATCGTGACCGCGAGGAAGAGGACGATCATCATCGCCGCCTGCGGGAGACCGAGCGCATCGCCGGTACCGACGGGACGGAAGAAGAGATTCCACACCGCGGTGATCGTCGACGGGATCTGCGCGAGAATGCCGACCGTGATCAGGAGCGAGGTGCCGTTGCCGATGCCGCGCTGGGTGATCTGCTCACCGAGCCACATCAGCAGCATGGTGCCCGCGGTCATGTAAATGACCGAGGTGACGAGGAACCAGCCATTGCTGACCGTGACGATCGCGCCGTACTGATTGATATCGTAACCGGAAAAGAGCTTCGCGGGATTCTCGAGCGCGAGGATCATCAGCGTGCCTTGGATCAAGCAGATGACGACGGTCGCGTAGCGGGTGTACTGCGTGAGCTTCTGGCGGCCGACGTCGCCTTCCTGCTGGAGACGGCTGAGGGCCGGCACCACCGCAGTCATCAACTGAAAGATGATCGACGCGGAAATGTACGGCATGATGCCGAGCGCACCGATGGCCGCGTTCTTCAACGCACCACCGGTGAACATCGAGTAGAGGCCGAGGAGCGCGCCGCCGGCTCCCCCACCCTGCGCCTTCAGGAACTCCTGCAGCGGATGCGGATCGACGCCCGGCAGCGGGATGTGCGCTGCGACGCGCGCCACGAAGAGCAACGACAGCGTGTAGAAGATACGCGAGCGGAGCTCCGGAATCTTCAGTGAATTCGTGAAGGCGGAAAACATCGGGGGGATTTTCGATTTTCGAATCTCGATTTTCGATTGGGACTCTGCGCTGTGCCAGTCACCCGGCACAAATCGAGAATCCCAAATCGAAAATCAAAAATCCGATCAGGCTACGACGGCCTGGCCGCCGGCCTTTTCAATCTTGGCCTTGGCGGACTCGGAGAACTTCGCAGCGGTGACCTTCAGCGCGCGGGTGATTTCACCATCGCCGAGGACCTTGACGCGGGTCTCGCCGGAGCGGATGAGGCCCGACTTGGCGAGGAACGCCGCATCGACCTCCGTCACGCTGGCGTCGAGCGCCGCGAGATCGACCAGATTCACGACCGCGATTTCAGTGCGGAAGTTGAACTGATTGAAGCCGCGGTGCGGGAGCTTGCGGTAAAGGGGCATCTGGCCGCCTTCGAAGCCGGGGCGAATGCTGCCGCCGGAACGGGCCGTCTGGCCCTTGCCGCCCTTGCCGCAGGTCTTGCCGCGGCCGGAGCCTTCGCCGTTACCGACGCGCTTCTTGCGGTGCACAGCACCCTTAACGTTCTTAAGTTCGTGGAGTTTCATAGTATTTCCTTGGGCGCCCCGGCCGCGAGTGGCGCGGACGGGACTCGGATTTCAGGTTTCGTCAACTCGCTCAGACCGACTTGCGGACGTTCGAGAAGTCCTCGGCGAGACGGAGCTGGAGCAGCGCGTTGATCGTCGCGTTGACGACGGCGATGTGATTGTTGGAGCCCATCGACTTGGTGAGCACGTTCTTGACGCCGGCCGCCTCGAGGACCGCGCGGACGCCACCGCCGGCGATGAGGCCGGTACCGGGCGAAGCGGGCTTGAGGAGAACCTTGCCGCCATCGTACACGCCGAAGACGTCGTGCGGGATCGTGTCTCCCTTGAGCTTCACGGAGACCATGCGCTTGTGCGCATTGGCGGTGCCCTTCTTGATGGCATCCGGCACTTCGTTGGCCTTGCCATAGCCGACGCCGAGCTTGCCCTTGCCATCGCCAACGACAGCGAGAGCGGCGAAGCTGAAACGACGGCCGCCTTTGACGACCTTGGCGCAGCGGTTGATGAAGACGACCTTCTCGATCATCGCCGGACCATCGGGGTTCTCGGAGCGATTATCGCGATTGTCGCGACGCGGACCACGGTTGCCGCCACCCGGGCCATCACGGCGCGGACCACGGTTGAACTCGCGGCGCTGCGGACGATCACCCTGAGCGGGAGCAGCCTGCCCCTCGGGAGCGGGCGTGGCGGCGGGAGCGGGGGAAGTATTTTCGGTGCTCATGGGCTTAGAATACGAGGCCAGCCTCGCGCGCGGCGTCGGCGAAGGCTTTTACTTTACCGTGGTAACGGGCGCCACTGCGGTCGAACACGACCGAGGTGATGCCGGCGGCCTTCGCCTTGGCCGCGAACGCGGTGGCGAGGGTCTTGGCGCTGGCGAGATTGGCGGCGAGCTTCTGCTTGCGGAGCTCGGCATCGAGCGTGCCGAGAAACACGACCGTGGTGCCGGTGTCGTCGTTGATCGCCTGGGCGTAAATGTGCTTGGTGCTGAACTTGACCGCGAGACGCGGGCGAGCGGAGGTGCCAACAACTTTCTTGCGGATGCGCCAGCGGCGCTTTTGCAGGAGGTCGGCTTTGCGGATGGTATTGCTCATGGGAGCGAGATGGGTTCGGAGGTTGTGCGTTAAGCGACGGTCTTGCCTTCCTTGCGGCGGACGCGTTCGGCGTGTTCGCCGACGATACGGACACCCTTGCCCTTGTAAGGCTCGGGCGGGTAGAAGCTGCGGATCTCGGCGGTGACGGCACCGACGAGCTGCTTGTCGCAGCCTTCGATCTTGAGCTTGGTGCCTTCGACGACGGTCAGCTTGATGCCATCGGGGATCTCGAGGACGATCGGGTGCGAGTAGCCGAGCGCGAGGTCGAGCATCTTACCCTTAAGATTGGCCTTGAAACCGACGCCTTGGATTTCGAGTTCCTTGGCATAACCGGTGGTGACGCCCTTGACCATGCCAGCGATGATGCTGCGCGCGGTGCCATACATGGCGCCGGAGAAACGGGTTTCTTCGGTGGGGGCGACGACGACCTTCTTGTCGACGACGGAGATTTTCACGACGGGCGCGAAGGTCTTCGAGACCTTGCCCTTGGGGCCTTCGACGAGGACGGTGGTGTCCTTGATGTCGATCTTGACCTTGTCGGGAATGGGAACGGGTTGTTTGCCGATGCGGCTCATTTTATAAGATGTGCTGAGGTTGCTGAGCCGCTTACCAGACGTTGCAGACGAGCTCGCCACCGGCCTTGTTGCGGCGGCAGTCGGCGTCCTTCATCAGGCCCTTGGAGGTCGAAACGATGCTGATGCCGAGGCCATTGAGCACGCGCGGGATTTCCGTGTAGCGGAAATAGAGGCGGCGGCCCGGCGAGGAAACGCGGGTGATGCCCGTGATGGCGGGAGCGCCATCGACGTACTTCATTTTCACGACGAGGGTCTTGTGACCCGCTTCGTCGGCACCGGTGGAGACTTCGGACACGTAGCCCTCGGTCTTGAGGATGGCGGCGAGGCCTTCCTTGTAGTTGGAGTGCGGTTGAATGCACTCGTCGAGACGCGCTTTGCTCGCATTGCGGAGGCGCGTGAGGAAATCACTGATCGGATCGGTCATGGTGGATGTTTACTATCGGTTGCGGCCGCGCGGGTCATATCCGACCCCCGGTGGCCAAAGAGTTTACCAGGAAGACTTGGTCACACCCGGGATCTTGCCGGCGAGCGCGAGCTCACGGAAGGTCAGACGGGAGACACCGAACTTGCGCTTGAAGCCGCGCGGACGGCCGGAGAGCGAGCAGCGATTGCGCACGCGCTCGACGGCGGAGTTCTTCGGGAGTTTCTGGAGCTTCTTCTGGGCGGAGAAAAACTCCTCGTCGCCCGTCGCCGGGTTCTTGAGGATGGCCTTCAGCTCGGCGCGCTTGGCGGCGAACTTGGCGGAGAGCTTCTTGCGCTTGTCGTTGCGCTCGATGGCGGAGGTCTTGGGCATGGCGATTAGGCGGCGGTGGCGGTTTTGGCTTCGCTGCGGCGGAAAGGCATGCCGAGGAGCTTGAGAAGTTCGCGGCCCTCTTCGTCGGTCTTGGCCGTGGTGACGATGGTGAGGTCGAGGCCGATGTGCTTCTTCAGGTTTTCGACGACGATTTCCGGGAAGATGCTGTGGTCGGTGATGCCGAGGTTGTAGTTGCCCTGGCCATCGAGCTTCGGTGGTACGCCGCGGAAGTCACGGATGGTCGGGAGGGCGACCGAAAGGAGGCGGTAGAGGAACTCCCACATGGCGTCGCCGCGGAGGGTGACGTGGCAGCCGACGACCTGATTTTCCTTCAGCTTGAAGCTGGCGATCGCCTTGCGCGAACGAGCGAGCACGGGCTTCTGGCCGGCGATGGCCGCGATGTCGCGGGCTGTGTCGGCGATGGCGTTCTTGTCAGCATCGGCATCGATGCCGGTGTTGATGTTGATCTTCACCAGCTTCGGAACCTGATGGCGGTTCGTGTAGCCGCGGCTCTTCATCAGCTGGTCGAAGACCTGCTCTTTATAAACTTTCTTAAGGACGGGGACGTAGCTCATGGGACTCTAGCCATCGGATTTCCGACCCGACGGCGTTGGGAGTGAATGTATTTTGGAAAAGGGTTCAGTAACGCAGGCCAAACGGGTGTTTGGCAAGCGCGCAATCGCTATTAGGCGGTGGCCGGAGCGGCAGCGGCCTTCTTGGCGCGCTTGCTGGAGTCGAAGACCGACTTCAGCATGAGGTTCGATACGTGGATCGAGCCTTCGCGCTCCGTGATGGCGCCCTGCGGGTTCTTCTCGGACTTGCGCTCGTGGCGCTTGATCATCGCGAGACCTTCGACGCGCGCACGCTGCTTGGCACCGAGGAGCTCGAGGACCTTGCCCTCTTTGCCCTTCTGGGAGCCGGCGATGACGACGACTTGGTCGCCGCGCTTGATGTGGAATTTCTGGGCCATGTTAGAGGACCTCCGGAGCGAGGGAGATGATCTTCATGAAGTTCTTCGCGCGCAGTTCGCGGGCGACAGGGCCGAAGATGCGGGTGCCCTTGGGATTGCCATCGGTGCCGAGGATGACGATGGCGTTGCTGTCGAAACGCAGATAGCTGCCATCGGCGCGGCGGACCGCGGCCTTGGTGCGAACGACGACGGCCTTGGCGACCTCGCCCTTCTTCACGGTGGCGTCGGTGGTGCTTTCCTTGATGTGCACGGTGACGACATCGCCGACGTGAGCGTACGGCGAGGCGTGGCCCATGCGTTGGATGAGAGCGGCTTTCCGCGCGCCGGTGTTATCGGCGACGTCGAGAATGGAGCGCAGTTGGATCATGACGATACTCCTTCGGAGTGAGAATGGTTAATGTTTCAGGCCGAAGGGGCGGACTCCGCGGCGGCGGACTCGTTGGCCTTCGTGGTCTTGGTGGGCACCTGGGCGGCGACGTCGGTCTCGGTGACAGCGACGGCATCGGTGGTGACGGCCTTCTGGACGATGGCGATCACGCGCCAGCGCTTGAGGCGGGAGAGCGGACGCGTCTCCATGATCTCGACCTTGTCGCCGACCTTCGTCTCGTTCTTCTCGTCGTGGACGTGAAGGACGGTCTGGCGGTTGATGACCTTGTGGTAGAGCGGGTGCGGGGTCTTGTACGGGACAGTGACCTTGATCGACTTGTCGCCGGAGCGGCTGGTGACGAAGCCGATGACAGTCTTGCGCGCGTTGCGGGTGCCGGGAGTGGCGGAGGACATGGCGAAGTATTATTTGTGGCTACGCACTCAGGCGGCCTGGGCTTTGGATTTCTTCTGCTCGCGAGCGATCGTGAGGAGGCGCGCGATGTCCTTGCGGAGCACGCGAATGGTGTGGGGCTTCTCGATCTGCCCGGTGTTCTTCTTCAGGCGATACATGAGAAGCTCGGCGCGCAGCTCGCGGACTTTGGTCTCGATCTCAGCGGCGGAAAGGGCGCGGATTTCTTTAATGGTCATGACGACAGGTGGTTCGTGGGTTTAGGCCGCGGCGCTGTCGCGCTGGATGAAACGGCAACGGAAGGGCAGCTTCGCGTCGGCGAGGCGGAAGGCCTCCTTGGCGACGGTGGCGGGAATGCCGGCGAGCTCGAAGAGGACGGCGCCGGGCTTGACGACGGCGACGTAGAACTCGACCGGGCCTTTGCCCTGACCCATGCGCACTTCGGCGGGCTTCTTGGTGACGGGCTTGTGCGGGAAAACGCGGATCCAGAGTTTGCCCTTGCGCTTCAGGTGGCGCGAGATGGTGACACGGGCCGCTTCGATCTGCTGGCCGGTCATCGGGCCGCGGGAAAGCGACTGGAGGCCGAACTCGCCGAAGGCGAGCGTATTACCGCGCTTGGCATTGCCAGCGCGGGAGCCCTTCATCGACTTGCGGTATTTGGTACGTGCGGGAGCGAGAGCCATGGAAGTATCTCCTAGTTCAGGTTATGGTGACTCGCGCTCAGGAGGCGGCGGCGGTCTCTTCTTTTTTGCAGATCCAGCACTTGACGCCGATCTTGCCGTAAACGGTGTGGGCCTCGGAGAAACCGTAATCGATGTTCTCACGGAGGGTGTGAAGCGGCACGCGGCCCTTGCGCTGCCATTCGCGACGGGCGATGTCCGCACCGCCGAGGCGTCCGGAGCACTGAATGCGGATGCCCTCGGCGCCGAGCGCCATGGCCATTTCGACGGCCTTCTTCATGGCGCGGCGGAAAGCGATACGACGCTCGAGCTGGAGGGCGACATTCTCGGAAACGAGCTGCGCCTCGATCTCGGGCTTCTTCACCTCTTGGATGTCGAGGAGGATTTCCTTGCCGGTGAGCTTCGAGAGCTCGGCCTTGATGTTCTCGACCTCGGCGCCCTTGCGGCCGATGACGATACCCGGGCGGGCGGTGTAAATCTTGACGCGGACGCGGTTGGACGCGCGCTCGATGAAGATGCGCGGCACCGACGCCTGCTTGAGCTTCTCCATCAGCTTGGTGCGGATGATCTGGTCCTCGAGCAGAAGCTTCGGGAAGTCCTTCTTGCCGGCGTACCAGCGGGACTGCCAGTTGCGGCGGACGGCGAGGCGGAAACCGATAGGATTGGTCTTTTGGCCCATGGAAGTAGCTTAGTTGGAGTTGCCGTCCGACAGGACGATCTTGATGTGCGACATCTTCTTGCGGCGGGGCGCGGCGGAACCACGCGCGGCGGCCTTGAAGCGCTTCAGGACGGGGCCCTGCTCGACGATCGCGCTCTTCACGGTGAGGCTGTCGGCGGAGAGGTTGCTGTTGTTCTCGGCGTTCGCGATGGCGCTCTTGAGCGTCTTCACGATCAGGCGCGCGGACTTCCGCGGGATGAGCGTCAGGTATTCGACGGCTTCCGGAGCCTTGCGGCCTTGAATGGTACGGGCCACTTCGCGCACCTTCTTAGGTGACATGCGCGCGTAGCGGGTGAGTGCTTGAACTTCCATGGTGGTGAGGAGGATTCCGATATTGGATCGGCGATAGCAACGTGACGGTGGGTCAGCGCCCTATCCTTTTGTTGGCTTACTTGATGATTAAAAAATGAAGAGAAGAGAGCCGGCCGCTCCGGGCAGATATACGCGGAGGGCCAGTTCGAAGAGGTCGACTATATCTCCTTGCGCGTCATGCCGCCGTGCGCCTTGAAGATGCGCGTGAGGGCAAACTCGCCGAGCTTGTGACCGACCATGTTCTCGGTGACGTACACGGCGACGAACGCCTTGCCGTTGTGCACGTTGAACGTGTGGCCGATGAAGTCGGGGGTGATGGTCGAGCGACGGGACCAGGTCTGGATCGGCTTCTTGCCGCCGGACTTGGTCGCCTTCTCGATCTTCTCGAGCAGGTGGTAGTCGACGAAGAAACCTTTTTTGATGGAACGTGCCATGGTGCGTGAGGCTTGGGGTTACTTCTGGCCACGCGGCTTGCGGCCGTTGTGGTGGACGATGATCTGGCTGTTGGACAACTTCGAACGACGACGCGTGACGAAGCCCTTGGCGAGTTGGCCCCAAGGAGAAACGAGCTGCTGGCGACCGCCACCGCCCTTGGACTTGCCCTGACCGCCACCGTTGGGGTGGTCGACCGGGTTCATCGCCATACCGCGGACGGTCGGGCGACGGCCGAGCCAGCGCTTGCGGCCGGCCTTGCCGAGGGACTGCTTGTTGTGGTCACCGTTGCCGACCGAGCCGATGGTGGCGCGGCACTTCGGGTTCACATAGCGGAGTTCGCCGGAAGGCATCTTGAGGGTCGCCTTGCCGTTTTCGACGGCGACGAGCTCGAGGGCCGCGCCAGCGGAGCGGGCGATCTGGGCGCCACGGCCCGGGACGAGCTCCACGCAGTGGACGAGGGTCGACGGCGGGATGATCTCGAGCGGGAAGTTGTTGCCGACATTGAAGTCGTTGGTCGTCGCCTTGGTGGACGCGAAGATCGTGTCGCCGGCCTTCAGGCCCTCGGGGGCGATGATATAGCGCTTCTCACCATTCGTGTAGGCGAGGAGGGCGATATTGGCGCTGCGATTCGGATCGTACTCGAGAGCCTGCACGTTGGCGGGCATGTCGAGGATGTCGCGCTGGAAGTCGATGATGCGGTAGAGCTGCTTGTGGCCACCGCCGCGGTGACGCGTGGTGACGCGACCGTAGACGTTGCGGCCACCGGTCTTGTGCTTCGGCTCGGTGAGCGCGGCTTCCGGGCGCTTCTTCGCGAGGCCCGGCTGCATGTTCAACTGGGTGAACCGGCCGGACGGCGTGAGGGGACGATAAATCTTGAGAGGCATGGTATATATCTCCGGGTGTCGAGGAGCGTCTTAGACGAGCTCGATCTTGTCGCCGGCCTTGAGGGTCACGATGGCCTTTTTGTAGCCGGACGTGGTGGTCGCGCCGCCCGCACGGGTGCGCTTGTTCTTACCATCGAGGTTCATCACATTGACGCGACGGACGGTGACCTTGAAGGTCTCCTCGACGGCCTGGGCGATGGCGTGCTTGTTGGCGTCCGAGAAAACCTCGAACGTGTATTGGCCGAGCTCGGAGCTGAGCTTGTTGGACTTCTCCGAAAGGCGGACCGTTTTGAGGACGCGGTGGGCGTTCATCAGTTCTTACCTCCGTTGACGCGGGCGAGAATGGTCTCGATCGCTTTGGTGCTGACGAGAATCGTCTTGTACTGGGCGAGATCGAGCGTGTTGAGCTTGGCGGCCTCCTGGAGGGAGACGCGCTCGATGTTGCGGATGGCGCGGGTGTTCTCGGCCGTGAACGGAGCGTCCACGAGGAGAATCTTGCCGGTGGGGGCGACGAGCTTGACGAGCTTGCTCGCCAGCTTGGTCTTGGCCTGCGCGAGTTCGAACTTCTCGATCACGGCGATGTCGCCGGCTGAAGCGCGATCGAACAGCTGGCGGCTGAAAGCGAGAGCCTTCACCTTGGCGTTGACCTTCTTGGAGTAGTCGCGGGGCTTGGGGCCGAAGACGACACCACCACCACCCCAGAGGGGCGAGCGGCTGGAGCCAGCGCGAGCGCGGCCGGTGCCCTTCTGCTTCCACGGCTTCTTACCGCCACCGCGGACTTCGCCACGGGTCTTGGTCGAGTGCGTGCCTTGGCGATTGTTCGCGTTGATGGCGACGATGACTTCCTTCACCGCCTGAAGGCCCTTATCGCCCTCAAACGTGGGCAGACCGAATTCCTGTTCGGTGCTGGTCGTGCCGTCGGCTGAAAAAACTTTGAGTTTCATGACTTGGTTGCCTCCGGATTATTTAGCCGCCTTGGGCTGGCCCTTGATGGCGGTGCGAACGAGAACGTCGTCACCGTTGGCGCCCGGGATCGCACCCTTCACGAGGATGAGATTCTTGTCGGCGATGATCTTGACGACTTGGAGATTCTGCACCGTGCGGCGCAGCTGGCCCATGTGACCGGGCATCGCCTGGTTCTTCCAGACGCGGCCGGGGGTCTGGCGCATGCCGATGGCACCGATACGGCGGTGGAACATCGAACCGTGCGAGGCGGGACCGCCCGCGACGCGGAAGCGGCGAACGACGCCTTGGAAACCTTTGCCCTTGGTCACGCCGATGACATCGACGAACTGACCTTCAGCGAAAGCGGTGACGTTGACGATATCGCCAACCTTGAGGGTCGGAGCCGCATCGAGGCGGACTTCCGAGAGGACGCGAGGCGCGGCATCGAGGCCGGCTTTCTTCGCGTGGCCGGTTTCACCGGCGGCGGTGTTCTTGACCTTCTTGGTCGAGAACCCGATCTGGACGGCATTGTAGCCATCGGATTCGGTGGTCTTTACTTGCACGACCGAACAAGGGCCGGCTTCGACCACGGTGACGGGGATCAGGACGTTTTGAGCGTCGTAGACCTGCGTCATCCCGAGTTTTTTACCGAGGAGCGAGGAGATCATGGGCTAAGTGGTAGGCGGAGGTTTCCGTTTGAGACCTACATTAGTCGAAACCCAGCGGTGCCAGAAGGCACATGGGCAACTGCTAACTGTGGACTGAAAAAGGTTCTTTAGACGTTAATCGTAATATCGACGCCCGAGGGCAGGTTGAGCTTCTTGAGTTCGTCGACGGTCTGAGCGGTGGGCTCGATGATATCGATGAGACGCTTGTGCGTGCGCGTCTCGAACTGCTCCATCGATTTCTTGTCGACGTGCGGCGAGCGGTTGACGGAGAGCTTCTCGATCTGCGTCGGGAGCGGGACGGGACCCGAAACACGGGCGCCGGAGCGCTTGGCGGTCTCGACGATATCCTGGGCGGATTGATCGATGACGCGATAATCGAAGCCCTGAAGTCTGATGCGAATGCGTTGGCCTTTCATGGCGAAAAAAGAACGAGGGTTTAGGTACGAGCGGGAGCCTTCGAGGAAGTCTCCACGATTTTCGTGAGCAGGGAGTTGGGCACCTGCTCGAAGTGCGACGGAGTGATGCCGGCGCTCGCACGGCCCTTGGAGAGCGAGCGAATGTCGGTGACGTAGCCGAAGAGCATTTCGAGCGGGACGTGCGCGGTGATGATGCACGCGCCGGCCTTGTTTTCCATGCCCTGAATCTGGCCGCGGCGACGGTTGATGTCGCCCATGAGGTCGCCCTGATACTCTTCCGGGGTGGTGACTTCAACGCCCATGATCGGCTCGAGCAGGATCGGATTGGCCTGCTTCATCGCGTCCTTGAACGCGAAGATGCCAGCCATCTTGAAGGCGAGTTCCGAGGAGTCGACTTCGTGGAAGGAGCCGTCGACGATGCGGATGATGACATCGACCACCGGATAACCGGCGACGACACCATTGTTCGTACCTTCGAGGATGCCGTCCGTAGCCGGCTTGATGAATTCCTTCGGGATCGAACCGCCAACGGTCTCGTTGACGACCTCGACGCCCTTGCCCTTTTCGTTGGGCTCAAGCTTGATGACGACGTGGCCGTACTGGCCTTTACCACCCGACTGACGGATGAATTTGCCTTCGCCATCGGACGCCTTCTTGATCGTCTCGCGATAAGCGATCTGGGGCTTGCCGGAGGTGGCCTCGACCTTGAACTCGCGCTTCATGCGATCGAGAATGATCTCGAGGTGAAGCTCGCCCATGCCGGCAAGGATGGTCTGGCCCGTGTCTTGATCGGTCTTGACGCGGAGAGTCGGATCTTCGGCGACGAGGCGCTGGATAGCGGTGCCCATCTTTTCCTGGTCGGCCTTGGAGTTCGGCTCGATCGACATCGAGATAACGGGCTCCGGGAACGACGGCGGCTCGAGGCGGATATCGAAATCCTCGTCGCAAAGCGTGTCGCCCGTGATGACGTCCTTCACGCCGACGACGGCGCAGATGTCACCCGAGTAAGCCTTGTCGATTTCCTCACGCTCGATGGCGCGCATGAGCACGAGACGCGAAACGCGTTCCGAGCGGCGGGTGCGCGGGTTGTAGAGCGAGGTGCCCTTGTTCAGGATACCGGTGTAGATGCGGAAGAAGACGAGACGACCGACGAACGGATCGTTCCAGAGCTTGAAGGCCAGACCGGCCATCTTCGCCTTGTCGTCGACGGTCGCGGCCACTTCCTTGCCGTCGCTGTCCTGACCCTTCATCGGGGGGACGTCGATTGGGCTCGGAAGGTAGTTGACGACGCAGTCGAGGAGGCGCTGCACGCCCTTCTTCTTGAAAGCGGAACCGGGGACAACGCCCGTGAACTGGAGCGACACCGTGGCCTTGCGGACGGCGAGCATCAGCTCGGGGACAGTGATCTCTTCGCCACTGAGGTACTTCTCAGCGATAACGTCATCGAAGTCGGAGACGGCCTCGATGAGCTTCTCACGATACTCCTTGGCCTGCGCGACCATGTTTTCCGGGATCGGAACGGTCGTCGGGTTGAGGCCGAGCTGATCGTTCGCGTTCTCGGTGAAATTATAGGCGACGTTCTGGACGAGGTCGACGAGGCCGGTGAAGTTCTCTTCCTTGCCGATCGGGAGGAAGATCGGGTGAGCGTTCGCCTTGAGCTTTTCGCGCATCTCGGAGACGGCGCGGAAGAAATCGGCACCCGTGCGGTCCATCTTATTGATGAACGCGATGCGGGGAACGCGATACTTGTTGGCCTGACGCCAGACCGTCTCGGACTGGGGCTGCACGCCAGCAACGGCGCAAAAAACGGCGACGGCACCATCGAGCACGCGGAGGGAGCGCTCGACTTCAGCGGTGAAGTCGACGTGTCCGGGGGTGTCGATGATGTTGATGCGCTGCTTGATGCCCTTCCAAGGGCCCCAAGAGGCATTCCACGCGCACGAAATGGCGGCGGCGGTGATCGTGATACCGCGCTCGCGCTCCTGCTCCATCCAGTCGGTCACGGTGGTGCCCTCGTGGACTTCGCCCATCTTGTGGACGGCACCGGAGTAGAAAAGAATACGCTCGGTCGTGGTCGTCTTGCCCGCATCGATGTGCGCGGCAATGCCGATGTTGCGCGTCCACTCGAGGGGGAACGGACGATCCTTGGCGTTAAACGGCGAGACCTTGGCCTTGTCGGTAACGATGGTAAGAGCAGGTACAGCGGCAGCGGACATGGGAACGAGGGGACGACGGGTTTACCAGCGGAGGTGGGCAAAGGCGCGATTCGCCTGAGCCATCTTGTGGGTGTCTTCCTTCTTCTTCACGACGGTGCCCGTGTTGTTGTAGGCATCGATGATCTCCGCGGCGAGGGCGTCCTTCATCGCGACACCCTTGCGGGAGCCAGCGGCGTCGACGATCCAGCGGAGGGCGAGCGACTCTTGGCGCTCGAAAGTGATCTCAACCGGCACCTGATAGGTGGCGCCACCGACACGACGGCTCTTCACCTCGAGGCGCGGACGCGCGTTCTCGAGCGCGCCGAGGAGGAGGTCGACCGGGTTGCCCTTGTCGAGCTTCTCGGAAACCTTCTCGAACGCACCGTAGACGATGCGCTGGGCAAGGTTCTTCTTGCCGGACTTCATAATGACGTTGACGAGGTGCGCAACGAGCGGGCTGCTGTAGCGGATATCCGGCGTGACCTGACGTTTCTCGGCTCTGTGACGGCGTGACATGGTACGATATTCTCCTCGCTAAATGGTTAGGAAGCTTTGGCGGCCTTCGGGCGCTTGACGCCGTACTTGGAGCGGCTGCGACGACGCTTTTCGACGCCGGTCGCGTCGAGCGTGCCACGGACGATGTGGTAACGAACGCCGGGCAAATCCTTCACGCGGCCACCGCGGACGAGCACGATCGAGTGCTCCTGAAGGTTGTGACCTTCGTCCGGGATGTAGGAAATCACTTCGCTGCCATTCGTGAGGCGAACCTTCGCGACCTTACGGATAGCGGAGTTCGGCTTCTTCGGGGTGCGGGTCATGACCTGCACGCACACGCCACGGCGGAACGGGTTGCCAGCCAAAGCGGGGGACTTCGATTTGGCGGTCACCTTGCGGCGGCCCTTGCGTACGAGTTGATTGATGGTCGGCATACGAATTTACGGAACGGAAATTGGAGAAAAGAGGTGAACCCTACCTTACGCTAAAATGTGGGCAAGCACTTTTTGGCGAAAAGTAGTCCAGCTCGCAAAACCGGTGTTTTTGCCGGCTCCGCGAAGGAAAAATGCGTGTACCGGACAGGTCCGGGGACGCGCAGAATTGGAGAAAAGGGGTGAGAACAAATTGGGTTCGCGAGGCGAATACAAGAACAATCCCGGAATGGAGGACGCGCCGGGCTGTTTTCAGAGGGGAAAAATCTTTTGCTCGGCTTGATAGTCGCGCCGCAATTTGTAGTGCTTTTGTGGATACAACTTCCAAGATTCGCCGCGCAAGGGATGGAATGAAGTGTCGCTCACACTCGCAGCTCGTCGGACAGGTGCGGAGACGAGATTCGAGAGGAGAGATGCAGTTACTGCCGCGCGAATGGCGGTACGGCGCGTGATGCTTAAGGCGCCGCTGCCGGTTGCGCTCAGCCCACCAGCAGAACGAGTCGCAACGGCGGCTTAGGGATAAGCCGCCCTACCCGGCTGACCTCGGAAAAGAAAAACGCCCGGCTTTTAAGGGCCGGGCGATAAATCATCTGGAGCTAGGCTCAACAGATGGTTTTTGGCGGGAGGGATGAAGACGATGCGTTTCGCCCCCTCGATTGACAAGGCCTAATTTTGGGCCGGTCAGAGGGGAAAAGAGCTAACGTTTTCGCTTCCCTCCCCTACGCTCATGATCAGCGCGCAACGAGGATGATCGAGTCCACTTGGGACCTGCCATTTAACTCGGTTGGCAACGCTAGCGGGACGCCACTTCAAAAACCCAAACCCGAAGACGTCTCCGACAAACATCGGTTGGCGAAGCATCGACCGCAATGATGCCGAGATCAACCGTCCCGGGCAGTCTTTTGCTCATCTTCGAGAAGACGATATTGTCAAAATCACCGTTGAAGATGGCAAATCCCAGCGAGAGAGGGCCTCCCTTCATGAGATGGACATCAAAGCGACCGGGAGCTTCTCTGTTTTTCGGTTCGGACGCGCCGCTCCGCGCCGGCTTGTCCACTAGGCGACTGGATGCCAGCGTAAGTTGGACGACGTACACGGTAGTTGACTTGGCAATCTTCCAGGTGCCCGAAACGCTATAATAGCCACCCGAAAATGGATAAGCCGCTTCATCCAACCCGTGGACGCAACAGGCGGGAACCTGCTCCGCGGTAAAGCTGCCGTCGGGATTCAAGGTTACATGACCGGCGAAGTTCTTGTACCCCATACTCGCAAGACGATCACGCGATGACGGATCAAGGGAGTAATTGCCGACGACATCAGCCAAAGCCGGTTCCTCCAGTAGATAACCCGAGGAATTGAAGCGGCAGCCCACGAGGCCAACCAGAAGAGCAATAAGAATCAGCGGCTTCATTCTCACCACATCATCTTCATTCACCAAGAGCCCATCTAGGTCGAGATTTAGCCGCTTGCGCAAGCTACGGATCAACTAACTAAAAGGTCCAAAAGAAAAAGCCGCGGCCTTTTCGGGCGCGCGGCTTTGAAGTTTTTCGAGGCGATCGCGATCAGCTCGCGGTCACTTCGGCGGGCTTGGGCTCCTCGGGGAGCTCGGCGCCGAAGGGCAGGCTGATCTTGAGCGACTTGTGCTGCGGCAGGCCCGTGCCGGCCGGGATGAGGTGACCCATGATCACGTTTTCCTTGAAGCCCTTCAGTAGGTCGACCTTGCCGAGCGTCGAGGCGTCGGTGAGGACGCGCGTCGTCTCTTGGAAGGAGGCGGCCGAGATGAAGGACTCGGTCTCGAGGGAGGCCTTGGTGATGCCGAGGAGGATCGGCTCGGCTTCCGCCGGCTTGCCGCCCGCTTCCTCGATGCGCTTGTTGTCCGTGAGGAACGCAGCGCGGTCCACCTGCTCGCCCCAGAAGTACTCGCTGTCGCCCGGATCGGTGATCCGGACCTTGCGGAGCATCTGGCGGATGATGATCTCGATGTGCTTGTCGTTGATCGTCACGCCCTGGAGGCGATAGACTTCCTGCACTTGGGAGATGAGGAAATCGTAGAGCGCCGCCGGCCCGAGGATCTCGAGGATCTCGTGCGGATCAGCCGCGCCTTCGGTGAGGTGCTGGCCCTTGTGCACTACGTCGCCGGGCTGCACGATGATGTGCTTGCCGGTGGCGATGAGGTGTTCCTCTTCCTGCTGGGTCTCCTCGTTTTTCACGACGAGCTTGCGCTTGCCGCGGACGGTGCCTTCGAACGACACGACGCCATCGATACGGGCCATCTCGGCGGCATCCTTCGGACGACGAGCTTCGAAGAGCTCGGCGATACGGGGGAGACCACCGGTGATGTCCTTGGTCTTGGACGCCTGACGAGGCGTCTTGGCGAGCAGCGCACCGGGGGTGATGATGTCACCCTCGCTGACCGAGATCTGCGCGCCGACCGGGATCGAGTAAGCAGCGAGCGGCTTGTTTTTCGCATCGCGGACTTCGATCTGCGGATTGAGGTCTTCCTTGTGCTCGATGACGACCGTGGCGATGCGGCCCGACGCTTCGTCGAGTTCGCGCTTCACGGTGACACCGGGGATCATGTCCTTGAACATCAGCGTGCCACCCTTTTCGGAGAGCACGGGGATATTGTACGGATCCCACTGCGCGAGGACATCGCCCTTGGCGATCTTGCCGCCGTCGGCGACGTGGAGGAAGGAGCCGACTACGATGTTGTAGTTTTCGAGCTCGCGACCCTCGTCGTCCATGACCTGGATGGTGCCCGTCTTGTTGAGGACGATGCTGCCACCCTCGGCGGTTTCGACGAGGCGGAGGCCCTTGTACTTGATCGTGCCGGCGGAGCGGACACGGACTTCAGGCGTCTTGAAGCCGCCGGTCGCAACGCCACCGATGTGGAACGTGCGCATGGTGAGCTGCGTGCCCGGCTCGCCGATCGACTGCGCGGCGATGATGCCGACGGAGTCGCCGATCTTCGCGACCTTGTTGGTGGCGGGATTGATACCGTAGGACTTCGCGTCGATGCCGACCTTGGAGGTGGCGGTGAGCGGCGACATGACCTTCACGCGCTCGATGCCGACGTCGTCGATCTTGCTCGCGAGTTCCTCGGTGATGAGCTCGCCGGAACCGACGAGACGCTCGGAAGGATTGATCGGGTTGTAGACATCGTCGCTGGAGAAGCGGCCGATGATGCGCTCCTTGAGGCCGACGATTTCGTCGTCACCTTCAAAGATGGCCTTCTTCCACACGCCGTCGCGGTGCTCGCAATCGTCCTCGGTGACGACGACGTCCATGGCCACATCGCACAGTTTGCGCGTGAGGTAGCCGGCGTCAGCGGTCTTGAGGGCGGTGTCGGCGAGACCCTTGCGGGCACCGTGGGTCGAGATGAAGTACTCGAGGACGGTGAGGCCCTCGCGGAACGACGACAGGATGGGGCGCTCGATGATTTCGCCGGAGGGCTTGGCCATGAGGCCGCGGGCGCCACAAAGCTGGCGGACCTGCTGCTTGTTACCGCGGGCGCCGGAGTCCATCATGATGTAGACCGGGTTGACCTCGGTCTTGCCTTCATTGGCCTCGAGCTTCGCGAAGACTTCCTTGGCGATCTTGTCGGTGGCACCGGTCCAGATGTCGACGACCTTGTTGTAGCGCTCGCCGTCGGTGATGACACCCTTGTTGAACTGGCCTTCGACTTCGGCGATCTTCTTACGCGAGTCGGAGACGATTTCCTTCTTCGTCTCCGGGATGATCATGTCGTCGATACCGATCGAGATGCCGGCTTGGAAGGCGGTCTGGAAGCCCAGTTCCTTCAGCTTGTCGAGCGTCTCAACGGTGATGTGGTTACCCGAGACCTTATAGGTGTTCAGGATGAGGTCACCGAGCTTGGACTTCGGGACCGGGAAGTTGATGAAGCCGAGACCGGCGGGCCAGATCTGGTTGAAGATCACGCGGCCGACGCTGGTGCGGAGCACCTTCTTCTCCTTGTTGCCGAAGACCGTGTCGCGACCGTAGTCGGGATTCGGGACTTCGACCCAATCGTGCACCTTGAGGGCGCCGTCGGCCTTGGCGTAAAGGACTTCCTGCAGGCCGCTGAGCAGCGGCACGCGCTCACCCTTCGCGACCTTCTTGCGAGGCTCGATGGTGAGATAGTACGCGCCGAGGACGATGTCCTGCGAAGGCGTGAGGATCGGCTTGCCCGAGGAGGGCGAGAAGATGTTGGACGTCGCCATCATCAGCAGCTTGCACTCGAGGATGGCCTCAAGGGAGAGCGGCACGTGGACGGCCATCTGGTCACCGTCGAAGTCGGCGTTGTACGCCGTGCAGACGAGCGGGTGAATGCGGATGGCCTCGCCCTCGATCAGTGTCGGCTCGAAAGCCTGGATCGAGAGACGGTGGAGCGTCGGCGCGCGGTTGAGCAGCACCGGGTGGCCCTTGGTGACTTCCTCGAGGATGTCCCACACCTCGGGGGACTTCTTCTCGATCATCTTGCGGGCACCGCGGACGGTGTGCACGAAGCCGAGTTCCTTGAGGCGGCGGATGATGAACGGCTCGAAGAGGACGAGCGCCATCTTCTTCGGCAGACCGCACTGGTTGAGCTTGAGCTCAGGACCGATGACGATGACGGAGCGGCCGGAGTAGTCGACGCGCTTGCCGAGCAAGTTTTGGCGGAAACGACCCTGCTTGCCCTTGAGCATGTCCGAGAGGGACTTCAAGGGGCGGTTGCCGGCGCCGGTGACGGGGCGGCCGTGGCGGCCGTTGTCGAAGAGAGCGTCGACGGCCTCCTGCAGCATGCGCTTCTCGTTGTGAATGATCACATCGGGCGTCTTGAGCTGCATCAGGTTCCGCAGACGGTTGTTGCGGTTGATGACGCGACGGTAGAGGTCGTTGAGGTCGGAGGTCGCGAAGCGGCCACCCTCGAGCGGGACGAGCGGGCGCAGGTCCGGCGGGATGACGGGCAGCACTTCGAGGACCATCCACTCAGGACGGCTCTTGGAGTGGATGAAGCCTTGGATGACCTTGAGACGCTTCGAGAGCTTCTTCTTGATCTGCTTGGACTTCGTCGCGCGCATCTGCTCCTGCAGCTCGGCGACGGTAGCGTCCATGTCCATGACCTTGAGGGCATCGCGGACGGCCTCGGCGCCCATCTTGGCGACGAAGGAGTCGTCACCGTACTCGTCGAGCGCCTGGCGGTACTCGGTGTCGGTGAGGAGCTGCTTGGGCTCGAGCGGGGTTTTACCCGGATCGACGACCATGTAGTTCTCGTAGTAGATCACGCGCTCGAGGGAGCGCGCGGTCATGTCGAGCAAGAGACCGAGGCGGCTCGGCATGCTCTTGAGGAACCAGATGTGAGCGACGGGCACCGCGAGCTCGATGTGGCCCATGCGCTCGCGACGGACGCGGGCGATGGTCACTTCGACGCCGCAGCGATCGCACACGACATCCTTGTACTTGATGCGCTTGTACTTGCCGCAGGCGCACTCGTAGTCACGGACCGGGCCGAAGATCTTCTGGCAGAAGAGGCCACCCGGCTCGGGCTTGAAGGTGCGGTAATTGATCGTCTCGGGATTCTTGACCTCGCCCTTGGACCATTTGCGGATGGTCTCGGGCGAAGCCACGGTGATGGACACGCAGTCGAACGAAGCTTCCTCGAGGCCGAGGGTTTCGCGGGCCTCGGTGCGAGTGGAGGCGGCTGGGTCAGCAGGTTGAATCATGTGATGAGCTCCCTAGTGTTTTTTGAAAATGAAACGACGCGGACTACGGCTTAGGAGCCGTAGCTGAGCGCGTCGCGCTTCTGGAGTTTGATGTCGAGACCGAGGGACTGGATTTCCTTGATCAACACGTTGAACGACTCCGGCGTGCCGGCGACGAGCGTGTTGTCGCCCTTGACGAGCGACTCGTAGATCTTGGTGCGTCCCTGCACGTCGTCGGACTTGACGGTGAGAAGTTCCTGGAGCGTGTGCGCCGCGCCGTAGGCTTCGAGCGCCCACACTTCCATTTCGCCGAAACGCTGGCCACCGTACTGGGCTTTGCCGCCCAGCGGTTGCTGCGTGACGAGGGAGTACGGACCGACCGCGCGCGCGTGGATCTTGTGCGACACGAGATGGTTCAGCTTCATCATGTAGATGTAGCCGACAACGACTTCCTGGTCGATGCGCTCACCGGTGCGCCCATCGAGGAGCGGGCTCTTGCCCGAGTGAGGCAGCTTGGCCTCCTTCAGGTATTCGCGCACGCGCTTCTCGGGGATACCGTCGAACACGGGGGTCGCGACCTTCATGCCGAGCTTTTTGCAAGCCCAGCCGAGATGGGTCTCGAGCACCTGACCGACGTTCATGCGCGAAGGCACGCCGAGCGGATTCAGGCAGATTTCGACCGGGGTGCCGTCCGGAAGGAACGGCATGTCTTCCTCGGGCACGATCTTGGCGACGACGCCCTTGTTACCGTGGCGGCCGGCCATCTTGTCGCCGACTTCAAGCTTCTGCTTGGTGGCAACGTAAACTTTGACCTGCTTGATCGCACCGTCAGCGGCGCCTTCGCCGGACTCGACGACGCCGACCTTGCGCTCACGATCGGTCTCGAGCTCATCGAACTTCGTCTGGTACGAACCGATGATCTCCATGATCTTGATGCGAACCGGGGACGGGTCGATCTGGACGTGCTTCGAGACGGCAGCCAGCTTGCGCAGGAGCGTCTTGGTGATCTTGCGATTGGCCGGGATGATGATTTCGGCGGTCTCGCCGTTGATCACATCGAGCGGGATCTTTTCGCCGAGGAGGATGTTGGAGAGCGCCTCGGTGAGCCCCTCGCGGAGCTTGTCCATCTGCGTCTTGTACTCTTCCTGGATCTGCTTGATCTGGCGGCGACGATCGGACGGCGAGAGCTTCTCGGTCTGGTTGTCGATGCGCGAGGAGACCTTCACGTCCATGATGATGCCGGTGACACCGGACGGGACGATGAGGGAGGTGTCCTTCACATCGGCGGCCTTCTCACCGAAGATGGCGCGGAGGAGCTTTTCCTCGGGCGCGAGCTCGGTCTCGGACTTCGGGGTGATTTTGCCGACGAGGATGTCGCCGGGCTTCACCTCCGCACCGATGCGGATGACGCCGTTGTGGTCGAGGTTCTTGAGCGCTTCTTCACCGACGTTCGGGATATCGCGCGTGATTTCTTCCGGCCCGAGCTTGGTGTCGCGCGCGGTGACCTCGAACTCCTGGATGTGGATCGAGGTGAAGATGTCCTCGCGGAGCACCTTCTCGGAGATGAGGATCGCGTCCTCGAAGTTGTAACCGTTCCACGGCATGAACGCGACGAGCACGTTGCGGCCGAGGGCCATCTCACCGCGATCGGTCGAAGGACCGTCGGCGATGACTTGGCCGGCCTTGATCTTGTCGCCACGCTTGACGATCGGCTTCTGGTTGAAGCAGGTGCCGGCGTTCGAGCGCATGAATTTGCGCAGCTCGTAAACGAAGACGTGGTTCTTGGGATCATGCTTCAGGTTGCGCGGCAGCTCGCCGTCCTTGGTGACGACGATCTTCTTCGCATCGACCGTGGCGACGATGCCGGCCTCATCGGCGACAACGACGATCTTCGAGTCGCGCGCGACGCGCTCCTCGATACCGGTGCCGACGAACGGCGCCTCGGCCTGCAGCAGCGGCACGCCCTGGCGTTGCATGTTAGCACCCATGAGCGCGCGATTGGCGTCGTCGTGCTCGAGGAAGGGAATCATGCCGGCGGCGATCGAGATGACCTGCTTCGGCGAAACGTCCATCAGGTGGACCTCGTCGGCGGGCACTTCGATGAAGTTACCGTCTTGGCGGCAAGTGACCTTGCCGATGAAGTAACCCTTCTCATCGATCTCGGCGTTGGCCTGAGCGATGACCTTGCGCTCTTCCTGGTCGGCGGTGAGATACTCGATCTTCTCGGTCGCACGACCGTCCTTCACGAGACGGTACGGCGTCTCGATGAAGCCGAACTCGTTTACGCGAGCGTAGGTGGAGAGGGAATTGATGAGGCCGATGTTCGGACCTTCAGGCGTCTCGATGGGGCAGATGCGGCCGTAGTGCGACGGATGGACGTCGCGGACTTCGAAGCCAGCGCGCTCACGGTTAAGACCGCCCGGCCCGAGCGCCGAGAGACGACGCTTGTGCGTGACCTCCGCGAGGGGGTTGATCTGGTCCATGAACTGCGAGAGCTGCGAACGCGCGAAGAAATCGCGGATGACGGTCGTCAGCGCCTTCGGGTTGATGAGCTTCTGCGGGGTGATCGAGTCGACGCTCTGGTCGTACATCGTCATGCGCTCGCGCACGAGACGCTCGGTGCGGCTGAGGCCGACGCGGCACTGGTTGGCGAGGAGTTCGCCGACCGTACGGACACGGCGGGAACCGAGGTGATCGATATCGTCGACGACGCCCTCACCGCGCTTGAGGCGGACGAGGTACTTCGTGGCGGCCACGACATCGGCGCTCTCGAGGATGCGCTGCTCGATCTCGGTCTTGAGGCCGAGCTTCTGGTTGACTTTGTAACGGCCGACGCGGCCGAGGTCGTAGCGCTTCGGGTCGAAGAAGAGTCGCTTGAGGAGGGCCTTGGCGTTCGCCGTGGTCGGCGGCTCGCCCGGACGGAGGCGCTTGTAGATTTCCTTGAGGGCCTCTTCCTCGTTGCGAGTCGGGTCCTTCTTGAGCGCGCGGATGATGGCGCCCTCGTCGACCGCGGTGTCGATCACACGGATCGTGGTGATCTCGTGCTTCTCGAAGGTGCGGACGATCTGCTTGGTGAGCGGCTCAAAGGCGCGCGCGAGGACGACGCCCTTCTGGGCATCGATGGCGTCTTCCACGAGCACGAGCGTGGAGACATTCTCCATGTCGAGCGCCTTGGAAACCTTGAGGTCCTTGATCTCGTAGAAGAGATTCAGCAGGTCGATGTCGTTGCTGTAGCCAATGGCGCGCAGCAGGGTCGTGATGAGGAACTTGCGGCGACGGCGACGGCGGTCGAGGTAGACGTAGAGCAGGTCGTTATTGTCGAACTGCACTTCGAGCCAAGTGCCGCGATCCGGGATGATGCGGAAAGAGTGGAGCGGCTTGCCGTTCGGGTGCGGGGTGACCTCGAACGCGATGCCGGGCGAACGGTGGAGCTGCGAGACGACGACGCGCTCGGCGCCGTTGATGATGAACGAGCCGCGCTCGGTCACCATGGGAATCTCGCCCATGTAGATGTCCTCGTCCTTGATGAAGTCTTCCTCGCGCAGGCGGAGCTTCACGTAGAGCGGGACGGAGTAAGTGATGCCCTCGCGGATGCACTCGATCTCGGAGTTCTTGGCGTCGCCCAGCGTGTAGGAGACGTACTCGAGCGTGAGGCGCTCATCGTAGGACTGGATCGGGAAGACCTCCTTGAAGACGGCCTCGAGACCCTGCGGCTTGCGCTGCTTCTCGGGGATGCCCTTCTGCAGAAACTCCAGGTAGGAGCTGATCTGAATCTCAATGAGATTAGGCGGCTGGATGACTTCGCGGAGTTTGCCGAAGTTGTTGCGTTCGGTGTGTGTGCGATCGGCCATGGGTATTCCCGGTAGGAGTTAGTTAGAGACGAAAAGAGACGCGGACGCGGCAGACCCCCCGGTGCGCAGCGCGGGGATCATCAAAAGAACAATTTGGAAAAAGGCAAAGGACAGGCCGTGCAGTGGGCGCGGCCTGTCCTGAAAAGGACGGAATGTTTGCGAAAGAAAACGCCAACGATCTTACTTGAGTTCGATCTTCGCGCCGGCCGCCTCGAGCTTCTTCTTGAGCTCTTCGGCTTCGGCCTTCGCGACGTTTTCCTTGATGGGCTTCGGCGCGCCTTCGACGAGGTCCTTGGCTTCCTTGAGGCCCAGGCCGGTGATGGCGCGGACTTCCTTGATGACGCCGATCTTGTTCGCGCCGGCTTCCTTGAGGATGACGGTGAACTCGGTCTGCGCCTCGGCCGCGGGAGCGGCGGCAGCAGCGGCGCCACCCGCAGCGGCGGGAGCGGCAGCAGCGGCGGCGGACACGCCCCACTTGCCTTCGAGGTCTTTCACGAGGGCGGCGATTTCGAGGATCGACTGCGCGGACAGCCACTCGATGACTTGATCTTTGGTGATATTGCTCATGGCGATTTCTCCTGAGGGCAGGCTAGCGGTTTCGAAAAAGTGAAACGCGTTTAAGAGACGTATCCCCTAGCCGGCCGTTTTGGATATTTCCCCGG
The DNA here is from genome assembly GCA_048498795.1 of Verrucomicrobiota bacterium. Taxonomy (GTDB): domain Bacteria; phylum Verrucomicrobiota; class Verrucomicrobiia; order Opitutales; family Opitutaceae; genus JBEHXH01. Next base: position 369,557 of record JBEHXH010000001.1, read on the forward strand.
CGAACCGGGAAAGGGTTATGTAGATTATTGGTTAGAGTTATTGTGACAAAGGAGCTCAGGCGGCCGGGGCCGCGGGCTGCTCCTTCTTGACCTTGGCATCGAGGACGCGGACGAAGGCCGCGGCGTTGCTCATGAACATGCCGAGCAACTGCGAGCGCAGGGCCTCGAGCGGCGGCAGGTCCGCAATCTTCGCGAGATCGGAAGCGGTGATGATCTTCTTCTCGATCACGCCGACCTTCACTTCGAGCTTCTGCTTATCCTCGAAGAACTTCTTGAGGATCTTGGCGACGGCCGCGGGATTCTTGCCACCGACCACCACGGCCGTGGGGCCGGAGAGGGAGGCTTCGAACTCGGGCAGGCCGAGGGCCTTGGCGGCCACGCGCAGCGAGCTGTTCTTCACCACGTGGAACTCGGCCTTCTCGGCGGCGAGCTTCGTGCGGAGGTCCGCCGCGTCGGCGACGGTGACCTTGCTGAAGTTGGCGAGGATGACGTAGTCGCTCTTCTTGAGGTGGGTCTCGACCTCGGAGATCAGGAATTTCTTTTCGGCTCTCATGGTCGTTCCTTAGTATTTGCTGTATTCGGTCGAGGAGATCTGCACCGCCGGGCTCATCGAGGACGAGATCGCGACGTTGAGGATGTAGTTGCCACCCTTGAAGGTGTTGGGCTTGGCCTTGCCGACCGCTTCGAGGACCGCCTGGGCGTTCTCGAGGATCTGGGCCGTGGTGAACGAGCGCTTGCCAACGCCGATGCCGATGTTGGCGGTCTTGTCCATCTTGAACTCCACGCGGCCGGCCTTGACGGCCTTGATGCCCGCGGCGATGTCGTCGGTGACGGTGCCGGACTTCGGGTTCGGCATGAGGCCCTTGGGACCGAGCACGCGAGCGAGCGTACGGACCTTCTTCATGGCTTCGGTCGTCGCGATCGCGACGTCGAAGTCGAGCCAGCCCTCATTGTTGATCTTGGCCATCACGTCGTCGAGGCCGGCGGTGTCCGCGCCAGCGGCGAGCGCCTTGGCCGGATCGTCGGTGAAGACGAGGACGCGCACCTTCTTGCCGGAGCCATTGGGCAACGGCGTGGTGCCACGCACATTCTGTTCGCCGGAAGCGGCGTCGACGCCGAGGCGGAACGACAGCTCGACGGTCTCGTCGAACTTCGTCTTCGGGAACTTGGCGAGGATATCCACCGCGTCTTTCAACGGGTAGTCCTTGGTGAGATCAGCGACCTTGACGGCGCTGCGGTAGCGTTTGCTCTGTTTTTTGGGCATGGTTGACTCCTTGCGGTGCAAGCGCCCGGCGATGTGATCGTCAGGCTCCCGCGGTGAGTATGGTTGACTAGCGAAAAGGGACTAAACTCAGTCGACGACTTCGATGCCCATGTTGCGGGCGGTGCCGGCGATGGACTTGATGCCAGCGGCCTCGTCCTTGGCGTTCATGTCGTTCTTCTTGATCTTCCAGATCTCGGCGCACTGCTTCTTGGTGACCTTGCCGACCTTGTCCTGGTTGGGCTTGCCCGAACCGCTGGCGATATTGGCGGCCTTCTTGAGGAGGACCGACGCCGGCGGGGACTTCAGGATGAAAGTGAAGCTCTTGTCGGTGTAGACCGTGATGACCACCGGCAGAATCATGCCGTTTTGGTCCTTCGTGCGGGCGTTGAAATCTTTGCAGAACGCCATGATGTTGACACCCTGCGCACCGAGCGCGGGGCCAACGGGGGGCGCGGGATTGGCGGCGCCGGCGGGCAACTGGAGACGGATGTAACCTTGGATCTTCTTGGCCATGTTGAAAAGTGTTGAGGATTAAATGCTTATTCGGTCATGCGCTGCACCTGCCAGTACTCGAGCTCGACTGGGGTGAAGCGACCAAAGATGGAAACGGAAACCTTGAGCTTGCCGCGCTCGGGATCGATCTCGTCGATGCGGCCGGTGAGCGACGCAAACGCGCCGTCGGTGATCTTGACCTCTTCGCCCACGGTGTACTGGACCTTCGGGACTTCCTTGCCGTTGGCGGCATCGATGCGGGCGCGGATCTCGTCGACTTCGGACTGGCGCAGGGCGGCGGGATGCTCGCCACCGACAAAGCCGATCACACCGGCGACTTCCTTGACGAAGTACCACGGCTTGTTGATGACCTTGCGGTCCTCGCCGTAGAGACGCATCTGGATGAAAACGTAGCCCGGGTAGAGCTTGCGGACCTTGGTGGACTTCTTGCCACCCTTCACCTCGGACACGACTTCCGTCGGCAGGAGGACCTCGAAGATATAGTCGTCGAGTTCCTCGGCCTTTTTGAACTTCTCGATGTAGTTCTTAACCTTGTTCTCCTGGCCGGAGAGGGTGTGCAGCGCAAACCATTGCGCGTCGGCGGGAGCAGTCGTGGGGGCGGACATGGGGGTACGCGGATTATTTGCCGCTGACGAACGACGTGAGTAGCTCGACGACGTTGATCAGGGAGAAATCGCTGACGGCCGTGAAGACGCCGAGCAACAGGGAGGCCACGATCACAACGACCGTGGAGTCGAACAGCTCCTTACGGGTCGGCCAGGAAGCTTTTTTGAGCTCATCGACCGTCTCGATGAAGAAGATGCGGACGCTGCTGAACGGGTTTTTCATGGACTGAGGAAAGTGGCAGGGGCGGAGGGAATCGAACCCCCAACCAACGGTTTTGGAGACCGCTACTCTACCAATTGAGCTACACCCCTGTATGTGTGGTTTTTAAGACGACGCAGCCGAGGCCCCAAAAGGGACCTCGGCGGGTCGGTTTAATATGTTGGTAAGAAGCTCTTACTCGGTGATCTCGGAGATACGACCGGCACCGATGGTGCGACCACCCTCACGGATGGCGAACTTCTGGAGCTTCTCCATGGCGATCGGAACGATGAGCTCGATGTCGACGGCGATGTTGTCGCCCGGCATGATCATCTCGACGCCCTTCGGCAGATTGACGACGCCCGTCACGTCCGTCGTGCGGAAGTAGAACTGGGGACGGTAGCCATTGAAGAACGGCGTGTGGCGGCCACCCTCGTCCTTCGAGAGGACGTAGATCTCGGCCTTGGCCTTCTTGTGCGGCTTGATGGACTTCGGGGCGGCCAGAACCTGGCCACGCTCGATGCCTTCTTTTTCGATACCGCGGAGGAGGATGCCGACGTTGTCACCCGCCTGGCCGCTATCGAGCAGCTTGCGGAACATTTCGATGCCAGTCACGACGGAGGTCGTGGTATCCTTGAGGCCGACGATTTCGATCGTCTCGTTGATCTTGACGACGCCGCGCTCGATACGACCCGTGGCAACGGTGCCGCGGCCGGTGATCGAGAACACGTCTTCAACGGACATAAGGAAGGGCTTGTCCATCTCGCGGACGGGCTCGGCGATCTCGCTGTCGATCGCGTCCATCAGCTCGCCGATCGCCTTCTCGCCCTCGGGTTTGCCCTCGAGCGCGGCGGTGGCGGAACCACGAACGATCTTCGCGTTCTTGCCGTCGAACTGGTACTTGGTGAGGAGATCGCGGATTTCCTCTTCGACGAGCTCGAGGAGGTCCGGGTCGTCGATGAGGTCGACCTTGTTGAGGAACACCACGATCTTCGGCACGCCGACCTGGCGGGCGAGCAGCACGTGCTCCTTGGTCTGCGGCATCGGGCCGTCAGCAGCGGAGACGACGAGGATCGCGCCGTCCATCTGGGCGGCACCGGTGATCATGTTCTTGACGAAGTCAGCGTGGCCGGGGCAATCGACGTGCGCGTAGTGACGGTTGGCCGTCTCGTACTCGACGTGGGCAACCGCGATCGTCACGGTCTTCGTGGCATCGCGCACGGTTCCGCCCTTGGCGATATCGGAATAGGCCTTCACCTCCGCGAGACCCTTGCGGGCCTGCACCGCGAGGATCGAGGCGGTGGTGGTCGTCTTGCCGTGGTCAATGTGGCCAATGGTGCCGACGTTGACGTGCGGTTTCTTACGTTCGAATGCTGCTTTAGCCATGAGAGGAGGGAGACGTGGGTTATATTAGGATTGGAGAGATGACCTCGGTGGATTTACGTCGGGAAGTCGCCGACGTGTTGTCTGGAGCCCAGAACCGGATTCGAACCGGCGACCTCGTCCTTACCAAGGACGTGCTCTGCCAACTGAGCTATCTGGGCAGACTAAGACTGTGTGCAAACAACGAAAAAGGGTGCAGAACGTGCGCTTCGCGTTTTTGTCCGTCAACAGCAAATTTGCAATCGCGGCAAAATTCTACGGCCCGACGGAGATACGATAGAATCCCGGGCTCAAGCGCAGCCCAATTCTGAGCTTTTCGGTGAGAAATCGCTGAAAGTACCGCGCCACCTCGTCCGTTTCGGTCGTCGGCGCGGGTTGCGCCGCCACTTCGTGCCGTGGTTCGGCCACGAGCGGGCCGCGCAGACCCGCCGCATCGACGGTCGCGAGGAAGTCCAGCGGGGGCCAGCCACCGTTGCCGGGGGGCTTGGCCAGCTCCATCACTTGGGCGACCTGCTTGCGAAATGCCTCCACCACCTCCGGCGACTCGGCCAGCGGCCGGCCGTCGATTCGCACGATGTCGAGGGTCGCCCCGCGTGTCGGGAAAGGCTCGGACGCCACCTCGGCCCGGCCTAGGCCGAGCTCGGGCTGCGGCACCGGGGGACGCGCCAGCGCCGCAGCGGGCGTCGCCGGAGTCTCGACGGCCGGCGGGAGCTTGAGGCTGGCAGCGTCAATCTCGGTCGTGGCAAAGGTCAGGGTGCTCGCGAAACCCGGAAACGACTCGCCGGGCCGCCAGAGCGGCACGTCGATCTGCGAGGCATTCCACTTCGTCGGGAGAAACAGCGGGCTCGGGTCCGCCAGCGAGGTCACCTCGGCAAACGTGCCGTGCGCGTTGGGCGGCAGCGCCGTCAGCTCGACCCGCTGAGCTTTCTTTGCGGGTAATACCGGCTCGGGCGGCTTCGGACTGCGAAATAGCGCAAGGAGCAGCACCACGACAAGCAACGCCGCCGCGCCAGCGACGATCCAGCGGGTGCGGTCCTGATTCATCGCGACGGCTCGGCCTGACCGGTATCGCGCGCCGCGAGCTGTACCTGAAAGCCCGCATCGTGCGCCGCACCGTTGATGCGCGTGAGGATTTCAAGCGACACGCCTTTCTCGGCGATGATGAGGAGCGACGGGGTCTTCTTCTTGCGGGTCTTCTCCGCTTCCCGGTTCAACCACACCCGCAGGCTATTCGCGTCGAGCAAGCCCGCGTCGCCCGTGAACACGAGACCCGAGGGCTGAACGTTGATCGCGTGCGTAGTCTGCGCCGCAGCAGCGTTGGCCCCAATCAATTGCGGCAGCTCGAAGTTCAACCCGAGCCCGGGTGCGAGCACGAAGCGCGACCCAAAGAGAAAGAAAAACAAACCGAGCGCGAGGACGTTGACGAAGTGCAGCGCGTCGAGGCTGCGCGGCGGTGGTCGCAGCTTGCTCGCGAGATCGAGGGGGCGCGTGATCATTTCGCCGGAGTCTCCGCCCCACCCTCGCCCACTTCGGGCGTCTTGCCGCGATACTCCGCGAGGAGGTAGCGCATCGTTTCGTTGCCCGCCCACTCCACGTCGCGCACGATCGCACGCACGCGGCCCGAGAGAAACTGGTGCGCGAGATGCGCCGGGATGCCCAGCATCAGTCCGCCCGCCGTGCTGAGCAGCGCGTGCCACATGCCCGCCGACAGCACCGACGCGGTGGCGTAGTCCCCACCCTTTTCAAATGCGATGAAGGTCGTCGCCATCCCGAGCACCGTGCCGAGCAGACCGACGAGCGGAGCCACTTGCGCGATCGCCGCGATGCTGCCGAGACGACGCTCGAGCGCGGGCAATTCCACCACCGCCGCCTCCTGCACGTGAAAACGCATCTCGTCCGCGTCCGACTCGGCGTGGAGCAGGGCGGATTTCACCACCGCCGCGACCGGACCCGGGGTCTCTTCACACACGGTGAGCGCCTCCATCAGCCGGCGTTTCGCGAGGATGTTCTTGATACCCGCGACAAACGACACCGCACGAATCTGCCCGCGGTGCAGGTACAGCGTCCGCTCGATGACCAGCACGAGCAGGCCGAGGCCGAGGAGCAGCAGCACGACCATCATCGGGCCGCCTTTGGTGAAGAGACTGAAATCGAACAGCGACATCGTCGAAAATGCTTACACCCGCTTCCACAGCGCACGTCCACGCGAAACGCCCGCTCTATAAGAATAGCGCGCTCGCACGGTCATGGCTTGCCCTCCACCGCCGCCGGCGGGTTGAGCCGCTGCTTTGCCGCCTCCGCCCACGGGAGATTCTTGTCCACGATGAGCTGCCACGCGCGCCTCGCCTCGGCCGGACGTGACGCTTCCTGACTCGCATCGCCGAAATCCCAGAGCGTGCGCGCCAGCCAATACGGGCCGTGTGAGGTCGGCGCGAGCAAACGGCTGCCGCGCGTCGGATCTCGGAACAGCTCCGCATCGACCACTTCCCACCATGCATCGAGAGCGCCCTTGAGGTCGCCGCGCCGTTTCAGGATGCGTCCGTAATTGTAGCCCGCTTCCACGCGCACATCTTCCGGCGCGTCGGCCAGCTCGCGGAGCTGGAGAAACATCTGCAGTGCGTTTTCCGTCTGTGCGGGATTTTGATTCGACTGCGCGTTCACACACTCGGCGAGACTGAGCATCGCCCGCGGTGTGTTGCTATTGCGCGGGAATTTCGCGATGAGATCGCGGTACGCCGTCTCCGCCTGCGGGAAAAGCGCGAGCTTGCGCAGCAAGTCGCCCTGGCGGAGGCGCGCCGCGAAGATTAATTCACTGTTGGCGAAACGTCGCTCGGTGACGAGACGCTCCACGAGCTTGTCCGCGTCCTCGAGACCTTTGTCGGTGCCGAGGCGCTCGAGCTGCAGCGATTCCTGATAGAGCGCGAAGGCCGCGTAGCGATTGAACTTCTCTTCTTGATAATCCGGGTTGTCGACCAACTGGTTGAAGAGGCCCTGCGCATCCGAGATATTGTCCCGCTCCGCGTAGTGGTAAGCCTCGATGATGAACGAGTACGCAGCCGCATCGGTCTTCGCGTAGTCGGTGCGGAGCTTCTTCAACACTTCGAGCGCGCGCACTTCCTGATTGTCCAGCTTGAGCAATGCCTCTGCGAGCAGCAGTTGCCCCGAACTCGCGAGTTCGCGCTGCAGATCGGCCGGCAGAGCGCCGAGCTCGGATGCGAGGTCCTTCACCAAGGCCTCGGTGTCCTGCGGATGACCGGCATCGAGCGACAACTGCGCGTGCAGCCACTTCATCCGCGCGCGCAGCTCCGGCTTGAGTGCCGCGCCCTCCGTGCCGCTCACGAGCGCGCGCACCCGGGCCAGCGCGGCCTGCGATTGATTGTCGACCTGCAGCGCCTTCGCGAGATTCCATTCGGCCTTCCACCGGTTCTCTGCGCCGAAGGCCGGATCGCGTGCGAAGTCATTCAACAACTTCTGCGCCGGCTCGAGTGTGCCCGCCCGGATTTCCGCATCGACGCGGCGAAACATGATCTCACCGGCGTCCACCCCTGGTGGCAGCGGCAGTTCCTGGCCGAGCGCAGCGTAAGCATCGGCCGCACTGCGAAAAGTTCCCGCGCGAAACGACGCCTCGGCCACCAGCAGGCCGAGCTGCGCCCGCGCCGGTCCCGACGGCAAAGCCTCGCGTGCCTGGGCCGCAAATTGCGCCGCGCGCAGATAGCGCCGCTGCTCCCACGCCGAGCCGATCAGCACGCTCAACGCCTGCGGACGGAGCGGCGACGCCGGGAATTCATCGAGCAGTTTTTGCGCGTCGTCCTCGGCCGCCGCATAGCCCTTCTCTCCGAGGACCAGTTGCGCATGAAAGAGCAGCGCCTCCGCCCGCGCGGGATGCGAGGGTTTTTGCGCGACGATTTTTTCCAGCAAGCCGCGGAGCTGCCCGCGTGCCGGCTCGGCTTTCGCCCGCTCCGCGAGCAGCTGCAGCGCCATGCGCTGGAGATCCAGATCGAGCCCGGCCTCCGCGAGCCGCGTGAGTTCGCCCCGCCCCGTGTCGGTTTCCGGCCCCGCGATCAGGCCGACCATGAGGCGAAAAGCATCAGTGCGCACCCGCTCCGTGGGCGGCATCGTCCCGAGGATTTCGCGACGGATGAAGTTCACCGCGTCGCTCTTTCGCCCGCGGGCGTTGAGCGCCACGGCGTAGGTGCGGCCAAAACTGTAGCCGACGTCGGTGCCGCGGTATTTTTCGAAATTATCCTTTTGCGCCGCGAGCTGCGCGTCGTCCATCGGTGCACCGGCGCGGAGTTCCGCCTGCTCGCGCCAGAGCTTGAATCGCGCACGTGCAAGCATCGTCGGCGCGGCGTTCTCCGCCTGGTTGTAGAGGTCCTTCGCCTTGATGAGATCCGTCTGCTCCACGATGCGGCCCTGCAGATAATAATACCACGAGCGGTCCGCCGGGGATAGGTCTTCGAGCTTCGTCTGCGCGAACTCAGCCGCGGCGAGATCGAGGCGCCGCAGCTGCACCCACGCAAGTCCCGCTCGCAAGCGCCACGGTGAGCCGCGCGGGTCCTTCAGCGCATTGAGCACCGTCTGCGCTTCGGTCGCGTGCGCATCGTCGATGAGGGCAGTCGCGAGCGTGAGCGTCACCTGCACGCGGTCCACGCCGGGCGCGTCGACGAGTCCACGCAGTGTCTCCGCTGCGATGCCGGGAAAGCCCAGTTCCAACGCGCGGCGCGCGGTCGCGAAGCTGACGAGATTGGCCCCCGCGGTGGGACCGGTCGCTGTGGCCACGAGGGGCGCGGGCGCGTTCATCGGGTCCTGTGCGCGCGCGACGAGCACCGCAAAGCAACCCAAGGCGAGGGAGAGTTTTCGCACAAACATCGACAAGTAAACGGGACCAACCCTGCGGCGAGCGTTGGAAACAATCAACCGCGTTGTAATGACTTCCCTCTCGCGCGCTTCGGTTCCATCGGCACACTCGGTCTCGTTTACTAATCCAACAACATGAGTGCCTTCCTTATCGCTCTGCTCGTCGTAGTCGCTGTCGTTGTGATCGCTGCCATCTGGGTCGCGGGCATCTACAACTCGCTGGTCTCGCTCCGCAACCAGTTCAAGAACGCCTTTGCCCAGATCGACGTGCAGCTCAAGCGCCGCTACGATCTCATTCCCAATCTCGTCGAGGTCGCCAAGGGCTACATGAAGCACGAGAGCGGCACGCTCGAGGCCGTCATCAAGGCGCGCAATATCGCCTACGCCGCTTCGCAGGCCGCCGCGGCCAATCCCGCCGACGCCAACGCCGTCAAGGGCCTGCTCTCCGCCGAGGCCGGTCTCGGGGGCGCGCTCTCGCGCCTGATGGTGGTTTCCGAGCAGTACCCTGACCTCAAGGCCAATCAGAACATGATGCAGCTCACCGAGGAGCTGACCTCCACGGAAAACAAGATCTCGTTCGCCCGTCAGGCCTACAACGACTCCGTCATGGGCTACAACACGAGCCGCGAGATCTTCCCGAACGTGATTTTCGCCGGCATGTTTGGCTTCCTCCCGGCCGAGCTCTTCAAGATCGACGACCCGACCGAGCGCAACGCGCCCAAGGTCTCTTTCAGCTAAGCGCAACGCAGCACTTATCCACGCACAACCATGGACCCCATCAACGTCACTCCCGTCTCGGCGCCACGCGGTCAGGACAAGATCTGGACGCTGCTCTGCCATCTCTCGGTCTTCACTCCTGTGCCGCTCCTCCTGCCGCTGATCGTGTACCTCGCGATGCGCGGGGAAAACGAGTACGTGACGGCCAACGCACGTGAGGCGCTGAACTTCCACCTGTCACTGCTGATCTACTGCATCGCTTCGTGTCTCCTCATTTTTATCGTGATCGGCGTCTTACTCTTGTGGGCGATCGGCCTCGCTTCGTTGATCTTGGCCATCGTCGCCGCGATCAAAGCCTCTGAGGGCGGCGTGTACCGCTACCCGCTGACTCTCCGTTTGGTCAAATAACGCTCCCATGTCCGCCACTCCTTCCACTCGAAAGTCCGCGCGACTCGCCCTCGCGATTGCAATGGGTGTCGCCATCGGCAGCGGCGTCAGCGTCTCGTCGCACAATTCGTCGGTTGGCTTTGCCGTCGGCATCGCGGTCGGCGTGGCGTTCTTCTTCGCTGTCGGACGGCGCGCCCCCAACTGACCCTCCGGGTCGGTTCATCGTGGACTTTTTTGCCGCCCAGGCCCGCGCCAAGCAGCGCACATCGCGGCTGGTGCTCCTCTTCGCGCTCGCTGTGCTCGGTACCATCGCGGCGAGCTATGTCGCGGGAATTTGCATCTACAACTTCACGCGCGACGCGCAGCCGCGCCGCACGCGGGGCTATCGCTACACCCAGCAGGTCGTGCACCCTACGACCTACTGGCAACCGCAGATCTTCGCGTTCACCGCGCTCGGCACGCTCGCCGTCGTCGGCCTCGCCTCAGCCTACAAGTGGTCCGAGTTTTCCGCCGGCGGCGGCGCCGTGGCTGAGAGTGCGGGCGGGCGGCGCGTCGAGCCGAACACCACGGATTTCCAAGAGAAGCGCCTCCTCAATGTCGTCGAGGAAATGGCCATCGCCTCCGGTGTGCCGATGCCCGCCGTCTACATCCTCGACGACGAACCGGCGATCAACGCCTTCGCCGCCGGCCTCACCACCGCGGATGCCGCGGTGGCCGTCACGCGCGGCACGCTCGACAAGCTGACGCGCGACGAACTGCAGGGCGTGATCGGCCACGAGTTCAGCCACATCCTCAATGGCGACATGCGGCTCAATCTCCGCATCGCGTCGCTCGTCTTCGGCATCCTCGTCCTCGGCCTCACCGGCCGCGGCATCCTCTGGTCGATGCGCGGTGTTCGCGTGTCGCGCGACCGCAACTCCGGCGGCGGCATCGTCGCGATCATCTTCGTCGCGGGCATCGCCCTGCTCATTATCGGCTACGTCGGCTACTTCTTCGGCCGGATGATCCAGGCCGCCGTGTCGCGTCAACGTGAGTTCTTGGCCGATGCCTCATCGGTGCAGTTCACGCGCAATCCCGGCGGCCTCGGCGGCGCATTGAAAAAAATCGGCGGCTTTGCCGGGGGCTCCACGCTCTACACGAACCAATCCGCCGCGCTCGGCCACTTCTTCTTCGCCCAGGGTTTCTCCAATTCCTTTGCCGGCCTCTGGGCCACGCACCCGCCGCTCGAAGAACGTCTCCGTGCCATCGATCCGCGCTTCGACGGTCAATTCATCACGCCGCCCGAGGGCATGATCGAGGAGGACCGCGCGGCGTTCGCTTCGATCGCGACCCGCGCGCATGCCGCCGCCTCCCCGAATCCACAACCGCGCAAAGTGGCCGAGCCCTCCACGCCTCCGCCGCTCGCGGCCGCGGCAATTCCCTCCGCGGGCACACTCACCCCCGAGCAGATAACCAACGCTCAACTCTTACTCGACTCTATCCCGTCCGCCCTTCGCGAGGCCGCTCACCGCACCGCGCCAGCACTCGTGTACGGCCTGCTGCTTGACGAATCCGCTACCGTCCGCTCCCGGCAGACCGACCTCGTCGCCCGCCACGCCGGCGCCGACGCCCTGCGCACGCTCAACGATCTCGATCCCGCGCTGCGCCAACTCAGCGCCGCGCAACGCCTCCCCTTGCTCACGCTCGCGCTACCGACGCTGAAATCGATCGAGCCGAGCGCACTTCAGCCGTTTTTCCGCACCATCGATCAACTCATCCACGCCGATGGTCGCGTGTCTCCCTTCGAATTCGCGCTGCAGAAATCTCTCACGCGCACGCTCAGCCTCCACTACGCGCCCGCGGCCGCGATCGTTCAGATCTACTCCTTCCAAGCCGTCGTGCCCGAGATCGCCACCCTGCTCTCGCTCGTCGCGCGCACCGCAACCGACACTGCAGAAGACGCCGCGCGCGTCTTCTCCGCCGCCGCGAGCCAGATCAAGCTGATCGAGGCCCAGCTCCGCTTCGTCCCCACCGCCGATTTCCCCGCGCTCGACGCTGCCCTCGACAAACTCGCCACCGCGAGCCTCCCGATCAAGCAGCGCACCCTCCTCGCCGCCACCCACGCCGTCCTCTCCGACGGCACCGTGCGCATCGAAGAGTACGAACTCCTCCGCGCCTTCGCCGCCACCCTCGACATCCCCCTCCCACCCCTCGCCGCGTAGCCTCGGATTTTTGTTTTTACAGGAGGAATACCGAGAAAAGGCAGGAGGATTTTTACACGAAGGCCGCAAAGGTAGCGAAGGACCGCCGGTATTCTTTGCGAATCTTCGCCGCCTTAGCGTCTTCGCGCTTCAGGTTTCTTCCGACCTCCTGCCTTTCCTCCGTTTTCTCCTGTAAAAATTCAACTTCGTTGCTCACCCGATCTCATCCCCGCTTGCCGCTTCGGGCCACGTCTGCAGCGCGTAGCTTCGCACTTCTTCCAGAAACGCTCGCACGACCGGTGACGTCTCGCCGCGCCAGAGGACACCCATCGTCAGCGGCTCAAATCCCGTCAGCGGCAAAACACGCACGTCGCGATGTTTCACGACCGAGTTGATCGCGATGTTCACGCCCACTCCGTCGCCATTGCCGACGTAGCGGGTGATCAGCTCGATCGAGGTCGCTTCCATCGCCTGCGGCCAAGCGATGCCGCGGCGCTTCAGTTCGCGCTGCACGCCTCGCGTCACGACCGACGTCGCGGGCAGGCCGATAAAGGGCTCGGTGATTTTCTTCCGCGCGAGAAATTCCTCCGCCGATTTGATGCCCGACTTGCGGTGCACCTGCAGCACGAGCGGAATCTGCGCGAGGCGAAGTTGTTTCAACCGCGCCGGCGGGCGCGCCTCGAGCGGCGCAAGCGCCACATCGACGTGTCCCTCGAGCAGCCAGTCGCCGAGCTGGCCTTGGTGCCCGGTCTTGAGTCCGAGCCTCAGCCGCGGGAAGCGCGCCTTCACCCGCTGGAGCACCGCGGGAATGTGGTCGCGCAGCACGAGTTCGGATCCGCCGAGCCGCAGCTCCGGGTCCGCGACTTCGCGGAGTTGCGCGGCCACGGTATCGAGGTTTTCGAAAAAGGGTTCTACGTGCGCGAAGAGTCTTTCTCCCGCGGGCGTGAGGCGAAACGGACTGCGCTCAAAGAGTTTCGTGCCGAGATCGTCCTCCAGCGCTTTCATCTGTCCGCTCACCGCCGGCTGTTGGATGCCGTAGGGAATCCGTCGGACCGCCGCGCTGATCCCGCCGCTCTTCGCGACGTAGTAGAACAATTCGAGATGGTGGACGTTCATCCGCGGGCTCATCCAGCCCGGCTCCGCGGCGGCGCGCAATCTCGTTTCCCGGCATCACTGCGGGCGATGGGGCCCATCAGCTTTATCGAATCACGCCCGCGGCGATTCCCTGATATTCTCAACGGCGCTCCGGGTTTCCCCGGAAACCAAATCCGCAACTCATCGCCGCCATGATCACGTTCTTCCTGATTCTTGTGCAGATCGTCGCCGTCATCGCGCTCGCCGACTTCGTCGCCGGGCTGGTCCACTGGGCCGAGGATCGCTACGGCACCGCCGACACGCCGATCCTCGGCGCGCTCGTGATCCGGCCAAACATCGTGCACCACCACGTGCCTCGCTACTTCACGCGACTCAGCTGGTGGAAGAGTTCGTGGGAGTTGCTGCTGCTCTGCCTCGCCGGCGTCTATGCGGCGTGGCGCTTCGGCTGCCTCACGTGGCACGTGTGGCTCTTCGCCCTCGCGAGCGTCAACGCCAACCAAATCCACAAATGGGCGCACCGTACGCGCGCTGAAAACGGCGCGATCGTCTCCGCGCTGCAGGACATGCGCATCCTCCAGACCCCGCGCCACCACGGGCTGCATCACACCGATCCGAAGAACACGTTCTACTGCCCGATCACCAATTTCGTGAACCCAGTCCTCGAGCGCACTCAATTCTGGCCGCGCGCCGAATGGCTCATCGAGAAGGTCACCGGCATCACTCCGCGCGTCGACACCGCCGTGCGCGGTAACGGCCCTGCTCCCGCGTGGATCGCCACCTATCGCGAAAGACCCGCCGCGCCCAAGGCCACTCCGACCGCGATAGCCACTGTCGCAGCCGCGAAGCCGCCCGCGCATTACGACTGCTCCGTCTGCCCCCGCGCCGCCACCTGCCCGCGCAATCCCGCAAACCGCATCGCCGCGTAACTCGCCGCGCCGCTCACGCGATCCACAACCCGCAATCCAAATTCCGCAATCATCATGTCTCCCGTTCTCGCCTCTTCTACCCGCTCTGCCTCGGTCACGCCTTTCCCCGCGCCCGCGCGCTTCAGCATCGCTATCGCCGATGCGCGCGAACGCGAGCAGGTCGCGCGGCTCCGTCACGCCGTGTACGCTGAAGAGCTCGGCCAACACGCGATCAACACCGCCGGACAACTCCATGACGCTCTCGACGACTACAACGTCCTCCTCGTCGCACGCTGCGGCGGCGCACTCGCAGGCTTCATCAGTCTCACCCCACCGGGTCGCGGGCCTTTCTCCATCGATAAGTATTTCAAGCGCGACGCGCTGCCGTTCACCTTCGACAACAAGCTCTACGAAGTCCGCCTGCTCACGGTGCAGCCCGCCCATCGCGGCCGCGAACTCGCGACGCTACTCATGTACGCCGCGCTACGCTGGGTGCAGTCGCACGGCGGCACGCGGCTGGTGGCGCTCGGCCGCCGCGAAATTGTTGACCTCTACCTGCGCGTCGGCCTGCTGCGCGTGGGACTCTCCACCCGCTCCGGCGCGGTAACATATGATTTGCTCCTCGCCTCGCTCCCCGAGTTGCAGGCACCACTCGCAGACTTATCCGATTTGCTCGAGCGGCTCGAAGAGCGCACCGACTGGCAGCTACCGTTCACGTTTCGCGTGCCCGCGGCGTGCTTCCACGGCGGCGCGTTCTTCAGCGCCATCGGAGAAAACTTCTCCGACCTCTCGCGCCGCGAGCGCATCATCAATGCCGATGTGCTCGACGCGTGGTTCCCGCCCGCTCCCGCCGTGCTCGATGCGCTGCACGAGTCGTTGCCGTGGCTGCTCCGCACGTCACCGCCGACCGCCTGTGCGGGCCTGATCGAGACCATCGCGACCGCTCGCGGCGTCGCCCCGGAAAACATTCTGCCCGGCGCCGGGTCGTCCGATCTCATCTTCCGCGCGCTGCGCCACTGGCTCACACCGCGCTCGCACGTCCTTATTCTCGATCCTACGTATGGCGAGTATGCGCACGTCTTGGAGCACGTCATCGGCTGCCAAGTCGACCGCCTCGCCCTCGATCGCGCTCATGGCTACACCGTCGACCTCGCCGCGCTCGAAGCCGCCTTCGCCGACCGCTACGACCTAATCATCCTCGTCAACCCCAACAGCCCGACCGGCCGCCACCTCCCGCGTACCGCGCTCGACAAGCTGCTCCGCCTCGCGCCGCCCACCACGCGCATCTGGGTCGACGAGACCTACATCGAGTATGCCGCGCCCGATTCCTCCGAATCGCTGGAGCGTTTCGCCGCCGCCTCGGAAAACGTGATCGTCTGCAAGTCCATGTCCAAGGTCTATGCCCTCAGCGGCGCGCGCGTGGCCTACCTGTGTGCCGGCCCGCACCAGCTCGAAGCTCTCCGCGCGATCACTCCGCCGTGGATCGTCGGCCTGCCCGCGCAACTCGCCGCCGTACGCGCGCTGCAGTCACCCGCATATTATAAATCCCGATACACCGAAACCGTCACCCTGCGCGTCAACCTCGCCCACGAACTCCGCGCGCTCGACTGGGATGTGCTGCCAGGCATCGCGAACTTCCTGCTTTGTCACCTGCCCACCACCGGCCCCGACGCCGCCGCGCTCGTCGTCGCCGCCCGTACTCATGGCCTCTTCCTCCGCAACGCCGCCTCGATGAGTCCTTCGCTCGGCACCCACACCATCCGCATCGCAGTGAAGGACGAAACGACCAATGCTCGGATGGTCGACGTCCTTCGATCGATAGTCTTCTAACTTTTATCGCAACATAGATAATGTCCGCTTCAACTTATGCGGCTCCTTCACTACCGCGAATTGTCGGCCTATTCGCATTTTTTGTATCCGCTATTCTGATACTTATTTTTACCTTTTCTCGTGATCCACTGCCGGTCGACGCCGATGCCGCGCAACGAATAGTAGCAAGCTGGGTCGCACCAGGCACGCCGCTGCAATCAGCTCAAGCGACCATGACCCAGCATGGCTTTAACAGCCGTGTCATTGAGCATCCCGCCAAGCACCTGCATCTGTACTGCACGATTGATGGCTCCGGATTCCTCACACGTACGTGGGTGGTGAAATTCGACCTCATGGATGGCCAAGTCTCATACCCAGCGGTTTCTACGGAGCTAAATAGCTTGTGAGGGATTGCCACGCGCGGCGCTTCGCCGACACTTCGGCGGTCTCCTCCCCGCATGCACATCCTCCATGTTTCCATCCGCGTGAAGCCCGAGTCGATCGAGGCTTTCAAGGCCGCCTGTCTCGAAAATGCCCGCGAGTCACGACACGAGCCCGGCCTTGCGCGCTTCGATGTCATCCAGCAGGCCGACGACCCAGAGCGCTTCATGCTGCTCGAGGTCTATCGCGCGCCCGCCGGCCATGCTGCTCACCGTGAGACGCCGCACTACGCCAAGTGGCGCGAGACCGTCGCACCCATGATGGCCGAGCCCCGCGCCGCGAAGACCTACGTCAACCTCTCGCCCGACGACTCCGGGTGGTGACGCGCGTGCCGTCGCGCTTCGATTTCCTCGCGCCCGCGCGCATCCACTTCGGACCCGGCACCCTCGCCGAGGCCGCGCCGCTCGCGCGCTCGCTGGGCGCACGAGCCTTCGTCCTCACGGGACGTGACCCGAAGCGGGCTCAAGCGCTCGTCGAATCGCTCTGTGCCGCCTCAGTCAGCTCCACGCTTTTCGCGGTCAGCTCCGAGCCCACGCTCGACGTCGTCACGCATGCAACCGCACTCGCCCGCGCCGCCGGTTGCGACGTCGTGATCGGTTTCGGTGGTGGTAGCGCACTCGATACGGCCAAGGCTGTCTCCGGCCTGCTGACCAACTCCGGCGAACTGCTCGACTATCTCGAAGTCATCGGCCGCGGTCAGTCGCTCGCTCAACCCGCTGCGCCGTGTATCCAGATTCCCACGACGGCGGGCACCGGCGCCGAGGTCACGCGCAACGCCGTCCTCGCTTCACCCGCCCACCGGCTCAAGGTCAGCCTGCGCAGCCCGCACCTCCTCCCGCGCGCCGCGATCGTCGATCCCACGCTCGCGCTCGATCTCCCGCCAGCGATCACCGCCGCCACCGGCCTCGACGCGCTCACGCAGGTGATCGAGCCCTACCTCTCCTGCCGCGCCAACGCCCACACCGACACCCTCTGCCTCGACGCCATCCCGCGCGCCGCCCACGCCCTCAGCACGCTCGTCGTCACGCCGCGCGATCTCGCCGCCCGTACAGACCTCGCACTCGCCGCGCTGCACAGCGGCCTCGCCCTCGCCAACTCCGGCCTCGGCGTCGTCCACGGCTTCGCCTCCGTCCTCGGCGGCAACTTCTCCGCGCCCCACGGCGCACTCTGCGCCGCCCTCCTCGCGCCCGCAGTCGAGACCAACCTCGCCGCCGCCCGCGCGCGCCAGCCCTCCGGAGAAACCGAGCGCCGCATCACCACAGTCGCTCGCCTACTCACCGGCGATCCCCACGCCGCCGCCGATGCCGCCGCGCCGTTTCTCCGCGCCCTTGTGGCGCAACTCCGCATCCCGCCCCTCCGTACTTACGGCCTCACCCGCGATCAAATCCCCGCGCTCATCCCGCTCGTCGCCGCCGCCAGCAGCACAAAGGCAAACCCGCTCCCGCTCACGGCCAACGAATTGACTGCGATCCTCACGAACGCGCTCTGAGTATTTTTGCTTTTCCCCTGTAGCGGCGGTCTATGACCGCCGACCAGACTCCATCCACCTGCCGAGCTCATTCGGCGCTCATAGAGCGCCGCTACAGTTTCGATCACTTCTTTTCCGGGAACTGTTTCCGCAGCACCGCCGCCAAACCGAGCTTGTCCATCCGCCGCGCCGAGATCGCGATCATCGCGTCGTAAAGCACGAGATCGTCAGCGCGATCCGTACAACCGTTCAACAACATGAAAGCTGCAGCACAGGCGATTGCTGTCCGCTTGTTGCCGTCGAGAAATGCCTGAGCCTCTGCCAAGTGAAACGCATAGGCGGCGCCAATATCGGCAAGATCGCCACCGCGGTATAGCCAAGTATTCTGCGCGGCAGCCAGCGCCGATTCAATCGCACCGGGATCGCGAGCGCCATCCAGACCACCATGTTCGGACAGCGAGTAGTGATGCAGGACGTTCACTGCCTCCAGCGTCAAGAAACGCGGCTCTCGGCCCGCGTTCATTGCGCCAACTTGCGAAACAGTTCGTGATGCTTCGTGAAAATCTCTGGTGCGATCTTCTCGACTTCTTCCTTGGAGAGATACTTCACCTGCGGCTCGGCAACGGTCGTGCCTTCATTCACAAACGCCGCCACCGCCGCTCGCTCCTCGGGCGGCAGCTTCTTGATCAGTTCGATGACCTCGGCGGCGCTCATTGTTTCGCCACACAAACTATCCACCATGGCATGCGGCGCAAGCCAGCTCTCAGGCTGAGCACAATACAGTGCATCCGAGAGTGCTCTCTAACTTTGTCGCAAGTCCGACGCTACTTCCTGACCAAAATCTCCGCCGCTTTTGTCTCGTCGAGTGCGCCGTCCCATTTCGCGATTACGAGAGTCGCGACGGTGTTGCCGATCAGGTTGGTGATGGTGCGGACTTCGGACATGAAGCGGTCGATGCCGTAGATGAGGGCGAGGCCGGCGACGGGAATTTTGCCGGTGGCGTCGAGCGTCGCAGCGAGGACGATGAATCCGCTGCCGGTGATGCCTGCGGCGCCTTTCGAGGTAAGCAGCATCACGGCGAGCAGGCCGAGTTGCTGCACGAGCGTGAGGTGCGTGTCGGTCGCTTGGGCAACGAAGAGCGCGGCGCAGGTGAGGTAAATACAGGTCCCGTCGAGGTTGAAGGAGTAGCCCGCGGGAACGACCACGCCCACCACCGGTTTCGCGCAGCCGATGCGTTCCATCTTGGCCATCAGGCCGGGCAACGCGGACTCCGATGACGAGGTGCCGACAGCGATGAAGATTTCCTCACGCACGTATTTCAGCACGCGCCAGAAATTGAAGCCCGCCGCGCGCGCGATGCCGCCGAGCACGAGGACGATGAAGAGCGCGCAGGTGAGGTACACGCACGCGAGCAACTGACCGAGAGACACGAGCGCGCCTACGCCGTACTTGCCGATAGTGAAGGCCATCGCGCCGAATGCGCCGATCGGTGCCAGACGCGTCACGATCGCCACGATGCCGAAGATCACGCGACCGAGCTGGTCGAGCTGGTCGATGATCGGCCGGCCTTTTTCGCCGAGGCGCCCGAGCGCGAAGCCGAAGAGCAGCGCCAGCAGCAGCACCTGCAGGATATCCCCATCGGCAAAGGCACCGACGAAGGTCTTCGGAATGATGTTCAGCAAAAACGCGACGGTCGACTGCGCTTGCCCTTGATTGATGTAGGTCGCGATGGCTTTCGTATCGACGGTCTTTGGGTCGATGTGCAGGCCAGCGCCAGGTTGGAAGACATTGGCCACGATGAGGCCGATGAGCAGCGCTATCGTGGTCACGATCTCGAAGTAGATGAGCGCGCGACCACCCACGCGCCCGATGCGCTTGAGATCGCCCATGCCGGCCACACCCGCGACCACCGTGAGAAAGATGATTGGCGCGATCAGCATCTTGATCAGCTTGATGAAGCCGTCGCCGAACGGCTGCATCTTCACCGCGAGTTCCGGTTCGCGCCAACCTAACAGCGCCCCGATCACGATCGCCGCGAGCACCTGCAAGTAGAGCGTACTGCGCTTCTTCGCCGGGGGCACGCCGCCGGGGTCCGCGGGGATGGGGTCCATCGCGAGACTGCAACGGCACCACTCGCCCGCGTCAAAGACGGAACGACAAAATCTCCTAGCGCCAATCAGCGCAGCTTACGCCCTTCAACCGCGCCGAACGCGAGGCACCTCGTTACGGGCCGAGGAGCTTGCGATTCTCCGCGCCGTCCGTGCCCGACATATCGGCCACGATCGGTTCGGTCGATTCGACGAAACGCATCCCGTAAGAATAGCGCCACAGCCAGCACGCGCCGTCGCGGCGGTCGTGGACAAGCATGAAGTCCGGCTCTATGTCGCGGCCATGGCTCGCGATGGTGAATTGGCCAAGCGTCACACGGGCAAGGGCCGCGGGGAGCTGCGAGATGGCCGACGCCGGGTCGAGCGTCACGGTCCAACTCCCGCTGACCGCCATCGGCTGGTCACCCTGGAAGAAGTATCCGAAGAAGCGCGGCGGCACGAAGTGGCCTGTCGCCCGCAGTCTCCGCAACTGCTCATCCACCGCTGCGATGAATCGCACCCGCCAGGGAAAATCGGTTGGCAGGCTAAATCCAGGAAGGGGGATGAGTAGATTTTCGCTCATGGCTTAGTTAGCTAGCATATTAACGGCCAATTTCCCCCTTGGCTGAAGTACTACCTGCGTGGGGTCCTCCACTCAGGGGCGATTTTGATGAAGCTTAACATGTTGTTAGCGTGGTTGCTCCTTAGTCTGTATTTCGGCTTCTCCGGTTCCCTTGCACATCGCTTGATCGCGTGCCGATCCGCCTCCACGTTCCCGCTGTGACTCTCGCTGCCAAACTCGCCGCGCTCGAAGAAGACCTCGCCATCATCCCCGACCCGCAGGAGCGACTCGGTGCGGTCGTCGATCGCGCCAAGCGCATGCCTCCCCTCGCGGCCACCGAGCGCACCGACGCCCAGCGCGTGCCAGGCTGCGTGTCCTCGGTCTGGCTGGTCGCCGACCTGCGCGGCGGCCGGCTCTACTATCGCGCCGACGCCGACTCACCGCTCGTGCGCGGGCTCGTCGCGCTCGTGTGTGAATTCTTTTCCGGAGCCACCCCAGCCGAAATCGCGGCGTCCGAGGCCGATCCACTCGCCACGCTCGATCTGCTGAAAAACCTCTCTCCGACACGTCGCAACGGCCTCACCGCCGTGCGCACGCGCATCCGCACGCTCGCGCAGGCGCAAGCGCTCCCGACCTGACACTCCCCGCCGTGGCTCCGCTCTACGACGCCCATTGCCATTACCACGACGCGTGGCTCACGCCGCATCGCGAGCGGGTTTTCACCGATCTCGGCTCCGTCGGTGTTCGCGCGGCTATCGTCAATGGCAGTTCGGAGTCCGACTGGGCCGATGTCGCTCAGCTTCCATCCGCCACCACGCAGCTTGTCCTCCGTCCGAGCTTCGGCTTGCACCCGTGGGATGTCGGCAACCGCTCTGCGGCGTGGCAGCAAAATCTCCTCGCTGCGCTCGCCGCTACACCCGGCGCAGCCATCGGCGAGATCGGTCTCGACCGCTGGATGCTCGACCGCGCGCGACCCGATGATCCACGCCTCGCGGGTCTGCGCCGTGCTCCCATCGAGGAGCAAATCGAGGTCTTCCGCTGGCAACTCGCACTCGCCGCCGAGCGCAATCTCCCCGCGAGCATTCACTGCCTCGATGCCTTCGGGCCGATCCTCGATGTGCTCAGCAGCACACCGCTTCCGGCGCGTGGTTTCCTGCTCCATGCGTACAGTGGCTCGATCGAGATGATGCACCGCTTCGCCGAACTCGGCGGTTACTTCTCTTTCAACGGCGCTTTCCTCGAGCCGCGCAAGGCGCGTCTCCGCGAGATGTTCGCCGCCGTCCATCTCGACCGCCTGCTTGTCGAAACCGACGCCCCTGCGATGCGCCTCCCCGCCGACCGCGAGCGCTTCACGCTCCCGCCCACCCCCGATGGCGATCTACCGCATCACCCGGCGAACATCGCGGTCACCTACGCCGCCCTCGCCGACCTGCGCGGTCTGCCGCTCGAACAACTCACCGCTGCGGTCGCCGAAAATTTTGAGCGACTCTTTAGCTTAGACTGAGTCTGGACTGGACACAGAGAGCACAGAGTTCGAAAGAGAGATCACAGAGACTATCCGGATAGTCACCTCTGTGACCTCTCCTCTTTCTCTGTGCTCTCTGTGTCCAGTTAGCGTCCGCGCGCAATCCGCGGCTCCGTCAACAACCGCACTGCCTCGCCTGCTGCTGCCAGACCGAAGGCGCCCGTCACCCACACGGCGGTACCGAAGCCGGTCGCGCAGTCGAGGCGCAGGTGGCCGCCCGGCTCGGGCTGGGCGCGGCATGTGCCGTCGGCCCACGGAAACACCGGCAGCTCCTCCGACCACACACAGCGCACGCCGAAGTCCACGCGACCGCGCTGCTCGCCTTTGGTGAAGCCGTAGTCACGGCGTAGTTTTTTCCGCACCTGTCGGAGCAACTCGTCGTTATTCGCCTCGCCGAGGTCTCCGGTGCGGATCTGGCCCAATTCGCGGCGTCCACCGGCACTGCCGACCGTCACGCACGCGATGCCGTGCTGACGGCACAGGCCGATAAGGCGCGATTTGTTCGACATCAGGTCCACTGCGTCAACGAGCACGTCGTACTTGGGCGTGAGCAGACGCTCGGCCGACGCCTCGGTGAAAAATTCCGGCACGGTCTCCACGCGACAAGCGAGGTTGATCAGCTTCACGCGCTCCGCGAGGACGTCGACTTTCGGCCGACCGATGTTGCCGTCGAGTGCGGGCAACTGGCGGTTCACGTTGGTCACGCACACATCGTCGAGGTCGATCATCGTGATCGCGCCGACGCCGCTGCGGGCGAGGCCCTCGACCGTCCACGAGCCCACGCCACCGACGCCGACCACGCACACGTGTGCCGCGCGCAGACGCGTGAGCGCCGCGGCCCCGTAGAGCCGACCGATCCCGCCAAACCGTTCTGCAAAATCATCCGCCGTCATCGTGTGATGCGGCGTCTATGTCCTTCGGAACGCGGGAAAGTCAATCCGCCGCGCACGGGCACGCTCTTTCGCGCCCCGCGCGCAACTCGTCCCTTACCGCTCTACCCTTCCCGCTTACTTGATCTTCCCGATGCGCTTCACTTCGGCTTCGAGCTGCTTGGCCTGCAGATTGGGATTCACGAGGATTCCCTTGTCGTCGAAGAGCACGATGGCGGGGACGCGCTTCACGTTGAGCTTCGCGCTCCACTCGTTTTTCGCATCGAGGCCGTCGAAGTGCACGGGCCAGCCGAGCTTCGCGTCCTTCGCAAAGGCGACGACCTTCTCGCGATCCGCTTCCTTGTCGAAGGACACGGCGACCACCTCCAGGTTCTTCTTATAGAGCGCGTGCACATCGCGCACGGCATCGAGATTCTTCTTCGAGCCGTCGTTGGTCGTCGCGAAGAACACGAAGGCGACCGCCTTGCCACGGAAGGTGGAGACGTCCACCGGCTTGCCGTCGATCGCGGTGAATTTCAGCTCGTAGGGCGCCTTGCGGATTTCGAGGAGATTGAGCTCTTCGCGAGCCATCGAGGCGACGGTTTTTTCCGGGCTCTCGAGCAGTTTGTTGAGGTGCGCCTCGGCTGCACGCGAGCTCACGCCGTTGATGAGGATGTCGTAGTAGCCGCGCTCAGCAGCCGCCAGGTAGCGTTCACCGCCGGGCGTCTGCGCGAGCGTATCGATCTTCTCGCGCAGGGCACCCACGTTGTCGCGACTGACGCTCAAGCGCGCATCAAAATCCGCCGCGGCCGC
This sequence comes from Verrucomicrobiota bacterium, assembly GCA_048498795.1. Classification (GTDB taxonomy): domain Bacteria; phylum Verrucomicrobiota; class Verrucomicrobiia; order Opitutales; family Opitutaceae; genus JBEHXH01. The sequence goes on from JBEHXH010000001.1 coordinate 393,236, forward strand.
GCCGAGCGCCGCGACTGCTGCACGCGCATCCTCGCTTAAGCCTTCCTTCTGGCGCAGGTTGACGAGATCGTACTTCAGCGTGGCGGTGTACCACGGGCCGAGCGCGGCCTGCGTTTTCTTGTCTTTGATGTAGGCGGGGTAGGTGGTCACCGCCTTGATCACCTCCGGCGTGCGCTTGTGCGTAGGGTTGGCCTCGATGAAGGCCTCACCACTCTTCATGATCTTTTGCAGGCGCGCTTGATCGACCTTAGCCTGATCGTCGCCGAAGACCTTGAAAAACTCGTCGGCCGCGAGGTCAGCGGGCGATTTTTGCGCGGGCTTGTCGCTTTTCTGTTGGGCGAAGGCGAGCGGTGCGAGGCACGAGCACGCGAGGACGGTGAGGAAACGCAGCAGTTTCATCGGGCAGCAGGGGTGTGGGGGTAGCACGGCAGGGTTCGCTTACACACGCCGGCGCCGTGTTTCTGCCGGACGTGGCACCGGTTTACCCGGTGCGTTGTGCTGCGCAAGCCGCCGTTTCTCGCACCGTCAAATAACTTTCACGCGCAGCACATCCTCCACCGCGGCGATCGCTCGCGCTTCGCGCTCGGCCCAGTCGCCACGGATGTCGACAAACTCCAGACCGCGATGCGTGAGCGCGTCGCGCCACATCTGGCGGCCGCGCGCGCGATCCTCCGGCCGAGGGAAACAGCGCTGCGGGTCGGGCGCCCACGGGATGTCCGTGTCGCAGAGCAGCCATACTGCGTAGCTACGCGCGCGGCGCTCGGCCTCGGCACGGACCCACGCGGGACAGGAGCCGGGAAACAGCACGTCGTCCCAGAGCGTGCAGGTGATGAGCTCCGTGTCACAAAATATCACCCTACGCGCGCGCGCTGCAGCCGCGTCCTCACCTTGGACTTGTCCGCGGCCGATCGCGTCGAGGTCCGCGGGGCCGATCTGACCATTGTGTTCGTCCCAATACTGGCGCACGTACTCGGGCGCCCACGCATCGCGGAAATGCTCGGCGAGTTTTCGTGCGAGCGTGGTCTTGCCCGTCGACTCGGTGCCGAAGATGGCGATGCGGCGCACGCCACCGTGCGTCGCAGGATCGTTGAAGATCGATCTCATGCGAGACTTCCTTCGACCACGCCGCGCTCGAGAACCGATGAATGCGACTTAGCCGCCCGATTCGGGTGAATCGGGTTCATCGCGGTTTTTGTCGCTCGCTCGTCGCACGGCATGGCTCGCAGGTATGTGCGGCCCGACGCGGGGCGTGCAAATCCAATCAACGTGTCATCGCGTACACGTAGATGTTCACGACCATCTTCATGCACTCTTTCGCGTGATCGGTGCCATCCATGCCGGCCCAGCCGCACTGCAGGCCGGCGAGGCTGAGCAGCGCCACCATGCGGTCGCCAGAGTACACGCCGTAGAGTCCGTAGCGCGCGAACTTCGGGTCGTAGACATTGCCCATGTAGGTGTGCGGCGGCGTCTCGCTCAACGTGAAGTAGTGTCGGAAAATCTCATGCGTCGCGGGCAGCTCGCGCACGGCGCAACCGGGCACGAGCTCGCGCATGAGAGCGACATGGTCTTTGTAAAACGCATCGGGATCGCGCGTGATCGTGCGATTCGTACACGCATCGACGAAGAGGAAACCGCCGCGCCGCAGGTACTCCTTGAGATTCGCCCGTGGACCTGAGCCGGTGGCCTCGGTGAGGTTATTCGTAAATATCAGCGGGTACAGGCAGAGCTGGTCGAGCTTGTGCGGGTCGGCCGAGTACCAGGTGGGGTCGATGTTGAGACTCGTCTCCTTGCGAATGAAATTGGAGAGGCGCTCATCAGTCTCCGAATGGCGATTCCACGCCTCGTCGCCCGTGATTAAGCGCGCCCAGCCCACGCGGCCGCCGCGCGGCTCGGGCGCCGGCTCCGCGGCTCGAGCAATGATCGCGCAGGCACAGCAAATCAGGATGAGCGCGCCACGTTTCATTCGGCTCGCGTCATCGCGTAGACGTAGATGTTCACGATCATCTTCATGCAGGCGGGTATTCGCACAGGCTGCGGGCCCCACGCGCACTGCAGACCACGGAGGCTGATGAGCGCGATCATGCGCTTGCCCTCGAACACGCCGTAAAATCCGTCGTTGGACTCGTCGCGGGAAATCTCCCGGTCGTAGGCGAGATGGAAGTCCGGCTCGCGCACTTCGAAGTAGCTGTGAAAGAGCACGTGGTCCTCGGGCAGGCGGCGAATCTCGGCATTCGGAAATATCTCGGCGAACGCCGCGCGCTGCTGCTTCAGGAAGAGATTGAAGTCCGGCGTCACGTTGTGGCTCACACAGGCGTCGACGTAGAGAAACCCGCCGCGCCGGAGGTACTCGGCGACATTCTGCCGCGCGCGGGGATTGCGCACCGCGGCAAAGTCGTTGGTGAAGACGAAGGGGAACTCGCAGAGCCGGTCGAGCTTTGCCACGTCGATCGGGTAGCACACCGGGTCCATGTTGAGGCTCGTCTGCGTGCGGATGAAGGACGCGAGCTGCGGATCGTTATCCTGATGCGTCGTCCAGCGTGCACCCTGATTGATAAGCCGGCCCCAACCAACGCGGCCACCGCGCGGCGGGGCAGTCTCGGCGGCGCGAGCTGCGACGACGCCGACGAAAAGGATCAACGACAACAGCAGCCGACCCACGACCGAGGAGATTTTGCCTGCGCGGCTCACTGGGTGCGCGTCATCGCGTAGACGTAGATGTTCACCGTCATCTTCATGCACTCCACGTCGTGGCCGGGCATTTCCTGCGAGCCGGCCCAGCCGCACTGCAGACCGGAGAGGCTCAGGATCGCGACCATGCGGTCGCCGTCGTAGAGGCCAAAGAGGCCATAGCGCTCCCACTTCGGATCGCGGATGCTGCGCATGTAGCTGTGCGGCGGTGTCTGCTTCAGATTGAAATAGTGCCGGTAGATCTCGTGGTCCGGCGGCAACGGCCGGAGCTGCGCGGTCGGCAGCATCTGCGAAAACACCGCGACGTGCTGCTGATAAAAGCGATCCGGGTTGGGCGTGACCGTGCTGTTGATGCACGCATCCACGAGAAGAAAGCCGCCGCGGCGCAGGTACTCGGCGATGTTGGCGAGTTGCTTGCGATCGGTGACGTCGGCGAGATTGTTGGTGAACAGCAGCGGGTAGAGGCAGAGCTGATCCAGCGCGCGCGGGTCCGCCGAGTACCACGTGGCGTCGATGTTGAGGCTGGTCTTGTTACGGATGAAGCTCGCGAGCACGCCGTCGGCCTCGGCGTGGCGCTTCCAAGCGACGATCGGCGTGATCAAGCGCGCCCACCCCACCCGCCCGCCGCGCGGCTCGGTCGCGGAGTCGGCACGTAGGAGAGTCATGCCCGCGAGCAGCAAGACGGCCAGCCGTATCCATTTCTTAACTACACAATTCATGAGCGGGTCATGGCGTAAACGTAGCTGTTGACGATCATCTTCATGCAGCCGGGCTGCCGGCCCGGGGTCTGCGGCCAGCCGCATTCGAGGCCGCTCACGCTGATGACGCCGATCATGCGCTCGCCGACGAAAACGCCCTGCATGCCGATGCGCGCAGGCTTCGCGCCGCCTGCGCGAACCACATCCGGCGTGAAGAGATCGTCGACTTTGACTGTGAAGTAGCAGTGGAAGATTTCGTGGTTGTCGGGGAGTTCGCGCACGGTCGCGCCGGGCAACAGTTTCGCGAAGTACGTCGCGTGACGCTTGATGAAAGACTCCAAGTCGTACGCGGAAAAATGCGTGGTGCACGGGTCGATGCAGATGAAGCCGCCGCGCTTGATGTACTCCTGCAGATTGGTGCGGTCGAGCTGGTCGGTGAGCCGCGTGAGGTCCTTCACGTAGAGAAACGGGTACGCGCAGAGTTTCTCGAGCTCGGCCGCGTAGACGCTGTACCAGGTCGGGTCGATGTTGAGGCTCGTCTCGCCTCGGATGAAGCTCGCGAGCTTCGGGTCCTGATCGCTGTGGATGCCCCAGTTCGAGTCCGAGGTGATCAGGCGCGCCCAGCCGACGCGGCCGCCGCGCGGCGCGGTTTTTTCGGCCGCGGAGAGCGACGTGGCGAGCAACCCGAGCGCAATGGTGAAAATGCCGATGCGTCGATTCATTGCGCTGGTCCGTCTCCTTGGCCGCGGGTCATCGCGTACACGTAGATATTGGCCACCATCTGCTGACCGCGAATGCGGCGATCGGGCGCATTGGGCCAGCCGCAGAGAAAATTGGAGAGGCCGAGCAGCGCCACCATCCGGCCGCCGTCGTACACGCCGTAGATGCCGCAGTGGTTGTTCTCCGTGGGCGACACCGCCGACTTCACATTGAAGTAGCAGCGGTAGATCTGGTGATTCGACGGCAGTTCGCGCACTTGGCACCCGGGCAGGAGCTTCGCGAAAAACGCGAGGTGCCGCTCATAAAAGGTCTCCTGCTCCAGCGAGAAACTCAGGTTCACACAGCGGTCGATGTAAATGAACCCGCCGCGGCGCAGATACTCGCGGACATTGTCGATGCGCGAGGTCGAGCGAATGTTGGTCAGGTTGTTGGTGAAGATGAGCGGATAGCCGCAGAGCGAATCAAGCTCGGTCGCGTCCGCCGAGTAGAAGGTCGGGTCGATGTTGAGGCTCGTCTGCTCGCGGATGAAAACCGCGAGGTCCTGATCGTTGTCCCGATGCACCGTCCACGAGGCACTTTCGGTCACCAATCGCGCCCAACCCACCCGACCGCCGCGCGGCTCTGCCTTGTCGGCCGCGAAGGCGCTGAGGCCCAGCAAGCCGAGCAGCACGAGGAGGCGGAGGGGGTTCATGGCCGGGCGCGTCGGCTTGAATCAAAGCATCTTCCACCAGCGACGCAACAGCAGCTCGAGGCCGTACAGGCCGAGCAGCGCGCCGAAGATCCACGCTTGGTGCCACAGCGGCGTCTTCTGCTCCGCGAGGAGTTCGCCGTCGTCGGACTGCGCCTCTTGCCAGGCGGCTGGCGGGGAGTTTTCGAGGACGGCGCCGCCGGTGGGATTGGCGAGTGCGCGAAGGAGTTCTTCGTCGGGCGGCAAGCCCGAGAACTCGCCGGTCTGCGCCGCATGGTCGACGGAGAGCCAGTGCTTCGCAGCCCGGCCTGCAGTGCCGGTGGCCTCGATCTGCCAAAAGCCTTCCTTGGTCGGACGCCACGCGAAGACCCGCGTACCGCCATCGGGGGTCGACTCTGTGATGCGCACGCGTTCGTTGCCAAGAACGGCCTCGACCTTCAATGGCTCCGAGCCACCACCCACGAGACGCAGCGCGACTTCGCGGCCGAGCGGCGCGTGCAGCGGAGCGTGATCGAAGGCGAGACCGCGCTGGCGATCGCGCGAGAGCCACGCGAAGAGGTTTTGCCAAAAGATTTCGACGCCGCGCTCGCTGGTGGGCTGGTTGAGCTTCCAGCGCCAGAGCGAATCGGTGGTGAGCACGCCGCTGCGACCGCGCCCGTAGCGCTGCAGCGCGAGGAGGATCGCGCGTTCGTCGCCGCCGGGTGCATTATCAGTCGGATGGCGCGCAAGCACTTCGGCACCGGGCTTGGCGGCGGCCACATGGGCATAGGAAGAGAAGAGAGGCTTCGGAATTTCGCCTTCCTTCTTGCCCGACATCGCGAAGATTTCCGCCACTTGCGGGATGGGCTCCCACGCGTAGGGGATGAGATTCGTCGCGTCGCTGCCACCGCCCAGGCCGCCACTGCGCATGCGGATACCAAGGGAATTGAGCCGTGAGTCCTTCGCCGTGCGCACGAAGGTCACGGGCAGCATTTTCTCCAGCTCGCTGCCAACGAAGCCCTGCGTCGAGTCGTCGTCAGGGGTGAGGAAGAGCAGCACGCCGCCATTGCGCACCCACTGGTCGAGCGCGGTCTGCTGCGCGGTGGTGAACTGCGTCGCGACGGCGTTGGCGAGGATCAGGATGTCGTAGCCAGCGAACTCGGCCTCGGTAGTAGGCAAGCGCGCGAGCGAGCCGGGTGGGAGGACGGCATTGGGGTTCGGGAAATTGAAAACGGGCGTGAGCGTGAAGGACGCGTCGCGCTTCAAGATGTCGGCAAGGAAGCGGTAGCTCCAATCGAGCGCGCCTTGGAAGTAGAGGATGCGATTCGAACTTGGCAGCTCGACGCGGACCGCGGTGCGGGCGATCTCAGTACCGGCTTGCAGCTCCAGCTCGAGCACGCCGGGCGCATCGGCCTGCACGTCGGCAGACCACGTCGCGAGGCGACGGCCGGACTCGACGTGCAGCGAGGCGGCTCGGCGCTCCACACCGTTGATCTTGAATTTCAAAGTGAAGTCGCGCGGCGCAGTTTGGAAACTATCGAAGGTCGCCTCGACCCGAAACGTCGAGCGCGGGGCCGTCTGCGCGGGCGCGGAAAAATCGCGGAGCGAAAAGTACGTGCCGCCCGCATAGCGATTGCGTCCCGGCACGAAATACAGCGGCGTGCCGCTGCCGAGCGCGGCACGCGCGACGACCTCGCTCTCGGCCTCAAGCGACTCACCAGAGGTGTCGAGTCCATCGGTCAAGACGACCACCCCGCCCCACCCGCCTTGCGGCGGCTCGGCGAGCGTGCGGCGCAGAGCGGCAAAGAGTCGTGTCTGCTCGCCTTTTAGCGCAGGTGTCGCGTCGACCGTGCTCATCGCGCTCGTGGTGTCGGTGAAAGCGAAAAACTTCGGCGGGCCAAACGCCGCGCGAGCCGTGGGCTCCATCGCGCGCCAGCGAATGAGTGAGTCGTCGAGACGGCGGCGCTGACGATTGTCGGCCGTGGTCATGCTACCGGAGCGGTCGACAAGGACGGCGAGCGGTTTCGTCGGCCGAGCCTCGTGTCGGCGAATGACGCGCGTCGGCGCGGCGAGGATGAGCAGCAGGCCGAGCCACACGGCGAGACGCAGCGTGCACAGCGCGAGACAGCGCGGCCACGAGAGCGACACAAGCGCACGGCGGTAGCTCCAGTAAACGAGCCCAACGCCGATCACAGCACCGACGCCGAGCACCGGCCACGCCACATCCGGCGCGAGACCGTGCAGCAGACCGCCAAATTCCCAAGCAACGCTTTCGGTGGTGGTGATCATCCGTCAGCGCTTCGCGCCCTCCCGCGACAGCCGCTCGAAATACGCTTCCACCGCCGGGCGGTAGGCGGGATCGATGTCCTCGGCCTTAAAGCGCCGCACGATCTCGTCGCGCTGGCCGAGGTCGCGCGCGCGCTCCAGCGCAGAGGCGAGTTGATCAGCGAGCTGCGCCGCAGCGGCGCGGCCGCCGTTGCCCGAGCCGGCGCGCTGCAATTCATCGGCCTTGGCGGCGAGCGCTTTTGCGAGTTCGCGCGTGGCCTCGTCGGCGGTGAGCCACTCGGCTTGCTGACTGGCGAGTTCCACTTCGGCGAGCATCTGGCCATCGAGACCCGGCGCACCATCGCCACCCGCTGCCGACGGCAGGCGACGCACTTGGCGCAGCGCGCGATTCAGCGTGGTGCCACGCGGCCCCAGCGTGACCTGTACGCGGGCGGCGCTCGTCGCGAGTTCGCGCGCGCGCTCGGGAGTGTTGGGTGAACTGTCGGCGACGTCAGGGGATTTGCCCTTCGGCGCGCTAACGGCGTCGGCGAGATTCGCGAGTTGGCGCGCGGCGTCAGCTGAGCCGGCGCGCTGCTGGCGCACGGCCTCGGCCCGCAGTTCGCCCTTGGCCTGAGCAAGCGCAGCGGAGCGAGCGCTGTCGCTGGCGCGGCTGGCGGCATTGAGTTCACGGCGCACGTCGTCGAGCGTCGCGAGCGCGGAGGCTTTGCCAGCTTGGTCCGTGGCCGCGAGCGCGCGCTCGAGGGAGGCCTGAGCAGCACCAGCGGGCTCACGCGCGGCGGTGCGGTCGTCGGCCTTGAGTTGTTGGGCGGAGCGATTCGCGACCGAGGCGGCGTCGCGCAGCGCCTGTTGTGCGGAAGGATCGAGCTCAGTGTTTTGGCTGAGTTTTTCCGCAGCGCGCGCGATCGCTTCCTGCTCGGCCGCGTGCTCGCTGCCGCCGCCTTGCTGACCTTCGTTGCTGAGCTGCTGATTGAGCTGCTGTTGTTGCTGTGCGAGCTGCTCCACCTGGCCAGCGGGCGTGTCCTCGCGCTTGGGCATGTCGAATTTCTGCTGGTCGCGGAACGGGTCACTCGCAGCGGGAGCGGCTTTGCCGTTGGCGGCTTGGCCGATGAGTTTTTCGATTTCGGCCAAGAGAGCGATGGCGCGACCCTGAGGGGCGCGAGCGGCGTCGTTTTTCTCGGCGGTGAGCGACTCACCGGCGTCCTGCATCTGCCGGCCCGCGGCGTCGAGATTGCCGATGACGAGTGCGGGCGCATTGGCCTCACGCGCGAGATCGAGCGCTTCGCGGGCCTTGGTAGCGAGGGCGGTCTGGTCGGCGGCGACGTGGGCGTTTTCGGCCTTCCAAGTCGGGGCGCTCTTCAGGTCGGTCGCGTACGAGAGCGTGTTGTTTTGCTGCAGCAGGCGCATCTCGGCGGCCTTCATCTGGCGGATGGCGGAGATCAGTCGCGGATCGCCGGGTTGGCCCTTCTGCTCCATGTCGCGACGCGGCGGGCGTACTTGGATGAACTGAATTGGCGACGAAACGGGCGGGACGGGCTTGGCGGTCGCGAGTTCGCCGACGATTTGATATGATACGATATCGAAGGCCTGCACTTTCAGTTCGTCGAGATAGAGGGACACCTCGACGTCACCGGCGCCGGGCTTCGCGAACGCAGAAACTTCCATGGGGCGCGAGGGCATCGCCTTGCCGTTGACCTCGACTTCGAGGGTGAGCTTGCGGAAGCCGGTATTGGACTCGGCATAGGCGGTGAGCGGCACTTCCTCGACGGCGGAGGCCATGATCTGATCCTCGGGAGCTTTCCACGTGATCGAGGCCTTCACGGCGAGCTCGGCTTTCTTCTCTTCCTGCTTCGCCACGGCAGCTTTCGCCCGCCACGCGCGCGCGGCGACCACGCCGTATTCGGCGCTGAGGAGGAGCAAAGCGAGCACGGTCAGCGCCAAACCGCTGCGCCAAGCCCACGCGCCGGTCGGCTCGCGGCCCGCGACGCGCTCGGTGGCGTCGGTGCGCTGGGCACTCGCCATCGGCGACGTGTCCTGCGCCAACTCCACGGCAGTCTCGATTCGCGAGTGGAGCGACCAACGCGCATCGAGTTCGCGTGCGACGGCGGGCGTGGTGATCGCGCGCGCGCGGCGCAGCCAGCGCACGAGCAGATAAGTCGCGAGCACCGCGGGGATCAGGGCCCACCAACGGCTCAGTGCCAGCCAGCCGAGAGCGATCGCGCCGAGCCACGCGTGCGCGGCGAGAGCTGCGCCGAGGGCCCATGCGAGTGCGGTGCCGCGGGCGCGGCGGCGCTGGCGGCGGACAAGTTGGTCGACGGGAGAATTCAGTTTCATCGCATCGTGCGGTTCGCGAGGCCGAGCTCGGCGAGGAGGAGCAGCACCACGGCGGCAATGGCGCCCCACCAGAGCGGAGAACGCTGCTCGGCCTCGAACGCGGCGAGGTTGACCTGCGGCAGCGTGAGATCGCGCGGCGCGGGGCCGGTCGCTGCAAGATCGCTCCACAGCGAGCCCTCGGTCCATGGCGTGGGATCGCTCTCGTCGGCGGTGAGGTTGACCGCAAAGAGTTTCTTATCTGTGCCGGACGAAAATTCATAGATGCCCGGCGCGGTCGGGAGGACGGCGCCGGTGACATTGCGCTCCGGGCGGCCCATCAACGGCCCCTCCACCGGGCGCCACATGCCGGACTCGGCGGGCAGCGCGAGCGCTTCACCGACGCGCGCGGGCCGCGTGACGACGCCGGCCTGCGCGCCGATCAAGTAAGCGACGGCGCGGTGAATGAAAGGGACAAACGCGCCATGCAACGGCCACTCGCTGTCGCGCCGGTCGGCGGCGAAACCGCACACCAGCACGCGACCCGCGCCGACCTTGAGCTCGCCGATAGCGGCGGCGCTGTCGGTCCACAGCGCGAGCGGCTCGACGGCCGCCAGCGGCAGGCCGAAACCGCGACGGAAGTCCCAGCCGAGCAAGGGCGCGACACGCTGCTCGGCCAAGCCAGAGACGATAGGATGGTCCATCGCCCAGTCGCGCAGATGCAGACCGGTATCCGAATTTTGGATACTCAACGGCGCGCCGTGGGCGGCGAACCATTTTCGCTGGGCGGGATTGCCATCGAGGAACACGAGGGCGGCGCCGCCGTTTTGGAGAAAGGTGTCGAGACGCTTCGCGGCGTCATCGGCAAAGGCGCTCTCGCCGCGCAGCACGGCGACTGCGCCCTGCGGCCAGGCGCTCGCGGGCAGCAGCAGGACGCGCACGGTGGGCTTGAGTGTGGCGGTCGAGGATAGGGCGGAGGCGACGTAGTCGGCAGCGCTCGCGCTCGGGGCGCGGTCGAGGAAGACGAGGTGCTCACCGGTGGTCTGCCACGTGGCATAGACGGTGTCGTCGGCCGGGAGGTCGTCCGGGTCGAGTTTGAAACGATAGGCGGTCGTGCCCTCGGCGCTGGCGGGGAGATCGCAGGTCACGGTCTTCGTCTCGCGCTCGCCGACGTCGATGGTGGTTTCGAAGACGGGCCTGGTCTCGCCGACGCGGTACACGGTGAGCGTGCGCGGGTGCGGCGAGGTGAAGCCCTGCACCGAAACGGTGGCGCGCACGCCTTTATCGGCGGGAGCGAGCGTGGGTGGGAGCAGCGCGGCCTGACGCGAGAGGCGCTTCGGCACGGTCGGGAAAATGGCCGTGACACCCGAAGGCAGCTTCTTGCTGAAATCCATGCCCGACCAGCCGACTCGCTGGTGGTCGGTGAGGACGATAACCTTGCGCTCGTTGGCGGGAGTCGCGGCGAGTGTGTCTGCGGCGAGGCGCAGCGCGGGCTCGAGACGACCGGCTTCCCAGCCGGGATCGAGGCGGCGCAAAGCCGCGAGGGCGGACGCGGTGTCAGTGGTGGGAGCAACGATCCACGTCGGCCGCGGGGCGAGGACCATCACGCCGAGCTTGTCGCCCACGGCGAGTTTGCCGACCTGCTCGGTGGCCCAGGACTGCAGATCGGGCCAGCGATCCTTGGCTTGGAGGCTAAAGGTGTTGTCGACCACCACGACGGTGGCGCGCAGCGAGGCACGACCGCGCGTGCCGAAGTACGGGCGCGCAAACGCCGCGGCGAGCAGCGCGAGCGCGAGGCAGCGCATGAGCAGCACGAGCCAGCGCTGGATGCGGTGATGCTTCTCCGTTTTCTGCAGCGTGGCGGCGATGAAGCGCAGCGAGGGAAACACGACGTTGCGACGCGGGCGGCGGCGCAGCATATGCAGCAGGATCGGCAGGCCCACGGCGAAGGCGCCGCCGAGAAATGCGGGGAAGAGCCAGTTCATCGCGTCACTTCTTGCCCGCGCGGCGCGCGAGGTACGCGCCGAGAGCGGCGAGCGGTGGCGTGTCAGTCCGCACCGGGAGGTAGTCGAACGCGCAACCGCGGAACGCTTCCGCGAGCGCGGAGCGATGCGCATTGAAAGCCGCGCGATAGGTGCGCGCCGCGGCGACCGGGTCGAGCTGGAGCTTCACGCCGCTCTCGGCGTCCATGAACTCCGCGGGATCGTCGAACGTAAAATCCTCCTCGGCCGGATCCATGACGTGCAGCGCGAGCACATCGTGCCGGTCGAAACGCAGCCGTCGCGCCACGGACTCAAGCTCGGCGGGCTCGGCGTAGAAATCGCTCGCGATAACAAAGAGGCACGCGCGCGGCGCAACCTCGGCGGCCTGCTCGATCGCGTGGCCGAGCGCGGTGCCGGGGCCGGTCTCGGGTTTTTCGAGCGCGCCCCACACGGCGCGGAGTTTCGAGGGCGACGCGCTCGGCGGGAGATAGTGCACGAGCTCGCCGGCGAGCAGGCCGACGCCGCAGGCGTCACGCTGGCTGCGCGAAAGGAGCGCAAGCGCGCCGAGCATCATGCGGGCGAAATCAATCTTGGTCAGTGCGCCGGGCTTGCTCGCGTAGGCCATCGACGGTGAGACATCGAGGAGCAGCACGACGCGGAGCGGTGTCTCCTCATGCGCGTCGCGCACGTGCAGGCGGTCGGTGCGCGCGTAGAGCCGCCAGTCGACGCGGCGGAGATCGTCGCCCGGCTGGTAGTCGCGATAGTCGGCGAACTCCACGCTCGCGCCCTTGCGGCGGCTGCGGTGGCCGCCCGCGCCCACGGCATCGGCGAGACGACGCGCGCGCAGCGGCAGCGAACCGAGCGCGGCGAGCTCAGCCATATCGAGCGGCTGCAGCGGCGGGCGCACGTGCATGGGCAAGGCGGGCGGCGTCGGCGAAATAACCCGACGACCGGCAACGCCCGCCGAATATCGCACCGAAGAGCCTGACTCGGCCGCGCTCATCAACGCTTCACGGTCTTGAGCAATTCCTCGATCACCTTGTCGGCGGTCATCTGGTCCGCCTCGGCGCGATAATTGAGAATGATGCGATGCCGCAGCACGACCTTGGCGGCGGCGGCGATGTCATCGACGGCGCAGTTGAGGCGGCCTTCGAGCGCGGCGGCGGCCTTGGCGGCGAGAGCGAGCGACTGCGTGGCGCGTGGACCGGCGCCCCACTGCAGACAACGCTTCACGACGGCGGGTGCAGCAGCGTTGGCAGGGCGTGTCGCCTGTACGAGACGCACGGCGTACTCGGCGGCGCTCGTCGGTACGTGCACGAGGCGCACGGCGCGCTGGAGGGCGCTGAGCGTCTGCGCGGTGAAGACCGGTTTCAACTCGGTCGCCGCGGCGCCGGTGGTTTCTTGAAGAATGCGCGTTTCCTCGGCGGCCGTGGGGTAGTCGAGGTTGAGGCAGAACATGAAGCGGTCGAGCTGCGCCTCGGGGAGCGGGTAGGTGCCTTCTTGCTCGATGGGGTTTTGCGTCGCGAGGACGAAGAACGGCTCGGGCAACGCGCGCGTGACGCCCGCGGTGGTCACGCGGTGCTCCTGCATCGCTTCGAGCAGGGCTGACTGCGTTTTCGCGGGCGCGCGGTTCACTTCGTCGGCGAGCAGGAGCTGCGTGAAGACCGGGCCAGGGGTGAAGCGAAACACGCGCTTGCCGCCTTCGCCCTCCTCGAGGATTTCCGAGCCGGTGATGTCGCTCGGCATCAGGTCGGGCGTGAATTGGATGCGGCGAAATGTGAGGTCGCTCGCCTCGGCCAGCGACTTGACGAGGAGCGTCTTCGCGAGGCCGGGCACGCCGATCATTAGACAGTGGCCCTGCGCGATGAGCGCAATGAACAGGTCGCGGATCGCAGCGTCCTGCCCGACGATGCGCTTGCCGAGCTCGGCCTTGAGCTGCGCGAAGTGCGCGGGCGTTTCGCGGATGAGCTGGACGTCGGCTTCGCTCGCAGCGGGTGCGGCGGGCGGAGGTGTTGGGGCGGGAGGGGTCATGGAAGGGAGAAAGACTGCGCTGAACTAGGGCGGCGGGGTCGCGGATTTTTCGCGGACAAAGGGCGCACTCACGATGGTGCCCGTCGCACGGTCGATCAACTGCGCATGTTCGCCGACGACGAGTTCTTCGTCGGCATAGCGCTTCGTGACGCCCTCGACAGCGGCGGAGGCGAGCGAGGTGAAGGTCGAGGAGGGCTGGGCTTTCAGCGCGTCGGTCCAAGCATCAGCGAAGCGCGGCTCGTTGAGCTCGCCGTTTTCAGAAGTAGCAGCGACGGCCTCGACATCCTTGAGCGGCAAGAGCGGCGCGAGAAATCCCCCGCTCCGCTCGGTCGCGATGACCACAAACTTTTTTCCCGGCAAAGCGCTCACTGCGCCGGCGAGGTCGTCGATCGTGACGCGCGGCCCGCTCACCTGAAACGTCGCACGGCCATCGCGCCCGGCGGCGGCGTGGCCGAAGAGGACGATCCACGTCTCGTCGTCGGCCGCAGGAGCGAGGGCCTTGAACGCGGCGAGGACGGTGTCGCGCTTCACGGGTGCGTCGACGGTGGGCGTGAGCGTGCGGATGGCGTCGTCAGCAAAACCACGCGCGAGGAACCCGGCGCGAGCGGCGGCGGCCTGGGCGGAGACGCGTTTCGTGTTAGCCGGATCACTGGTGAGGCCTACGACAATCAGCGCGCGCGGAGTGCCGTAAGTGAACGTGAGTAGTACGAGGCCGAGCGCGAGACCGGTCAGGACGCGGATGCCGCGGCGGCCCGGTGCGCGAACGGCGCGCTCGGTCGAGTCCGTGGGGTAAGCAGCGTCACGCGTGACCACTGTGCTCCTTTGACGTACGAGGGGGAAAATTCTTAGGCGCGGGCCGGCATGGCGCGTTGCCAATCGCGCCAACCTGCGACCGCGAGACCGAGATAGATGAGGTACAGGAACGCCGTGTAGGCGAGGTCAGCTTTCCAATATGACGCGACGGCGACGAGATTGACGACGATCCAGAGCGGCCAGTTTTCGAGATTCTTCCGCGCCTGCAGAATCTGCGCGGCCACGCTGAAGGCCGCGATGAAGGCATCGCGCCACGGCATCGCGGCACCGATCCGCGGGCCGACCAGCAGGGCCCAGAGGGCGGTCGCCGCACCGGCGAGCGCGACGGTGATGAGACGCGCGCGCCACGAGAGCAGCGTCACCGGCAGCTCAGGCGCGACGCCGCGATCGCGCACCCAGTGCCACCAGCCCCACGCGAGCGCGCCGAAGAAGAAAATCTGCAGCGTGCCGTCGGCCGGGAAGTGCTGCTGGAAAAACAGCACGCCCTGCACCGTCACGCCGATGAGGCCGATGGGAAACGCCCACAACGAGCGCCGCACCATGAGCCATACGCCAGCGACGCCGAGGACGAGATTGAGCTGGTCGAGCCACGACGCGGTGGCGAGGCCCGTCCAGATGTTGCGCAGGATTTCGTTCACGCGAAGCAATGGCCCTCTCTGTAGCTGCGGTCTATGATCGCCGAGGGACGCGGCAAGCGGGCAGCGCGGAGTCGGCGCTCATAGAGCGCCGCTACAGGGATACCGCAGAACTTCATGGCTTGGGCGCGAGCCACGCTTCCATCGCCTCGCGGGTGATGACATGCGTCGCGGCACACCGCGGGCACGAAACGCGCACCGATTCTTCGCTGCCGAAAAAACCGTCCAGGTCGCCGCGCGCGGCCGGGGCGAGCGCCGCGAGGATCTTGCGCTGATTGCAACCGCAGTGCCACGTGTAGCGGCGGCTCTCGATGCGCGCGAGCGTCTCGGTCTTGGGGAGCTGTTTCACGCCCTCGAGGTCGATCGCGCGCAGCCACGCCTCGTCGCAATCGGGGTGAGAGACGAGAAATGCATAGCGGTCATCGCCCAGCTCAAACATCCGCGCGATGCGCTGCTCGCTGCCCTCGTAGAATTTCTCGACCGCACGAAGCGCGTTGTCGCCGGTGAAGTTGACCACACTGCGGCGCTTCTCCTGCCCGACTTGGCGCGCAGCGATGTCGCTGTAAAAAACGTTTTCCGGCGCCTCACGGACATTTTCGGTGAAGATGCGGCCGGCGACGTTGCCGTCCTCGTTGTCGCCGACGAGGAAGAGATTCACGCGCGGGTCCTGGAAATTGATCGTCCACGCGAGGTGCTCCGTCCGCGGCCGC
Source organism: Verrucomicrobiota bacterium (assembly GCA_048498795.1). GTDB lineage: Bacteria > Verrucomicrobiota > Verrucomicrobiia > Opitutales > Opitutaceae > JBEHXH01. The sequence continues at coordinate 408,773 of JBEHXH010000001.1, forward strand.
GAGGCGCAGTGGAGCACGAAAGCGGCGAGCGCATCGTGGAGGAGCCGGTCGTGTTCAGGCGTGTGGCGGATGTGCTGATCGGCGAGGTGGAGATAGTAGTCCACGAAGATCGGGCTCAGGTCGCCGTGGGCGATGAGGACATTGCGATGCCGGATGAAATCGGTGACGACCATCGCGCCCGCGGGCTCGGTAGGAGGGTTTTCTTCAGCCACAAGCGCAGCATATCAAACCAGCCGCAAAGTCCAGCGCTGTAGGCCATTTGGCGCATGGGCACCTCTTGACATCATGAGGAGAACACCCCACGAACGCCGACGATGAAACGTGCGATTCCAGCCGCGCTGTTCGCGCTAGCTTTGCTATCGACTGCCCACGCCCAGCTCACGCTGGTGACGACCGGTGGTACCTTTGGCGTTAATAACTTCGCCACTTCCGGAACAGCGTTTGCCTTCGACGTCCTGCAAGGCGGGTCGAATCCCGCCCACCAGATTTCCCATCTCAACGATGGCACCTACGGCAATTCGTTTAGCTGGATCGGCAATGCCGGCTCCACTTATGCGGGCATCATCCTCGCCACGCCGATCACGCTGACGTCGTTCGCGTTTGGCCGCGACAACACCGGCGCACTCACCGACCGCGACGCGGGCACCTATACGATCCAGTACTCGTACGATCCGATCAGCGGTTTCAATGCCGCCACGGCCACTTGGACGACCATCCAAACGCTTAACTACGGCACGACGCCGCCGACCAGTCCCTACCTGCGCCATCTTTACAGCGTGGACGCACCGCTCACCGGCGTGACCGCGATCCGCATCCTGACGCAGGGCGGTATCGCCGGTACGGGCCAGGCCATCGATGAAATCGAAATCTACGGCACGGCGATTCCTGAACCGGCGACGTGGGCGGCGCTGATGGGTGCAGCGGTGCTCGGCGTAGTGAGCTATCGCCGGCGCGGCAAAGCCGTACGGAGCTGAAGCTATCAAAGGAAACTTAGATGAAACGTCGTTCGATTTTCTTGGCGCTGTTAGCGCTCACTTTGTTATCTGCCGCGCGAGCGCAGGTCAGTATCACTCTGATCGAGACGGGGGGTACATTTGGGGTGGATGATCTCGCGCTCACGGGGACGGCGTTTGCCCAAGACGTCTTGGGCGGCGGCATGTATGATGAGCATTCCATTGCCCATCTGAACGACCACACCTACGGCAATAGCAACAGCTGGATCGGCGATTCCTACGCGACCTATGCCGGCATCCTACTGGCCACGCCGACGACCCTAACCTCCTTCGCTTTTGGTCGAGACAATTCCGGCTCCCCCGAACCCTTCGTGGATCGCGCGTCTGGCTACTACCAGATCGAGTACACGTTTGATTCCATCGATGGATTCAATCCCGACACGGCTACCTGGTACAGTCTCGCCAATCTCGACAATGGCAGCCTCTATCCGGACGCGGAGTCCACGCCGTGGCTGCGTCATCTCTATCAGTTGGACACGCCGCTCAACAACGTGACGGGAATCCGCTTCGTGACGACGGGCGGTTTCGATTTTGGCCAAGCGATCGATGAGATCGAAATCTACGGCACGTCCGCGGTGCCCGAGCCGGCGACGTGGGCCGCGCTGATGGGTGTAGCGACACTCGGCGTGGCGGGCTATCGCCGGCGCAAGAAGTTCGTGGCGCAGAGCTAAGCGGTTTCGTCTTCGGGTGGAGTGGGCGGTGCGAGAGGCGGCACGTCGTGTTCGCGGTGGACGGAGCGCGTCGCGGCGCCGGCGATGTTTTCGAGAAGCGTGGCGCGCGCTTCGGCGGCGGGCTCGGTCCAGACGGGTTTACGTGCGAGTTCGAGGGCATCGCCGCGGCGGACGAGCAAGCCCCAGCCGGCAGGTACCTCGGCTTCGGCGAAGATGCCCTCCTCGCTCACGAGGTAGAAATAATCCGCGGCGCGCCAGCGGAGGAGCTTCGCGAACTTCGTCCCCGCGGTAAGGCGCTCCTGCCACTTCGCGAGGTCGGCGATGACCTGGCGGTGCGTGGCATGCTCGAGTCCGGAAAAATCCCACGCGTCGAACTCGGGGAAGAGCGACTCGCCGCGGCGCAGGTCGGGACGGTGCGAGCCGATCAGCGATTCGAGGGTGACAAGGCGGGCGGAGAGCTCGGCGACTTGGCGACGCGCCTCGTCTTCGCGACGCGCGTCCTTGAGCAGGTCGGCGCGCGCCTGTTTGCACTCGAAGACGGCGGTGCGCGGCGTGGCGGTTTTCCCATCGCGACGGCGGGCGGCGAACGTGGACTCGCTCGCGGCGACGTCGGCGCGGTAGCCGCTCTTCGGCACACGCACTTCGCACGCGGCGAGCGCGAGACCGCTGGCGCGCGCCCACGTGAGCGCGAGGGTCTTCAGTCGCCGGTGCTGCTCGGTTTCGCCTGAACTCATCGCGCGACGAGCCAACCACGAAACGGCTTCACGCACACATGAAATAATCCCGGCCCTCGATAAATCCACGGCGCGTCAGCACATCGCGCTGCCACGCGCGCGCGCCGCGCTTCGCCACGTAGCCGAAGATGAAACTGCGCGCGGGATCAGGCAGATGATCGGGACTCACGACGGGCACGCCGGTGCCGCCGAGGGCGCGGCCGGTTTTCTTTTCGTCGACGTCGATGTAGCCCGCGATGCGAACACCGAAGTCGGTGAGCGCCGCGGCACGCTGACGCGTGGGACGGCCAGCGCCCCAGACCCAGACGTCGCGGCCGTGAGCGGTGCGCGCGAGCTCGCGGGCGATCCACTCGGCCTTCGTGCGGAAGAATTTCTCCGGCGTGTAGCGCGCATCGGTGCGCGTCATGCGGCCGGGCGAATCGTGCCACGTGACGAGCACGCGCGGCACCTTCGCGATGCGCACGCCGGCATCGAGCCAGCGGAGCCAGAACTCGTAGTCCTCGGGAAAATCGCCGTCGCGATACGCGCCGTGCTGTGCGATGAGCGAGCGACGGAAGAGCGCGCTGGGATTGGCGAGGGGCGACTCGACGAAGCGATTGAGTGCGATGGCCTCGGGGGTGAGGAGCGAATTGAGCCAGTCGACGTGGAGCGCGTAGCCCTCCCCTGCCTCGCGGTCGCCGCCGAAGGCGATGAGACAACTCGCGACGCCAATGGCGCGGTGCTCGGGCTGATCGAGAAATTCGATTTGCGCGGCGAGCCGCTCGGGGTGCGCGACGTCGTCGGCGTCCATGCGCGCGATGAATTCGCCGCGGGCGGCGGCAAGACCGGCGTTGAGCGCGGGGACGAGGCCGTCGTGTGCACGGATGAGGAGACGCAAGCGGGGCTCGGTGCGGGCGAGGGTTTCGAGGATCGCGCGGGTGCCGTCGGTCGAGCCGTCGTCGACGAGGATGAATTCCCAGTCGGAAAACGTTTGCGCGCGGATGCTCTCAACGGCGCGGGCGACGGTGCCGGCGGCGTTGTAGACGGACATCACGACAGAGACGCGGGGCGGCGGCATCGAAGTTTGGTTTGTTTGCTCGGAGTTTATTTTTTTACACGAAGGCCGCGAAGGTCGCGAAGAGGGGCAAAGAGTTCTTGAGATGGTTTCGCGAACTGAGAGTGGAGTGCCAGTGGCTTTGATGAGATTTGTGACGTACAGAGACAATGTGGCGAGCGAGCTCGCCACCCACAGGTGGAGGGTGAAGTGCGGTGGCAGAGTCGCATAGAGTTTCTCAAACTACGCGGCGGGGGCGCCGCGTCCCCATCGGAAGAGTGCAGCGAAAACAGTGACCGTCCTGCACCTGGCTTTCTTATCTTTGCGAACCTTCGCAATCTTCGCGTCTTTGCGCTTAATGTTGTGCCCGGCAAAAAAAGGAGCCCCGGGCGTTTTGCGCCGCGGGGCTCCTCCGTTCGTGGTTCGTACGGTGTGTTGTGGGAGGCCGACGAAAATTTGCCGCTTAGCGCTGCTCGGAGGACTTGGTCTTCTTCTTCGTGGATTTTTCCATCGAGCCGGTGACCATGAATTTTTCGAGCTTCTGGGTGTCGGCGTTGGGCGACTCCAACGAGCCCGTGACCATGATCTTCGGGAGCTTCTCGGCGGGCGCGGCGGCGTCGGCCATGGAGCCGGTGACCATCACCTTTTCGAGTTTCTGCGTGTCGGCCGTGGGCGACGCGAGGGAACCGGTGACCATGATTTTTTCCAATTTCTCGGGGGCGGCCGACGGCTCAGCCATGGAGCCCGTGACCATGATCTTTTCCAGTTTCTCCGGTGCCGGCGCGGCGTCGGCCATCGAGCCGGTGATCAGGATTTTTTCGAGTTTCTGAGTGTCGTCGACGGCCCAAGCGGCGGAGGCGAGTGCGAGGGTGGCGAGGAGGACGGATGTTTTTTTCATGTGTGTGATGTGTCTGTGTGTTGTTCGATTTTCTGTGCGGTTAGTGAAAGGTGATGTACTGGATGGTGCGGCGGTTGGCGTACTGATCGATGGGGACGAGCTCGCTGGCGTTTTGCGGCTCGAGCACGAACCAGCCGCGCTCGGTGAGGAAGAGTCCGACCTCGTGGCGCTCGCGCGTGCGGCCGACGCCGGAAAACGACTTCGCTTGAAACACGACCATCTGCGCGGCGGCGGGGCCGGAGCAGCGCGCGACGATGCCGGAGAGGCCAATCATCTGGCGGAGGAAGCTGCTGAAGTCGTCGCAGTCGGCGCTCTCCTCGCCCTCGGTGCCGGAGACGTCCTTCAGCGTTTCGACGGAGCGGCGGTAGAAGGGGAGAAACTTATCCTTCAACCACTGGTGCTTGATGATCGTGTAGTGCGAGTCGAGCAGTGGGCCGAGAAATGCGTCCTTCGGCAGAAGTTTTTGCGCGGAGGTGAGCAGGTCTTCGGCGGAGATCTTGCCGTTCGTTTCGAGGGGCGGCGGGAAATGAAGAACCTGCCCGTGATCCGTGGCGTGCAGCGACGGCACCACCCCTGTCATCAGCCCGCAGGCGAGACAGAGCGCTGGAAACACGCGTCGAAACACCACGACGCAACGATGAAATGTGTCACCGTACTGTCAACGAGCGTGCGGTGAAATGCGTAGAAATCACTGAGCGAAACCGGGCAAACCGGTTGGAAGTTTTTTAACTCCTTATTGGGACACAGAGGGCACGGAGGGATGTGTGGAGGGCACAGAGAGGGGGAGAATTTTTGAACCGCGAATGGACGCGAATTCACGCGAATGGGAGGCCCATGGAGGACGGTTCGCTGGTTTTCCTCTCTGTGATCTCTGTGTTCGCCTCAGTGATCTCTGTGACCAAAGATCGGAGAGAAACTTACCTCGTGCGGCGGTCGGTGGTGAGGGCGGACACGCGAACGAAGCGGTGGTTGATGGGGCGGCGCTGGTCGGCGGTGAGCGGGGGGAGCGCGGGGAGCGTGTCGGCTTTGGCGGTGGCGAGTTGCGTGCGGCAGACGGCGCGGAAGGTGTCCCAGCGCTCGGAGAGGAGCGTGTTGCTCACGGCGAGTGGGCTCGCAGCGGCGGCTTGGCGGAGGAGGCTGCGCCACTCGGTGAGCAGGCGGTCGACGTCGCCGCGGCCGGCGGTTTCCTGCGCGTCGGTGACATTGCGCATCGTCTCGTGCTCGGCGACGAGCGCGCGCACGACGTCGGACGCGCCGAAGCCATAGCTGAGCGGCAGGCCCTCGCGAAGCCAGCCGTCGATCGTGAGCCGGCCGTAGGTGCGCGTGCACGCGGCGGCGAGACGGCCGAGCACGCGGGGATTGGTGCCGGCGAAGCGGTCGCCGCCGAAGAGGTTGGCGCAGTCGAAGAGCAATTCGTCGATCGGATAGCGGGGATTTTCCAGCGCGGCGGCGAGGCCGAGGCCCTCGGCACCGAGGAAGCACGACACGATCTCGCCGCGCGACGTGAGCCGTAGCTCGCGGTCGAGTACGCCCACGCGCTGCCATTGCCAGAGCAGTGTGGGCTGCGGCGAGAGCGCGAGGCAGTCGGCGTGAAAGCCGCACGCGCGACACGCGGCAAAAGGATTTTTCTCGCGCCGCACCACGCGCGCGCGGCCGGTGTCGGTGCGCTGGCCGCAGGGCAGATCGGCGGGCGGGATCTTTGCAGTGACCTCGACGCCGAGCGTGAGCGGCGCGTCGGTGAAAAAACGATGCGCACTCGCGGCGGCGAGCGCAGTGGCGTCCTCGCCCGCGCGAAGTTGGCGCAGGAGAAACGCCCACGGCAACGGCGCGGCGCGCTTGAGCTGCAGCGGTGCCGCGCGACGCATACGTGGCGTGGAGCTGCACACGAGCACGAAGCCCGTCTCGTCGAGTCCGCGCCGGCCCGCGCGGCCGATCATCTGGAGCAAATCGTGCGGCGCGATCTCGCGCTCGAGATGGTCGTAGGTGTAGTGCGACGCGGTGATGAGGACGGAGCGCAGCGAAAAATTGATGCCCGCGCTGAGGCCGAGCGTGGCGACGACGGCGCGGAGCTGCCCGGCCTTGGCGAGCGGCTCGATGATGCCCGCGCGCTGCGCGTAGCTGAGCCCGCTGTGGTGATAGGCGACGCGGGCCTTGATGAGTTTCGCGAGCTGCGGGCCGCAGAGTTGCTCCTGCTCGGGCGTGAGCGTGAGCGGATCGGCGAGCGGAAGCTCGCGCACGAATTGCTTCGCGAGTCGCTCCGCCTCCTGGCGATGCGGCGCAAACACGAGCACAGGGCCAAGGCCTTCGCGAAGTGCGCCGGCGACGCGCTTCGACCAAAAACCCTCGATGGTGCGCGGGAGGCCGTTGATGAGGTCGTCGACCTCGACCTCCTCCAGCGGCACGGGGCGCTGGCGGTGCGAGATCACGGTGACCTCGCGACCGAGGCGGCGGAGCCACGCGGCGACGTCCTGCGGATTGGCGACGGCACCGGAGAGAAAGAGCAGCTGGAGCGACGGCGGCGCGGAGAGGATGACGCCCTCGTAGTGGTTGCCGCGGTTGGCGTCGGCGAGCCAGTGGTACTCGTCGATCGCGAGGAGCTCGAAGGCATCGGAGCCGCGCGCGGTGACCTGATTCTGCACGGCCTCCAGCGTGGCGACGATGAGCGGGGCACCCGAGTCGATGGTGATGTCGCCGGTGGTGATGCCGACGCGCCAGTTGCGTGCCCGCCATTCGGCGAATTTGTCGTTGGCCAGCGCCCGGGTGGGCACGGTGAAGAGGGCGCGGCGGCTGAAATTGGTCTGCTCGGCCCAGCGCTCGAAGACGTAAGTCTTGCCCGCGCCGGTGGGGGCATCGATCACGACGTCACGGCCGGCCTGAAGCGCGCGCACGGCCTCGGCCTGCCAGTGATCGGGCAGAACGAGCTGTTGCAGCCGGGCAAACGCGTCGGAGAGCACCGGATGACGCTGGCGCAGGCCGGAAAAGCGGTCAAATGACTCTGACGGAACAAGCACGAAACGTGCTGCTCTTATTAGCGTCACCAAGCGCGGCATTTTTCCGGCAACTAGGGTACGCAGCGGTGCGTATTAACGCTGGCCAAAATGCCTGATATGTTAGTTTCTGACCGTTCGTTTTGACTGACCTGACCGACCAACACCAAGCCATGATCCTCGCGTTCATCCTGATCGCACTGCTCGTCGTGCTCGTAGCGACCGAGCCAAGCTCGCCCGGCGATGGCCGGGCCAAAGACTGATTTTGCCGCCCGGAAGCCGAAAAAGAGCAAAAACTGACGGGAAAATCAAAAAATCGATGATCTGGGATCGTCGGTAGCGGGAGCTGTGGGCGGGTGGATGGGACTTTTAAGCTTTTAGTTAGACGGAGGTGAAACGCGGATCTCCGGCGACATGAGCTGCATGATGCACATTGGGCGGCCTCGCCGCCAAAGCCGGCCAGCCCATCAAGACCGCCCACCTCGTGCCGGTGATGCGCGATGCACTGAAGAACGGAGGACTGATTTGATGGCCGCAAAAAGGCGCAAAAATTTCCGGCCGGCCGCTCCACCGTCCATCGCGCCTATAGGCGCGCCATACGTTTCTTCGGCGGAAAATGTTTCTTCTGCGCCTTCTTGCGGCCATTCCGTCCGATGAAATTCCAACAGATCGATCAGTTCGCGGCTGAGTTGAAGGCCGACCATCGCGCCTATGCGGGGGTGCCGCGTCCCCATTGGTTGTTGTGCGGGATGGTGCACAAATAAATCACGGCCAGCGGTAATATCGTGGCGATACTGCGCCACCGTGACCCTATAAATTGGCAAGGGCGCCTCCCGCTTTGCAGCGAAAGGCGCCCTTGGTATTTTTCTTTAGTCTAACTGGATCAACCGTCCGAGGCGATTTCAGGTCCCGTTGTCAACGATGCGGACCGGGAGGACGACTTTCGTCGCCACCGGAGCGCCGTTGCGCTGGGCGGGGCTGAAACGCCACTGCTTCACTGCGTCCACGACGGCATCGGCCACGAGGATGTCCTGAGCGGACTTCACCCGGAAGCCAGACGTTGCGCCCGTCGATTCGACGACGAACTCGAGCTCCACCACCTGATTGGCGGCTTCCTGGCTCACGCGCGGGCTTACGACCACGGTGGGCACCGGAAAACCGGCATCCTTGCGGCAATTCTCGAGGTAGGATTGCTCCGGGGTCTTCTCCGCGGCGAAGGCGGAGAGGGACGAGAGCGCTCCCAGACTGAGGAGGACGGCGAGTTTGCTGATCTGTTTCATGGTATTAAACTCCGTGGATAAGACGGAGAGTTTGTTTTTCTACTAACACTGCGGTTTAGAACGCCACCGAACCGGCCGCGCGGTGAGGCGCAGCAGAAGCGGCGGCGGTATCCGAAGACCGGCGTTTTGGCGCCGATCCGCGAAAGGATCCGTTTTGGGGCGGGTAGTCCGCAGAGGGGATGGCGCGACTCGCGCACGTCATCCCGAAACACGACTCACCTCACGAAGCGGGTCGCTTCGCGGAGGGGAGAAATTCAAAGAACCTTATGGGATTACTTTGAAAGCAAGTGACGAGTGTCACACGCCGGATAGAAAGCAAGTGATATGCCCAAGTGCCACTGAATTGTCACGGCATGAGAAAATACCATGCGGAGTGCATCATGGATGAATGGCGCTCGAAGGCTTTTTAAGCCCATGAAAATCAGTGATTAGCCAGTCATCGGATCAGACTAATTGGTCAGTCAGATTGTAGCCCGATGGTTGCAGCGGGAAATCCCCCAGCATTAGGACAGCTTTCGGCCGGATGCGCTCACCCCTTGCTGGGGGCGCAGATGCCGCAGGTATTCACGAAGAAGTCATTGCCCTTGTCGTCCACGAGGATGAACGCGGGGAAGTTTTCCACGTCGATCTTCCACACGGCTTCCATGCCGAGCTCGGGGTACTCGAGGAGTTCGACCTTCTTGATGTTCTCCTTGGCGAGGATGGCGGCGGGGCCGCCGATGCTGCCGAGGTAAAAACCGCCGTGTTTCTTGCAGGCGGCAGTGACGGCCGGGCTGCGGTTGCCCTTGGCGAGCATGATCATCGACGCGCCCTGCGACTGGAAGAGATCGACGTAGCTGTCCATGCGGCCGGCGGTCGTGGGCCCGAAGGAGCCAGAGGCGTAGCCCTTCGGGGTCTTCGCAGGGCCGGCGTAGTAAACCGGGTGGTCCTTCAGGTATTGCGGCAGGCCCTGGCCGGCATCGAGGCGCTCCTTGAGCTTCGCGTGCGCGATGTCGCGCGCGACGATGAGCGTGCCGGTGAGCGAGACGCGCGTGGTGACGGGATACTTCGAGAGTTCGGCGAGGATGTCTTTCATCGGCCGGTTAAGGTCGATGCGGACGATGCGGTCGTCCTTCCACAGGCGCGCGGCGGCGGGGATGAAGCGGCCGGGCTCCAGCTCCATCTTCTCGAGGAAGATGCCGTCCTTGGTGATCTTGGCCTTGATGTTGCGGTCGGCACTGCACGACACGCCCATGCCGACGGGGCAGCTCGCCCCGTGACGCGGCAGGCGGACAACGCGCACATCGAGCGCGAAATATTTTCCGCCAAACTGCGCGCCGATGCCGCTCGCACGCGCGATCTCGAGGACCTTGGCCTCCATCGCGGTGTCGCGGAAAGCGCGGCCTTCCTTGCTGCCCGTGGTGGGCAGCGCGTCGTAGTAGCGCGTGGAGGTGAGCTTGAGGACCTTCATGCACTGCTCGGCGCTCGTGCCGCCGACGACAAAGGCGAGATGGTACGGCGGGCATGCGGCGGTGCCGAGAAGTGGAAGTTTTTCGCCGACGAATTTCTCGAAGCTCTTTTGATTGAGCAGCGCCTTTGTCTCTTGGAAGAGAAACATCTTGTTGGCCGAGCCGCCGCCCTTCGCCACGAAGAGGAACTCGTACTTCGCACCCTCGGTCGCGAGGATGTCGATCTGCGCGGGGAGATTGGTGCCGGTGTTGACCTCGTTCCACATATCGAGCGGCGCGGTCTGCGAGTAGCGGAGATTTTCCTTCGTGAAGCACTCGTAGATACCCTTCGAGATCGCCTCGGCGTCGTTGGCGCCAGTCCAGACCTGCTGGCCCTTCTTCGCGAAGACGGCAGCGGTGCCGGTGTCCTGGCACATCGGCAAAATCCCGCCGGCGGCGATCTCGGCGTTTTTCAGCAGCGTGAGCGCGACGTAGCGGTCGTTATCCGATGCTTCCGGGTCATCGAGGATCGCAGCGACCTGCTTGATGTGGCTGCTGCGAAGATAAAACGACGTGTCGTGAAACGCCTGCTGCGCGAGAAACGCGATCGCCTCGGGATCGACCTTGAGAATCTCCTGCCCCTCGAAGGTCGCGGTGCTCACGCCCTCCTTCGACACGAGGCGATACTCCGTCTCATCGGCACCGAGCGGGAAAGGGTCTTGGTAAGAAAACGGGGGCGTAGGCATGAGGGTCACGCCAAACTTGGCGAAAAATCTCGGGCTGTAAAGGGGACCGCGGAGTGACCGGACAAATCAGTAGGCGGAGTTTACGACGGATTAAGCGCGAAGACGCTAAGGCGCGAAGGTCGCAGCAAAGGTATATCGACTTCGCATACGGCTCCCGGATTTTTTACACGAAGGCCGCCAAGGTAACGAAGACCCACTGATTCTTCGCGACCTTTGCGGCCTTCGTGTAAAAATCTCCCCTTCCCTCTTCGCGATCGAACTTAGCGTCTTTGCGCCTTTGCGTTTAACTTCACGCCGAGCCCACCAACCAAAAAATCACTTCGCCGCCATTGCGCGGACGACGTCGTGGAAACGGGCGAGGTCGGCGAGCGTGACGACTTCGCCGGGTTCGCGTTCCCAGCCACTCGTGCCGGGCCAGAGGCCGCGGGTGAGGAATTTGTCGATCGTGCCGGTGATGCCGGCGACGCTGAGATAATCCTTCTGCTCCTTCTCCTCGCGCACGCCGCTGATGAGCGCGGGAGGAATCTGCGAGATGCGCTTGCTGGAGACGTGCGCGAGATCGTTGAGCGCGACGAAGGGTTTTGAGTCCACGAGGGTCGTCGCCGGGCGTTCGGTTTCGCCGCGGAGGTAGCGATGGTAATCGAGATGATTTTCCACGAGCGGATCGAAGGGCTCGTGCGGATATTTTTCCGTGCGGCCATCGGCCCAACGCACCTCGACGTCGCCACCGACCACGTAGCGCAGAATCGCCTTTTCGCAGAGCACGGTCTCGACGTGCGTCGTCGCGCCGGCACAGGCGTGGGTGAGCGCGAAGCGGAGCGTGACGCCCGAGGCGGTGTCGGCCTCGACGAAAAAGGTGTCCGCACCCTCGATCGCGTGCGCGCGGTACAGCTCGGCGCGCACGGCCGAGATCTGCGCCCAACTGTGCAGCGCGGGCGCGCCGGCCCAGAAGAGGAGATTGTGGACGAAGTGCGCCATCGCGTTGCCGAAGCACGAGTCGAGCACCACGCGGTCGTCCATGAGTAGGCGACCCGCCCAAGCGTTGCGCGAAAAATAACTGGCCGGGCGCGGCCACTGCGCGCTGAGCGTGGCGCCGCGAATCGCGCCGAACTCGCCGGCGAGCAGGCGCTGCTTCAGCGCAAGGCGCGGCTTCTCGATGATGAAATTGAAACCCACCAGCGACTCGCGCTTCGCGCGGCGGTCGGCTACGATCATGCGCTCGAGTTCGGCGTAATCGAGCGTCGGCGGTTTTTCCAGATACGTCGGGATGCCGAGCGACGTCGCGAGATCGTGCATCTCGGCGTGGAGCTGGATCGGTGTCGGAATGACGACGAGGTCGAGATCCTCGCGGCACGCCACCAGCATCGTGCGGTAATCGGGAAACACCTGCACGCCACGCGCGGTGAAGCGCCACGAGACTTGCTCACCGGCGAAAAACGCGGCGTTGGGATCGCACGTGCAGACGAGCCGCGCCTGGCCGCGCTCCTCGAGCCGCAGGACGGCACCGTGGTGCACGCCCGCGAATCCTCCCATCCCGATGATGCCGATACGGGTCGCGGGCATCAGTCTCGGGGGTGCGACGCGTGGACGACGCGGCGCGACCGGCGAAGGATGACCGGCGCGGGGACGCCGGACGCTAGACTGAGTGGCTGGGGGAGGCTCACACGATTTTGAACTTGGGGAGATCCTGGCCGTCGATCAGGCCGACGGGTTTGCCGCGCCGGTCAACGACGATGAGGTCGTCGATCTTGTGCGCCTCGAAGAGCCGCAGCGCATCGACGCCGAGCGCGTCGTCGGTGATGGTCTTCGGGCTGCGCGTCATGAACGTGGAAACGGGTTGCGCGAGAAAATCCTTCGCGCCAGAGAGCGCCGCACGGCGGAAATCGCCATCGGTGAGGATGCCCGTGAGCCGGCCGCTGCGCGCCTCGACGAGCGCGATGCTGCCGCTCTTCGCCTTGGTCATCGCGAGGATCGCGTCCTGCGTGGAAACGGTTTCGACCGCGATCGGCATCCGCTCCGAGGTGCGCATGATGTCGCCCACGCGCAGCAAGAGCACGCGCCCGAGATTGCCGGCAGGATGATATTTCGCGAAGTCGTCGCGCGTAAGGCCGCGCGCTTCGAGCAGCACCATCGCGAGCGCATCGCCGAGCGCGAGTGCAGCCGTGGTGCTCGCCGTGGGTGCGAGTTCGAGCGGGCACGCCTCGCGCGGCACGCGATAGACGAGGCGAAAATCGGCGGCAGCAACGAGATCCGAAGCCTCGTGGCTCGTGAACGCCACGATCTTGACCCCGAAGCGCTTGAGCACGGGCACGAGCCGGAGGATTTCGTCCGACTGGCCGCTGTTACTCAGGAGGAGTGCAACGTCGCCCTCGTCGACGAGCCCGAGGTCGCCGTGGAGCGCCTGCGTGGCGTCGAGAAAACAAGAAGAGACGCCTGTGCTATTAAAGGTGGCGGCAACCTTCTGCGCGATGTGCGCAGACTTCCCCACTCCGCTGAAAACGAGTTTCCGCCCCTCGGCGATGGCCGTCTCGATGGCCTTGGCCGTGGCGACAAACTCCGCGCCGAGTCCGCGTGCGGTCGCTTCCAATGCCTCCGTCTCAATGCGAATGCAGCGCCGGGCGCGCGCGAGGGCGGATTTCGATTGAACGGACATTTATGGTTTGAGTCGGCTAGACCGGACGCGAGATTTACGGTCCAAGCTAGAGCCATCAATTCCTTTCACCGGCATCATGCCTGTCCACCGTAAATTTACCGTCCTCTTCGCCTGCCTGCTCGCCCTCGCGGGCTGCAATCGCGAAGGGTCGGTGTTTCTAGCGGAAACCGACGAGCCCAACTATAAGGCCGGTCAGTCGCTTATGCGTCAGGGTCGCACGCCGGAGGCGCTGCTTGCTTATCAAAAGGTGATCGCGAAACGCGGCGACGCCGCCCCCGAGTCGCACCTCGAGGCCGGCATCATCTGCTTCCAAAATATCAAGGATCCATACGCCGCGATCTATCATTTCCGCGAGTATCTGCGCCTGCAGCCTTCGTCGCGGCAGGCCGCGCTTGTAAAGGGCCAGATCGAGGCCGCCCAGCGCGACCTCGCGCGCACCCTGCCGCTCAGCCCGATGGAGGGTACGCCGATCGTCCGCTCCGAGTTGGCGGAGCAATTGGAAAAACTGCAGCGCGAAAACGACGCCCTCAAAGCCGAGCTCGCCTCGCGCAGCGACAGCGGACCTAGCGCACCACTGCGCATCGTCCGGGCACCGACCGAACCCGATCCGACGCCCGCCACGCCAGAGAGTTCGACGCCGCGGATCTTCATCTCGACCGGGCCGCAGTCGCAGCCTGCCGTGACCGAGGCTCCGCCGCCGATCGCGCTCGCCCCGGCGCCCGCGCCAACGGCGAACAATAATTTCCGCCCCACTCCGACCCCGCCGAAGCCCACGACCGCGAAGCCCAGCCGCACCTACACGACCACGGCCGGCGACACGCTCTACGGGATCATGCGCAAAGTCTACGGCAGCGCCGACAATGCCAAGAAGCGTGCGCTGCTCGACGCCAACCGCGACGCCCTGCCCAACGGCGAATCGTCGCTGCTCCGCCCGGGAATCCAGTTGCGCGTGCCCTGAGGTCCGGCCTCGGGCGCGTCGTTGAGACCAGATCGTTTTCATGCCCCGCACTTCGCAACGCACGTCCACCTTCACCGAGTCGCTCATCCGCGAGATGACGCGCGTCGCGCAGCGGCACGGCGCGATCAATCTCGCCCAGGGCTTCCCCGACTGGGACCCGCCCGCGGCGCTCGTGCAGGCGGCGAAGGACGCGATGGACACGCATCGCCACCAGTACGCGATCACGTGGGGCGCGCCGGAACTGCGCGCCGCACTCGGCGCGAAACTCACGCGCTTCCTCGGCGAGCCGGTCGATGCGGACCGCGAGATCGTGGTCACGTGCGGTGCGACCGAGGCGATGATGGTCGCGATGATGACGGTGTGCGACCCGGGCGACAAAGTCGGGCTCTTCACGCCTTTCTACGAAAACTACTCGGCCGACGCGATCCTCTGCGGCGCGCAGCCGGTGCATGTGCCACTGCATCCGCCGCACTACCGCTTCGACCCTGACGAGCTGCGCCGCGCGTTTGCCGGCGGGCTCAAGGCCTTCGTGCTCTGCAATCCCTCGAATCCCTGCGGCCGCGTCTTCACGCGCGAAGAGCTGTTGCAGATCGCCGCGCTCGCGGAGGAGTTCGACGTGTGGGTGCTGACCGACGAGGTGTACGAGCACATCGTCTTCGCGCCGCACAAACACACGTATTTCTCGACGCTGCCGGGAATGGCGAAGCGCACCCTGATGTGCTCGTCGCTCTCGAAGACGTTTTCGATCACGGGCTGGCGGCTCGGCTATGTGCGCGCCGCGCCCGAGGTGATCGCGCAGGCGCGCAAGGTCCATGATTTCCTCACGGTCGGCGCGGCCGCGCCGCTACAGCACGCGGTAGTGACCGCGCTGAATTTCCCCGCGAGCTACTACGACGAGCTTGCGGCCGAGTACGCGGCGTCGCGCGATGTGCTGCTCAGTTATCTCGACCAGACGGGCCTGCACTACACGAAACCCGAGGGCGCGTACTTCGTGATGGTGGACATTTCGCCCTTTGGCTACGCGAGCGACGTGGAGTTTTCGCACTGGATGGCGCGCGAGATCGGCGTGGCGCCGGTGCCGGGCTCGAGCTTCTTTGCAAACGGGGAAAACCGCTACGTGCGGCTCAATTTCGCGAAGCGCCCGGCCACGCTACATGCTGCGGGGGAACGCTTGCTGAAGCTGAAGCGCTGAGTCGGCGCGCGCTCGGGCGAGAACCGGGCAGGGAAATCCGGGTCTAGGGTCGAGCCTCCGCTGCTCATTGCACGGAGCCAAATCAACCCTCCTCACCCATGAATCGCCCCGTCTCTCTCGCACTGTTTGTGATCGGCATCGTCCTCGTCGTCATGGGGGCGAATGCCTCTGACTCCCTCGGCTCCCGGCTCTCCCGCTTCTTCAGCGGCACTCCCACCGACGCCACCATCTGGCTCCTGATCGGCGGCGTCCTCGCCGTGGTCGTGGGTGTCTCAGGTCTGGCTCGTCGCACGAGTTAAAAACGAAACATCAACCCCTGCCCTCCCATGTTAAACTACGCCATCACCTTCCTCATCATCGCGCTGATCGCCGGCATCCTCGGCTTCGGCGTGGTCGCCGGCACCGCGGCGCTCATCGCGAAGTGGTGTTTCCTGTTTTTCATCATCCTGTTCCTGCTCTCGCTGATCCGCACGTCGTCGAAGAGTTAACGGCACGAACGGAAATTCGTTTTGCGCGCGGCAGCGCTTTTTGCGCTGATCCTGCCTCCGCGTGCTGAAACGAATTTCCGCCACTGCCCTCGCCGCGCTCGGCCTCGCGCTGGCGCTTTACCTCACCGCCCTGAAGCTCGCCGCGCTCCCCTGTGTGGGTGGCGGCGGCTGCGGCGCAGTGATCGGGAGCAAGTACGGCGCCGTCTTCGGTGTGCCGGTCGGCGTCTTCGCCGCAGCGCTGTGGCTGACGGCGATTTTTATCCCCAAGAGCCGCGTATCCATTTACTCGATACTGGCGGCGGGCTCGGTGGGATTCGTGGCGCTGCAGCTTTTCGTGCTGCAGGCCTTTTGTGTCTGGTGCACCACGCATGCGGTCGTGACGTGGATCGTCTGGGCGCTGCGCAAGGAGGAGCCGCGACGCATCGCGGCGGTGGTGGGCGTGGCCTTTGGCATGGCGGGCTATGCGCTCACACGGCACGCCGCCGAGGCCGCGGCGCAGCACGTGAAAGCACCGACGGTGGTCTCTTCAACCGCGAGCGAGCCAATCGCGCTCGCCTCGCTCGGGCCGCTCACCCCGAAGAGCCCCACGCTCGTGCTCAGCCTCACCTGCCCGGCGTGCCTCGACAAGCTGACCCAGCTCACACAAGGCCGCTTCACGCAGTACAAGCACGGTCCGGCGCTGTATTGGAAAACCCATGACAACGACCGTGACCTGACGGCCCTCTTCGTCGCCGCCGTCGAAGCGCAGGGCGGTGGCCGCGATGCGTTTATCTCGATGGCCGCACTCGTGCTCACCCAGCGCGACATGCTGCTTTCAAATCCGTCCGGTGCCGCCGCGTGGCTCCGCTCCATCCTGCCCGATGCCATCGCCCGCGTGCCCGCCGCTGAAGCCCTGCTGGCACGTCAGGCGAAGGCACTGACCGAAATGGGCGCGGAGACGACGCCGCTGCTACTCGTGCCGGACAATGCGGAGGGGCCGAGAGCGCATTTCCCGATCGAGGAAATTTTCCCGTTAGAGTAGAGGGAGTAGAGTCGCGAGTGCAGGCGTGCGCTGGTCACAGAGAGCACGGAGGTTCGAGCGGGAGAGCACAGAGAAATCCAATCGGACGGGCGAGCCGCCCGTCCCTACCCGCAAACCGATGATGACGGAGTTTAGGTAGGGACGAGCGGCTCGCTCGTCCGCAACGCCTCGGCAGTCTTCAGACATATGCACCGACACGAAAGCCAAGAAGTCATCGAGGCTCTTCTCTGTGTCCTCCTCTTCCCTCTCTGTGATCTCTGTGTCCCGGTCTTTACTTCGCGGCGCGGACGACGAAGGGGACTTCGAGCTGGACGATGTTGCCGAGGCAGACTTGGAAGCGGCGCGTGGTGGTGCCGGCTTCCTGCGGGGTCACGACGAGCTCGAAGAGATAATCGGCGCCTTCGCGGCCGGTGGCGTGGACTTCGCCGAAGGGTGTGAGAACGGTCGGCGGCTCGGTGCCTTCCCAGGCGACGATGCGAAAGGCGGCGCGGGTGGTTTCGCCGGGTTTCACGGCGGGGAGTGAGATCAGGTTGGGCGTGACCTTGACGGTGGGCGTCACGAGCGCGACGACGGCAACGCGTAGCGTGGGCTGCGTGGTGTCGTTGGTCACGAGATCGAGCAGCGCGGTGGGATTGCCCACGGGGGCGGCGGGAGATTTTTTCGCGGTGACGACGAGCGTGTGGTTGTCGGGGCCGGGCGCGACCGAGGCGGTGAGCCAGTCGGAGTCGGACTTGAAAGCGGTGATCTTCGGCGGGACGACGCCGAGGTAGTGCACGGTGATCTCGCCGGTGGACTCGTCGGATTTCTTGCTCGGGTTGAGCACGAGAGGCGATGGATCGACGTCCCAGTCGCCGTAGGGGGCGACGGTCATCTTGAGCGTGATGACGGCCTCGCCGCGATTGGTGCGGACGTGGACGGTCTGCTGCGTCTCACCCTGATAGGTGCGGCTCTCGGCAGTGATCTTGAGCTTGGTGGTCGCGCCGGCGGCGACGTCGTAGCTCTCGGGCTCGGCGGCGGTGCAGGCGCAATCGGTAAGCACGCGCGTGATACGCAGCGGCTGCTTGCCGGTGTTGGTGAGCTTCACCTCGCGCGTGACGGATACATTCTGATGCAGCCGCCCGAGGTCGATCTCGACGGGCACAGGCGTGAGCTGCGCGCGGGCGCGCGAGGCCAACACGGCTGCGAACAAAAAGACTAGGCGAAGCGAGGCCACACGCCCAAGGTGGGTCACGCCGGCAGCGGTGGCAAGCGAGGCGAAACATTGTGCGTTTCGCGCCGCGGGCGGGTAAAAGTGGGGACATGATGGAAGATCCCGAGTTGTTGCGACGGTTTGCCGAGGAGCGCGCCCAGGACGCGCTGGCCGAGGTCGTGCGGCGGCGCATCAATCTCGTGTACTCGGCAGCGCTGCGGCAAACGGGCGGCGACTCGGGGCTGGCAGAGGATGTGACGCAGACGGTGTTTATTGCGCTCGCGCAGAATGCACCCCACCTCGCCCGGCGCGCGACGATCACGAGCTGGCTTTATACGACGACGCGCTTCGCCGCGGCCAAGGCCGTGCGGGCGCGGCGGCGGCGCGAGCAACGCGAACTGGAGGCCCAAGCGATGAACGAAATCCACCCGCCCAACGAAGCCGCGGCCAACTGGCAGGAACTGCGGCCGGTGCTCGACGATGCGAT
The DNA here is from genome assembly GCA_048498795.1 of Verrucomicrobiota bacterium. Taxonomy (GTDB): domain Bacteria; phylum Verrucomicrobiota; class Verrucomicrobiia; order Opitutales; family Opitutaceae; genus JBEHXH01. The sequence continues at coordinate 427,550 of JBEHXH010000001.1, forward strand.
GCACGACCTCGGCGAGCGCGACCGTGAACTGATCCTACTGCGTTTCTTCGAGGGCCGGGCGTTCAAGGAAATCGGCGCCACATGCGGACTGCAGGAAAACAGCGCGCGCATGCGCGTGGAGCGTGCACTCGAAAAACTCCGCACGCGACTCGCCAAGCGCGGCATCACCTCGACCGCGGCGGCGCTGGGCGGAGCGCTCAGTGCGCAAGCAGTAACCGCGGCACCCACAGGGCTCGCGGCGACCGTGAGCGGCGCTCTAGCAGGCGCAGTTTCGGCCGGCGGCACGACGCTGTTTGCCCTCACTTTTATGAGTACCTCAAAAATCATCGTCGGCGTAGGCGTGGTCGCGCTGGTGTTTGTCGCGGGACTTTACTCCGGTCGCAGTGGAGTGATGAGTGCGCCGTCGGCTCATGTCGCGAGCGTCGAAGCGGCGCAAACCACGGCAGCACTCGCGACGCTGAAGGCAGAAAACGCGAAGCTCAAAAACTCGTTGGATCAGGCGGAAGCCGCCCGGCTCGCCGCCGATTCGACCGCGACGGCGGCAAAGTCTCAGCTCGCTGACACCGAGGCCAAACTGCAGGACGCGAACGGCAAGCTTGAGGCGGTGCGCGTGCAACAGGTGAAACGCGCGATCACGAATTCCCTGCGGCAGGTGCATGCCGCCCGCGACCAGTTTCTCCTCGAGCATGGCCACTGGCCGACCGTCGATGAACTCGTCGGCGAAGGTAAGTATATCCGGCAGCTGAAGCCCGTGAGTGGCGAAGACTACACTCATCTGGATCTGGCGAACGACAAGGGGCTAAGCGTCACGACAAGCGATGGCATCAAGGTCGACGTGGATCTATCTTATGCGATCCCTGGCGCCGAAGGCGTCTTCACCAAGCCGCCGCCGATGCCAAAACCCGCGCTCGTCAACGCCATCAATGCCTCCATCGACGCCTATCGCGGAGCGCATGCGGGCCAGCGCCCGCCGATGAGCGATCCCAGCCAGTTGCTCCCCTATTTTCAGGACGCGAAAGCGGGCGCCGATTACCTCGAGTGGCTCGAAGCGCGCAAAGCGGCGTCGAGTCACTGACGACTCGCGCGCGAGGGCCCGGCAAGCCGAAGGACCGCAATAGCGGGCGCGGGCGGCGGAGAGTTTGCCGCGGTGGTGGCTTGAAAATCGGGGGAATTCGTGCGGCGCTTCCTGCACATGGCGAAGCCTGAAGAAGCCCCGAAGATCATTTTCTCGATGCTCGGCGTCTCGAAGAAGATCGAGCGCAAGGAAATCCTCCGCGACATCTCGTTGTCGTTTTACTACGGCGCGAAGATCGGCGTGCTGGGTTTCAACGGCTCCGGCAAGTCGTCGCTCATGCGCATCCTCGCGGGGCGCGACAAGGAGATCGATGGTCGCGTGCATTTCGAGCCGGGCTACTCGGTGGGCCTCTTGGAGCAGGAGCCGCAGCTCACGGCGGGTGCAACGGTGCGCGCGTGCGTGGAGGAGGGCGTGAAGCATCTCACCGAGCTCACCGCGGCGTACGATGCGACGTGGGACGAGCTCGCCGAGGCGGCCGACGATGCGGCGAAGGACGCGATCGCGGACAAGCAGGCCAAGTTGCAGGAAAAGATCGACGCCCTCGGCGCGTGGGACACCGCGCCGATGATCGAGCAGGCGATGGATGCGCTGCGCTGTCCCCCGCCCGATCAGATCGTGGATCAACTCTCCGGCGGTGAGCGGCGTCGCGTCGCGCTCGCGCGACTGCTCTTGCAGAAGCCCTCGATCTTGCTGCTCGACGAGCCGACCAATCACCTCGATGCCGACAGCGTGCACTGGCTGGAGCAGCACCTCGCGCGCTACGAGGGCACGGTGATCGCGGTGACGCACGACCGTTATTTCTTGGACAACGTCGCGGGCTGGATCCTCGAGCTCGACCGCGGCCATGGTATCCCGTGGAAGGGCAACTACTCGCTCTGGCTGGAGCAAAAGCAGCGGCGGCAGGCGATCGAGCAGCGCACGGAGGACCGCCGGCAAAAGGCGATGGCGCGCGAGCTGGAGTGGATCCGCTCGGGCGCGAAGGCGCGGCAGGCCAAGGGCCAAGCGCGCATCAACGCCTACGAGAAGATGCTGAAGCAGGACGTGGCCGAGCAGGAAAAACAATTCGAGATCGTCCTCCCGCCCGGCCCGCGGCTCGGCACGCTGGTCGTCGAGGCGCAGGACGTGGCGAAGGCCTATGGCGACAAGCTGCTCTACGAGAAGTTGTCGTTCACGCTCCCGCCCGGCGGCATCGTCGGCATCATCGGGCCCAACGGCGCGGGTAAGACTACGCTCTTCAAGCTCATCACCGGCCTCGAAAAGGCCGATGCGGGGGCTTTCCGGACCGGCGACACCGTGAAGTCCGCCTACGTAGAGCAATCGCGCGACTCGCTGCAGAACAACAAGACGATCTGGGAGGTCATCAGCGACGGGCAGGAGATCATGAAGCTCGGCGGACGCGACGTGAACTCACGCGCGTACTGCGCGCAGTTTGGTTTCACCGGTGCGGACCAGCAGAAAAAGGTCGGCGTGCTCTCCGGCGGCGAACGCAACCGCGTGCTCCTCGCACGCGTGCTGAAGAGCGGCGCCAACCTCATCCTCCTCGACGAGCCGACCAACGATCTCGACGTGAACTCGATCCGCGCGCTGGAGGAAGGTCTCGAAAATTTCGCGGGATGCGCCGTGATCATCTCGCACGACCGCTGGTTCCTCGACCGAGTCGCGACGCACATCATGGCCTTCGAGGGCGACAGCTACGTGCACTGGTACGCGGGCAACTACTCCGCGTATCTGGAGGACTACCGCCGCCGCAAGGGCAAGGACGCCGAGCAGCCGCACCGGATCAAGTACCGGAAGCTGATGCGGTGAGCGCGGTCCGAACCGACCTCACCGAATATCAACCTCACGTCTCATCGACCCGTTCACGAATACCCTCTCGTTCCTCGCGTATGAAGCATATGATTATTCAGCGTCTGCTATTTGCCGTAAGCAGCCTGATCCCCGTATGCTCGACGCTCAGTGCCGCTGAAAAAAGCCCGCTGCGCGACATCGATGCGGGCGCCTTTCATGTCTCGGTGTCGTTAAGCACTCGGTGGTCTTACGAGGTCATCCAATCGCAGTCGTGCATCATCTTTCGCTATGCGGATGCGAAGGTGCCAACGGCGAAAGCAACGGTCGCGATCTTTCGCCTGATCGTCCCGCCTGAAGCACGTAGAGCCGACCCACTCCAACTCGCCAACGCTTACGTGATCGCAGATGTATCCGGAGCCCAAGCGGCTCTGCTGAAGAACCGGGCCGACCTCGCCCTCGAGAGCAAGAAACCCGGCAAGCTCCCCGGCGGCTCACTGTATAGCTATCTCGAATCGATCGATGCACGCCACGCTCGCGAATCCAGCACTGCATTCACCCATGGCGCCGCACTCTTCCCCGATTCATTCGCCAACGATGGCGCCTTCTTCCTCCTCCTCGGAAAAGAGGAGTTTGTCCGTTCGGAAATTCGCCCCGATGAACTCGACCTGATCCGAGACATCGCCGCCGGCCTTCAGACGAAGTAACATAAAAAGACCCGGCGCAAACGCAGCCGGGTCTTTGATTAGAGAGTCTTTCGCTCGAGGCTTACTGACACGCCTCGCACGTGCCGCCGTTGCGCATCGCTTCGATGCTGCAGGCGTTCTTTTCCTCGGCGGTGTATTCCTTTTTCGCGCCGTTGTCGGGCGTGGCGAAGGGGACGGTAGTGTCGCCGCCGACGGCGCCGCGGAGTTCCTTCTTCACGGCGACGGAGGCCTTCTCGATGTTGGAGGCGCCGAGGCTGCGGAGGTAGTACGTGGTCTTGAGACCGGCGCGCCACGCATGGCGGTACATGTGGCTGAGGGTCTTCAGGTCGGGCGTTTTGATCCAGAGGTTTACCGACTGCGACTGGTCGATCCACTTCTGGCGGCGCGCGGCGGCGTCGACGATCCACTTGGGGTCGATGTCGAAGGCCGTGAGATAGCGGGCCTTCAGGTCGGACGGGACGCGCTCGATGTCTTTCAGCTCGCCGTCGAAGTACTTGAGGCTGTCGATCATCTCCTGGTCCCAGAGGCCGCGGGCCTTGAGGTCCTTCACGAGGAACGGATTCAGCACGATGAACTCGCCCGAGAGATTCGATTTCACGAACAGGTTCTTGTACGTGGGCTCGATGCAGGGCGACGTGTTGGTGATGTTGGAGATCGTCGCGGTCGGGGCGATGGCGAGGACGTTGCTGTTACGCATGCCCTGCGCAGCGATCTTCGCGCGAAGGGGCGTCCAGTCGAGCTTGCCGCCGCGGGGGACCTCGATCTTCACGCCGCGCTCCTGTTCGAGGAGGTCGAGCGTGTCCTGCGGGAGGAGGCCGCGGGACCACTTCGAGCCTTGGTAGGTCGAGTAGGTGCCACGCTCGGCCGCGAGATCGGAGGACGCCTCGTAGGCGTAGAACGCGATGGCTTCCATGGCCTCGTCGTTGAAGTCGACAGCGCCGTCGGATGCGAAAGCCTGGCCACGGATGTAAAGCGCGTTGGCGAGGCCCATCACGCCCATGCCGATCGGGCGGTGGCGCATGTTGGACGTGCGCGCGGCCTCGGTCGGGTAGAAGTTGATGTCGATGACGTTGTCCAGCGCGCGGACCGCCATGCGGATCGTCTCGCGGAGCTTCTTGTGATCGAGCGAACCGTCGGCGAGGAGGTGCGAGTCGAGGATGACAGAGCCGAGGTTGCACACCGCGGTCTCGTCCTTCGACGTGTTGAGCGTGATCTCCGTGCAGAGGTTGGACGAGTGGATGACGCCGACGTGGTCCTGCGGGGAGCGGACGTTGCAGGCATCCTTGAAGGTGATCCACGGGTGGCCCGTCTCGAAGAGCATCGAGAGCATCTTCTTCCAGAGATCGAGCGCCTCGATCTTCTGGCCGTAGATCTTGCCCTCCTCGGCGAGCTTCTCGTACGCGAGGTACTTCTGCTCAAAGGCGGCGCCGAACGACTCGTGCAGGTCCTCGACTTGGTTGGCGCGGAAGAGCGTCCACTGCTGGCGGGCCTCCATGCGCTTCATGAACAGGTCGGGAATCCAGTTCGCCGTGTTCATGTCGTGCGTGCGGCGGCGGTCGTCGCCGGTGTTCTTGCGCAGCTCGAGGAACTCGAAAATGTCGTTGTGCCACGTCTCGAGGTAGGCGCAGCCGGAGCCCTTGCGCTTGCCGCCCTGGTTCACCGCGACGAGCTGGTCGTTGTGTAGCTTGAGGAACGGGATGACGCCCTGCGACTCGCCGTTGGTGCCGCCGATGTAGGCGCCGGTGCCGCGGACCGCGGTCCACGAGCCGCCGAGGCCGCCGGCCCACTTCGAGAGGTAGGCGTTTTCCGCGATGCCGCGCTGGAAGATGCCCTCGATCGAATCGTCGACGTAGTAGAGGTAGCAGGAGCTGAGCTGCGAGTGGAGCGTGCCCGAGTTGAAGAGCGTGGGCGTGCTGCTGCAGAAGCGGCGGGTCTTGTAGAGGCCGTAGAGGCCGGTGGCCTTGGCCTCGCGGTCGCCCTTCTCGTCGAGGAAGAGGCCCATCGCGACGCGCATCCAGAAGAACTGCGGCGTCTCGAGACGGCGCGAGGGCTTCTTGGTCTTGTCGATGATCAGGTAGCGGTCGTACAGCGTCTGGATGCCGAGGAAGTCGAACTCGAGGTCCGACGACGGATCGAGCGCCGCGGCGAGCTTGGTGAGATCGTACTCGGTCAGGCGCGGGTTGAGGCGCTTGATGGCGATGCCGTGCTTAAGGTACTTCTCAAACGCGCGCTGGTGAAACTCCTTCAGCTTCGAGATGCCGTCGCGAAGGATATCCCAGCCGAGCACCTCTTCATAGATGTAGGTGAGCTGGATGCGGCCGGCGAAGAGCGCGAAGTCGGCGTCCTTCTCGATCAGCGTCTTCGAATTGAGGACGATCGTGGAATCGAGGTCCTTCTTGGTGATCTGGTCGTAGACCGCGCGACGCAGCTCGAACTCGATCTCCTCGTTGGAGAGGCTGAGGGTCAGGCCGATGCGTGCGAACTCGATGCGCTTCCGCAGGTCGGCGCCGTCCCAGAAGGTGTTGCTGCCATCGGCACCCTTCACGACCACCATGGTCGACTGGCCAGAAGTCGGCGCAACCGGAGCGGTGACTTCCGCCTTATCGGTCTGGCGAGCGATGGTGCGCTCGGCGCGGAAAAGGATGTAGGCTTCGGCAACCTTGAAGTGACCGGCCTTCATCAGCTCCTCCTGCACGATGTCCTGGATTTCCTCGATGTGGAGGAAGGTCGACTTCGACGCATGCACACGCTCCGACACGGCCTTGGTGATGGCAACTGCCGGCGCGGAGTCGCGCGAGAGGGACAGGAAGGTCTTGCGGATCGCGATTTCGATCTTCTGCTCGCTCCACGGCACGACCTGATTGTTGCGACGGATCACGCGGAGAGTCGACTGCGCGACCGTGTCGCGGTCGAAGGAAATCTTGCGCGCACGATTCAGCAGGAGGCTCTTCGCCACGAAGTACGCGTTGTTGTCGACGAGGGTCTTCTCGATCAGCTCGTAGAGGCCGTTGAGCGTGAGACGCACGGGATTCTGCGTGCGGCCGAGTTCGGTGAGGTTGAGCCCGAGTTCGCGGCAGATGCGGACGATCCACGCGCGGTTGGCCTCGGTGAAGATATCGGCGTCGCCGCGCGCGAGCGCGACGTTGGTGAGGGCCTTGCCAAGGGTGTCGGCGACTTCGCTCATCGAGAAACGCTCCTCGCCGTGCGGGCACAGCAGCGCGATCGGGGGCAGGGAAATGGTTTCGCCGGCGAGGGCTTCGCGCCAGGCGAAGTGCGGCTTCTGTTCAACGGGCGTGTGGACGGTGCGCTTCAGCGCGAGATCGTGGGCGAGAGTCGGATTGTGGCTCATGGCAGGCAGACGAAGTAACGGGAATGAAACAGAATGGAGGAAAAGGGACGGAGAATAGAAAGGCCGGCGGCGAGGGGTGACGCCGACGGACGTGGTGGGGAGTAACTGTGCTAACTAAATAAAGCGGGTGACGGGCTCAGAGCTCGTCGTCGCTGGCTACGTTCAGCGAAGAAGCTTTTTGGTATTCAGTGACGCGGCCCTCGAAGAAATTTTGCTCCTTCTTGATGTCCATCATCTCGGCGAGCCACGGAAGCGGATTCTTGATGCCGCCGGACAGCGGAGCCAGACCGCAGCCTTCGAGGCGACGGTCCGCGATGTAGTCGATGTAGCTGAGAAAATCCTCGAGGCGCAGGCCCACACCGTTCACCGGCAGGCAGTCCTTGATAAACTCCTTCTCCAGCGTGATGGCCTCGGACATCAGCGCGCGGAGCTCTTCCTTGAACTCGGCGGTCCAGATCTCGCGGTTCTCCTCCACGAGGTCCATGAACAGATTGCGGAAAACCTCGATGTGGTTGGACTCGTCGCGCAGCGTGTAGCGGAACATCTGGCCGATGCCGGGAAACTTGTTCTGCCGGTAGAGCGAGAGCACCATGCCGAAGAGGCCGTAGAACTGCGTGCCCTCCATGCACTGGCCGAAGACGAAGATGTTTTTCGCGAGGAGCTTCTTGTTCTCCGGCTGCGTGAGATCGATATCGCGGCGCAGTGAGCGCGAGACGCGGGTGACGAACTCGTTCTTGCGGACGATCGTCGGCACATCCTCGAACATCGCCTCGCACTCGTGCGGGTTGATGCCGAGCGACGCGATCATGTAGAGGAGCGAGTCGGCGTGGATGTTTTCCTCATGCGCATGGCGGCCAAGGACGAGCTTCAGCTCGGGCGCGGTGACCAGCTCGCGGACGACGTGCTGGATGTTGTCACCCACGATGCCTTCAGCCGCGGAAAAGTAGCCGATGCCCATCCGGATGATCCAGCGCTCGACCTCGGCGAGCGCTTTCTCGTCACGCCATTGCTCGATGTCCTTGCCCATCGGGATGTCCTCGGGCTCCCAGTGGTTGGCCTTCATCTTGCGGTACAGATCGTACGCCCATTGGTACTTCAGCGGGAGCAGATTGAAGGTCATCGTCTCGCGGCCATTGATGACCTTCTTGCCGGCAAAAGCGGCCTCCGCCTTGGCCTCATCGAGGACAAAGGTTTTGGTGCCGACTTGAAAGGTCTTCTGCATGAGACGGGAGGGGTTAGGTTCGAGTAAAAGTGCGAGAAACGAGCGGTGTTTTTACTGCAAAATCAGCCATGGCGAACATAAGTTATTGAGAACTTATTGCCGCATTGCTGACCACAACAGGATGTGGTTCCCTACCGCCCAGACCACAACGGATGGGATTTCACCCCCGAGCCGTCAATAGGTTTGTGGCTAGTTTTGTGTTAATTTTGGCCGCCGTTTTTTGCGCTTGCCACCAAGGTCCAAAAAACAGGCCAAAACCGTGTATCCACTCCTCCCTCGGAGGCTTGGATACACGCCAAAAATCTCCCTCTGAGACCGCGGAACTTGGGACTGGCCTTGCGGCGCGGACGCCACGATTTTCGGCGCTTCATGGCGCCGCCGTCCGAGCATCTTGCGGAGAGCACGGCGGCCCCCGCGGGCCGCTTCAGCGGCCGCGTGCAAACGCTCCAGTGGGTCGATCGTCGCGCGGGCGTTCCGGCGTGTGCTGTATTAACTTTCTGGAGACGATTGAGCAGCCTGCTCGGCGGCGACGACAACGAGGCCACGCCGCGAAAAATTCTTTTCCTCAAACTCGCCGAGCAGGGCTCGACGGTGCTCGCGTATGAGGCCGTGCGCCGCGCCGTCGCGAAAGTCGGCCGTGAGAATGTTTACTTTTTCGTATTCGAGGAAAACCGCTTCGTCGTCGATCTACTTGGGCTCGTGCCGCCGGAAAATGTGCTCACGGTCCGAACCGGTTCGCTCGGCGCGATGATCGCGAGCGCGCTCGCTGCGCTCCGGACCATCCGCCGCGCGCGCATCGACGCGTGCGTGGACATGGAGTTCTTCGCGCGCAGTTCGGCCGTGCTCGCGTACCTTACCGGCGCGCGTGTGCGGGTGGGGTTTCACTCGTATTTCGGCGAGGGCCCGTATCGCGGCAACCTGCTCACGCACCGCGTGCTCTACAATGCGCGGCTGCACACGAGCGCCACGTTCACCTCGCTCGTCGACGCGCTCGACTGCAATCCGGCGCAGCTGCCTGTGCTGCCCTTTCGCGCCGAGGCGAGCACGGTTCCGCCACTTTTCGCGCCCAAGCCCGAGGAGATGGCGCGCGTGCGCGCACTGCTCGCGGAACTTGGCGTGCCTGTATCCAATCGGCTGATACTGCTCAACGCCAACGCCGGTGATCTCCTCCCGCTGCGCAAGTGGCCCGAGCAGAACTACGTCACCCTCGCCCGCCGCGCGCTCGCCGCGTCGCCCGACGTGAGCGTCGCTTTCACCGGCGCCGCCGAGGAAGCCGGCCGCATCGCCGAGCTCGTGCGTGCCGTCGGCTCGCCGCGCGCCGTGTGCGTCGCCGGGCGCACCACCCTGCGCGAACTGCTCGCGCTCTACGGCGTGGCCGACGTGCTCGTGACCAACGACAGCGGCCCCGCGCATTTCGCCGCGCTCACCGAGATCGATTGCGTCGCGCTCTTCGGCCCGGAGACGCCGGAGCTCTTTGCCGCGCTCGGCCCGCGCAGCCACTCGCTCACCGCTGGACTCGCGTGCAGCCCGTGCGTCAACGCGCTCAACAATCGCCAGACCACCTGTCGCGACAACCGCTGCATGCAGGCCATCTCGGTCGACGAGGTGTTCGCGCTCGTACAGCGCCTGCTCCGCGAGCGCGCCCCCCGCCCCGCCCATGCCGTCGCCGGCTGAGCGCTCCTCCTCCCGCGGCGCGGTGCTCGGGCGCGCCGCCGTGCTCCTCGTCCTCGCGGTGCTCGCGTACTGGCCCGCTTTCCGCGGCGGCTGGATTTGGGACGACGAACTGGAGGTCGTGCGCAATCCCGAGATCCAGCACGCCTCGCTCGTCGACGCGTGGGTGCATCCCGCCACCTCCGACTACTTGCCAATCAAGACCACCGTGCAGTGGCTCGAGTGGCACGCGTGGGGCGACGCACCGCTGCCGTATCACGTCACCACTTTCCTGATACACGTCGGCTGCGCACTGCTGCTCTGGGCGCTGCTCGCACGCCTCGGCCTGCGCTGGGCGTGGCTCGGCGCGCTGCTGTTCGCCGTGCATCCGCTCGCGGTAGAGTCGGTCGCGTGGGTCGCGGAACTGAAAAACACCCTCTCGCTCGCCCTGCTGCTCGGTGCGCTGCTCCTGCAATTGCGCCACGAAGAATCGGGCCGCCGCGGCCCCGCGTGGGACGCGCTCGCCCTCTTCGCCGCAGCGCTGCTCAGCAAGGGCGCGGTCGTGATGCTGCCGCCGGTGCTGCTCCTGCTCGCGTGGTGGCGTCGCGGAAAAATCAGCTGGGCCGACGTGCGCACCACCGCGCCGTTCTTTGCCCTCGCCGCAGCTGCCGCGGCCGTGACGATCTTCTTTCAGCAACACCGCGCCATCGGCGGCGAAGTCGTCGCAATCGGGAGTTTCGTGGAGCGCGTAGGACGCGGCGCGGCGCTCGTGGTCTTCTATATCCACCAGCTCATCTGGCCAACCAAGCTACTGCCCGTCTACGCGAGCGATATCTTCATCAATGGCGCATTTCAGCTCGGCGCGATCATTCTTCTGCTCGCGCTCCTCGGCGTCTGCTGGCGCTGGCGTGCGACATGGGGCCGTCATGCGCTACTCGGTCTCGGCGTGCTTGCGCTCAATCTCGTGCCGGCCCTCGGCTTCGTGCCGATGGCGTACCATCGCATCGCGTGGGCCGCGGATCATTTCGCCTACATCTCGCTCGCTGCGTTCGCCGGTCTCGTCGCCGCGGGTACGCAGATGCTGCACGATCACATGAGCGCGACTGCACGGCGCATCGTGCTTGTCGCCGCCGCGAGCGTCGCGCTCGGCTGGACGTGGCTGAGCGCGCGCCATGCCGCCCATTTCGTGAGCGAAGAGGCACTGTGGACCTATACACTCGCGCACAATCCCTCCGCATGGATCGGTCACAACAATCTCGGCCAGCGTCTCGCCGCCGCGGGCCGCACCGCCGAAGCGATCCCGCACTTCGAAGCGGTCCTCCAGCAGCGTCCCACGGATCCCGACGCCAACTACAATCTCGCCAACGCCCTCCTCGTCTCCGGTCGCACGACCGAGGCCATCGCACGCTACGAGCAGGCGCTGCGCGCCAAGCCCGACGGCGCAGAGATTCACAACAATCTAGGCAACGCCCTCCTCGCCTCCGGCAATCTCAGCGGCGCGCTCACACACTACACCGCCGCCGTGCAGGCCTCGCCCGTCTTCGCCGAGGCCCGCGCCAATCTCGCCCGCGCCCTCAAGCGCGCCGGTCGCACCCCCGACGCCGAGACCCAGTTGCGCGAGGCGCACAAACTCGCGCCGGATTCCGCCACTATCGCGCGAGACCTCGCCAATCTGCTCGCCGATCGTGATCAAACCGCCGAAGCCATTTCACTTTACCGCGCCGCTCTCCAATCCGCGCCCGACGACGCCGAGATGCACAATAATCTCGGCACGCTGCTCGGCGAAGGCGGCGATCTCACTGGCGCCGTGCACGAGTTTGAAACCGCCGTGCGCCTGCGCCCGAGCTACACCGACGCGCGCGAAAATCTCGCGACCGCCCAAGCGCAGCTCGCCGCCCAGCGCGGAAACGGCCGCTGAACGCCATGCCGCGCGATTGACCGCGGTGCACGAGTGCGGAAGCGTCAGCGCATGGCCTCACCCCACAAGCTCACTGGTAAACGCGCGCTCGTGACCGCTGGCGCGCAAGGCATCGGGCTCGCGATTTCGCGCGCGCTGCTCGCCGCGGGTTGCGATGTCTTCGTGCACTACCGCAGCAGCGCTGAGGGAGCGAAGCTTCTCGCCCGCGAGGCCGCGACGCTTGGCCGGCGCTTCGCCAGCGCGACCGCCGACCTCACCGAGACGGACGAGTGCGAGCGGCTTGTGACCGACGCGGTAACATTTCTCGGCGGCCTCGACGTGCTGGTAAACAATGCCGGCTCGCTCGTCGCGCGCCGCTCGCTCGCGGACGCCGACGATGCGTTCTGGGCCGAGGTGATGTCGCTCAACCTCGGCAGCGCCCGCCGCGTCACACGCGCTGCGCAGCCGCACCTCGCCGCCGCCGCACAGAAAAACGGCGGTGCGAGCATCCTGAATCTCTCCTCACTCGCGGGCCGCAAGGGCGGCCACCCCGGCTCCATCGCCTACGCGACCGCCAAGGGCGCCGTGCTCACGTTCACGCGCGGTCTCTCCACTGAGCTCGGGCCGCTCGGCATCCGCGTCAACGCCCTCGCGCCCGGCCTCATTCTTGGCACAAGCTTTCACAACACGCACACGAAACCCGAGTCCGCCGCCGCGACCATCGCGGGCATTCCCCTCGGTCGCGCGGGCGACGCCGACGATGTAGCGCGCGCCGCGGTGTTTCTCGCGAGCGAGTATGATGGCTTCATCACCGGCGCCACACTCGACATCAACGGCGGTGTGTACTGCGCCTGAGCCGCGATGCGCTTCGCTAGCCAAGTCGTCTGGATCACCGGCGCTTCGTCGGGCATCGGCGAAGCGCTCGCGCTCGAGTTCGCCCGCGAGGGCGCGCGGCTGATCTTGTCGAGTCGTCGCCCAGAAGAATTGGAGCGCGTGCGCGCCGCCTGCGCGCGACCTGATGAACACCGCGTGCTGCCACTCGATACGGGTCGCGTGGAAACGTTTCCCGCTGCCGTCACTGCGGCCGGTCACGTGGATATCCTCATCAACAACGCCGGCGTGAGCCAACGTGCCCTCGCCGCCGAGGCCGACCTCGCGGTCGAGCGCGCGATGATGGAGGTGAATTATTTCGGCCCCGTCGCACTGACCAAGGCCGTGCTGCCCGCGATGCGCGCGCGTCACGCGGGCCACATCGTCGTCGTGAGCAGCGTGATGGGCTACGTTGGCACGCCGAGCCGCTCGACCTACGCCGCGTCGAAGCACGCGCTGCACGGCTACTTCGACTCGCTGCGCACTGAGGTTTGGCGCGAGGGCATCAAGGTCACCCTCGCCTGTCCCGGCTACGTGCGCACCGCCGTCTCCGCCAACGCCCTCGACGCTCGCGGCGAGCGTCATGGAAAAACGGATACAACGCACGTGCGCGGCATCGCGCCCGAGCGCTGCGCCCGCGCCATCGTCCGTGGCGTGGCCCGCGGACGGGCGGAAGTGGTGGTCGGCGGCCCCGAGATCGTGGCGATCTGGCTACAACGTTTCGCCCCGTGGCTTTTCCGGCGGATTGCGCGCCGGCTCGAAATGAGCGGCACGCGCTAGTGCTCTACCTTCGGCGAGCCTCAACGTCCCGAGCGCTCCGGCGGCGCGTCGTCTTCCGTGGGGCGCGCATAGAACCTACTTGACGATAATCGGTGCAGCTTTGACGGCGCTTTGTGCCAGCACTTTCTGGGCTTCTGGCATCCTCTCCTGCAGATTCTGAATGCGATCAGGCGTCGGCGGATGGGTCGACTCCCAAGGCGCCGGTCCCACCCGGGACGGGTCAGCGGAGTCCGCTTCCTCCAATCGTTCAAGCACCCGCACACAGGCCTGAGGGTCGTAGCCCGCACGCGCCATATAGATCATGCCCATGTAGTCCGCTTCCTTCTCATGCTCCCGGTCCCAAGCGAGCAGCTGGGAATTAGCCCCCATGCCATACACCCCGAGGATCAGTGGCGCGGTCAGCGCACCAGTCACCGAGGTCATCCCCATCGCGGTCCCGCCGATGTTGCCCAGCGTCTCGGTGCCCATCTCGTGCGAGAGTCTCTCATCCACATGCTTGGCGGTCACATGGGAAATCTCGTGCGCCAATACACCGGCAAGTTCGTCGTCGGTTTTCACGATTCGAAACAACCCGGTGTATACGCCGACTTTCCCGCCAGCCATGGCGAAAGCGTTGATATTGGGATCGTCGAAAACCACGAACTCCCAGTCGGCATCGGGCATGTCCCAGAATACGACCCGCGCCAGACGTTCGCCCACGCGCTTGAGCTGGGCGTTAAGCTCCTGATCGCGGGACACACGGGTGGTCTTCTTGAGTTGATCGAAGGCCGCCATCGACATCTTGGTGACCTCGGCGTGATCGACGGTATTTAATGCACGACGCCCAGTGACAGGAACTTGGTAACAGCTTGTTAAGCCAGCCGCTCCTAGCACGAAAACTGCAATGCGTAGCCAGATGGAATTGCGCACTGAAAACGGGGGTTCGAAGAAGGCTGGATACGCAGCCCGCGAAATTTCGCAACAAGACGCCCCTCGGAACCACGAGTTTCTTGCAAGTGCGCGGGAATTGACCATTCTTTTGTCCAATGCGTTAGGGCCAAGTGAAACAAATCGCGCCGCCTTGAGTCCAACGCCTGTTCCTCCCCTACCCCTAGGCGCCTCCAACTCCTCTTGTCATGGCTGAAGAGACTGATCCCCAATCCGCCAAGAAGCACCGCGTCATTCATTGGAATCCCGACGCGGGACAGGAAACGGCGAAGCGTCGCTGGCCCGTGTGGAAGATCCTCGCGGTGTCGGTCGGCGGCTTCTTCGGCGTGCTCGTCGCCGCCGGCATCGTCATCCGCGTGATCAAGCTCGTCGCGGGCCCCCAGGTTTTCCAATCGGCTCCCGCCGGCAACGTCGCCTCGAGCGATCCGAGCACGGAGTTCGTGAGCCAGTCCAAGGCCCAGCTCGCGCACGAAAACGCGAACCGCGCCCTCGTCGAGCTGCGCCGCATGCCGCTCAATCACGACGTCCAGATCCAGCGGCTCATCATGATCGAGAAGGCTTTCGCCGTCGGCGAAAACATCCTCGCCACCCGCGAGCCCGCACTCGCCTACCAGCACTTCGACGCGCTCAACCGCGAGATCGATGACTTCACGAAGTCGATCAAGATGAAGCAGGAGGCGCAGCAGGCGCACGACGCGCTGCAGCTCAAGTTCAAGGAGCTCGACGGCGATCGCGGTCTCATCCCCGAGGCGTGGGAATCCGCGCTCGCTGACGCGGCGACTGGCGGAAAATTCCTCACCGACGGCAGCTTTAATTCCGCCAACAAGGCCTTCACCCGTGCGGCCGACCAACTGAAGAAAATCGAGAAGGCGATCTCCACCTCCGTCGACGACGCCATGCGCCGCGGCCAGGAAGCGCTCGGCAAGGGCGATCGCGATGTCGCGATCAAATCGTTCAACCAGGCTCTCGCGAAGTCTCCGGGCAACGAGCTCGCTGCCCAGGGCCTCAAGCGCGCCGAGAAGATCGAGCGGGTGCACGCTCTGCTCCTGCAGGCCGATGATTTCGAGAAACAGAGCAAGTTCGCCGAAGCCGCCGAGGCTTACGACAAGGCCTTCGCGCTCGACGCGTTTTCCGCCGTCGCGCAGCAGGGCGCCACCCGCGCCAAGCGCCTGCAGAAGGAAAATCAGTTCAATACCGCGTGGACCGCCGCCAAGGCAGCCTATCAGGGGAAGAACTGGAAGGTCGCGATCACCGAGGGCCAGAACGCTCTCAAGGTCGAACCCAAGAAGGCCGAGGTCGAGAAGCTCGTGAAGGACGCCCGCGACAACGAGCACAAGGAGGCCGTCGACAAGTCCGTCGCGCGCGCTTTCGCCTTCGAAAATGAGCACCAATGGAAAGAGGCGAAGGACGCCTACAGCGAGACCCTCACGCTCGAACCCGAAAACGTCGACGCGAAGGACGGCTTCATCCGCTCCGGCCGCATGATCCGCACACTACTGGAATATAATACCAAGCTCGAGATCGCCGAGGAGCGTTCGAAGCATGCCGACTTCCAAACCGCCATCAAAGTGTTCAACGAGGCGATGAACATCAAGCCGTCGTACCTCCCCGTCACCGAGAAGATGCAGCAGCTCCGCACCAGCCTGCTCCAGCAGAACAAGCCGGTGAAGGTCACCTTCAAGGGCGACGGCAAGACGTGGATTTCCATCAGCAATTACCGCATGCTCGGCCCCATCGAAAATCCCGAGCAGGTCAACATCCTACCCGGCGACTACGAGATCGTCGGCCGCCGCAAGGGCTATCAGGACGTGCAGATGATCCTCCAGATCCGCAACGGCACCCCGGTGCCCGATGTCGTCGTCATCTGTCAGTACAAGAACGACAAATAATTTCTCCCCATGCGCCTGCCGCCTACCCGGATCGCGTTTCCGTTGGTGTCGTTGCTCGCCGTGTCGGTCGCGCTCGCTCAGAGCTCGTCCAGCACGACGCGCCGTCCCATCACTTCGTCGAGTTCGTCATCCTCCAGCACCGCCAAAGGCACGATCCCGGATCCTGTTCTCTTTGACGGCAAGGGCCTCGATGCCGAGAAGCGTCCCGAGCACGGCATGCTGGGTGAATTTGAGATGGGTGGTGAAGACGCCAATTCCGCCACGCAGGCCGGCGGTAACTCCAACAACAAGGGTGGCGGTGGTGGCCAGCAGCAGAATTCCAATCAAGGCAACCAGCAGGGCGGCGGCGGTGGCGGCCAGCAATCGGACTCAAGCCAAAATGGAGGTGGCGGCGGTGGTCAGCAGCAGAACGGTGGCCAGCAAGGTGGTGGCGCGGGTGGTGCCGATGGTCAGCAAGGCGGCGGCGGCCAACAAGGAGGCCAGCAGTCGGGCGCCGGTGCTGGTGGCGCGCAAGGCCAGGAAAATGGTGGCGGGGGTGGCGGCAGCGACGGCGCCAAAGGCGGCAAGGGCGGCGGCAACAGTAGCCAAGGCTCGAGTGGTGGCCTCAACATTCCTATGCCCAATGTGGGTATTCCCATTCCGATGGGAGGTAGCTCTGGTGCCGCGGGCGGCGCTGGAGGTGGCGGCATGAGCATTCTCAACATGCCCAGTGGCTCCAGCTCCGCCAGCGCAGGTGGCGGTGGCGGACTCAGCGCGATGAATATGGGCACCGGCGCTAACAGCAGCGGCGCCGCCAGCGGCGGCATGAATGCCAGCATCGGCAATATGGGCGAATCCGGCCAAGGCGGCGGTGGCAGCGACGGCAGCATTGCCGTCGGCAACAAAAGCTCGAGCAAACCGGGGGAGGTCGCGGTCGGCGATGCTTCGATGCGAATCCAAACCATCCCTTCGGCCGGTGCAGACGTAGTGGGTCTGCCGCAGGCCGGTAGCGTGCAACAGGGAGGCAAAGCGGAATCCTCTACCCGTGCCGCGGGTGCTTCCGGCGGAGGATCCTCGGGAGGAACCAACAATAGCAACGTGGGCACAGAAAAGGGCCGCAATATGCCGCCCGGCACCTGAACCCAGTCCCCTCTTCATCTGTGAAAGCTCTTCGTTACCCTTTGCTTTTCGGCCTGGCGATCGCGATCGCGGTCGGCGTGTACGCCAAGACGGTCATTTACCCAGTCGAGGCGATCGACGATTTCTGGAAACTCAACGCCGACGATTTCCGCCAAAAGTACAGCGGCATCAATGTCACCGGCCTCACGGTCGATGACGAGGGCTGGTACGTGCGCTACCGGCATGAAAATCTCAGCTACTATTTCGGTCCGCTCAAGGAAAAGGACGAAGCGCGCCGGAAGATGTGGGAACTCGAAACGATCCGCGATGAAGTGATCCGCTCCCGCGCTTCGCTTTCCTCCAGCAAGATCGACGTCGTGCACTTCAACTACTCCGGCGTCTTCGGTTCCGGCGGCGGCAACACGCCTTTCACGGGCAAAGCCGGCAAGGACGGCAATGGCAACGGCGACGGCTCCGATGGCAACGGCAACGGTGCGAACGCAAACGGTTCAGGCGGCAATGGCGCTGATGGCAGTGGGGCCGACGGCAGTGGTGCCAATGGCTCCGGCGATGGCTCGGGCAACGGCACCGACAAGCTCGGCAGCGGTGGCGCGGGCGGCGGCGCCGATGGCTCAGGCGACGGTTCCGGCGATGGCAATGGGGGCAGCGGCACCAACGGCAAAGGCGGAAAAGGGGGCAAAAACGGAAAGGGCGGCAAGAGCTCGAAGAGCGGCCAAGGCAATGGCAACGGAAACGGCGGCAGCAGCAGCAACGGCTCCGACGGCAGTGGCAATGGTGGCGATGGCAACAGCGGCGAGGGCGACGGCACCGGCGCTTTCGACTCCAATGGCAATCTCAAGACGGGCGGCGGGCGCGGCGGCTCACAAGGCAGCTCAGGCGGCAGCGGTGGCTCCGGTGGAAGCAGCGGAAGCATGGGCAGCATGGGCGGCCAATCCGGCAGCCAAGGCGGTAGCAGCGGCTCGAGCGGCGGTGGCGGCAGCAGCGGTGGATCCTCCGGTAGTTCCGGCGGGCAATCCGGCGGCCAGTCGGGCAGCTCGGGCGGCTCTTCCGGTGGCGGTGGCAGCAGTGGCGGCGGCGGCAATCCGCTCAGCCTCCTCGCCGGCCTGATCAAATCCATCCTTGGCCTCTGAGCCCGGCACGACCCTCACACAAAAATTTTCCAAGGCCCGCCGACCCGCGGGCCTTTTTATTTGGGCTAATTCGCACACCCGCCACACTTGTATTCGAATACTGAATACAAATGGCATCAAGATGCGCCAAGTGGTCGGCCCGAACCCAAACCGCTAGACATGGCCCTTCCAGCTTTGGCCACAGATTACACCGATGGGCACAGATAAGGGGCCTCCGAAATCTGTGCCCATCTGTGTAATCTGTGGCTGGATTGAGAACCCCAATTGGGTGCCTCAGCGCAGCGTCAAACCAATGCGCTGAGCAGAATGCGCCCTCCCCTTTCGTGCCCTTCGTGTGTTTCGTGGGCTTTCCCCACTCGCGCCCAAGTCTCGATCAAAGATCCTGCAGCGCGATGAAAGCACCGCCGTGCTGGTAGCAGACTTCGCGCATGAGGTTGGCGTATTTGAGGCCGGTGTCGCCCATCGAGAAGCTGGAGTCGATCGTCGTCGGGAAGCCGATCGCATTAATCACCACGCGGCGGTGACCGTTTTCGTCGGCCGGATTGAGCTGGTCGAGCATCTTGATCGCCGCATCGGCGGTACCGACAAACTCGTCGCCAAAATAATAGATGCCCATCTTCTGGTCGGGATTGTTTTTGTCCTGCAGGGTCCGCAGGGCGCGCGCGATGCCGGGGACGGGATTGGACGCGCTGTTGACCTCGTAGCGGCGCAGCACGCGGCGGATGCCATCACGGGTCTCCTTGTTGTCCGACATCCACTGCGAATCGCGGCCCATCATGAAGCGCCCGTCTGCGTCCATCACCTGGATGCCGTCCACATGCGGATAAGTGTCGAGTACGTCCTCAATCTTGCGGAGCACGATGGGCCACATCCCGTAAGTGTTGGGGTCACGCATCGAGCCCGATGTGTCCATGATGAACACGATGTAGTTGCTGCCCACGGGCACACCGACGGGCAGCGGCTTCACGTCCGGCAGGACCATGTCGGGCTTCTTTTGGCGCGCACCGAGTTCCTTTTTGAGGTCGTCGATATCCACCAGCAGCGCCTTCTGGCCCTTTTTCTCCAGCGCAAGCTGTCGGTCGAGGTCATCGAGCAGTGCGCGCAGTTTGTCCGCGAGCATTTTCTCGTCGACGATCTGGCCGGAGAGCTTGGCGTGCTGCGTTGAGAGATCGACCTCTTTGCCATTGAGTGCAGCCACCGCAGCGATGCGCTCGGCCAGCATGCGCTGCAAGTCCTCGAGCGTGGCATGCGCGGTCTGGTCTCGCTGCGCGACGCTCAGCACGAAGATCAGGATGATGGCACCGAAGCCGCAGCAGATGCAGTCGAGGAACGCCAAGCTGAAGATCTGGGTGGGACGACGGCGGATCATAGTTCAGGCCAGTCCTTGGCGGGGCTCACCATCGCGCCGCGGGTGTAGTTCGCGAGCTGCCAGTAGATGGCTGGCGCCGCGGGGTCGCCGCTGAAAGGCATCAGGATCGTGCTGACCGGGATACGCGGCGGGAGCTGCCGCACGGCATCCTTGAAAAATTGCGCGCGCTGGTAATCGCTCACCAAACCGTCGGCCGGCGTTGCGTCACTCGTCGTCGGCAGACCGTCGGTGATAAGGACGATCGCATCGGGCAAATGCGGCAGGTAACGCACCGTCGTGAACGCACGCTCGAGATTGCATGAGCCCTTCGGCACGACCGAGCCGAGCTTGGCGACGATCTCCGAGAGCGCCTGGCGATCGCTCGTATGAAACCACTCGTCGGCACGGTTCGGCAAGACCGGCACCGTGTCGTCAGCGTAGAAGTAGATTTGGAAATTTGTGTCCGGATCGAGCGTGGCCAGCATCCACTCCAGGGCATGAATCGTGCGCTGCCACTTAGGCGCCTCGCGCTTCTTGAAATCGGGATCGCCGAGCCGCATTTCGACACCATCGAGATTCTCGTCGAGCATCGAGCCCGAGGAACGCACGAGGAACACCATGTACTTGCCGGTAAGCTTGAAACCCGTGAGGTACTGGCGGCGGTCGGTATTGGGGATGGGCACCGGTGCCTTCAGCTCGTCGGTCGGCAGGGCCTTTTTCTCGCCGAGCAGCGTGTCGAGCGCGGCCTTCAGGTTGCCGGTCTGCTGGAGCATCAGCATCATCTCCTTCTGCCGGTCGGTGAGTTTGAGCTGATTGGCCTGCTCCTGCTGGCGATTGGCTTCGAGTTCGAGCTGCATTGCACCAAGCGCGCCGGTGATCTTGTCGATGTCGGCCTGCGTGGTCTTGGCCTTCACCTCGAGCATCTTGATGCGCTCCTGGGTCTCCGTGTAGGTGTTCTCGTCGTACTTCGTTTTCTCGATCAGCGAGAGGATGAAGATGAGAATGACCGACCCGAAGCCGCAGCAAATGCAGTCGAGGAAGGCCATCGAGAAGACCTCGGTCTCGCGGCGCTTGGAGGAGATTGAGGCCATGGCGCGATCAGCTTAGACGAAACTCGAGCTGCGCACGCTCGCGAAAAGCAGGTCCGCGGTCGCCGCGCCGCAGCGGATCACGAGGCGGTCGCCCGCCTCCACTGCCACGCGCGCCGGCTGCGAGCCGCCTTCGCTGAACCAGAGCCGTCCGCCGGATCGCTCGAGTTTCACGAGGCAGTCTTCGACGGTCGTAAATCCTGCGGGCAGCGCGATCACCGGGCCGAGACCGGGCGCACCGATGGTGACGGTGCCATTGCCGCCGAGCACGTGGCCGATGCCATCGATCACGACGTGCGAAGGCAGCACCCGTGGCTCGGTGAGGCGGGCTTTGTGGAGCAAGGCCTCCCATGTCGCACCGCTGCTCTGCTTCACCTCGGTGAGATCGACGCCTGAGTCGACCTGCACATCGGCGAGATTGGCCACGCGAGCGCGCTTGCTGCCGAGCGCCGCAGCGCCGGCCGCCGCCGCACCGGCGGGAAGCTTGACCACGCGGACGAAGCCCGCGCCCTGCAAGCGCGCGGCAAAGCCCGGCAGACACGTCACACGCGCCGTAAGCGCCACGGTGCAGCCACCGGCGGAGAGGCCGGACTTGGCGACCAGGCCTTGCAAGCCGTGCAGGAGTGCGGTCTCCGCGCCCTGCGTATCGCTCGCGAGTTGTTCGCGTGTCGCGATGAACTCATAGGTGCGACGCGCGGTGTTGATCTGGTAGCGGTGCTCGGCGGCGCCGGTGACGAAGAACTCCTTCGTCTGCCGGTAGAAAGTCTGCTCGATGCGGCCGTCCTCGAGAATGTCGAACGCCGTGTGGCGCAGGAAGCGATTGCCCATCGACGCGGTGAGATGCTTCAGCAGATGCGCGAAGCCCGCCTGCGGGAGGTGCACGTAGTCCTTGCGCTGGAGCAGGCCGCTGCTGGCGCTGAGAAGAGCGAGCGTCGCGCCGTGGAGCTGCGCGTCGACCACGATGACAGGATGCGCGGGGTTGATGCCAGCGCCGCGCGCATCGCAGAGCGCCGCACACGCCTCGTCGACCACGCCGACGAGCGGAAGCTTCAGCTCGTTGGCCATGCCGAGGATCAGGCCGACCTTCTCGTCCTCGACCGCGGAATCCTTCAGGTACGCACTGGGCACCGCGAGGACCACGCGCTCGCTCGACGCGGCCGGCCCGAGGCGTTGCAGGTAGTCGCGCAGGAAGTGAAACGACAACTCGGAGCACGACGGCGCCTTGCCCGTGCCGTGCAGCGGTGTCGGCTCGTGCGAGAGCTTTTCCCAAAACGCGTGCGTGACGCGCCGCGGGTGGACGAACCATGAGTCCTCCGCTTCACGACCGAAGAAGAGGCGCGCGCCATCCTGAAACGCGAAGCCCGGCCAGAGCAGCACGCCATTCGGTCCGGCCGGAGCGGTGAGCCGAGGCTCATTGTCCTCCGCTACGGCTGACTGAAACCCTGCGTCGCAAATTTCAATTCCGAGTGTGGCCATGTGGGGTGAAGCGGCGGAAACGTGGGGAGCGCGTTACGAGTTGAGCGAGGTGAGCGGCGAGGTCGACTGCCAGTGGCCCGGGAGCGAGGTGATGTTGCTCTCCTCGCGGCTCGGCACCTTCATCACATCGATCAGCTTGTCGCGACAGTAGGTCTGCACATCGATGATGAACGCCTCCTGGCTCGACTGCACGATGTGCAGCACGAACATCAGCACGATACAGAGCATCAGGCCGACGAACGTGGAGTTGAACGCGAGACCCAGGGATTGCGTGACGCTCGAGAGGTCGCCCTTGATCGCCTGCTCGGCGAAGTTGAGGCCGGCGCCGATACCGCGCACGGTGCCGACGAAGCCGATGGCGGGAATCGCCCACGCGATGTAGCGGATAAGTGACAGCGATGAATCGAGCTGGTCGGCCGCGAGCTCGGCGCGCTCCTTGACGGCGCCCGCCGCGTCCTGGATGGAGTTGGTCGCGTGGAAGCGGTGCAGCGCGGCGAGGAGGCACTCGGGCAGCAGGCGATCCTGCCAGCTCGGCTCACGCTCCAGCGCGGTGCGCAGCTCCTTGTAGCGGTCGAGCGCGTCGTCGGGGATGATGCGCTCGCCAGCCTGCACGCGGATGAAGTCCTGCTTGAGCAGCTTCCGCTCGCGGGAGATCTGGCGCATCTTGAAAGCGAGGAAGATCATGCCCCACACGCAGAAGATGACCTCACATTCCGGCTCCACGTCCTTGATGACAATATATATGGGGCGCTCGGCGAGGATCGACGCATTGTGCTGTTGCGAAGCGATGACCTTGCGGCGCACCATGAAATCATCCGCATGAGGCCGAACGTATCCCCGGTAGATGCCCTCAATCACGAGGACCGCCACGACGAGGCCCAGATAGGAGACAAGAAACTCGGCGGAAAAAATCCCCTTGTTTCGCGACTTGGTTGCCATAGAATTCCTTTCGCTGACTAAGCTGTTACCTAATTGCCTGCGACTCGAACGCTCCGGATTTGTTCAATCTGAAAACGATGCGCGTTTCGGATCATACCTCAAGAAAGCGCGCGAGAAAGTTGAGAAAATCGCCTTCATGGCGAGACTAAACCCGCCGTCCCCTCCCCAGATTTTTCCTCTGTGCCTCAAATGAATTCATCGCGTCGGCTTCACCTTCAGAAATTCGTCACCGTCACCACGGCCTTCGCCGTGATCGGACTTACTGGTTGTTCCTCCTCTGGCGTAGCGCCCTCGAAAACCGCCTCGAGCGCCGGCACCGGCGCCATGATCGGCGGTACGGCTGGTGCCATCGGCGCCGCTGCCACCAATAATAATCCAGCCGCCGGCCTCCTCGGTGGTCTCGCCGGTGGCGCGATCATCGGCGGCATCGTCGGCGCGGTGCAGGACTCTCGCGACCGCAAGGAGCAGGACCGTCTGGCCCAAGAGCGCGCCTACCAGCAGGAACTCGCGCGCAAACGCGCCGAGGACGCCCGCCGCAAGAATGAAGAAGCCGAGGAACTCGCCGTGGCCCAGGGCTTCCGCATCTCCGACATCGAGCTCAACGACGCGCAAAAGAAACTCGACGTCGCCAACGACCGTCTGAAAAAGCTCCGCGAAGAGCGCCAGGCTGCGCTCCAGAAGAAGAAGTCGCTCGACGAAGCGCACGACAAGCTGCTCTCCACCGAGGCGGAAATCGCCCGGCTCGAGGAAGAGCTCGCCCGGCTCAAGGGCGACGACGCAGCCGCTGCTTCCGCCGCGACCACGGCCTCAACCACTTCTCCGAAGGCAGGCGGTCTCTCGACTCCCGTCTCCGGAAATACCAAGCCGGGCAATTAACCCGGGGCCGGCTGGCACGCCGGCAGCTTGCTTCTTACCCCCAAAGACAGATTCCCAATCAAAGGAGTGACACCATGAGCACGCGACGCACAACCCGCCCGAACCTGGCTGTTGTGATTGCCGCGGTCTCCCTCGCCTTTGCTGGTTGCGCGACGAGCTACGAGGTAAAAGTCGACGCCATCAGCCAGCCCGCGAAGGTCAAGGAGGCCGTGTCGTACAAGATCAAGACCAAGACCACCGCAGGCACCGGCGTCCAAGACGACGGATTGCGCGAGCAGGAGGCCGCCAATTACATCAAGACCGCCCTCTCCGGCAAGGGCATGTACGAGGCGCCGACGATCGAGGCCGCCGACATGGTGGTGGAACTCGACTACGGCGTAGAACCGCCCCGCGTAAAATTCGACCAGACAAGCATGCCGCTCTACGCTCAGGTCGGCGGCGGCGTGCGCTATGAGCAGGTACAGGTCACCGACCAGCGCGGCAATACTGCCAACCGCACCGTCGCCGTCTACGATCCGCCGCGCACCGAGCTCGTCGGCTATCAAGACGTCGTGACGCCCGTCACCGTCTACGAAAAATATCTCAACATCACGGCCCGTGAAAATAAACAGGCCGAAGAGGGCAAGCCGCCGGCGGAAATCTGGAGTGTCCGCCTGAGCAACGAGGACGCCAGCAAGGATCTCCGCAAATATCTCCCCATCCTCGCCACCGCCTCGATCGACTACATCGGCAAGGACTCCACCACGCAGAAGACGGTCAACATCAAGGAATCCGATCCCGGAATCACTTTCATCAAGAAAGGCATGTGACCGCCCTCGCCCTTCTCGCCTCTGTTTACCCTTAAAACGCCGCCGGAAATCTCGGCGGCGTTTTTCGCTTTGTATCGGAGAACTGGTTACGCGAATGCCGACCTTGTTTCGCCTTTCCCAATCTCGTAGCGGAACGCGTGAGCGTTTCGCCTTTCGGGTGAAACGCGAAAGCCTCACGGCTTCCGCTACAAAAAAAGATAAGGGCGGCTCGGCGAGCCGCCCGTGTCTTTCAAACTGATGCTTGATCTTGCTTCAGCGTTCTTCGCTTACGCGTAGCTGCCGCCTTGCGTGATACCGAGGTCCTTGCGGCGCTGCGTGCGCTCGGCAGCGGCCTTGCGCTCGTAGCCCATGCGGCGGTGCTCGGCGAGCGGATCGGCCGGCAGCTTGTTCTTCTTGCGCCATGCGGCGAGCGCGGGTGCGACGTCGGTGAAGAAGGCCTTCTTCAGTTCAAGCTCGGCGTCTACCACGTTGTTCTTCGCCTGTGCGGCGCGGAGCGCGTCGAGATCGACGAGCGCGGCCTTGGCATAGAGTTCCTGCGCCATCACCACGGTCTGGATCGTCGCCTCGATCTTCGGCTTCTCGTTGTGCGACTGATCGATCATGTAGGCGATCTTCGGCGCACGACGGCGGTCGGCCGCGAAGAAGTGGATCTCGTGGAAGATACGGAAGACCTGATACGGATCGATCGAGCCGAGCGTGAGGTCGTCGTCGGCGTAGCGGCGGTCGTTGAAGTGGAAGCCACCGAGCATGTCCTCATCGAGGAGGAAGGCCACGATCTGCTCGATATTCTGCGCGGCGTAGTGGTGGCCCGTGTCGACGAGCACCTTGGCGCGCGGGCCCGCCTTCTTCGCGTGCACGTAGGCCATACCCCAATCGGCGATGTCGGTCGCGTAGAACGCCGGCTCGAAGGGTTTGTACTCGACGAGCAGCGTCTGCTTCGGGCCGAGCTTGGCGTGGCAGGCCTTGAGGCTTTCCTCAAAGCTCTGCTTGCGCGCGCGCAGGCTCGCCTGACCGGGATAGTTGATGCCGTCGGCAAACCACAGCGAGACGTACTCGCTGCCCACCGCCTGACCGATCGCGATCGAGTCGACGCAGTGTGCCAGCGCGTGCGCGCGGACCGCCGGATCGTTGTGACCAAACGAGCCCCACTTGTAGCACTGGTCCTGGAAGAGATTGGGATTGATCGAGCCGATCTTCACGCCATGCGACTTCGCGAGGCGCGCGACGGCCTTCGGATCCTCGCCGGCCTTGAAGTCCCACAGCACGTGGACCGCCACCGTGGGGCAGCAGCCCGTGACGCTGTGGACCTGTCCAGCATCGGCGAGTTTGTCGCCGAGATCGATAGCGGACGCCGCTTGGAAAAACTTGCCGAAGCGCGTGCCTGTGTCGGCGAAACCCCAGGAGGGCGTTTCGATTTCAAAAGAGTCGAGCGCCTCGACGGCGCGGCGGAGGAGTTTAGGGCTCATGCGAAAGGTCTTTGTGGCCCCGGGCGGAAAAAATGTCACCCGTGAAAATTCAGGACCGTCCAGCACGCTCGAACCGCGATCCAACTCGGGGAGGTCGGTGCCATGCATGAACAGCGCCCTTCCTCGCACCCTTCGCCGACGGCCAAATCACGCCGCCAAGACCGGCACCTTGGGGTCGCTCGCGTTTTCGGGGCGGACCGTGGTGAAGACGCGGTCGTTGGCGGTGATGGCGTCGTTCGTGGCAAACACTGCGGGCATCGTGGAAGTGGCGGCGAGATCGGGCGGGAATCCGTAGATCATGAGCCACTGAAACGCGCTGGTGGCGACATCGGTCGAAGCGGCGCCGGCATTGAGCTGGTAGGGCGAGAGGCAGAGGAGCGGCGAGTTCATGGGCCACAGAATGCCCGCGCTCGGTTAAGCCCTGATTTACGATGTGGGGAAAATTGTTAGGGGAAGGTAAAGGGCGGGGCAATCGATGGGCATTATCCGGGCATCTGTAGCGGCGCTCTATGAGCGCCGAGTCGACTCGGTTCACGGGCAGATGTGAGTCGGCGGTCATAGACCGCCGCTACAGTGAGTGGTCTGCCGGTCGAATACGCGGCGCGGGCGCCGCGTCCCCAACAAACCAAGGCGGCATAAAAATCTGCAGGGCCGGTGAACGTCGGCTCGCTGGTGCTCGCCGCTACCTCGGACTCCGAAGCGCTGCTCGGTCGAGCCATCTCAAACAAAAAACCCCGCCTAGTGTTCGGCGGGGCGAATCTGACACTGCGAATGATCAAGCGACTTGCTCAGCCTTGCGGCGGGGGCGGCGGCGGGCCGTCGAACTCACCGGGGCCGCCCGGTCCCCCATGGCCACCGGGTCCACCAGCCGGGGCGCCGGCGGGCGGCGTGGGGCGAAGTTCGTCGGGGGTGAGCTTGCCGTCGCCGTTTTTGTCGAGGGTCTTGAGGGCGGCGGTGGCGTTGGCGATCTCTTCGGCGGAGAGTTCGCCGTCGTGGTTGGCGTCGAGCACCATCATGACCGGCGAGGGCGGGAGGCGACGTCCTCCACCCGGGGGACCGTGGCGGTCGGAACCGTTGTTGGCGTTGTTGCCTTGGGCGTGGACGATGGCGGCGGCGCCGAGGAGGGCGGTCGCGCCGAGGGCGATGATCAACTTTTTCATGTGATGAGGAAGTTATCGGGTCCCGCCGCCGCCGCCCGGAAGGGCGAGCAAGTGAGCGGCGAGGTTTGTTCCGATGCACAGTAGACGCCCGACGTGTAAATGCTCGGTGTGCGGAAACGGGAGAATTGTTAAGGGGGTGAAAAGGCGTAACGGTGGGGCACAGAGGGAAAATTTTAACCGCGAATGGACGCGAATAAACGCGAATGAGAAGAGGTATTTCGCGCCGATGGAGTGAGCTGACCGAGCGCCTTTCCTCCACTCTCAGCGCCCTCTGTGTCCCCAATACAGGTCGGTTGGCGGACAGACTCTGCTCATTTTTCGCTGCGGGCTTTTTTCCACAGAGGGGAATCCAGAAACGCCTTGAGGGTCGCGAGGTCGAGATCGGCATCGGTTTCTCGGAGGTAGGGCAGCAACTCCTCCGCAGTGGGCCGTACGCTGCCGCCATGTCGTTCGGCGAACCACGCCTCGGCAGACTCAACCTGACTCTGCAAATACTCGGGCGGAGGAACCCAGCGTAAGCGATCGTCGGCTTTGATCTCGATCCGCGAGTCGCGCCAATCGTCGATCACGAACTTCTGCGCAACAATGACGGTGGACCCGGGCAGGTCCGCGAGACGGCCGGTAGCGCGCATTTCGTAGCGCTCGAAAATCGCGTCGGGGACTGGCGGCAAGAAATAGGGCGCGAGTTCCGACACGTTGCGGGGCAACTGCCCGCCATGTTCGCGAGCAAACGCCTGCACGACGGCTTTAACTTGGCTACAGAAATTCTCGATGGCTCGAGTACGAAGCTCACTGACTGCCGACTCAACGAGGCTGGTTTCTTGGGAGTCGAAATGGAAAAGCGAAGACATCCGGGCGAAGTAGATCCAGTCCCTCTCGGTGAGGAGTGCTAGCTCGGGAATGTGAAGTTCAGGCGTCTCAGCGACCAACTCGCGAAGCTTACGGACTCGCCACAGCCATGACTGAGCCGCCGCCTCGAGAGTAGGATCGTCGTCAGCGTGGGGCGTGGAGAGCACAAGCGCGTCGATTTGCTTTTGAATCTCAACCAGATCGAATTCCGCGCCCGCTTGAGCGCGCTGAAGCTGCGTGCGATCACGCGCGAGGCGGTCGGAGTCGCGGTGCAGCGCGACGAGTTGGGCCGCCCGCGAAGAAACGAGCCCGACCTCGAAACTCACGCCGCCGAGAAGGCCGGCAAAAGCGAAGCTGAGAAATAGGGCCCGCGGTCGAATCATGGCTTTAGCGCGCGGAAAGGACTCTGGGCTTGGCGGAGAATTTCATCCTGAAAAATCCGGCGTACCTGCCGCTCGGTCTCAGCGTCAAGCGGCGGATCGAAAGCTGCGAGCAGCGGCGTGGGATCGGAAGGATCGGCGGGCGATTCTTCATAATTCCGCGCGGCCTTGTCGAGGGATGGACCGAGATGAGAAAGCAAATAGGCAATCTGCGGCATGACGACCCAGCCAGTGGAGCTGACATACAGGCGCTGTTCATTGGACAGAAGGCCGGAAGTTTTCTCAGCGATGAGGGCTGGCCATTGGCGGTCGGGAGATACGCCCGTTTGGCGGCCAGTGTGGCTGGCGCCGCTGCTGGGTAGAGAGCCATGCGGCAGATCGGCAAGATTGCCCGAGTGCAACAGCTCATAACGATCGAGCATGACCGGATCGCAAGTGGAGGAAAAGTAAGGTGCGAGTTCGGCGATACTCGCGGGCAGACGGTCGTGACTATTTTTTAGATAGGCCACCAAGGCATCTACGAGCGAACTGGCGAATTCGTTCTTAGCCACAGCGCGGAGGTTGAGAACTGCCGCTTCGAGCTGATCGGAGTCCTTCAGATCGTAGCCCTGCAGGGCTTCCAGCCACTGGTTGTCTTCGAGCAGGCGAATCTCCGGCAGGTCGAGCGCGGGATTCTTGGCGAGGAGTTGCTTGATCGTTTTCACCCGGGCGAGCCGAGCGCGAATCTCCGTGACGATGCTGGCGTCGGCGGCCGCGGTTTGCTGCGCCGCGAGCTGGCTTTGCAGCGCCTGCCGGCGCGCGAGCGTGGCGGTGTGCCGCAGCGAAAGGTCGCTCACTGCGGCGCGTGCGCGATCGTTTTGAGCCGTGAGCGCGGCGAAGTCGCGGCCTTGGGCGAAAAGTTTCCAGCCCTCGAAAGCGCCGACGACAAGCGCCAGCGCAGCGGCGGCGAGCAGCGTTTTCTGCGCAGCGGTCAGGGCGACTTTCTGTGCCGCCGAAAGTGCGCTGGACGGAAGCGAGGCACTGGCGAGCGCGTGCGCGGCGAGCTGGGCCGAAAGCGTCCCGGGCGCAGTGAGCAGCGCGTGGGCGGAGAGATCGGTGGCGAGGCCGGCGGCAGAAACGGAGACGCCGCGACGGAGGAAAAATGTGCGGAGCCGATCGAGGGCACGAGAGACGCGCTTCTGGGCGGTGTCGTCTGACACGCCGAGCGCGGCGCCGATATCGCGGAGAGATTTGTTTTCGAAATAGCGGAGGAGCAGCGCTGCGCGGTCGGCCTCGGGGAGGGACTCGACGGCCTCGTCGAGCAGCGGCTCGAGCGCGGACCAATCGGCATCGGGCGAGTTCATGGCAGGGGACGCCAACTGAGCGGCGGCTTGTTCACGGGCGTGACGCCGCGCGGCGTCGCGGAGAGCATTGCTCGCGGTGCGTCGAGTGACGACGTGCAGCCAGGCGACGAGGGGCGTGCCGCGAGGAATCTGCGCGGCGCTTTGTGCGAGAGTGACGAAGACCGCTTGGGCGACATCCTCGGCGAGGGCGGCCGATCCGCTCTGGCGGCGGGCGACCGAGTAAACGAGATCAACGTGCCGCGCGACGAGAACGCGAAACGCGGCGGAAGAGCCGCGGTGCGCGTAGTCGTGGAGGAGATCGGCGTCGGTCGCTTCGGTCATCGGATACTCTCTAATCACCGCGCACGTGGAAATCCGACAGGGAATTTTTCGCTATCAGGCTACGCGTAGATTTTGCTCAGTGCTTTGGCGGTGCGCTGGATGCTGGTGCGCAGCTCGGGCGGGGCGAGGACTTCGGCGGTGGCACCCCAGCCGAGGATCCATTGCTCGACTTCGGTGAGGGCGCCGAGGCGCATGTGGAGTTCGAGGCCACCGTCGGGGAGCTCGCGGAGTTCCTGCGACTCGTGCCACTCGCGCTCGCGGATGCGCTCGGCGACGGCGCGGGTGAAACGGATCGCGACGCGGTAATCGCCGGCGCCGCCGAGGACACCGAGGGCGTTGGCGAAGAATTTTTCCGGGGAGAAGTCGGCGGGGCGCGTGAACTCGGTCTTCGTCACGGTCACGTCGGCAATGCGGGGCAGCGCGAAGGTGCGGAGCGCGCCGCGCACGAGATCGAAGCCGATGAGGTACCAGAGGTTTTCGCGGTTCGCGAGATGGTAAGGCTGCACGCGGCGGATGGATTTTTTTGCGTCGCCGGGCTTGCGGTAGGCGAAGCTTACCTCGGTTTGGCGGAGCACGGCGCCGCTGAGGGCGTTGAAGACGGCGAGGTCGGTCTTGCCGAGGCCGATGTTCTTGAACGACACGGCGCTCAGCTCGTCGGCGGGCGTGAATGAGATGCGGTCGCGCAGGCCGCCGGCGAGTTTCTCGAAGGCGATCTCGAGCTGCCGGTGAAACGGCGTGCCACGGTACTGCTGCAGCGCGCGCTGAGCCACGAGGAGCGCGAGCAGCTCGCCCTCGGTGACGTGCACGGTGGGAAAGGCGTTGACCGGGTGGGTGTAGCGGTAGGCCTGGATGAGCGGGTCGTACTCGATCGGCAGGTCGAGGCGGTCGCGCATGAAGGCGATGTCGCGCAGGATAGTCTTGGTCGAGACCTCCATCTCCTTCGCGAGCTTGGTACAGTTGACGAGGGCGTTGCGCCGCAGCCAATCGTGGATCGCGAGCATGCGCTCGAGGGGAGGACGCGAGGAGAGGACGCGAGGAGTTTGCATAAAATGAGTGGAACCGCCCACGGACATCGGCCGGACCAGCGAAAGAAATCTCAGGATATACTAGGGGTAGGACAAGCCTTGTCCCACCCCTAGTGGTAACTTTTGCGCATGATCTCCACCCGCCGCTCCCAAAAGAAAATCTGCTCCGTTCCCCTCGCCCTCACCTGGTCCCATGCCGGTGAGATGCACCGCGTGACCGCGTGGCCCGAGGCCCGCTTCGAAAAACTCTATGGCGAAGACTGGATCGAGGTCTCGCCCTCGGCCGAGGCGCTCGCCTCCTCCGCTCAGCCGCGCCTCGCGCTCGATTGGCGCGTGTACCTCGAATTCGTGCCGACGGAAGTGCGCGCGTTTCTCGAGCGCTTTCGCGTGACGCGCATGGAGGCGCTGCAGGTGATCGCCCGCTGCCCCACTCTGCTCGAAGAACTCACCGAGACGCCCGCACTCGCGGCCTTCCTCGCGGCGCACACGGTGCTCCGCGGCAACGAGTCTCCCGCGTGGGACGAGATCACCGCCGTGCACGAGCGCAACGGCCTCTACGGTCTCCTCGAATGGCTCGGCCTCCCCGCGTCGCGCCAAACCTTCGCCATCCTCCACAACATCGCCGAGCCCGACGTGCCGAAGCGCCTGCTCGAGCCGCTCCGCTCGCTCCTCTGGGAGCCGCGCGCGATCTTCGCCCTCCAGCGCCTCCCAGCAATCACCGATCAGGTGCTCGCGCGCACGTGCCATGCGCTGGCGGCATGAGCAGGACCAAGCGACCCGATCCGGCCCACGTCGGACGAAAGGGGCAACCCCATTTTGTATCCATTTTTACGATACACCGATTCATTCCATCGCCGAGGGCAAGGCCACGCCTAATTTCTCCGCCCAGCGCGCCAAATCTGGCATGATACCCGGATGCAGTGCGACGCCATGAACTCGCTGGTGCGCACGACGCGCGAGGCCCGCCTCGCCGGGCAGGCGCACCCGATCAAACCCTTCGCGTGCAGGCGTGGCACGGCAGGCTTCGGCAACCCAAGATGTCTGCCGCACAAACTCATCACGTCCACCAAACAGCGCGGGGTCGAATACCTCGATGAGCACGCTGGCGCCCCACCCTTCCTTCGGATCAGCCCGACCGTGGGCGGCGAGGCCACCGGTCAGCGCCTCGACGAGCAGACCGAGCGCGTAGCCCTTGTGGCCGTGGTCGAGTCCGCCGAGCGGAAGCAGCGCGCCTTTCGGCTCGGCGAAGACCGCTCGTGGATCGTTCGTCGCAGCTCCGGTGTGATCGACCGCCCAAGCATGGGGAAATTTCTCACCCGAATTCGCCAGCCGTCGGGTGTAGGCAAGCGACGTGATCGACATCGACACATCAAGCATCACCGGATCGCCATCTGTCGGCCACGCGGCCGCGATGGGATTGGGCGTGAAGACTTCCCTCCTGCCACCGTGCGGGGCCACGCCAGCCACTCTCGGGTCCGAACACGTAATCAAAACCACGAGCCCTTCTGCGGCTACAGCCTGCAGGTAGGCCGCGAGACATGCAATGTGATGGCTGCGTCGAATCACTACGGTGCAAGTGCCCTGCGTCCGTGCTCGCATGCATGCCACGTCCAAGGCCCGTCGCACAAGCCAAGGTCCGGGCAGCCTCAGCCCATCCCAAGTGAGCGCGGCGGGGAAATCAGCCACCACGCGCGGCTCACCCGTCTTTGTCATCGCACCGCTTTCGAGTTCACCGAGATACGGTCCGAGCAGAGCCAGACCATGCGTCGTGTGCCCGAGTAGATCGCCTTCGACTAATACCTCCGCGACCGCGATCGCTTTGTCTTCGTCGAGGCCGGCTTGGCGCAAGAGCACGGTGGCATAGCGAACGAGATCAGGGGCAGAGAACCGAGTCGGCATGGAGGAAAAACGAAGATGATCGAGTGACATTGGGGACGCGGCGCCCTCGCCGCGTTCAGGGCTCTAAAGACGCGGCGAAGGCGCCGCATCCCCAACGAGCCCCTTCCCAACTAAATCCTACGTCGGCACACTGCTTCCTCAACGAAACTTTTGATCTCAATGGCAGACGCTCTACGCCATCTTCGAAGCACTGAGCACTCTGCTTCAAAAGAAAAAGCTCCCCGGCTTTGGGCCGGGGAGCAGAGAGAGAGACCGAACTGCGTGGATCGCTTAGAGGTCGAAGGTGACCTGCATGATGAACTGGCGCGGATCGATGATGCGGAAGCGCCAAGGCGAACCGTCCGGATTGACGGCCGTCGGCTGGAGGCCGCCGCCGTCCTGCGTCACGTTGTTCACGTTGAGCTGGAAGGTGGTGCCGACGCGATCGTTGAAGAGCTTCGTGCGGTACTTGCCGAACACGCTCAGGCTGTCGCGCGCCTTGTCGTAGACGGGCTTGTTTGCATCGAGCGAGCGGAGCACGCCGTCGGAATCCGGCACGCCACCGAGGTAGCCGATGGCACCGCGACTGGACCAGCGATAGCTGCCACCAATGGTGGTCGCCTTCATCCAAGAGAAGCGGTCGGAGAGGCCGCTCAAGCCGGCGAGCTGATAGCTCGACGCGTAGGAGAAGGAGTACTCGCGGGTCTGCGGCTTCTTCTTGCCCTGCGTGGTGATGGCGAGGTTGAGGGGCGTCTGGATGTTGAGGGTGTAGTAGTTGTGCGGCGTGCCGTTGCTGCCCTGCACCGTATCCCACCAGAGCGAGCCATCGGGAGCCTTGATCGTCGTCCAAATCGGTAGACGCTCGTTGATGTACTTCTGGATGAAGAACGAGATGTTCGAGTCGATCGCTTCCTGCTTGTTGCCGGTCAGCTTCATCGTCCAGAATTTATTCGGGTTGAAGGTCGTCTCCAACTCCCAGCCCTTCGAGGTGGCGTCGCTCGCGTCGGCAATGGTCTTGCCCGATGCGCTGTTGATGAAATCGATCGAGTAGCCAATCGCTTTGGCCGCTGCTTCCAGCGCCTGCTGATCGGTGTATTCAGGGTGCAGCTGCTTCTGCCAGCCGGTGGTCGGATTTCCTTCCGCATCCAAGAGATTGAAGGACAAATTCTGACCACCCGGATGGAAGTCCATGCCAAGCACACGAGTCGCGATCGTGCCAGTGCCCGCGCGAGTGCGGAACTGAATCGTCTCTTGATGCGTGAGGCGCAGCGAGAACTTGCCGAACATGTTGAGCGTAAAGCCATATTCCTTAGCCTGGGCGGTCGGATTGGGCAGTTGCTCTAGGTAGAGGTTGTACGCGAGATCGGCCGGCAGGAAGCTGTTCGAGCGGCTGATGTTGATGTTAAAGCCACGGATCGCTTCGGCGAAGTAACTGCCGATGCCCTCGCCCTCGGTCGCCATGCGATCGAGCGCCGGGATATGGACGAAGGGCTTGATCACGGCGCCCTTGGTGCGGGTCGTGCCGTTGATGTATTTCTTGTTCTGGCCGAAGCGATCGAGACCGGAGGTATCGAAGAAGCCGTTGGCCAGCGTCAGCGGGAGATTGTCTTGAATGTAATTGCGGTCCTTGCGTTCGCCGTAGGTCGTAACGAGGCGGCCATCGAGCCAGAAATCCTGGAAGCTGGCACCGAGCGTGCGGATGATGCGCTTCTGTTTGCCCTGCGAGAAGTAGACTTCCTGAATCGTACCGTTCTCACCCGTGACCCACGCATTCGTGGTGGTGTTGAAGTAAGAACCAGCGCCCAGCACCTGACCGGTCGGATTGATCGCACCGGTATTGGCGTACTGCACACCGGCACCCGGGGTCTTGCCGTAGTAATACAACGGATAGAAGAGGGCGCCGTTGGAGTTGGTGAGATTCGTGGTCGGCGTGGGGGCGAGCACCGCGGTGCCGATGTAGTTTACGTTGTCGATCACCTCGTCGTGGTAGCGGAGGCCAGTCGGCGCGGAGATCTTGTAGCTGGTTTCAGCATAGCCACCCCAGCGGTGCGTACCGAGCCACTTCTTCCAGTTCGCTTCGCGGCTGTAATCGAGCACATAGCCAAGCTGCGCGCGGTAGCTGTCCGTGGAAATCGGATACTGATAGACCTGCGGCGCGAGACCGCCGATGAAGGGATGCAGGAAGAAAGGATTTGTACGGCCGTCGACCAACTTGGCGTTGGTGTCGATCTCAAGCACCGCGGGCACGCCGTCTTGCTGCGCGATGAACTGGCGGCGATAATCCTTCTGCCGCTCACGACGCCAAGCCGCGTTTACATCCATTTGGGCGTGCTCCGTGCGGAAGACCTGCTGGTCCGCGCTGAGATTGTACAAACGGGCATTCTGAATCTGGTAGTTCTGGGCGCCGACGTTGTACTTCGTCCAATCGTAGATGGAGCGATCCGTCGTGCCGGGGAGCGTATAGAGCGGGCCGGCGGCTGAAACACCTGCGCTCTGCGTAAATTGATCGATGGCCGGCGCGTTGTTGTTGGGCTGGCCGCCGCGCATGTAGTAAAAGATCTTGCCGTCGTCGATGTACTGCAGATTACGGGCGTTGGAGCTGCCGAGCAGCGAGATGCCGTTCGGGACGTTGTTGGTCATCGTGGTGATGACGGCTTGCTGCACGCCATTGATCGTGTAGCGCGCGGTCGTCCAGTCGTACGTCGGGCTGCCGGCGTTGCGCCAGTTGGTGATCGTATCGCGCGGGGTGATCGAGTTGGCGCGCTGGGCGTACTCGTGGAACATCTCGAACGAGCCATTGATCGTGGTCGTCGGGAAGGGTTTGTACGTGAGCGCGATCTGCTGACGATTGGTGCGGTCGACCGACGGCTTGCGAACGTAACCGGTCTCATTGTAAACGGCCGAGACACGCACCGCCAGCTTGTTGCGGAGGATCGGGCGGTTGAGGTCGATGCTCACGCGGTAGCCGCTGTAGCTATCGAGACGGGAGACGACCTG
Organism: Verrucomicrobiota bacterium; assembly: GCA_048498795.1. GTDB lineage: Bacteria > Verrucomicrobiota > Verrucomicrobiia > Opitutales > Opitutaceae > JBEHXH01. The sequence continues at coordinate 463,905 of JBEHXH010000001.1, forward strand.
GCTCGTCTCGCGTGTGGTATTGGCCTTGCTGAGGTTCAGGTTGACCGTGCCGCCGGCGTCGGAAAGGCCGGCCGTGGTCGAGTTGGGGCCGCGCGCGATTTCGACGCTATCGATGTTGTACGGATCGATCGGAATGCTGCTGCTGGCCGAGAAGCCGCCAACGAGGATGCCGGCCTGCGCAAGACCGCGCACGCGGTTGGCGCCGGTCGGGTTACCCGAGACGTTGTCGTAGTTACCGCGACCGTCATTCGTCGGGTCGGTGAACTGCGCGGTGCCTTCGGTGCCGACTTCGTATTGGAAGATGTCGTTGATATCGAGCGCAGCTGTGTCGAGCAGCTGCTGCTTGGTCACGACCGAGATGGAACTCGCGATGTCCTCGAGTTTGGAATTGAGGCGCGTGCCGGAGAGCGTGCTCGCAGCCGCGTAACCATGATCGTCGCCTGAATTCACTTCGAACGGCGACATGACGAGTGTCTCGTCCTTCTTCGCTTCCTCACCGCCTTGCACCGGAGCCTTGGCGGACTTGGCCTCGTCGGCCTGCATCGCGGCGAGTTCATCCGGGTCGAGTTTACCATTCTTGTTCTTGTCGTATCGCGACAAGACTTTGGGGTCGCTAGCAGGGCTCGAGGCCTGAAGGGCACTCTGGCCGTAGGCGGCAACACCGGCGAGATTACCGCTGATGAGGGCGGCAACCAGCAGGCGTGCGAACACGCGGGTTCGTTGGTTCTGGTTCATGATAGTCCGTTTGGGTGTGGTGGTCGGCAAATCGAAGCAGCAGCAACCCCGCTACAGCGGGACGATGCGTCGACGCCCTGTTGGGTTGGGGGCGGGAATCGACGACGCGATAAAACGGGGTAGCGACCCCAGCACGCCGTGCAGAACACCGGTGCGCAATCACTGCCGCTATCGGACAGTCACGAAAAATTCGGTTCCTTGCCTGACAGTCATGCTCCTCTGAAACGATCTCGCTGCGATCTGACTGACCGCAGCACGTTCAAACAATTATGCGTCCGACTTCACCACCACAGCCGGCGGCGCGACGCGCAATAATAGATACCCGAAGATCACCAAGCCCGCGGACACGAGTACGAACCAATCGCCGTGCTCCACGTAAAAACTGTTCTTCCCGATCCAGCGCACATCGCGCGTGACGGCGACGGTGCGTGTGCCCCGGAAGTAGATGCTGCCCTTGTCGTCGGTGAGATTCGCCCGGATCGCGCCGTACTCGTCGATCCAGCCGCTCCAGCCCGCGTTGCCACAGCGCAGTACCGGACGACGCGTCTCGACCGCGCGCAGCACGGCATGCGCCGCGTGTTGATACGCCGCGCCGCCTTGGCCAAACCAGCCGTTGTTCGTTAGCACCGTCAGCACCTCCGCGCCGCCGAGCGCACTGAAGCGCGCGAGGTCGGGATACACATCCTCATAACAAATGAGCGGGCCAAAGGTCACCGGCTGTCCGCTGATCTGCAGCGTGAGCGGAGAGGAATCTTGTCCACGCGAGAAGTCTTCGCCAATCGGCACGAACTTTTTTAGCCAGCCCAGTACTGGCCGCAGCGGCACGTACTCGCCAAACGGCACGAGGTGCCGCTTCGCATAATAACTCGGCTGCAAGCCGAACTGCGGCGTGACCGCAAAGGCGCCGTTATACCAACGCTCCGTCGGCGTGCCCGCATCCTCAAATGCGATCGAGCCCATGATCAGCGGCGCCTTCGCGCGTGCATCGAGCGACTCCACGAAGTTCTTCACGCTCGCATCGCCGCGCACCGCCCATGGCGTGACGGCCTCGGGCCACAGGATGAGATCGGGATGCGTCGCGCCGGCAGAGAGCGTGGTCTTCTCGAGCACCTCGATGATCCCCTGCGCGCGCGCCGGATCCCACTTCACTTCCTGCGGGATATCGGGCTGCACGAACGCAATGTTGCCGAGCGGCTTCGTAAACGGCGCGCGGTTGAACGTCTCCTGCACATGAATACTGAAGCACGAGAGCACCACGAACAGCGCGAGGAAAAATTCCTGGCTGCGCTTGTTGAGGCCTGTCGCACCTTCGCGAAATAGCCGATGCGCGTACGCCGCGAAGCCGATGTTGAGCATCACGATCGCAAACGAAATACCAATCGCGCCCGTGTAGGAGGCCACCTGCAGCATCGAGAGCATCGTCCACTGGCTCGCCGCAAGCGGCAGCCACGGAAACCCGCTCAGCAGCCATGTGCGCGACCACTCGATCAGCACCCACGCGCCCGCGAGCCCGAGCATCGCCACGAGCCGCACCATGGTGCGCCGACCGATGATGCGCGGCATTGTCCACCACACCACGAGCCACCACGAGCCGACCCATGCGCCGACAAAGGGCCCGAGTAAAAAGAGCCCGAGCCACGTCACGTGATGCAGCCAGGCAAGCAGGATGGTCCACGCCACCGCCTGCGCCGCGAACATCGTCCACGCGAAAATTTTCAGCCGCGGTTTCAGGTACGCCCAGTAGAGTCCCGGCACGAGCATCGCATACGCGAACTCCGCCGACTTCGATGGCGGAAACGACACGACGGTGAGCACCACCGTGAGCACCGCGACGACCAAGGGCACGATCACCGCCGTATGACGCGAAAGAAAATTCGGCTTCGGCGCGTAGGGATTGATGAACGGCGTGTCAGACATGAGCGAGCAGTCTGCGGGACATCGTCACGCGCCAGCAAGCCAGCAGGAGCCCACGAAACACCCGAAAGGACACGAAACGGAAATAGGTAGCGGCGAGCGCCAGCGAGCCGACTGCGCGCAATTTAGAGTAGCGCGGTGCTTTAGCCCGCGCCCCCGACCCTTCGTCTCTCTAGTTATTTATACTAGAGAGTCTGTCCTGCCCCACCCCGGCCTACTGGCCGTGGCACTGCTTGAACTTCTTCCCGCTGCCGCAGGGGCACGGGTCGTTGCGGCCGACCTTCGGGACTTCGCGGCGGATGGTGACCTTCGGCAACTGGATTTCCGGCGCGGGCGCAGCCTCGGGGGCCGGGCCGCTGCTGGTGACCGTCGTCGAAATCTGCGGCGGGGGCGGAGGAGGCGGCGCAGCGGGCGGAGCATCGGCCGGGCCGACGGCGCGGACGCTGCGGCTGAGGATCGAGAGCATGTTCTCGAACGAGTCGATGTTCGACGTGTTGCGGAAGAGGCCCGTGCAGATCTGCAGCCGCACGTTATTCATCAGCTCTTCGAAGTATTTGTACGCCTCGCTCTTGTACTCCACCAGCGGGTCCTTCTGGCCGTAGCTGCGGAGGCCGACGGACTGGCGCAGATTTTCCATCTCGGTGAGATGCTCCTGCCAGTGGTGGTCGATCGCGTTGATCACCACGTAGCGCTCGAGCGCGCCGAGCGCCTCGGGAATCTCAACGGACTCCTTCACCGCATAGGCCTTCTGGATGCGCTCGAGGATAAGCTTGGTAATCGGCTCGGCGTCATTGCCGGTGAGCTCGTTCGCGCGCAGCGCGATGGGGAAATGCGAGTTGAGCCAGCCAACAAGGCCATCGATCGCCGCGGTGTTCGCGCCGCCCTTGCCGCCGAAGCCGGCGGTCTCGACGCGGATCGCGATCTCTTCCTCGACCTGCTCGAAGATGATGTCCTTCGGGCGGTCGGCGTGGATCGCGCCGTTGCGGATGCCGTAGACCACTTCGCGCTGCTGATTGAGCACGTCGTCGTACTGGAGCAGGCGTTTGCGCTGGGAGAAATTCTGCTGCTCGACCTTCTTTTGCGCGCTCTCGATGGACCGGTTGAGCCACGGGTGCTCGAGCTCCTCGCCCTCCTGCATCGAGCCTTCCATGAGGCGCGACGCGAGGTTGCCCTGCAGGAAGAGGCGCATGAGGTCGTCTTCGAGGGAGAGGAAAAACTTCGTCAGACCCGGATCGCCCTGACGCGAGCAACGACCGCGGAGCTGCCGGTCGATGCGGCGGGACTGGTGCCGCTCGGTGCCGATCACGTAGAGACCGCCGAGATCACGGACGCCTTCGCCGAGTTTGATGTCGGTGCCGCGGCCCGCCATGTTGGTCGCGATGGTCACCGCGCCACGCTGGCCGGCGCGGGCGACGATCTCGGCTTCCTGCTGGTGGAACTTGGCGTTGAGCACCGCGTGGATCACGCGCTCGCGCTTGAGGATGCGGCTGAGCACTTCCGAGGCTTCGACCGACGCCGTGCCGACGAGCACCGGCTGACCGCGCTGATTGGCAGCGACGATTTCCTTGATGACGTGGTCGTACTTGTCTCGGCGCGTCTTGAAAATGGAGTCGTTCTTGTCGACGCGGATGCAGGGGCGGTTGGTCGGGATGACCTGCACGCCGAGCTTGTAGATGTCCTGAAACTCCGTCGCTTCCGTCTCCGCGGTGCCGGTCATGCCCGCGAGCTTCTCGTACATGCGGAAATAATTCTGAATCGTGATCGTCGCGTAGGTGCGCGTCTCGCGCTCGATGGCGACGTTTTCCTTGGCCTCGACGGCTTGGTGCAGGCCATCGGACCAGCGGCGGCCCGGCATTACGCGGCCCGTGTTTTCGTCGACGATGAGGACCTTGCCGTCCTCGGAGACGACGTACTCGACGTCGCGCTCGTAGAGCGAGTACGCGCGGAGGAGCTGTGAGATCGCGTGAATCTCCTCGGAAACCTCGGCGTAGTGATTCTGCGCGGCGAGCTTCTTTTCCTCGCGCTGCTCGGGCGTGAGGGCGGCTTCCTTTTCGAGATCGGAAAATTCCGTCGCGAGATCGGGCAGCATGAACGCATCCGGATTGTCCGGACGGAGCTTGTTGCGGCCGATCTCGGTGAGGTCGGCCTGATGCTGACGCTCGTCGATGACGTAGAAGAGCTCTTCCTTGAGCTTGTAGAGCTCGTCCTTGTTGAGGTCGGAGTTCACCTCGGTCTCGATCTTGTCGAGGAGCTTGCGCGCCTCCGGGATCTCCATGAGGCGGAGGAGCTGCTTGTTCTTCGGATTGCCCATCTTCACCTGGAGCATCTTCCGGGTGGCGGTCTGGCGGTCGTCGTCGGTGACGCCGGTCTTCTCGAGGAGATCCTTGGCCTCGCCCGCGAGCTTGTTGCAGAGGCGGGTCTGGTCATTGACGAGCCGGTCGACACCGGGCTTCAAACGGGTGAACGGCTGCTCGCGCTCGATCGGCGCGGGGCCGGAGATGATCAGCGGCGTGCGCGCTTCGTCGACGAGGATCGAGTCGATTTCGTCCACGATGCAGTAGAAGTGCTCGCGCTGGACTTGGTCCTCCTTGCGCGTGGCCATGCCGTTGTCGCGGAGGTAGTCGAAACCAAACTCGCTCGCGGTGCCGTAGGTGATGTGGCGGCCGTACATCTCGCGGCGGAGATCGGGCGACATCTGCTGCTGGATGCAGCCTACGGTGACACCGAGGAAATTATACAGGTGGCCCATCCACTCGGAGTCGCGGCGGGCGAGGTAGTCGTTGACCGTGACGAGCTGGGCGTTGCGGCCCGTGAGGGAGTTGAGATAGAGCGGGAGCGTCGAGACGAGGGTCTTGCCTTCGCCCGTCGCCATTTCAGCGATGCGGCCCTCGTGGATCGCGATGCCGCCGATCAACTGCACGTCGAAGTGCACCATGTCCCACGTCAGCTCATGATCGCACACGAGAATCTTGCGGCCGCTCATGCGGCGGGCGGCGTTCTTCACGGCGGCGAAAGCCTCGGGCAAAACCTCATCCAGAGCGGCCTTCTTGTCGCTAGCGGCGGCGATGCGGGCGCGGAACTCGTCCGTCTTGGCGCGGAGCTGCTCGTCGGTGAGCGCTTGATAGGACTGCTCAACCTCGTTGACGCGCGCGACGATCGGCCGGCACTTTTCCAAAAACTTGCGATAGTGCCGTCCAGAAAAACGTTTGAGAAGAAACGAGAGCATGAAAGGGGCGGAATGTTGGTTGCCCCCGCACGCTTGGCAAATGGCAAATGCCGTTTCTCCGGCATGGGCTTGCGCCGTTAGCATGGGTCCTGCTTAGCTGCCTGCCGATGCCAGCCTTGGAACCCTCCACTGCCGCGCGCGATAAGCTCGATTTTACGGGCTATGCGACCGCCGGTTTCTTCGATGAGATGTTCACCGCGACGGGCGAGCTTCGGCCCCATTACCGGCGATTTGCCACGCGCTTCGGTAATACCCCCCGCGATGAATTCGACGCCAAACGCCGCGAGGTCGACGCGTTGTTTCTCCGCCAAGGCATCACCTTCAATGTCTACGGCGATTCGCAGGGCACAGAGCGTATTTTCCCTTTCGATCTCATGCCGCGGATCATCCCCGCCGCCGAGTGGGAAAAACTTGAGGCCGGCCTCGTCCAGCGCATCACGGCGCTGAACCTCTTCCTGCACGATATCTATCACGAGCAGAAGATCTTAAAGGACGGCGTCATCCCGCCGTACTACGTGCTGTCGGCCAAGCATTTCCGGCGCGAGTTCGTCAACTGCCCGGTGCCCGGCGGCATCTATATCCATATCTGCGGCACCGACCTGATCCGCGGTGCCGATGGCAACTACATGGTGCTGGAGGACAACGCCCGTTGCCCGTCCGGCGTGAGTTACGTTTTGGAGAACCGCCGCGCGATGAAGCGGACCTTCTCGGATATCTTCGAGGTCGCGGGCGTGCGGCCAGTCGACAACTACCCGGCCGAGCTGCTCGCCGTATTGCAACACGTCGCCCCCGCCGGCGTCGCCGATCCGACCGTGGCCGTGCTCACGCCCGGGCCGTACAATTCCGCGTATTTCGAGCACACCTACCTCGCGCGTCAGATGGGCATCGAGATAGTGGAAGGCCGCGATCTGCTCGTGAAGGACCAGCGCGTCTTCATGCGCACGACCAAGGGCCTGCAGCCCGTGCACGTGATCTACCGGCGCATCGACGACGATTTTCTCGACCCGACGGTTTTCCGCCCCGACTCCGCCCTCGGCGTACCCGGCCTCATCAACGCCTGCCGCGCCGGCAATGTCTCCCTCGCCAACTCCGTCGGCACCGGCATCGCCGACGACAAGGTGATGTACTACTTTGTCCCGCGGATCATCAAATACTACCTCGGCCAGGACCCGATCATCGCCAACGTGCCGACCTACCTCGCCAGCGAGGAGGCCGACAAGAAGTACATGGTCGAGAATCTCGACAAGCTCGTCATCAAGGCCGCCAACGAGGCCGGCGGCTACGGCATGCTGATGGGCCCGCAGGCCACCGCCGCCGAGCGCGAGGAATTTCGCCAGCGCATCGAGGCCGACCCGCGCAACTATATCGGCCAGCCAATGATCTCCCTGTCACGTCACCCGACGTACATCGACGAGACGGGTGCCTTCGAGGGCCGCCACATCGACCTGCGTCCGTACATCCTCTACGGTTCCAAGATCACGATCATCCCCGGCGGCCTTACGCGCGTCGCGCTCCGCCGCGGCTCGCTCGTGGTCAACTCGTCCCAAGGCGGCGGCTCGAAGGACACCTGGGTGCTCTACGCCGACGAATAAGCCCTCCCCTCCATGCTCAGCCGTGTCGCCAATTCCCTCTACTGGATGAGCCGCTACCTCGAGCGCGCCGAAAACACCGCGCGCCTCGTGGATGTGAATCTCCAGCTCCTCCTCGATTTCCGCGCCCTCGATGACAAGGCCCTTGTCGGCTACTGGATGCCCATCGTCCAGAGCGCCGGCGACGAAGAACTCTTCGCCTCGCTCTACAAGCGCACCACCGCCGAAAACGTCACCGAGTTTCTCGTTTTCCAAAACGAGAACGGCAACTCGATCCTCTCTTCGGTCAACCAGGCGCGCGAAAACGCCCGCATGGTGCGCGACCAGATCACCGTCGAATTCTGGGAGGAGCTGAATCGTCTCTATCTCTTCCTGCGCACGCCGCGCGCGCGCAAGATGCTGCGCTCGAATCCGGTCGAGCTCTTCCAGGAAATCAAGACGAGCTCGCTCCTCCTGCAGGGCCTCACCAACGCCACCACGGTGCGCAACGAGGGCTGGAACTTCATGCAGGTGGGCAAGTTCATCGAGCGCGCCGACAAGACGTCGCGCATCATCGATGTGCGGCACACGACGTTTCCCGCACGCGGCGCGCCCGGCGCCACCACGCAGGCTGACGCGCTCGCGTGGGCCGCGGTGCTTCGCTCGTGCAGCGCGTGGGACGCCTACAAAGCCAACCACAGCGCCGAGGTGCATCCCGATCAGGTCGCGGAGTTTCTCCTGCTGTCCGACGATTTTCCGCGCTCCGTGCGTTTCTGCGTCGAGCAAGTCAATCTCGCTCTCCGCCGCATCTCGGGTGTCGCCGAGGGCCGCTTCTGCAACGACGCCGAAAAACTCTGCGGCCGCCTTCTCGCCGAGATGCAGTTTGGCACTGCGAAGGAAATCTTCGACGTTGGCCTGCACACGTACATCGACGTGCTGCAGATGAAGCTCAACGACGTCGGCGCGGCGCTTTTCCAAGCGTACATCTTCCAGCCGTTCATCGCGCAGGACACCGAGCAGCTCCAGCAGCAAGAGGAGCAACAACAGCAGGACGCCCGCAAGTTCGGTTTGCCGTCCCGCGCCTGACCCGTCTCCCTCGGCCCACCCTCCAGCTTCGCCGCCGTTTCACCGGCCGACGACGCGTCCGCATGAGACTCAAGGTCCACCATCGCACCCACTACGCCTACGCGTCGCCCGTCCGCGACAGCTTCAACGAGGTGCGCCTGCAGCCGACCACGGCCGACGGTCAGGTGTGTCACAACTTCGAGCTGAAGATCGTGCCTGCCGCGCGCGTGCGCGAGTACCGCGACTTCCAGCTCAACTGCGTGCATCTCTTCGAGGTCGCCGAGCCGCACCCGTCGCTCGAAATCACCGCGACGTCGATCGTGACGACCACGGCCGCGCGCCGGCTCGACCCCACACTCGTCACCACGCCGCTGACCGCGATGGGCGCATGCGCCCGCATGGAGCGCTGCCACGATTTTCTCCAGTCCACGCGCTTCATCGATCCGAGCGTCGAGGCGTGGAAACTCGGCCTCGATATCACGAGCGGTCTCGCCGACGCGTGGCAGGCCTCGGTGGCAATCACCGCGCACATCTACAAAAACTTCAAATACGTCTCCGCCTCCACGCACGTGCACACGCACACGAGCGAGGTTCTTAGCACGCGCCGCGGCGTCTGTCAGGATTTCGCGCAGGTGATGATCGCGATTTGCCGCTCACTGAAAATCCCCGCGCGCTACGTGAGCGGCTATCTCTACAACGGCCCCGCCGACCAGCTCCTCGGCGCGCAAGCGAGCCACGCGTGGGTCGAGGTGTTTCTCCCCGAGCACGGCTGGCGCGGCCTCGACCCGACCAACAACCGCCAGCCCGACGAGAACTACGTGAAGCTCGCCCACGGCCGCGATTACTCCGACGCCCTCCCCGTCCGCGGCACCTATCGCGGCACCAACCAACACCGTCTCACGGTCGATGTGCTGGTAAGTCTGCTGGAGCCCGTCGCCGCCGCGTCCGCATCCGCCTAGGCTTGCAGCTTGTATTCGGCACGTCGTGGCCGGTTTCAGCCTCATCTGGGTCTACGCAGTGTGGGCGCTGGCCATCTTCATCCTCTATCCGGCATGCCGCTGGTTCGCCGACGTGAAGCGCCGGCGACGCGTGGCGTGGCTGAGCTATTTCTGAGCGCACCGCGGGGGTGCGCTCAGTGCGATCAAACGCGGCCGCGGAAATAGCCGATCGTACGCTTGAGGCCTTCCTCGAGCGGAATCGTCGGCTCCCACTTCAGCACTTTCTTCGCGAGCGTGATGTCGGGGCGGCGCTGCTTCGGGTCGTCGGAGGGGAGCGGTTTGTGGACGATCTTCGATTTTCCGCCGACGAGCTTCAGCGTCAGCTCCGCGAGCTGGAGCATCGTGAACTCACCGGGATTGCCGAGATTCATCGGGCCGACCGTTTCCGTCTGCGCCATGAAGCGCACGAAGCCCTCGATCAAGTCGTCGACGTAGCAGAAGGAACGCGTCTGCGTGCCGTCGCCGTAGATCGTGAGATCCTCGCCGCGGAGCGCTTGTACGATAAAATTGGATACAACGCGACCGTCGGCCTCGTGCATGCGCGGGCCGTACGTGTTAAAGATGCGGATGACGCGGATATCGACCTTGTTCTCGCGGTGGTAGTCGAAGAAGAGCGTCTCGGCGCAACGCTTGCCCTCATCGTAGCAGGAGCGCTTGCCGATCGTGTTCACGTTGCCCCAGTAGCTCTCGGGCTGCGGGTGGATCAGCGGATCGCCGTAGATTTCGCTCGTGCTCGCCTGAAACACCCGCGCACGCACGCGCTTCGCGAGGCCGAGGCAGTTGATCGAGCCCATCACGGACGTCTTGATAGTCTTGATCGGGTTGAACTGGTAGTGTGGTGGCGACGCCGGGCACGCGAGATTGTAGATCTGGTCCACCTCGAACTTGAAGGGGTCGATCACGTCGTGCCGCACGAGCTCGAACGCAGGATTCCCGATCAGGTGCGCGATGTTCTGCTTCCGTCCGGTGAAGAAATTATCGAGGCACACGATCTCGTTGCCCTCCTTGATGAGGCGATCGCAAAGATGAGAGCCGAGGAAGCCGGCGCCGCCGGTGACGAGAATACGCATGGGTGTGTGTTCCGCGGAAATTGCCGGACGCCGCGGCGCATTTCCAGCCAAACCTCGCGTCGTCTGTCACGCGAAATTCCGGAAGTTCCAATTCATGACAGAATTAAATCCGTTGCCGGAACGTAACAATTCCCCATCTCCCCCTGTCCCCGATTTAGTCGGGACCAAAAAAACCAAATGAACCTAACTAAGAAAATCATCCTCGCGCTCGGCACCCTCACCGCCGTCGCGATGTGCAATGCTCAGTCGTCCGCCGCGGCTTCCGCTCCGGCCGGCGTGCTCGGTCAAGAATACACCGAGCTCAGCTTCGGGGTGCAGGACATCCAGAAGACGTCGGTTAACAGCTACAGCCTCGGCGCGGCGCAGAACAAGCCGCTCACAGCCAACATCGACCTGAATGGCAGCTACAGCTACGGCTGGCTCGACGGCAGCGGCCGCGGTCACAGCAATGTGATCGGTGCCACCGCCACGGGCTACACCAAGTGGAACGGCGTCAAGCCGTTCGCGGGCCTCGGCCTCGGCTACCAGTGGATCAGCGCCCGCGGTTTCCGCGACAACAACGCGATCTGGGGTGCCGCGGTCGGCGTGGAAATCCCGGTTGGCGAATTCTCGATCACCCCGAGCATCCGCTACTCCGACGACTTCCGCTCGGCCCGCCGCAGCTCGCAGGACGTGACGTACTCCACCGAGGTCAGCACCTGGGTCTCGAAGGATCTGTCCGTCTTCGGCGGCATCGGCTACACCGATACCCGCAAGAGCCCGTTCGACTCGTGGAACTACACGGTCGGCCTGCGCATCAAGCTCTGAGCTGAGCCTTCAGCGCGAGTAAACTGACTCGCACTTCCCTCCGCCCACCCGATTTCGGGTGGGCGTTTTTGTATCCGAAAACTGGTGACCGGATCGAGGCAGGGCGCGTTATCCCTAATGCGCCGGTTACGCTCTGCGCACCCAAAATGCCGAGTCCAAGCGGCGGGTTGAGGACAACCCGCCCTACCCTCTTACCCCGCCACCCGCGCCGCCGCACCTGCTTCGTAACGCTCCACCCATGCGCGATGCCACGTCGCGTAGTCGCCTGCTTCGATGTGGGCACGGGCTTGCGCCATGAGGTCCAAGTAAAAATGCAGGTTGTGCAGCGTGAGCAGCGTGCAGCTCACGATTTCGCCCGCGAGCGTCACGTGCCGCAGGTAGGCCCGCGAGAAATTCGCGGTGTAGTTGCTCAGTCCCTCGACGATCGGACGCGGGTCGGCACGATATTTTTCATTGCGCAGATTCATCGGGCCGTCGGGCGTGAAGACGAGGCCGTTGCGCGCCACGCGGCTCGGCAACACGCAGTCAAACATGTCCACGCCAAGCGCGATCATCTTGAGCAACTGCGGCGGCGTGCCGAGGCCCATCGTGTAGCGAGGTTTGTTCACGGGCAGAAACGGCGTCGTCGCGCCGACTTGTTTCAACATCTCTGGCTCCGGCTCGCCTACACTCACGCCGCCGACCGCGTAGCCGGGAAAATTCAGCGCGCCGAGCGACTCCGCGGCCTCGCGCCGCAGGTCATCGAAGGTCGAGCCTTGTGCAATGGCGAATACGTGATGCCCGTTGGCCAGAAATCCGCTGTCCTCCGCGATGGTCTTGCACTGCTGCGCCCAGCGATAGCTGCGCGCGACGGCCTTCGCACACGCCTCGCGCTCGCAGGGCCACGGCGGACACTCGTCGATCACCATCGCGATATCGCTGCCGAGATCCTGCTGGATCTTCATCACCTCGCGCGGCCCGAGGAAATGTTTCGCGCCGTCGAGGTGCGACGAGAACGCCACACCGTCGTCGCGGATGTCGCGCAGCTTCGCGAGCGAGAAGACCTGAAACCCACCGCTGTCCGTGAGGATCGGCCCGTCCCAGCCCATGAACTTGTGCAGCCCGCCCATCTCGCGCACGAGGTCGCTACCCGGCCGCAGGCTCAGGTGGTAGGTATTGCCGAGGATGATCTGCGACCCGATCTCACGGAGATGCGCCGGGGTGAGCGATTTCACCGTGCCCTGCGTCCCCACCGGCATAAAGATCGGCGTCTCGATCACGCCATGCCGCGTCTGCAGCCGCCCACGGCGCGCCGCCGTGGCAGAGTCGTTTTTGAGAAGTTGGAAGTGAGAAGGCACTTATTCGAAGCGTTCGCGCACCAAAGTGCGAAGATAAGCCGGCTTGCGACCGGCGTATTGGACCGAGATCACAGTGACCGCGGTGTTTTCTGCGACATAGAAAATCAAATAGGGAAACGGCCGCATCAGCTGTGTGCGAATAACTCCATCGATCTTCACGGCGCCTTTCAGTGGAAACAGTAAGATCGAATCAATGGTTCTATAGAATGTGCGCTTGAATCGCAGCCCCAGCCCCGACGAGCGCTCGTCGTAACTGGCCATCGCGCTTCTCACGTCCGCTTCCACTCGCGGATGAAAAATCAGCATCGAACCCACGGCTCGTTAACCCAATCGCTTTTTGAGTTCGTCGTACGAAATTCCCAATGAAGGATTCGCCTTCAATTCTTCCCACCGTGCTCGCGCCTCATGTACCTGCCCAGCTTCCAACGAAATCTCCTTTTCATCGACCGAGGCCAGCAATTCGTCGACCAGCGCGAGCCGGTCGGCGACAGGCAACTTGAGGAGCTCTGCAGTGCGAGGCATGACAGTAAGAGAATAGCGATTGGCCGAACTGGCAACGGGTTTGTGCGGCTGGAGCAGGAGCACCTTCATCTGTATCGGTTCGTCCGCGCGAAACAGGCTGATGGTGCCCTCCTCGCATTGCGCCCTGCGCTTGACCCAACTCTGAATCCGACGGTTATTCATCCCCCGTGCTGCTCGTCATCGACAACTACGACTCCTTCACCTTCAACCTCGTCCAGTACTTCGGTCAACTGGGCGTGGAGCAGCGCGTTTTCCGCAACAACGAGATCACGCCCGCCGCCGCGCTCGCGCTAAAGCCCGACCGCGTGCTGCTCTCGCCGGGGCCGTGCTCACCGCGCGAGGCTGGGGTCACGCTCGATATCATCAAGGCGTTTGCCGGTGTGCGCCCGATCTTCGGCGTGTGCCTCGGGCACCAGTCGATCGGTCATTATTTCGGCGGCAATGTCGTGCGCGCCGGCCGCTTGATGCATGGCAAGACTTCGCCGATCCAGCACAAGGACACCGATGTTTTCCGCGGGATGCCGCAGGGCTTCGCCGCGACGCGCTATCACTCGCTGCTCGTCGACCGCGCCACTTTCCCCGCCGAACTCGAGATCACCGCCGAGACAGCCGAGGGCGAGGTCATGGGCCTCCGCCACAAATCGCTGCCCATCTGGGGCGTGCAGTTCCATCCCGAGTCCATCGCCACCGAGGGCGGGATGCGCATCCTGCAAAACTTTCTGGAACTGAACTGACCGCCGCGAAGTCCTCATCCGAGACGAAAAATAGGCCGGATTCTTTCGTGTTTTCGCGCGTCTATCTGTAACGATCACCGTATTCCATGCGCTGTCCCAAGTGCACATCCATCGAGGACAAGGTCATCGACTCCCGCATCAGCAAAGAGGGGTCGACGATCCGCCGCCGGCGTGAGTGCCTCGAGTGCGGCCACCGCTACAGCACCACCGAAACCGTCGTCCGCGACGGAATGGTCGTGATCAAGCGCGATGGCCGCCGCGAAGAATTCGACCGCGAGAAGCTCGTCCGCGCCGTCCGTGCCGCCTGCCACAAGCGGCCGGTCGATCTCGAACAGATCACCATGCTCGTCGAGGACACAATGGACGTGCTGGAGGCTCGCTTCGAAAGCGAAATTCCCTCCTCCGCCATCGGCGAGGGTGTGATGCAACGGCTGCGCCGCGTCGACCAAGTCGCCTACGTCCGCTTCGCCAGCATCTACAAACAATTCCGCGACGTCGCTGAATTCGTCGACGAAGTGAGCGCCCTCGAAAAGAAGCCCGGCCCCGAAACCGGCCCCGCGAATCCGCGCTAGCTTAAATCTCCACTCTCTCCTGTTGGTCACAGAGAGCACAGAGAAAGAGAAGAGGCCACGGAGGAGTCTTGGGTATTCTCTGTGATCTCCTCATCATCCCTCTCCGTGACCTCTGTGTCCCACTCAGTCTGATTTTCCTTTCATGCCCGCCCGCTCGACCGACGACCTGCGTCGGCTCCATTTCATCAACGCCCTCTTCGCCTCGGTCACTGGCCGCGACGCTTATCTCGCCGAGCAGATTCGCACCGCGATCACGTTCAGCCTCGCCGAACTCGAAGCCCAGACCGCCGCGCATCCCGAGTACGCCGCGAAGTACGACCTCGCCTTCAACGCCGCCGCCGCGGAACTCCTGCAAAAGCTCATCGGCCACCACGCGCCCACACACGGTTTTTTCCACTGGGACGCCGCGCGCACACTGCACTCCGCCACGCCGCTCTTCGCCCGCGCCGAACTCGTCGCTGGCCTGAAATCCCTCGCGCCCTTCCGCGAGTCGACCCTGCTCGTCACCAATCTCCGCCCGGCGATCTTGCCGCCCGACAAGCGCGTCACCGCCCGCCGCACGCGCGAATACGAAGACGCGCTCGCTTTCATCAACGACCTCGCCGCGGCGCGAAAAACCAAGAGTTCCGAGCTGCAGCTTCTATTTTTATAACCACGAAATACACGAACAGCACGAAAAGGAACCAGATCGGAGCGACTCAATGAGCCGCTCCTTTTCATTTCCGCCACGTTTGATCACACGATCTTACTTTTTCTCCTCTTACGTCCGCTCACACTCTCTCTTTTCGTGCCTTTCGTGTGTTTCGTGGTAATCCTCCGCTGATCCCTCACCACCATGGCCAAGACCATTTTTCAGCGCATCATCGACCGCGAGATTCCCGGCAAGATCGAGTATGAGGACGACCAGTGCATCGTCCTGCACGACATCCAGCCGCAAGCTCCGACGCATCTGTTGATCGTTCCGAAAAAACTCATCACCCGCGTCGGCGAGGCCACACCCGCCGATGAACAAGTGCTGGGCCATCTGCTGCACGTCTCAGGCATCGTCGCGAAAAAGCTCCAACTCGCCCGCGGCTATCGCCTCGTGATCAACCACGGCCCCGACGCCTGCGAGACCGTCCCGCATCTCCACATCCATCTCCTCGCCCAGCGCCAGATGACGTGGCCTCCGGGCTGATCAAAAGACTGTTGGACACAGAGGCCACGGAGAGTGGAGCGAGAGAGCACAGAGAAAATCCAACGACTTTCTGAGCCGCCTCTTTTCTCTCCGCGATTTCTGGTTCGAATGATCCGCTCAATAGTGCGGCGGGCGCTCTTCTGTCGGTTGCGACGGACTGCCTTCATCGCGTTCACCAAGCCGGGCGCGCAGCGCCGCACATTCGCGGCGGAGGCGCACGAGTTCCTCGTTCAGCTCCAGCATCGCCTTGTCCTGTTCGAGGACGTGGCGTTCGAGCCACGCGAAGCGCGACTCGAAATGATTCAACCGCTCGGTCTCTGTCATGACTTTCTGTTCGAGTCGCCCTGCTTGTCCAAGCCCAGTTCGATGAGCTGTGGCGTCACGTGCTGCTGGAAGCAGTCGGGACAGATCGAGTGCGTGAAGGCTGTGCCCGTACGCTCCGCGATATAGCGCTCGATTTGCTGCCAGTACTGCTGATCGTCGCGGACTTTTTTGCAATAGCCGCAGATCGGCAAGTACGACTCCAGTCGCTTCACCTGTTCCGTGGCCGCGAGCATCCGCGCCGCCACGCGTAGGCGCCGCCAGAGTTCGCGCTCGTCGACCGGCTTGCTGAGGAAATCGTCCACACCCGCTTCGGCCGCCTGCTCCTGGTTGGCGCGCGCCGCATCGGCATCCGTCACTAGAATGAAATAGATATAGGGCGCTACCGGCCGCGCGCGGATTTTCCGGCAGAGCTCCATCCCGTCGAGCCGCGGCATCCGCCAGTCGCTGATGATCACGCGTACGTCATTGGTGAGTGATCCCAGCGCCGCTTCGCCATCCGCAACTGCCACCGTTTCGTGACCGAGCGACCGCACGAGGTTTTCGAGCACACGACGCTCGAAAGGATCATCCTCTGCGATCAGTATCTTCATGCGGTCTTCGTCGACTGCGCGACAGGCAGAGTGAAATGGAAGCGCGCGCCCTCGCCCGCAAGCCCTTCCGCGGTCATACTTCCACCATGTCGCAGTACGACACGTCTGCAAATTGCAAGACCAAGGCCTGAACCCTCGTAAACTTCGCGGCTATGGAGACGCTCGAAGGGCTCGAAGATTTTTTCCGCGAAGCGCGTCTCAAAGCCGATGCCATTGTCCGCCACGGTGAGCCGCACGCGGTCGCCCGCAGGCTCCCAGGTGATCGTCACCACCGGGTCGCGCTGTGGGTGTCGGAATTTCAGCGCATTGCTCACGAGATTCTGGAAGAGCTGGCGGAGCTGCGTCGCGTCGCCGTGCACCCGCGGAAGCGGGCGCGGATACTCGATGCGGCCCGCGCGCTCCAGCAGGCTCACCTGCAAATCGTAGCGCACGAGCTCGATCGTCTCGCTGAGGTCCACCGTGGTCGGCCGGTGCGCGGCCATGTCGAGTTCAGCGTATGAGAGCAGCGAGCGCACGAGCGCCTGCATGCGGGCATTGGCGGCGGCGATCTGAGCGAGGAAAGCCTGCGTCTCCGCATCGACGGCCGGGGCCATGCGCTCGGCGAGCATCGCCGCAAAATACTGCACGGCCCGCAGCGGCTCCTTCAGATCGTGCGAGGCGTTGTGCGCAAACTCGCGCAGTTCGCGGCTCTTCTGCTCGAGCTGGAGATTCACCTCGCGCAAGCGCTGCTCCGCCTCGCGACGCACGGCCTCGGCCTGCTTGCGCGCGGTGATGTCCGCGAAGCTCACCACCACGCCGCGCACCGCGCCATCGGCTGTGCGGAGCGCTTCGCTGCTCACCAGCAGCCAGCGACGCTGTCCGTCGGGCCGCTCGATCTCCATCGGCACTTCACGGCAGGCCTCGCCGCTGCGCAGTGTGCGCACAGCAGGATGACTCTCGATCGGCATCAACTGGCCCGCCTCGTCAAATGCGCGCCATCCGCGGTCGAGCGTCGAGCGACCCACGAGCTGCCCGCGCGGCACGCCGACAATCCGCTCGGCGGCAGGATTGCACTCCACGATGTCGCCATTGGCGTTTTGGAAGACGAGACCTTCCGCCACCGTTTCGAAGATCGACACAAGCCGCTCGCGCGATTGCCGCACGGCTTCCTCGGCACGACGGCGATCCGTGATGTCGCGCACGGTCGCGAGCACGGCCGAACCGCTTTCCGTTTCGAGCGGGCTAAGCATGATGTCCGCGGGAAATTCCGTGCCATCACTCCGCACCGCTGTGAGCGGCAGGCCCGAGCCCATCACGCGCACCTGTGGACTTTCGTGAAACCGCGCCCGGTTAGCTGAATGCCCGCCGCGCTGCGCGCTCGGCACCAGCGCCTCGATTTCGAGCTGCAGGAAATCGGCCCGAGTATAGCCGAACATTTTTTCCGCGCGCGAATTGATCCGCCTGATGCGCCCGCTGGGATCGGCCACGATCAGTGCATCGGAGGCCTGCTCGAAGAGTTCCTCGAACTCTCGCCGCGAGCGCCGTAGTTGCGCCTCGATCTCGCGGCGTGCGGTGATGTTGCGCGTCACCTTAGCGAAGCCGACCAGGGTGCCCGCCGCGTCATGCACGGCGTTGATAGATACGGCGGCCCAAAATTGCGTGCCGTCTTTGCGCACGCGCCAACCCTCGTCGTCCACGTGGCCGGTCTCTCGCGCCGCGGTGAGCAGCGCATCCGGGAGGCCGGTCGTGAGTGCTTCCTCCGGATAGAAACGGCGGAAATCGAGCCCGATCGCTTCGGCGGCGGTGTATCCTTTCAGCGCGGCCGCACCGTCGTTCCATGTCGCCACGCGGCCTTCCGCATCGAGCATGAAGATGGCGTGATCGCGCACGCGCGCGACCATGAGACGGAAGCGCTCCTCGCTCTGCGCGAGCGCCGCGGTGCGCTCCGCCACGAGTCGTTCGAGGCTGGCCGCAGTGAGTTTCTGGTCGTGGATGTCGGTCGAGATGCCGATCCAGCGCACCAGGCGGCCGTGCGGATCGATCTCGGGATGCGCTTTCCAAAGGTGCCAGCGCCAGTTGCCATCGTGACCAAGCAGCCGATACTCTCCCTCCGCTGCACTCATACCGTACCACGCCGCACGCATCGGAGGCATATCCTCGGGATGCACCACGCGGCCCCAGCCATCATCGAGCGAGAGTTCGGCCGGCAGTCCGGTGTGCTCGGTCCAGCGGCGGTTGAAACTTTCGCCTTTGCCGTCGGCCGTGAGCGACCAGACGATCTGCGGCATCGCGTCCGCGAGGAAGCGCCGGCTCAGCTCGCGCGCGGAGATCGACTCGGCAGCCTGCGCCAGCTCAAGCGTGCGCGCCTTCACGCGCGCTTCGAGTTGCGCATTAGCCACGCGCAGGGCTCGCTGCGCGCGGCGAGCCAGCCAGAGGGCGAGCGCGATGAGTGCCGCCGTGCCTGCGAGGCCGAGCAACAAGCGGTAAAGCGCGCTGCGCTCCAACTCATCGCGCCGCGTTTCGCGGCCGCCAATTTGCCGGGCTTGCTCGGCCAAGGTGAGGTCGGTGAGTTCGGCCAGCTCGCGCGTCACATCGGCGGACTGCGTGAGGAGGGCTGGGATGTCGCCCACTCCGCTGCGCTTCGCGGCGATCACGGAACTGTTGAGACCGATCAGCTTCTCGACCAACGGACGCATCGCCTGTGCGCGCGCGAGTTGAGCCGGGTCATCGCGCACCAACGCGATGAGCGCAAAGACATCGCGCGTCATGTCGCGGCTATATTCCTCGTAGCGCACGAGGCGCGCCTCGTCGCCGGCCAGCGCATAACCACGCGACGAAGCTTCCAAGCGCGCGGTCGACGAGACGAAACGCTCGATGGCGAGTTCCACATCGGTCGCCCGCTGCACCGCTTCCTGTGCGTCATGCTGCTGCGCGACACTGCTCAACGAGATCGCCGCCACGGCAGCGCCGAGCGCGGCCAACACGAGGCCGAGGCCGGCCAGCCACCGGCGCAAGACGTGGTCGCTCGTCTCTGCGTTCAAGTGCCGTCAGTCCAATCCGGAGCCGAGTCCGCCGCGAGTCCGAAGTGGCTCCGTCCGCTCACGATTTCAGTTGGAGCGCTCCGCCTTGGGCGGAGCCTTCGCGGCGGCGCGGAGCTGCTCGATCTCCGGCATGACCACGCGTGTGTAGCAATCCGGGCAGACCGAATGACTGAATTCGCTGCCGGTGTGCTGGTTGATGTAGCCTTCAATCTGCTGCCAGTAGTTTTGGTCGTCGCGGATCTTTTTGCAGTACGAGCAAATCGGCAGCAGTTCCTCGAGCTGACGCAGTTGCGTCGTGTAGCGGAGGATGCGCTCGGCCACACGGAGGCGGGTCCACAGCTCCTCAAGATCGAGCGGCTTGGTCAAAAAGTCATCCACGCCCGCGTCGGCCGCAGCCCGGCGGTTGCCCGCATCGGCGGTGTTGGCCGTGAGGAGGATGAAGTACGTGTACTCGTCCGTCTCTGCCGCCCGCAGGCGTCGGCAAAGCTCGAGGCCATCGACCCGCTCCATCATCCAGTCGCTCACGATCACGCGGGTCTTGTCGCCTTGCCAAAGGTCCCACGCCTCGTCGCCGTCGGCCGCCTCGACCACATCGTGGCCGAGCTTGTGCAGCGCCTTGCGCAATACGGCGCGGGCCACGGGATCGTCCTCGACGGCAAGAATTCTCATGCTCGAATCCGCCGTGTGTGTCCGGTCCGCCGGTCCGCCGCAATCCCGGAAACGCGATTCGAGGAGGTAGCGTCCGGCACATGCCATCGGGAAACTCATTTGCCGAAATGCCATTGCGCATAATCCTTTGACGCGGCCCACGGAATCCGGTGTGCTATCGGGTTCTCACCGCTGTCATGCTCACCATCGCCGACGTCTCGAAGTCCTACGGCACCCGCGAACTCTTTTCCGAGGTGTCGCTCTTCATCGCGCGCACCGATCGCCTCGGCTTCGTCGGGCCCAACGGCGCGGGCAAGTCCACACTCTTCGGCCTGATCCTCGGCGAGGAGAAACCCGATACCGGCACCATCGAGTGGGAGCGCGGCGCCGACTTCGGCTTCCTCCCGCAGGAGAGCGCACCCGCCGGCGAAGAAACGATTCTCCACATCGCCACCAGCGGCAAAAAGCTCGAACCCACTGAGGACGACTGGGACATCGACTACACGCTGGAGCCGCGGGCCCGCAAAATCCTCGCCGGTCTCGGCTTCAAAGAGGGCGACGCGGAAAAGGTCGCCAAGTCTTTCTCCGGTGGCTGGGTCATGCGCGCGCACCTCGCGCGCCTGCTCGTGGCCGAGCCGGCGCTGCTGCTCCTCGACGAGCCGACCAATCACCTCGATCTCGAAGCGCTGCTGTGGTTCCAAGACTATCTCACGCGCTATCCGGGCGGACTCGTCGTCATCTCGCACGACCGTGCGTTTCTGAACGCCCTCTGCACCGGTATGCTCGAGCTGCGCGCGTGCCGGCTCAACTACTACCACGGCAACTACGACAACTACCTGCAGGAAAAAGAGGCGCGCAAGGACCAGCAGGCCGCCGCCTTCAAGAACCAGCAGCGCGAGATCGCCCACCTGCAGAAGTTCGTCGACCGCTTCGGCGCCAAGGCCTCGATGGCCTCCCGCGCCAAGTCCAAGGAAAAGCAGATCGAGCGTCTTCAAGAGGTCGCTGTCGAGGAGCCCACCGAGGAACTCAAGCGCATCAACTTCAAGTTTCCCCAGCCGCCGCGCTCCGGCCTCAAGGTCATCGAGCTGGAGCACGTGCAGCAGGCCTATGGTTCGCACATCGTCTACCGCGATCTCAACTTCACCGCCGAGCGGGGCCAGCGCATCGTCCTCATCGGCCCCAACGGCGCGGGCAAATCCACCCTGCTCAAGATTCTCGCCGGCGTGCTCCCCATCCAGGGCGGCACCCGCGAACTCGGTTCCAATGTCGTCACCGGCTACTTCGCCCAGAACCGTATCGACAATCTGAAGCCCGAGCTCTCCGTCCTCGATAATGTGATGGAGCTGCGCACGGTCGAAAACCAGCTCACCGAGCAGCAGGCCCGCGCCATCCTCGGCGCCTTCCTCTTCCGCAAGGACGATGTCTACAAGCCCATCGGCGTTCTCTCCGGCGGTGAAAAATCCCGTCTCGCCCTCGCCCGCCTGCTCGTGAAGCCGCCGAATCTGCTGCTGATGGACGAGCCCACGACCCACCTCGATATCCAGTCCATCGACGCGCTCATCGGCGCGCTCAAGAACTACGAGGGCACACTGATCTTCATCAGTCACGACGTCCATTTCATCAAGCAGCTCGCCGAAAACGTCCTTCACGTCCACAGCGGCCGCCTCACACCCTACGCAGGCAACTACGACTACTACCTCGAAAAGTCGAAGGCCACCGACGCCCGCGCCGCGATCACTGCCGGCTTCACCGATGCCCGCCCGCAGCAGCAGGAAAAGGCTGCGCCCGCGAAAGCCGCCGCTGCACCCGCGCCTGTCGCGAAAAAGGCCACGCCCAACGAAATTCGCAAATTCCGCGAGCACGTCGGCCAGCTCGAAAAAGCCGTCGTCGATCTCGAAGCCAAGCAGGCCGAAATCACCGCCGACCTCGAAGCCCCCGAGACCTACGCCGACAAGGGCAAATTTCACCACCTTAACCGCGAACTGAGCTCCGTCGTCGACCAAATCACCAGCGCTACCAAGGCATGGGAAGACGCCGCGACGAAGCTCGCCGAGATGGAAAAGCCCTGAGCAGCATACCCGCTTCACATTGCGGGCAATATTGACCGAAGGCACGCTCTACGCTGTCCTAGGTCTATCTATGATTCACGAGCGCTGCCGCTGGCTGGGACTAGTCGTCGTCTTCTTGGCCGGACTTGCCGCCACGCGCGCCCAAGTGACCGTCAATGCCACGCTGGCCGCCACGGGACTCTCCGGCACTCAGAGCAACTCCTACAATCTCAACTTCACGCAGGACTTGAGCAGCGGCATCGCCGAAACCGGTCCGCAGCGGAGCTACAACGGCGACCCATCCAATCAACGCTCGGCGCGCGCATTCATCGAGTTTCAGGTCACTTCCGATCTCAAAGCCGCCGCCTCCTCCGCCACGGGCTTGACGTTCAGCTTCTATCTTTCCGACCTCATCAACAACGACCCGAGCGGCAACGGCCTGCCCGATCTCGTGCTCAATTACTACGGCGCGACCGGCAGCCCCTTTTCCAACTCCTCCAGCCTGAGCACGTGGTGGACGGGGCTGAGCTACTTCGATGGCGCGGTCTCCACAGGAGTGACCTCGAGCTCCACGGGCCTGATCGGCTCGACCGTAAATGTTTCGATCACCGGCTTGAACATGAACGTCGTGCTCAACTCGATCGCTGGCGCGACCGTCGGCGACTACGCGATCTTCGGCCTCTTCGCCGGTCCCACGGACAGCGGAGCCACCGTCACCAGCGATGCCTCGATGCGCGAAGTTTACATCTTCGACTCCAACAGCGCGCCCTTCTCGCTTACGGCGATCCCCGAGCCGTCGACATGGTCCCTCTTCGTCGGAGCCAGCGCCCTCGCCGTCATCGCGCTACGTCGCAAAACCCGCCGCCCGTTCGCGCAGAACTGATCGCGGTCTGCAGCGGTTAGGTTGGGGACGCAGAGCCCTCGCCGGGTGGCTTGATTCTCACCAGAACACCCCGCCCCTTTACATCGGCGAGTGGTTGGCAACCGCGAACTGTGGGCTGCGAGCTCGCTCGCAACATCCGGCCGAACCACGCGGCGAGGGCGCCGCGTCCCCACCAAGGCAGCAATCGTGTGCAGCTCCTTATCGTATCTGCTCAACCGTGGCTTTCCTTCGTGAACCTTCGCCAGCTTCGCGTCTTCGCGCTTAGCAAAAGCGCCGTCTTCAGCCACTCACCGCCCCGCCGCCGTCTGCAGGCTGTCTCTTACCGCACCGAGGAATTCATCGAGCGTAAATGGTTTCGGCAACACGCGGTCCACGCTCAGCTCGGCGAGCGCGTGCATCTCTGGGCCAGATAAGCGACCGCTCAAAATCATCACGCAGCCACGGAAGCGCCCGGTCGCACGCACCCTGCGCGTCAGCTCGATGCCGTCGATGCCGGGCATGTTCACATCGAAGGCGAGCAGATCGTAGTCGCCGAGGTGTTCCTCGAGATGTTTCCACGCCGCCGCGCCGTCCTCGCTATGCACGACCTGGTGCCCGGCGCGGTGGAGCGCGGCGATGACCGTGCGCGCGACGAGTTTCTCGTCCTCCGCGAGAAAGACCCGCGCCGCGCGCGTCGGTGGTGGGATCGGTGACGAAGTGGCTGAGGTCGGAGCGACCGGCCCAGCGTAGACGGGAAACAACAGGTGAAACGCCGAGCCTTCGCCCGGCCGCGATTCGAGGTCGATATGCCCGCCCGACTCCGTGACGAGGTGCCACACGGTCGCGAGACCCAGACCAGTGCCTTTGCCCACTTCCTTGGTGGTATAAAAAGGCTCGAACACGCGCTCGCGCACTTCGGCCGACATACCCATGCCATTGTCGCGCACGGTGAGCCGCTGCCAGCCGAGCAAGGGTCCATGCTCGGGAGTCTCGTGCTCATTGGCCGCCTCGGGCGGGAGCTCGACGACCTCGACCGAGATGCGTGGCACCCAATCGCCGCGCGACTGGGCGAATTTGTCGACGAGCGTGTCGCGCGCGTTGAGCAGCAGATTAAGCAGGATCTGATTGAGATCGGTGGCGTTGAAAGTCAGCGGCCGCAAATCCTCCGGCACCGAACTTTCCCAGACGATGCGGCGATCCACGGTCTGGCGGAGCAAGTCGAAGCAGCCCGCGACCACCGAGCCCAGTTGCACCGCCTCGGCGCGCTGCTCGACCTTGCGGCCGAAAGTAAGCAGACGACGCGTGAGCTCCGACGCGCGCCGCACGGCTTGGAGAATCACCGCCACCTCGCCCTGGAGACGCGTGTCGGTGGCCCAATCGAGCTGGATCTCGCCAACCTTGAGCATCACGGGCGTGAGGAGATTGTTGAACTCGTGCGCAATGCCGCCAACCAGCTCGCCGACCGCGCGGAGCTTGCGAGACCGGGCCAGCTCTTCGTCGAGCCGGCGGCGATCCGTCACATCTTCCGCGAGCACGCAGAGGCGCGCGCGACCGGGCGTCCCAGGCGCGAGCGGCACGAGCGTGAACACAAAGGTCTTTCGCATCCCGAGCACCCGCCGCTCTTCGCGGACGATCGATCCCGCCTGCGGCCAATGGGCCAGCAGATCCTTGCTTAGATCCCTCAGCTCCGGCGTCAGGCCGAGCGCGGTGAGCGGCTCGCCCCGCGCCGCCACCGGGCGCACGCCGAAGCAGTTCTGCGCCTCACGATTTACAGTAAGCACGGTCGGGCCGTCGTCGCCGGCCTCGAGCACGGCCATGGCCATCGGGATATTGTCGTAGAGCGCTTGGAGGAGCGCTTCCTTTTCCGCGAGCTCCTCCGCCTGTCCGGCAATACGCTTGCGCAGCACGCGCTGCCGGAGGAAACCCCAGAGCGCCACGACGAAAGCCAGTGCCAGAGCCGCTGCGCCGTAGGCGAACACTTGCTCGCGACTGAACTGCGAACGCTCGAAGCGCCCGAACCATTTCCGGTAAATCGTATCGAACTCGCCCGTGCGGTGCAGGATCGCGAGGCCTTCGTTGAGCCGCGCGAGAAGGAGCGAGTCGCCTTCGTGCACCGATAGGCAGTGGCGGATATCGTAGCCCGACAGCGGCTCGCCAAACATCGCCACGTTGCCCAGGCCCTTCCGGTCGATCACCGAGAGCGCCGTCAGGTGCGATACGAAGACGCCCACACAGCGGCCCGAATCCACGAGCTGCAGCGCCTCCTCCGACGAACTCACGTGCACGAGATTCGGATGGAGTCCGTGATCCGCGAGAAACGATTCACCCATGCTGCCCACACCGATGATCGCGAAATCGCGGCCGTTCAGATCCGCGACTTGATGGATCGGGTTGTCGCGCTTCTGGACGAAGAGCGTGCCCTGCAGCGTGAGAAACGGCACTGAGAAACCCGCATAGCCTTCGCGGGTCGGGGAGTCGCTATAGGCCTGCAGGAAGTCGAACTCTCCCTGCCTAAATCTGTCATGGAGTTCGTGCCCCGTCATCGCCACGCGCTTCACCTGCAGGTGCATCACGCGCGCCACGGCATCGCTCAGATCGATCGCAAATCCGGTGAGTTGTCCCTGTTCATCGCGGAAACTGTAGGGGTAGCTATCGTCGACCGCGCCCACGATCAGCGGCTGGCGTTGCTCCAACGGCAGCTTGAGCTGGGGCCGGTAGACCGCAGCCGCTTCCTGCGCCGACGCCACCGCGATCAACCCAATCAAAGCAATGCCCCACACGGCTCGCCAAACGGCGGCGCCGCGGGCAGAGAGAGCGGGTCGGGGTTTCGTCACGGACTAGCCTGTTTATTCAATCGGCCCGCCGGGGCAAAACTGAAATCTACGCATCCTGCTCCGGTTATACCCGACTGTCCGCTGACAAGTCGGGCTTTTCGCCCGGCTGAGCGTCAGAAAACGCTCGCGGCCAAGGCCGTACACCGGTTTGTTTTTATCACCCAAAATACCCCGGGTACAAAAAATCCCCTAAATGAAACCCTCGAAATTGTGGCAGATGGGAGCAGCTACTGCTTTGGCTGTGTCCCTCACTTCGGTCGCTCGCGCGAGCGAGGCCGACATCAAAATACCGGACCTGACTCAGGTGCGGTTTGACGGCTTGGGAGGCATGAGCGGCATCACGCTCATGTATCTCGGCCTCGTGATATGTATCCTCGGCGCGATCTTCGGCCTGCTCCAATATACGCAGACCAAGGCGCTGCCCGTGCATGCCTCGATGGGCAACGTCTCCAATATCATCTGGGAAACGTGCAAGACCTACCTGTTTACCCAAGGCAAGTTCCTCGCGATCCTGTGGGTGCTCATCGCCGCCTGCATCTTCTACTACTTCGCAGTCCTTGAGCACAACACGATCGGCCACGTGCTCGTGATCCTGCTCGCATCGATCCTCGGCATCCTCGGTTCGTACGGGGTCGCATGGTTCGGCATCCGCATCAACACGGTCGCCAATTCCCGCGCTGCGTTTTCCGCGCTGCAGGGCAATCCCCTCGCCACGCTCGGCATCCCGCTCCGCTCCGGCATGAGCGTGGGCCTGCTGCTGGTGTGCGTAGAGTTGTTTTTCATGATCTGCATCCTGGTGTTCCTGCCGCTCGATCTCGTGGGGCCGTGCTTCATCGGCTTCGCGGTCGGTGAATCGCTCGGCGCCTCGGTGCTGCGCATCTGCGGCGGCATCTTCACCAAGATCGCCGACATCGGCTCCGATCTCATGAAGATCGTCTTCAAGCTCCCCGAGGACGACCCAAAGAATCCCGGCGTGATCGCCGACTGCACCGGTGACAACGCCGGCGACTCCGTCGGGCCGACCGCCGACGGCTTCGAGACCTACGGCGTTACTGGCGTCGCGCTGATCTCGTTCCTCGCCCTCGCCCTCGCCGCCAATCCCTCCGCCTGCGCGATCCTCATCATCTGGCTCTTCACGATGCGCGCGCTGATGATCGTCACGTCGCTCGTCTCGTATTTCCTCAACGAGGGCCTGAGCAAGGCGAAGTACGGCAGCCTGAAAGATTTCGATTTCGAAGCGCCCCTCACGCATCTCGTGTGGCTCACATCCGCGGTCTCGATCGCGATCACGTTTGCCGCGTCGTACTTCCTGCTCGCGCATCAGACCGGCTTCAACGCCGACCTGTGGTGGGTGCTCTCGGCCATCATTAGTTGCGGCACGGTCGCCGGCGCGCTGATCCCGGAATTCACGAAGGTTTTCGTGAGCACCAATTCGCGCCACGTGAAGGAAGTCACCAACTCCTCCAAGCACGGCGGCGCCTCGCTCAACATTCTCTCGGGTCTCGTGGCGGGCAACTTCTCCGCGTTCTGGATGGGGCTCGTGCTGATCGTGCTGATGTGGATCTCGTACTACTTCTCGCAGAATCCCGCGCTGCTCTCGATCATGCCGGACAAGTTCCTCTTCGCCACGCCGATCTTCGCGTTCGGCCTCGTGGCCTTCGGCTTCCTCGGCATGGGCCCGGTGACCATCGCGGTCGACAGCTACGGCCCCGTCACCGACAACGCCCAATCCGTTTACGAGCTCTCGCAGATCGAGGGCCGCCCGGGCATCGAAGCCGAGATCGAGCGCGACTTCCGTTTCAAGCCCGACTTCGAAAACGCCAAGCACCAGCTCGAAAAGGGCGACGGCGCGGGCAACACCTTCAAGGCCACCGCCAAGCCCGTGCTCATCGGCACCGCGGTCGTCGGCGCGACCACGATGGTCTTCGGCATCATCATGCTGCTCGAAAATCTCTTCGGCAACGTGATCCCGAAGCTCTCCATTGTGCAGCCCGAGATCATCCTCGGCCTCATCATGGGCGGCAGCGTGATCTATTGGTTCACCGGTGCCTCGTGCCAGGCCGTCGTCACCGGCGCGTATCGCGCGGTCGTGTACATCAAGGAGAACATGAAGCTCGACGCGAAGACCGCCTCCGAGAAGGACTCTAAGGAGGTCGTCCGCATCTGCACCGTGTACGCGCAGAAGGGCATGTGGAATATCTTCATCGTGGTGTTCTGCCTCGCGCTCGCGCTGCCGTTCTTCAACGCGTACTTCTTCATCGGCTACCTCGTCGGCATCGCATTCTTCGGTCTCTTCCAAGCCATCTTCATGGCCAACGCCGGCGGCGCTTGGGACAACGCGAAGAAGATCGTCGAGGTCGAACTCCGCCAAAAGGGCACCGACCTCCACGCCGCGACCGTCGTGGGCGACACCGTGGGCGATCCGTTCAAAGACACCTCGTCCGTCGCGATGAATCCCGTGATCAAGTTCACCACCCTCTTCGGCCTCCTCGCCGTCGAGATCGCGGTGACCATGACCGACGCCAACCTGAAGCACGCCATCGGCGGCTTCTTCTTCCTCATCGCGCTAGTCTTCGTCTACCGCAGCTTCTACGGCATGCGCATCCCGGAGGAGTGAGATAGCCTAAGACGATTTCTAATCACTAGGCCGCGGCTAACTGCCGCGGCCTTTTTTTGCCACAGATTACACAGATGGGCACCGATAGAGGTCCGGTCATCTGTGCCCATCTGTGTAATCTGTGGCTAAGAAAACCTGACGTTCGTCGCCCAAACGTCACTCGCCGCCCGCACGCGTTATGCTTATGCTGCGGGGATGTCATCCTATCGGGTCACGCTTCGCGGCAAGACGTATACGTTTCCCGATCTGCGCACCGTCCTCGCGAAGGCCTCACCGCTCCGCTCGGGCGATCAGCTCGCGGCTCTTGCCGCCGCTGATGCCGCCGAGCGCTCCGCCGCGCAACACGTCCTCGCCGAGATCCCCCTGACTCAGTTTCTCGCCGAACCGCTGATTCCCTACGAGGCCGACGAGGTCACGCGGCTGATTATCGATGGCCACGACCAAGGCGCATTTGCCTCCGTACGCGATCTCACCATCGGCGCATTTCGCGATTGGCTCCTGCGCTACGAGACTGATGCCTCCGCATTGATGATGCTCGCACCGGGCCTTACGCCCGAGATGGTCGCCGCGGTCAGCAAACTCATGCGCAATCAGGACCTCATCCTCGTCGCGCGCAAATGCACTGTCGTCACTCGTTTTCGCAGCACGCTCGGCTTTCCCGGCTGCCTCGCCACGCGGCTCCAGCCCAATCATCCGACGGATGACGTCCATGGCATCGCCGCCTCGATGCTCGACGGCCTGCTGCTCGGCGCGGGCGACGCCGTCATCGGCATCAACCCCGCCACCGACTCCGTCGAGCGCGTCACGACGCTGCTCAAGCTCATCGACGAGCTGATCCAGACGTATCGCATCCCGACGCAATCCTGCGTGCTCGCGCACATCACTACGCAGCTCCGCGCGCTGGAGCGCGGCGCGCCGGTCGACTTGATTTTCCAAAGTATCGCCGGCACCGAGGCCGCCAACCGCAGCTTCGGCGTCACGCTCTCGCTCCTCCGCGAAGCGCGCGACGCCGCGCTTAGCCTGAAGCGCACGACCTCGCGCAACGTCATGTATTTCGAGACCGGCCAAGGCTCGTGCCTCTCGGCCGACGCGCACCACGGCATCGACCAGCAAACGCTCGAAGCCCGCGCCTACGCCGTCGCACGCGTCTTCGATCCGTTCTTGGTCAACACCGTCGTCGGCTTCATCGGCCCCGAGTATCTCTACGACGGCAAGCAGATCACCCGCGCCGGACTCGAAGATCACTTCTGCGGCAAACTCCTCGGCCTGCCAATGGGCGTCGATGTCTGCTACACCAACCACGCCGAGGCCGATCAAGACGACATGGACAACCTTCTCACACTCCTCGGCACCGCAGGCGTGAACTACATCATGGGCGTCCCCGGCGCCGACGACATCATGCTCGGCTACCAGAGCACGAGTTTCCACGACGCCCACTACCTGCGCCAACTCCTCGGCCTGCGTCCCGCGCCCGAGTTCGAGGTGTGGCTGGAGCAGATGAGTATCCAACGACAGCAGCAACTCCTCCCCATTCGCGCCACGCACCGCCTGCTCGGTGACACGCGCTTCCCGTCATGAGTGCCAGCGAACCCGCCCCGTGGCTCCACCTCCGGCGCTTCACCGCCGCGCGTATCGCCATTGGCACTACGGGCGGCAGCCTGCCCACCCGCGAGGTCCTAGGCTTCGCTCACGATCACGCTCTCGCGCGCGACGCCGTGCACGCGCCCTTCGCTGCTGAAAAACTTTCCGATCAATTCTGCACGCTCGGCGCCGAAACGCTCCTCCTCAACAGCGCCGCTCCCGACCGCGCGACCTATCTCCGACGCCCCGATCTCGGCCGCCAGCTCTCCGCTAATTCTGCCGCACAGCTCGTCACGCTCGCTCCGCGCGAGCACGATCTCGTCATCATCGTGAGTGACGGCCTCTCCGCCCTCGCCGCCGAGCAGCAGGCTCCTCCACTCCTCGCCGCGCTGCTCCCTCTCCTCAACGCTGCTCAGTGGTCAATCGCGCCGATCTGCATCGTGCGCCTCGCGCGCGTCGCGCTGCTCGACGAAATTGGCGCGGCCTTCCGAGCCAAGCTCGCCCTCATCCTCCTCGGCGAACGCCCGGGTCTCGGTACGCCCGACAGCCTCGGCGCGTATTTCGAATACGCCCCGCGCCCCGGTCTCACCAACGCCGAGCGAAACTGCGTCTCAAATATCCGCCCTGCCGGCCTCGCGCCCGCCGTCGCCGCGCCCTATCTCTTCGCGCTCCTCTCCGCCGCGCGGGAAAAACGTCTCAGCGGTATCGCGCTGCACACCGACACGCTGCCCGCGCCCAAGCACTAACTACGCTTGCCGCCGCCTGTTGTCTTCCGCTCTCCTCGACCTCCCGCATGTCCGAGTCTGCGCCGCTCGATCTTCGCCCCCATCTCGACGCCGTGTATCGCGCGGAGGCCGGACGCATCCGCGCCACGCTCATCCGCCTGCTCGGCGACTTCGAGCTGGCCGAGGATGCGATGCACGATGCCTTCAGCGCTGCCCTTCAGCAGTGGCGCGTCGATGATCTGCCCGCCAACCCGCGCGCGTGGCTGGTCTCGACCGCACGTTTCAAGGCCATCGACGCGATCCGTCGCCGCACGCGCTTCGATGCCTCGCAAAACCACATCGCGGACACTCTCCACGCGGGCGACCCCGTCCCCGCCGCCGAAGACGGCGAGCTGCCCGACGATCGCCTCAAACTCATCTTCACCTGCGGCCATCCCGCGCTGCCGCCCGAAGCCCGTGCCGCGCTCACGCTGCGTGAAGTGTGCGGCCTAACCACCGAGGAAATCGCCCGCGCCTTTCTCACCACCGCGCCGACCATCGCGCAGCGCATCGTCCGGGCGAAGGCCAAGATTCGCGACGAACGAATCCCCTACCAAGTTCCCTCCGGCGCGGAGCTGCCCGAGCGCCTGAGCACCGTGCTCGCCGTGGTGTACCTGCTATTCAACGAAGGCTACTCGGCGTCCTCCGGTCCCGCCCTCATGCGCGCCGAGCTATCGAGCGAAGCCATCCGCCTCGGGCGCGTGCTACTCGATTTGTTACCCGAGCCGGAAGTTATCGGCCTTCTCGCGCTCATGCTGCTGCACGAAGCACGCCGTGCCGCCCGCACCACCGCCGATGGCGAACTCGTCCTGCTGGAGCAACAGGACCGCTCGACGTGGCATCAGCAGCAGATTCGCGAGGGCATCGCGCTCGTCGAGCGGGCGCTGACCACGCGGCGCTTCGGCCCCTACACCTTGCAAGCCGCCATCGCCGCGGTGCACGCCGAGGCCCCGACCGCGGAGGCAACCGACTGGCGGCAAATCTGCGCGCTCTACGCCGCGCTGCTCGCGCTGCAGCCCTCACCCGTCATCGAACTCAATCATGCGGTCGCTGTCGCGATGCACCGAGGCCCCGCGGCCGGACTCGCGCTCATCGATGCACTGCTCGCGCGCGGCGAGCTACGTGATTACTACCTCGTCCACTCGGCCCGCGCTGACCTCTACCGCCGGCTCGGTCGCGCCGCCGAAGCGCGTGCGGCTTACGAACAAGCGTGCGCCTTGGCCCAATCTGAGCCGGAGAAGCGTTTCCTCGAAAAGCGCCTGCGCGAACTCGGCTGAAATTATTTTCGCGAGCCGGTCGAAATCTGCCCCACCCATTCGACTACTCTATGAATGCCGCCCAATCCCGGGCGCTTCACTCCCTCAAATACCATGAAATACATCTGCCTCGGTTACATCGATCCCCAGGTCTTCGGCCCCTGCACCGCCGGGGCCGAGGCCCACGCCATGATGGACAGCTGCTTCGCCTACGACGACGTGCTCCGCGCCAACGGGCACTTCAAGGGCGGCGAGGCCCTGCAGTCGCCCGACACGGCGATGACGCTGCGCTACACCAACGGCCGCGTCGTCGCCACCGACGGCCCCTTCGCCGAGACCAAGGAGCAGCTCGGCGGCATCATGATCCTCGAGGCGCGCGACCTAAACCACGCCGTCGAGCTGATCTCGAAACACCCCGGCGCGAAATTCGGCCCGTGGGAAATCCGCCCCGCCGCCGATCTCAGCGAAATGGTGCGCCAGAGCGAGGCGCGCCGCGGAAAAACCGCCACGGCCTGATTTTCCCGGCGACGCGCTCTCGCTCAGGGCGGGAGCGCGCCCGCCCACTTCACTTCTTCGCTGCCGCTTCCGCGTCGAGTTTCGCCTTCAGTTGCTCCGCGGCGGCGGTCGCGCCGGGCAGACCGGTTTTCGCGGCCTTCTCGTACCACACGAGTGCTTCCTTCTGATCGGCGGGGACGCCGATGCCGCGCTCGTAGACTTGCGCGAGCACGGCCATCGCCTCACCGGCTCCGCCATCGGCGACCGATTTCAGCAGCATGATGCCGCGCGCGGGATCGGCCCGCAGTTCCGGTGGGAGACCGGTGAGCAAGGCTTTACCGAGTTCAAATTTTGAGATCGGCAGCTCTTCCTCCACGCACTGCTCCAGCAAGCCGAAGCCCCGCGCTTTATCCTGCGCCACAGGCGGCATGCCTTGGATCATCATGAGGGCGATCACGTGCCGCGCCTCGCGCCGGATGCCTTCGGCATGATCGACGAGTTCCTTCATGATCGCTTCGCCCTTGGCCTGATCCTTCACGAAGCCCAGCAAGCCGTCCATCAGTGCCCGCGCGTAATCAAGCTGCGCCGGCGCGAAACCATCCTTGGCCGACGACACCAACAATGCACGCCCACGCGACTCGTCCTTCGGCACACCGAGCGAGCCCTGCATGATCATGCCCGCGAGATTGTACCGAGTCTCGGGACTGCCCGTCTCAGCGATCTCCGCGGCCTTGAGCATCGCCTTCGTCGCATCTTCGAAGAGCTTCATCGATCCCATAAATTTCGCGTTTCGCCAGTAGTCGTCCGCCGTCAACACGATCTCTTTCTTTTCTTCCTTCGTCGTATCCTGCGCTGGAGTCGCACTGGCTGATCGCTTGGTGCGATTCGAGGTTAGCGCCTTCGATTGCACGACACTCGCCGGAGCGGGTGCCGGTTCCGGTGGCGGCGCAACCTCGGCCGGTTTCGGCGCGCGGCCCTTGAGACTGAGCTTCATCAAATTCAGCCCGATGCTGGCACCCTCATCGAGGAGCGCCGCGCCGCGCTCGTAGAGCTCCATGGCCTTCTGCTCGTCCTTCGGGACGCCCTCGCCCATTTGATAGATGCGGCCAAGATCGCCCATCGCAGTGGAGTTGCCGAGGTCGACGGCTTTCTGCAGCCACTCGCGACGCTCGTTGCGATCATGGGCCTCGAACGCCTTGGCCAGCTCCGCGCGGCCGGGCAGCTTCGCGGTGATACGCTTCACCGTATTGCTGTTGCCCTCGCTGTCGTAATCGACGGCGCGCTTGGCCCACTTGAGGGCCATGTCCATGTCCTCTTGGAGGAAATCGCCCATGCTGTGCTCGTAGCACACCGCGAGCTCGGTCATCGCCCGGCCGCAGGCGAGCTTCGCCGACTGCTGATAAAGATCGAAGGCCTCCTTGAGCTTGCCCGCTTCCCGCTGCTTTTCGGCCTGGGCAAACAGCACGCGGCCGTGCGACAAGCGCGCCCCCACGTGGCCGTACAGATAACCCTGGTCGGCGCACTTGCGATACCACTCCTCGGCCGCGCTCCAATCCTGCGGGACGCCTTCCGCGCCGAATCGATAGAGCCGCGCGACGTTGCTCATCGCATAGGCGCTGCCCTTGTCCGCCGCCAGCTTCCACTGCTTCAGCGCTTCGACGTAGTTCTTCTCCGTCCCAGCGACGAAGGCATTGTGCGACTCCGGCGGCTCGGTGAAATTATGCAGCGCGAAATGCCAGGTGCCCGAGAGTTTCTTGGCTTCCTCGTGGCCCAGCAGCGCCGCGTAGGCCAGCCATTGCTCGGGGTTGCCAAAAATCGGCCCGGCCTCCTCCACAATCGTCGTGCCGGAGTAATACCATGCCGCCTCAGCCCGATCTTCCAGCGGGGAATCCAGAGTGAGCAGGGTCTTCCACTGCTTCGCCTCGGGATCCTCCTTGGCGATCGCTTTCTCGAACCACTCCAGCGCCGCTTTCTCGTCGCGCGCGACCCCGCGTCCGAACACGAGCATCCGACCGTATTCGCGCATCGCGGATCCTAGGCCTGCCTCGGCGCCCTTGCGATAAAGCTCAGCGGCTTTGGCGTAATCCTTCGGCACCCCTTGGCCCGTGGCGTATCGATCCGCCATCGCACTCACGCCGCGGGCATCGCCGTGGTCCATCGAAGCCTGCAGCCATTTCACGCCCTCCTCTTGATTGCGACGCGGCAGGCCATTGCCATCCTTGAGGATCAAGCCGACGAAGTACTCGCCCTCATGCACCCCCATCTCGCTCGCGAGTATGAAATGGCGCATCGCCTCGGGATACTTCTTGGCTTTGTACACCTCGACGCCGGCGTTGTACTCCTCGACCCCGAACGCTCGCAGGAGCTTGGTGGCATCGGCATAGTTGCTCGCGGCCGATTTTTTCAGCCAGTCGATGGCCGTCACGCGGTTTTGCACGATGGGGTTCTTCAGATAGAACACCGCCATCTGGTACTGCGCCCCGCCGTCGCCGCCCTTCGCGCGCACCTCGGTGTCGTGCATCGCGATCTCCTCGTCGCGCCGTTTCATATAGCCCTGCGCAAAATAGTTCAGTCCTTGTTGCATCGGGCTCTGCAATGACGCGGGCAGCACCCGGTCGATCACCGGCCGCTTGATCGTGCCATCGATGGCGAGCAGGTATGATGCGATCTCCTTCGGATTCGCCTCCGCTTTCGGAATGAGCGCGCTCAGAATGAACTCGTCCTGCTCATCGCTGGAGATACTGATTGCTCGCACCGCCCGAGAAAACTGTTTCACCGCGTCCTCCCGGCGCGGGAGATCCGGCGCGATGAGAAACGCGTATTCGAAATCGTCCTTCGCCAGCGCGAGTTTCTTCTCCGGCTTGTTGGCCTCAGCTTCGGCGCGAGCTTTTTCTTCCGCGGCGAGTTTCTCCGCGGCCTGCTTCGCCTCCGCCTCACGTCGCGGTGCGTCGGCGATCCTTTGGTTCAACTCTTCGATCCGGTCCGCCGCCTCTTCGTTGCCCTTGTCCTTTGCGATCTTGAGCCACTTGAACGCGTTATCGTACTCGAGGTTCTGCGCGTACACCGAAGCTGCGTCCATCATACCGACACCGCTGCCGAGCTCGGCTGCGCGCAGGTACCATTTCAGCGCATCGCTCTCCGGCGGATAACCGCCGTGGCGATGGAAATTTCCCAGCTCGATCATCGCGCCGATGTAGCCCTGCTCGGCCGCCGCGCGCAGCAGGCGCGCCGACTCGTCGCGATCTTCCTTCACGCCGCGTCCGCCCATGTGCGCGATCGCGAGCTTCACCAGCGCGGGCGGATATTTTTGGTCCGCGGACTTGCGGAGCCACTCGACAGATTTCTCCTCGCTCTCCTCGACCCCGGTGCCGGCCTCGAAGTGCTGGCTCAATTCAAACTGCGCCTCGGCCAAACCTTGCGCCGCAGACTTCTGCAGCCACTCGGCACCCTGCTTGAGGTCGGGCAGGAGTCCACCTTGGCCCTCGGTGCAAAGCTTGCCGAGCGCGAGCTGCGCTTTCGCATCGCCGGCCTTGGCTTTGGCGATCACCGCCTGCGTCTCCGGTGGCGCTTTCGCTGTCACGCGCGCGACCAACGTCGGGTCTTTTTCGATCAGCATCTTCAATAGCCTGTCCGCCTCCAGGTTGCCCTCGGCGTGCGACATCATCAGCCACTTCACCGCCTGCACTGGATCGGGTTTCGTGCCGATGCCTTCCATGTAGCGCCGCCCGGCCTCAAGCGACGTATCTTCCTCGCCCTTCTCCGCTGCCGCGCAAAACCATCGGAGCGCCTGCACCAGATTGCGCAGCGGGCTGCCCTCTTCATCGTACATGCGCGCGGCCACGCTCATCGCCGTGGGCACGCCCTGCTCCGCGGACTTCACGAACCATTTGAGTGCCTCCGCCGGGTTGGCCTCCATGCCTTCGCCCCAGCGCATGCGCCGGCCGTAATTGAACTGCGCCATGGCATGGCCTTTCTCCGCCGCCGTTTTGAGAAGACGCACGGCCTCCGCGTCCTCGATGCCAGAGCTTTCTGCGAGGTCGTTCATCGCCTCGATGTCGCCGTTTTTCACCTTCGCGCGAAGCGCCTCGATCTCCTTGTCGTTGTCGTCGGCCCGCGCGAAGGCCGCGATGTTTGCTACCACCACAACCGCGCAACACCGGAGCCAGCGTGAAGATTTCATAAGCGAAAAGGGTGACGATTTTATGCGCGAGGGTCGCACTCGCGACAAGCCGCACCCAACTCCGCGGCCTACGCAAACTGGCGTAGGTGACTGACCCATTTCCCGCGCCAAAACCCGGCTCGTCATCGTCCGCCGCTGCGCGCAGACTCACCGCATGTCCGACTCCCTCTGGCTCCTCGGCGTGCGCACCGCCGGTGTGTTTCACTTCGTCACGCTCACCCTCGCGTGCTTCACACCGATCCCGCCGGACTGGGAGAAAAATCTCGCCGCGCTCCCGCCGATTCACCGGCGCTTCGCCGTCGCGCAGAACGTTTCCATCGGCGCCGTCATCGCCGTGTTAGGGCTATTCTCCGTCGCGTTTGCGCCGGAGCTGATCTCGGGCACGCCACTCGCGCGGGCAGTGTGTGGCGCGACCGCCCTATTCTGGGGTGGACGCGCCGTGGTGCTGCCCTGGCTCGGCGTGCGGCCGACCCTCGCCAACGCATGGCTGCGGATCGGCTTCGCGCTCCTGATCGCCGAGTGCGTGATCTACGCCGCGGCGTACGGCTGGCTCGCGGCGCGGCCGCTTCACTGACCTTTGCGGCCGGGGAAGGTCAGCTCGGCGATGCCGCTCTTGTCGAGACCGCCGAGGCCGAGCGTGACCATGCGGTCGTACTGCGCCTTCGTCGCGGCGGCGAGCGGGAGCTTCAAGCCCGCACCACTGCCGAGCACGAGCGCGATACCCGAGTCCTTCGCTGCATGCGAGGCGGAGAAGTAGCAATCGTGCGCGCGGTTCTGCATGTCCTCGCCATCGGTCTTGAGCACCTGCGAGTTGGCGCCGGTCTGGAGAAACACCTCGCGCAACATGTCGAGATCGAGCCCGAGCGCAGCGCCCAGGCCGAGACCTTCGGCGAGACCGGCCGTATTGATGTTCATCACCATGTTCACGAGCGCCTTCACCTGCGCGGCGCGGCCGGCGGGCCCAATGTAGCGCAGCGCGGTGCTGAGCTTTTCGAGCACGGGCTTCACTTTCTCAAAGGCCGCCTGATCGCCGCCGCACATGAGATAGAGCGTGCCGTTGCGCGCCTGCGGGATCGACGAGGCCATGCAGCCCTCGAGTGGCACGGCGCCGACCGCCTTCGCGCGGCGCTCCACCTCGACGTGCGTCGCGGGCGAGATCGTCGCGCAGTTGATGAAGATTTTTCCGTTCGCTCCCGTGAGGAGCGAGTCGCCGCTCTCGGCAAACACCCCGAGCTGCGCGGCATCGTCGGTCACGACCGTGATCACAAGATCAGCAGCGGCGGTTACGTCGGCAAGGCGCGTCGCGTGCTGCGCGCCGAGTTCCTTCGCCAGCTCCGCAGCCGCGGGCGCATGCACATCATACACCGCGGTCACTGCGTAACCACAGTCTTTCAAACGTCGCGCCATGTTGCCGCCCATGCGACCGACGCCCACGAAACCGATTTTTTCAGCCATGATTTTTTGGGGAGTGGCGCACCGTGGCTCAATTTTCCGAGACGCACCAGTCCAGACTGTGTAACACCCATTCGTCGCTTGACCGTTGCGGACCCGGCGCGGGGTGTGCTTGCTGCGGGCATGAGAATTCCCCGATTGCTGACCGCGCTGCTCACCCTCTCCGCGCTCGCCCCCGCGCTTCGCGCCGCCGATGCCGCCTTCGACAAGTGGGCCGACCAGCTCGCAACCGACACGGTCCGCGCCAGTCCCACGAGCGCCACCATTTCACAGTATTTCACCGGCGCCGAGCAAGACGCCCTCGACGGCCAGCTCACGCCGTTCACCCGCGTCTATCGCGCCTCGCGCGTCGCCGCCGCGAAGAAAGCCCTCACCGAACTCAAGGACTTTGACCGCACCAAGCTCGACGCGACCCAGCGCATCTCCGCTGCGATCATCGACTGGCAGCTCAATGAGACGGTGAACAGCGAGCCGTTTTCCGACTACAATTTCGTCTTCAACCAATTCGCCGGCCTGCAGGTGCGGCTGGTCAATTTCCTCAGCCAGACGCACCCGATCCGCAACGCCCGCGACATCGAGAACTACCTCGCGCGCCTCGATCTCGTCGCCGCGCAGATGGACGAAGGCATCGCGCAGGCCAAGGACGCCGCCGGGCGCGGCTTCCTGATGCCAAAGTTCATCACCGTGTCGGTGCTCGGCCAATTCGAGCGCTTCCTCTCCACCGAGCCGCGGAAAAACGTGCTCGTCGCTTCGCTCGACGAACGCGCCGCAAAAGTGAAAGACCTCTCCGCCGAGCAGCGCGCCGCATTTGTCGCCGCCGCGGAGAAGATCGTCGCCGCAAACATCATCCCCGCCTTCCAGCGCGCGCAGGCTCTCCTGCAAGAGCAGCTCCCGAAGACCACCGACGACGCCGGTCTCTGCCGCCTGTCCGGTGGCGACAAGGCCTACGCCAATGCCCTGCGGCGCAATACCACCACCGACCTCACCGCCGAGGAAATCCACGCGCTCGGCCTCAAGGAAGTCGCGCGCATCGAGGGCGAGATGGACGGCCTGCTCCGTCAACTCGGTTTCACTGAGGGCTCCGTCAAAGACCGCGTCGAAAAACTGAACAAGTCCCTCCAGCCGCCCGCCGAGCCGGATCCGCGCACGGCCCTGCTCGCGCGTTTCGACGAGATCCTTCGCGATGCCGAGAAACGCTCCGCGCTCGTCTTCGACCTGCGGCCCAAAGCCCCGATCGTCGTGCAGCGCGAGCCGTCGTTCACCGAGAAAACCGCCGCCGCGCACTACACCGGACCCGCCAACGATGGCACGCGTCCCGGCACATTCTGGGCGCCGCTGCCCGGCCCGACCTTCAACATCGCCGGGATGCGCACGCTGGTTTATCATGAAGGCGTGCCCGGTCACCATTTCCAGATCGCACTGCAGAAGGAGCTCACCTCCCTCCCGCGCTATCGCCGCGACAGCGTGCTCGGCTCCAGCTCGGCGTTTGCCGAGGGCTGGGCGCTCTACGCCGAGCAACTCGCCGCCGAGAACAACTGGTACGAGGGCGACATCCAGGGTCGCCTCGGCCAGCTCGACGCCGAGCTCTTCCGCGCCCGTCGGCTCGTCGTCGACACCGGCCTGCATGCGATGCATTGGACGCGCCAGCAAGCCATCGACTACGGCATCATCGCGCAGGAGGTGGAGCGCTACGTGATGAATCCCGGCCAGGCGTGCGCGTACAAGATCGGCCAGTTGAAAATCCTCGAGCTCCGCGCAAAGGCCAAGGCCGCGCTCGGCGACAAATTCAACCTCAAGGAATTTCACAACGCCGTGCTCCGCGGCGGCAACGTCCCGCTCGCCGTCCTCGGCAACGTGGTCGACGACTACATCGCGTCGGCGAAGTAAGGCGCACGCCACTCTCGTCGCATCCGCGTTGCGCCGGGGCGGGCGGCGGTTTCTGTTGGGCGCATGAAACTGCTCCGCCTGCCGCTCGCGTTTGCCCTGCTGGTTTCCGCTGCGTTTGCCGCCGACCCGGCGTTCGATGCGTGGGTCGATTCGTTTTCCGCCGATTGGATTCGCGCGGACCCCGAGTCGGCGACGGCGGCGCAGTATTTCTCCGGCGCCGAGCAGGACAAACTCGACCGCCTGCTCACGCCGGTCAGCAACACCTACCGCGACAGCCGCGTCGCCGCCGCGAAGCAGGGTCTCGCGGCGCTCGCGAAGTTTGACCGCGCCAAGCTCGACGGCGCGGAGAAGGCCTCCGCCGATATCATCAAGTGGTCGCTCGACGACGTGATCGAGGGCGACACGTACCGCGATTTCGAATTCGTCTTCGATCAGTTCAATGGCCGGCACGTCGGCCTCATCGATTTCCTCACGCAGGTCCACCCGATCCGCAACACGCGCGACGTCGACAACTACCTTGCGCGCCTCGCGCTCGTGGCGGGCAATCTCGACGAAGGCATCGACCGCGCCCGCGATGCGGCCAAGCGCGGCTTTCTCATGCCGGGCTTCATTTACAAATCCGCGCTCGGCCAATTCGACCACCTGCTCGCCGACCCAGCGCCGAAGAACGAACTCGTCGTCACGCTCGACGAGCGCATCGCGAAGCTCCCCGCGATCTCTGCCGCCGATCGCGCGAAGGCCGTCGCCGCCGCGGAGAAAATCGTCGCCGACTCCGTGATCCCCGCGCTGCGCCGTGTGCAGGCGATGTTGCGCGAGCAGCAGCCGCGCGCGACCGACGACGCGGGCATCTGGCGCCTGCCCAATGGCGACAAGGCGTACGCGTATTACCTGCGCCGGATGACGACGACCAACTTCACGCCCGAGCAGGTCCACCAGCTCGGCCTCAAGGAGGTCGCGCGCATCACGGGCGAGATGGAAGCGATTCTCACCAAGCTCGGTTTCACCCAGGGCACGTTCAACGAGCGCGTCGACGCCGTCGAAGCGTCGCTTCAGCCGCCCGCCAATCCCGATCCGCGCCCCGGCATCATCGCGCGCAACGAGCAGATCCTGCGCGATGCGGAGAAACGCGCGGCGCTCATTTTCGATCTTCGTCCCGCTGCGCCCATCGTCGTGAAGCGCGAGCCTGCGTTTAGCGAAGCGACCGCCGCCGCGCATTATGCGCTGCCCGCGAAGGATGGCTCTCTCCCCGGCATCTACTGGTGCCCCGTGCCCGGCCCGACCTACGACCTGCTCGACATGCGCACCACCGCGTATCACGAGGGCGTGCCCGGCCACCACTTCCAGCTCGCGCTGCAGCAGGAGGAAAAATCGCTGCCGCAGTTTCGCCGCGATGGTGTGTTCGGTTTCGTCTCCGCGCACGGCGAGGGTTGGGCGCTCTATGCGGAACGCCTCGCCGTGGAGAATGGTTGGTACGAGGGTGACGAGGTCGGCCACCTCGGCCAGCTCAGCGACGAGTTGCTGCGCGCGCGCCGGCTCGTCGTCGACACCGGTCTCCACGCGAAGCATTGGACGCGCCAGCAGGTGATCGACTACGGTATGTCCGTCGCGGAGACGGAGCGCTACATCGTGTGGCCCGGCCAGGCGTGCTCGTACAAGGTCGGGCAGTTGAAAATCCTCGAGCTGCGCGCGAAGGCCAAGGCCGCGCTCGGCGCCAAGTTCGATATCAAGCAGTTTCACAATGTCGTCCTCCGCACCGGCAATGCCCCGCTCGCTGTGCTGGAGAATGTGATCGACGACTATATCGCCTCGGCGAAGTAAGTGCGGTGGGCGCGCGTTGACGTCGCGGCGCTTTCGCGTCCCGCTGGTCGGCGCGTTTCCCTCACGCATGTCCTTCACTCCCGACCTCGACGCCTACTTCGCGCGCATCGGCTACAGCGGCCCGCGCGAGCCCACACTCGCCGTGCTGCACGCGATCACGGGTGCGCACGCGTCGTCGATTCCGTTTGAAAATCTCGATGTGCTGCTCGGCCGCCCCATCGACCTCGATCCGGTCGCGGTTGAGCGCAAGCTCGTGCACGCGCGCCGCGGCGGCTACTGCTTCGAGCAGAACAGTCACCTCCAGCATGTGCTGATCGCGCTCGGCTTTCGTGTCGCACCGCTCAGCGCACGGGTGCGAGCGCAGCGCCCACGGGATTTCACGCCGGCGCGCACACATTTGTTTCTCCGCGTGGAAATCGACGGGGCATCGTGGATCACCGACTGCGGCATCGGCGCTGCCTCGCTCACCTCGGCCATCCCGCTCGACGAATCGGGCCAGCCGCTGACCACGACTCATGAGACACGTCGGATCGTCCGCGAGGATGGGCGGCTGTTTCACCAGATCCTCTACGGTAGTGAGTGGAACGATGTGTGTGAATTCACGCTCGAGGAAATGCCGGTCATCGATCGCGAAGTCGGCAACTGGTACACGAGCACGCACCCGCAATCGCACTTCAAATCGCGCCTGATCGCGGCGCGCGCCACGCCCGAGGGCCGCCTCTCGATCTTGAACA
Source organism: Verrucomicrobiota bacterium (assembly GCA_048498795.1). Taxonomy (GTDB): domain Bacteria; phylum Verrucomicrobiota; class Verrucomicrobiia; order Opitutales; family Opitutaceae; genus JBEHXH01. Next base: position 506,740 of record JBEHXH010000001.1, read on the forward strand.
ACGAGCTCATCCGCCGCGACCGCACCGGCCGCGCCGAGCACGTGCCAATTGGCACAGCCGATGAGCTGCTGGTGATTCTCGCGAAGGACTTCGGTCTCTGTTTTCCAGCGGGCACGCGCTTTGGGCCGCCGGGCTCGCCTTGGCCGAGCTGAGGCATCCCTGAGGGCGAGTGAGGCGTATAGGTGCTATAGGCCTCGCCTGTTGTGACACATTTGTCCCTCATTTCCCCTTTGAAAGCTCGTCGCTTCCGTCCAGCGTCAGCTCTCTGTCTGCCGTCATGCGCCTTTCCCTCCTCTGCCGTTTCGTGGCGCCGCTCGTCGCTCTCGGGCTCGCCTCCGGCTGTGCCGTAAAGCAGGCGGTCAAGAAAGCTGCAGTCACGGAGCTCGGCAATGCCCTGGCCGCGGGCGGCTCGACGTTTTCCGCGGACGACGATCCCGAGCTGATCAAGGCCGCTGCACCGTTCAGTTTGAAGCTGATGGAAACGGTCCTCGCCGAGGACCCGAAGCACGAGGGCTTGCTGCTCGCCGCGTCGAGCGGGTTCACGCAGTACGCGTACGCGTTTGTCCAGCAGGACGCCGACGAAAAGGAGGACGTCGATCTCACCGCCTCCACCGAGCTGAAGACCCGTGCGCGCAAACTCTACCTCCGCGCGCGCGGCTACGGCCTGCGCGGACTCGAGGTGCGCCACGAGGGCGTCGAGAAAGCGCTCCGCGGCGCTGATCCGCGTGCGGCGCTCCGCAGCATGACTGCGGCCGACGTGCCGCTGCTCTACTGGACCGCCGCAGCGTGGGGCTCGGCCATCTCCAATTCCAAGGACAACCCCGACCTCGTCGCCGATGTGCCGATCGTGGAGGCGCTGATCGACCGCGCGCTGGAGCTCGACGAGGGCTTCGACCACGGCGCGATCCACAGTTTCCTGATCGCTTTCGAATCAGTGCGCGTCGGCGCGCCCGGCGATCCGGTGGCCCGCGCGCGGGCTCAGTTCGACCGCACCGTCGCACTCTCTGGCGGCAAGCTCGCCGGTCCCTACGTGTCGCTCGCGGAAAACGTTTCCATCCAGCAGCAAAATCTCGGCGAGTTTCGCGACCTGCTGCAAAAGGCGCTCGCCATCGACGTCGACGCCACGCCGGACTCGCGGCTCGTCAATCTCGCGATGCAGCGCCGCGCGCGCTGGCTGCTCGGTCGGACGGAACAACTGTTCATCGTAAAGCATCCTTAGTCCATTACCGCGATGCACTTCCCCCGGCTCCTTCCGCGCTCTCGCCCCTTACGCATCTATGCGGAGGTCGGCCGTACGGTACGGATTCTATTCTGCTGGAACGCGGCGCTTGTCTAGCTGACTCTGCCTTTCCCTCTGCGCCATGAACGCCCTCACCGTGTTTCGCCCTTTGCTCCGTTGGCTCGCCGCGGTCGTGTGCGTCGCGGCGCTCGCGCATGCGGCCGATCAGCCGGTGACGATCCGCCTCGGGACCATCGTGCCGCGCGGCACTTCGTATCACCGCAACCTCGTCGCACTCGCGGAAAAGTGGCGGCAGATTTCCGGCGGCAGCGTGAAGCTCAATCTTTTCCCCGACGGCACGCAGGGCGGCGAGGCCGACATGGTCGGCCTGATGCAGACCGGCAATCTCGACGCGGGCATGCTCACCGCCGTCGGCCTCTGCGAGATCGAGCCTACCGCCACCGTGCTGCAGGTGATGCCGATGATGTTTCGCTCGCTGCCCGAGGTTGACTATGTCGGCGACACGCTGCGCCCGATCCTTGAGAAGCGCCTCCTCGCGCGCGGCTACGTCGTGATCTTCTGGAGCGATTCCGGCTGGGTGCGCTTCTTTTCCAAGAAACCATTTCTGCACCCCGATGACCTGCGCAAGCAGCGCGTCTTCGCATGGGCGGGCGACACGCGCGCGGTCGATACGTGGAAAGCCGCGGGCTTCCAGCCTGTCGTGCTCGAGACCGCCGCGATTCCCCAGGCTTTGATGTCGGGCTCGATCGACGCGGTGCCGATGCCTCCATTCTTCGCCCTCGCCGGGCAGCTCGATCGCACCGCGAAGACCATGGTCGAACTCAACTGGGCCCCGCTCGTCGGCGCCGCGGTCGTGCGCCAGAAGACGTGGGAAAAAATCCCTGAAGCCACTCGCGAGAAACTGCTCGCTGCCGCCAAGGAAACGGGCGCGCGCATCACCGCCGATGGCCGCTCCGAGAGCGATACCGCCGTCGCCGCGATGGTGAAGCGTGGGCTCAATGTGCAAAAGATTTCGCCCGAGGTGGACCAGGAATGGCGCGACATGATCGGCACCATCCGTGAACGCGTCCGCGGTCCGATCGTGCCGGTCGACTTGTTCGATGAGACCGAGCGTCTCCTGAAGGAATACCGCGCCAATCCGGCGAACAAGCCGTGACGCCCAACGCCGCCACGCCCGCGGCCGACGCGGCGGCGCTCGCGCCTTGGCAGCGCGTCCTGCGCAGCGCCGAAAACGGCGTAGTCGTCGCCGTGCTCGCGGCGATGATGGCGCTGCCCGTGCTGGAGATCATTTTGCGCCGGCTGTTCTCCACCGGCATCCCCGGCACGAGCGCGCTGGTGCAGCATCTCACACTGATCGTCGGCATGCTCGGCGGCGCCCTCGCCGCGCGCGATGGACGCCTGCTCGCCTTTCTCCCCGCGCGCAATCTCCTCAAAGGCCGCGCGGCCGATGCCGCGAAACTCTTCGCCGCTTCGGTCGCCGCCGCCATCGCCGCGTGGCTGGCCGCGGCGGGCTACGACTACGTCGCGGCCATGCGCCCGCTGGGCAAGATGCTCATCACGGGCGTACCGGTGTGGACCATCCAGTTGATCCTGCCCATCGGCTTCGGGCTGATCGCGCTTCGCCTGCTCTGGCGCGCAGCGGAGGGTTGGCGCGGTCGCATGCTGGCTATCGTGATCGCCGGTGCGCTCGATGCGCTGGTTTGGCGCACCCCGGTGCCCGCCGATCACCTGATGGTGCCTCTGCTGGTGCTGCTCGCGGTCGCGACGATCTTTGGCGCGCCGATTTTCACCGCTGTCGGCGGCGCGGCCCTGCTGCTCTTCTGGGGCCACGATCTGCCCTCGCTCCCGGTCGCCCTGAAGCACTACAGTCTCACGACCAACGATACGCTGCCGAGCATCCCGCTCTTCACGCTCGCGGGCTACTTCATGGCCGAGGGCGGCGCGTCGCAGCGGCTCGTGCGGGTGTTTCAGGCGCTGGTCGGCTCCGTGCGCGGCGGGCCCGCGATCGTAACGGCGCTTGCGTGCGCGTTCTTCACCTCGTTCACCGGCGCTTCGGGGGTAACGATTCTCGCGCTCGGCGGCGTGCTGCTGCCGGTGCTGCGCGCGGCGGGCTACACGGAGCGCTCCGCGCTCGGGCTGCTCACTGGCGCGGGTTCGCTCGGCATGCTGTTCCCGCCGTGCCTGCCGCTGATTCTGTACGCCATCGTCGCGAATCAGAGCGCCGCCTCCAGTGTGACGCTGCAGGATATGTTTCTCGGTGGTATCGGGCCGGGCATGCTGCTCGTCGGCCTGACCTCGTGGTGGGGCGTGCGGGCGGGTCCCGCGGCGGCGGAAAAACGGCCCAAGTTTCAGTGGACCGAGGCGCGTTCCGCCCTGTGGGCGGCGAAGTGGGAGCTGTTCGTGCCGGTCGTCGCCATCGGTGCGCTCTTCGTCGTGCCGAGCACGGTCGAGGCTGCGTCGCTCACCGCGGTATATGCACTGCTCGTGGCGACGGTGATTCATCGCGACCTGCACCCGTTGCGCGATCTGCCGCGCATCCTCACGGAGTGCGGGCTGCTCGTGGGTGGCGTGCTGTTGATTCTCGGCGTAGCGCTCGGGTTCACCCATTACCTCGTCGACGCACAGATTCCTGATCAGCTCGTCGCGTGGGCGACGGAGACGATCAAGTCCAAGTGGCTCTTCCTGCTCGGGCTCAATCTCGTCCTGCTCCTCGTTGGCGGGCTCGTGGAAATCTATGCGGCGATCATCGTGGTGGTGCCGCTGATCGTGCCGCTCGGCACGGCCTTCGGGCTCGATCCGATCCATCTCGGCATCATTTTCCTGGCGAACATGGAGCTCGGCTTCCTCGCGCCGCCCATCGGGCTCAATCTCCTGCTCGCGTCGTACCGCTTCGACCGGCCCATCGGCGAAATCTCGCGCGCAGTGCTGCCGATGCTCGCCGTGCTCTTCTTCGGCGTGCTGCTGATCACGTACTGGCCGCCGCTGACGACTTTCCTACCGCGGCTCTTCGCGCCCGCGCTCCCTTGACTCTGCGGTCGGGGCGGACTCGTTTCATCCGCTCATGAGCGTCCTCGCCCTCTCGTCGCTCCGCAAAACCTACGCCGCACCCAGCGGCGGGACACATGTCGTGGTCGACGTGGCCGAGTTCTCCCTCGCGGCCGGGCAACAACTCGCGCTCCGCGGCGAGAGCGGCTCGGGCAAGACCACCTTTCTCCACCTCATCGCGGGCATCCTCGCAGCCGATTCCGGCTCGATCCAGCTCGATGGCCGCGACATGGCGACGCTCGGAGAACACGCGCGCGACCGCCTGCGCGCCGCGACGCTCGGCTACGTCTTCCAGACCTTCAATCTCCTCCAAGGCTACACCTGCCTCGAAAACGTGCTGCTCGGCATGGCCTTCGGCCCTGGCGCGGACCGCGCGCGCGCGACCGAGATGCTGACGCGCGTCGGCCTCGCCGAGCGACTGCATCATTTTCCCCGCCAGCTTTCGACCGGCCAGCAGCAACGTGTGGCCGTCGCCCGCGCGCTCGCCAATCGGCCCAAACTCGTCCTCGCCGACGAACCCACCGGCAACCTCGACCCGAAAAACGCCCGCGAGGCCCTCGCGCTGATCCGCGAAACGTGCCGCGAGCAGGGCGCCGCGCTGCTGCTCGTGAGCCACGACCCGACGGTGCTCGGCGCCTTCGAGGAAGTCCGCGACTTTGCCGCGATCAACCGCGCGTCCGCCGTATCCAACTCCTGAATACACCGTGACGCTCCCGCTCATCATCCGCCGCAGCTTGCGCCAGCACGCGCTGTCGACGCTCGTCACCGCCCTCGCCATCGCGCTCGCCGGCGGCCTGCTCATGACCGTGTGGGTCGTGAAGACGCAGGCCCAGACAACGTTCACGCAGGTCAACACGGGCTTCGACGCCGTGCTCGGCGCACGTGGCTCGAAGCTCCAACTCGTCCTCAATTCCATTTTCCACCTTGAGGCTTCGCCGGGCAATCTCGCCGCCGCCGACTACGAGGCGATCAAGCACCACCCCGCCGTACAGCTCGCGATCCCCATCGCGGTCGGCGACAATCTCCGCGGTACGCGCATCGTCGGCACGATCCCCGAGTTTTTCACCGCGACGGAATACACGCCCGGGAAAAAATTCACCTTCGCGGCCGGCCAGCTCTTCGATCCTGCCGTGCAAGAGGCGGTGGTCGGCAGCTTCGCCGCGCAACAGCTCGGCCTCCATGTCGGCGACACGTTTCATCCCTTTCACGGACTCGCCTACAATCCCGCGGAACAGCACGCCGATACTTACAAAGTCGTCGGCATCCTCGCGTCGTCGAACACGCCTGCAGACAAGGTCATCTGGATTCCCCTCCACGGCCTGCAGACGATGGCCGGCCACGACGCGCGCAACGCCACCGATGTGAGCGCCGTGCTCATCAAGCTCCGCACGCCCACCGCGGGCATCATGCTCGACCTGACGATCAACAAGCAGGGCAACCGCCTTACGTTTGCCTACCCAATCAGCGCGATCATGACGGAACTGTTTTCGAAGATCAGTTGGTTCGACCAAGTGCTCACGCTGATCGCGTATCTCGTCGCCGTCGTGTCCGCCGCGGGCGTGCTCGTCGCCATCTACAATTCCCTCTCCGCACGTCGGCGCGACATCGCGATTCTTCGCGCGCTCGGGGCGCACCGACTGCTGGTTTTCTCGGCGATCGTGCTGGAAGCGGCGGTGATCGGCGCGCTGGGCATGGTCCTCGCGTTTGGCGTATATGCGGGAATCATGGGCGGAGTGGCATCGGTCATCCATGCACAGACCGGCGTGCAGCTCGATCTCTTCGCGTGGAACCCCGTGATGCTCTACGCTCCGCTCGGGATGATCGCATTGTGCGCGGCGTGCGGCCTGCTTCCTGCATGGAAGGCCTACCGCACCGACATCGCCGCCAACCTCGCGCCCATCTCGTGAAACCGCTTCTCCGCGCTTCCGCTCTCCTCCTCGTTCTCCTCGCTGGCTGCAGCAAACCCGCCGACGCCCCGAAGGCCGACGCCGTGCAGCACAAGCACGAGCACCACGCCCCGCACGGCGGCACGCCGGTGGTGCTCGGCGAAGAAATCTATCACGTCGAGCTCGTGCTCGACGCGGCCACCGGAAAACTGCAGGCCTTCATTCTCGACGGTGAGATGGAGAACTTCATGCGCTCGGCCGCACCTAGTTTTGAGGTCGCTGCAACGGTTAACGGCGCGCCGCAAACGCTCACATTTCGCGCGGTGGCCGATTCCGCGACGGGCGAGACGATCGGTGATACGGCGCTCTTCGAGGCCCAGGCCGATTGGCTGAAAGCGACCAAGACTTTCGACGGCACGATCAAGAGCCTCGCGATCCGCGGCACGACCTTTACGGACGTTAAGTTCAATTTCCCGAAGGGGAACGACAAGGACTAGGACAGATTATTTAGTGTTCGGGCGAGTAGTGGGTCAGGCAGAGTCGCTGGTCTATAAGAGTGGCGGAGTGAAACCACCCTCGGTGGTTTCACACTAAGCCATATACACCTCCTCGGATGCCCTCTGCTGCTCGTCTTTTTGCCGCCCTCATTGGTCTCGCTGCGTCGCTCAGCGCGGCTCCGCTCACGCGCGTCGCGGCGACCTCGCTGCGGCTACCGGCTACAGCGCCAAGCTACAGCTACACAACGGAGAGCGCCTTCGGTGGCGTGACCTTCAACGAGCCGGTGCAGGTGGTCTTCGCACCGGGCGAGACGAATCGCGCCTTTGTCGTCGAGCGCGCCGGCCGCGTGGCGGTGGTGCCCGATCTGGCTCACCCGACTCGCGAGGTGTTTCTCGATATCTCGGCGCTGCTCGGTGACAGCGCCGCGGACCACGGGCTGCTCACGATGGCGTTTCACCCGCAGTTCGCGCAGAACGGCTATTTCTATCTCTGGTTCTCGACCTTCTCCAACGGCGTGCGCGCCAACCGCCTCGCGCGATTCAAGGTCTCTGCCACCGACCCCAATCGCGCCGATCTCGCGTCGCAGTTGCCGATGATCACTTCGCAAGTCGGACCCGGCGGACACGACGGCGGCACGCTGCTCTTCGGCGCCGATGGCTACTTGTACCTCTCGATCGGCGACGGCTTCGGCTCCGATGAGGCGGTCAACAGTCACCAGCATATCGACGGCGGTTTCTTCGGCTGCGTGCTGCGGCTCGATGTCGATTTTCGCCCGGGCAATCTCACGCCCAATCCCTACTACGCGGTCCACCCTGGCACCTATCTCGTGCCCGCGGACAATCCGTTTGTCGGCGCGACGTCGTTCAACGGCGCCGCGGTGAATCCCTCGGCGGTGCGCACGGAGTTCTGGGCCGTCGGCCTGCGCAATCCGTTTCGCATGTCCTTCGACGCACCGACGGGCGCGCTCTGGTGCGCAGACGTCGGCCTCGATACGCGCGAGGAGATCGACCTCATTACGCGCGGCGGCAATTACGGCTGGGATTTTCGCGAGGGTAGTGTCGGCGGCCCGCGCAGTTCGGCGGCACCGGCAGGCTTCACCTCGATCGATCCGGTCTGGGACTACGATCATTCGCTCGGGCTCTCGATCACCGGCGGCATTCTGTATCGCGGCACAAAGTTCGCCGAGCTGCAGGGCTGCTATCTCTACAGCGATTTCGTGACGGGCCGCATCTGGGCGCTGCGCGACACGGGCGCACGGCCAGCCCTCGCCTCGCAGGTGCGCCAGATCGCCAATGAAAACGGCATCTGCAATTTCACAGTCGACCCACGCAACGGCGACGTGTTGATGGCCAATCTCTACGGCAACGCCATCAAGCGGCTCGCCGCCGTGACCGGCACCGGCCCCACCCTGCCCGCGACGCTCGCCGACACCGGCGCCTTCAGCGATCTCGCCACGCTCACACCTGTCGCGGGCGTCGTGCCCTACGCGCCCAATGTTTCCTTCTGGTCCGACTACGCAAAGAAATCCCGCTGGTTCGCGCTCACCGACACGACATCCCGCTACGGCTTCGCCGCCAATGGCAACTGGTCGCTGCCGACCGGCGCGGTGTGGGTGAAGCACTTCGACCTCGAACTCGAGCGCGGCAATCCCGCGAGCGCGCGGCGCATCGAGACGCGCTTCATCGTGAAGACCTCCGACGGCATCTACGGCCTGAGCTACCGCTGGAACGATGCGCAGACCAATGCCACGCTCGTCGACGCCGAAGGCACCGACGCCGCCTTCACGATCAAGGACGGCACGACCACGCGCACGCAGACGTGGCACTTCCCCGCGCGTGCCGAGTGCACCACGTGCCACACACCCGTCGCGGGCTATGCGCTGAGCTTCAATACGCGGCAGCTCAACCGCGCGTTTCCCAGCGGCAGCGAGCATCAGCTCCAAGCGCTCGCCGCGGCGGGCTACCTCGATGCTGCGACCGTGCCGACACCAACTTCGCTGCCCGCCTTGGTGGCAGCAGACAACATTTTCAAACCCATCGAAGATCGGGCCCGCTCATACCTCGATGCCAACTGCGCGCAGTGCCACCAGCCGGGCGGCCTCGGTCGCGGCAACTGGGATGCGCGCATGAGCACGCCGCTCGCGTCATCAGGCATCATCGGCGGCTCGCTGATCGAACCGCGCGGCGATGCGGCCAATCGCGTGATCGCGGCCGGCGACGCGGCGCACTCGATGCTGCTCACGCGCATCTCGTCATCCGGTGCGCTGCGCATGCCACCGCTCGCGTCCAACGAACTCGATCCTTCCGGTATCTCACTGATCCAGCTCTGGGTCGCGAGCCTCGCGGCGCAGCCCGATGTGCGGCTCACCAATCTCTCCGCCCGGGCCATCGCTGCGCGCGGCGACGACTCGCTCATCCTCGGCTTCTTCATCACCGCACCCACTGGCACGACGAAACGCGTGCTGGTCCGCGGCATCGGTCCCACCCTCACGAAGTTCGCCGTCCCGGGCGCGCTCGCCGATCCCGTGCTTTCCATCTTGAACGACAAGGGGCAGACGCTCGCCTCGAATCAGCGCTGGGGCACCGCCTCCGGCGCGGCGGGCACACCGGCGGCCATTCGCGCGGCGGCCGTGGCAACCGGTGCGTTTGCGCTCGACGATGCGAGCGCCGACTCGGTGGTGCTCACCGATCTGAGTCAGGGTTTGTACAGCGCGCAGCTTTCGAGCGCGAGTGGCGGCACCGGCGTGGGCCTCGTGGAACTCTACGATGCGAACTCAGCCGCCGGGCAGGACCGACGACTCATCAACACCTCCGTACGCGTAAAGGTCGGCACCGGGGACAACATCCTTATTCCCGGCCTCGTGATCGGAGGCACCGCGCCGCGCAAGGTCCTGATCCGTGCCGCCGGTCCCGCACTCACCCCCTTCGGCGTAAGCGGTGTGCTGGCCAATCCCACGATGCGCCTTTTCTCCAGCTCACAAGAACTCGCGACCAACATCGGCTGGGGCACGGCGCCCAACCTCGCCGAACTCCGTACCGCGATGCAGCAAGCGAGCCCGGGCTTCACGTTTGCCGAGGGCAGCGCGGATTGTGCGATGCTCGTCACGCTCGCGCCGGGACTCTACTCGATCCAAGTGAGCGGCGTGAATGCCACGACGGGTGTCGCGCTGGTCGAGGTGTATGAGGCGCCGTAAGCGAATGAGTGAATTGGTTTTAGGGTGAGCAACGCAGGCGGGACGCCTGCGCTACTTTGGGGACGCCTCGGCTCGATGCTTTTAGTCGAGAGTGGTATCGGCGGGACCGATGGACGGCATTAAAACTATCGATTAACGTGGTCAGGCCGTGAGCGAGTATGCTCTGGGGCGAACTCAACGCCCTATGAAAAACACGATTCGCTTCAGCCTGCTTGCCACCGCCCTGCTGATCACGCTCGGCGTTTCACTCACCGCCAAAACCGTATCAGGCCCGGCGCACCGCATCACGGCGCGCGTGCCGGCCACGCGTTGCGAAGTCCGTCCGCAGCCGATGGAAAGCCACTGGACGGGTGGATTTGGTCGCTGAACCCGGACCGCACCATGATCGCTACGCTCATCATCTGCGCCCTCCTCGTCGTGCTCGTCGCCACCGATGGCGATCCCTACGAGCGCCAAATCGCTCAAATACCTGCAATACAGTCAATGGAGTCAACGGAGGCGCGCAATGGGTGTAGCCAACCAGGCACAAAACGGCTAGAATTGAGGACCGTGCGACGATCGGTGAATTGATGAGGGAAGGTCTTGGATCGGGATCGGGATCGGGTTGGATCGACTGAGCGGAGCGCGGTTCTTTGAAAATTGGGAAGATACATTCATCAGTGCGCGATGAAGCGCCAAATGTTACCCACGCGGGAACGAATTGAACCGCGGATGGACGCCGATGAACGCGGACTACTAAGAAACGAACTCTCCCGAGAGGCGAAGCGTGGCAGCAGCTCGCGCGTATCGACGAAAGCCTTACGGCTTACGCTGCAAAGAAGGCGACCGAGGGTAGTCGCGCTTCCACGCAGGCGCGCTTCTGGGATGAAATGGCTCCGGCTGCGTGTGGGTTGCGCGCTTGTCGCGCGACGTGGCGAGACGAGCTCGTCACCCACAGTTTGAGCGCGGTTCGTTGGTAGGGCGGGTTATCCTTAACCCGCCGCGGCGACTCAGCGTACCAGCAGGCCGAGCGCAACCGGCGCGTTAGGGATAACGCGCCCTACCTCGAAATGTTACCCGCGGGGTATAGAATCAAATGTTACCCAGCGTATTGGAGAATTGGATACGCGCCGCCAAGCCGCATAGACGTTGGCGCGTGTGTGCCGGCGTCCCGCCGCGGAGCAGGATGAATGTGCGGCTGGAAGCCGCAGCTACTGGTGCGTGCTGCTCGATGCTGGAGGGAATTCCCCTTCGCTCCCCGCAGGAATGGAATCAAATGTTACCCGTGGGGTACAAAAAAAGCGCGGAGCTTTTGGGCTCCGCGCTTGGGAAGGATTGGGCTTTCAGCTCCGACCGAGTCGGCCGAGGTGATTCGCGAGCTTAGAACTTGTACGACGCCTTCGTGTAGTAGAACGCGCCGCTGAAGCCGAAGGGCGAGACGCTGTTGTACGGGAAGATGCCGACGTTGTCGTTGCCGCTGAAGGCCGTGCCGCCGGAGACGACGGAGCGGATGTTCTGGTCGGGGTAGATGTCGAAGACATTGTTCGCGCCGACGGAGAACGTGACGTGCTTGCCCCAGCGGTAGGTCACGTCGATGTCGGTGAGCCACTTGGCGCCGAACTTCTGGATGACCTGGCTGTTGGCGCCCGCGGGCACGGTGGGCGCGAGCGAGACGTCGTACCCGTTGAGCAGGGCGGCCTGCGCGGCAGGCGTCGAGCTGGTGAGCGCAACCGCGGAGACATCACCGTAGCGGATGTTGCGCACGAGGAAGGACCAATCCTTCAGGTCGTAGCCGACGGCGATGTTCACATTGTTACGCGGCTGGCCCTTCGACATGCGGATCTGCTCGCTGAGATCGAAGAGCGGCGTGGTGATGCCGAGCGCGGCGAGCTGCGGCGGCGTGGGCTTGTACTTCGTGATGCGCGTGCGGTTCACGTTGGCACCGGTGGTGAGCGTGACTTTGCCCGCGTTGTTCAGCTTGAAGCTGTAGCGCACATTGAAGTCCGCGCCTTCGGTGTCGGTGTTGACGCCGTTGGTGAAGTAGCGGCCGCCGCCGACGGCCGGGAGGCCGCGCGAGGTGAGGAAGGTCGTCACCGCCGCGCCGGTGTACGTGCTGGAGAGCACGATGCGGTCGTGGATGGTGATATCATAGTAGTCGACCGTCGCGGTGAGGTTGGTGAGCGGCTGCCAGGAGAAGCCGCCGCTGTAGTTCATCGACTTCTCGGGCTGGAGCTTCGAGGCGCCGAGCGCCTGCGCGATCGGATCGGTGACCGGGAAGGTGCGAACCTCCACGAGACCGACGCCCGCGATGTTGTTGGTCGCGGTGGAGCTGAACCACTCCTGCGCGAGGTGCGGCGCGCGGAAGCCAGTGCTGATCGAGCCGCGGAGGGAGAACTCGGGCGTGAGCTTGTAGCGGCCGGCGATCTTGCCGGTGGTGTTTTCACCGAAGTCGCTGTAGTGCTCGAAGCGGCCCGCGAGCGAGACGAGCAGGCTCTCGGAGACTTCGTTTTCAAAGTCGACGTAGGCGGCCTTCACATCGCGCGTGTGGCGGCCAGCATCGGAAGGCTTGAAGCCGGGGAACACCTGCGCGCCGGGCGTGCTGCCACCCTGCGTGCCAGCGGCGGGACCATCGAGGATCTTCTGGCCGCCGTCGATGTAGGAGCCGGGCTCACCCGCGCCGATCTTGTATTGCTCGTAGCGATACTCCGCGCCGAGGGCGACCTTGAGCGGATTCTTCAGGCCGACCTTGTACTCATTGGTGCCGTCGAGGTTGGCGGTCCATTGGTTGAAGATGAGCTTGCCGTCGTAGAAGCTCGTGGGGCTGGCCGCGCCGAGCGAGTCGTTGATCGACTGCGCGGTGGTGTAGCCGAGCTCGTTGGCGCCGTTGACGAGACTGAAGTCCCACTGCCAATCGGCGACCTTGCCCTTCACGCCCGCGCCGAGCGCGTAGTCGATGACGTCGGTCTGGATGACGGGCAGGAAGCCGTTGGGCCAGATGGAGCGGATCGTGCGGTCGTCACCGGCGCGGCGGAAGAAGCCCGCGCCCTCGGCGTGACGATCGTTGAGCTGGCCAAAGGTGTAGAACGTGAACTCACCGGCGGGCAGCTCGGCATTATACATGAAGCCCTTGTCCTTCACGCGCGGGTCGCCAAAGCGGTGGTTGAAGCGGTTGACCGTCTTTTCGCGCAAATCGAGATTAGTCCCCGCCGGCGGCAGTGTGCCACCGGACTGGTAGTTGCCCGAGATCGCGGTCGCCACGCCCGTGGCTGAATTGGCGCCGAAGTACTGCTGGCGCGTATCGGCCTCGATGCGGCTCGTCGGGCTCTTGTTGCGCGCGTACGTGGTGACGAAGAGCGTGCCCTTCTCGCCGAGCGGGACGCCGGCAAACGCGTCGACCTTGAGGTCGCGGCCGTCGCCTTCCTTGGTCGCGCCCCATGAGGCGTCGAGGCCCCAGCCGGTGTTCTTGCGGAGGATGACGTTGATCACGCCCGCAATGGCGTCGGAGCCGTACTGCGCCGAAGCGCCGTCACGCAGCACTTCGACGTGCTCGATGGCGGAGGACGGGATGGCGTTGAAATCGGTCGAGACGGACCCCTTGCCGATGGAGCCGTTGAGATTCACGAGCGCGCTCGTGTGACGGCGCTTGCCGTTGACGAGGAGCAGTGTCTGGTCCGGCGCGAGGCCACGGAGCGTCGCGGGGCGGATGTGGTCCGTGCCGTCGGTCAGCGACGGGCGCGGAAAATTAAACGACGGCACGAGCGCCTGCAGCATCTGCGCGGTCTCGGTGTAGCCGCCTTGGTTGAGGTCGGTCTGCGAGAGCACGTCGATCGGCACGGGCGAATCGGCGACGGTGCGGTCGTTGAAGCGCGAGCCGGTCGACACGATGGCGTTGAGGCGCACGACCTCTTCGTCAGTGGAAGCCGCGGTGGGTTTTGCGGGTGGTGTGGTTTGGGCGAACAGGCTGGAGCCTGCGTGGGTCAGCAAGAGCGCGAGCGCCGGGATGAGCGCGCGTCGCGCCGCGGGCCGGTTTGCCCGCGAGTCAGTAGTGGGTGTGTAGTGCATACTCGGGCGCGAAATTATGCACGTCAGGCACCACAAACAAGCTGGCAAAGCAGATTGAGTACGGTCGGTTATGTTATCGGGCCGAACGCAAGGGCACTCATCGCAATCCGGTTACCGTTTGGCGCGCCGCATTTGCAATCAGGCGCGGGCCGATCACGCTTTTCGCATGGTTTCACGCGCGCTGCTCCTCGCTGTCCTGATCCCCACCAGCCTGCCCTTATGCGCGCAGCGCATAGCCACCGAGGCCGAGCACGGCATCGTCGTGTCGGTGCAGGAACTCGCCTCTCAGGCCGGCGCGGATGTGCTCAAGCAAGGCGGCAACGCAGTCGACGCCGCGGTCGCCACGGGCTTCGCGCTCGCGGCGGTGTACCCGTGGGCGGGCAATCTCGGCGGCGGCGGCTTCATGCTCGTGCACACCGCGGACGGACGCGACGTGGCGATCGATTTCCGCGAGACTGCGCCCGCGGCAGCGACGCGCGAGATGTATCTCGACAAAGACGGCAACGTCCTCCCCCGCGGCCCCGGCTCCTCGACCATCGGCTGGCGCGCGAGCGGCGTGCCCGGCACCGTCGCGGGCCTCGCACTCACACTCGAGAAATATGGCTCGGGCAAGATCACGTGGGCTCAGGTGCTCGAGCCCGCGCGCCGCCTCGCCGAAGGCCACACCGTCACCGCGTACAACGCCACCCGCGCGCGCTTCGTATCCAAATTGCTGTTACAAGACCCGGAGACCAAGCGCATCTATGCGAAGGACGGGGCGTTTTGGTCGGCGGGAGAGCTATGGCATCAGCCTGAGTTGGCGGCGACCTTGGCGCGGCTGCAAAAGATGGGACCACGGGAGTTTTACGAGGGCGAGACGGCACAAAAGATCGCGAGCGCGATGGCCGAGCACGGCGGCACGATCACAGCGGCGGACCTGAAGAACTACACTGCGGTCGAGCGCAAACCGCTCCGCGGCAAGTACCGCGGCTACGAGATCGTGACGATGCCGCCGCCGAGCGCGGGGGGCATCGCGCTGCTACAGATTTTCCAGATGATGGAGCCGTTTGACGTCGCGGCGATGGGGCCCAACTCCGCCGCGAAGTACCACCTCATGATCGAGGCGATGCGCCGCACTGCGCGCGTGCGCTCCGAATATCTCGGTGATCCGGGTTTCATCAATGTGCCCGTCGCCGGCTTGCTCGATCCGTCGTACACCGCGGCGCTGATGAAGGACTACGATCCGGCAAAGGCCACGCCGTCTTCGGCAATCACGCCGCCGCGTCCTGCCGGCCTGGATACGCCGGGCGCCGCGCCGGCGTCGCGCCTGCGGACGTTTTATCCGCTGCTCGCAGAGTCGACCGAGACGACGCAGTTCTCTGCCGTCGACGCTGCGGGCAACGCCGTTTCTGCCACCTACACGCTCAACGGCGGCTACGGCTCCGGCGTCACGATCCCCGGCACCGGCGTCCTAATGAATAATGAGATGGACGACTTCACCTCGAAGCCCGGTGTGCCCAACGCCTACAAGCTCATCCAAGGCGAGAACAACGCCATCGCGCCCGGCCGCCGCCCCGTCTCTTCGATGATGCCCACTATCGTGCTGAAAGACGGTCACGTGCAACTCATCACCGGCAGCCCCGGCGGCTCGACCATCATCAGCACGGTGCTCTGCGTCGTGACGAATTTCATCGATCACCAGATGCCGGTCGCGCAGGCCGTGGACGCGCCGCGCATCCATCACCAGTGGATGCCGGACATCGTCAACTACGAGCCGTACGGCCTGAGCGGCGACACGCTCGATGCGCTGCGCGCGCGTGGGCACACGGTCAATCTACGCAATCTCTACGGCTCCGGCACGGGCCAGGAGACACCGCTGATCGAGCTCTATCAAGGCGACGCCGAATCCATCGCCGTCGACCCGAAGACGCATCGCCTGCTCGGCGCGCCCGACTCGCGCAAGCCTGACGCGCGCGCGGCGGGTTGGTAGCCGCGCAGTCATCGGCGATCCGTAAGTATCCATTTTTAGGATACACTTTACGCCACTCCGCCGCAGTCCGGCGGCGAGCGTTTTGTGCAATTTTGCGAGCGCGCTGCTTTCTTTACGGTGGCGCGCGGGCGTTTCCACTGTCGACGCAAACGGGCGCATAGGCGCGCCGTTTTTTCAACCCCACCCACCCAATGCGTAACACCGTACGATATCTGGTTTGCGCGGGCGTCGCCGCCGTCTCGCCGTCCCTCTGGGCGCAGACTGCCGCCGCACCCGCTTCGACCGCCAAGCAGGAGGAGACCATCACCCTCCCGCAATTCACGATCACCGAGAATCCCTCGAATCCTTATCAGTCGCAGCAGGCCCTCTCGGGCACGCGCGTGGCGATGAACGTCCAGGACATCCCGCAGACGATCTCCATCGTCACCAGCGACCTGATCCAGGATTCCGGCGCCTTCCGCATGCTCGACGCCGCGAAGTACGTCACACCCGTCGTCGAATCGACGCTGCCAGTCGGCGGCGACCGCTACACGATCCGCGGTTTTCAAGTTTCGCACGAGTTCATCGACGGCATGGTGATCTCCGGCGAAGACGGCTATAGCATGTCGATCGCGCCTTATAACATCGAGCGCGTCGAGATCCTCAAAGGCCCCAATGCCATCCTCGTCCCCGGTGGCGCGCCCGGCGGCCAGTTCAATCCCATCACGAAGTCGCCCATCATGCGCGACCAGCAGAGCGCCACGCTCGAGCTCTCGCAGTACTTCGGCAATGCCATCAGCACCGACATCAATCGCGTGCTCGGCAAGGACATGGCCGCGCGCTTCGTCGCCGCGCTGTGGGATAACGACGGCTACCAGCGGAACAGCTTCCGCAAGGGCTACATGTTTGCCCCCTCGATTGCGTGGCAGCTCTCCCCCACCTCGAAGTTCACCCTGAAGGCCGAGTTCGTGCAGAATCGCGAGATCCCCGGCTTCAACCAGCCGATCGATCCCGCCAACGGCAGCGACGGCTACGCCACCATCGCCCGCGGCCTGCCGCGCGACTGGTCGTTCTCCGGCGGTGAAAACTACGATCACCGTCATCGTCGCACCGACCGCATCACCGCGGAGCTCTTCACCACGCTGAACGATCACGTCACTTCACGCCTGATGCTCTCCGCGGACCACATCCTCCGCGAGGACCAGGGCGGCACGAGCGCGTCGATCTTCTTCCCCAACGGCACGGGCGGCTACGTCGCCTTCAACCCGACTCGCAATCCCTTCACGGGAAAGTACGAGCCGGGCGTCACGTGGACCGTCGACAACTCCGGCACCAACGCCGTCGCCACTTCGACGAACACGCCGATTCCGGACCCGAGCACGTGGATCTACCGCCGCATCAACGGCAGCGATCACCTGTACTACAATGAGGCGCATCTCCGCAATGACTACGCCGGCAAGTTCGACACGCAGTACTTCAAGTCCACCACGGTCGCGGGTGTCGCGGCGAATTTCTCGAAGACTAAATGGAAGAGCTACATCGGCGTCTCGCAGGGACCCGATGTGCCGAACAACAACATCAACTCGATCAGCTACATCCCGCTCGTCTTCCCCGAGCCCAATCCGACGATCGGTGGCAGCAACAAGACCGCCAAGCTCGAGGAAATGCAGGGCTACGTGTTCGAGACGCTCAGCGCCTTCGATAATCGCCTGATCATCTCCGGCGGCGCCTCGCGCTACTTCGGCCAGCTCACCCGCACGGACAACACCGGCGTCGGCGCCATCGGCGATCGCACCCTGTCTATTACGAGCAACGCCACCAGCCTCGGCGCGATGGTGAAGCCGATCAAGGAAGTCGGCCTCTTCTTCGGCCACAATACCTCCGGCGAATCCATGCCCGGTTCGCTCTCCGCCGGTAACCCCGGCCTGAAGCCGACCAACGGCAAGCAGGACGAATACGGCATCAAGACCTCGTGGCTCAAGGACACGCTCACCCTCTCGTGGGCCCACTTCGAGATCGCGCAGACCAACTTCGCCGTCCCGAACTCCGAGTACTACGTGCTCGTGTCACAGGGCAATCAAGCCGCCGCCAATCTGCTCCCCACGAGCACCTTTGCCGACGTCTCCTCGAAGGGCTGGGAGCTTGAAGGCTCCTACTCCTTCAACCGCAACTTCACCGTGCTCGGCAACTACTCCGACTACAAGATCCGCCAGCCCACGGGCGTCCGCTTCCGTGGCACGCCGGACAAGATCTTCGGCATCTACGGCGACTATCGTTTCACCGAGGGCTCCCTCACGGGCTTCGGCGTGAATCTCGGTATCGATTACAAGAGCGACATGGTCGGTGAAAATGCCAGCGGCTACACCACCACCAAGCCGCTCGCCAATGCGCCGTCGTACGCTGGCGTACCGCAGGGCTTCGTGCCCAACCAGGCGACGTACAAGTACGCCGGCCGCACGCTGGTCAACCTCGGCTTCTCGTATCGCGCCAAGGAGTGGACCGCGCGCGTGCAGGTCGAGAACCTGACCGACAAGGATTACGTCAAGGCTTCGGGCAGCCGCACCGCCCTCGTCGAGGGCGACCCGCGCTTCGTTCGCGGCTCGATCACGTACAAGTTCTGATCCGCGTCAGTGTGTGTTCTAGGATCAGGGTAGCGAAGGCGGAGGACGGGGGTCCTCCGCCTTTTTCTTTTATAGAGTCGGTTCCTCGATGGAACCTGCGGTCGATATAAGCGGTCGACCCGCGACGGACTGACCGGCTCACCGGTGCCTCGCGCCCGCGATACCCCCGTCGCTTACCTACCCTCAAACCCCACCCCCATGCTGCGCTATTTCTCCAATGGCCGCATCCGCTGGAAAGCCCCCGCGCGCTGCAATACGCGCACGAATTGGGAATTCTACGCCGTGATCGATGGCCGCTGCGCGCCGGTCTTCCAAGAGGGCGAGCGTCCGCCGCTCGCCGAGAAGACGCTGTGGATCTTTGCCCCGGAGTGCAGCCATGCGTGGATCGACGACGGGCGAAACAAATTTCACCGCATCGTCTGCCACTTCGGCTCGGTGCCGTACCCGCTCGACGCCATCGTGCGTGAAAAGGGCTGGCTCGCGAAAAAACTCTCCGACGCCGACATCGCGCAACTCACCGCCATTGCGACCGAACTCGAACCGCATTTCCTCCGGCCCAATCTCCTGAGCCCGCTGCATTTTCAGGGCCGCCTCATGGATCTCGCCGCGCTCGCGCTCTCCGGCGATGTCGCTACGCTGCCACCCGCGCTGCCTGAGCTCGCCAATTTCAAAGTCGAGAGCGCCATGTCGTGGTTCGTCGAACACCTCGCTCACGCGCCGTCGGCCAAGGAAGTTGCCGATGCGATTCACGTTTCGCCGAGTCACCTGCGCCGGCTTTTTTGGCAGGTGCGGCGCATGAGTCCCAAGGCTGCCTTCCAGCGCGTGCGCATCGAAAAAGCCCAAGAGCTCATGGGCCGCTCGGCCCTCACGCTGGAAGAGGTCGCGCGCCACTGCGGCTACGCAAGCGCGAGTCACTTTTGCCGCGACTACAAGCACGCGCGCAACTTCACGCCGACTCACTGGCGCAAGCGCCTCATTGCGCGTTTCGACAAGCCCGTCCCGTCCGGCTTCGTCCCGGTGCGCAACTTTAGCGCGCGGCCCGAAGAGCGGACCATGAGCGCCTAGTCGCCGCAGATCGCACGGTCTAGCGGGAACTGCCCCTGACCCCGGCGGGTCTTAAGCGTGGCCACGCGCACAAGCGGTGAACGATTTCGTTCGCCGAGAGTGTGTCGTGCAGAACCGCCACACCATGCCCGCGTCCCCTTTCGATCCTGCGCTGCCGCGTATCGGCATGGTTTCGACACACGGGTACGTCGCGGGCCGGCCACCCCTCGGGGCCGCCGACACCGGCGGACAGGTCGTGTACGTATTGGAGCTTTCCAAGAAGCTCGCGCAACTCGGCTTCGCCGTCGACATCTGGACGCGTCGCTTCGAAGACCAGCCCGAGATCGATGTCGTCAACGATCGCGTGCGCATCATCCGCGTGCCGTGCGGTGGGCGCGGCTTCATCGACAAGGAATACCTCGTGCGCCATCTCGAGGAGTGGGTCGAAAACGCCCTGCGTTTCATCCAGCGCCATCGGCTCTCGTATCAGTTTTTCCATAGTCACTACTGGGACGCTGGAGTCGCCACGCAGCGTCTCGCCGAGGCGCTCGATGTCCCGCACGTCCACACGCCCCACTCGCTCGGCCTGTGGAAGAGGCAGCTGATGGAGCGCGATTTTCCCGCGGACGCCGCGCAGTTCGAACAGAAGTATAATTTCAAACAGCGCATCGCCGAGGAAACGTCGCTCTACCGTTCGTGCGCCGAGGTGATCGCCACCACGCCCGACCAGCTCGACATGATCGTGAAGGACTACGGCGCTCCCGCCGAGCACGTGCAGATGATCCCGCCGGGCTACGACGACCACCGGTTTTTCCCGATCAGCTTGGCCTCGCGCGACGCCGTGCGCGCGCGACTCGGCTTCTCCGGGCAAGTGGTCCTCGCCATCGGCCGACTCGCGCGCAACAAGGGCTACGATCTCCTCATCGAGGCATTCTCGCTGGTAGTCACGCGCATCGACGACGCCGTGCTGCATCTCGCCATCGGCGGCACGGAGCTCAACGACGCCGAGCAGAAACTGCTCGCCGAGCTCAAGGCCCAAGTCGAGCGGCTGGGTCTCGGCGAACGCGTGGTCTTCAGTGGCTTCGTCGCCGACCAGGATCTCGCCGACTACTATCGCGCCGCCGATGTGTTTGTCCTGAGCAGTCGCTACGAGCCGTTCGGCATGACGGCGATCGAGGCGATGGCCTGCGGCACGCCCACGGTCGTCACGACCCACGGCGGCCTTTACCGCGCGCTCACGTTTGGCCGGCACGCGCTCTACGCCGATGCCTTCGACCGCGAAGACCTCGGCATCTCCATCGTGAAAGTCCTGCGCCATCCGCGTCTCTCGCATCGCCTCTCGCGGATGGGCGCGCACAAGGCCCGCAGTCTCTTCACGTGGTCCGGCATCGCGCATCAGCTCACGAGTCTCGTCGAGGACCGCACCACCGCGCTCGCCTTCACCGACAACGAATGGGACGAGCCGTGGAACGACGGCGACTGATCTTCTCGCCATGCCCACTAACCCGAGCGCTGCGTCCGCGGTCCGACCGGTCCGTCTCTTCAGCTCCGATCTAGACGGCACGCTGCTCGGCAATCCGCAGTCCACCGAGCGTTTCAAGGCCACGTGGCTCACGCTCCCGGCCAGTTCGCGCCCGCTGCTCGCGTACAACAGCGGGCGCTTGATCGACGACCTGCGCCGCTTCATCACCTCCGGCGCGCTGCCCGAGGCCGACTATTGTATCGGCGGCGTGGGTACACAGATTTTCGACGTGCGCGCGGGTCGGATGCTCGGCGAGTTTCACGATCACCTCCGCTGCGGCTGGAACTACGACCGGGTGCGCGAGATCACCAGCCGTGTCGCGGGCATCCGTCCGCAGCCGGAAGAGTTTCAGCACGAGTTCAAGTCGAGCTGGTTTCTCGACTCTGCTTCCGCCGCCGTCATTCGCGCGCTGCGCGAACAACTCTCCGCCGCGGGTCTCGCCGTGAGTGTCGTTTACTCCAGCTCGCGCGATCTCGACGTCCTTCCGCGCCACGCCACCAAGGGCGGCGCGCTCCAGTGGCTCTGCACGCGCCTCGATATTGCGATCGAGGATGTGCTCGTCGCCGGCGACACTGGCAACGACTCGAGCATGTTTCGCCTGCCTGGTGTGCGCGGCATCATCGTCGAAAATGCCGAGCCGGAGTTGCTCGAGGCCACAGTCGATATTCCCGCCTACACATCACGTTCCATCCTCGCCGACGGCGTGCTGGAGGGCCTGTTCCATCACGGCGTGATCGATGCCGTGCCACGCCACGAGGCAACACCGCTTCCCGCGGCGAGCATGCCCATCGAGTTCAAGATGCTGTTCTCCGGCACGCAGCTCGGTTCGCTCGAGGAAAAAGACCGCGCCTATCTCCGCACTGCCTACGAGCGCGCGCTCATCGCGTTGAAGAAAACCATCACCCCACTCGGCTTCGCCGCGTGCTCGCTCGACGACAATCGCGTCACCGGCACCGATGCCAACTACCGCAGCGTCTGGGCCCGCGATGGCGCGATCACCATCTGGAATACGCTGCAGGTGAATGACCCCGAAGTGCGTGCCGCGCAGGTGCGCACCTTCGAGACGTTGCTCGCCGCCACGTCGGTCAATGGCCAGATCCCCGCCAATGTCCGCATCGACGACGGCCAGCCCGACTACTCCGGTGTCGGCAACATCGCCTCGATCGACAGCGGCCTCTGGGTCATCATCGCCCTCTACAATTTCGCTTCGCGCACCGGCGATCACTCGCTGCTTTACCGCCACGCCGACCGCCTGCAGCGCACGATGGACTGGCTCAGCGCTCACGATAGCAACAACGACGGCCTCCTCGAAATTCCCGAGGCTGGTGACTGGACCGACCTCTTCGGCCGCAGTTACAATGTCCTCTACGACGAGGTCCTCTGGTTCCGCGCCAACGTCTGCTACGGCCGCATCCTCGAGCTCATGGGCCAGTTCGACCGCGCTGCGGACTATCTCCGCTGGTCGCAGAAAATTCGCAGTCGTGTGCTCGAAGCCTTCTGGCCGACGACCCGGCCCGACACCCCCGACACGCGCCCGCATCGCTTCGCGGACCAGCAGTTCGCGCTCGGCGACACCCAGTACCTCCTCGCGGAGATCACACCGTTCGCGTTCAATTGGCGTTGCGACGTCTTCGGCAACATCCTCGCGTTCCTCATGAACCTGCTCGACCTCGAGCGCGCGCGCACCGCCTTCCGGTTCATGTGGGGCGTCGGCGTCAATCAGCCCTATCCTGTCGCGAATCTCTATCCCGTCGTGCAATCCGGCGACCCCGACTGGCGGCCCTACTACACGGTCAACCTCCTCAACCTCCCGCACCACTACCACAACGGCGGTGTCTGGCCGTTCATCGGCGGCCTGTGGGTGCGTTTCATCCATCGCCTCGGCTTCCATGAGGTCGCGTGCCATGAATTGCTGCGCCTCGCCCAAGTCAACCAGCTCGGTCGCGACGGTGAATGGGAGTTCAACGAGTGGGTCCACGGCCAGACCGGCCGCCCCATGGGCAAAGCCTACCAAGCGTGGAGCTCCGCCTCCTTCCTCCGCGCCTGTCACGAGCTCGAAACTGATCCGCCGCCCCCGGAAAAATAGCCCTCCTCCGCGTAGCGGCAAGCGCCAGCGAGCCGACCCCGCTCCGTCGCCTCACTCTCATGGAGACGCGGCGCCCCTGCCGCGTAATTCAACCACCCGCGCCATCCTTCCGCTTGTCTACGGTAGGGACGAGCGGCCCGCTCGTCCGTTTCCACACCTCGCTCCGTATCCACCTTCTCACTACGCCGCCGTCGCGTCCGGAGCGCCAACCCCATCCTGCGCCGCCTCCGCCCCCGGAAAAACCACCGTCGCCGCCCGCTCGATCTCCGGCACGACGAGGCGATTCACCAGATAAACGCCGCCAAGCAGCGCCTGCACCGCGCCCATCAGGTGCAGCCAGATCGCCTGCGCGCTAGAGCCATCCCACCCCGTCGCCGGAAACCACTGCGGCGCCACCGTGGGCAGCAGCTCCATCACAAAACCGAAAGCGAGAAAGATACAGGCATTGGCCGAAGTCATCATGCTACCAAATAGCCGTGCCCATGCCCGGCCTGCCCGCCTCGCCCAACCTCCGTCGGAAAAGGCCCTTGCACCTTCCCCGTGTTTTTTTCGCGTCGCCCCGCCCGGGCCTCCCGTACGACCCGCCGCGAAATCTCCGTGCAAAATCGCGGCTAATTTCTCTCGGCTAAGGACAACCTGCTACGCCAAAAGTCGGGTAATCCAGTCGCTGAAATGACGGCAACGCGCTCTTAATTCCGGGTATTCGATCCTCCCCACAATCCCCAAGCCATCTTTCGATTTCTGATACTGGCCTTTTGGCCACAGTGCCGCGAGCCGATGACTCGGCGATGTGGCTACGCTATCGTTGACGAGTTCCGCATTGCCGTCGGCTTCTCGGATCATGCGTTCTACGTCCGCAACGACCGAGCGTCCACCGATCCGCCGCAATTGCTCATCGACCGCTGCAGGATCGGCAAAAGCAAGGCTCTCGAACTCATGCAGTGCATAGTAGGGAATAAAACGCGGCGATTGCACCGCTTTCGCCAATTCGCCTTCCAGTCGCGTGACCTCGCCATAAACCGCAGCTCGATTTCCGCTCGGCAAACGCCGATGCGGCATCCCGGGATAATCCGCCGGCATCCCATAATAGTCGATCAACGTCGTGACTCGTGCTTGGGGATTGCGCAGGAGGTTCTTCAATTCCCTTAGCACATGCCCAAAGGGGCGCAGCCCGTTGGCGGGCACGGGAATCGCGGCCCGCCCATGGAGCGCCAAGCACCGCGGGTTGAGATCACGGGCGACATAGAACGCCTCGGTCTGACCCTCGCAGTAGACGTAGAGCATGGCTCACAAAGGCGTCCCACCGAGCAGATTCTTGCGCCAAATTTCTCCGAGGGTATAGTCCTCCAGCCAAACCCGCAGTTGCTCCTCATCGAGGCGCTTCAGTGTGGTCGCACCGTCTTCGCGCGCCGCGACAATGACGTTATCCGGCAAAAACTGATCGACCAGCGAGGCTGATTGCGTTGCAACAATCAACTGGGTGCGTGCTCCTGCGGCCTTGAGCATCTCCGCCAAGACTTGGATTGCGTGGGGATGTAACCCGAGTTCCGGCTCATCGATCAGGATGAGCTTCGGTAGGTCCTCATCGGGCTGATTGAGTAGTGTCGCCAAACACACAAATCGCAGCGTCCCATCCGAAAACGCGTTGGGACCAAACACTTCTTCCGCGAGTCCGGCCTGCCTCCAGCGAAGGCTCACTCTACCCGACCGATCGGGCTTCAACTCGAAGTCATCGAAGAACGGCGCAATCAATTGAATTGTCGCTCGAATATGTTCATAGACCGCCGGATCGCTCTCGCGCAAACGCCACAACAGCGCGGCGAGGTTTCTCGCGTCCCCCATCAAGCTCGACGAATTCTCTTTAGGTTCAGCGCCCATTACTGGCGCATCCGACGAAGTGTCGTGAAAATGAAACACCCGAATTCCGCTGAGATATTTATAGGTGTATTGGGAAGTCTGCTTCGGATGCTTCTTGAGCGCGCTTTCGGCTGCGCCCGCCCTAGCCAGCTCAACCCTATGATCATTGTATAACCATACAGCCGTTTCCTCCTCGAAAATAAATCTATTATCCTCCGTCCGTACCAATTGGAATTGATACTCATTATCGCCCACGGCCAGGTCTGCTTCGATAATCGCCGATCTTGGCGGCCCCTTATGAAGAATGGCATCTGCGCCCCCGATCTCTCCTGTATGCCGATATAGTTGCTCTTCCACTAAGCGGTTCAGAAATCTAAAGAAACTGATGAAATTCGATTTTCCCGCGCCATTGGCACCCAAAAGCAAATTCACCCCGTCATTGAGCTTAACGCCGGTATCTGCGAAAGACTTGTACCCCTTAATTCTGATCTTTTTGGCGTACGCCATAAGGCAAACGTGCCCAGCTTGCTGAATGAGGCCAAGTATTTTCACCTGAGCTACCACCGCCCCGTCCACCGGTCCGCGCTCGCCTGACTGCGGATTTCTCCCAACTCTCCGCGGCATGAGTGCGCCCGCCCCAGCCCGTCAGCCCGGACTCGGCTTCATCTTTGTCACACTCGTGCTCTCCATCGTCGGCTTCGGGTTGCTGATCCCGGTCCTGCCGAAACTGCTCGTGGAGTTCGAGGGCGGCAACATGACCGCCGGCTCCTACGAAAACGGCTGGCTTATCAGCGTCTATGCCCTGATGCAGTTCGTCGGCTCGCCGATCCTCGGCGCGCTCTCCGACCGCTTCGGGCGCCGCCGCATCATCCTCATCGCCACCGCGGGCTCAGCCATTGACTACGCGATCATGGCAAGCGCGCCCACGCTGACTTGGTTCTTCGTCGCACGCACGATCTCGGGCGCCACAGCCGGAGTGCTGTCGACCGCCAATGCCTACGTCGCCGACATCACGCCGCCGGAGAAGCGCGCGCAGTCCTTCGGTCTGCTCGGCGCGGCCTTCGGCATCGGTTTCATCATCGGGCCGGTCCTCGGCGGGCTCTTGGGCGGCTACAATCTGCACCTGCCGTTCTGGTTCGCGGCGGGATGCTCCGCGCTCAACTGGCTCTACGGTTTCTTCGTGCTGCCCGAATCGCTGAAGCCGGAAAATCGCCGCCCGTTCTCCTGGTCGCGCGCCAATCCCATCGGCGCGCTGCTCGCGCTGCGACGTTTCCCCGCCGTGCTTGGGCTGGTCGAGTGCTACTTCTGTTTCACGCTCTCGCAGATGATGGTCCAGTCGATCTGGGCGCTCTACATGGATTACCGCTATCACTGGCTCCCGTTGCAGGTCGGCTTCTCGCTGATGTTCGCGGGCGTAGCCACGGGCATCGTCCAAGCCGTGATCGTGAAGAAAATCATTCCCACGCTCGGCGACCAGCGCGCGGTGCTGCTCGGCTTCTGCATCGCGATGGTCTCCCTCGTCGGCTACGGCCTCGCCGCCGAGGGCTGGATGATCTACGCCATCGTGTGCTTCGGCTGCTTCTCCGGCATCGCCGGTCCTGCGCTGCAGTCCTACATCACGAAGCACGTCCCCGCCAATGAACAGGGCGCCGTGCAAGGCGTCTTGTCCGGCCTCGCGAGTCTCGCGGGCATCCCGGGGCCGTTCATCGCGTCGCGCTTTTTCGGCTGGGCGATTGCCCCCGATCACACTGTGCACCTACCCGCCGCGCTCGCCTTCTTCGACGGCGCGCTCAACTGGGCACTGCATCATCTGGTCCCGCATCACCCCGGAGTGGCGTTCTTCGAGGGTGCCGCCTTGGTCGCACTTGCGGTCGTGTTGGCCCTGCGCGCGTTTGCGCGGGACCGCGCTGCAGCTTCCGTCCCGACGCCCGCCTGATCGCGCATGAACTTCCTCATTCTCGCCGCTCCGGTGTTCCTGCTGCTCGAGATCGTGCAGCTCACCGTCGCCGAGCGCTATGTGGGCATCAAGCAGATCGCCCGTGGCGTCGATCCGCGCACGCTCGGGCCGGGCGAGTGGCTCGCCGCGCTCTGGAGTCTCACACTCATCGCGTACTGGCTCTGGATGATCGCGCTGCTCGTGCCCGCGTTTGGCCGCGTGCACGGGCTCGCATTGCTGCTCGTCACCGCGGTCGCGTTCACCATCCGGCGCAATTGCCGGCTCACGTGGGTGCTCGTCGTGCTCACGATCGAGGGTGCCGTGCGCATCGGCATTCTCGGCTCTCTGTGCGTGTTGGCGTGGCGGCGGCTCTGAGCGTTTTCCGCCCTTCTTCGTATTAGTACGGCGCAGGTGGTCCTTTGAAAGCGGGGATCGTTTTCGTAGGGTACGGGTCCATCCCTTCAACCGCCATGTTCCTCCGTCCCCTGCTCTGCCTCGCTTTGCTCGCGCCGGTTCTGGCCGTCGCCCAAGGCTCCCACATCCTCGCTGGCGAACTCGGTCACATCGCTGTGGCCTCCGCCGCCCTGCCCTCGACCGCCGATATCCGCAAGACCTTCGACGCCGTCGACACGTCCGGCAACGTCGCCATCTCGTCCGACGAGTGGGACAAGGCGACGCCGGCACTCTTCAAGCAGCTCGACCGCAACAACGACGGCTTCCTCGACCGAGCCGAACTCGGCGACCAGCAGGTCACCAGTTCGCTCTACGCGAGCACCGGACTGAATCCCAACGCCAAGCTCAGCCTCGCCGACTTCACCGAGCTGCGCCGCAGCGTCTTCGGCTTCGCCGACGTCGATCACGACGACAATCTCTCCTTCGTCGAGTACGAGCTACTCACGCTCTTCGAGCGCTTCGGCTGCGACGACCGCAACCACAACGGCCGCATCGAGCCGTCCGAGCTGCGCGCCGCCCTCACCCACGCCTTCCAGGAACTCGACACTGACCACGATGGCGTGCTCTCGCCCGAGGAGAGCGGCTTCCTCTCCAACGTGCGCCGCACTTCCATCAACAAGCTCGGCGACGGCAAGGTCACCGTCGACGCCTTCATCGGCGCGTATCGTCAGGCTTTCGGCTCCTGAGCCGTATCGGCTGTTTGGATACGCAGCACGCGGTGCAGTGTCTCGCCGATCGTCTCGGCGCTGCACGGCTTGAGCAGCAGTTCGTAGTCGGCCGCGCGCGCCCCGCGCTCGGCCGCATCCGCGTTGAAATATCCGGTGAGCACCACGGCGGGCAGGCCCGGACGGATCGCCCGGGCTGCTTTCAGGAGCTCGAGTCCCGTCATGCCGCGCATCGAGAGATCGGTCACGAGCGCCGCATACTCCGTCGGCGACCGCTCAAACGCACTCAGCGCATCCTCGGCGGAGTTGCAGCAGGTCGTCTGATAGCCGAGGCCCGCCAGCAGCTCACGCAGGTAGTTGCGCACCGCCTCGTTGTCCTCCGCCACGAGGATGCGCTCGCCGTTGCCGCGCAGCACGCTCGTGCGCAGCGTCGCTTCGCTCGTCTCGACCGCGCCCCCGGTGGCCGGCAGGTACACGCGAAACTCCGCGCCTGCTCCCGGGGACGAGGTCACTTGGATGACGCCACCGTTGTTCTTCACGATCCCGTGCACCACCGCGAGGCCAAGGCCCGTGCCTTCGCCCGGCGCCTTGGTGGTGAAGAAGGGCTCGAAAATCCTCCGGCGCGTCGCCTCGTCCATGCCTACGCCGTTGTCTTTCACGGTGAGCACCACGCAGCGCGCACTGAGCAGCTCGGTGGGCGCATCGCCGCCCGCGGGGATGATGCGCGTGGAAATCTGCAGACGGCCACGGCCGTTCATTGCATGGCTCGCGTTGGTCGCGAGATTGATGAGCACTTGATGAAGCTGCGTCGGGTCAGCCCGCACCGTCTCGTCGCCACCTGCGAGATCGGTCTCCACCACCACCCCGGCGGGGAGCGTCGACTGGAGAAACTTCAGCGCATCAAGCACGAGTGGACGTACCTTCACGTTCACCCGCTTAGGCTCCTGGCGGCGGCTAAAGGTGAGGATCTGCCGCACCAGCTCCGCCGCGCGGTGACTTGCCGCCATCACCGCTTGCAGCGACTCCTGCGCCTCGTGGTCGTCCGCCAAGCGCGTCGAGGCGAGCGAGGTCTGCCCCATGATCGCGGTGAGGACGTTGTTGAAGTCGTGCGCCACGCCGCCGGCCAGCACGCCGAGCGCTTCCATCTTCTGCAGTTCGTGGAGCTGCGCCTGCATCGAGCGGCGCGTATCCTCTTCCCGGATACGCTCGGTGATGTCGCGGCAGGTCCACACCCAGCCGGGGCGCCCATCCGGCGCATGCAGCGGGAGCACCGCCCACTCGACGGTGCGCCCGTCGGCCATGCCGAGCATGCCGCTGGTGCGGGGCGAGCGGCCCGCCGCCAGCTTGCCCCAGGTCTCCGTCAGCTCCGCCGGTTTCGCGGTCTGCACGGCGAGGCGCGGCATCAGTGTGCTCAGATCGCGCGGCGGGGTCGTGAGCTTCCACAGCTCGATGAAGGCATGATTGCACGCTGCCACCGTGCCCTCGCCATCGACCGCGAGGATCGCGTCCGCCGTGCTCTCCAGGGTCGCGCGCTGGACTTCGCAGGCGGCCCGCGCGGCCTTTTCCGCTGCGAAGCGCCGGCTGATCTCGTCGCCGAGCGCAGCGTTGGTCTTCAACAGCTCGGTGTTGGCCTGCTCGAGTTGGAGCATCTTGTGCTCCAGTTTCTCGACGAGGCGTGCGTTGTACTGCTTGAGAAACACCTCGTCCGCTGGCAGCGCTTCCGTCGCGGCAGGTGCGCGATTTTGCATCACTTCGTCGAGCGCCGCGAGAATCGCCTCCGGCTCCGCGGGCTTGATGAGGTAGCGGACCGCACCGAGGCTGAGCCCGAGTTTTTCGTCGCCAGGCTCGGTGTACGTCGCAGTGTAGAAGATGAAAGGGATGCGGCGCAGCGCTTCGTCCGCCATCACTTCGCGGCAGAACTGAAATCCATCCATCTCCGGCATGAGGATATCCGAGATGATGATGTCGCAGGGCTTCGCCCGCACGTGCGTGAGGCCCTCGGCCCCGTTGGCGCCGAGGAGGCACTCGTGGCCGGCAGAGAGCAGCAGTTGCTGCAGGAGATAGCGGTTCTGGGCGTTGTCGTCGGTGACGAGGATTTTCACGGTGGTTCGGGCGCGAGGAAGCGGGAAAGTTGCGCGGCGAGCGTATCGGGATCGAACGGCTTCTCGATATAGTCGCTGAAGCCCATGGCGAGCGCCTTCGCCCGGTCGCCCGGCATCGCGAAGGCCGTAAGCGCCACCACCGGGATGCCACTAGTCTCCGGATCGGCGAGGAGACGCGTCGCCGCCTCGTAGCCGTCCATCTCCGGCATCTGCAGGTCCATCAGCACGAGCGCGGGCCGCACGCGGCGCGCCTCGGTGAGCGCCTCGCGGCCATTGCGCGCGAGGCCGACCTCGAAGCCCGCCTGCTCCAGCACGAAGGTCGCAAGATAGGTGTTCGTCGGATTGTCCTCGACGAGCAGGATGCGACGTTTCACAGCGTCTCCGGCCTCCGTCCGGTCTCGAAGGGCACTGCGCTCATCGTCGTACCCGCGGCGGCAAAGCCGATGGGTATCCAAAACGTAAAGGTCGATCCTCGCCCAAACTCCGACCGCACAGTGATCGCGCCGCCGAGCAGCGCCGTGAGCTTGCGGCACAGATAGAGCCCGAGACCCGTGCCCTCGTACACGCGCCGCGCCGAGCCGTCGATCTGGCGGAAAGCCTCGAAGAGATTCGCCAAATTTTCCGCGCGAATTCCCGGCCCGGTATCGCTCACGCTCACTTCGAGGCGGTCGATGGACGGGGCGAGTGTGATCGTCACGTTGCCGCGCTCGGTGAACTTCACTGCGTTGTTCGCGAGATTGACGAGGACTTGGTAGAAGCGCTTGCGGTCGCTCACCACGCGCAGCGTCGGATCGGCGCCCTGAATTTCAAACACGAGTTGCTTCAGCCGCACCATCGGCTGGAGGAGTTGCGCCACTTCCTGCGCGACCTCTGCTGGCGAGAAATCGTGAAACTCCACTTGCATCCGTCCCGCCTCGATGCGCGAGAGATCGAGCAGATCGTTGATCAGGCCAAGGAGATGGCGCGCCGAGCCGTGGACCATCTCCAACTGCTTCTTCTGCTCGGGATTGAGCGGACCCGCGCGTCCGCCTTTCAGCAGGCCGGTGAACCCGATGATCGAGTTGAGCGGCGTGCGCAGCTCGTGGCTCATCGTCGCGAGGAATTCCGATTTCAGCCGGTCGAGTTCCTGCAATTTTTCGTTGGCCGTTTCCAACTGGGCCGTGCGCTCGGCGACGCGTTGTTCGAGGTGCGCATTGAGTCCGCGGATTTCCTCCTCGGCGCGTACGCGGTCGGTCACGTCTTCCACCAGCGCTGTCGCGCCGAGGAAGCGTCCCGCGGCATCCTTCAGCACAGTGTTGTGCCAATCGCACTGGATGATTCGGCCGTCCTTCTGGAGCACTCGCGCGCGCGGGAAAAACTCCGCCGTGCCGCTCGCGAGCCGTCGCCACATGCCGGCGAACTTCGCGCGCTCGTTTTCCGGAGCGAGAAAGATCGGATCGTGCCCGAGCACTTCGTCGCGCTTGAAGCCAAACATCACCATCGCCGCGGGATTCCAGCCGACGATGCGGAGCCGGCGATCGAAATCGATCGCCGCCAGCGGCGTGCCTTCGATGTGCAGGCGCAGGCGCTCGCGCGACTCGCCGATTTCCGCTTCCGCTCGTTGCCGCGCGCTGCTCTCCAATGCGAGGGAGATCAGGTCTGCGATCGCGCCGCCGAAAATCTGCTCCTCCTCGGTCCACGTGCGCGGCGCGCGTTTCTGCTCCAGGCAAAGCACACCGACGAGTTCGCCGCGCGATCGCGCCGGCGCGTCGAGCATCGCATGAATGTCGTTGGGCTTGAGGTAGCCTTCGGTGAACTCGTTGGTGCGTTCATCGGTCCACGCGTCGTTCGCGACGAGCAGCCGTCCGGTCCGCAACGCCGCGAAATACCGCTCATGCCCATGCACCGCGATGCGCGTGCCGCGCGCGTGCTCGCCGGTCGCGCCTTCGAAGAGGTCGTTGAGCACGAGCTGAGACTGGCTGGCCTCGATCGTCCACACGCTCGCGCGCGATACCTGCAGCGCCTCGACGCAAATCTCCGTCAGCGCCGCAAACGCGGGCTCCAACCGGCCCGCGCGGAGATCGGCATTGCCCGCGGCGCGGCTGAGCGCGCGATTGATGCGCGCCACGCTCACGGAGCGCTCCGAGATTTTTTGCTCCGCCAGACGGCGCGCCTCGGTTTCGAGATTGAGCGAGAGCGTGTCGGCAATCGCGGCGGCGAAAAACTCGTCTTCTGCCGTCCAATCGTTCGCCGGATTCTCGCGGCGAAAGGCCAGCAGACCGATGATTTTCCCGCGGGTACGCAGGGCCGAGTGCAGGATCGACACCCGGCCACGCCCCACGAGATAGGTCTTATAATACTCCGCGTAATCCGCGTCCGCGCTCGCGTCCGCCACGACTACGCAGCGACTCGCCGCGATTCGCGCGAGCAGCGGTGCGTACGTGGCCCGCGGCACTGCATAGCTCGGATGATGGTCGCCCGTCGCCGCCTCATACACATCGGCCTGCCCGATGGTGTCGGCCGCTTCGTCGATGAGCCACACCGATGCACGCTGCGCGCCGAGCGCGCGAGCCGCGAGCTCGTTGACACGCTGCAAGCACACATCGAGCGCCGCACCAGAATTGAGCAGGCCGGTGATTTCCGAAAGCGCCACGGTCTGCTCCGCTAGGCGCTGCGCCCGTGCCCGGCCCGCCGCCTCGGCGCGTGCCAGTTCCGTCTGTCGCGCCTGCACGCGATCGGTCATTTCGTTGAAACGCTGCGCCACAAGCGCCACTTCTGCAGGTCCGTCTTCACTCGCGCGCGCCGCCGAGTCTGTACCGGCGCCGCTCACTTCCTCCGCGAGTCGCGCCAGGGGCTGCGTGATGCGACGTGTCACCCACCCCGCCGCCAGCAAGCCCACTACCGCCAGCACTCCGAGCGCACCTAGTGAAACGAGCTGGATACGGTGCAGTGCCCCCACCGCTACGCTCTTCGGCAGCACCACCACCGCAAGCCAGCCCGGTTCCAGTTCACCGCCGAGTAACACATGCGCTGCGACATACTCCTCGCCTTGCTCTTCGAACTTCACCACGCCCGGCTCCGTCGGCAGTGCGACAAATTTCCCCGGCAGTCGTCGCAGCACTTCCTTGGCGAGCGGATCGCCTTCGAGATCTTTTTCCAACAGCACGGCCCGCTTCGCAAAATCCGTATGCGCCACCACGCGGTGCGTGCCATCACTCCGCTCCTCCACGAGAAATCCGCGCCCGGGCAGCTCACGCTGAAGATCGACGAGGAAGGCCGACAGCGCCCGCGTGTCGAAATCCGTATCGATCACGCCCACGAGTTTCCCGTCGCGCGCATAAAACGGCACCGCGAGCGTCGCGCCCACCGCCGCGGGTCGCTCGGCATTGGCGTAGAAGAGATAACTCTCCGTCCACACTCCGTGCTTCGCCGCCACCGCCGCCCGATAGAATGGCCGCTGGCGCGGATCATACCCATTCCACGGCGCGATCTCGCCGACGCCAACGCGGCCCTGCGCGTCAACCGCGAAATCGTGGATTTCCTTTCCGCCGGTCTTGTTCGTCAAAAAATGCCGCAGGCGCACACGATTCGCGCCGAGTCGCTCCAGCATCGCGTATTCGCCGTCCGCCTCCAGCCCGATGCCCACGAAGGTCAGCGTGGGCCGCACGACAAAGGCCGGCGCTTGCTCCGCGAGCAGCGCCACGAGGTCGAGCTTTCCTGCCTGCGCCTGCACCCGGATGTTGAGCCGCGCCGCCTCCTCCGCCGCGAAACCTGTGACGGCCACGAGTTCTCCCTCCGTGCGACGTAGCGCCTGCACTGCGAGTTCGCGCGCGTGTTCGTCAGCCACGCGGCCACCGTAATAGAGATTGATCGCCACCACCGCGCCAAACGCCGCGAGCATCAGCCCGAGGATCGCCGCCCGCAGCAGGGTGCGAAAGCCGACCCGGCGTGCTATCCGCATGAAAGGCATGCCCGGAAATCTCGCTTTTTATCAACCGCGCCGGGGTGCTGTCCCACTCTGGGTCGCCGCAAAAAATTCCTGCGCTGCACCGAGCAGTTTCGCGCAGCGCGCGTAGTCGCCGGCCCACGAGTTGGGCACGACCACGCGCTTGATCACGCCTTTGCCCACGCGGTCCGGGGCGTCGCGATCCGGGGTCAGCTCGACCGAAAACTTCGGATCCACGAGATGCACCACCGTATGCCTCGACCCGCCGCGCCCTTCCCGCTCGATTCGCACAAAATGGCTGGAGCTCATCGCCCCCGAGCCATGACAGCCCGGCACCGTCATGGGAAACCAATTCGCGCGCCACTCGGAGATTGTAATGCGCCGCCGCACCGCGCAAAAAATCCCCGCCCGCTGCGCATCACGTAGTGTCTGGCCGCAGCCGGCACGACTCCCCATGTCTCTCCCTGATTCGGCCCCGAAGCTCTCCAAACTTCCCTTCGTCGTAGGCGACATCGCTTGCGTGGGCGCCGCCTGGTTCATCGCCAGCAGCTCCGCCCGGCCGATGTCCAACGGCGCGCTCCTCGCCGTCGTCCTGCTCGTGGTCGTGGGCGCGATCCTGCTCGCGTATCCATTTATTGCGGACTGGACCCGCGAACGCGACGAGGCCGTCGACGAACGCCAGCGCGCGCTCGAAGCGCTCGGCCGCACCGTCGCCACGTCCGCCGAGCAGATCGGCATCGCCGCGTCGGGCTTCCACGAGATCTCCGAGCTCGCCCAGAAAAACCTGAAGCAGGCCGAAAACCTCCCGCACAAGCTCCAGGAAAAGATCGCCGAGTTCCAAGCCCAGCTCGCCAACGCCAACGACGACGCCCGCGAGGAATTGGAAAAGGAGGTCGCCGCCCTTCGCGCCTCCGACAGCGAGCGGCTCGAAACCATCGCCGACAAGGTCTCCCGCTCCTCCGCCGAACTCGCGCGCCTCGAGACGAGCGCCCAGAAGAATCTCGCCGAGGCCCACGTCGCCCTCGCCAAACTCTCCGCCGCCGGCCTCGACTCCCTCGCCTCCGCGCAGACTGCCTTCGCCAAAGCCGCGACCGACGC
Organism: Verrucomicrobiota bacterium; assembly: GCA_048498795.1. Classification (GTDB taxonomy): domain Bacteria; phylum Verrucomicrobiota; class Verrucomicrobiia; order Opitutales; family Opitutaceae; genus JBEHXH01. The sequence continues at coordinate 541,900 of JBEHXH010000001.1, forward strand.
CGAGAAATCCGTCGCCGCGCTCCACGCCCGCCACACTGCCGCCCTCGACGAGAAGCTCGCCGCCGGTGCGGCCTCGGTCGCCAACGCCAAGGCCGACGCCCTCGCCGAGCTCGACGCGAAGATCTCCGCCATCACCGGCCGCCTCGCCGCGAGCGTCGACTCCGCTTCGGCCACGCTCGACGCGAAACTCGCCGCGCTCACCACCCTCTCCGCCGAGTTGTCCGCCAAGCTCGCCGCCGAGGAGGCTGCTCCGAAACGCACCCGCAAGTCCCGCCGCGACGATCCCGTCGACGGCCCCGACTCGATGCTGACGACCGAGACCAGCATCGCCCAGATCGCCAACCCCGCCGTACTCCCCCACGAAGCGATGGAGGTCATGCCCGTCGTCCCGCCCACGATGGTGCCGTTCGAAAACATGTTCGTCAGCGACCCCGTCCCGAGCGACTACGGCATGGTGACGCCCATCCCCGAAAAAGATACGTCCTCGACCGCCGAAGCCCTCGCCGCCGCCTCCACGCCAACGCCTGCTCCAGTCGTCGAGTCAGCACCAGTCGAGACGCCCGCACCCTCTCCGGTTGCAGAGGCCACCCCGCCGCCTCCCACCGAACCCTCACCTGCGCCCACCGCTGAACCCGTCGCAGCTGCCACACCCGAATCAACTCTCACTTCCACCGAGCCCACACCGGCCAAAGCCCCCAAACCTCCCCGCAAGCGCAACAAGAAGCCCGCCGATACACTCACGCCCGTAGCCAGCGAAACTCCCGCCGCAGAATCCTCCCCTGCCCCTTCCGCCGAGGCCACCTCCGTCGCTGCTGCTCCCGCGCCGGTCATCGAGTCTGCTCCCGAGTCCGAGCCTGCCCTGACTCCCGTGCCCGCCGAGCCGCCTGTTGCTGCCGTTGAAGCCCCCATCACTGCTCCAGCGCCCGCCACGCCCGCGCCTATTTCAGAGCCCGATCCGGAGCCTGTCTTCGCCCTCGAAGACACGCCCGCACCCGCCTCGATCACGACCAATCACGACGAGTTTTCCCAGGTCGCGCCCGATGAAGCCGCGCCCACCGCCGCCGTCTCGGCCGACGGCTCCACGCGCATCCTCGTCACCGCCTACATCGGCATCGGCAACCGCCTCTTCATCCGCGGCGAAGGCCCCGGCCTGAGCCGCGAAAAGGGCGTGCCGCTTCAGTTCGTCTCCATCGGCAAGTGGCGCTGGGAAACCGCCGACACGAGCGCGCCCGTCCGCTTCCGCCTCTACAAAAACGACGACCTCGAGTGCGTCGCCCTCGGCGAGCAGTCTCTCGCCCCTGGCCACCAGCACGAGCTCGCGGCCACGTTCTAAGTTCGTTCGCTGGCTGGCGCGCATTTCCGTCGGTTCAGCGCGGATTCGTGTCCGCGCATCTAATAAATAGTTGCGCCAGTGTTCTAATTATAAATTATCCTCGTCAGTGCCCGCCCCCAAAAAAGTCTCCCAGACCAACCTCGCCAAGGAACTCGGCATTTCCCAAGCCCTCGTCTCGCTCGTGCTCAACGGCCGCCGCCAGGGCATCAACCCCGAGACCTACGAGCGCATCTGGGCCCACGCGGTGAAGCGCGGCTACCACCCGAAGGGCATGCACCTCGCCTCGTCGCCGGCCGTGCAGGCGCGTCAAGTGGGCTTCATCCTGCGCGCACCGCTGCGACTGCACACGCAGAGCAACTACTTCGGCCACGTGCAGCATGGCCTGCACACCGGCCTCGAGACGCGTGGTTTCGCCACGACCTTCCTCGGCGCTGAGGATTTGCTCGATCTCGAAAAGCTCCGCCGCTTTTTCCCCGCGGGCCATCTCTTCCAAGGCGTGGTGTTGCTCGGCGAGGTGTCGCGCTCGTTCCTCGCCGATCTCCGCACCGTCGAGCGGCGCATCGTCGCCGTGTCCGCGCGCTACTCGGGCCTCTGTCACTCCGTCGTGGGCAATGAGCCGCAGGCGCTCGACTCGCTCCTGCACCACCTTCACGGGCTCGGCCACCGCCGCATCGGCTGGCTCGGCGGCAATGTCGGGCTCGGCCGCCACGAGTCGCGCTTCGAGGCGTTCAAGGCCGCCCTGCGCGCCGTCGACCTGCCGTTCGTTGAACGCTACGCCGTCGCGCTGCAACAGGCCGATCGCGCCGAGGGCGTTGAGGCCGTGCACCAGCTCGCTGGCAAGATGAAGCAGAAAGATTTCCCCACCGCCTTCGTCTGCTACAACACGCTCATGGCCGCCGGCGCCGTCCGCGCTTTCTCCCGCGAGGGCTGGAAAGTCCCCGGCGACGTCAGCATCGCCTCCGCCGACATCTCGCCGCTCGCGATGAGCGAGTCCCCGCGCATCACCGCCACCGGCACGAGCCCCGACAAGCTCGGCGAAGCCGCCGCCCGCCTCGTGCTCGACAGCACCGGCGCCGAGGACGAGTGCTTCACCGACCTCATGCTCCCCGCCCAGCTCTACGTCGGCGAAACCACCGGCCCGGCGAGGTAGACGCTCACCGCCGCGGATCGACTCTCCGCACCTGATTTTTTTAGCCACAGATTACACCGATGGGCACAGATGATCCGGACATTTAATCTGTGCCCATCGGTGTAATCTGTGGCTAAGATAAAAACCGATCTCCCCTCGGTGACCCCGCTTAACTCCGCCGTGCCCTCCAGCATCGCGAGTTTTCACTTGAGTTTCATAATTATTAAAATCTAACTGCACCTTACCCCGCCTTCGTACCCCATGACCCCCTACGATTACGCCGTCATCCTCTTCTACCTCGGCTTCATGGTGGCGATCTCGTGGGTGTTTCGTCGCTTCGTTAATAACGTCTCCGATTACTTCCGCGGCGGCGGCAAGGCCCTCTGGTGGATGGTAGGCGGCTCCGCGTTCATGATGTCGTTCAGCGCGTGGACGCTCACCGGCGCCGCCGGTCAGGCCTACGGCCGCGGCTGGCCGATCATCGCGATCTACGTGGCCAACTCCCTCGGCTTCCTGATCAACGCCGTGCACTTCGCCCCGCTCTTCCGCCAGATGCGCGTGGTCACCGGCATCGAGGCCGCGCGGCTGCGCTTCGGTCGCGCAAGCGAGCAGACGTTCACGTGGCTCCAACTGCCGCTCGGCACGCTGCAGGCCACGCTGCACCTCAATGCCGTCTCGGTCTTCTTCTCCGCGGTCTTCGGTTTCGATCTCTCGCTCACGATGATCGTGCTGGGCTCGGTCGTGCTCTTCATCGCGCTGCTCGGCGGGAGTTGGGCGGTGATCGCGGGCGACTTCATCCAGATGCTGATCCTCATGCCCGTGTGCCTCACGGTCACGGTCCTCGCGCTGCTGCGGCTCGGCGGCATCGGCGGATTCATCGATCAACTGCCCGTCGCGCATCTCGATTTCAGCGCGCTGTGGAAGTCCGATTTTCTCGCGCTTTGGTGCGGCGCGATGCTCGTGAAGCAGGTCATCAGCACCAACAATCTCCTCGACGCCAATCGCTACCTCTCCGTCAAGGACAGCCGCCACGCGCGCTGGGCGGGCTTCCTCGGCGCAGGACTCTACCTGCTCGGCATCGTCATCTGGTTCATCCCGCCGATGGCCGCGCGCGCGTTGTTTCCCGACCTGCACGCGCAGTTTCCGCAGCTCGGCGAGCACCCGGAGGAGGCAGCGTTCATCGCGATCACCCAAGCCGTCGCGCCGGTCGGGATGATGGGCCTGCTCGTCAGCGGTATCTTCGCCGCGACGATGTCCGCGATGGACGCCGGGCTCAACAAGAGCGCCGGCATCTTCATCAAGAATTTCTACCAACCCGTCTGCCGGCCCGACGCCACCGACCGCCATCTGCTCAAGGCCGGCAAGGTCGTCACGCTCACGCTCGGCATCCTCATCATCGTCGTGTCGCTGCGCATGAGCGAGCTGCGCCACCTCGGGCTCTTCCTGATGATGCAGCGCGTGAGCATCCTCGTCGGCGTGCCGATCACCGTGCCGCTCGCGATGGCGCTGCTCGTGCGCCGCACGCCGTCGTGGTCTGGGTGGAGCACCACGCTCGTCGGCTTTTGCGGCTCGCTGCTGATCGACCGCTATCTCTCGCCCGCGTGGGCCGCGCACTTCTTCGGCAAGACGCTCCCGCTCGATCCCGCTGCGCAGGAGTACTGGCGCCAAGGCATCCAACTCCTCGGCAACGTCGCCCTCGGCGTGAGCTGGTTCTGCTTCACCACGCTGTTCTGGTCCAAGTCCTCACCCGCTAATCGCGCGCGTGTCGAAGAATTTCTGCAGCGCGTCGACACGCCGATCGACTTCGAGCGCGAGGAGGGCGCCGGCGCCGCCAACGACTCGCGCCAATCCGCCGCCGTCGGCTGGCTGTGCCTCACCTACGGCGGCTTCGTCGTGCTGCTCGCGCTCATTCCCAATCCCCTCGGCGGGCGCCTCGCCTTCGTCGCGTGCGGCGGCCTTGTCGTGGCCATCGGAGCGTTGCTGGTCCTCTCCGCGCGTCGGGCGCGCACCGTCTCATCATGACGCATCGCGGCCGGCTCATTCTCCTCCCGCCCAATCGCGTGTGGCGCTCGTATCAGGGTGGCCGCACGCTCGACAAGCTGGCGGGGCAACCTGCGCCCGCCGACACGCATTTCCCCGAGGACTGGATCGCCTCGACCACGCGCGCGACGAATCCCGGCCGCAGCGAGATCGTCGAGGGACCCTCGCAAGTACGCATCGGTGCCGACTCCATCACCTGCGATTTCGCCGTGCTGCTCGCCAGCGACCCGGAGTATTTTCTCGGCGCCGCGCATGCGGCGAAATTCGGCGCGACGCCGATGCTGCTCGTAAAGCTCCTCGACCCGTCGATCCGCCTGCATTTTCAGGTGCATCCGACGGCCGACTTCGCGCGGCGCTTCCTCGGCTCGCCGAGCGGCAAGACCGAAGCCTACCACATCCTCGCCGTGCGCGATGGCACCGACGTCGGCTACATCCATCTCGGTTTCCAGCGCCCGCCTTCGCGCGACGAACTGCGTCGCATGATCGAGACGCAAGACCTCGCCGCGCTCGAAAAGTGTTTCGACAAAATCCCCGTGCGCCCCGGCGACACCGTGCTCGTGCCCGGCAGCGTGCCGCACGCGCTCGGCGAAAATCTCCTGCTCGTCGAAGTGCAGGAGCCGACCGATCTCGTGGTGCGTTTCGAATTCGAGCGCGGCGGCTACGTGCTGCCCGAGTCCGCGCGCTTCATGGGTCGCGGGCTCGACTTCTGCCTCGATGTCTTCGACTTCTCCGCGTGGCCCGCGAACCGCCTCGCCACCGAGGCCTTTTGTCCGCCGCGTCGTCGTCGCGCGCTCGGACCCGACTCGTATCAGGACAACCTCATCGGTCCGGAGCGCACGCCGTGTTTCGGCGTCCGCCACAGCCACCTGCGCGGTCCCGTCATGAAGACCGAGTCCGCCGCGCACATCGCGATCGTCACCGCTGGCGGGTGCACCGTCACCGTCGGCGGCGAGACGCACCCCCTCCGCGTTTGCGACAAGTTCTTCGTGCCCGCCGGTCTCGGCCCGCTCGCGATCGAGCCCGCGCCGACCTGCTCGCTCCTCGAATGCTATCCGCCCGCGCCCTGAAATTTTCTGCTGCCGATGCCTAAGATCCAACACCTCGTCCTCGCGCTCACGCCGACCGAAATCGCCGACTTCCTGCCCGGCCCCGCGCTCGCCGAGGTCCGTGCCCTCGCGCCGCGCTGCGACATCGTCGACCCCACGCAGTGCACCGTCGCTGAGTTTCATGCCCGGCTCGCCGCGCTCGCGCCCGATGTGCTCGTCGCGTGCTGGAAGACTCCCCTGCTCCCGCTCACGCTGCCGCCAGAGCTGCGCTACGCGTGCTATTTCGCCGGCTCGGTGAAAAGATTCGTCACGCGTCCCCACCTCGAGCGCGGCCTGCTCGTCACCAACTGGGGCGGCTCGATCAGCCGCGTCGTTGCCGAGTGCGCGCTCATGCTCGCGCTCGCCGCCCTGCGCCGCGCCGGCCACTGGATTCCCGCGATGCACCGCGAGGGCGCATGGAAAAACGGCCACACCGAGACCGCCTCGCTCTTCGGCCGACGCATCGGCCTGCACGGCTTCGGCCTCGTCGCGCGCGAGCTCACGCACCTGCTCCGGCCGTTCGGCGTCGAGATCGCCGTCTGCGCGCCCGAGACCGATCCCGCGCTCTACGCTACGCACGGCGCGCATCGCGTCGCTTCGCTCGAACAGCTTTTCGCCGACAGCGACGTCATCATCGAGCTCGCCCCGCTCATCCCCGACACCACCGGCATCATCACCGAAAAACTCCTGCGCCGCATTCGCCCCGGCGGCATCTTCGTCAACGTCGGCCGCGGCGCCGTCGTCGACGAGGAGGCGCTGCTCCGCGTCGCGCGCGAGGGCAACATCCAGATCGCGCTCGATGTGTACGGCACCGAGCCACTGCCCGTGGACTCCGGTTTCCGCGGCCTGCCCAACGTCATCCTCCTCCCGCATCTCGCCGGCCCCACCACCGACCGCCGCCGCGACGCCGGCGTCCTCGGCGTCCGCAACCTTCACGCCTTCAGCGAAGACCGCCCCCTCGAATCCGTCATCACCCCCGAAGTCTTCGACCACTCGACCTGAGAATTTTCGATTTTTGATTCTCGATTTTTGATTGGGCCTGTCGCCGTGGATCGAAATCGAGAATCGAAAATCCAAAATCGAAAATGGATCCGTACCTCCACTGGCAGCGCTCCGCCCGCTCGCTCCTCGAGCCGCTCGCCGCACTCATGGCGCCCGGCCGTGCCGACCTGCCGATCCGCGGCGCACCAAGCGACCACGACGCGCAGGCCGACCGCCTGGAATCCTTCGCCCGCCCGCTCACGCTCGCCGCATTTTATCTCCAATCCGTCCCAGAATCCGAAGCCAATGGGGCCGCGGCGCCCTCGCCGCGTAATGGTCTCGAGTCAGCAAATCTCGCCGCCTTCCGCGAAAAAATCTCCGCTTGGTTCCGCGCCGCACTCGTCCTCGGCACCGAGCCCGCCTCGCCACAGTACTTCGGCCCCGACGCTAACTATCACCAGCACCACGTCGAAATGGGCCTCGCCGCAATCGCGCTGCAGCTCGCGCCCGCCGCGCTGTGGACGCCGCTTACGCAGGGCGAAAAGGACCAAGTCGCCGCGTGGTTCGCCACGAGCCGCGGCGGCGGCATCGTCAACAACAACCACCTCTTCATGTCCGTGCACATTCTCGAGTTTCTCGGGGCGCACGGCTACGCGCACCGCACCGATCGCGCCGTCGTCACCGCGCATCTCAATCAGCTCGAGACGATGCACCGCGGCGGGGGCTGGTTCGAGGACGGCATCAATCAGGCCTATGATCACTACAACGCCTACGCGTTTCACTTCTATGGCTTGATGTGGGCCCGCCTGCACGGCGCGCGCGACACCGCCCGGGCCGGCCGCTGGCGCGCGTGGACGAAACTCTTCGTCGCCGACTACGCGCACTTCTTCGCCGCGAGCGGCGAGCACCCGGCCTTCGGCCGCTCGATCACCTATCGTTTCAACGGCCTCAATGTCTTCGGCCTCGCGCTCGCCGAGGGCTGCACCGATCTTGCCGCCGGTATGTTGCGGCGGCTCTGCACGCGCAGCCTCGATTTCTTCCTCACGCGGCCGATCACCAACGAACAGGGCGTGCTCGCCCCGGGCTTCACCGATCGCTTCGACCGCATCGTCGAGCCGTACTCCGCGCCCGCGTCGCCGTACTGGACCGCGAAGGGTTTCACTCCACTGCTGCTCCCGCCCTCGCACGCGTTTTGGACTGCGCCCGAGGAGCCGTTGCCCGCCGAGCTGCCGGGCGGCTTCGTGCGCGTAATGCCTGCGCCGGGTCTCGTCACGCGCAGCACGCCTGCAGGCGAGGTCGAGATTCTCAACGCCGGTTCGATGGTCGGCAACACGCAGCTTCGCTATGGCGCGTGGAAATGGAGCAAGCTCAGCTACCGCACCGGCGTGCACTTCACGTACGCGTTTCCGGAAATCTCCAACTACTCCTTCGACTCCGCGCTCACGCAGCAGCTCGACGATGGTCGCATCTTCGGCCGCCACTCCACCGTCGCCCTCGAACTCGACGAGCGGCATCTCGGCTACAGCTACAACCTCGGCGCCAAGGTCGGGCAGATCAACACATCGGTCGAAACATACGTCTTCTGGCGCGCCGGCTGGCTCCTTCACGTGCATCACATCGTGCCGCGCCAGCCCGTTGTTCTCCGCCTCGGCGGCTTCGCACTGCCGGCCGGTCCGAAAGATGAACTCACACCGATGCAATTTGTCGGGCCAATCGACGGGCGTCCGTGCGACCAAGCCTCTGTGCTGTTCGGGCGTAGCCACTCTGGCCGCGAAACCATCCTGCAGCTTCTCGGCGCCCCGCTCGCCTTCGAGTGGGACTTGCGCACTGACGATTCTGCTCCACGCCGCCATGTCGCGGATCCCTATCATCTCACCCCCGTTTTCCGCACCGAACGATCAGCATCGCCTCGCGTTGTAATTGCGCTCTCGTTTATCGGCCCAGCCCGCGAGCACACTTGGGCTGTGAAGTCCTCCACCGCGGAGCACCTTCAGCTCGCTCACCCCACGCTCGGCACCTGGTCCATCACGCACTGGTCTCTCCCTGCCCTCGTATGAAACGCTTCCTGCTCCCGCTCTTTCTCGCGCTTTCCTTTAGCGCGTCCGCCCGCGACAAGGCCCCCGCGGGACTCTACGATTCCTACACTGGCTTCGTGCTGCCCGCCGATCCCGTCCTGCCTGCCCACGAGGCGCATCCTTCGCTGTGGTTTTCCGCGAGCGAGTTGCCCGCCTTGAAAGCGCGCCTCAGCGCCGACGATTTCGCGCGCACGCGCTGGGCCGCCATCGTGAAATCCGCCGATCTCACGAAACCGCTTCCGCCCGCGCCCGCCGCGAAGGACAAGACCGAGACGATCCACAAATACTACGGCGCGCTGTCGATGACCGCCCGCGCTCACGCCTTGGTCGCGCTGCTCGCCGACGACGAAGCTACGCGCACCGCGCATCGCGCGCGCGCGATCGAGCTGCTGCTGCGCGCGTACGATGGCCCGATTTTCCAGCTCGATTCCAAGGTGCAAGGCAGCGCCGTCGACGAGATCTACCGCGGCTCGTGGCTGCAAAACTACGCGCACGCCTACGACTGCGTGCAGGCCTCGCTCGACCACGCCACCGACGAAGCGATCCGCGCACGGCTCACCCTCGAGGCGGAGTGCGTCTACGAAAACCTCTACGCGTGGACGCCCGACAGTCCGCACAACCATCTCTCGAAACCCGCGTGGGGCCTCGGCTCCATCGCGCTCGCGTTGTCGTCGCATCCGCACGCAAAGCTCTGGCTCGCGCGCGCACTCGAAGCGACGAACAAGAACACGCGCTACTTCTTCAGCGGCGACGGCCTTTACCGCGAGGGCAGCCACTACCTGATGTTCTCGCTGACCAATTTCCTGCCGTTCCTCTACCACTATCGCAACGTCTCCGGCGTCGATGGCTTCACCGCGTTTCAGCCGGTTTTCGAGGCGATGGTTGAGTCGCGCAATAGCCACGGCTGGCTGCCCAACATCGAGGACTCCTACATCCGCCCCACGCCCACGCACCTGGCCGCCGCCGCGTATCGCACCGCGCGCACGCACCTCCACTCGACCGCACCGCTCGGCGAAATCCTCGCTTGGAGCTACGCCACGTGCGACCTGCGGCCCTTCGAGCGCGAGCGCTCCGAGAGCGGCTTCAACTACACCGGCGCGTCGTGGGACTATCAGCTCGAAGTCGATGAACTCCTCACGCACGACGCCTCGCTCCGCGCCACCGCGCCCGACTGCGCGCCCACTCTCTTCCTTACCGGCGGCCAGTCGTATTTCCGCGATGCATGGACTTCGAAGGGCGCAGCGCAGCGCTACCTGCTCTTCCACGGCGTCGCGGTCGCCGACAATCATAACCACGACGACCAGCTGAGTCTCCTCCTCGAAGCCGAGGGTCAGATGATGTGCTCCGATGCCGGGTATTCGCGCGGCACCTACACCGGCACCGAGCGCACCGCGTGGTACAACACCGCCGCCGCGCACAACACGCTCACCTTCGACGGCAAACCCGCCATCGACGCCGCGCCCAATCAGACCCCGCCCTCGCTCTTCCACGTCGCCATGCCCGGCCTCGTCGGCGAGGAAAAGGAAGCGTTCTTCGGCAAGGACGCGAAAACCACCTGGCGTCGCGCGATCATCTGGGTCGCCAACGATTACTACGTCGTCGCCGACCGCTTCAACGCCGCCAAGCCCGGCACCCTCGCCGCCTACCTCCACGCCGGCCGCGCCACGCTCGCTACCGAAGGCGTGCACCGCACGTGGACCTACTCCGCCGATGCCTACGGTCCGGCCGCGCAACTCCACGCGTGGCTCGCCGCGCCCGGCGCCACCACCACGGAGAAAAATGGCGAGCTCACCTACATCAAGGGCGACTTCGCCGAGTTCCCCTACCTCACCACCTCCGCCACCACCGCGCAGGCCGCATGGCTTACGCTCCTCCAGCCCACGCCCGCAACTGGTGTCGCCACTCTTTCCGTCGAGGACAAGAGCACCGCTACATCGTCCGCGCTGATCGCCACCGCGGCCAATCATCGCACCTTCATCGTCGCGCAGCCCACGCCCGGCACCTCGCTCCAACTCGACGACATCACGACCGACGCCGCCTTCGCCCTCGTCCGCCGCGACCTCACCGGCCGCGTCCTCGCCTTCGTCGCCCTCGACGGCACCACGCTCAAAGTCCGCGACCTCGAAGTCTGGCACAGCGCAAAGCGCCAAAGTTTCGGCACGACCGCCACGCCCTGAAGCCAAGACACAGAGAGCACTGAGAGAGCCACAAGAAGATCACGGAGTAACTCCTCTGTGATCTCTCCTCCTCTCTCAGCGCTCTCTGTGTCCCAAAAACCGCACGGAACTTGCCGTGCTCGCGGCCATCCCAAAAGGTGCCCATCTCCCCATGCGCTGCCATTTCCTCCGCTTCCTCGCGTTCACGGCTCTCGTTGTTCTCACCGCCCGCGCGCAGTTTCCGCAGATCACGCCCGAGCAGTCGCAGGAACTGCTGAAGCGTTTCCCCGACGCCGACACCAACAAGGATGGCGTCCTCTCCACCGAGGAAGCGATCGCCTACATGCAGAAGGTGCAGGCGCGCCGCAACGCCGGCGCCTCGGCCGTCGCTGCGCCCACTGTCGCCGATGCCGCCTACGGTCCGCATGCGCGCAACATCCTCGATTTCTGGCGCGCTCCGTCCGCCACCGCCGAGCATCCTGCGCCGCTCGTCATCTACATCCACGGCGGCGGCTTCGTCAGTGGCGACAAGTCCCGCATCCGTCGCGATCCCATCGTGCAGCAGGCGCTCGACGCAGGCGTCTCCATTGCCGCGATCAACTACCGCTACCTCGGCCCCGATGTGCCGCTGCCCGCTCTGCTCCGCGACTGCGCCCGCGCCGTGCAATTCCTCCGCACGCAGGCCGCCGCGTGGCACATCGACGCAACTCGCATCGCGGCCTACGGCGAGTCTGGCGGTGCGGGCGCATCGCTCTGGCTCGCGTTTCACCCCGATCTCGCCGATCCGAAAAACTCCGATCCCGTCCTCCGCGAGTCTACGCGCCTCGTCTGCGCCGGTGCCGTCTCCACGCAATTCTCCTACGATATGGCGCGCTGGGACGAGGTCTTCGGCGCCGAGCTAACACATCGCTTCGCCGGCGACTACTCGGCCCAGCTGCTCTACGGCCTCGACGATGACGCCGCGCTGCACACTGACGCTGGCAAAAAGAGCCGCGCCGACTGCGACATGCTCGGCCTCATGACCAAGTCCGCGCCGCCCTTCTTCCTCACCGTAACTCTCCCCGCCCGCGACATCACCGACGTCAACCAACTGCTCCACAGCCCGCGCCACAGCCAGCTCCTCTACGAACGCGCGCGCGAGCTCGGTGTCCCCGTCATCGCGAGCATTCCCGCCTACTCCATCACTCCGCCCACCGACGGCCCGCGCAATCTCCGCGAGTTCTTCCTCACCCAGCTCGCCAGTAAGCCCCTGAAGTAAATTTCGCGCGCCGTACTCGCGCGGCGAAATGCACGACGGCTAAGTAAAGTTATCCATTGCTGCCGCTAGCAGCACGGCGCTTACTGGGATCCGAATCCAGCTTTCGTGCGACCGTTGTCCCCGGTCGTCATTTCTGTCCATGAGTCAACTTGCGCGGCCGTCTTCGCGCGTGCGTTTCGCGCACGCTTGGCTTGGCGTCGATGCGCGTGAGGCTCGATAACCGATGCAGCTTGAATCCGCCACTGAGCTGCCGCTCATCATCGATCCCGGAACGCTGCGCGCGGAATTCTTGGCGCCGGAGCCAGCCGTTCCCCTCCCGCGCGACGCGTACTACCTCTACGACTGCGTCGACGATTCTCGTCTGACGCGGTGGATCTCGAAGAAAATCGCGCCCCGCCTCGAAGCGCAGCTCCCGGCTTTTCTCTCGGCCAACGGCATCACAGTCCTCGGGACATCGTTTACGCTCATCGCGACCGGGCTCGCGCTTTGCGCCAGCACTCATCCCGCCGCGGGCTGGGCGGTCGCGTGTGTCACACTTATCTGGGCCTATTGCCTGCTGGATCACGCCGATGGCTGCCGGGCCCGCGCGCGCCGCACGAGCGGACCCCGGGGGGAATTTCTCGATCATGCGCTCGACGCGGGAAACGTCTTCGGGATCGTGCTGGTCGTCCTGTGCTTTTCGCCGACCGCGGTGCACCCTGTCGTGACGGTGCTCATTTTTGGCGCCGCGATGATCGCCACCTTGGCAACTTGGGCCCAGCAACACGCGACGCGCCGTCTCACGCTGCAGGCGATCGGTCCGGTGGAGGGATTGCTGGGCGCAGGGCTGCTCGTGCTCGCCACTTCCGTTCCCGCCCTGCGCGCGATGCTGGCCTTTTCGCCCGGCGGAAATCTCAGCGAGTACGAGTGGCTGCTCTGCGGCGCTGCGGCAGGAATGATCGTGGGCGTCGGGCGGACTTGCTTCGTTACTCCCGCCACCGCTCCGCTCGTCGTAAAGGTCCTGTTAGTCACCATGGTCGCGACAGCCGCAGTAGCGCTCTATGGCTACACCGTGCTGCCGGTGTGCACCGGCTTGGCGCTTCTCACTTTCGAGCTGACGGGGGCTTTCATTTCCGCGCACCTCACTCGCACCCGCGCACCGCGGTTCCCGCTCCTCGCGCCCCTGCTTTGCTTCGCCCTCGCTGGATATCAAATCCGCTCTGCCGCGCCGGTCTCCTGGCCAATGACAGTCATCGTGCTGGCCGCCGCCACCAGCGTCGTCGCCCTCCACTGGCTCCGTCAGCTCAATCGCGTCTCCCTCCTCGCGCTTCAACTTGTGAAACCAACCGCCCCGCAGGCCGATTCTCGCAGCGAAAAATGGAAGTCCATCTGGGAACGCAAAGGCGCCCAGGGCTCGGCTCCGCTGCACCATGTCAATGGCTACGATCTGCTCGATGACGAGGCTTGGCATACCATGATCCTCGAGCTCACCTCGATGTTTCCCCTGGGTGCCAGCACTCGACTGGCGGAGCTGGGCTGCGGCGCTGGAGCGTTTCTTGCCAGCATCGCACGCATCAGTCCCGGCACCGAGCTGGCCGGAGTCGACTATGCCAGTTCGCTGATCGAGATCGCCCGCCAGCGCGTGCCCGGAGATTTCTGGGTGGCCGATGTGCGCGCCTGTCCGCAACTCGCCACCGCCACCTACGACGTGGTCTGCTCCTTCGGCACCACCATGTACCTCGATTCCGAGACCGACGTGACGGGCATGCTGGATGAAATGAGGCGCGCCTGCCGGCCCGGCGGTGCGCTTTTCATCGGCGAGATCTCGGATGCCCTCAAACGCGAGGAAGCCTACCGCCTGCGGGCCAAGACTCACGCGGGCCACAAACGCGTGTCCAACGAAAGTCCGGATCATCTCTATCTGCCCAGATCCTTTTTCGAAGCCTATGCCTCGCGCCATCGCTGCGCCGTGGAAATCCGGGATCACACCTCGTTCGCCTTTGGCCAAACCAATCCTCTCGCCTCGTATCGCTACTCCGTTTCGCTGCGTCTCTCCTCCTGAAGATTCATGAAGAACACCTTTGGTCGTTTCATTTTAGCGCTGTGGAAGCCGCTCTTGCTGCTCGGTGTATTTGTCACCGCAGCCGCGTTCAACAAGTCGATCCTCTCTGGACTAGGGCACGACACCGTCGCGCTCTACCAGACCGTGATGCCGTATGTCATCGGCATCGGTCTCTGGCTTTCCGCCGCGTATCTAGTCATCCACCTGATCCGGTTTTCCATCTGGGACCCGTTGAGCCGGCGGATGTCCGTGCCGCGCCTGCTGCGCGACATCACCAGCGTGCTCGTCTATACCGTGGCGATCACGGGCATCGTCGGGTCGGTCTTCGGCCAGTCGATCGGAGCATTCCTCACCGCGGGCGGCGCCATGGGCATCGTCATCGGTCTCGCTCTTCGCAATCTGATCGTCGACCTGTTCATGGGCATGGCCGTGAACTTCGAGCGGCCGTTTGAGATTGGCCAAGTGATCCGTCTTACCAATGGGCCTGCCGGCAAAGTCACCGAGGTCAACTGGCGCACCACCCGCCTCGTCGACTCTTCGGGCGACATGGTCGTGGTGCCGAACAGCCGCATCGGCGATGCGATCATCACCAATTTCTCCCGGCCGGAATCCACGAGCTGCATGGAAGTGGTTTTCTGTCTCGATGCCGCCGTCCCGCCCGCCCGCACGCTCCGCGTGCTCACCGCCGCAGCCCTTTCCCAGACCGGCACGGCGCGCTGCCTCGAGAGCCCCGCGCCCTACGCCCAGGTCCGCGCCATCACGTCGATCGGCATCGAGTATGGCGTGGTTTACTACATGGATTCCAACAAGACTGGGCCCGCCTGGCCCCGTCACTTGATGCTGATTGCCGTGCTCGAACAACTCCATCAAGCGGGCATCGGCATCGCCGTCCCGAAGCAGGATGTCTTCCAAGCGCCCATGCCGCAGCGCCAGCTCGATTCGCGCGCGCTCGAAGATCGCGTTGCCCTGCTGGGCCGCGTGCCGTTGTTCGAAAGCCTCACCGTGCCCGAGCGCCAGCAACTCGCCGTCGCGATGCACGAACATCTCTACAAGGCCGGCACCAAGCTCATCTCCGAAGGCGAGGCCGGCGAATCGATGTTCATCCCCTTCGAAGGCATGCTGGAGGTTTTCATCACGGCCAAGCCGGGCGAAAAGCCGACCCGTGTGGGCCGTCTCACCGCCGGCATGTTTTTCGGCGAGATGAGCATGCTCACGGGCGATCCGCGTTCGGCCACCGTCACCGCCGCGTGCGACGCCATCGTCTTCGAGATCGCGCGAGAGCACATGGCCACCATCATCCAGAATCGTCCCGAAATCGCCCTCGCGATCACCACCGCCATCGCGAAACGCCGCGCCAGTCAGGATTCTGCGCGCAATGCCGGCCCGGGCGTCAAGGCCGAGGAGCACCACTCTTTCGTGCAGCAAACGGTGAAGCGCATCCTCGCCTTCTTCGGCGTTTCCAACAGCCGCGCCGCATAATGCGGAGCGTACCGCGCGCTCACCAGCATCCGTTTGCCGCTTTGGCCAATGCTTCGGCCAACGGCGGCAAATAGGGGTGCCACATCCGCTCCCATTCGAGACTCACGATTCCGCCGAACTTTTCTTCGCGCAGCGTCGCGATCAGCGGCGCCATCGGAAATTCCCCGTCGCCCGGCAACACATAGGTAAACGGATGCCGTGCGCTCGGCCGGCTCACGCTGTCCTTCACATGCACATGCACCACGCTGGCGCGAATCGCCCGCCACGTGGCAACCGGCTCTTCGCCGCCCTTCTTCCACGTGTGATGCGAGTCCCACAAAATCGCCGCCTCCGGCGCGAGCGCGAGCAGCCGCCTGATCGCCGCCGCGGTGAAGAGCGAGTCGTGCGTCTCAATCATCAGGTCCGCGCGCCAGCCGCGGGCGCGGCGCAACTCCCGCCACCACGCAAGCGTCTCCGCGGCCTGCGCGATCTCCGTCGTATCAGCGGTCTTGCCACCGTCAAAGATGCGAATCCACCGCACTCCTAGTGCCTCCGCCCACGGCAGAAACTCCAGCAACGCCGCCCGCTCCGCCTCCGTTAGGCCGATCAGGTGCGCGCCCGTATCCAGTGCGGCGATACGCACAGGATTGTCTCGAAGTTTCTCCGCCAGCGCCGCGGGTGAACCGTACTGCGCCGCGAGGTAGCGCGGCAGCTCCACCGTGCCGCCCAGCGCGCGCAGCTCGATGGCGTCGAGCCGGTGCTCGGTCGCGAGGGCGAGCGCCTCGTCGAGCGTCGCCTCCGCGCAGCCGAGAGTGGAGAAACCGCGCCGTAAATCCATATCGCCAGCGTGGGGCGTTTCGTGCGTCTTGCGAGATTCGAAAGCCAAAAAGCTCATGCGTAGAATCCGGCTTGGATTTCCTGCGGCGGCCTGTTCCTCTGGTGTATCCACTTCTCCACTATGCGTTCTGTCGTGTCCGTCTCCGTCGCTGCGCTTGCGGCATCCTTGTGCTCCGGCTGCGTTTTCCTCGGCCCGTCGGCCCTCAAGGCGACGCGCCCGGCCTACAACCAGGCCATCCAGCAGACCAACGACCAGGAACTGCTCCTCAACCTCGTGCGTATCCACTATCGTGATACGATCTACCTGCTCACGGTGGAGCGCATCGCCGCCACGCAGGAGCTGCTCGAGGGCGCGAGCGTCTCCACCGGCATCACCCAGACGCAGAATAATTTCTCCGTACCGCCCGTCGCCGCCACCGCCGTGCGCTCCGCGGTCAAGCCGCTCACGCTCGGGCCCGCGTCCCTCTCGGTGAACGAGAAGCCCACGATCTTCTACGCGCCGGTGCAGGGCGACGTGTTTGTCCGCCAGATGATGCAGCCGATGAAAGCCGAGCTGCTCCTCCTGCTCGTGCAGTCGGGCTGGTCGCTCGACCGCGTGTTCTCCGTCGGCGTCGCCGAGATGAACGGCCTGCGCAATGCCCCCACCGCCTCCGGCCCCACGCCGTCGCGCGCCCCGGTCTTCGAGGAGTTCCGCCATGCCGTGCGCAATCTCCGCGTGCTCCAACGCGAAGGCCTGCTCACCATCGTCGAGGGCATTGACCCCAAGGTCGGCGGCGTCGACCTACTCTTTGCGCCCGAGGCCGCCGATCGGGCCGAGACCAAGGACCTCAAGACCGCACTGCACCTGAAAGCCGACAAGGACCGCTATCGCATCATCCTCGGCACCACGCCGACCACGGGCGAAAACATCGTGCTGCAGACGCGCCCCGTCCTCTCCGCCATGAACTACCTGTCGCAGGGCATCGACTCGCCCGCGAAGGACGTGAAGGCCGGCAAACTCCGCCAGACCACCACCGACGGCACCACGCCCTTCGACTGGCAGAATCTTCTGAGCGATGTCTTCCACGTGCGCGTCTCCGAGAAAGCGCCGGCCGCCGACGAAGCCAGCACCGCGATTCAGTATCGCGGCTCGTGGTTCTATATTCCCGACAACGATCTCGATTCGAAATCAACCTTTGTGCTGCTCACGCAGTTGATCGGCCTGCACTCGGTGCCCGCCAGCGGCGCGCCCGCGATCAGTATCTCGAAGTAAGTTCTCGCCGCTCCGGCGGTTTGTTTTCTCTGGCGTGCGATGCGAACCGGTTCGCGTCGCACGCCAAATTTTTTCCCGCTTTCGGGAAATCGTGATTCCACATTCGGACGTCGCACGCTGCGGCGCCCGACGCAGCGGAATTTCTTCCCGCTGCCCTCCAGCGTCTTGTGCGATTTCCCAGAGGGCGGCACGGGCGTTGCTAAATTCAGGGCGGCCGCTCCGCGTGCCTGCTCTTCTCATTCCACCGCCCCGCATGAATCGCCGCGCCTTTTTGACCAACAGCACCGCCGCTCTCGCGGCCGGATTGCTCGCCCCCACCCTCTTCGCGCAGGAGTCCACCCCGCCGCCCGCTGGCGTACCCAAGGCCCCGCCGAAACCGCCCGCCCTGCCCGCCGACAAAGTGAAGTCCGTCGTCGGCAAGTCGCACAGCAGTCTCGACGATGTGCGCGCGCTCGTCGAAGAGACGCCGCTCCTCGTCAACGCCGTGTGGGACTGGGGCGGGGGCGATTTTGAAACGCCGTTGCAGGCCGCCGCGCACACCGGCCGCCGCCCGATCGCTGAGTTTCTCCTCTCGAAAAACGCCCGCTTCGATCTCTACGCCGCTGCGATGCTCGGCGAACTCGATCAAGTGAAAGCGCTGCTCGCCGCCGATCCCGTGCGGCTCGCAGCCGTGCCCGGTCCGCATGGCTTCACCGTGTATCACTGCGCGAAGCAGGGCGGCGACCAGGCCAAGTCCGTCGTCGACTGGCTCGCCTCCGTCGGCGTGCCGACCACCAAGATGATCCCGCTACCCTACATCTGGCCCGCCGGCACCAAACCGGAATAACCGCCCGCGGTTTTAAAAATGCGCCTCGCTCTCCGCTCCCTCACTCGCGCGCCGATCCTCACGGTCGTGATCGTGCTGTCGCTGGCGGTCGGCATCGGCGCCAACACCGTCGTCTTCAGCTGGCTCAAGTCCGCGATCGTCAATCCGCTGCCCGGCGTCACCACGCCCGCACTGCTGCTCGAGACCAAGGACGACACGGGCAACTACGTCTCCACGTCGTGGCTCGAGTATCGCGACCTCTGCGAGCTCACGCCGTCGTTCGCCGCCATCGCGGCGCAGCGGCCGCGGTCGTTTTACCTTGGCGACACCGAGCGTGAGTCACGCGCCTTCGGCGAATATGTCTCGGCCAATTTCTTCGCTGTCCTCGGCGTGAAGCCGGTGCTCGGCCGTTTCTTCCTGCCCGAGGAGGCGACGCGTCCCGGATCCTCGCCCGTGGTCGTGCTCTCGTACGATTTCTGGCAGAGCCGCTTCAAGAGCGACCGCACCATCCTCGGTCAGACGCTCAAGCTCAACAACCGCCCGCTCACCATCATCGGCGTCGCGCCGTACGGCTTCCGCGGCGGCATGAACAACATGGCGTTCGACGTCTTCGTGCCGCTCACGATGGCGACGGAACTGCAGCCCGCCACCAAGGAGCTCACGAGCCGCACGTCGCGCCCGTACGTGATGCTCGCGCTGCTCAAGCCCGGCGTCACCCGCGGCCAGGCGCAGGGCGAACTCGACGCCGCCGCGCGCCACCTGCTCAAGACCTACCCCGAGACCAACAAGGGCCTCGCTTATCGCCTGCTCCCGCCATGGCGCTCGCCGCGCGGCGGTGAGACGGTCGTCATGTCGCTCACCACGCTGCAGGTCTTCGCCACGCTCATCCTTGTCGTCGTCTGCGCCAACACCGCCAATCTCCTCCTCGCGCGCGCCACCGTGCGCCAGCGCGAGATCGGCGTGCGTCTCGCGCTCGGCGCGGGCCCCGGCCGCATCATCGCGCAGTTGCTCGGCGAGAGCGTGCTGCTCGCGCTGCTCGGCGCAGCGGGCGGCTTGCTCGTCGCGCTGTGGAGCGTCGACGCTCTCGCGCAGATGCCGCTGCCGGGCAATCTCCCGCTGCGCATCGCCCCCGAACTCGACTGGGCGAGCCTCGTTTTCGCGTCCGGCCTCGGCACAGTGTGCGGTCTCGCGTTTGGCCTCGCCCCCGCGTTGCAGCTCGCGCGCGCTGACGTGCTCCAGTCGCTCCGCGGCGGTCGCGGCGCACTCGGCGGTCGCAGCCGGTTGCGCGACCTGCTCGTCGGCCTCGAGGTCGCGGTCGCCCTCGTAGTGCTCGTGCTCGCGGGTCTGTTTCTGAAGAGCTTCCGCAATTCCCAGACGGCCAATCCAGGCTTCGATCCGAGCCATGTGATGCTCGCCAATCTCGATCTCGGCGGCCGCGGCTACACGCGCAAGACCGCGGCCACGTTGCTCAACGAGACGATCATCCGCCTCGGCCAGCTCCCCGGCGTCGAGTCCGTCGCCGCCAGCGATTTCGTGCCGCTCGACATCCGCGGTGTCTCCACCGGCGTGATCGACATCACGGGGCAGGAGTTCGACCCGTCGCGAAAGATTCTCTATTACAACATCACGCCCGAGTACTTCGCCGCGCTCGGCATTCCGCTCGTTTCTGGCTCCACCCTGTCCCCGCTCGATCGCACCGATCTTCCGACCGACGCCGTGATCAACGAGGAGATGGCCCGCCGCTATTGGCCCAAGGGCAACGCCGTTGGCCAGCGCTTCGAGGTCGACACCACGCACTACGTCGTCGCGGGCATCGCACGCGACATCAAGCTGGAGAAACTCTCCGAGACGCCGAAGCCCGCCGCGTGGCTCACCGCGCGCTCATCGTCGTTTCTCATCCCCACGCTCTATGTTCGCGTGAGCAGCGGCGACCCGCGCAGCATCCTGCCCGCGATCCGCGCCACCGTGCATCAGCTCGATCCCGAACTCACGGTGCTCGACGCCCGCTCGTTCGCGCAGCACCTCGACAACAATCTCTTCATCCAGCGCGTGCCCGCGCAGATGCTCGCGGTGCTCGGCCCGCTCGCCCTCGCGCTCGCCGCCATCGGCCTCTACGCCGTGCTTTCGTACGCCGTCGCGCAGCGTACCGCCGAGATCGGCGTGCGGCTCACGCTCGGCGCCACGCCGTACTCCGTCGTCGGACTGATGATGTGGCAGAGTCTCAAGATCGTGCTCATTGCCTCTGTCGTCGGCTGGGCCGCGGCGCTTGGCCTCGGTTGGTGGCTGCGGCGCATTTTCGTCGGCGTCCCGTTTGGCGACCCGCTCATCTACGCCGGCGTGCCCGCGCTCCTCCTCGCCGTCGCCGCGCTCGCCACCTGGCTCCCTGCCCGCCGCGCCGCCCGCGTCGATCCGATGATCGCGCTGCGCACCGAGTAAACCCGCGCGCCCTTCATCTTAAAACCGAACCACCATGCGCCACGCCCTTCGTTCCCTTCTCAAAAGCCCCGGCTTCACGCTGGTCGCGGTGCTGACCATCGCGCTCGGCATCGGCGCCAACACCGCGCTCTTCAGCACGTTCAACACGCTGATCCTGCACCCGATGTCGCTGCCGAAGTCCGACGAACTCGTGCGCATCTGGGTCAACAACTCGCAGCTCAATTTCACCGGCCCCGCGATGTCGTGGCCGCGCTACGAGTTCTTCCGCGACAATCAGAAATCGTTTTCCTCCCTCTCCGCCGCCGCCTTCACCGGCTACTCGCTCACGCGCAACGGCGCCGACCCCGAGCAGCTCAATGCCTTGCAGGTCACCGCGTCGTTCTTCCCCACGCTCGGCATCACGCCGATCCGCGGGCGCAACTTCACCGCGCAGGAGGACACCGCCGGCGGGCCCAATGTCGTCATGGTCAGCTATGAGGCGTGGCAGACAAAATTCGGCGGACGCGAAACACTCGTCGGCGAGGCCATCACGCTCAACGGCCAGCCCTACACCGTCGTCGGCATCACGCCCGCCGCGCTGACCAATCCCATTTCCACCGTGCTCGTCTTCACGCCGCGCGTCTTCGAGGCCAATGGCCTTACGCCCGCCCAGGTGCAAAACGGCGCCGGCTACATCGGCGTCACCGCGCGACTCAAGCCGGGCGTCTCCTTCGAGCAGGCCTCTGTCGAGGTGAAGACTCTCGGGGAAAACTACAAGACCGCCTTCGCCGCGCGCCTTGACGGCAAGAACGACAGCACTCTCCGCACCTTTGCCGAGGAGCTCGTGGGCAATCTTAAGCCGACGTTCTACATGCTGCTCGCCGCGGTGGCCGCGGTGCTGCTGATCGCGTGCGCCAATGTCGCGTCGCTCTTCCTCGGCCGGCTCTCCGCGCGGCACAAGGAGATCGCCGTGCGGCTCTCGATGGGCGCTACCCGCGGCCAGCTAGTGCGGCAGTTTCTCCTCGAGAGCGCGATTTTCTCCGGTGCCGCCGGTGTGCTCGGCACGCTTCTCGGCTGGTGGGCGCTCACTGCGATCCAGAAGCTCGCCACCAATCAGCTCCCGCCGAACGTCACGCTTTCGCTCGATCTCAACGCGCTGGCCTTCACGGTCGGAGTCTCGCTGCTCTCCGCCGTGCTCATCGGCCTCGTGCCCGCGCTCACGGCCTCGCGCACCGATGTCGCCGAGGTGCTCAAGGACACCGCACGCAGCGCCGCGGGCGGCACACGCGGCGTGCGCTTTCGCAATTTCCTCATCGTCGCTGAGGTCGTGCTCTCAGTCGTGCTGCTGGTCGGCTCGGCGCTGCTGCTCGTGAGTTTCATGCGGCTGCAGCGCACCGCCCCGGGCTTCGAGCCGCGCGGCGTCGCCACGTCGTTCATCAGCATCGCGGGCCCGCGCTACCCGACCGGCCCGCAACAAGCCGACTTCTTTGCGCAGCTGGTCGAGCGGCTCGAAAGCCAGCCGCGCATCAAGAGCGCCGCGGTCGCCATCGGCGTGCCGCTCAGCGGTTTTCAACCACGCTCGCCGTACGCTATCGCCGGCCGACCCGTGCCGCCATTGCCGGAGCGCGCGCTCGCGCAGCTCGACATCGTGAGCGAGCACTACTTCACGGCGATGGGCATCCCGCTGCGCGAGGGGCGTGCCTTCACTGCACAGGATAGTGACAAGTCCCCCACCGTCTGCATCCTCAATGAGTCGTTCGCGAAGCGGCTCTTCCCCGGCGAATCTGCCCTCGGCAAGGTGCTGCTCCGCGGCCGTGACGCGGAGATCAAGTGCGAGATCGTCGGCATCGCCTCCGACGTGAAGAGCAACGGCCTGAGCGCTCCTGCACCCGACGAAATGTACTTCCCCTTTCGCCAGATCGCGCGGCCCATCGGCAGCCTAATCGTGCGGACTGAAGGCGATCCCGCGGTGCTCCAATCCGTGATGCGCAGCAATCTCGCCGCACTCGATGGCACGATCCCCGTCACGCTTTTCTCCACGCTCGAGGCCTCGCTCACCCAGTCGCTCGGCTTCCAGCGCATCACCGCGTGGCTCACCGGCATCTTCGCGGGCGTCGCACTGCTGCTCTCCGCCGTCGGCCTCTACTCGGTGCTCGCCTATGCGGTGACCCAGCGCACGAGCGAGATCGGCATCCGCATGGCGCTCGGTGCCCAGCGCGAGCAGGTCATCAGCCTCGTCCTCACCACCGGCCTCAAGCTCGTCGCCCTCGGACTCGTCATCGGTCTCGGGCTGTCCGCGATCGTGTCGTACTTCATCAAATCGCTCCTCTACAATGTCCAGCCGCTCGACCCGTTGGTCTACGCCGGCGTCGCCGTGCTCTTCGCGATCATCGCCACCCTCGCCTGCCTGTTCCCCTCGCTCCGCGCCAGCCGCATCGACCCTCTGATCGCGCTCCGCACCGAATGACTCCTGCGACGAGTTTAAGCGAAAAGTTGAAGTTCAAGTATCCCCAACGATGAAACGCCTCCGTTTCTTCAACTTAAATTTCCCCGATTCAACGGGCGCTGACCGCACTTCTCTACCAAAGCTGCGCCGGCCGGATCGTGCGCATCGGTGCTTCCCCAGCTCACGCCGTAAACCATGAGTTCCCCGGGAAATGCCGTACCGCCTCTACGTGCTCGATCGGAGTTCAACGATCGTGCGGGTGCGAACGGGAACTCCGCTTCGCAGCCCGGGCTTGAACCGCGCCGCACGCAAAGCACGCATGGCGTCCTGGAGAAATTCGAGCGAACCGTTGTTCGGCGCGATCAGGGTGACGTAGCTCACCGAACCATCGATTTCGATGATACACGAGTAAGCCGCCCAATCCGGGGCCATCGGCCGCAAACTGCTGTTCATGGCCGAAAGCTCTGCTCCTACGCCAGCATCGGGAATGCGGGCATACCTGCCATCGATCTTGAACACGGTCAGTGCGACTGGCGGAGTATCAACCTGATCGCGCGCATAGACTTGCCCGTCCGTGCCGGCGATCTCGATGCCCAGGCGATACATCGAGGGCACCGCATGGCCACCCTTCTGGGCAGGCTGCATCAGCCAGCGAGGAATCGCATCCAGTATCGCGCAGCAGGTGGCCGGGTGTTCGCACCCCGCCAGGCGGGGCAGCAGCAAGCGGCCATTAACGTCGACCAAACCTGCGACTTGGATTTTTTGGGTTGGCCGCGGATCCTCGGAATCGCCGGGATCGCCCAGCCCGATCTTGATCGCTCGCGGAGTTTGGTCGGGCGCATCGGCGGGGAGAATAGGTTGACTCGGCGGACGGCCGGACTGTTTCGCCAAATAGGCCGTCGTCATCCGTGCGTCGGTGAGTTCTGCGACATCCTCCGCGCTGAAATTCTCCACGAGTTTTTCCGCGGGATTCCACCCATCTTCGACTGCGCGCCGCACCACCTCGACCAGATCCATCGAGATCGCATGGACGAGGTTTGTTTTTATTTCGGGCTTTCGGACATCGAGCCGCGCTCCGGCCTCGATCACACGTTCTGCGATGCTCTTGCTCCGCGCTTCCAGCGCCAATTCGAGGGGTGCGTAGCCCTTGGCGTCACGCAGGTCGACTTTGGCGCCGCGCTGCATGAGCAACGTGGCGACCTCCAGCTGTCCCGCTGCGACGGCAAAATGCAGCGCAGTCCAGCCATGGTCGTCGCGTCCAGTCAGGTCGGCTTTGGCATCGAGGAGCAATTTCACACTGCGCGCGGATCCACGCTTTGCCGCCATCATCAACGGGGTCACCCCCTGGTCGGTCGTCGTGGTTGCACGCGCTCCCGCCTCCAAAAATGCCGCCAGCAACTCGTCATCGACTCCCGCCGCGGCGCAGACGTACGGCACCCCGCCCAATTTCCCATCGGGCGGCAGCCCGTGGCTGAGGAACACGCGGATCGTCGCGAGATCGCGATGCACAATGACATCGGTGACGGTGGTTGGCTTCAGAGCTTTGAATGCCACGGAGCCTTTCTGCGCAGCAATGTCCTCCAACACCGCCGCCCGTCCCAGGGATGCAGCCTGCGTCACGAGGTCATCTACCGGCAATTTTGGTGCCGCGCGCCAAATCTCGGCTGCAGTGTCAACATGACCCCATCGCAGCGAGCGCGACAGATTCACTTCACTTGGGGCAAATTTATCCCGTCCACGAGACAACAGCAACCGGACCACGCTCGTTCGTTCATTCCTCGAAGCCCAGTCGATCGCTTGCCAGCTATTGCCATCCTCGCTGCGCGGATTGGCTCCCCGCGCCAACAGTCGTTCAACCACCGAATCCAGACCGGCCCCTGCCGCCAGATGAAGCAGCGGCACTCCAGTCCTCGACGCAATCTTTGGCGACTTGAGCCCGTCGATTGCCGCGCCAATCTCCTCTCGCGATCCGGTCAACAGCAGATCGACGGCGCGTTGCTCCGCTGCGTTCGAGAACTGCGGGATGGAGGGCACGAATCGGCCCTTGGACCAGACCAACATCACGGGCGCGCCCTTCGCGAGCTCCGGGCTCAATTCCACACAATGGCAATAGCCCCGAGATCCGTCTTTCAATCCAGCCGGCAGGGGCACGACGAGCTGCACCTGGCCATCCACCATCCAGGCACAGACCACGAGATCATTGACGCCGATCGCCGGTTTCCACTGCCAGGGATTATCGAATATGATCGCAAAGGTCTGGCCCGGCAAGCCTCCCCGAGGCGGAGTCTCGCAGATATAGTAGGTCGGAAACGTGAGGACAAACTGCGCGTTTTGCCGGAGGTCGCCTTCGATTTTCCACGCGACGTTATGGGGCAAAACCCCGCCTCCACTCGCGCTCGCCGACACGATTTCCCCTTCTCGTCCCACCGCACCCGTCCAGACCTGCCCTCCAGCGGAGCCCACCAATCGCATCTCCGCCCGACCAACCGGTGCCAGTTGCAACATCCCTATAGCGAACAGAGCTGCAAGCGTGGGTAAATTTTTCATGCGGCGAAAATTCCGGGCTGGATAAATTCCAGCGAAGTCCCCGCAGCCGAAAATACAATCTATTCCAAATAATTGCCGCCCCAAGAGCGACCTGCGCGATCGATCCACTCCTCCATCACCACCATTTTGCCATGACCAATCTCAAACTCTCCCTGCGGCAGCTCGCCAAATCTCCCGGCTTCACCGTCGTCGCCGTCCTCGCGCTTGCGCTTGGCATCGGCGCCAATACCGCGATCTTCTCCGTCGTCTATGGCGTGCTGCTGCGGCCGCTGCCGTATCCGCAGCAGGAGCAACTGGTCTACCTCGGCGAGTGGTCCGAGCAGGTGCCCAACATGTCGGTGAGCTATCCCAACTACGTTGACTTCCGTTCGCGGCAGAAAAGCTTCAGCGCACTCGGCGCGTCACGGAATCAGGGTTTCAACTATGTGGGCGCGAATGCCACCGAGCGCATCTCCGGCGCGATGGCCTCGGCGGATTTGTTCACGGCCCTCGGCGTCGCGCCGTTGCGCGGCCGGCTCTTCGGTCCTGAGGAGGATAAGGCCGGGGCCAACCGCACTGTACTGCTGAGCGAAAAGCTCTGGCGGCGTCTCTTCGGTGCGCGCGAAAACGTGATCGGCGAGCAGATCAATCTCTCCGGCATGCTCTACACCGTCGTCGGCGTCATGCCCGACGCGTTTCAGTATCCGACCAGCAGCGTCGAGCTGTGGGCCCCCCTCGGACTCTGGGGCGATCAGTACACCCAGCGAGGCAGTCATCCCGGCATCTATTGCGTCGGCCGGCTCAAACCGGACGTGACGTTCCAGCAATCCGTCACCGATCTCAAAGGCATCGCCGATTCCTTGGCCAAGGAATTTCCGGGTAGTAACGCCCGCCAATCCGTCTCGATGCAGTCGCTTTCCGACCGCGCGTTCGGCCAAGCGCGTCCCATGCTCTTCGTGCTGCTCGCGGCCGCGGGCTGCGTGCTGCTGATCGCGTGCGCCAATGTCGCCAATCTCCAACTCGCTCGCGCGCATAGCCGTGCCCGTGAGTTCGCCGTGCGCGCCGCGCTCGGCGCCAGCCGAGGACGCGTGATTCGCCAGCTCCTCGTCGAAAGCCTCGTGCTCGGCGCGCTCGGTTGCGGCGCGGGCTATCTCCTCGGCTACTGGGGGCTCGATGCGCTGAAATCCATTTTGCCCGGCAACATCCCGCGTATCGCCGAGGTCTCGCTCAATGGCTGGGTCCTCGCCTTTGCCGTCACGATCAGTCTCGCGACCAGCGTGCTCTTCGGCCTCGTGCCCGCGCTGCACGCCGCGAAGCAGGATCTCCGCGACACGCTCGTGCAGGGCGGGCGCAGCGGCTCGGGTCAGGGACAAGCGTGGCGCTCTGCGCTCATCATCGTGGAGTTCGCGCTCACGAGCGTGCTGCTCGTCTGCGCCGGACTGATGATCCGCACGATGGTCAATCTCTACAAAGCCGACCCGGGGTATCAGACCGAACACCTCGCCACGTTTTCTTGGGTGCTGCCCGGCCAGGCCTTTACTGAGGCGAAGAATCGCCTGCCTAAACTCGACAGCGCGCTCGATCGCTTACGCACGCTGCCGGGCGTCACGTCCGCGAGTATCGTTAACCCCCTTCCGCTCAGCGGCAATGGCAACCAAAACGGCTATCTCATCGAGGAAAAACCCGACCCCGCCGCGGGCCGGATGCCGTCGACCGAGTATTTCCAAGTAAGTGGTGACGCCTTTGCCACGCTGGGCATCCGGCTCGTCGCCGGTCGCACGTTCACCACCGAGGATCGTCTCGGCACGCGGCAGGTCGCCGTCGTCGATGCGATGTTTGCCCAGAAGAATTTCGCCAATGCGACCGATGCGGTCGGCAAGCGCTTCTGCTTCGGCTCGCGGCCCGCGCAGCCCGATGGCTGGGTCGAGATCGTCGGCGTCGTCGAGCATATCCAAAACTACGGCCTCGGCCAGGACACGCGCGAGCAGTGCTACGTGCCCTACACGCAGTCGCCTCCGGGCCAGCCGACCTTCCTTGTCCGCACCGCGCAAAATCCCTCCGCGCTCGGCAACTCCCTGCGCACCGCCATGCATGAGGTCGCGCCCGACCTGCCGATCTTCAACCAGCGCACGATGACCGAGTACTTCGATCAATCGGTGGGCAACCAACGCCTGACGGTAGTGCTCCTCGGCGCATTCGCGGCGCTCGCGCTATTGCTCGCCAGCGTCGGTCTCTACGGCGTGCTCAACTACACCGTCGGCCAACGCACGCGCGAGATCGGCGTGCGCATGGCGCTCGGCGCACTGCCCGGCACCGTAATCTCTCTCGTGCTTTCGCAGGGCGCCAAGCTCGCAGGTCTTGGTTTAGCAGTCGGTCTATTAATCGCACTCGCCGCCGGTCGCCTGCTCTCGAGCATGCTCTACGATGTCTCGCCATTCGATCCGGTGAGCTTCGGCCTTGTCGCCGTCGTGCTCGGTGCCGTCGGTGCCCTCGCCTGCTGGCTTCCCGCGCGCCGCGCTACTCGTGTAAATCCCGTGGAGGCCCTACGCGCCGAGTAACCTTTTCTCCGCCACCCAGTTTGATTTCGCGGGTAGATGCCCCGCACCGACGCCAAGCGCATCGCCTACCACAACACCATGAAGTTCGCCCTTCGTCAGCTCGCCAAGACTCCCGGCTTCACGATCGTCGCGCTGCTCACGCTTGCCCTCGGCATCGGCGCCAACACCGCCATCTTTTCCCTCGTGCAGTCGGTGCTACTGCGACCGCTGGCCTACCCCGAGCCGGACCAGCTCGCGGTTTTCTGGGAGGACGAAATCAATTTTCCGCAGGCATCCGTCGCGTGGCCCGATCTCGTCGACTGGCAAAAGGAAAACACGGCGTTCAGCGCGCTCGCCGGCTATCGACGCGACACGTTTACGTTCACCGGCTCCGGCGAACCCGAGATGCTCCGCGGCAGCCGCGTGAGCGCGTCGCTCTTCAATGTGATCGGCCTGCCCGCGCTGCGCGGCCGGTACTTCACGGCCGAGGAGGACAAGGTCGGTGCGCCCGGACTCGTCGTGCTGAGCCACACGCTCTGGCAGCGGCGCTTCGGCGAGCGCGATGATGTACTCGGCCGCGCCATCACGCTCAACGGCGAGAGCTACACCGTGATCGGAGTGACGCCACCGGAGTTCACCACGCCGTCGCGCACCGATTTCCTCACGCAGCTCGCTCGCGCCAGCAATAACGCCGGCTGGCAGAACCGCGGCAATCACCCCGGCCTCTACGCCCTCGGCCGCATGAAGCCCGGGATCAGTTTCGACGCCGCGCGCTCCGACTTGAAACGCGTCTCCGCCCAGATCGAGAAGGCCAACCCCGACACCAGCACCGGCGTCACCGCCAACGGTCAGCTCCTTTTTGAAAACGCCGTCAGCGGCTACCGCGAGGGCCTCTTCCTGCTGCTCGGCGCCGTCGGTCTCGTACTGCTCATCGCGTGCGCCAATCTCGCCAATCTCCTCCTCGCGCGCAGCACTGCCCGCGAGAGCGAGTTCGCTGTCCGCGCCGCGCTCGGCGCTTCGCGCGGCCGGCTGATTCGCCAGCTTCTCGCCGAGAGTCTCCTGCTATCCATCGTAGGTGGCGTGCTCGGCGTCGTCTTCGCCGCGTGGGCGCGCAGCGGCATCGTGGCATTGAGCCCGAGTGGCGTCGCGCGGTTTCAAAATGCCGCGATCGATGGACGCGTGCTCGCCGTCACCGCTGGGTTGTCAATCGTGACCGCGCTCGTCTTCGGCCTTTGGCCCGCGTGGAAATCCGCTTCGCCCGATCTGCGCAATGCACTGCAGACCGGCGGCCGCAGTGGCTCCGGCGGTCCCAAGGCCGCCCGCGCGCGCGAGGCGCTCATCGTCGGCGAGGTCGCGCTCACGCTCGTGCTGCTCGTCGGCGCGGGACTGCTGTTGCAGAGTTTCGCGCGGATGCAGCAGGCCGATCTCGGCTTCGACCCGCAGAATCTGCTGACAGCGCGCGTCGCGTTGCCCGATAAAAATTACCCCGAAGAAGATCAGGTGCGTGCTTTCAACGACCGTCTGCTCGAGCGCGTGCGTGCGCTGCCGGGCGTGAAGTCCGCCGATCTCGCGACCAACGCCCCGCTCAACACCGGCTGGCAGACATCGTTTCTCCCTGAGGGCCATGAGCCGTGGCCGAAGGGGCAGAATCCGCTGGTCGAGATGAACGTCGTGAGTGAGGGCTACTTCAAGACGGTCGGCATCTCGCTGCTGCGCGGTCGCGCCTTCGGTCTCGAAGACTCACCCAAGGCGCCGCCGGCCGTCATCATCGACCAGGCGTTCGCCGAAAAATACTGGCCCAATGCCGATCCCATCGGCCACAAGCTCGGCCTCGGCGGCGGCGATATGGATGCGATCATCGTCGGCATCGCGCCCACGCTCAAAGTCTACGGCTACGCCAACGAGCCCAAGCTCCCGCAGGCCTACCTCAGTGCGCGTCAGCGACGCACCGACGACTACCAACTCGTCGTCAGCACCGAGCGCAACGCCGCCGGCCTCACTGCCGCCCTGCGCAAAGCCGTCACCGAGGTCGATCCCAACCAGCCGCTCTGGGATATCCGCACGCTGGAGGATCGGATCAACAGCACGTTTGCGACGCCGCGGCTCTACACATTTCTGCTCGCGATCTTCGCCGGCCTCGCGCTGCTGCTCGCGGCCGTCGGGCTCTACGGCGTGCTCGCGTATCAGGTCAGCCGGCGCACCCGCGAGTTTGGCATCCGCCTCGCGCTCGGCGCGCTGCACTCGCAGATGATGGCGCTCGTGCTCGGCCGCGGCCTGAAGCTGCTCGGACTCGGCCTGCTGATCGGCACCGCGGGCTCGCTCGCGCTCGGTCGCGTCCTCGGCACGCTGCTCTATCGCACGAGCGCGTTTGATCCGGTGGTCTTCGGCGGCGTCGCCGCCTTGCTCGCCCTCGTCTCGCTCGTCGCCTGCTGGCTCCCGGCGCGCCGCGCCGCGCGAGTCGACCCCATCATCGCCCTGCGCTCCGACTAAATTCTAAAAATGAAACAAGCTCTTCGCTCGCTGCTCAAATCTCCCGGTTACACGGCGCTCGCGGTGGGCGCGCTCGCGCTCGGCATCGGCGCCAACACGGTGCTGTTCTCCGCGATTAACACGCTCTTCCTCCGTCCGCTCGCGTACCCGGAGCCCGAGCAGCTCGTGCGCGTGTGGGGCGCGTTTCCCGACCGGGGTCTCGAAAAGGCCAACGTCTCTTGGCCGCGCTACTCCGCGCTGCGCGATGGCCAGCAGGTCTTCAGCGAGTTCGCGGCGCAGGCCTTCACCGGTTTCACGCTCACCGGCACGGGCGATCCGGAAAATCTCAACGCGGCGCGCGTGACGGCAAATTTCTTTCCCACGCTCGGCGTGCAACCGCTGCTCGGTCGCAACTTCAACGCTGCCGAAGATAAACCCGGCGGCGCCAACGTCGTGCTGCTCAGCCACGATTTCTGGCAGCATCGTTTTTCTGGCGACATGAATATCCTCGGTCGCGCACTCGTGCTCAATGGCACGCCGTGCACGGTCATCGGTGTGCTACCGCCGACGCTCGCGTTTCCCTTTACGCGCACACAGATATGGGGCCCGCGGGTGTTTGAAGTAGAAGGCTTGCCGCCGGACATCATCCAGCGCGGCACCGGCTACCTGACGCTCCTCGGGCGACTCAAGCCGGGCGTCGCGCGCGATCAAGCCGACCAGCAGCTCCACGTCGTCGACAAGGCCTATGGCTCCGCCAACATCGAGCACGTCGACGCCAAGGCCGGCCTCAGTGTCGTCCCGTTGCACGAGGATCTCGTCGGCGGCCAGCGGCCGATGATGCTCACGCTGCTCGCCGCCGTCGGGTGCGTGCTGCTCGTCGCCTGCGCCAATGTCGCCAATCTTCTCCTCGCTCGCTTCACTGCGCGGCGAAAGGAGATCGCGATCCGTACCGCGCTCGGTGCCACGCGCGCCCGAGTGATCGTGCAATTCCTCACCGAGAGCGTGCTCACCGCCGCGGTCGCCGGCCTGCTTGGCGTGGTGCTCGCGATCTGGGGCCTCGATGTGCTGATGAAGGTCGCGGCGAACTTCATCCCGCGCGTCAATGAACTCGCGCTCGACGCCCGCGTGCTCGGCTTCGCCGTTGCGCTCTCGCTGCTCACCGGTGTCGTGCTCGGCCTCGTGCCCGCGTGGCAGGCATCGCGCACCGATCCGATCGAAGCGCTGAAGGATTCCACGCGAGGGTCGAGCGGCGGCCGGCAGAGCAAATATTTCCGCAGCGGTTTGCTTGTCGCGGAGGTGGCGTTGTCGCTCGTGCTGCTCATCGGCGCGGGCCTGCTGATCGACAGTTTCCGCCGGCTGCAAAACGTCGATCCGGGATTCCATCCGGACAACGTCACCACGTTTGCGATCGGCCTGCCGACGGGGTCGTACCCGGACACCGCACGACAGGGCATCTTTTTCCACCAGGCTCTCGATCGCATCGCGGCGATTCCCGGGGTCACGCAGGTCTCCGCGGCCTCATCGCTGCCGGGCGCGGGAAATGGTTTTGCTCGATCGCCCGCTGCGGTCGAGGGTCAGCCCCTGCCCCCAGTGAGCGGCCGCAAGCTCCCGCTGCGCTCGACCATCTCTCCGGGTTTGTTCGTCACACTCGAGGTGCCGATCAAGCAGGGTCGCGACTTCAATTGGCGCGATGTCACCGGCGCGCCGTTTGTCGTCATCATCAACGAGACCCTGGCTCGCCAACTCTTCCCCGGTGAAAATCCCGTCGGCCACCGTCTTATCACAGGCATCCAGTCGATCCCGCGCGAGATCGTGGGTGTCACCGCCGACACTCGTTCGCGCAACCTCTCCGAGCCCGCCGCTGCGGAAATGTATTATCCCGCCGCGCAGGTCGACGGTTCGTTTCTCAACATCGTCGTGCGCAGCTCGCGCCCGGCCTCGACGCTGCGAGCTGAACTGACCACCGCCATCCACGGGCTCGACGCCGGACTGCCGCTCGGCGACATCACGCCCTACTCTGAGGTGATGCAACAAGCCATGGCCGACCGCCGGCTCTCGATGCTCCTGCTCGGCGGCTTCGCCACACTCGCCCTCGCGCTCGCCGGCATGGGCATCTACAGCGTGATCGCGTACGGCGTCGCCCAGCGCACCAACGAGTTTGGCATCCGCCTCGCGCTCGGCGCTTCGCCCGGCGATGTCGTCAGTCTCGTGATGAAAGAAGGGCTGAGCCTCGTGCTGCTCGGGCTCTTCTTCGGCCTCGCGGCGTCCTTCGCAGTCACCCGACTAATGGCAAAACTGCTTTTCGAGGTGAGCGCGACCGACCCGCTGCTCTTCGGTGTCGTCTCCGCCTTCGTGTGCGTGATCGCCGCGCTCGCCTGTTTCATCCCGGCCCGCCGCGCCACCAAGGTCGACCCGATGACCGCCCTGCGCGCGGAGTAACCATCCCGCCTATGCCCGACCTGAAATTCGCCCTGCGCCAGCTACTCAAGTCGCCCGGCTTCACGTTCACCGCGATCCTCACGCTCGCGCTCGGCATCGGCGCGTGCACCGCGATCTTCTCCGTCGTCAACGGCGTGCTGCTCCGTCCGCTCGACTACCCCGCGCCCGAGCGGCTGATGGTGCTGAAAGAAACGCAGCTGCCGGAGTTTCCCGAGTTCTCCATCGCGCCGCCCAACTACCTCGACTGGGAGAAGCAGCTCAAATCCTTCGAGAGCATCGCCGCGTTCAACGGCGCCTCGCTCAATCTCACCGGCGACGGCGAGCCGCAGCGCCTCATCGGGGTGAAGGCCACGGGCCGCTACTTCGAGACCTACGGCGTGAAGCCGGTGATCGGCCGCACGTTTGGCCCCGAGGAAGACACGCCCGGCAAAGATCGTGTGGCCGTGATCAGCTACGGTCTCTGGCAGCGCATCTACGCCGGCGCGAACAACGTCCTCGAGCGACCCATTCAACTCAACGGCGAGACTTACACGATCATCGGCGTCGCCCCGCCGACCTTCGGCGCCGCGAGCAAGGTCGACGTATGGGTCCCGATGGCCTTCCGCCCCGACGAAACGGACAACAACAATCGAGGCGCGCACTACATCAGCGTCACCGGGCGATTGAAGGACGGCGTCACGCCCGAGCAGGCCGACGCCGAGCTCAAGCTCCTCGCGGCGCAGCTCGCAAAGCAGTACCCCGACACAAATCAGCGCTGGGGCGCGTTTGCCGTGCCATTGCTCGACTACACCGTGCGCGATGTGCGCAGCGTACTCTACACGCTGCTCGGCGCGGTGAGCTGCGTGCTGCTCATCGCCTGCGCCAACATCGCCAATCTTCTCCTCGCCCGCGCCACCGCGCGCCATCGCGAGCTCTCCATCCGCGCCGCGCTCGGCGCGGGCCGCGGCCGGCTCATGCGGCAGCTCCTCACCGAGAGCATCGTACTAGCCGTGCTCGGCGGACTCGCGGGTGTGCTGCTCGCGCGCTGGGGCCTCGATCTACTGCTCACGCTTGCGCCGTCGAGCCTGCCTCGCGTGGCCTCGATCCGGCTCGACGGCACCGTGCTCGCAGCTTCGCTCGGCTTGAGCGTGCTGACCGGGATCGCCTTCGGCCTCGCGCCCGCGTGGCTCGCCGCACGCACCAACGTCAACGATGCCCTCAAGCAGGGCTCGCGCGGCTCCACCGACTCCGGCGTGCGCGGCCGCCTGCGCGGCGCCCTCGTCGTGCTCGAGGTCGCCGCTTCGCTCGTGCTGCTCGTCGCGGCGGGCTTGCTGGTGAAAAGTTTCGTCGCACTCGCGCACGTCGATCCCGGCTTCAATCCCGACCATGCGACCATCATGCGCTTCACGCTGCCCGGCAAAAAATACGGCAAGCCCGAGCAGCAGGTCGCGTTCGCCAATGCCTTGGTGACTCAACTCAAGACCCTTCCCGGCGTACAGGCCGCGGGCATCACGCACACCATGCCGCTCATCGGCGACTGGGTGCTCGGCTTCGAGATCGACGGTCGCGACAAGGTCGCGCCGCAGGACCAGCCGAGTCTCAACTACTACTCCGTCACGCCGGATTATTTCCGCGCGATGGGTGTGCGTCTGATCAAGGGCCGGCTCTTCACCGAGCAGGACGACGCCAAGGCGCCGCGTGTCGCGATCATCAACGAGACGCTCGCCCGCCAATACTTCCCGCACGAGGACCCGATCGGCAAACGCATCAACATCACCAACGGTCCTCCCACGTTTCGCGAGATCGTCGGCGTCGTCTCCGACATCACGCAGTACGGCGTCGACAAACCCACGAAGGCGCAGGGCTACGAGCCCTTCGCGCAAAAACCCTTCACGGGCATCAACGTCGCGATCCGCAGCACGAGTACGCCAACTGCGATCTTCAACCTGCTGCGCCCTGCGGTCTACGCCGTCGACAAGGACCAACCCGTTTCGAGCATCAAGCCCCTCGAAGACATCCTCGCCGACAGCCTCGCGCGCCAGCGCTTCGCGATGATGCTGCTCACGGTGTTCTCGCTCGTCGCCCTCGTGATCGCCGCCATCGGCATCTACGGCGTGATGGCCTACAACGTCACCCAGCGCACCGGCGAGATCGGCATCCGCCTCGCCCTCGGCGCGCAGCCGTCCGATGTCGTCCGCCTCATCCTCGGCCAAGGCGGTAAGCTCGTCGGTCTCGGCCTGCTCCTCGGCCTCGTCGCCGCGCTCGCCAGCGCCCGCATCGTCGAGTCGATGCTCTTCAAGACCAACACCCACGACCCGCTCACGCTCATCGCGATCACCACGCTGCTCGCCCTCGTCGCCCTCGCCGCGTGCCTAATCCCTGCGCGCCGCGCGATGCGGGTGAATCCGGTCGACGCGCTGCGGTCGGATTGAGGTGAGAAGCCAGAGGTCAGAAATCAGAAGTCAGAGGTCAGTCGCAAAAAAATCGAAGCTGCTCTCAAGCAGAGCCGTTGACCGCGCTTGTCCCCACTGACATCTGATTTCTGACCTCTGGCTTCTGCCTTCTGCTTCCAAAATGCCCACTGGCTACTCCGGCAAACCGCTCGCGGATAAACTTGGATTCAAGCCCGCGTCGCGCGTCCTCGTGCGCTTCGCTCCGGAAAATTATCGCGAGCTCGTCACGCCAATGCCCGACGGCGTGACCTTCGTGAAGAAACTGCCCGCGAACATCGCCCACGTCTTCGTCAAAGAGCGCAAGAAACTCGCCGCCGAACTCCACGACCTCATCTCCGCTAATCAACCGCCCACCGCGATCTGGATCTCCTGGCCCAAGAAAGCCAGCGGCGTCGCCACCGATATCACCGAGGACACCGTCCGCGCCGAAACCCTCCCACTAGGCTGGGTCGACATCAAAGTCTGCGCCGTCGACGAAACCTGGTCGGGATTAAAGCTCGCGAAGCGCAAAGCGACCAAGCGCGCCTGATGCGCGTGCTCAAATCCTGCGATGAATTCAAAAGATCCGAACAAAGCCATCCATGACGCGAAACGCGAAAATGAAGCGCTACCATCTCACGACTCTATTCCTGACGATTCGTTCGTGAGCCCTGCATGGCACGAAGAGGAACTGCGCCGCACCGCAGCGGCATTCGCCTCCGGCCTCGAGCCGTTCATCGATTGGGATCAGGCCAAGGAAGAACTGCTTCGCCGATTCAGTTAAAGGTCTGAGTCGATCCGGCTCAAATAGCCAAAATTGCCTGACACGCACCCGTCCCGTTTGTGGGACGCTACCGTTTCGTTTCCGAACAATGCGTCTGGCCTCGCATCTCGTGGTCAAATTTTAACTCACTACCAGTCAGCGCTTAGAGAACATTTCTCAGCGCTGGCACAGGCCGTGCAAATAAGTCGGCGCGTCACCACCTCCGTCTACCTGCTGCCATGAAAGCCACTCTCTTCAGCCTGCCGCTCTTCCTCGTCGCACCGTTGATCAACGGCCTCGTGCAGACTTGTCAGGACACCGTGCGCACCGTCGAATCCGCGACTCCCGCGCGTGTCTCCGTGCCGGCGGCGCCGAAGTGCGATGCGGCCTGCCCGGCGGCGGCCCCGGCCAAGACGACCGCGCCCGCGAAGAGCGCGTCGCTGCCGCCCGGCGCGAAACTGATGTT
Organism: Verrucomicrobiota bacterium; assembly: GCA_048498795.1. Taxonomy (GTDB): domain Bacteria; phylum Verrucomicrobiota; class Verrucomicrobiia; order Opitutales; family Opitutaceae; genus JBEHXH01. The sequence continues at coordinate 578,822 of JBEHXH010000001.1, forward strand.
CATGTGAGGCTCGCCGCGCCCGGCGTTTCTCCCGCAACCTCCCCGCATGATCCATCTCCGCTCCGTCAATCGCGTCTATCCGCTCAAAGGCGGCCCGTTCTACGCCCTGCGCGACATCAATCTCGAGATCCAGCCCGGCGATTTTCTCTCGATCATGGGGCCGTCCGGCTCCGGCAAGTCGACCTTGCTGCACATCCTCGGGCTGCATGACGCGGCGTGGAACGGCGAGTACTGGTTCAACGGCGAGCCGGTGCACAAGGCCGACAAGAAAAAGCGGTTCGACCTGCAGAAGAAAAACATCGGTTTCGTTTTCCAGAGCTACCACCTGCTCGACGATCTCACCGTTTACGAAAACCTCGAGATCCCGCTCTCGTACCGCGATGTGCCGAAGAAGGACCGCGAGAGCATCGTGTGCGACGCGCTCGATCGCTTCCGCATCGTCGGCAAGAAGGAGCTCTATCCCTCGCAGCTCTCCGGCGGCCAGCAGCAGCTTGTAGGCATCGCCCGCGCGCTCGTGGCCAAGCCCGCCATCATCCTCGCCGACGAGCCCACCGGCAATCTCCACTCCGACCAAGGTCGCGAGATCATGGAGCTCTTCCGCAAGCTCAACCGCGAGGACGGCGTCACCATCGTGCAGGTGACCCACTCCAACGAAAATGCCAGCTACGGCACGCGCGTCGTCCGTCTCGCCGACGGCGTGATGCTGAAATGACCGCGCGCCGCCCGGCGCCGCTCGCTCCGACCCTTTCCGAATGAATCGTCCCTTCCGCCTCGTCCGCTCGCGTGTTTTCCCGGTCCTCGGCCGGTGCGTCGCCCGCGCCTCTCTTTGTGCGCTCGCGCTCGCCGCCATCGCCGTCACACAGGCGCAGGAGCTGCCGAAGCTCACGCTGGACAACGCCCTCAAGCTGGCGCTCGCGAACAACAAGGTCGTGCGGGTCGAGTCCTACTCGCGCGATATTTCCCGTGGCAACTATCTCGCCGCGCTCGGGCGCTTCGATCCGTCGCTCAACTTTCGCCGCACCTACTCCGCCCAGCGCAGTCTCGTGGCGGCCGGCTCGCCCGCTCACTCCAGCCTCGAGACCGACGACTACAACCTGTCGCTCGATGGCATCCTGCCGTGGGGCTTGAGCTACAGTGTCGGTGGTCGCGCAGAAAATCAGCGTGGCACGTTCAACGCCTACAACAACGCCTACGCGACCTTCGGCGGCGTCTCGATCACGCAGCCGTTGCTGCGCGGTTTCGGCTTCGGCGCCAATCTCGCCAATGTCCGCATCGCCAAGGCTGATCGCGCCATTTCCGATTGGGACTATCGTCAGACGGTGATCGATACGGTCACGTCGACCGTCATCGCGTACAGCGAGCTTGCCCTCGCGCAGGACTCGCTCCGCATCGCCCGCCGCTCGCTCGACCTCACCGCGAGCCTCCTCACGGAAAACGAAAAACGCTACAAGGTCGGCAGCGTCTCCGAGAGCGACGTCACCGCCACCCGCGCCCGCGTCGCCTCCCGCGAGGAAGGCATCCTCTTCGCCGAGCGCGCCGTCCGTGAATCCGAGAATCGCTTGCGCCTCCTCATCGGCGAAACGTCTTTCCTGCCCGAGCGCGCGCGCCTCGTGATCGATACGCCGACCGCGCCGACCATGCCGGTCAATCCCGCCGCCGATCTCAAGCAGGCGCTTGAGCTGCGGCCCGACTATCAGTCCGCGCGTCTCGGCCTCGTGAAGTACCGCGCGAGCAACTCCGCCGCGCAAAACCAGCTGCTCCCGCGCGTCGATTTCGTGGGCAGCTACGGCTACAGCGGCCTCGACAAGGATTTCCCCACGGCCCGCGCCCAAGTGCGCGACGAGGATAATCACGCCTACTCCGCCGGGGTCGTCGTAAGCGTGCCGCTCACTTTCGCCGAGGGCCGAGGCAAGGCCCGCGCTGCCCGCCTCACGCTCCGCCAAGCCGAGGCTAATCTCGAGCGCTTCGAGCAGGACATCGCCCTCAGCGTCGCCAATGCCGGCGGCCAGATCGACACCACCACGCGCCGCGTCGCCGCCAACAAGACGGCCTACGAGCTCGCCAACCAAGCGCTCGACTCCGAGCTGAAACGCCTACGCGCCGGCACGAGCAACACGCTCTTCGTGCTCCAGCAGCAGGACAATCTCTCCGTCGCCGAAAGCCGCCTCTCGCAGGCCCTCGCCGACCAGCGCCGCGCCGTCGCGACCTACGAGCGTGAACTCGGCGTCACGCTCGAGCGCCACCAGATCACGCTGGCGAAGTGAGATCATACGAACTCGTATCTGATTTCTGGATACGAGTCGCCACGCCTCACTCAATCAGTTTAGCCACAGATTACACAGATAGGCACGGATCAAGGCATGTGCCATCAGTGCTCATCTGTGTAATCTGTGGCCAAAAAAGCTCTTCTTCTGCGCCTCTTTGCAGCCAAACAAAAACGCCGCCGGAAATCCGGCGGCGTTGCAAATTGATCAGTGAGTCAGGCGTTCTCCGCCTGCGCTGAATTCCTCACTCCTTCTTCTCTTCCGGCGGGGGCGGCGGACGCTGGCCGCCACCCGGCGGGCGCTGGCGCTGCGGGCGGAATTCCTTATGCTCGTCCTTCTCGAATTGGTCGATCTCGCCGTAGATCTTGGTCGCCTCGTCGGACTTGCCGTCCTTCACCGCCGCGGCGAGGGAGTCGAATTTCTGTCCGAGTTCCTTCATCTTCGCGGCAAAATCCGCATTGTGCTTCGCGACGTCGCCCTCGGCCACCGTGGGCATCTTGGGCGGGGTGAGCTTGGCCATGTCGGCCGCGGCGGCCTTCACGCTGGCAATCGACGCAAGCGCGGCGTCTTTCTGGGCGGGATCAGCGACGAGCTTTTTCAGCTTTTTCCAATCGCTGTTCATCTTCTCCATCTGCTTGCCCAGCTCGGATTGCTGGCGGGGCGGACGACCGCCGCCACCCCCACCGGGGCCTCCAGGAGGCGGGGCGTCTTGGGCGAGCAGCGCCGGCGACGCGATGAGCGAGAGCGTGAGGCAGGTGATCAGGAGTCGGCTTTTCATAGAAATGACGGGGGTATGACGATGTACCGCCCGAAAGGATACAACCACTTGCGACCGGGCAACTTCATTCCCCGCAGCCCGTCCGATGCACGATGCCGATCAGCCGCCTTCATGCTTCCGCAAACCGTGCCAGCCAGCGCACCGCGGTATTTCTCAGTGCCGCCGGGCGCAAGTAGTGCCGCTTTTCCCGGCCCCGCTTTTTCACCGCGATCAAGCCCGCCTGCTCCAGCTTGCCGAGGTGCTTCGAGACGGCTTGCCGCGACATCGCTAGGTGTGCGCAGAGTTCGCCGAGCGTCTGGCCATTGGCCGCGCGCAAAGCATCGAGCAAGCCCCGTCGCGCCGGATCGGCAATCGCTCGAAAGATGTCGCTCACCGAGCGAAAATAGGCAACCATTTGGTTGCATGTCAAACGGCGGACTGCCTCACTTTCGCCCTCGCACTCGTGTCCTCGCCGAACCCAATTTCGCAGTTTTTTTGCAGAACCGTACGTGCAACTCTCGGTCGGTTGTGAAATGACTCCCGTGTCGCTCATGAACCCGCAGCCGACTATCTCGACCGCCCCCGCTGGCGCGCTCCGCCAACTGCGCATTATCTACGCCGACGATGTTCCCGAGCTCCGCGATGTCCTGAAGCTCGCGCTCACTCGGGATGGCCACACCATCGAGTGCCTCGCCAATGGTCGCATGGCCTTTGAGCGGGTGCAGCAGCGCCCCAACGATTTCGACCTCGTCATCACGGACCACCACATGCCGCAGATGAACGGATTGGAATTCGTCAAGCAGTTGCGTGCCATTGCTTTCCCGGGCCGCATCCTTGTCTTCAGCTCCGAGTTGAGCCTCACGGTGCATCAGGCCTACGAGAAGCTCGGCGTGGATCGCATCCTGCAAAAGCCCGTGCTGCCGTCGGAGTTGCGCGCGATCCTGCGGTCGTTCTGAGCGAGCCTCGACCCCCGACGCGATTAACCGTCGGTTCGTCGCGGACCGCTTGTTGTCCGACGCGGCGCCGCCAGACTGGGCACTATGCAAGGTCTTCTCCGCTGGGCGCGTGCGACGTGGGTGGGAGTTGCGTCAGCGGCCCTCGTTTGGGCGCAAGATCCGGGTATGCCGCCGCCTGCCGCCGCAGCTCCTGCTGCCTCGCCCTTTGAAGGCGTGTGGTTAGGCAAAGTCTCCGGTCCGGACGTATCGACCGAGATCGATTTCGCCTTCACGCGCGGCCCCAAGGGTTTGCGCACCACCTTCACCCTGCCCGAGATGGCCGTCTTCGGCATGAATCTCGGTCCGTCGGCGATTGCCGATGACACCTATACGTTCGACTACCTGAAGATCCGCCTCACGCGCACCGGCGACACGCTCACGGGTACGTTTGCCAACCCGTTACTGAAGGTGGAGCTGCATCGCGAGGTTGAGCTGCCGACCGCGCCGGCGGCACCGACCTATCCCGCCGCGCCTGCCCCGCGTTGGTCGGTGAAACTTGGCGCGCAGCTCTGGGCTTCGCCGGTGGTCCGCGAGGGAGAGATTTATGTCGGCACGGTTGACGGCAAGTTTCACGCGCTGAAAGCCACAGATGGATCGGAGGCTTGGACATGGTCTGGCACACATGCACTTTACGGCGCGGCCACCATCACCGATAGCTCGGTCCTGTTTATCGACGAGGCCTGCGAACTCATCTGCCTCAATCGCACCGACGGCCAGTTGCGCTGGCGCACTCCGCTCGCCGCCTCGCTGGCCGAGCCGCCGAAGAACGAGACCTTCAATCGCCGCACCGTCACGCCCGTTGTGCGCGAGGGCGTCGTCTACGTCGGCTCAGCCGACCACGGCCTATATGCGCTCGCCGCCGACACCGGGAAGCAGCTATGGCGCTTCGACGCCGGCGCGCCGATCTACGCCGCCGTGGCGATCGAGGGCGACGCGCTGCTCGTGAGTTGCTACGATGGCTCGGTGCGCCTCGTCGACTGCCGCACGCAGAAGGAACTCGCGCACACGAAACTCCCCGGCTCAGTCGCGTCCACCGCGGTCGTCGCGGGCGACATCTTACTGGTGGGCTGCCGCGACTATCTGCTCTACGGTCTCAAGCGCTCCGACCTCTCCATCGCGTGGCGCAAGCCCTACTGGTTCTCGTGGGTCGAGTCGGTGCCCGCGCTGGTCGATGGCGTCGCGTACATCGGCGGTTCGGATTTTCGCTATATCAGCGCGCTCGATCCCTCCACTGGCCACGCCCGCTGGGCGACCGATGTCCGCGGACTCACGTGGGGTACGCCGCTCGTGACCGTCGATCGGGTCTTCGCGGGCAGCTCCGCGCAAAATCCCGCCGCCATCAAACACGAGGGCGGTATCATGGCACTCGACCGGCGCACGGGCGCCGTTCTCTGGCGCTATCCGATCGCACTGCCCGCCGGAGCCGACCGCGCTGGTGTCCTTGGCTCGCTGGCGTTGGCCGGCGATACTGTCATCGCTGCGGCGTACGATGGGACGGTGCTAGCGTTTCCGACGGAGCCGTAGGAGCGCGCAATTCGGTTTACGCTGGCCGGCCTGGCGGCCACTATCCGGGGGAACTCCCTCCCCGCCCCCGCGTCCTACTGTTCCGATGCTCCGCACTCGTCTGCTGTTTCGTCGCGCGCTCGTCGCCTGTCTCGCCTTAGCATGGCTGGCGCTCGGGCCGTACGCGCACGCCTACGATACTCGGTTCTCTGAGTTCCTCACTTCCGCGGAAAAAACGACCATTGGCATCGATCGGCTGACCGACGAGCAACGCGCCGATCTCGATCTGCAGGTCGCCCGCGAACTATCCCTAGCGCGGCAAGGTGGCACCGTGGCGTTTGCGAAGACTTTCAGCGAGCGCCGTACTCCGGAGCAGATCGCCAGCGCCGGCCTCGACAAACTTAGCAAAGCCGAACTCGCTGAGCTCGACGCCGCCATAGCCCGCTCGATGGCCCGCGGCCCGACCGCGCTCGTGCATCTGCGCGGCCCGCGCGCCAACGGCGACGCCGTCCCGCCCGTGCAGATCGTGAAGCCCAAGCCCGAGATCCACGGCGAGGTCACCATGGTGGTCGGTGCGAGCAGCGGCGGCGGTAGTTTCTACGGCGGCTCGGCGACGGCGATCTACCACGATCCAAAGCACAACATCACGATCTCCATCACCTACGCCGAGTACCACGCGAAGGGCCCGATCGTGATCGGCCCGATGTTGCCCGACGATCCGACGCTGCGGTAGCCCGGCGCCTCCGCGCTTGCCGCCCGCGCGTTTCGCGGTGTCGTTGTTCTCTGCGTGAAACTGTCCGCTCTCTTTCTCTGTCTCGCCGGCCTCTTCGCCGGCTGCTCGTCCTACGTCGCGAAGTCCAATCCCGCGGTGAACATGGACGACTACCACACGATCTTCGTCCAAACGACGTTCAACGACAATCACGGCACCAGCCGCCTGCTCGTCGCCGCCCTGCAAGCCCGTGGTCGCGAGGTGATCAGCGGCCCGGCCACGATGAAACCGTTTTCCGTGCAGGGCGTGCTCACCTACGACGACGCGTGGTCCACCAATATCCGTGATCACATCGAGATCCTGAAGCTCGAGCTCCGCGACAATCGCACGGACAAGATCGTCGCGTTCGCCGACTTCGAGGGCGCCGCGGCTTTCCAGCTCACGCCCGAGCAGGTGGTCGCGAAGATTCTCGACGACATGCTGCGGTCCAAGACCACGCCGAAGAAGTCGTAACGGTATTCCTGTAGCGGCGGTCTATGACCGCCGAAGATGGCTGTCCGCCGTCAGGCGCGAGTCGGCTCTCATAGAGCGCCGCTACAGGACAAGTCATCAAACCTCCGATCATTCCGAGTAAGCTACGGCGAACCGCGCTGGAAGTTTTTCACGGCGAAGCTCGCGCTCGCCGGCACTTCGCATCAGGTTGGTGGTCGCAATCCCTCACGCATGAAGGAAAAGCCTGTCTCGACCATCCTCCCGCTCGCCGTGGGCGTGGTCTGCGCAGCGCTCCTCGTCTGGCTCTGGCTCGACAGTCGCGCTTCCGCTCGGCGCACCGAAGCTCTGCTCAAGGCCCGTCGCGAGGCCGCCAATTTCAAACCCGTCGCTCCCGTCACACGCGAGCCACCGCGGCCGGCGATGACCGAAAGCGCGGTGAAGGAGCTGCTCGCCACGCTGATGAGCCGCCTCGACCGTCGCGATGCGCGCGAGCACGAGGCCGTGCTGACTTTCAAGTCCGCGGAGGCGTACCAGAAGTTTCTCGCCCGCGCCGGTGCCTCGGGCCTCAAGCTGCTCGGCCAGCTCGATGCGCTCAAGACCGTGCGCGTACGCTTCGACGCCAATGGCGCGCTGGAGAGCGAGCTGCTCGCCAACGCCGGCGACTACGAGGGCGTCGGCGCCAATCCTCTCGTGCGTGTGCCCACCGTGCCGACCAAGGACGACCGCGCCGCCGTCAGCTCCACGCCCCTCGGCAACAACCTACTCTCCTTCCTCGGCATCGACGGCGACAACTCGCAGTATGGCCGCGGCGTCACCATCGCGATCCTCGACACCGGGATCAGTGCCGACTCCACGCTGGGCTCCCGCGTGCGCACCATCGACATCGGTCTCGGCTCCACGCCCGGAAACGGCAGCGAAGATGGCCACGGCACTGCGGTCGCCTCGCTCGCCGCGGGCAGCGCCGCCGATGCGCAGGGCGTCGCGCCCGCCTCGAATCTGCTCAGTATCCGAGTTACGGATACAACCGGCGTCAGCGACATCTTCACCATCGCGCAGGCCATCATCGCCGCCACCGACAACGGCGCACGGCTCATCAACGTAAGCCTCGGCGGTTACGACACGGGTTCCGTGCTTAGCCAGGCAATCGATTATGCGTCAAAGCATGGCGCGCTCATCGTCGCCTCCGCGGGCAATGACCAAGCCATGCAGCTCACCTACCCCGCGGCCGACCCGCGCGTCGTCTCCGTCGGCGCGGTCGACGCGCGCGAACAGCAGGTCACCTTTTCCAACTCCGGCGCAGGCCTCAGCCTGACCGCGCCCGGCTATGGCGTGCAGGCGGCGTGGCTCGACAACCAGCGCGTGCTCATCGACGGCACCTCCGCCAGCGCGCCGATCGTCACCGGTTCGCTCGCGGCCATCATGTCGGCCAATCCCGCCCTCACCGCTGCGCAAGCGTGGGAGCAGCTCCAGCGCTACGCCAACGACGGGGGCGTCCCCGGTCCCGATCCCGACTATGGCAACGGCATCGTGAATCTCGGCTGGGCCATGAATGCCACCGCGATCTCACGCGTCGATACCGCGGTCTCCAGTCACTACTACGACGCCGCGACGGGCACCATGGAGTTCGTCGTACAGAATCGCGGCGGCACCGCCACCACCGGCCTCCAACTCGTCGTCGAAAACGGCAGCGCGACTTCCAGCACCATCCTCGTGCCGCTGCTCCAGCCCGGCGCCAGCTACGTCGCCAAGCTGCCGATCGATCAGGCCGAACTCACCAAAAACGGCGGCATGGCCATCCGCACTACGCTGGTGAACCCGATCGGCGTCGTCGACCAAGTCCCGCGCAACAACGTGCGCGCGAGCCTGCTCTCGCCGCCTGCGACGACGGGAAAGTAGCTGGCTCGGAGTTTTTGTGAGAGCGGCTTTACGCCGCGACTTGAGCGCATCGTCGGGACATAAAGTCCCTCCTACCGTTTCGATTTTCGGCGGCCTGTTCTTTTCCGATTGGACCCGCTCACCCATGCGTATCTCCTTTCTCACCCGCGCGTCTTGTCCCCGATGACCGAACACCTTGCCGATGAACGCACCGCCACTGAGGAGTGGTTTTCGGTCTTCGATCCGCGTCGCTCGCTGCGCGCCCGCGTCGCGCTCGTCGCCGGAGGGATCGCGCTGATTTTTATCCTGCTTCTCGGCGGGACCGCCGAGAGCTTGCTGCGCGGGCAGATCGAGCGGCAAGTCGCGCCCACCTTCGCCACGCTCGCCGGCGAGATCGCGAGCAAGCTCGACCGCGGCGTCCATGCACGCGTGCACCATCTGCAGCTCGCCGCCGCTCTCGCCGCCCTTTCCGAAAACTCGGCGGCGGCAAAAACTCCGGTCGTCGAGTCGCTGCTCGACAGCCTCCCTGACTGCGCGTGGGTGGGCTTTGCCGATGCAAACGGCCAGCTCGTCGCCACGTCGCAGCGTGTCTTCGAGGGCACCCGTGTCGCGGAGAACGATTGGTTTCGCGGCGCCCGCGACCGGCCGTTCGTATCCGAGCCGAGTGAGTTCACTGAGCTGGCGCGCGCCGTCTCCGACCCGGACGAAATCGCACCGCGCTTCTTCGCCATCGCCGTGCCCGTGCGCGATGCACGCGGAAAATTTCTCGGCGTCCTCTGCGCGCAGATCCGCTGGTCGTGGGTCGCCGAGATCAATTACTCCGTGCTGCCCGACGCCATGCGCCGCGAAAAAATCGGTGGCACGATCTACTCCTCCACGGGCGCCGTGCTCCTCGACTCGGGCGTTTCGGGTTGGTCCGAGCCCCCGGACTCGCCCGTGAATCGGATCGATCAACGCGACCGCGGCTCGTTTCACGAAACGACTGCGCACGGCGCGACCTATCTCACCGGCTACGCACGGAGTCGCGGCTACCGCGAGTACCGCGGCCTCGGCTGGTTCGTCGCCGTGCGCCAGCCCACCGCGCGGGTTTTCACTCCCGCGGTCGAGCTGCGCCTCTGGGTCATCCGTGTCGGCCTCACGCTCACCGCCATCGTGACCGTGCTCGGCTGGATACTCGCCGCGGGCATCGCGCGGCGGCTCGATCTCCTCACCGCCACCGCCCGCCGCATCCGCGCGGGCGACATTCTTACGATCTTCCCCCAACCGCGCGGCCAAAACGAATTCTCCCGTCTCTACGCGGCCCTCGGCGCAATGCTCACCCACTTCCGCGAGCAGACGGGCGAGTCTGCGCGTGAGAAAGAGTAGGGCTTAGCCACAGATTACACAGATGGGCACAGATAGGGGCTGGGTAATCTGTGCCCATCTGTGTAATCTGTGGCTAAAATGATTTCCCGTCAGAGCTTCACGATATTGTTCAGCGCCGTGATTTCGTTGAGCGCGTGATCGGGATCGAGTTCCAGCGTGGCGCCGGAGAGGTCGGCACCGGCGGGAATCGTGAGCGAGACCTCGGCCGTCTTAGGATTGAGATCGATGGGAGCGGCGAGCGCGGGCGTCTTCGCGGTGGCAAGCACGCGGCCGGTGCGGTCGCGCAGCGCGAGCTGCGTTTCCGGCGCGGGGATCGCGCCGAGGCTGTGCACCGTCACGTGGAGCGCGCTGCCGCTGCGCTGCACGTCGTCGGCGCAGATGCCGAGGTCGGGTCGCGACCAGTACGGCACGCCCGGGGTCTTGAGCTTGAGAGTGAGGATCGTCGTCGTGCGCGGCGGGAGCGTGACCTCCACGGAGCGGCTGCGCTCAAAGGTCGCGGTGCTCGTCTTCACTTCGCCATCGGCCTTGTCGTCGTCATTGGTGTCGATGCCCTGCGCGATTTCCCATATGCCGGGATCGATATTCCAGCCAGTCATCGTCGCATGGACCGGAGCCGATTCGAGATTGTAAGCGATGACCTTGAAGCCCGTCGTGGTCGCGTCGTTGACGAGGATTGCGACGCTCTGGTCGTTGGCCGGAGCGGCGAATCGCCAGCTCACGGTGTGACCGGGATAGAGCGCGTTGCGCACGAGCGCGACACCGCCGAGGCGCGCGCGCTGCAGCTCGGCGTAGGGCACGCCGACGCGGTCGATCCACAGGCTGCCCTCGGTGTTGATGTATTCGAGGTTGGCGCAGGTTTCGATCTGCGAGGCATAGAGGCCCTCGAGCTGCTGCTTGTCGCCGTTGAGCTGCCACGTGAAGTGCGCCATCGCGGAGTTGCGGAAGCCCGCATCGGGCGAGCGGCCGCGGCCATCGGCGCGGCGCGTTTCAGCCGGGCCGGCGGTCTCGCCGGCATTGAGGCGCTTCGCCCAGTCGGTGCGGAGCTGGAGGATATCGAGCACGTTGGCGTTGATCGCGGCGAGCGAGGTGAGTCCGCCCTCGGTCAGCGGCGCGAGGTAGCGCGCATCGCCGGTGAATTTCCACGCCGCCCAGTACATGTGCCACGGCGTGTTGCCACGCGTAGAGGAAACCTCTTTGTCGTCAGCGAAGCGGATCGCCGGCACAAAGCCGCCGCGACCACCGGCGCGGCCATGCGCGAGCAGACCGTCGGCGAGCTCGATGAGATATTTTTTCGGCTCAGGGCTGCCGTTGAAATCGACGAGGAGCTGCGGCACTTGGCAGACGAGATACGAGTACGGCTTCGCCGTGCCCCACGGCTCGTCCAGCGCCTGCTTCGTGCCGCTGTAGTACGAGGTCTTGATGTGGCGGTGGCCGGCGGCGTTGATGCCGGTGATGCTTTCGACACCGCGCGCCGTCGCCATCGCGCGTTCGAGCTGACGCGGATTGCCGTAGTCGAGGATGAGGTTTTGCGCGAGGCAGTTGATGCCCTCCTCGTAGCTGTGCAGCTCGTCGGCCTGAATCGTTGGCAGGCCGTTGGTGAACATCCCGTTCTTGAACGCCGCCTCGATCAGGCGGTGCAGCGAATCGCGGAGCTTGTCCGGATCGGAGCCCATGAGCGCGACGCCGGGCCACGTGTTGAGCAGATCGACATCGTCGGAAATGCCGCCGCCGAAATCGCCGAAGTCCGACTGACGGTGGTCGATGTACCACTCGACAAAATGCTTCACGCGCCCGAGCAACTCCGTCTGGCGAAACGCCCAGAGCGGCACGCCGGCGGGCGCGTCGGGCTGCTTGAAGGGCGGACGAGGGCCGATGCCGGAGGCCGAAGCGTACTTTACGCCGAGTTCGTGCGTGGGATTCACGCGGAGCAGATCCTCAAGGTCGGTGCGGAAGCGCACCCAGAGATTGAGCTTCGGACTCATCGGATGTTCCTCGACGAGCATTGCGTAGCTATCACGCGCCTGCGTGAAGCGGTCGAGTTCGTGCTCGGGACGCGCCGCGTCGTGCGGCTTGAACACGAGGCGGATCTCCGAGCCTTCGAGGCTTGCGCCGCTGAACTCCGGACTCGCGCTCGCGATCGTGAGGTACAGTGGCTTGCCCGCAGGCAGCAGGCGATCACGCAGATCGAGCCAGAGAATCTTCGCCTCGCCTGGCTTCACGCCGAAGGTGAAGTCGAGCATGTCGCGCGCGGGCCAGAGCGGGTCTTTCACCTGCACATTGAGCGCGATGAGGCCGCCATGCGTGGGCTTCAGGTTGAGCGCCGGAATATCGAGCGCGATGCCATCGAGACCATCGGTGAGTTTATCCCACGTATCCGGAATCAGGATATGCACGATGGGCAAACTGGCCACGCTCGCCTTCGCTCCGGTCGGCTTCGGCGCGTCGGTGGCCTGCGCCACCAGCACCGCACGCTCATCGCTCTCGAAGCGGCCCGCGATATAGGTGGCCAGCGTCTCGCCCGCAGCGCCGATGTCGCCGCTGCCGAGACGGTAGGTCAGCTTCGCACTGCCCGCCGGCTCGGCGCCGGCGGTGACATTGAGCACCTCGAACTCGCCGATAGGCTGCTCCTGCTCGACGTTGGTGAAGGTGACCTTGCCGCCCGTGATGGGTGCCGGGAGGCGGTCGATGCTGCGCTCAAGCGCTTTGGGGCGGTCGAAGAGTTTCTGCGGCGTCATGCTGTCAGTGCGCGTGACGCTGCCCCACGCCGCGCCGGAAATCTCGATCTGATTCCACGGCTCGCCCGGCATCGCAAACGTGATCGCCTTGCCCGAGTCGACGTAGCAATCCCAGTCGGGCAGCGTGAAGTAATCGTGCCGCCCCGGGAGGCGCGAACGATTGTAAACGCCGGGCCAGGTAGTCTCGCGGATGCCGTCGTTGGCCTTCCACCACCAGCGGCCCATGTCGAAAGCGTCGTGAATTTCGACCTTGCGCACGGTTACCTCGCGGCCCGCGGGCAGCTCAGGGGGCGAACTGTCGGCGCGATCCCAACCGTAGCGATGCAGCCACTCGGTGCGCGTCGCTGCATCGGCGAGCGAGTGCGTGGCCGTCGTGAGATCGCTCGGAGCCTCGCCCTTGGCGAGTGTCGCGACCGGGGCGTCGTCGAGCATGCGATCGTAAATGCGGATCTCGTCGATGTCGCCGCTACGGACGAAGTTGTAGTCGCTCTGTACATTGTGCGGGCTGATGATGCGGCTGTGTGGACCGAATTGATCGAGCGCCGCATCGTAACGCGCGGTGGTCTTGTTCTCGGCGGCGAGTTTACCGTTCACGAAAAAGCGAATGCCGCGCGTCTCGTCCCAGGCGAGGGCGAGGTGCACCCACTCGTCGGGCTTGGGAAACGGGTTGAGCGTGATCGACACGCGCGTACGAGCGAGACTGGCGTCAGTGACGAATGCATCGAAGCCATGGCCGTTGTAATCGATACGGAGCCACACCATGTCCCAGCTCGAATGGTCGCCGTAGCCCACGCGGAAGACGGGAAACTCCGTCGGCCCCACCGGATAGCGGCTGCGCCAGAAAAACGAGAGCGTGCCGCGCTGTGCGTAGATGTTGCCCGGCGCGAGCCACGCGAGTCGCTGCGTGTCGCCGCAGGAGAGCGCCGCGCCGTGCGAGCCGCCGTCGATCTTCGTGACCTCTTGGTCGAAAGTCGGGGCAGTGGCGCCGTTGGCGGCGAAGTCGGCCGTCGTGCCTTTTTCCGCCGAGAGATAAAAGAGCAGGCCGTTGTCCGCCGCCGCGGAGGCGAGTGGCAGCGCGAGCGCGAAGAGTGCCGCGAGGCCGAGTCGGGAATTTTTCTTGGGGGGAATCATGAGGTAAGGGGTAGGCACCCGCCGCGCGTGCGGCGGGGAAAACTATTTCTGCGGGATCACACCGAGCACGAGAAACGCGCCGGTGTCGCGAATCTCGAGGGTGTTACGCCCCGCGGGATAATCGAAGGCGTGGACATTGACCGGCGGGAGGCCGTCGATCTTCACGGCATCGAGCAGCATCGGTTCGGCGCCGCCGCGGTCGGCAGCGGTGGCATCGGTCTCCAGCGTGGGCGCGCGGAGGTAGCCGGGTTCCTTCGTCTGGAAATAGCCGATCAACACGCGCACCGGCGCGTCGCACGAGAACTCGACCGGGCCGAGCTTGCCGGCTTTCGCATCTGTATTGGAAAACTTGATACCCTGCAGACCCTCCAGCTCGGGCGCATTGGACTGAATTGTGTGCGGTGTGTCGCTGAAGACGGTGTTACCCGTCTGGATCGTGTAGCTTTCGGCGTTGGCCGAAAGCACGCGGAACTTGGCGGGCGTGAGCGGCGCGTGGGTGCGGGTCGCGGCGGAGGGATTCTTCAGGGCAGCGACCTGCGCGCGGAAATCGGTGAGCTCCTTTTCATAGACCGGCAGGAGCTGCGTCCAGTGGTAGTTGGCCGGTTTGCCGTCGACGCCGCCGGGCACCGGCACGCGACGCTGGCTGGTCTGCATCGAGTTGGCGGCGGTGTAGGACGTCTTCGTAAGGGCTGCGAGTGTGCGGTAGTGGTCGAGACTCTCGGAGAGATACTGCTCGGCGCGCTCCATGTCGGCGACGTCGTGGCTCTTGGCGTAGCGGAGCACGAGCAGCGCGGCGTTGGCCTTGGCGGCGTAGTTCTGCGACATCGCTCGGATGCAGCGCGCGTCGTTCTGCAGACGCGCGAGTTCGTCGAGATTCTTTGTCGTGAGCGGTGCGGCGGCGTCGAAGTCCGCCACGGCCTGTGCGCTGTAGTCGAGAATCTCGGCGATGATCGACGGCGGCGTCTCGCCGGCGTGCGGCTGCTTTTTCCACTCGCGCTCGACGTATTCCTGCAGGCGCTCGCCAAGCGGGGCCTGCGAGTCCCAAAGCTCATTGTACGCTTTGTATTTCGCGGGATTGACGAGTTCGTCGAGCGTCATACCGAGCGACATCGTCTGGCGGTTGCCCTCAGTGATGCCGAAGCGGCGGAGGATGCGCGGCGCGCACTCGCCCGCGGCATTGTAGCCCGCGAGAATCTTTTCCGCGGCGGTGGATGTGCCGTAGAGTTCAGTGAGTCGCGCGATCCAGTGCGCGTGCTCACCGACGGCGGGGAGATCGGGATTCCACGCGTAGCGAGCCCACGCCTCGAACCAGATCCAGTCGCGGTGCCACTGCTTCAGCGGCGCGGCGTCGCCGCCGATGATGTCGGGCGAGTCTGGCCAGTTCCAATAGAAGAGCGGATAGAGATGCAGGCCGCGCGCGCCGAGGCGGTCGCGCATCGCGAGCACGGACTTCTGGATGAAATCGACATCGCCGTAGCGGAACGGCTCGAGGTTCGCGAGGATGTGGACGTTCGCCACGTGCGTGGAGCCGAGGCGGCTCATCGTCTGGTGCAGGTCCTGCCAGACACCGCGCGGCTCCCACGTGGTGAGCGACTCGCCGTTGTACTTCGCCTCGGTGTAGAGGTTTTGATAAACCTTCAGCGCCTCGGGTACGACGATCTTCGCGTCGGTCGCGTGCGTGCGCAGGACCACCGGCGGCTCGGTGGTGAGGCCGGCGGCTTTCATACCATCGTGCACGCCGGGGAGGATGACGTCGGTGCACCATTTCACCTGGCTCGGGATATTCTGCAGCGCCTCGCCGAGGCAGGGCATGAGACCGACGTTGGGGTACTGCTTCACGAACTCCGCGATAGATTTCCGCGTGTAGTCGGCCGCGAGGTCGTTGGGCGCGGAGAGCTGCGTCGCCATGCCGTGCTTCTCGGCAAACGGCTTCGAGAGCAGGATGCTGTAGAACTGCTGCACGAGCCAGATGCCGCGACGGTCGCACTCCTGCGCGATATAGCGAAACATCTCCACGTTCTTCGCGAAGACATCCTCCGGCACCTCGACGGCCTCGGGATAGTCCGCAAGCTTCACGAGCGAGGCGAAGGGGTGGCCGTTCCACAGTGTCAGCGTGTTCATCCGCTGATCGGCGAGGAAGTCGAGGTACTCGTGCCAGAACGCCTTGTCGTAGAAAAACGGAAAGAGCTCGGGCGTGTACGGATACTCGTAAACTTTGCGCCCCGGCAAAATGAACGTCTTCTGCATACCGATGCAGGGGCCGCGAAGCTTGAAGGTCGGCGCGTCGGCGAAGTGCAGCGGAGCGGCCGGCAGCGCGCCGGACTCCTTCACGCGCGAGGCGAGTTCGAGACAGCCGTAGAGCACGCCGGAATCGTCGGCACCAACCACGGCGAGCGAACCATCGCGACAACTCGCGAGCACGAAGCCTTCGAACGCGCGCGGCTCACCGTCGGCGAGCTTGAGCTGGCTGGCGGCAATGAGGTCGCGCACCGCTTTGCCTGCCGCGAGACCAACCACGATACGCGTGTCGTTCGGCAGATTCTTCACCGCCGCTTCGAGCCGCTCGGCGCCGTACACGGCGCGCGGCGCAGCCGCGTCATCGCGCTGAACGCGCGGCGCAGCGGAGAGCGCGGTGGCGAGCAACGCGCAGACGAGCAAGGGACGAAGAAGCGAAGGGATCATGCAATGATTCGAGGCGTCGAAAACACCGACGCCGTTGGCAGCACGGAGCAAGACGCGGCAGAAAAAGAAAAGTGGCATGGACTTGCGTCCATGCCACTGGAATTTCACTCGCGTTGTGCGACTAAGTTACCAGACGCCGCGGACGCCGAGTTCGTAGATCGGATCGCCGTACTCGGCGTGATTGAACGGCAGCGTCGGCGTCGACATGATGATCGGACGCGCGAAGACGTTACGCGCCTGGAAATACGGCGTGTACTTGCGGTTCCACTTGTAGTCGATGCGCACGTCGACGAGCTCGCGGGGCGCCTGATACTGGAGCTCGTTGAAGTAGTTGTTCGCCGTGACGTCGCTGTACTTGACCGTCTTCTGGGAGACGGTCTTGAGCACGTGGCCGGTGTAGTTGGTCACGACGTTGAAGCCGAACTTGCCGTAGCTATAGTTGAGCGTGACGTTGAGCGACTGCTTCACGGCAGCGAGCTCGAGGTTCTTGTTGACCTGCTCGAGGATTATGCGGTTGAGGTTGGCGTCGGTCGAGCTGAACACGGCCTTGGTCTTGATCGGATCGACACTCAGGATGGTGCCATTGATCTGGAGACCGAGGGTGTTGAACGGCTTGGGCAGGAACGAGAAGTTCTGCGCGTAGCCGACCTCAATGCCGTTATAGTGGCCCGTCTCCGGCACGTTGAACTTATAACTCACGTCGTACTGGTCGATCGCAGCGCCGAGCTGCGAGCTGGAGATGCCGAGGTTCGCGGCGACATTGGCATCGAGGCCCTGCGTGACCGAGATGATGTAGTTGCGGAGGTCCTTGCGGAACACCGAGGCCGACACGTAGCTCGAACGGCCGAAGTAGTACTCGGCCGTCGCGTCGAAGTTGTTGACGCGGTACGCCTGGATATTCGGGTTGTAGATGCTGATCTTGCCGCGCGCCGTGGAGGTCGGGTCGGTGATCGACGCCGGCCCGGGGAGGAGATCGCTGTAGTCTGGCAGACCGATCGACTTCGAGAAGCCGAGGCGAAGGACGAGATTACGCGTGGCGCTGTACTTCAAGTTGATCGAGGGATACCACGTCTTGTCGGAGAACTTGCCGTTGAGCGGCGTCGCGAGCGTGAGCAGGCGGTTCTGCACGTCGGTCGAACGATCCTCGTAACGATAACCGCCGACGATCAGGAGGTCCTTGATCGGCGTGATATCGAAGCGAGCGTAAGCGGCATTGGTCGTCTCATCAAAACGTGCGCGGGTATCGCTAGCGGGCGTGTAGGGCAGGAAACTCGCGCCACCGAGGTTCTGGAACGCCGAGTACACACTCGCGAACGTGTAGGCCGGAAGGCCATAGCCGATCGAGTGCGTGGCGAAACCCGTATCCGCAAGGGCCGCCAGCTGGCTGCCCGTGATCGCGGACGCCCCGAAGTAACCCGCCGTCGAGGTGCCCGAAGCCGCGCGGTTATAGACCGGGTTCACGATATTGCGGGTAGTGTCGTCGACGCGACCACCGACCTTCACCGTGACCGGCATGGTCGTGGGCAGGTCGAACTTGTAGTCAGCCGTGTAGCCATTGCGCGTATCAACGCCCGTCTGTGGGCGGCTGCGGATCTGCGTGACTTGGAATTTGCTGATGTCATTCAGGTTCACGTCCGCGCCGGTGGAGTCCTTGACCGTGTAGCTCGGGACCACGCCACCGAAACCGGTGAAGCTGACCGTGAGCGGATCGCTGACCGTATTGGTCTGCGGATTGGTGCCACCGCGCGCCATCGTGATGTCGGAGAACCAGCCGCGGGAGGTGTCGCGGTATTTGCTGTAGGCCTGGCTCCAGTACACGCTGGTTTCGAGCTTCGAGCCGTTGCCAAACGTGTGGGTGAGGCTCAACGGAATATCCCACGTGACGCCCGTCTTGGAGCGGTTGATGGTCTGGAAGGTGACCGAGCCCTTGCCGGCAAGACCGTTGAGCGTGGCACTGGTGTTCGGCGTGGAGGTCGTCGCGAGGGCCGCAAGCGCGCCGGTGTTCACCGTCGTCGTGCGGTCGGTGAAGATGAGGTCGTAGTAGGTCCAGTCGGCGAGCAGCGAGATCTTGGTGTTCTCGCCGAGCTTGTAATCAACCTGACCGGACAGCGCCTGACGGCGGGTGTCCTTCTGCTCGTTCTGGAGATTCCACGAGGTGAGGATGGGCGCGGTGGGCGTACCGCCGTTGGCCGGATTATATTCCCACGTGTAGGACGAGCGGGGATAATCGTTGAAGAGCTGCGAGTTCTTGTAGCCGAGGTTGAGACCGAGGTTCTCGCTGACGCGGGTGGCGTAGTTCAGGTCGACGCCGGGGAGAATCTTGCGGGTCTTTTCCTGGCCCCAGCCCGCGGTCTTCTTGAGATAGAGGTCATCGCCGGTCGCCTGCAGATAACCGCGATAGGTGAGGAGGCTGCCCTCGCGGTCGAAGGCGCTCTTCGTCACGAGATTGATCGAGCCGCCGGTGCTGTTGGCCTGCATCTCGGGGGTGAGGGTCTTGTAGACCTCGATGGTCTCGACGTTGTTGATCGCGACCTGCTCGAACTCGAAGCGGCGATTGAGATTGCCCGAGGTCGCGCTGGCGATCGGGTTGCCGTTCATCGTGACGTTGGTGAACTGCGTGGACATGCCGCGCAGCGTGGCGGCGCGGGCGTCGTTGGCGTTGTAGTCGATGCCGACGCCGGGGAGGAACTTGATGTACTCGGCGGCGTTGCCCTCGGCGATGTCGCCGTACTGGTCACCGGCGGCGACAACCTTGGAGTTGATCGCTTCCTTCTGGAGAGAGATGGCCTGCGCCATGCCTTCCTTGGTGCCGGCGACGGTGAAGGTGCCGAGCTGCACGACATCGCTGCCAAGTGAGACCTTGATGTCGGGGTTGGTGCCCGCGGAGACGTTGACCGGAACCGTCTTGGTCTCGGCGCCGGTGTAAACGACGACGACCTGCTGCGCGCCGGTCGGGACGTTTTGCAGGGTGAACTCGCCGGTGCGCGACGTAGTCGTGCGCAGCGAGGTGCCGGCGATGGTGACTTCTGCGCCTTCGAGGTACTTGCCGGTATTACCGTCGATGACGGCGCCGGAGACGGTTCCGCCGGCGCTCTGAGCCCAGGCCTGCGGTAGGAACGCGAGGAGGGCCGTAGCAATCACCACACTCATCCAGCGGGCGAATCCGCGGGGCGAGCATGGCTGCGTATGGGGTGCTTGGTTGGTTTTCATGGGTGACAAACTCAGCCCGACATGACGGCGCGCGAAAAAACGCCGGCGTGGACTCGGGGACGAAAGAGGTTAGGGACCGTTGGGGGACGGCTGCGGGGAACGCGCAAGAAAACCGGTTTCTGGCCGGGCAAAGTCAACACCAAAACGGACACGTATCCTTCAACAGAAACACGCCTGCGCTACATAATTATGAATCACATTTCCGTACAAACGGACTGACCGATGTTAGCGTACGAAGTAGCAGGCAGTTAGGGCTGACCGCGACGCGATACACTGCAGCACGAGCTGCGCCGCCTAGTCCCTGCTCCGCTCTGGCCAAAGCCGGCTCAGCACACCCGCAACGACGAGCGTGACTGCGGTCCCGATCAACGTGAACCACGGCCAGAACACCTCGCCGCCAAACGTCCGTGTCCACCCATCGTGCAGCGCCGGGATGTTCGGCGGCCAGTAGATGAGATTCATCACTAAGACCGACACGAGCATGCCCGCCATCGCCGCTCGAGCCCCTACCCTGCGCGCGAAAAGCGCGAGGATCAGTCCGCCGAGCAATGCTCCGCTCGTGAGCCCGCGCAGCGAAAACGCGGCGTTCAACACGAATTGCACCTCGCGCGTCGCAAACGCCACCAGCACCAGCACTGCTGCCCAGCCGACCGAAGACCATTTACTGAAGCGCAGGAAAAACTCCTCGCTCCGTCCCGGCCAGCGCGGTTGCACAAAGTCCATCGTCGACACCGACGCGAGCGCGGTGATCGCCGAGCTGATCGACGACATCGCCGCCGCCAGGATCGCGACGATGAGTCCGCCCTTCAGCACGTGCGGTACCTCCGTGATCATGAAGACCGGAAAAATGAAATCGGTGGATTTGATCCCCGGCCTCCCCTCCGGCAACGCGATCTGAAACGGGTGCCCTTGATAAAACACCCACAGCAGCACACCGACCAAGAGGAAGATCAGGAACAGCGGAAAGATCAGCACCGCGCTGAGGATCAACGCCCGCCGCCCATCCCGCACGCTGCCGCACGCGAGCACCCGCTGCACGATGAGCTGCTCCGCGCCGTGCGTGGAAAGCACCATCACCGTCCCGCCGAGTACGCCCATCCAGATATTGAACGGTGCGGAAAACGTGAACGCGCCGTTGAACCACGCGAGTTTCCCGGCAGCACCCGCCTGAGACAGCGCCGCCGACCAACCGCCCGGCACCAGCGTAGGAATGTAGAACAGCGCGAACAATCCGCCCGCGAGAAACAGCCCGAACTGCACCGCATCCGTCCAGATCACGGCCTTCACGCCGCCGATATAGGTGTAGAGCAGCGACAGCCCCACGAAGAGCCCGATCGCGCCGAGGATCGGATCGACCGTGCCGCCGAAGCTGCACACCGCATCGCCGAGCATGAGCCGCACGGGGATGCACGCCACATAGACGCGCACGCCGGCCGCGAGCGTTTCGAGAAACAGAAAAAGTCCCGCCGCCAGCCGCCGTGGCTCGGGCCCGAGATGCGTTTCGAGCAGTTGATACGGCGAGTAGATCTCGCCGCTCAAGTAGTGTGGCACCATCACCGCAGCGAGGATCACGCGTGCGATCACGTAACCCACGATCATCTGGAGAAACATCAGGTTGCTCCCATAAGCGATCGCCGGCACGCCGATGATCGTGAGCGCGCTCGTCTCCGCCGCCACGATGGAAAAACCGATGCCCCACCATGGAATGCTGCGGCTCCCGAGAAAATAGTCGCGCGTGGTGCGCTGATCTTTCCCGAACCACACGCCGAGCCCCACGATCCCTCCGAGATAGGCGACGATCACGACCCAGTCGCCGGCGGAGAAGAAGGGGTTCATCCGCGACCATGCACTTTAAAGCCTGCGTGCTTGGCGAGGAGATTTCTCGCGATGAAATTTTCTCGTCGCTCCACGCAGATTCGTAGCCGCACATGTCGCGTTTGCGCCTGGCCTGACCCAATCAGGATCATACTATTTCTTGATGCGAAATCGATACACCACTTTGATTTTACGTTGCCAATGCACAGATAAATGAACTGCTTAGCTGCGCTTCGTATTTATCTTTATCGTTATCTTAGAATGGTCTCCTAAAAAATAACCAGCTTCATCCACCCCGCGCAAAATTCGGAAGCTGTCCATTCGAAACCTAGGAAATTTCGGAAGACGAAGCAGCCATACCGATCGCAGTCCCGTTTGGGGACGCGTCGAAGTATGCTTTCGTCAAGGTTCTCCTAGGTACCTGAAAAGAGCGTGAGTAGACGCGCCCCCTCTCGGGACTGATGCACGCAAATGCCTCCGTCCTGTGTCTCAACAATCCATTTCTTCGGGCGATATCCCGCCTTCGGCCAACGCAGTCTCGTCGCGCCTATTGCTCACCTCCGCCGATCCGTTTGCGGCGCACTATGAGCAAATGAAGGCACTTTTTCCGGTGGCCGTGACCGACGGCCGCGTGGACTTGGAAAAATTGCGCGCGCTCATGGGCGAGCACGCGGCGTCGGGACCGGAGCGCTATGGGTTATCGTGGGCGGGCAAGGGCGATGCGCACCGGGTGCTGCGCCAGCTCACCACGGCGACCCTGCTCCCAGCGCCATCCGAGTCGGTGAACTGGGACACCACCGGCCATGCGATCATCGAGGGTGACAACCTCGAGGTCCTGAAAGTGCTCCAGCATGCGTATCACGGGAAGGTGAAGCTCATCTACATCGATCCGCCCTACAATACCGGCGGCGATTTCATTTATCCCGACGACTACGCCGAGGGGCTGGCGAGCTATCAGCTATTCACGCGACAGGTGAATGAGGCTGGCCACAAACTCACGACCAACGTCCACACCAACGGTCGCTACCACTCACGCTGGCTGACGATGATCTACCCGCGTCTGTTCCTCGCGCGCAATCTCCTGCGCGAGGACGGCGTTATCTTCGTCTCCATCGACGATCACGAGGTGCACAACCTGCGGCTCGTGATGGATGAGATTTTCGGCGAGGAGAATTTTGTGGGATGCGTGACTTGGCAGAAGAAATACGCCCCGGCCAACGACAAAGCGGATTTCTCTGCTTCGCACGACTACGTGATGGTCTATGCTCGCTGCCGTCCGCGCGACAAACAGGGGAAGATCACCGCCGTATTGGCACGCGAAAATCGTAGCGATGCAATGAATGCAGCTTACGAGAATCCGGATTCCGATCCTCGCGGGCCGTGGAAGCCCGGCGACTATACATGCAACAAATCGGCGGATGAACGGCCCAATTTGTTTTATCCGATAACGAACCCCAATACCCTTGATGAAATTTACCCTAAACGAACGCGCGTTTGGGCCTACAGTAAAGAAGTCCACGACGAGAATATTCGAGGCCACAGAGTGTGGTGGGGCTCGGAAGGCAAAGCGCGAACGCCAAGCTACAAACGGTTTCTTTCGGAAGTTTCAGGCGTTGTTGCCCAAACCGTGTGGACATGGAGCGAGGCAGGACACAATGACGAGGCCAAGAAAGACCTATTAGGGCTCTTCCCAGAAGTGAATGAAGTGTTCGGGACACCGAAACCTGTTACTTTAATTCAAAAGATCCTGCGGCTAGCTTCTACCCAAAGTGGCGGCGACCTCATCCTCGATTTCTTCGCCGGCAGCGGCACGACGGCGCAGGCGGTGCTGGAGCTGAACAAGGAAGATGGCGGTAATCGGAAATTCATCCTCGTCCAGTTGCCGGAGCCAACGGGGCGCGAGGATTTTCCGACCATCGCCGAGATCACCAAGGAGCGCGTACGGCGGGTGATTCGGCGCATGGAAAAAACCGATGACAGCGAGCTCGCTCTCGCAGCCGGATCGGCCACGCCCGATCTCGGCTTCAAGGTCTTCAAACTCGCGCCGAGCAATTTCGCGGTATGGGACCCGGCGCTGGCAGGCGACACTCCGGACAAGCTCGCCGAGCAATGGCAGCTCACCGCCGACAATGTCCGCCCCGGCGCGCACGAGGAGGCCTTGCTGCACGAGCTGATGCTGAAATGCGGCCTGCCGCTCGCATCGAAAATCACGCGCGCCCTCGCGGGCGATAAACCCGTATACCGGCTTGATGGCGGAAAGCTTGTCATCTGCCTCGCGCGCGAACTTACACGCAAAACGCTGCGGGCCATCATCGACCTCAAACCGCAATCGGTGCTGTGCCTCGATGTGGGCTTCAAGGGCAATGATGCGTTGAAGGTCAATACGCAGCTCGAATTCCAGAGTCACGGCATCCAGTTCCGCACCGCCTGACCGTGAAACTCCATTTCGACGCGCAACAGACCTATCAGCTCGACGCGATCCGCGGCGTCGTCGACCTCTTTGCCGGGCAACCAGCGGCAGCGGGCAGTTTCGAATGGTCGACGGATTTGCTCGAAGCCGACCTGCTAGCCACGCCCGGTATCGCCAATGCTATGGCGCTCACCGACACGCGGTTGCTAGCCAATCTCCACGCGGTGCAACAGAGCAACAAGATCGAGACGTCCGCGGCGCTGGCGGTCGACGACATCCTCGGTCTGCGCAACTTTTCCGTCGAGATGGAGACGGGAACGGGAAAAACCTACGTCTACCTGCGGACCATCCACGAGCTGCACCGTGCCTATGGCTGGAAAAAATTCATCATCGTCGTGCCGAGCGTACCGATCCGCGAAGGCGTCACGCAGAGCCTCGCAACGATGGGCGAACATTTCGAATCCATCTATGGCCGAGTGCCGCTCGATCAATGGGTTTATGATTCGACGGAGGTGTCGCGCTTGCGCCAATTCGCGCTGAGCACGCATCTCCAAGTGCTCGTGATGAACATCCAAGCCTTCGACAAGAAGAGCGTGGCGGTGGTGCATCAGGTGAGCGATTTCATGCAAGGCCGCCGCCCGATCGAGTTCATCCAGCAAAGCCGGCCGATCGTGATCATGGATGAACCGCAGAACATGGAGAGCGAGAATGCGCGCCGCGCGATCCACTCACTGAACTCACTCTTCACGCTGCGCTATTCAGCCACGCATCGGAGCATTCACAATCTCGTCTATCGTCTCGATCCGGTACGCGCCTACGATCTCGGCCTCGTGAAACGCATAGAGGTGGACTCGGTGACCGAAGGCGGCGATTTCAACCGGCCGTTTGTCGTACTCGAAAGTGTGACGGGATCGCGCACAGGCCTCGTGGCGAAATTGAAAATCGATGTGGCGCTCGCGAGCGGCGTGAAGCGCAAGATCGTCTCGGTGAAACGCAACGACGACGATTTGTTTGAGCTCTCCGGTCGGCGCGAAATTTATCGCGGTTACACCGTAACGGAGATCAATGCAGACAGCGGCTGTATCGCATTCGGCAATGGGATCATGTTGCGCGAGGGCCAATCGCAGGGCGGCCATGATGATCGGGTGATGCAGGTGCAGATCGAGGAGACGATTCGCGAACATTTCCGGAAAGAGGTCGCGCTAAGCGGCCGGGCAGCGGGTGAACGCATCAAGGTATTGTCGCTGTTTTTCATCGACCGCGTCGCCCACTACGCAGACGCCGAAGGGAAGATTCGCCGGTGGTTCGAGGAGAGCTATCGGAAGCTGGCGGTCCAGGCGGAATTTGCGGCGCTCCCGAAGCTCGCGGTGGAGTCGGTGCACAACGGCTACTTTGCCCGCGACAAGGAGGGGCCCAAGGATTCAGCCGAGGGCAAATCGACCAAGGCCGACGACGAGGCGTATCAACTCATCATGCGGGACAAGGAGCGGCTGCTGTCGCCAGATGAGCCGCTGCGGTTCATTTTCAGCCACTCGGCGCTGCGCGAAGGCTGGGACAATCCCAACGTGTTCCAGATTTGCACGCTGCGCGAAGGCCAGAGCGAAATCCGCAAGCGGCAGGAGATCGGTCGCGGCTTGCGGCTCGCGCGAATCGAGAACGGATTTCGCTGCGACGATCCGAAGATCAACCGCCTCACGCTGATCGCCAACGAGAGCTTCGCCGATTTTGCGCGCAAGCTGCAGTCCGAATTGGCGGAGGAGTGCGGCGTATCGTTTGAGAACCGCATCGTAAATCGGCGCGAGCGCCAGAAGGTGGCCTTGCGCAAGGAGCGCCTGTTGTCCGAGGATTTTCGCCAGCTGTGGGAGCGGATCAGCCATAAGACGCGTTACCGGGTGGAATTTCCGACCGCGACACTGATCGACCACGCGGGCCGCATCTTGAAGGATGAGCCCGACGTTTCGGCGCCACGGATCGCTATCGTAAAATCCGAGGTGATTTTTTCGGCTCAAGGAGTCGAGGAAGCACCTCGGGCTTCGCGACCGGCAGCGTTGGGCGACTACCGCCCGCCAGTGCCGGACATCATCGGCTATCTCCAGCGCGAGACCGAGCTGACGCGCTCCACCTTGGCGGACATTTTGATAGCCTCAGGTCGCATCGGTCAGGCGCTGAAGAATCCCCAGCAATTCATGGAGCAGGCATCAGCCGCCATCCAACACGCGAAGCGAGAGCTGATGGTAGATGGGATTCGCTACGAACGAATCGACGGCCAGACCTATGAAATGCAGCTTTTCGAAAACGAAGAAATCGAAAGCTATCTTACCCGGCTTCTGGCGGTGAAGCGCTCGATCTACGATGCCGTGGAGTACGATTCCGAAATCGAGCGGAAATTCGCCGCCGCCCTCGATGCAAATGAGGACATCCGCATATTCGTCAAACTGCCGCGCTGGTTCCAGGTTAAGACGCCTCTCGGAAACTATCGACCCGATTGGGCCATCGTGCGAGAAAGCGATGGCCGGGTCTATCTGGTCGTCGAAACAAAAGGCACGACCGACCAAAAGACCCTCCCAGACACTGAGCGTCTGCGGATCAAATGCGGCGAACGCCACTTCAGCGAGTGTCTCAACGTGCACTATAAACTCGCCGTGACTACGGAAGATTTGGATTGAGCCAGCGCTGCGGATCGCTCGGGAGTCTTCGGCTACGAGGCCGAGGAAGTGCGACGGTTGGATACCTGTTGGTGCTCGAGATAGGGATCGAACCTGCACGCCCTGCGGCAAAAGCTTCCCAGTCCTTCGTGTCTCTCATTCGACCACCCGAGCGAAGAGCGTTCATTTGCCTCCGCCGCCACGATGGAAAAACCGATGCCCCACCACGGCACGCTGCGGCTCCCGAGAAAATAGTCGCGCGTGGTGCGCTGATCTTTTCCGAACCACACCCCGAGCCCCACGATCTCTCCGAGATAGGCGACGATCACGACCCAGTCGCCGGCGGAGAAGAAGGGGTTCATCGCCGCAATGCACCGCCATGACCACGCCCTTGGCGAGGAGATTTGCCCGCGCCGCCCTTTGACATAGCGATGAAAGTCCCCCTGCCTGCTCGCACTATCGTGAAACTCCCGCGCCAATTTTGCCGTAGTTGCCTGCTCGTTTCGCTGTTGTTGTCGGGCTGCGATCAAACTCCCCCACTCGAGCAAAAGGTATCGGCCCGCTCGACGCTCGATCTCGCCATGTGGCGCAGCCACGCTCGCGACCGGCTCAGCCGCGACGAATGCCGCGATTTCGATGAGGCGGTGCAGGAGCTGAAGTTTCGCGTCATGGTGGACAAGGTCGCCACTGGCAGCGTCGCCATCGACGAAACGATGCGCGAACAAATCAACGGCCATACCGTCCGCGAGGTCCTTGTACTCGGGTATCGCTCACTCTTTGATCGTCTCACTGCGCAGAAAAAACAGATGGAGGACGTCATCTACGAAAACTCCCGGATGCACGCCCGCCCGGGCGACACCGAGTCCGCCGCCTATCTGCGCGACAAGCTTCAATCTCAAGCCGACCAAGTCACCGCCGTCAGTGCCAAGCTCGCCCACGCTGAAGAGAAACTGCAGCTCTATCTGGCTCCGGCCACCAAATAGGTTTTATCCGGGCGCCGCGCCTCAGTTCAATTGCCTGATGAACGGCTCGAGCACCGGCTCAAGCAGTTTTGCCCCAGCGACGGTCAGGTGCTCGTGGTCGAAGTATAGAACCTTGCCGTCCTTGAAAAAGGCGTAGCGCCCATTGTCCTTCAAAAAATATTTCCTCGTATCCACCACGACCGCGCCCGTGTCCGAGAGCCGGGCAAAGATCGGCTCATAATCGCGATTGTAGTTGAGATAATCGGCTGCCGTTCCCTCGAGGCGCTCCAAGTTGTCTCCGTGCAACGCCATCAACGCTGCCGCGCGGGGCGTATCGAAACCCGGACGCGGGAAGTCCCGCAGCACATACACTGTCACGCCGTGCTCCTTCAGCAGCTTGATCGTATCCCGCATCCTCGCCTCCACCACATCGGCCGGGCTGTAGGTCGCCCAAGCTCCAATCATGATCACCGCGGGTACGTTGTTTTTTATCGTGAAATCGACCACCGCCTGCGCGAAGCCGATCGATTGCTCGCGCATGCTGTAGGAGTTCACGTGGCTGACGTAGTTCAACACCGGCGCGGTCGACGAATGAGTCGCGCGTACTGCGCGCACGGCGTACTTGCGGCAGAGCGCATCGACCGCGATGGCGGCAGACATCGCGTGGCTGTCGCCCCACAGCAGGAGCTTGATCGGCTGGTCCCGGGCTTGCCCACCTAGCTCGACGAATTCGCCGGCCTCGGCCTCCTTCAAAGTGATATCGGTGTACTTGAGTCCGCTCCCCGGGCTATCCATGAAATCCGCCGCGCCCGCGGGCATACGAGCAGGAAAGCCGTGCGCCAGATAGACCGCGCCGCCGATGGCCAGCATCGCCACCGACGACAGCCCGGCGAAAGCGAAGACCTGCCAACGCTGCGGGCAAAACGACCGCTTGCGAAAAGGCGTCTCGATCCACCGCCAAGAGATCACCGCCAAACCAAAACTCACCGCCGCCAGCCCCAGCCGCTCGATCACGCTAAATTCTCGGACCGTGGTGTACTTCGCAAACATGAGCACCGGCCAGTGCCACAGATAGAAGGAATAGGATACCTGCCCGATGAATTGCATCGGCCGCACCGCGAGCATCCGGCCCACCGCAGTAGGCGCGGGCGCAGCGCCGGAAAATATAATCAGGCCGGCTCCCACGCAGGGCGCGAGCGCAGCCAAGCCCGGAAACAGCGTGGCGCGCGTGTACAATAACACCGAGCCAAGGATCAGCGCCAGGCCCGTCCACGCCGCCAGTTCCCCCTGCCAGCGCGCCGCGAAGCCGCGCACCGAGGAGCCGGCGATTAGCGCCCCAATCAGAAGCTCCCATGCTCGCGTCGGAAGCAGATAGAACGCCGCCATCGGGCGCACGTGCACACCCCACCAGCCCAAACCAAATGACGCCAACGCGAGCCACAGCACCGCACCTCCGCCGGTCCCACGCTTTTTCCTGAACAAGAAAACCAGCAGCAGGGGGAAAAATATATAGAACTGTTCCTCGACGGCGAGCGACCACGTGTGAAGCAGCGGCTTTGTCTCTGCCTCGGGCGAAAAATATCCCGCCTGCCGCCAGAAAAACATGTTCGAAACCAAGAAGACCTGAGCCACCACCGATTGGGCCAGCCGGCCGTAATCCTCTGGAAAGTACAGAAACCAGCCGGCAACCGTCGTCGCGATCACCATGACCGCCAGAGCCGGAGCGATGCGCCGAACCCGCCGCTCCCAAAAGGCGACCAAGCCAAAACGTCCCTCCCGGATTTCCTTTAGAATCAGCGACGTGATCAGGAAGCCCGAGATCACAAAGAAAACATCCACGCCCACGAATCCGCCGGAGCAGCCGAGGTCGGCGTGAAAGAGCACCACCGCCACCACGGCGATCGCCCGCAGGCCATCGATGTCTTTCCGGTAGTCTATGAGCGCCGACATTTGTAATTAGAAATATTTCACTACTGTCGCCAAACGGGTAAGCCCAGCCGCTGCAAAGAGAGAAAAGGCCTTGGTGCTCGGGACAGGGATCGAACCTGCACGCCTTACGGCAAAGGCTTCTAAGACCTTCGTGTCTGCCATTCCACCACCCGAGCAAAGGGAGTGAGGCGCAAAGCTTGCCGGGGTCGGTTCCTCCGAGGCAAGCGGGGATTCGGCCGTACGCCGCGGCCCGCCGTGCTTGATGCGTGACAAGGTCGCCGCCTCGCCAACACTGCGCGTCCTCGCCCGACATGGCATCCACGCAACCGTCGCCCTCCTCGTCCCGCTCGCTGCGCGACCGGCTGGGCGAATTCGCGGCCCGGCACCAGGCAAGTCTCATCGCAGGCGCGGTCGGGTTGGCCCTGCTGGGATTGCTGCTACGCGGGATTTTCTATTTCGGCGGTGACCTGCCGGCAGGCACAGCATGGCTCGAGGCGATCGCCGACTCGGCCGGCCCGAAGACGCCATCCGGCGTGCTCGCTCGCGCGGTGATCGCGCTCAACGGAGCGTGGGAACCAACGCTCGTGCTGCTCGGTGGTGCGGTCGTGTTTGCGTTCGCTTGGGCCGTGCTGGTGCATGGCCTCGTCACGCGGCTTTCGCGTCCCGGCGGTTGGTTGCTCGGCGCTGCAGCCGTGGGACTCGGTGGACTGCTCGCGAGCCATGGCCAACCGTGGCAGACGCTCAGCTCGGCACCACTCGGACTCCTCCTCGCCATCGCTCAACTGCGACTCGGCAGCGATCCCCTGCGGCGGACCAGCTACCGGGCAGGCAGCCTGCTTGCGGGACTCGCGGGCTGTTTCGTCGGGCCGCTCGGCTTGCTGGCTTCGATCACGCTACTTCTCGTCGCGCTGCGTGACCGTATCACCGCGACGCCGATCCAGCGCTTGGACGCGCAGCGCTGGCTAATGCACAGCACGCTGCTCGTGATCCTCAACGCGATCGTGGCGTCGATTGGAACGGGGCTGCCGTTTGATATCGCGCGCCTTGGCGATCCGCTGACTTGGCTCACCGCCCTGCCCTTGCTGTGGTTCATCGCGCACAAGGCCCGCACTTCTTCGCGCCTGCTCGCGCTGGCGTTCTGGGTGGTGCTGTTGCGCCTGACTTCAAGCGAGACGCTCGCGAGCGGCACTCTGCATGTCGTCACGCTGGTCACCGGTCTCGCTTGCCTGCTCGCGCCGGAGTTCGATGCCGTGCCGCTCGCGCGTCGTGTGCTGGCCGGGGGATTGTGGGCGATCATCGCGTTCAATCTCTTGTGGCACTCCGACGTGCTGCATCCTGCGGAATTACCCGCAACGCCCGATCTCCCTCGCATGGCGGCGGTGCGCCAGTATCTCGGAGAGCACGACCCTGCATCGCTGCGCACGGCCTTTGCGCTCGATGAGGCCGCCGGCAAACACACTGCCACACTCCTTGCCGACTTATCAGTGACGGCGCGGCTCCCTGCCGCCGCGCGCGCACCGCTGGCACTTGTCCCCACAGTCGGCGACGCGGCGTTTCCCGCCACACGCTCGCTGCCGTACGCCAACACGCCGCCCGGCCTCACCCTCCGCACCAATCTTCCGAGTAAGCAGGCCGGTGAGTTCGCCAGCGCGTTTGTTTCTTCCGAGTTCCCCGTGCTGAACCTCTATGCCGCGGGACAACTCGCTCCGCCGCGCACCCAGCTTTTCCTCCGCACCAAGAGCGGTCTCGAGATCGCCCCGCTGCAGACCTCCTTCGCCTCGCCGGATCGCTGGCGGCGGGTGAATTTCGATAACCCGGGCGAGCCGTTTCAGCTCGTGGCGCGCTCGACCGATGGCACCACGCTCGCCTTCAGCGATTTCGTCGAGAGCGGACGCGCGAGTTGGTTGGCGGGTAAATTTCTCACGACGTGGCCTGTCTGGTTAGCTGTAGGCGGATTGCTACTCGTGCTGACTGGGTTGCCACTAACCGCCGAACTCCGGGTCGTGCCGTCTGCCCTTCCCATCGAGATTGCGCGCTGGATTCCGTGGCTCGCGGTGATTGCGGTCGTGACGTTCGTGGCGTTTCATCTCGATGTGTATGCGGGTGGCTCTGACTCCTCGGGCTACCTCAACAGCGCCCGGTTGCTCGATGAGGGGCGTTTAACGGCGAGCATCCCGCGGGCCGCGGTGCCCGCACTCGAAACGATGTCATCGGCCGCCTACATTCCGTGGGGCTTCGCTCCGCATGGCTCCGCTGAGATGGCACCTACCTACCCGGTGGGGCTTCCGCTTTTCATCGCGCTCGCGAACTTGATTTTTCCAGGCGCGAGCGCGCTGGCCGTGGTCATACTTGCGCATCTCGTCCTCGCGGCACTGGTCACGCGCGAACTCGCCCGCGCCCTCGGTCTGCCGATCGCGTGGGCGTGGGGAGCGGCGTTCTGGGTGCTGCTCTGCCCCGTTACACTTTTCATGGGGCTACAGCCGATGAGCGACGTGCCCGCGCTCGTATGGTCGACCGCTGCCGTCGTGGCCGCTCTGCGCAGCCGTGCTTCGGCATCGCGCGCAGATGCATGGGCTCTTGCTGCTGGATTCCTTACCGCGCTGGCCGTGCTCATCCGTCCGTCCAACGCCCTCATCGCGCTGCCCGCCGCACTCGCCCTCGGTGCTTCTCCCCGCCGCCTCGCGCTGTGGTGCGTCGGCGGGCTGCCGGGCGCCGCGCTGCTCGGTTGGTACAACTATCACCTCTACGGCAGTCCCTTCGTGACCGGCTACGGCAGCCTCGAAGGCATTTTCGGGGCCAACTGGATCGCACCGACGCTCATGCACTATGCGAAATGGCTGCCGCTCCTGCTTACGCCGCTCATCGGATGCGCCGTGGCATTTCCTTTTCTGCGCAGTGTCGTGTTCTCGGTGCGCGCCGCACTTGTCAGTTGGCTCGTCGTCTATCTCGCCTTCTACGCCTGCTACTACTGCACGCATGAGACGTGGTGGTACTTGCGCTTCATCCTGCCCGTGCTGCCGCCGCTGGTCGCGATGGCGACTGTCACCATAAACTGGATACACATCCGCCTGCCCCGTCTCAAGGTCCCCGTGTTTGTCGGTGCGAGCGTGACCCTCTGGTTGCTGATCGCCGGCGCGCAGCTCAATGTACTCGATTCCGGGCGCGGCAACCGTCCCTATGCCGACGCATCACACTGGCTCGATGCGCACGCGCCGCAAAACTCCCTCGTGCTCGCCGGACAAACCCGCGGCGCACTACTCTACTACTCACGCGTAAAATTCATCTGGCCCGACAACGCCGCCGAGACCGCCCGTCTCGCCGCCACGGTGCGCCAAGAGAACATCCCGCTCTACGCCGAGCTGTTTCCCTACGAGCTCGCGCGCCTGCGCGACTATCCGGGCACGTGGGAACAGGTCGCGGGCTTCGACGCGATCACGCTCTGGCGCTGGCACGCGCCCTAGCCGTGCGATTGACCCTTACGGCTTCACGCCGAGGTGGTCGCCCATCTTCGCGTAGAGCTCCATGTGCCCGGCGCTCGCCTTCAACAGATCGGCATCGAAGCGGATGCGGCCCTTCTGGAAGAGCGTGATCACACACGAGCCGCCGAAGAGGAACATGCCTTTCTCGGCGCCCTTCTCCACCACGCGGCCGGGCACGTAGCCCTGCTTGATGCTGCCGACATTGGTCGCGCCGACCTCGAGCATCGCCACGGTGCCGAAGTCCGGCGATTCGATCAGCGTGAGTTCGCGTTTGTTTTCGACGAGGTACCGCACATTGCGGCGGAGCGCGATGGGGCTCACCGAGTAGAGCCAGCCGTTGATGAGCCGCGAGTCGTCCGGCTTACCCGCCACGGGAAAGTGAAACCGGTGATAGTCCACCGGACACAACCGCGAGATGAGCATCGAGCCGCCGGCGAACTTCGCCGCGAGCGCTGCATCGCCAAGCAGTTCCTCCATGGAAAACTTCGCGCCCTTCACGTAGAAACCGTCCGCCGCATCGACGTCCTGAAACGCGAGATGGCGTCCGTCGGCCGGAAACACCGCCACATCCGCGCCCGGCGCGATCGGTCGCGCGGAGGGCTTCAGCGCGCGGTAGAAAAACTCGTTGAAGCTCTTGTAGTCGAAGGCGGACTTCGCGAACTCGTCGACGTCGACACCGTACTTCGTGATGAAGGGCAGCACGTACGCCGAGCTGTCGCGTCCGCCGAAGATCATGCGGATGAGCTGAAAGATGCGCTGCTCGTCATCGCGCAGCGGGCCGAGACTCATTTTCCAACCGTACCATTTCGAAAAAAACGCGCGACGCGCCAGTGCCCAAACGAAGAAGCGGCCCGCCGGATTCTCGTAGGCAAACCGCAACCAGCCTTCGCCAAAGATGCGCTCCGTCTCGACGGAGTTCGTAGTGCGGTTGAAAAAGCGGATCGGTTCAGCGGCCATGTCGCGAGTGACTGTGCGATGCCCCGCGCCGACCTCAACGCGCTTTTTCGGCTGCCGCCTTCGCCTGCGACCGCAGACGCAGCGCCTCGTAGATTGGCGTGTCGCCTAGTGCTTCCGCTACACCGTACGCGACCAGCGAGGCCGCGAGCAGCGGCAGCATGAATTCATACTGGCCCGTGAGCTCGATGAGCAGGACCACGCTCGTCAGCGGCACGCGCACGATCGCGGTCAACAGCGCACCCATGCCGATCACGGCAAACGCCTCCGGATGCGGCGCCCACATAGGCGCCACGCCGTGCGCCGCGCGCCCGATCGCAAGCCCGCCGAGCGCACCGACCACGAGCAGTGGCGCGAAAATACCGCCCGCCGCGCCCGAGCCATAGCTGATCATCGTCAGCGCGAATCGCAGCACGAGCAGCACCAGCAAACCATGCGTCGCCACCTCGCCTGCGAGCGCGCGCTCCACGTGCAAACCGCCCGAGCCCGCCACGCCGGGATACCACCAACTCGCCACGCCGACCACCACACCCGCCACCGCACCGACCGCAAACGGCGGCCAACTCCGCAGCCGTCCGAAGAGATCGAGGCTCTTTAATAGCGAGCGATTGAAACCCACGCCCGCCAAGCCGCAGATCGCGCCGAGCACGATCGCCACGGGCAGTCCATTCACGCCGGGCGCATGCACTTCGCGCAGCGGAAACACCGGCATCTCACCCGTGAGCACGCGGCCCACGACGTCCGCCGTGACCGACGCCAGAAATGCCGCCACGAAAACCACCGGTGTGAACGCGCCATGCAATTCCTCGAGCACGAAGATCACGCCGGATAGCGGCGCATTAAATGCCGCCGCGAGTCCCGCCCCCGCACCGGCCGCGATCAGCGCCTTGCGCTCGCCCTCGCCCGGTTTCACGCGAAACCACTCCGACACCATCAGGCCCGTGCCGCCGCCCATCTGGATCGTCGGCCCCTCGCGGCCGAGCGCGAGCCCACCACCGATGCCAAAGACACCGGCGATAAACTTCACCGGCAACACCCGCCGCCAATCGAGCGTCGCCTCGCCGCGCACGACCGATTGCAGGTGCGGAATTCCACTGCCTGCCGCCTCCGGGGAAAATCTCCGCACGAGCCACACGCCCAGCCCTCCGCCGATCACGCCAAGCGAGAGCGCCAGTGCCAAAGCGATCCAGCCCGAGTCGTGATAGTGCTGCTGCAGGCCGATGCGCCACTGCTCCGCCGTCTGCAGCGCCACGCGAAAAGCCGACGCCATCAAGCCCGCGACGAGGCCCACCACCAGCGCCTTCGGCAGGATGTGCCGCCGCTTGATCTCTGTCGTACCCAGTCCAAATCCCGGATTGCCGTGCGCGCTCATGCTCCAGCGTCGCCGGGCGCGCTCATCTAATCAAGCGGCCAAGCCGGAAAATAAAAAAGGCGAAGCGCCACAGCGCCTCGCCTTGGACCGCTGCTCGATGGAGCAGATTAGTAGCGGCTGTTGCCGCGCGACTGAAAACCGCCGCCGCCGCTGTTGGCTTCCTTCGGCTTGGCTTCGTTGACCGTGATCTGGCGGCCGTCGAGATCGGTGCCGTTCATCTTTTCGATGGCGGCCTTGCTCTCGGTTTCGTTGCTGAAGGTCACGAAGGCGAAGCCGCGCGGGCGGCCCGTCATGCGATCGTTCGCGACGTACACGTCGGTCACATTGCCAAACTGGCCGAAAACGTCGCGCAGATCCGCGTCGGTGGTCTTAAAGGACAAATTTCCAACGTAGAGTTTGGAATTCATGGTGATGAGTTTCGTATACCTCGTCTTTTGTCAGCGCGTTCCCCGAATTGGGGTTTCGAATCGTCACTGAACACAAAAGCTCATCTGAGGACTCACCAACCACTGTCATCTAACGCTATTACGAGCCGCCACCGTCGCGCATTCGGCGGGGAACGCAAGGTATTCCTGATTGGCGCTCCGGCGCCGCGCGCGCGTCGCGGTTTAGTTTCGTTCGAACCACGTTCGCACCAGTCAGTTCGATTGAAGGGAGCGTTTGGCGGCGATGGTCATCGACATTGCGGCGGAAGAGCAGAGGGTCAGCCTGTTTGCTGACAATCCATTGGGCCTTGTTTGTGCCCGGAGCGCTGTTCCTGCTGTTTCCCGCGGACCGACTCCTGTCGTCGAAAGTCGAGCTACGCAGCTTCGACTGTTTCCAGAGTCTGGAGAACAGCCCGCGCTTTCGCCCTTGGTGGTGGGTGCCGATCCTATGGCTCGATCCGCTGCGTGGCTTCTTGGGCGCGATGTGGCTGCAGCGATCGCTCGATTTCGGCCCGAGTTCATGGGAGCTCGTCTCGAAACCAGAGTACGCCCTGCTGATTGCGGTGCTTGTTGTGGCGGTCTTCCTGCAGATGTTCACCCGGCGTGGTGACCGCGGCGTGCTGCTCGCACCGCTGGGTTTTGTGGCCGGCATCGTCATCGCATTGACGCCTTGGCCCGTGGCGCTGCCCGCCATCGCAACGTCGCTGCTCGGGCTTTTCGGCCTGCGCCAGTTTAGCGCCTATTTTGCCTTCGGCCTCGTCGCGGTCCTGTTGCTGGGGATCGTGCTCGATGCGCGTATGATTTGGATCGTACCGGCCGCCGGCATGCTTGCCCTACCTATCCTGCTGGAGTTGGTCACGGGCAGCACGCTGGAACTGCCCACGCGCAGCTCAGCGAGCCCGCCGCCGCCCGCGCCGCGGGCGGGTTAGCCCACTCATTCACCGCCACTAAACCACGCGATCGACCATCATGCACAAACAAGCCACCCACCTCACGCATGCCGCTGCCCTTCAAGCCGACATCCTCGGCGCTCCCGCGGTCTGGCTGCCCCGTCGCGAATTCCTGCTGGAATGGCTGGCCGCATTTGTGACTCGCGCGAAAGCGCCCAACTACGAACTCGGCGAAACGGAGGCCGACGATCTCGCCGCACTCGATCATTTTCTCCGCAAGAAAAAGATTCCCGTCTCGAGCTGACCGGCCGCAACGGGCACAATTCGCACGAGAAACCGCTGATTCTCTTTGCCCCCGTCTGGTTCAGCGGTATAGATAGTGCCTTGACCGCAAATTCATCGCCCAGATCGGTTCCGCCGAAAGCCAACGCCAATGCCATCGAAGTCGAAGGTAAAATTGTCGCAGTGCTCCCGGGAACCATGTTCCGAGTACAACTAGCCAACGGGCACATCGTCCTAGGGCACATCTCCGGCAAGCTCCGCAAGCACTTCATCAAAATCGCCGCCGGCGACACGGTGAAGATGGAAATGAGCCCGTACGACCTGGAGAAGGCTCGAATCACTTTCCGCGTGAAGGACACGAGCTCGACCTATCGTCCCCCGGCACGCCGTCGGTATTGATCGGACCCCGCGGTCAGCCGCGCAAACGCGGCATGACCGGTCGGAAATAGACTCCCGTCAGTGCCGCCCCGGATGCATTGATCTCTCGTTTCGCTCAGCGATTTAGCGAGAATTCGGGCTGCATCCGCTCGCGTGGCGTTATGACTTTGAAGACGACTTACCGAGTGCCAGTTGATCGTCGCGGAGAGTGAATGTCAGGTCCGAGCCCTCCGGCACGTCGCCCGCGAGGAGCGCGCGCGCGAGCTTGGTCTCGATGTTGCGCTGCAGGAAACGCTTCAGCGGGCGCGCGCCGAAGACGGGGTCGTAGCCCTTCTCGGCGGTCCACTCGCGGGCTTTCTTGTCGAGGGTCACGGTCACGCGGCGGTCTACGAGACGCTTGTTCAGGTCCACGAGGAGCAGGTCGACGATCTTGGTGATCTCGTCGAGCGTGAGGGGCTTGAAGAGGATCGTCTCGTCGATGCGGTTGAGGAACTCGGGGCGGAAGGATTTGCGCAGCTCCGCCATCACGCTCTCGCGCACGCTCTCGGGGATCGTGTCGCCGGTCACGCCCTCCAGGAGGAAGCGCGAGCCGAGGTTCGAGGTCATGATGATAATCGTGTTCTTGAAGTCCACGGTGCGGCCCTGCGAATCGGTGATGCGGCCGTCGTCGAGGACTTGTAACAGAACATTGAATACATCCGGGTGCGCTTTCTCGATCTCGTCGAAAAGCACGACCGCGTACGGCCGGCGGCGGACCGCCTCGGTGAGCTGCCCGCCCTCGTCGTAGCCGACGTAGCCGGGAGGCGCGCCAATCATGCGCGCGACGCTGTGCTTCTCCATGTACTCGGACATGTCGATGCGCACCACGGCACCCTCGGTATCGAAGAGGGTCTCGGCGAGCGCCTTGGCCAGCTCGGTCTTGCCGACGCCGGTGGGACCGAGGAAGAGGAAACTGCCGACCGGACGGCGCGGGTCCTTAATGCCGCTGCGGGCGCGGAGAATAGCCTCGGTAACGAGCGTCACCGCTTCGTCCTGACCGATCACGCGCTCGTGGAGCACCTCTTCGAGGCGGAGAAGTTTTTCCTTCTCGCCCTCGACGAGACGCGTGACGGGCACGCCGGTCCACTTCGCGATGACCTCCGCGATTTCTTCTTGGGAAACCTCTTCCTTGAAGAGGGTCGTGCTGTTGCCGGCTTTCTCGAGTTTCTTCAGCTCGGCTTCGAGCTGCGGGATCTTGCCGTGGCGGAGCTCGGCGACCTTGTTGAGGTCGTAGGCGCGCTCGGCCTTTTCCATTTCGAGGCGGGCGGCTTCGTGCTCCTCGCGGATCTTGCGCACGCGCTGCACAGAGGCCTTTTCCTTTTCCCACGTGAGCTTCAGGCCGCTGGCGCGCTCGCGCACTTCGGCGAGCTCTTTGCGGAGCACGTCGAGCCGGCGCTTGCTGGCTTCGTCCTTTTCTTTCGCGAGGGCGGTCTCCTCGATTTCGAGCTGAAGCGCGCGGCGCGTGAGCTCGTCGAGCTCCTGCGGCATCGAGTCCATCTCGGTGCGGATCATCGCGCACGCCTCGTCGACGAGATCGATGGCCTTGTCGGGCAGGAAGCGGTCCGCGATGTAGCGGTTGGAAAGCGTCACGGCGCTCACGAGCGCGTTGTCCTGAATGCGCACACCGTGGTGCAGCTCGAAGCGCTCCTTGAGGCCGCGCAGGATCGAGATCGCGTCCTCCACGGTCGGCTGGTCGACGACCACCGGCTGGAAGCGGCGCTCGAGCGCCGCGTCCTTCTCGATGTGCTTGCGGTACTCGTCGAGCGTGGTCGCACCGATGCAGTGCAGCTCGCCGCGCGCGAGCATGGGCTTGAGGAGATTGCCCGCGTCCATCGCGCCGTCGGTCTTGCCCGCGCCCACGATGAGGTGCAGCTCGTCGATAAAGAGAATGATGCGGCCCTCGCTCTGCTTCACTTCGCCGAGCACGGCCTTCAGGCGCTCCTCGAACTCGCCGCGGTACTTCGCGCCGGCGACGAGCGCGCCCATGTCGAGGGAGAAGATGGTCTTGTCCTTGAGGCCCTCCGGGACGTCGCCGCGAAGGATGCGCTGCGCGAGGCCTTCCACGATGGCGGTCTTGCCCACGCCGGGCTCGCCGATGAGCACGGGGTTGTTCTTCGTCTTGCGCGAGAGAATGCGCACCGCGCGACGGATCTCCTCATCGCGGCCGATGACGGGGTCCATCTTGCCCTTGCGCGCCTGCGCGACGAGGTCGATGCCGTACTTCTCCAGCGCCTGATAGGTGGCCTCGGGATTGTCGGTCGTCACGCGCTGCGAGCCGCGGACGTCCTTCAGCGCCTTCAGCACTTTGGCGCGGTCGAGCGCGAAGCTCTTGAAGAGTTTCTTGAGCCCCTCGGGCTTGGCGACATCGAGCAGGCCGAGGAACAAATGCTCCACGCTGACATACTCGTCCTTCAGCGACTTGGCCTCGTCCTCGGCGCGCGTGAGCACGTCATTGACGGCCTGCGTGACGTAAATCTTCGAGGTGTCGACGCTGCCCGTGACAGAGGGCAACGCCTCCAGCTCGCGCTCGACGGAAAGCTGCAGCGCGCTCGTGGTCAGCCCGAGCTTCTCGACGAGACCCGGCACGATGCCGCTCTCCTGCTCCAGCAACGCTGCCAACAGGTGCCAGGTGTCCACTTCGTTGTGGTTGCGGCGACGCGCGAGCGCCTGCGCGTCCGTGACCGCCTGACGCGACATCTGGGTGAGTTTATTGAAATCCATGGGAAGGGTATTTGCAGAATACGGACCACCCAAACGTCGTCCGGCTCCCCCGGAAAAGCCAGCGCCGCGCACGCACCCCGCGCCAGAATGCCCCACTCCGTGACACTTTTTCGCGGTCGATTGCGCCGTGGCATAGAGCGACGGATTGGTGGGAACGCGGCACCCTCGCCGCGTGATCCTTCCTTAGGCTAACGCGGCGGGGGCGCCGCGTCCCCATAATACCCCGCGAGAACTGAGATGATCCTCAGTCAGTCTCCAGCACAACGGTATCGTACATGATGCCGTTATTATTCATGCTGCCGGGCTGCTGGCCGGTGGGCTCGGCCTCGCCGGTGCCGCGATTGCGGCTCACGATCTGGAGTGTGACGGTGTTGGCACCGGCTTTGAGTTGTTCAGCGGGGAAAGTAAACTCATACCGCGCGTACACGCCACTGCGATTCGCGGCGCGGCGCACGCTCGCGTCGTCGGGCTTGGCGATTTGGCCAACCTCGTCGCCGTTGACCCTTACGCTGACATTGCCCGGCCCACCGGCGATCGGGATGGTGAGGTAGCCTTTGCCGGTCGGGACTTTTTCCAAGTTGAACGCGATGGTCCACGTGCCCGAGTGCTGCGCGTAGTACCAGTCATTTCCCGGCTGACTCTGTCCCGCGGTGAAGGTGAGATCACTCGGCACGAGACGCGTGTTTTGATTCGAGCGCGGCGCGTGGCCGAGCTTGAACTCGCCCGCCATCCGGTCGGCCTGCCCGACTTGAAACACCAGATTCGGGTGATACGGCGCGTCCCACTCCACCTTGCCGAGGTCAAGCGTGTCACCGCTCACCTCCACGCCGTCCTTCGCGAACGACTGCGTCACCGGTCCCTGCGTCGACCACGCGTACAGCGTGTACTTGCCGGGGCGCACTGCGGGGAGTGTGAACTTCCCGGCCGCGTCCGCCTTCACATAGTAGATGTAGTCGCCCGACTGCGTGTAGAGAATACTCGCGCGGTCCTCCACCGGTGGTGTGCCGGTCGGCTCTGCACCGCCACGGCGATTGAAGCCACCGCCGCCTCCGCGGCGCGGACCGTTGTCCGGCTGGCCGAGGATGATGTACGCGCCCGCGGTCGAGCGGTCGTGAGTAAGCACGAGTTGGCCGGTTACTGTCGTGCGCTGCACGGGATAAAGCGGCTCCTCCATCCAGCGGTAGGGCCATTTTTTCTTTTCAGCCGCGGCGGTCTTCAGCGCGTCGGCGATGACGGCGTCGTTGGAAGCGCCGGCGTTGAAATAGAGGAACCACGGCCCGTGGATTTTTTCGCCGTTGCGGCCGGTCGCGCCGCCGCCGCCACCGAAATGACCGCCGCCGATGTAGTTTAGAATGAGAGCATCCTGATGCACGGCCAGCTCCTGCCGCAGCGGACCGCCCGCGTAAGACTCGTTGCTCACGGGCATGAAGAACACGCCGAAGCCGTGGCCGTAGTGGCCCCACATCGGCGTCTCGGCGTAGTAGGGGCAGTAGTCGTATTTCTGATACACGGTGCCGTCGGGCAGACGCCACGTCTCGTCGCCGAGGTTGCCGACTTCAGAGATCGACTGGAGAAAAGCGTACTTCGGCTGCTTCCCGGTGCGCTCGCCGCTCCAGGCCCAGTCGAGCACATCCATATCGAAACGGTACATCGTGCGGGTCTCGCCGGCGTTCGCGCCGGGGGCACTCTTCACGATCACATACGGGTGCACGCCGCTCTCGCCGCGCAGCATCACGAAGTGGTGCTCTAGGTGCAACGCACGGTTATCGACCACGGCGAAGTGCGCGAGGTCGGGCGTGACCTTTACGATGCGCACCACATCGGTGACGAGGTGGTCGCGGCCGGCGCCACTATCGAGGTAAAAGGTGCGGTGCGCATCGACGTCGCGCGGCTCGACGCCGTGGAGATTGTGCGCGAGTTCCTGGCCGTTTTTCACGACCGAGATCGCGCTGAAATCCATGT
The DNA here is from genome assembly GCA_048498795.1 of Verrucomicrobiota bacterium. Lineage (GTDB taxonomy): Bacteria > Verrucomicrobiota > Verrucomicrobiia > Opitutales > Opitutaceae > JBEHXH01. The sequence goes on from JBEHXH010000001.1 coordinate 620,806, forward strand.
TGGAGTCCTGACCAAAGGTGAGTTGCAGCAGGCCGTTTCCGAGGACGAGTTCCTTGATTTCGGCAGGCTTCAGGTCACCGGGCTGCGCGGGCGCGCCGTTGATCGTGAGCTGGACCGGCGCATCGGCCGGCGCGGCGCGGAGAGCGCGAGCGAGACAAAGGAACGAGGCGCCTAGAACGACGAGGGTACGGCGAAGCGTGGGGGTCATCGGGGCAACAGAGAAGCGAGACGCGCGCGAGCGGGGGAAGATTGCGGCGCTGTCGTCGGCCAGTCCGTCACGCCGCCGGGGCGGAAGCGGAGCGCGGGGCTTCGGCGCAGGTGACCTTGACGGGGCCGGGGGCGACTTTGCCGAAGATGGTCGTGAGCGGGGCGTTGGCGGCGTCGCGTCCGCGCGCGATGATCACGATGTGGTCGGGCGCGATGTTGTCCGTGGGATCGAAGAGATGCCACGCGCCACCGAGGTAGGCCTCGAAGCAGGCGTGAAAATCCATCGGTTCCAGCCCCGCGGCGTAGCCGCCAACATAGCGCGCGGGAATCGACAGCGCGCGGCAGAGCGCGATCGCCAGGTGCGTGTAGTCGCGACACACTCCGCGGCGAGTCTGCCAGACGTCCCACGCCGACGTGCGCGAGTCGGTCGCGCCGGGCGCATAGGTGATCGTGGCATCGACCCACGCGCAGATCGCACGCACCTGAGCGAGGCGGTCGGGAATCTTGCCGAACAAATCCAACGCGTGCGACGTGAAGCGATCACTCTCACAGTAGCGGCTCGGCAAGAGATACGTGAGAATCGGCAACGGCAGCCGCGCGAGATGGTCCCCCTTCACTTCTGTCGGGGGTGCGGGGCGTGTGACCTCCACTGTCGCCGCGTAGCGTAACGCGAAACGTCCCGCGGGTGCCTCGATCCGGCTCACGCGATTGCCCTTCGAAGACGTCACATGCTCCTCGGGCACGACCGGCACCGTCTCGATCTGTTCGGCGAGGATGTGCTGGTTGGGACCGAGGTTGGCGAGGATGTTGAACGTGAAATGGGCGGTGGGCGACAGCACCTCGTAGTCAAGGCTGCACCCGACGGAAAAAATCATGGCAAAGCAGCAGTGTGCGTCGCCGTCACCTGATCGCTACACAAAATTTTCCCGGTGTGCTTACGTCTCGCGGTTAAGTTTCTCCGCCTGCTTCAGGCCCAGTAGCACCAGCTCCGGCACGATCTCATCAAAGAGTTTTTCCGGTTCCAGCAGTCGTGCAAAACCACCCGTGCCCACCACGCGCGGTCGCACGCTGCCAAACACTTCGCGCGTGAGCTCCGCCAACAACTGCCGGATCGCGCCGACGTGTCCGTGATAGATACCCGACTGAATACTCTCGCTCGTCGTGCGTCCGAGGGCCGAGGCCGGTCGCACGATCTCGACGGTGGGCAGCTTCGCGGTGCGACCCGCGAGCGTCTCCACCGAGATGCCGATGCCGGGCAGGATCGCGCCGCCGAGGTAATCGCCTTCTGAAGTAACCACGTCGAAGGTCGTGGCGGTGCCACAATCCACCACGATCACGTTGCTCGCTGGATGTCGCTGCGCGGCGGCGATCGCACCCGCGATACGGTCAGCGCCGACCTCGTGGGGATTGCGATAGCGGACCTTGAGGCCGGTCTTCACGCCGGCCTGCAGCACGAAGGGCTCGCCGCCAAAATATTTCACGCACGCACTCTTCACCGGATGCAGCGCCGACGGTACCACCGAGCAGATCGCCGTGCGCCGCACCGCGCCGCGCTCGATCCCATGCTCACGCAACACCGTCGAGAAAAACACGCCGAACTCATCCGACGCGCCGAGCGGATGCGTCGTTTTCCGAAACTGCATCCGCAGCGTGTCGCCGTCGAAGACGCCGCCGTGGATTTGGGAATTACCGATATCGAGGCAGAGCAGCATGATTGAAAGAGGCCCTCACTTCTCCGCGGCGACCAGCCATTTTTCTAGTGCCGTCGCGAGCTCGGCCCGCGTGGCGCAGTGCGTCGGCTCGCCGGCCTTGGGCCAGATGGCGGCGGGAAACGCCCCGTCCGCAGTGCGCCAAGCGAGGTCGTTGTGCACCACGAGATCCACGCCGGTACGCGTGCGCAGTGCGTCGACCGCGGCGCGGATTTCAGTGTCGGTTGCATCGCGCGTGAGTTTGAAACCGATCACGCGCAGCGCGGGATTGCGGCTGCGCGCGCGCAGGCGATCGATGAGCTTCGGATTGCGCTTCAATCGCAGGATGACGTCGCCGGCCGACTCGATCTTGCCCGCGCCGCCAGCGATCGAGCCAGCTTCGGTTTCAATCGCGCCCACGGAGAAATCGCTCACGGCCGCGGCGTGGATCACGGCGTCGAACTCATGCTCACCAAGCAACCGGCCCAATGCGGCATCGAGCGAGGCAAAGCTGGTGAATGTCTCTTGCCGCACCGGTGCGCTGGCCGCGTGAGCGTTCTGCGCGCGAAGCAATGTCACCTCGTGGCCGCACCCCGCAAAATGTTCGGCGAGCAATGCGCCGGTCGCGCCGGTACTCGTGTTGGTCAATACGCGCACGCCGTCGACCGGCTCGGTGGTGCCGCCACTGGTGATGAGCACGCGCAAGCGTCGCGTGGGCTGCGTCAGTATCGCTTCGATGAAGGCGACGATCTCCGCCGGCTCGGCCAAACGCCCCTCGCCCACTTCGCCGCAAGCGGTGCGCCCGAGGCCGACCGGCACGAAGCGCGCGCCCCAGCTTTTGAGTTTTTCCACCGAAGCCACCGTCGCGGGGTGCGACCACATCGCGGGATTCATCGCGGGCGCGACGATCAGCGGCTTCCGCCAATCGTGCGCAAGCAACAGCGCGCCCGCGAGATCGTCGCCGAGTCCGGCCGCCGCGCGGTTGAGCGTGTGCGCGGTCGCAGGACAGATCATGACGGCATCGGCCCAACGGGTCAGCTCGATGTGATCGAGCGCTTGTCCCGCGGCAAAGAGATCGGTCCGCGCTGGTTCGCCGGTGAGTCCTTCGAGCGTAGCCGCACCGACGAACTTTGCGGCCGACTCCGTGAGCACCGTGCGCACCTGATGTCCGCGCTGCACGAGCCGGGAGATCGCATCGCAGGCTTTGTAGGCGGCGATGGAGCCGGTGATGATGACGAGGAGTTTGGCCATTTTTCGATGCGCCAATCTACTCAGGCCGCCACGCTGCCAGAGTTTTTCGCCGAAGCAGAAGTTCGCCCCAGCGGAGCATTATCGATCAACCTCACACCATCGATTCGTACGGCGCCCAAGCGCACGCCCTGCGAATCGTCGACGTAGTCGACTTCGAAACCTGCGTCGCGGAGCTGCGCTTCAGCTTCGGCAGCGGTCGCTGCGGTTTGCAGCACTCGCGGAAATGTAGCTGCGCGCGCGCGGCCTTCGGGTGAAAGACGACGGTTGCGAGAACTCATCGCGAGGCCATCGGGGTCGCGCACGGTGGCGCACGGCACGATTTCGAGCGGGAGGAGCAGGGCGTCCACCATGCCGCGCACGAGCTGGAGCTGCTGCCAGTCCTTCTCGCCGAAATAGGCGCGCGTGGGCTGCACGAGATTGAAGAGCTTCAACACTACAGTGAGCACGCCGTCGAAATGACCCGGGCGGTGCGCGCCTTCGAGGCGCGTGCTGAGTTCGTTTTCGGTGACGCGATAGCGATAGCTGTCGGGGTAAAAGGCGGCAGGCGTCGGCACGATCACCGCGTCGGTGTGGAGCCGCGCGAGCGCGCAATCGGCTTCGAGCGTGCGCGGGTATTTTGCGAGGTCGGCGGGGTCGTTGAACTGCGTGGGGTTCACGAACACACTGAGCACAACGTAGTCGTTTTCTGAGCGAGCACGGGCGAGCAGCGCCTCGTGGCCGGCGTGGAGCGCGCCCATCGTGGGCACGAAGCCTACCGACTTTCCCGCCCATTCGGGCGAGGCGCGAAGGCGGCGCCATTCGTCGAGTCGTTCGATGATGTACATCAGGCGATCACCTCCTCGCGCGCGGGAAATTGCGCGGCGTGCACATCGCCCGCGAAACGGTTCACCGCGTCGCGCACGAGCTTGCCGCCTTCGAGATAGCGGCGGGCGAAGCGCGGCTGAAAATCGGGGTTGAGCCCGAGCATATCCGCCAGCACGAGCACTTGGCCGGCGGTGCCAGAGCCCGCGCCGATGCCGATGGTCGGGATGGTGAGTTCGTGCGTGATGCGCTCGGCGAGCGCGGCTGGCACGCATTCCAATACGAGGGCAAATGCGCCCGCGGCCTCGACCGCCTGTGCGTCGCGTACGAGCCGCTCTGCATCCTCGGGGGCACGACCTTGCACGCGGTAGCCGCCGAGTTGGTTGACCGCTTGCGGGGTAAGTCCGAGGTGGCCCATCACGGGGATGCCGCTGCCCACGAGGTGCGCGATCACGTCGGCGTGGCCTTCGATGCCCTCGATCTTCACGGCGTTGGCGCCCGCCTGCATAAGTGCACCAGCCGCGTCGGTGGCGGCGAGGAGACCGCGACGCGCGCTGAGGAACGGCATGTCGGCCACGATCAACATTTCCGGTGCGCCGCGACGCACGGCGGCGACGTGGCTGCACATCATGTCGAGCGTGGCGTGGACCGTGGAGGGATGGCCGTGCACAACCATTGCCACGCTGTCGCCGACGAGAATCGCGTCGGCCTCGGAGTCGGCGACGAGACGCGCCATCAGCGCATCGTAGGCCGCGATCATCACGATCGGCAGCTGCTCCCGCTTGGCGCGGGCAAATTCCAGGATGGTTTTCAATCGGCCTCGGCAGTTTCCCGGCGGCGGAAAACCTGCAGGCAGGCGATTGACGGGGACGTGGGTGCGTGTCGCATGGCGATCAGGCCTGGTCCGAAGACGGGTGGTTGAAGGTTTGAGTGTCCGGTCGCGATCGAGTTCGCGCTAGACGTCTTCAGCGTCGCTCAGCGCCGCCGCCGTGCAACTGAAAACTGTGTCAGCCACCGCGCGCTCAGAACTCGCGGATCACCGGCTTGCCCTCGGTCCATGCGGCCATGTTGAGCACGAGAAAGTTCCAATTTTGGAAACCGGGATTCAACACCGGCTCGCCGCTCTCGGGGAGATAATACTCGTGCAGCGCGCCGAAGCGCTCGAAGTCGCGGCCGAAGAGCCGGATGGTTTTATCCGCGAGTTCGTGAGCGTCGCGGTCGAAGCCGTAGTCCACGAGGCCGCGCCACACCATGTAGTTGGAGATGCCCCAGATCGGGCCGGTCCAGAGCGACGGGTTGCCGGAGGCGCGGACGCTGTACATTTTTTCGAGCTTCGAGAGCGTGCGGACGCCGTAGGGGGCGTTGAAGGTTTTCTCGTTGCGCAGGTTTTCTTCGACCATGCGCTTTGCCTGCTCGGGCGTCGCGATGCCGGACCACATCGCCATGAAGCCGGACCACACGCCGAGGCGCTGGATGAGGCAGTCGTAGTCGCGGGGATTACCCGCGTGGAGCGGGAGCTTCGGGTCGGCGCTGAAGGGCTTGCCCTCGTAGGGGAGCAGGTTGAGGTCGACGCTGTAGAAAAAGCCGTCGCGCTCGTCCCAGCAGTGCTTCTGCACCGCGACGCGGAGTTCGTCGGCATCGCGCTGATACTCGACCGCGATCTCCTCCATGTGCAGCGCCTTGCAGAGAGCGACCATCGCGAGGAGTTCGCGGTACATCAGGCAATTGAGGTAGATCGAGCCCGAGCTCTTGGGCGGGCGCATGAAGGTGCTCGGATCGTTGTCCACGCCGATGGCCTCGTCGTTGTTCCAGAAATAGAGCCCGGTGGCCTTGTGGCGCTGGTGATTCTTGTACTTGTCGACGAAGGCTTGGAGGTTGTGGAACTTGTCGCGCAGCCACTCGGCGTCGCCGCCATCGAGCTTCACGAGCATCGCGGCGTGCTGCGCGAGGCAGGGCTTGTGCATGTTGACCTCGTAGATGTTGAGGTCGGCCTTCATGACTTTGCGCTCGGGCGAGTTGCGCTTGATGAGGATCGGCACCCAGCCGTCCATGCCGCCGAAGCTGAGAAAGTTCATGATGCAGCCACGCTCGTACGCGACGGCCTTGGCGCGCTCTTCGGGCGTGGCGCGCTCGAGGAGGATCTGACGCAGCGCGACGTCGCTCAGCCACGAATCCCAGTCCCAGAGGATATCGGAGTACTGCTTGCTGCCCGGCGTGAGAAATGGAAAGGGAAACGCCCCGCCCTTCTCGCGCATCATGCCCTGGTAGTCCTGAAAAATCTTTTCGCGGATGAGCGGGATGTATTTCGCGACGTCGGCCGGTGGCTCGGCGGCGCGCACGAGCGCGATGACGCTCCAGCTCACGATCAGGCCCAGCAGGATTTTGGTCTTCATTTTTTAATGTTCACGTCAGCTCTCGCCCAGCAGGCGGCGGAAATGGAGGCGCAGCGCCATCGCGTCGGCGACCTGCACGACCGTGCCCTTCACGGTGATGAGCTTTTCGTCGCGCAGTTTCGCAAATGTGCGCGAGAGCGTCTCGCTGCTCGTCGCCAGCTCCGCGGCCAGTACCCGCTTGGTGCTGCCCAAGGCGACGTCGACCGGCCCAGTCGCTTCAGGCGGCACGCGTTTCACCAGCCAGTTGAGCAAGCGCGTCTCGACGTCTTTCAACGTCAGGTCCTCGACGAGCCCGACGAGCACGCGCAAATGCTGACTCATCGACGCCAGCATACGCAGTGCGAGATCCGGGCGCCGGCCCAGCAAGCCGACAAAGGGCCCCTTGGGCACCACCACCACGCTTGAATCCTCGATCGCGCGCGCGCTCGCCGGATAGCCGCGCCCGGCCAACGCCGCCTCCGCCAGCGATTCGCCCGCGCGAAAGACACAGATGACCTGCTCTTTTCCCGTCGCGCTCACCCGGTGAACGTTGAGCGCTCCTCGCTGCACGACATAAAAGCCCTCGGCCGGGTCGCCCTCGTGAAAGAGGTAAGCGTTTTTGTCGATCGCCCGGACCGAGGCGACGGCCGCAATGGCCTCCAACTCGTCAGCGGGCAAGCCGCAGAAGAGCTGGCACGAGCGCAATGCTGCGACAATCGCAGTCGTACGAAGCTCGCTGACGTTTTGGGGCACGGCGGAGAGACAACCTGTTTTCAGCGCGGCGTCGCGCCGAAAATGCGTCGCTCGCTCGGCTTGTTCGATTCGCGATCGGCTCGCCGAGACAAGATGCTCGCGCTATTCGCGCCAAAACAAAGTGCGCCACACTCCATCGGACTGGCGCTCGGGTCGGGCCGTGAAGCCTTCGGCGCGCAAGCGCTCAATCAACGGCGAAGGCAGGAATGGTGTAACCACCGCGATGCCCTCGCCCGGGCGCAGTGCCGCCGCCGCAGCGAGAATCTTTTCCCGCGGCTCTTCGCCCCGCGCCATGAGGACACGCGCGTCGAAGGTGGTGAATTTTATCTTCATGCGAGATTTCGGGCCGGAATGTCACGGCTTGGTGGCCTTGGGCGACATGAGTTTGGCGAGCACCTCGGCGGCCTCGCGCACTTCACCGCCCAGGCCGATGCGTTGATGGGCGATCACGCCCTGCGCATCGAGGATGGTCAGCATATTCGAGTGCGCAAATTGGCCCTTCTCGTCCTGCTTGTATTTTACGCCGAGGAGCATCGCCAGATCCTGCACGGCGTCGGCGTTTCCGTGCCACAGACGCCATGCGGGGTTCAGGGACACCCGATCACGATAAGCCTTAAGCGCCACGGGCGTGTCCCGCGTCACGTCGAAGCTCACCATGACGAACTGAATCTGTTCCTGCATCTCCGCGGGCAGCGCGGCGCGCAGTCGTACCATGTCACCAACCAACAACGGGCACGCGTACTCGCAGTTGGAATAGAACATCGCGAGCACCACCGGCCGTCCGCGCAAGCCCGCGAGCGTGGCGACTTTCTCGGCGTCGTCGGTCCAGACCGCGTCGAGCTGATAGATCGAGCGTTCGGCCAGCGGCTCCGCTTTTTCCGTCATCGCCGCACAGCAGGCCGGCGGCTTGGCGGCGCTCTCAAGCGCGGCACAACAGGCATCCGCCGCCCGGGCGACGCCACCGATGCACACAAGGCTGAGGATCAGGATCGTCTTCATGGTGATGGAAAATTTGTCGATTGCGCCGCGTAATCGCTCGCGCACCGGAAACCGAGGTTCGGCACGACGTAGCTCGCTCTCAGGGAACTCCGGAAACCCGCCCGCATGAACGCCGGGTAGTTCGTCAAGTCTCTCGCGCCGGCCGCTCCCGCGCCGCAGAACAGCGAACGCTCCAACCCGGTGTCCGCGCGCGATTCACCGGTCACCATCGCGGTGTTGAAATCGTCGACCCACTCCCAGACGAGATCGAGCAGGCTGCGGGCCCCGAAAAAATTCGCCCGGCCCGACCCAGCGGCGGGCAGGGGGTCCGGCATCGGCCGCGCATACCACGCCAGGACCGCCGCCGAAAACCCTGGCTCCTTCGCACCCTCGGCCGAAGTGAGGCCACCGGCGGCAGACCGCTCCCACTCGGCGGTCGTCGGCAGCCGTTTGCCCAAGGACCTCGCATAGGCGCGGGCCGCAAACCACGAAACGCGCACGACCGGCGCATCGGCGGGAGCCCGCGCACCCAGTTCGAGATCGCCCGCCCAATCGCCGAGGTAACCGGTGTCGGCGAAGAGCGGACTCACGCGCGAGCGCTGCCACTTCGGGTTGGCGCGCACAAAGGCGAGGAAGTCACCATTGGTCACCGGGTGCTCATCGAGCATGAACGCCGCCACCGGCACCTGCGCCGCCTCGGCCTTGGTCCGGAGCAGCGGCGCATACACGCCAGCCGGGATCAAGACCATGCCCTCTCTCGTCTCCACGGCCACGGCCAGCTGGACCACCGCTGCTACGCAAGCCGCGGCCAGCCAGAACTGTATCCGTTTTCCTGTGACAGTGAAGGTCATGGCCTGTGATCGGATCGGAAGATCAATTCTCGCTGCGGGCGCGCTTCACGTCGTCGGTCGAGACCGTGCCGAAGTCGTTGCCCCAGCTGTTCATCACATAGGTGAGCACGTCGGCGAGCTGCTCGTCGGTGAACGGCTGCGGCGGCATGAGGCTGTTGTAAGCCTTGCCGTTGACGGTGACCGGGCCTTGCAGGCCCTTGATGGGGATGCGGATCGCGCGCGCCTTGTCCGCCTTGAGAAAATCCGACCCAGCGAGCGGCGGGAAGACTCCCGGCAGGCCCTGACCTTCCTGCATGTGGCAGGCGAAGCACGACGAGAGAAACACCTTCTTGCCGCGCTCCATCTGGATTTCCTTCGTGATGACGGCAATCTCGGGATTCTTGGAAATCGCTTCCGCTTTCTTCGCCACGAGCGCCGCTTCACGGGCGCTCGCCGCCGAGCCAGCGTCCGAAGCCTGGCCAAGATAGACCTCGTCGACTTCCTTGCCCGAGTAGACGACGCGGTTTTCCGGACCAGCCACCTTGAGCATGCCGAGCGCGCCTTTGTTGAAGGCTCGAGTAAGCGAGTGATCGACCAGCACGAACGTGCCGGGCACCTCGACCTTGAACTCGACGATCGTCGAACCGCCGGCGGGCACCATCGTCGTCTGCACATTTTCCTGCGCGAACTTCATGCCGCCCTCGGGCCAGACCTTGTCGAAGATTTCGCCGATCACGTGGAACGACGAGGTGAGATTGGGACCGCCGACACCGAAGTAGATGCGCACGGTCTCGCCGACCTTAGCCGTCAGTGCGCGATCGCCAACCAAAGCGCCGACCTCGCCGTTGAACACGACATAGGTGGGGCGCTCGTCGGTGGCTTTGACGTTGTCAAAGATCTGCAAGCCGAGATCGCCATTGGCACCCTGCGTGTAGATGTCGCCCTGCATCACGTAGTACTCACGGTCCGCGGGCGCCCAGCCTTCCTTCGGCTCGACGAAGATCAGCCCATACATGCCGTTGGCGATATGCATCGGCACAGGCGCGGTCGCGCAGTGGTAGACATACAGACCCGGCCGCAGCGCGGTGAACGTGAACTGCGATGAATGCCCCGGAGCGGTAAACGTCGATGCAGCACCACCGCCCGGGCCCGTGACCGCATGGAGGTCGATGTTGTGCGGTAGTTTCGAACTCGGGTGATTGTTGAGGTGAAACTCAACGACGTCGCCCTCGCGCACGCGGATGAACATGCCCGGGACTTCTCCGCCGAACGTCCAGAACGTGTACTCCACGCCATCAGCGAGACGCTTGGTCACTTCCTTGACCTCCAGATTCACGACGACCTTGGCCGCGTGCCTGCGGCCGATCGGCGGCGGCACATTCGGCGCGTGGGTAAGCAGCGCGACCTCGACCGGAAGATCGGCCGCGAGAGGGGCGCCGGCCTTGGCCTCGAGCGCAGCCTCCTGCCCGCGACCGATGGCCACCGCAGCGAAACCTGAGATGACGAGAAGGGCGGCCCGAAGCCGCGCGGAGAACGATTGGGTTTTCATGACAAAAGGTGTTGGGCGAATAGTACGGCACCGCGGACCAGCGCGGCCTTGAGCCACATCAAGGGTTGCGACGATTGAGGCTGCGGAGCTGCGGCGTTGGTTGGAGGTTGGGAGCCGACACGGTCTCACTTTGCCAAAACGAACGAGAACGCGCTTCCCGGCGCTTCCGATTCGCTGCGCATATTTTGCTGTGCGCATAAGTGCTCCTTCACTTTGCAGCAGCGATTCCGACCGTGAGGACAAACAGCGCGCCACTGATCGCTTCGATCAGGCCGATGGTCCGCGCGCGAAACGCCACGCGGGGCCAGACGAGGAATCCGACAGTGCGAGCCGCCAGCGCGGCAAGCAGCCACACCGCGATCCACGGCAGGACGCCTTTCGCCGCCGCCAATCCCGCGAACAGCACGGCCAATCCACTTCCGACCACAGCCGGCGCGATCCCGGAAACACCGGTCTTCATCGCACGCAACAACGCACGCACGCACAGCACCGTGGGGACAGCGCGACTCAGCATCACGAGGGTTAGTGCTGCGGCGGACGGAGCACTCCAGCCACCGAGCGTCGCGATTGCGCCGGGCAGGCAGGCAAAGGCAGCGGCACCGGCCAGCTCGGCGGCTTCCTCTCGGCCCGCGGCTCGCAGGTCGTACCAAAGGAATACTCCACCGGCGACTGCGGCTGGCAACAGCCACACGACACTGGAAAACCCACCGAACATGAGTGCGGCGACCAGCAGCGTCACAGCGCCCGCCGCCAAAGCTGCGACCACTCGCAACGCGGCCTCGCGGCGATGGGGTTTAGCATCGTTTACCGCCACACGCAGCGGGCGGCGGGCGAAGAAGCCCAAGAGTGCAGCCCCTGCCAGACACCCACCGGCGACCGAGGGCGTGGCGATGAGCCCAAGCGCGAGCGGTTCCAGCGCGAGAGACCAGCTGCCGTGCTCGCGCGGCATGACCAAATCGCGCCAGAGAGCGGCTGCGCTTGGAACAACGGGGACGGTAGCTGTGTTCATACGGCCATGTTATCGTGCGGGCGGGCGCGTCGCCTTGATCCACATCAAGGGCATGCATCTTTTGCTTCCGGCTCAGGCGAAATTCCCGCCTTCCCTCGCCCCGCGCTTCGCGCGATGATCGGCGGCTCTCGTGGACCCACTCGTCACCGCCCTCACCGCCCAGCTCGGCGCCGCCAGCGTCCTCACCGCGAAGGAGGATATCATCCCCTACGCCTTCGACGGCACAGCGACGCTCAAGCAGCTCCCACGCGCCGTGGTATTTCCACGCGACACGGCCGAGGTGGCCGCAGTGCTGAAGCTCGCCCGCGAGCATCGCGCGCCGGTCGTCACGCGCGGCAGCGGCAGCGGACTCAGCGGTGGCAGTGTGCCACAGCCCGGCGCGATCGTACTCTGCCTGCTGAAGCTGGATCGTATCCTAGAACTGGATACGCGCAACCTCGTGCTGCACGCGCAGGCGGGCGTGGTGACGCAGAAAATCTTCGATGCGGCGGATGCGGTGGGACTTTTTTACCCGCCCGACCCGGGCTCGATGAAGATTTCTACCATCGGCGGAAACGTCGCCGAGAACGCGGGCGGCCTGCGGGGGCTCAAGTATGGCGTCACGCGCAGCTACGTGATGGGCCTTGAAGTCGTGCTGGCCGACGGCTCGGTCTGCACGCTGGGGAACAAATGCGTGAAGGACGTCGCGGGCTACAATCTCCGCGATCTCTTCATCGGCAGCGAGGGCACGCTCGGCGTCGTCACCGAAGTCATGCTCAAGCTCCTGCCGAAGCCCGCGGCACGGCAGACATTGCTGGCGACTTACTCGCAGATGGATGCGGCGGCGGAAACGGTTTCGGCGATCATCGCGGCGAAGATCATCCCGTGCACGCTGGAGTTTCTCGACCGCAAGACCATCCGGTGCGTCGAGGATTTTGCGCACGTGGGCCTGCCGACCGAGGCCGAGGCGCTGCTCCTCATCGAGACCGACGGGCATCCCGCCGCGGTGGCGGACGAGGCAGCGCAGATCGAACAACTCTGCCGCGCGAATGGCGCCGTCACCGTGCGACGCGCCGCCAATGCCGAGGAGGGCGTGAAGCTCGCGACCGCGCGCCGCAGTGCTTTCAGCGCGCTCGCGCGACTCAAGCCCACCACGATCCTCGAGGACGCGACGGTGCCACGCAGCGAGCTCACGAAGATGATTCGCTTCGTCGGCGAGGTCGCAGCGAAGCACCGGCTCGATGTCGCGACCTTCGGCCACTTCGGCGACGGCAATCTCCATCCGACCTTCCTCACCAATGAGCGCGACACGGAGGAGATGCACCGCGTCGAAGCCGCGATGAAGGACATCTTCGACTACGCGCTGAGTCTAGGCGGCACGATCACGGGCGAGCATGGCGTGGGACTCGCGAAGAAAGCCTTTCTCCGCCAGCAACTCGGCGATGCGAGCTACACTCTGCTCAAGCAGATCAAACGCGCGCTCGATCCCGACAACCTGCTGAATCCCGGGAAGATTTTCGACTGAGCTGATCCCCTACTCTAACTCCCATGACCGCCAAAGAAATTCTCGCGGAAATCAAACCGCTCGGCTCCGACAGCTATAAAAAGATCATCATGAAGCACGGCGCTGCCGAACCGTGCTACGGCGTGAAGATCGATGCGCTGAAGAAAATCCAGAAGCGCGTCAAAAAGGACTACCAGCTCGCCCTCGATCTCTACGACACCGGCGTGTACGACGCACGCTACCTTGCCGGGCTCATCGCCGACGATGCGCAGATGACGAAGAAGGACCTGCAGCGCTGGATCGATACCGCCTGCGAGCCGCTCGTGCGCTACACGGTCGGCGCGACCGCGGCGGCGAGTCCGCAGGCGTGGGCGATTGCGCTGGAGTGGATCGACGCGAAGAAGGAGATCGTCGCAGCGGGCGGCTGGGCGACGCTGAGCGGCTACGTGGCGATCACGCCGGATGCGAAACTCGACACTGCGGCGCTGAAGCAACTTCTGCAGCGGGTGCAGAAAGAGATCCATTCAGCGCCGGATATGGTGAAGAACCAGATGAACGGCTTTTTGATCGCCGCCGGCTGCTATGTGCCGGCGCTGACGAAGTTCGCCAAGGAGGTCGGCATGAAGGTCGGGCCGGTGGAAATCGATGTCGGCGACACGGCGTGCAAGATTCCCTTTGCGCCCGAGTACATCGAGAAGGTCGAGAAGCGCGGCTCCATCGGCAAGAAGCGCGACACCGCGAAATGCTGAGCCGCGCGAGCCGAGCGGGCCCGCTTTCGCGCTCGCGTCTGGGCGCGGCGTTTTTTCCCTTTCCGTCATGCAACGCACCCTCGTCAAGAACGCCCTCGCCGCCTCCGCGCCTGCCGACTCCATCCTGCTCCAAGGCTGGGTCCGCACGCGCCGCGATGCGAAGGCGTTTTCCTTCATCCAGCTCAACGACGGCTCCTGCCTGAAAGACATCCAGATCGTGGCCGACGCCGCGCTCGCCGACTACGCGCACATCGAGAAAGTCACCACCGGCGCCTCGCTCTCCGTGCGCGGCAAGCTCGTCGCGTCGAAGGGCCAGGGACAGGCGTGGGAGGTCGTCGCGGAATCGTTCACGGTGCTCGGCGAGGCCGACGCCACGTACCCGCTGCAGAAGAAGGGGCACACGCTGGAATTTCTCCGCGAGATCGCGCACCTGCGGCCGCGGTCCAATCTCTTCGGCGCGGTCTTCCGGGTGCGCAGCCGGCTCGCGTTTGCGGTGCATGAGTTTTTCCAGTCGCGGAGTTTCAACTACGTGCACGCGCCGATCATCACCGCGAGCGACGCCGAGGGCGCGGGCGAGATGTTTCGCGTGACGACCCTCGACGTCGGCAAGCCGCCGCGCACCGAGGACGGCAAGGTGGACGATGCGAAGGACTTCTTCGGCCGGCCTTCGTTTCTCACCGTGAGCGGCCAGCTCGAGGCGGAGATTTTCGCGTGCGCGCTGTCCAACGTGTACACGTTTGGCCCGACCTTCCGCGCGGAAAATTCCAATACGTCGCGCCACGCGTCGGAGTTCTGGATGATCGAGCCGGAGATCGCCTTCTGCAATATCGCGGGCGACATGGCGCTCGCGGAGGAGTTCGTGAAATACCTGATCCGCGATGCGCGCACGCACTGCGCGGCCGACTTGGAGTTTTTCGCCAAGTTCGTCGACAAGGACCTGCTCACGCGCCTCGACTTCGTGCTCGAGAAACCCTTCGTACGCTGCACCTACACCGAGGCGATCGACATCCTCGAAAAGTGCGGCCGCAAGTGGGAGCATCCGGTGGCGTGGGGCGCGAATCTCCAGGCGGAGCACGAGCGCTACCTCACCGAGGAACACTTCAAGTGCCCGGTCACCGTCTATAACTATCCGCGTGCGATCAAAGCCTTCTACATGCGCAAGACCGATGGCTGCACGCCCGACCGCCAGACGGTCGCGGCGATGGACCTGCTCGTGCCCGGCATCGGCGAGATCATCGGCGGCAGCCAGCGCGAAGAGCGTCTCGCCGAGCTGCGCGAGGGCATGGCGCTGCACCACCTCGACGAAAAGAGCTACTGGTGGTACCTCGACCTCCGCCGCTACGGCAGTGTGCCGCACGCGGGATTCGGCCTCGGCTTCGAGCGCATGCTCATGTTCGTCACCGGCGTGGGCAATATCCGCGACGTGATCCCGTTTGCGCGCACGCCGGGCAGCGCGGCGTTTTGAGCCCGATCTTAGCCACCGATTGCACAGATAAGACCCGATGAAAAAACCTCTACGATCGTGCCCGCTGGAAATCTGCAATCATCTGTGCCCATCTGTATAATCTGTGGCTAATCTCGCCGATCTCCGCGCGCTCGATTACTCGGTGCTGCAGCAGTGCATGCACTGCGGGTTGTGCCTGCCGTCGTGCCCCACGTATGCGGAGACGGGCAAGGAGCGGAACTCGCCGCGCGGGCGCATCGCACTCATGCGTGCGGTGGCGGATGGCGACTTGGACGTCACGCACACGTTTGCCGAGGAGATGAACTACTGCCTCGGCTGCCTCGCTTGCACGAGTGCGTGCCCCGCGGGCGTCGACTACGCGCAGCTTCTCGAGACGGCGCGCGCGCACGTGGAGCACGAACATCTGCTCGATACGCCGCAGCGGGATTTCGTCCGCGCCACGGTGATGCGCGGGCTTTTCACGCGCCCGCGGTTGCTGCGATTCGCTGCGCGGTTGCTGTGGATGTATCAGGCCAGCGGCGCGGAGGAAACGGTGCGGGAGCTCGGGCTCACGCGCCTGCTGCCGAAATCGATTCGAGAATTGGAGCCGCAAGCGCCGCGGATCGCGGATAAGTTTTCGGATGCGTTGATAAAGGAGATCGAGGTAGGGCGCGTTATCCCTAACGCGCCGGTTGAAATCGAGCAAAGCGGTCACGCTGAGTCGCAACGGCGGGTTAGGGATAACCCGCCCTACCCTCGTCGGCGCGTCGCGCTGCTCACGGGCTGCGTGCAAGATTTGGTTTTCAGCGATATCAATCGCGCGACGGCGGATGTGCTGCTCGCGAATGGCTGCGAAGTTTTCACGCCGCGCGCGCAGCCCTGCTGCGGCTCGCTGCATGCGCACAATGGCGATCTTGAAACCGCACGCTCTCTCGCGCGGCGTCAGCTCGACCTGATCGATCCCTCGAAGGTCGATGCGATCATTTCGAACGCCGGTGGCTGTGGTTCGCATTTGCGCCACTACGGCCACTTGCTCGCGGACGATCCGGTGTATGCTGCGCGCGCAGCCGAGTGGTCACGGAAGCTCCGCGACATCTCGGAGTATCTTGTGGAAATCGGGTTTCGGCGCCCGAACGCGCCGAAGGAACATCGAACATCGAACGTTCCTCCGCCCACTCCATCCGCACCGCTCTCGGCGAACCGCATCACTTACCATGAATCCTGCCACCTCTGCCACGGGCAGAAGGTGAGCAAGCAGCCGCGAGAGATTCTGCGGGCACTGCCCGGCGTGGAGCTACGCGAGTGCGCCGAGGCTACGTGGTGCTGCGGAAGCGCGGGCATCTACAATATCACTCAACCCGAGACCGCGGCGTGGCTTCAGCAGCGCAAGGTCGGCCATCTGCATGCGACGGGAGCGCGTACCGTCGCTACCGCCAATCCGGGCTGCCACGTGCAGATCGAAAACGGGCTCCGCGTCTCTGGCGACGCCACGACGCGCGTCGCTCACCCCATCGTGCTGCTCGCGGAGGCTTATCGGGCCGAGGGCACCCTTGGCTGATTCGGCAGTCTCATCGCGCTCTCTTCCATGACCCAGTTCGAATACTCCACGGCTGTCTTTGACACCACCGCGTTTCTGGTCGGTGCCAAGCTCGACCACGCGCGCTTCCACGCCAAGCTCAACGAGTACGGCCGTGAGGGCTGGGAACTGGTAAACGTATTCGACCTGAATCGCCTGCGCGGTGAGACCTTCGAGGTGATCGCCGTTTTCAAGCGGCCGGTGCGCGCGTAACCGTACGGCTTCGCAGGAGCTCAGCCCTCCAGCGCAGGCGGGTTGTTAATGCCTCAAGGAGAGGCGCGACTGGCAGGGGCCTCGCAAGCTGCACTCGGGGAAATCCCAGAAAACGGGATTGATTCGTCCGCGGGGGTTCTTCACGTTCTCGCCTCCACGTCGGACGCTTAGCTCAGTTGGTTAGAGCACGTGCTTCACACGCACGGGGTCACAGGTTCGAGTCCTGTAGCGTCCACCATCTTTTTCCGAGGCTGGAGCTTGGCTCGCCTCTATCGGCCAAAAAAAATACGAATCCCACCGTCGGGATCTCGGCCGACGGCGGGGGAGCGTATTTCGATGGGCGCGACGATGACGGCGTGCCCACTTGGTTTTTTTGGCTAGGGTTAGCCGAGGAGGCGCATCGCGATCTGAGCGCTCTGATTGGCCTGCGAAAGCATCGCGGTGCCGGACTGCACGAGGATGTTCCAGCGGGCCAACTGGGTGGACTCCGACGCGACGTCGACGTCCGTGATACGGCTCGAGGCGGCCTCGAGGTTGGCTTTGTTCACCGTGAGCAGCTCGCTCGCGAAGCCGAGGCGGCTCTGCTCGGCGCCGTTGCTGGCGCGGAACGTGGCGACGTTTTGGATCGCGCTCGTGATGTTCGAGAGCGTCACGCCGCCGAGCGAGGTGACGGACGAAGCGACAAGCGCGCCGACACCAGCGGACGTGCCAGTGAGGTCGCGGCCCGCGACGGTGACGGCGGAGCTGGTGCTGCCGTTTTCCGTGACGGCCACCGTGAGGCTGCCGGTGCCGAAGAGCGAGACGCCGTTGAATGTCTCGCTGCCGGTGGCCGAGAGCTGGGCCTGGAGCTGGGTGAACTCCGCGTCGTAGTTCGACAGGTCGGAGGAGTTTTTCGTCGGATCCGAGTAGAGCGTCTTGAGTTCGCTCATGCGGTCGAGGACCTTGCCGGCGACCTTGAACGCGCCGTCCTGCGTCTGCAGGAACGACACGGCGTTGCCGATGTTGGACTCGACTGCGCCCTGACGACGGGCGGCGGCCGACAATTTCATGGAAACCGCGAGACCGCCGGCATCATCCGACGGGTTCACGATCTTGGAGCCCGACGACAGCCGGTTGAGGCTGCGTTGGAGCATGGCGTTCGACGCGGCGAGGTTGTTTGAGGCAACCGTAGCCGCGGTATTGGTATTAATCACGACTGACATATCATTCCTTTGACGATCGCGGCGATCCGTTCGCCGCCACGGGCCTGCTCGAAAAATCAGCGCAGGCCGGCTGCTTGCCGCGATGTGCGGCAAACTGGTGCGCACGCCACCGCCAGCCATGTATCCAGAATCTGGATATGCCGGAGGCGTCGAGACGCGGAGGTTATGCAGGGATCGTAGGAAAGAACCGGCCCACGCGAATGAGACCGACCAGCCGCACGCTCAACCGCTTAAGCGCGCTCGGCAGCACCATCGGGCAATCACTCCCGGGCACTGGTTGGCTGATGCCCCTACATCGGCCTGCCGAATCGATCGCTCCAACGGAGAATCCAAGGTACTTTCACCTAACAATACCGGGAGTCGCTCCCAAAGACATGCCAATCAGCCACTAACGGCGCTACTTCTTGGTACGTACGGCCCGCTTGCGCTCGGGAAACAGCGTGCGGCAGAGTTCGCAGGCGGTGCCATCGCAGCCGCGCGCGGTGCAATGCTCGCGGCCGAAAAAGATGATGCGGAGGTGGAGCTGATTCCAGCGCTCGGGCGGGAAGAGTTTTTTCAGGTCGGCCTCGGTCTGCTCCACGCTGCGCCCGTTGGTGAGGCCCCAGCGCTGCGCGAGCCGATGAATGTGCGTGTCGACCGGAAAGGCCGGCACGCCGAACGCCTGCGACATGACGACGCTCGCTGTCTTGTGGCCGACACCGGGCAGCTCTTCCAACTCTTCAAACGTGCGCGGGACTTTTCCGCCGTGTTTTTCGACGAGGAGGCGCGAGAGCTCGGCGATCGCCTTCGCTTTTTTCGGCGACAGGCCGCAGGGGCGGATGATCGCGCGTATCTCCTCGACCGGCACGTGCTGCATTTTCTCCGGCGTATCGGCGCGCGCGAAGAGAACGGGCGTCACTTTGTTCACGCCTTTGTCGGTGCTCTGCGCAGAGAGCAGCACGGCGACGAGGAGCGTGTAGGCGTCTTTGTGATCGAGCGGAATCGGCGTCTCGGGGTACAGCTCCTCGAGACGGCGGTCGACGATGGCGGCGCGTTCGGCGCGAGTCATGGGCGAACCGCTTATTTCTTCGCAGTGGCGCTCGCGAGAAGCTTGGCCTGCTCGGCCGCGGAGAGTCCGGAGGTAGCGAGCCAATCGCGGGCGGCGGCCGGGGCGTTGTCTAACCAGCGGGAAAAGCCTGAGACCATCGCGTGGTCGCGCGCCGTAACATCGGAGAGTCCTTGAGCCCAAGCCATCGTACCGACGGGATCAGTCTGCACAAAAATCGGAGCGAGCGCGCGTGCCGAGTAAATCTGCTTTTCGCCAGTGAGCGAGCCAATCAGAGCCTGCGCGGCGTGCGCATCGCGCGCGGCGTAGTAAGTGAGTGCGCCGGTCAGCGCAGCATACTGCGCGGGGCTCGGCGGAAGCGTCGCGGCCCACGTGCTCGCGGCGGCGGGATCGCGCTGAGCCCAAGCGGAAGCGAGCGCACCCACTGCGCCGGCACGGGCGGAGGGAGACGAGAGTGCCTGAGCCCAAGCAATCGCGGCCTGCGGATCGCGCGCGCCGAGCAGGCGGCCGACGGTCTCCGCGGCGGAGTCCTGCGCACGGCCCGCGGGCATCACCGCGACGTAGCGCGATACGGCATCGGCATCGCTCGCGATCCAGACCTCAAGCACGCCATTGACGGCGAGTCGCTCGGTCGCGGGATCGCCGAGCGACTTGATCCAATTGAGCGTGTCGGTGGGATTCTTCGCCGCAAGCGCGCGGGCGACGTCGATCGCGGAGAGCTTGCGCGTCTCGCCGGGCGGCAGCTCGGGGATGATTTTCGATACGGCCGTCGGATCCACCGGGATGAGTTTCTGCAGGGCCGCAGCGACGATGTGGTCTTGCGCGGCGCCTTCGAGCGAGGACTGGGCGAGCTGGATCGCCTGCAACGGCTCGTCGACCAACAAACTGAACAGCACGGTCTCAACGGCCGGACTGCGATCGGCACCCGTGAGCTTCTGCGCCCAGTCGAGGGCCGCGTGGACATCGGTGCGCGCCCAAGCATCGGCGATGGCGCGGACGGCGTTTTCCCGGCCGGGACCGGCGGGCACCTGGGCGAGCTTGCTGACGGCGCCGGGCAAATTCTTCGCGGCAAGATCGGCAAACAACGAGCTGTAGAACTCCGCCTGCGTGCGAGTGGTCACCATGCCCTTGGCCGACGCGAGGGCCTGGTCAGGATCGGTCGCAGCGGTGGTGCGCAGCGACGCGAGCACTTGCTGGTCGCGCTCACCCTCGGCCTTCGGCGCGGCTGGCGTCGGCGCGATGATCGAACGCGATGCAGGCGCGGCAGCCGACGTGGTCGAAGCGGGAGGTGGCGCGGCGGGCGCAGGGCGAAAGCGCCAGAACAGCAGCGCAGCCACCACCAACACCACGCCAACGAGCAGCAAGCGAAGGACAGAACGACTCATGCGGAGCAGCAGACGACGCGATTAGGCTCCGGCGCGCAACCCGGATGTGATTGCGCGCCGGTGACGATCAGGGGACTTCGTAGACTTCCACGAGGCCGATGCCGGTCGCCCCACCCTGCCCCGAGAGCACGGCGCTGTAGCTGCCGGGGTCGAGGCTGATGAGGATGGCGGAGTCGTCGTTGGAGACAAACGGGAAGGCCGCGACCTTCACGGCGGCGGCCGTGATCTGCGTGGCATCAGCCGAAGTGGACCAGCCGGTGTTGGACGCGATGACCGTGCCGCTGCGGTAGACATTGAGCACGGGCTTCGCGAGGACGCCGGAGAGGCCGTACTGCGCGAGGCTCGGGCCGACGCCGCGGATCAGCACGCGCTTCGGCGTGGAGCCGGTGACGACGAAGCCCGCGATGCAGACATTGTCGCCGGAGCCGACCATCGCACGGGTGGAGATGTTGACCATCTTCTGACCGGGCGACGGCGTGGAAGCATCGTAGGCTTCGACGAGCACGACGCCGGTGCCGCCATCGGCGCCGGTGATGATCGCGGAGTACGCGCCCGGCGCGAGCGTGACGAACATCGCCGAGTCCGCACTGCTCGCCGAGAGCGGGAACGCAGCGACGCGCGCGGCGGCGGCGGCGATCTCATCGACATTGGGCGCGGTGGCCCAGCCGGTGTTGGTCGCGATCAACGTGCCTCCCTGGTAGAGCTGGATACGCGGCTTCGCGAGGACACCGGAGACGCCGTAGGTCGTGAGGCCCGGGCCGACCGCGCGGAGGAGGATCGGCTTCGAGTCCTGACCGGCGATCACGAGACCGGCGATGGTGACGCCCGGGCCCGTGGTCGTCATGGCGCGCGTGGAGACATTGACGAAGCGCTGCTGCGCGATGACCGCATCGCTCGCACCGGCGAAGGTGGTTTTCTGGCCGGTGGACGAGGTGACGGTCGCAGCGATCGAAGCGTCGGACGAGAGCGTGGCCGAAACCGTCTGGTTATTGGCGGTCACCACGGCGATATCGCCGGCCGTGCTGATCGTGCCGGTGCCCGCGTCGGCGCCGGTGGCGGTCTGCGTGAGCACGAGCACCTGACCCGCAGGGCTGACGATCGTGAAGGTCGTCGCAGAGGAGCCGGCGGCACCCGCTTGGTAGAAGCCGGTCATGCTGCTCGTGGCGCCGTCGGCGGACTTGGTCGCGGCAAGCGGCGCGGAGACCGCACCGCTGAGCGAACCGGAGAGCGCGCCGCTGTCGCCAATCGTGCCGTCGAAGGTGAAGTCGAGCGCGGCGAAAGCGCTGCGGTGCTCGCCATCGCCGACATCCGCGGCGGTGCGCACTTCGCTGGCGCTCGATGTGCCGAAGTGGAAGTGGCCCGAGTCGTCAACGAACAGGTCCTGCGAGACGAACGGCGTCTTCGAGCCGGTGAGGTAACCGAGGAAGATGCCGGTGTTGTCGTCGCGCACGTAGATGGCGAAGAAGCCGAGCGCGCCGATGTTGCCGAAGTAGGTGCCAGCGTAGCTGCGCGTGATGATGCGGACATTGGCCGAACTCGACGTGACGCTCGCGACGCTGTTGGTCACGATGACCGTGTAGCTGCCCGCGTCGCTGGTCTGCACCGAGGCGAACGTGAGGGTGGCGCTAGTCGCACCGTTGATGGCGACATTGTCCTTGCGCCACTGGTAGGTGGGCGCCGGGACGCCGGTGGCGACCACCGTGAGCGAGGTCGACGTGCCGCGGACGGCCACGACATTGCGCGGCTGCGAGGTGATCACCGGCGCCTCGTCGGCGGCGGCGACCGTAAGGCGCGCGAGCGAACTGGGAAGGCTGCCCTGCGAGTTGCTCACGACCACATCGTAGCTGCCGCCATCGGTGGTCTGGGCGCTGGCGATGGTGAAGGTCGCCACGGTGACACCGAGCGCACCGGTGACGGGATTGACCTGGGTCGTCGCCGTGGCCGTGCCGACGGTGGCCGGCGCGCCATTCTTTCGCCACTGGAAGGTAGGCGTGGGCGTGCCGGTGACCGTCACGTTGAACGTGGCGGCCGAGCCGATGCGCACGCTCAAGTTGGCCGGCTGCGAAACGACCTTCGGCGCGGCGAGCGCAGTGGTGACGTTGAAGGAGCGGTCGACGTTGGCCGCGGCGCTGTAGGTGCCGTTGCCGGACTGCGCGGCGCGCACGACTACGGTGCCGGCAGCGCCGGTCAGCGTGAGGGTGCTGCCGCTGATGGTGGCGGGACCAGAGACGAGCGAGTACGTGACCGTGAGGCCGCTGCTCGCCGTGGCGCTGAGCGCGATCGGCGCGGCGGTGGTCGTGACATCGGCGAGCGTGGCGAACGTGATGGTCTGGCTTTGCTTGCCGGCGGTGACGGTCGTGTCAGCGGTGGCGGAGTTGTAATTATCCGAACCGGCCTGCGTCGCGCGGAAGGTGACCGCGGACGTGTCGCTGATCGTGGCCGTGGCGCCGCTGAGCGTCGCGTTGCCGCTGACGACGGAGAACGAGACCGCGCCGCCGGAGCTGGCCGTGGCGCTCAGCGTGAAGGGCACGCCGACGCTCACGGTCGCGGGCAGCGCGCCGAAGGTCACGGTCTGCGCGGCCTTCGCGATCGCGAGCGTGCCGCTGACGGTGCCGGTGTAGTTGGCATCGTTCACCGTCGCGACGACGGCGTAGCTGCCGGCGGCGCTCGGTGCGGTCGCAGAGCCCGCGTAGGTGACCGAGGTCGTGAGGCCAGCGGGGACCGTCGTGACGGTAACCGACTTGGCCGAGCTATCGTAGGTTTGGGCCAGCGAGCCGAGCGTGACGGTCGCAGTGCCCTTGCTGATGACGAGCGTGCCGGAGGCGGTGCCGGTGTAGTTCGCGTCGTTGATCGTGGCGACCACGGCGTAACTGCCGACCGCAGTAGGTGCGGTGGAGCTGCCGCCGTAGGTGAACGACACGGTGAGGCCGGTGGGCGAGGTCGTCGCCGTGGCGCTCAACGCGCTGCCCGTGTAGGTCTGAGCGAGAGAGCCGAGGGTGACCGTCGCGGTGGCTTTGCTGATGACGAGTGTACCAGAGGCGGTGCCGGTGTAATTCGAGTCGTTGATCGTAGCGACGACCGCGTAACTGCCGACCGCACTGGGTGCGGTGGAGCTGCCGCCGTAGGTGAACGACACGGTGAGGCCGGTGGGCGCTGTCGTCGCCGTGACACTTAGCGCGCTGCCCGTGTAGGTCTGCGCGAGAGAGCCGAGGGTGACCGTCGCGGTGGCCTTGCTGATGACAAGTGTACCAGAGGCGGTGCCGGTGTAATTCGAGTCGTTGATCGTAGCGACCACGGCGTAACTGCCGACGGCAGTAGGTGCGGTGGAGTTGCCGCCATAGGTAAAGGCAACCGAGAGGCCGATCGGCGACGTCGTAGCGGTCGCGCTCAAAGGACTGCCCGTGTAGGTCTGAGCGAGCGAACCGAGGGTAACGGTCGCGGTGGCTTTGCTGATGACGAGCGTACCGGAGGCGGTGCCCGTGTAATTCGTGTCGTTGACAGTCGCGACGACCGCGTAGCTGCCAACGGCGGTCGGGGCGGTGGAGCTGCCGTTGTAGGTGAACGTCACCGTGCGACCAGTAGGCGACGTCGTGGCGGTGGCACTGAGCGGGCTGCCGGTGTAGGTCTGAGCGAGCGAGCCGAGCGTGACGGTCGCGGTGCCCTTGCTGACCGTGAAGGAGCGGTCGACGTTGGCCGCAGCGTTGTAAGCACCGCTGCCGGCCTGCGCGGCGCGCACGACGACCGTGCCCGCGCCCTGGCCGAGCGTCAGCGTGGAGCCGCTGATCGTGGCCGGGCCGGAAACAACGGAGAACGTGACCGGAAGCGCGCTGCTCGCCGTGGCGCTCAGCGTAATCGGGCTGGCGGTGGCCAGCGCATCGGCCAAGGCCGCAAAGGTGATCGCCTGGTTCTGCTTCACCGCGGTGACCGTGGTGTCGGCGCTGGCGGCGTTGTAGTTGCTCGTGCCGGCCTGCGTGGCGCGGAAGACAACCGCGGAGGTGTCGTTGATCGTGGCGGTGGTGCCGCTGACGGTGGCGTTGCCACTGACGACCGAGAACGTGACTGATCCGGCCGAGGTCGCGGTGGCACTGAGCGTGAAGGGCACGCCGACATTCACCGTGGCAGGCAGCGCGCCGAAGGTCACGATCTGCGCGGCCTTGGCGATCACGAGCGTATCGCTCGCGGTGCCCGCGTAGTTGGGGTCGTTGATCGTAGCGACGACCGGATAGCTACCGGCATTGGTCGGGATCGTGCTGCTGCCACTGTAGGTGACACCGACGGCAAGATTGGCGGGATTGGTGGTCGTCGTGACGCTCTTGGCCGTGCCGTCGTAAGTCGCGGCGAGCGAGCCGAAGGCAACCGTCGCGGCGGCCTTGTTGACGGTGAGCAAGACCGCGCTGCTGGTGGCCGAACTCGTGGCGTTGGTGAGCACGACATCGTAGCTGCCCGCGGCGGAGATCGGGAGATTGGTCAGCGAGAGCGTAGCCGTGGCAGAGCCAGCGATGCCGGTGCCATCGACGAGATTCGTGCCGCCCTTGCGCCACTGGTAGGTGGGAGCAGGCGAGCCGGTGCCCACGACGGTGAAGCTCGCCGTGCTGTTGAAGGTCGAGATGACGGCGACCGGCTGAGTCGTGATCGACGGAGCGATGGCGACCGTTTCCACGATCAGCGAGAAAGACAAATCGTCGATACGCCAGTTGGCCGTGCTGACCGCGGCGCTGCCGGTGCCATTGTAGCCAAAGATCCGGATCGTGATCGCCGTGGAGGTGGTCGCGGTGACCGGAGTGAGCGCGGGTGTGAGCAAGCGCCACACGCTGTCGTTGGTCAGCGTACCACTGCCGACGGCGGCCGCATAATTGTCGACACTGGTATAAACCGCGTAGGCCTGCGGGCCCGTGCCGGTACTGCGCGAGCCGAAGCTGATACCGGCGAGACTGAGCTTCTTGCCGAAGTCGGGCGTGAGGGTGATTTCGAAATATGCCGAGCCAGAGGCGGCTTGATTGAGTGCGCCGGTGCGCGCGGCAGCGCCTGCATTGTTGCCACCGGTCGCGCCGGTGTAGCCAGTCGAGGCGGAAGTGGCCGTGAGCAGAGTGGTCGAGCCGTTGTTGTTGCCCTGCGTGATCGCGCCGCCGGTCACGCCGCTCGGCAGGCCGGTGGGCGTGGCGACGCCGAAGTCCCACGCGAGCGCGGCGCCCGCGCCGGGGTTCACGGTAAGCGTAGCGGCGGAGCTGGTGGCGGCGGGCGAACCGGCGTTGCTGACGACGCAATCATAGCTGGCGGCGTCGCTGGCGGAGACGTTGGTCAACGTGAGCGTGGCGGTGGTGGCGGAGCTGTTACCGGTAATGGGGGTGCCGCCCTTGCGCCACTGATAGGTGAACGGGGCGGTGCCCGAAGCGGCGACCGTGAAGGTGGCGGTGCCACCGGTCGCGACGAGCTTCGAGAAGGGCTGCGTAGTGATCGTCGGTGCGATCGCCGTGACGGTGAGCGCAACGGCGTTGCTCGTGATGGAGCTGACGCTGTTGGTGATGACGCAATCGTAGGTCGTGGCGTCGGCGGTCGTGACGGCGGTCAGCACGAGCGTGGCGGTGAGCGCCGTGCCGTTGCCGGTGATGGCGACGCCATTCTTGCGCCACTGATAGCTCAGGGGCGAAGTGCCGGCGGCGACGAGCGAGAAGGTGGCGTTGCCGCCATCGATCGTGGTCTGCGGCGTCGGCTGCGTGGTGACGGACGGGGCGACCGGTGCCGCGGTGGTGAAGGAGAAGGTGGTGTTCGACGCGGGGTGCAGCGCGCCGGTGGCCTTTTCGGTGATCTGCGCAGCGTTGAGCGTGACGGTGACGGTATCGTTATTGGGGAAACTGACCGGCGGCGTGAGCGTGAAGGTCGTGCTGTCCGTCGTCGTGACGGTGGCGGCGACCGGGCCGTTGGTGGAACTCGAGATGTTGAACCAGCCGTCGGCGACGTTGACCGCTTGATTGAAGGTCACGCTGATGGCGGTGCTGCCGAGGAGGCCGGTGGCATTGTTGGTCGGCGAGGTCGACACGACGGTCGGCGCACTGCCGACCGGGGTGGAGAAAGAAAGATCGTCGATCGCGATGCCATCGTCGGAGCCGGTGTCGTCGACGTCGGTCCAACGGAGGACCAAGGTTTGATTGGCGGCCCAAGTGAAGCCGGTGATCGTGGCGGAGACGGAAGTGCGATTGGCATTGCCGTCGAGGGCGCCCGAGGCGGTGGTGGTCGACGACGCATAGTTGAGCGTCGTGGCGTTGGTGAAGGTGCCGGTGGTGAGATTGGTCGCGCCGACGCCATAGGCGAAGGTGAGCGTGTTCGACGTGGTCGTCGCACCCGAGCGCCATTTCTCACCGAAATAACTCAGCGTGAACTGCGTGATCGGCTGGCCGGTGCTGTTGACGAGCGTGAGGCCGTAGCGCGGCGCCACGGAGCCGGAGCCGAGCGAGCCGAGCGCGCGGTCCGAGCTGCTCGCCGAGCCGTAGGAGTAGAGGCCGCCGCCCGTGCCGGAGCCGGTGTTGGCGATCAGGGAGGTGAGCGTGCCGGTGTTGGCGGCGGCGGTCCAACCAGTCATGCCCGACGCGCTCACGGTCGCAGCCGTGAGGTCGAAAGGAGCGGTGCCCGAAAGGGTGAAGGTCGTAGAGCTCGAGCTAGTCGGCAGCGTGTTGAAATTCTGCGAGTACGTGCCGCCGGCGTAGGCCAGCTGACCCGCGGCTGCACTGCTGATGGTGAGCGTGGCGGCGCTGCTGGTGGCGGTGCCGACGGTGTTGGTCACGAGCACATCGTAGGAACCCGCGTTGGCGGCTCCGGCGGCCGCGATCGTGAGCATGCCCGTGGTGGAGCCGGAGATGCTGCCGCTGTCGGTGAGCGTCGAGCCGCCCTTGCGCCACT
This sequence comes from Verrucomicrobiota bacterium, assembly GCA_048498795.1. GTDB lineage: Bacteria > Verrucomicrobiota > Verrucomicrobiia > Opitutales > Opitutaceae > JBEHXH01. Next base: position 648,235 of record JBEHXH010000001.1, read on the forward strand.
GGTAGCTCAGCGGCGAAGTGCCGACGGCGGTGACGGAGAAGCTGGCGTTGGCGCCGTTGGTGATCGTGAGCGCCGCGGGCTGGCCGGTGATCGTGGGGGCCGCGGGGTTGACGGTGAGGGCGACCGCGGTGCTGGTGGCGCTGCTGACGTTATTGGTCACGACGACGTCGTAATTGGCGGCGTCCGCGGACTGCGCGTTGGTGATCGTCAATGTGGCGGTGGTCGCGCCGGCGACATTGCTGCCGTTGGTGAGATTCACCCCACCCTTGCGCCACTGGTAGGTGAACGGTGCCGAACCTCCTGCGGACACGGAGAAGATCGCGGTGGAGCCCGCGGAAACGGTGGCAGCGACCGGCGCGGTCGCGATGGTCGGGGGCAGGCCAGTGACGATAAGCGCGGCGGCATTGCTGGTGACGCTGCCGACGGAGTTGGTGACGGTGACGGTGTAGTTTCCGATGGCGGCGGCCTGGACGTTGGTGAGCGTGTACGTGGAGCTGGTCGCGCCCGAGATATCGACCTCGTCCTTGGACCACTGATAGGTGAGCGTGGCGTCACCGGTGGCGGTGACGGAGAAGGTGGCGTTGCCACCGACGGCGGTGGACTGCGCGCTGGGCTGCGTGGTGATCGACGGGGCACCGGTGGCAGTCTGGCCATCAACCTTGGCGCGGAGCGCCGTGGCGATGGGGGAAGAGAGCGCGCTGAAGAATGTGTAGCCCGTGTCGGCCTCGATCTGCGAGGCGGCCACCACGTACTGCTGCCACGGATTGTTGCGCACGCCGGCGACGTTGGGGATCTTGATGGCGATGACGCGGGTGTTGGCGTCGATGCGGCTCGCGGCAGAGCCACTGCCGAGCGGGACGACGACGGCGATCTTCCACGTGTAGCCGGGGATCGCGACGCCGCTGGAGATCTTGGAGCCGCCGAAGATGCTCGGGCCGGAGACGATCAACACCTCGTTGCTCGCCGAGGCGAGCGAGCGGCAGTACGTCTCGAAGCTGGCCCATACGCCCTGATTGTTGTCGGGGGACTGCGGGATCATGTTAGACATGACGAACACCGCCTGATTGTTCGTCGTATCGACGGTGCGGTCGGCCGAAGGGCACATGTGACCGCGGTCGTAGCCGGAGCCCGAATAGTCGGTGGTGAGAACCTGGTAGAAGCCCGAGGGGAGATTGGTATCGACGATGAAGTTCGACCGACCGCTACCGCCCACGTCGCCGGTGGTGAGGTCCCACGCGACCCAGTTGGGCTCACGCGTGGTGTCGTTGTAATCCATCGCAAACTGCGCGCGCTGGATCAGGTAGTGCGAGTGATTCGACGTATCCGCGGTGGCATTGGTCGGATTGCCCGTCTGCATCTGCAGGGTGGAATCGATCGTGGCGCGCACGGGCGTCACGAGACACACGGTGGCCAACAAGCTGAGGCAGGCGGCGCCGCGCGCGACGAGAGAGGAGCGAAGGAGACGGACGAGGGACATGGTAGGGATGAGCAAGCCAGCGAACAAAACGGAAAACGCCGCCCCGGTGCAGGGACGGCAGAAAAGTTGAGAGCGCGAGGTACGCCGGGCGTCAGGCCGCCCGGTCGACTGCGAGGCCGGTTGGGCCCGTGAACGAATCGCTCTCAGGCCGCCAGAATGCGATGCAAGGAAACCGCCGATGGTTCGGGGCGGTGGCCTGCTGGCTCCAGCTGGGCAGCGATGAGACTCCGGTGAAGGGTGCGATCACAAATAACGTCCTATGCAAAAAGCTTACCAACCCGGGAGCGTCAATGCCACAAGCTCCGCCGTGATGAAGTTTGCGCTACTGTAACAAGTAGCGCGTGCGAAGATCGCGGTGCTCGGCTGCACGCAAAGAAAAAGGACCAGCCCGAGGGCTGGTCCTTTGTTTTGAATGACTCGAAACGACGACCGTGCGACTTACGGGATGGCTTCGTGGAGCAGGCCGTTGCCGTTGGTGGTGAGGCGGTCGGCGACGACAGTGCCGTTGATCGTGCTGTTGCCGTTGATCGTGACGGTGCCGCTGGGGGCGATGACTGAGCCGTAGAGAGTGACGTTGCTATTGAGCGTCACGCTGCCGGCGGCGGACTTGATCACCAGCCACTCGGGGTGAGCGGAGGAGCCGGCGCCGCTGTTGAGCGAGGTGCCGTTGGCGAGGACGATCACCACCGGGCCGACAACTTGGATCTGGCTGTTGGAGTTCAGCGTCAGGCTCTGGAAGTTGTAGACCGAGGGAGTGGTCGCACCGGCGACGCCGAGGACGAAGCCCGTGCCGCTGTTGGCGGTGAACGTGCCGTAGGTGCCGGCGGGGACGGTGTAATTGCCCACGTTGCTATTGAGCGTGAGGTTGCGGAGCGTCGCGTAGTCGCCCGCGCTCTGGCCGGCGGTGTTGATCGAGACGCTGCGGGTGCCGGTCGGGCTCGGAGGAGCGGAGACGGTCGGCATCGTCAGCGCGTCGATGCGGCGCACGAGGTGGCGGAGGAGCGCGTTGCCGTTGAGCGTGATCGTGTAGTTGGAGGGCGAGGTCGCGCCCGCACCGTCGAGCGTGCCGCCGTAGAACGGATGGCCGTTGAGCTGCACCGAGGGCGTGCCGGGCACGAGCAGGTCGCCGGAGATGGCGGCGTTGCCATTGAGGGTCGTGGCCTCGGGAAGGAGCACTTGGACCGAGCCGTCGATATCGCCGTTCATCGTCGGCGCGTGGCGCAGGAGCGCGGTCGTGGTGACGACCAGCGTGCCGCTCGCAGTGCCGCTGTAGCTCGGATCGGTGATCGTAGCGACGACGGCGTATGAGCCGGGGAGAACCGGGACCGTGCTGCCGCCGTTGTACGTGACGGTGGTGGCGATGTTCGCCGGCGTGGTCGTCACGGTGACGTTGCGCGCGGTGCCATCGTAGCCCTGCAGCAGGCGGCTGAGCGCGATCGTGGCGGTGACGCCGTTGATCGTGAGCGTGCCGCTCGCGCTGCCGGTATAGTTGGCGTTGCCCACGGTCGCGACGACGGCGTAGCTGCCGACCGCGGAAGGCGCGATGAGGCTGCCGTCGTAGGTGATCGTGGTGGCGAGGCCGGTCGGCGTCGTGATGGCGGTGGCGCTCTTCGCCGTGCCGTCGTAGGTCTGGGTGAGGCCGCTGAGAGCGACGGTCGCGGTGGCCTTGGCGATCACGAGCGTGCCGGTGTTGGAGCCGGTGTAGTTCGAGTCGTTGATCGTGGCGGCGACGTTGTAGAGGCCGGCGTTGGTCGGCGCGGTGGCGCTGCCATCGTACGTGACCGCGACGGTGAGGCCCGTGGGCGTGGTCGTCGCGGTGACGGCGTGCACGGTATTGTCGTAGGTGGCGTTGAGGCCGCTGAGCGAGATCGACGCGGAGGCCTTGGCGACAACGAGCGTACCGGTGGCGGAGCCGGTGTAGTTGGCGTCATTGATCGTCGCGACTACAGCGTAGCTGCCCGCGTTGGTCGGAGCAGTGGCGCTCGCGTTGTAGGTGAACGACGTGGTGAGGCCGGTTGGCGTGGTGGTCGCAGTCGCGATGCGCGCGGCGCCGGTGTAGGTCTGTGCGAGTCCGCCGAGAGCGATCGGCGCAGTGGCCTTGCCGATCACGAGCGTGCCCGATGCGGAGCCGGTGTAGTTGGCTTCGTTGACCGTAGCGACGACGGCGTAACTGCCGGCGTTGGTCGGCGCGGTGCTGCTGCCGTCGTAGGTGAACGAAACGCTCAGGCTGAGCGGCGTCGTGGTGGCGCTGGCGGAGTGGGACGTCGTGTCGTACGTGGCGGTGAGACCGCTGAGTGCCACCGGAGCGACCGCCTTGGCGATCGAGAGCGTGCCGCTCGCCGAGCCAACGTAGTTGGCATCGACGATGGTCGCAGCGACGGCGTAGTCGCCGGCGTTGGTCGGCGCGGTCGCGCTACCATTATAAGTGAGCGCGACGGAGAGACCGCCGGGGGTCGTCGTGATGGACGCGGCGTGCTGCGTCGTGTCGTAAGTCGCAGTGAGGCTGCCGAGCGCGATCGGCGCGGTGGCTTTCGCGATGATCAGCGTGCCGCTGGCGGAGCCGATGTAGTTGGTGTCGTTAACGGTGGCGACAACGGCGTAGCTGCCCGCATTCGTCGGGGCGGTGGTGCTGCCGTCGTAGGTGACGGTGACGGCGAGACCGGACGGAGTCGTCGTGACCGTGGCGGCGTGCGGTGTGGTGTCGTAGGTCACGCTGAGGTCGCTGAGGGCGACCGGAGCAGTGGCCTGCGCGATGGCGAGGGTGCCGGTGGCGGAGCCAAGGTAGTTGGCGTCATTGACCGTAGCGACGACGGCGTAGCTGCCGGCGTTGGTCGGCGCGGTCGGGCCGCCGTCGTAGGTGAGCGCGACGGTGAGGCCGAGCGGGCCGGTGGTGGCGCTGGCGGCGTGCGGGTTGCCATCGTAGGTGGCGGCGAGGTCGCCGAGGGCGACGGTCGCGGTGGCCTTGCCGATCACGAGGGTGCCGGTGGTCGAGCCGATGTAGTTGGCATCGACGACGACGGCGTCGACCGTGTAGCTGCCCGCGTTGATCGGGGCGGTGGCGCCGCCATTATAGGAAACCGCTACGCCGAGACCGAGCGGCGAGGTCGTCGCGCTCGCGGTGTGCGCAGCGGTGTCGTAAGTGGCGGTGAGGTTGCTCAACGACACCGAGGCGGCGGCTTTCGCAATAACGAGGGTGCCGCTGGCGCTGCCGGCGTAGTTGGCATCGACGACGGTCGCGGCGACGGCGTAGGTGCCGGCGTTGGTGGGCGCGGTGGCGCTGCCATCATACGTGAGCGAGACGCCGAGGCTGCCCGGATTCGTGGCGACGGAGGCGGAAAGCGGCGCGCCGGTGTAGGTCTGCAGGAGGCTGCCAAGCGCGACGTCGGCGGAGGCCTTGGCGATCACGAGCGTATCGCTCGCGGTGCCGTAGTAGTTGGGATCGTCGATGGTCGCGGTGACGGCGTACGAGCCGGCATTCGTCGGCGCGGTCGAGCTGCCATCATACGTGAAGACGACCGCGTAGCTGCCTGGCGAAGTCGTCGCGGTGGCCGCGTGCGGGTTGCCGTCGTAGGTGAAGGATAGCGAGTCGAAGGCAACCGTGGCGGGAGCCTTGTTGACCGTGAGGCCAACGGCGTTGCTGGTGACGGAGCCGGCGACGTTGCTGATGACGCAGTCGTAAAACGCGGCGTCGACCGAGGTGATACCGGAGAGCGTCAGCGAAGCGGTGGTCGCGCTGGAGTTGCCGGTGATGGCCACCCCACCCTTGCGCCATTGGTAAGCGAGCGGCGCGGTGCCGGTGGCGCCGACAAAGAACGTCGCACTGCCGCCAACCGTGGCGGTCTGCGCGACCGGCTGCGTGGCGATGCTCGGCGCGACAGGCGCGATGGCGACGACACCCGCGGTGAGGTTGACGTCGTCGATGCGCCAGTTGGCGGTACCGGAGGCGGGCGAGCCCGTGCCGTTGAAGCCGAAGAGACGGAACGTGATCCCGGTGCCGGCGGCGCTGGTCACGGCCTTGAAAGTCGGCGCGCTGAGGCGCCAGGTGCTGTCCGCCGTGAAGGTGCCGGAAGCGATCGGCGCGGCGTAGTTATCGAGGCTCGTATAGAGCGCGTACGCCGCCGGGCCGGTGCCCGTACTGCGCGAGCCGAAGGCAATCGCGGTCGCGGAAAACTGGCGGCCCACCGACGGCGTGAACGTAAACTCGAAGTAGGCCGAGCCGCTCGTGCCCTGATTGAGCGCACCGATGCGCGCGGCGGCGCCAGCGTTGTTGGTGCCGGACGCGCCGCTGTAGCCGCTGGAGACCGATGAGGCGGTGATCAACACGGTCGAGCCGTTGTTGTTGCCCTGCGTGACCGTGCCACCCGTGACGCCCGCGGGGATGCCGCTGGTCGGCGCGGCGGTGGCGAAGTCCCAGTAGATCGAGGTCGGCGCGGACTCGCTGACGACGAGCGACGCGGACGTGCTCGTAGCGGAGCCAGCGGTGTTGCTCACGACGACATCGTAACTGCCGGTGTCGACGTAGGTGAGGCTGCCGAGCGAGAGCGTGGCGGTGGTGGCGGAGGCGTTGCCGGTGAGGGCGACGCCGCCCTTGCGCCACTGGTACGCGAACGGCGCGGTGCCGCTCGCGGCGACCGTGAAGCTCGCGCTGCCACCGACGCCGGCCATCTGTGCGATGGGCTGCGTGGTGATCGTGGGCGGCACGACCGTGACGGTGAGTGCGGCGGACGAGCTGAGGTCGCTGCCCGCGATGTTGGAGACGACGCAATCGTAGCTCGCGGCGTCAGCGAGCGTGACGCTGCTGAGCGAGAGCGTGGCGGTCGCGGCCGAGCTGTTGCCCGTGATCGCGACTCCGCCCTTGCGCCACTGATAAGAGAGCGGCGCGGTGCCGGTGGCAACGACTGTGAAGCTCACCGAGCCGCCGACATTGACGCTCTGCGCGACCGGCTGCGTCGTCACGTGCGGCGGCGTGGGCGGCACATACGTTTCCGTGGTGAACGAGAAATTCGTCGTCGTGGTGCCGGGGATGCTGCCGGTCGACTGGTCGACGACGTGCGTGGTGTCGATGCTCACGCTGATCGTATCGCCATACGCGAAGTACGACGGCGGCGTGAGCGTGTAGGTGGTCGGACCGCCGGTGACGGTGGCGGCGATCGGGCCATTGGCCGCGCTCGTGATCGTGAACCACGAGCCGGTGAAGCTCACTGCTTCATTGAAAGCGATCGTGATTGGCGAGCTGACCGTGTAGGCAGTCGTACCCGCGGTGGGCGTGGTCGAGATGACGACGGGCGCGACCGGCGGCGGGAAGACCGTCGTGACCGTGAGCTTGAGGTCGTCGACGCGCCAGTTGGCGGTGTTCGCGGTCGCACCGCCTGCGCCATTGTAGCCGTAGATGCGGAACGTGATCGCGCCACCGGTTGCACCCGTGACGGACGAAAACGTCGGTGTATAGAACGCCCAGTTGCCATTCGCGGGCACCGTGCCGGTCGCAATCGCGGTCGTGAAGCTATCGAGACTGGTGAAAACCGAGAAGGCCTGCGGGCCGGTGCTCGTGCTGCGCATGCCGAAGCTGATGCCGCTCGCGAGCAGACGCTTGCCGGCGACGGCGTTAAGCGTGAATTCGAAGTAGGCCGAGCCGCTCGCGGCTTTGTTCAGTGCACCGATGCGCGCGGCGGCGCCGGCGTTGTTGCCGGCGGAGGCGCCGGTGTAGCTGCCGGAGACCGACGAGTTGGTGATCAGGGTCGTCGTGCCGTTGTTGTTGCCCTGCGTGACGATGCCGGGCCCGAGGATTTCGGTGGTGAGACCGCTCGCGGGAGCGCCGGTGGTGTCGGTGAAATCCCACGTGACCGTGCTCGGCGGCGGCGGATTGACCGTGAGGGTCGCGGCGGTGCTCGTGGCGGAGCCGAGCGAATTGGTCACGACCACATCGTAACTGGCGCCGTCGACCGCGGAGACCGCGGTGAGGACGAGCGTGGCCGTGGTCGCGCCGGAAACGACGCCACCGTTGGTGAGATTGGAGCCGCCCTTGCGCCACTGGTAAGAGAGCGGCGAGGTGCCGGAAGCGGTGACGGAAAAGCTGGCGTTGCTGCCCGTGCTCGCGGTGCGGGAAGACGGCGGGACCGTGATCGTCGGCGCGGCGGGGTTGACCGTGAGCGCGGCGGCACCGCTGATCGCGGAGCCCACGCCATTGGTCACAACGACATCATACGAAGCGATGTCGGCGGCCTGCACATTAGTAAGTGTGAGGGCGGAGGTGGTCGCGGAGGCGTTGCCGGAGATGGCGGTGCCACCCTTGCGCCATTGGTAGGTGAGCGTGGGCGAACCGCTGGCGGTGACGGAGAACGTGACGCTCGAGCCGGCGTTGACGGTCTCGGAGACCGGCGAGTTGGTGATCGAGGGCGGGAGACCGCCAACGATCAGCGCCGCGGCATTGCTGGTGGCGGAGCCAAGGGAGTTGGTCACGACGACCGTGTAGTTGCCGACATCGGCGGCCTGCACGTTGTTGAGCGTCAGGGTATCTGAGGTCGCACCGGCGATCTCGTTTTCATCGTGCGACCACTGATACGTGAGCGTCGCATCGCCCGAGGCAGTGACGGAGAACGTCGCCGAACCGCCGACCACGGTGGTCTGCGAGCCGGGCTGCGCGACGATCGCGGGCGCACCGGCATTGGACTGGCCGTCGACGACGATGCGAAGGGCGTTGGCCACGCTCGCGGGCAGCGCGCTGAAAAAGGTGTAGCCCGTGTCGGTCTGGATCTGCGCGACGGAGGTGACAAAGTTTTGCCACGGCGTGTTGCGGACGCCGGCGATGTTGGGGATCTTGATCGCGATGACGCGCGTGGAGGCGGTCACGCGGCTGAGCGCGGTGCCGCTGCCGAGCGGGACGACGAGGGCGATCTTCCACGTGTAGCCGGGGATCGCGACGCCGCTGGCGATGGTCGAGCCGTTGAAAATGCTCGGGCCGGAGATGATGAGGATCTCGTTGCCCGCCGAGGCTTGCGTGCGGCAGTAGCCCTCGAAGCTGGCCCATACGCCCTGATTGTTGTCGGGCGACTGCGGGATCATGTTGGACATGACGAACACCTGCTGGTTGTCCGTGGTCGTCACCGTGCGGTCGGCCGAGGGGCACATGTGGCCGCGGTCGTAGCCGGAGCCGCTGTAGTCGGTGGTGAGGACTTGGTAGAAGCCCGAGGGGAGATTGCTATCGACGATGAAGTTCGAGCGGCCGCTGCCGCCGACATCGCCCGTCGTGAGATCCCACGCGACCCAGTTGGGCTCACGCGTGGTGTCGTTGTAGTCCATCGCGAACTGCGCGCGCTGGACGAGGTAGTGCGAGTGGTTCGACGTATCCGCGGTGGCGCTGGACGGATTGCCCGTCTGCATCTGCAGCGAGGAGTCGATGGTCGCGGAGGCGGTCGCGGTCAGCCAGAGGCTGCAGAGCGCGACGAAAACTGCACCGCAGCGGGCGGTCAGCGAGGGGCGGGTGGACGGACTTGCGGAGGACATGTGGTGGGATGAGCAGCGATGAAAAGGAGCAAGCAGCACCACCCGGAGAGAACGGGTGGAAAATTAAAAACAGCCGTCGCCGAGCGTAAGGCCGCCCGACCGAAGGCAGTGAGGCGATCAGCGCCTCTGGCGGGATCGATCCACCGTCGCGGGAGCGATGCGAGGAAACCTCCGATGATTCGGAACGGCGGCCTGCTGGCTCCACCCTGACTGCGACAGAACTCCGATGAAGGATGATGCGATCACAAAAAAAAAGCACCGCCATGCAAAGGACGGGCCAACCGTATCGTCAATCTCACAGGAGCCGAGCGGACTATATTTGCAGAGCTGTAACAAGGTAGGATCAAACCCTACAGGGAGACCGCGCGGACGATCCGCCGGAGGGGTGTGAAATCGCGGTTGCGCAGCCCTTCGCGGAGCCTACGTTCGCCAAATCCATATCCTCATGCCTTCGTCCAGCGACCTCCTCTCGCCTCTCGACACGTTTGCCCGCCGCCACCTCGGCGACTCCGCTGAAGACAACGCGGAGATGCTGAAACTGCTCGGCTATCCCTCGCTCGACGCGCTGGTCGACGCCACGGTGCCCCCGCAGATCCGCCGCAGCGCGCTCAATCTCCCGGCCGCCCTCGGCGAGAGCGGCGCGCTCGCCGAACTGCGCTCTATCGCGGGCGAGAACAAGGTCTTCAAGAACGTGATCGGCCTCGGCTACTACGAGACCCACACGCCTCCGGTCATCCAGCGCACCATCCTCGAGAATCCGGGCTGGTACACCGCCTACACGCCCTATCAGGCGGAAATTTCGCAGGGCCGCCTTGAGGCACTGCTGAATTTCCAGACCGTCGTCACCGAGCTCACCGGCATGGAGATCGCCGGCGCGTCGATGCTCGACGAGGGCACCGCCGCCGCCGAGGCGATGATGATGTGCCACCGCCTCACCGAGAGCCCGGGCCACGCGACGGGGCACACATTTTTCGTGTCCGATAAGTGTCACCCGCAGACGATCGACATCGTGAAGACCCGTGCCGAGCCGCTCGGTGTCGAGGTGGTCGTAGGCGATCATCGCACGTATCAGGTCGCGGCCGGCTGCTTCGGCGTGCTCGTGCAGTACCCGGACACCACGGGCTCGATCCACGACTTCGAAAAGTTCTTCGCGGCGGCCCATGCGGTCGGCGCGTTTACGATCGTCGCGACCGATCTCCTCGCGCTCACGCTGCTGCGCGCGCCGGGTGAGTTTGGCGCAGACGTCGCGGTGGGCTCGGCGCAACGCTTCGGCGTGCCGCTCGGCTTCGGTGGACCGCACGCGGGTTTCCTCGCCACGAAGGACGCGCACAAGCGCCAGATGCCGGGCCGCCTCGTCGGCGTCTCGAAGGATGCACAGGGCGATCCCGCGATGCGTCTCGCCCTCGGCACGCGCGAGCAACACATCCGCCGCGAGAAAGCCACGTCCAATATCTGCACGGCGCAGGTGCTGCTCGCGGTGATGGCGTCGATGTACGCTGTTTATCACGGCCCCGAGGGCCTGAAGCGCATCGCGAAGCGCGTGAAGCTCCTCACCGAGCTGCTCGCCACCGGCCTGCGCTCCGCGGGCGCGACGGTGAACGCCGAGCCGGTCTTCGACACGCTCACCATCGGCAACGTCGCCGCCGCGCGCGTGCACGCCGCGGCCGAGGCAAAGAAGTACAATCTCCGCCAGATCGACACGCACACCGTCGGCATCTCGCTCGATGAGACGACCACGGTGGAGGACGTGCAGGCGCTGATCTCTTTCTTCAGCGAATCGGCCGCGGGCGACTTCGGCACGCAGCTCACAGCCATCGGGGCGCAGCATACGGAGTTCGCCGCGCCGCATGCGCGCACGACGGCGTTTCTGCAGCACGCGGTGTTCTCGCGTTATCACACCGAGCATGAGATGCTGCGCTACATCAAGCGCCTCGAGGCGAAGGACCTCTCGCTCGTCCACTCGATGATCTCGCTCGGCTCGTGCACGATGAAGCTCAACGCCACGGCGGAGATGTTCCCCGTGTCGTGGCCCGAGATCGGCAAGCTGCATCCGTTTGCTCCAGCGGAGCAGACGCGCGGCTACCAGAAAATCTTCCGCGACCTCGAGACGTGGCTCGCCGAGATCACGGGCTTCGCCGCGATCTCGCTCCAGCCCAACGCCGGCTCGCAGGGCGAGTACGCGGGCCTGCTCGCGATCCGCGGCTATCACGCGTCGCGCGGCGACAAGCACCGCAACATCTGTCTCATCCCCACGAGCGCGCACGGCACCAATCCCGCCACGGCGGCGATGTGCGGCTTCAAGGTCGTGCCGGTCGCATGCGATGCGAATGGCAATGTCGATCTCCCCGATCTCCGCGCCAAGGCCGCGACGCATGCGTCGCAGCTCGCGGCGCTGATGATCACGTATCCGTCGACGCACGGTGTGTTCGAGCCAGCGATCAAGGACATCTGCGCCATCGTGCACGACGCGGGCGGCCAGGTGTACATGGACGGCGCCAACATGAACGCGCAGGTGGGCCTCACCTCCCCCGGCCACATCGGCGCGGACGTCTGCCATCTCAATCTCCACAAGACCTTCTGCATCCCGCACGGCGGCGGCGGCCCGGGTATGGGCCCGATCGGCGTGGCGAAGCATCTCGCGCCGTTCCTGCCCGGTCACGTCTTCCCGGTGGTCTCGTCGGGCGCGAAGTTGAACGGTGCGGTCAGCGCAGCACCCATGGGCTCGTCGAGCATCCTCGTGATCTCGTGGATGTTTATCCGCATGATGGGGCCCGACGGCCTCACGCTCGCGACCAAGATGGCGATCCTCAACGCCAACTACGTCGCGCGCCGCCTCGATAAGTTTTTCCCCGTGCTCTACCGCGGCAACGCGGGCCTGATCGCGCACGAGTGCATCGTCGATCTCCGCGGCTGGAAGAAAAACGGCATCGAGGCCGAGGACGCCGCGAAGCGTCTCATGGACTACGGCTACCACGCGCCGACGCTCTCCTTCCCCGTGCCCGGCACGCTCATGATCGAGCCGACCGAGAGCGAGGCGAAGGCCGAACTCGACCGCTTCTGCGACGCGCTGATCTCCATCCACGGCGAGATGCAGGCGGTGGTGAACGGTGAGTCCGACAAGGTGAACAATCCGCTGAAGAACGCCCCGCACACCGCCAAGGTCTGCTGCGGCAACGAGTGGACGCGCCCCTACTCGCGCGAGCTGGCGGCCTTCCCGAGCGCGTTCGTGCGCGCGAGCAAGTTCTGGCCCGCCGTCGGCCGCGTGGACAACGTCTACGGCGACCGCAACCTCGTGTGCTCCTGCGTCGGCATGGAGGCGTACGCGGAAGCGTGAGCGGCGGAGCGCGTGGTTGCGCGGTAAGAATTTTTTACACGAAGAACGCCAAGGTCGCGAAGAGATGCTTCGCGGGCTCGGCGTTCTTTTTTTCAACCGCGAATGGACGCGAATTCACGCGAATGAAGACCGGGCAATCGCGGTTTCAGCGCTTTGATTTCGACTGAAGAATGCAAATTCCGAGAGACGGCTCTTCGCGATCTTTGCGTTCTTCGTGTAAAAAATAAACCCACCGAAATCACGAGTGGTGGTTTTTCATTCGCGTGGATTCGCGGCCATTCGCGGATGAAAAAACTCGTCAGGAATGGCGGCCCGCCCGTTCGCGGGCGGGCGGGCCGCCTCCTGTTGTTGCTACTGTCTGGCTATGTATCGAACCACTGACCAATTCGTTTCACGCGGTCGCGAAGCGCGTGAGGACCTTGCGCAGAGCGTCGGGGCTCACGGGCTTCGCGAGGTGATCGTCCATGCCGGCGGCGAGACAGGCTTCGCGGTCGCCGGGAAGGGCATTGGCCGTCACGGCAACGATGCGGAGCGAGCGGGGGAAACCGGGTTCGCCGGCAGCCTGCGCGGCGCGCATGAGCTTCACGGCCTCGATGCCGTCGAGTTCGGGCATGCGCTGGTCCATGAGGACGACGTCGTAGGTCTTGCGGCGCAGGGCCTCGATGGCCTCGCGGCCATTGGAAGCGGTGTCGGCGGCGAGGCCGAGATTGCGCAGGTGGAGCGACATCACCTTCTGGCAGATCGGATTATCCTCCACGAGGAGCAGCGACATTGGGCGCGCGCCGGTGCCGAGCGATGAAGGTGCGGCCGGGGAAACAGATGTCGTGCGCGCGGCGAAAAGCTGCTCGCCGATCACGCGGCCAAGCGTGGCTTGGAGTTTTTTCGGATGAATGGGTTTCAGCTCGCAGGCGGCGATGCCGTGCTCGTCCATCTCGACCTTGGTGAGGCGCTCGCCGCGGGACGTGAGCATCACGAGCGTGGGCCGCGGGATGGACGCGTCGGCGCGGATCGAGCGCGCGAGGTCGAGACCGTCCGCCTCGGTCATGTGATGATCGAGCAGCACGAGCTCGTAGGGCGTCTGCGCGCTCGCGGCGGTGCGGAGTTGATCGAGCGCGGCAGCAGCGGAGTCGACGGCGGCGTGCTGCATGGACCACGACGCGGCGAGGTGGGTGAAGAGTTTCCGGTTGGTCGCGTTGTCGTCGACGATCAGCACGCGGCGGCCCTCGAGCGGAGACTCGACCGGGGCGGTTTCAGGAGCGGCTTCCTTGGGCTGGGCCAGCTCGACATTGAACCAAAAGGTGGAGCCCGCGCCCTCGGCGCTGATCACGCCGATCTCGCCGTGCATCAACTCGACGAGGTGCTTGCAGATCGCGAGCCCGAGGCCCGAGCCGCCGAAACGCCGCGCGGTGTCGGCCGTCGCCTGCACGAACGGCTGAAAAAGCGAACCCTGCACATTGGGCGAGATGCCGATGCCGGTGTCGGTGACGGCGAAGCAGAGGCGCGAGCGGCCGTTGAGCTCATGCTCGAGGCGCACGCTCAGCACGACCTCCCCGCGCTCGGTGAACTTGATGGCGTTGCTGAGGAGATTGAGGACGACCTGACGCAGGCGGACGGGGTCGCCGTTGACGCGCGCGGGCACGAGAGCATCGAGATCAAGAACGAGTTCGAGGCCCTTGCGCGCGGCGGCTTCAGAGTGGAGGGCGACGGCGAGCTGCAGCTCCTCGGCGAGGTCGAAGTCGATGGCCTCCAGCGTGAGCCGGCCGGCCTCGATCTTGGAGAAGTCGAGGATGTCGTTGATGATCGTGAGCAGCGACTCGCCGCTCTGGCAGAGGGTCTGGACGAGATCGGCCTGCTCCTCGCTGAGCGAGGTGGCGCGCAGCAGGCTGGCCATGCCGATGATGCCGTTCATCGGGGTGCGGATCTCGTGGCTCATGTTGGCGAGGAAGGCGCTCTTGGCGACATTGGCGGCCTCGGCGGCGGTCTTGGCGCAGGTGAGGTAGCGCTCGACGACGATGCGGCGGTCGATCTCGGCGCGGAGGGTGGAGATCGTTGTCTCCAGCTCGGCGGTGCGGGCGGTCACCTGGGCGTCGATCTCCTCGGTGGAGGGGCGGATCTCGGCCCGGAAATTACGCTCTCGAAAGATGGCGCGGGTGAGCGACCCGATACGGTTCTCGAAGAGCCACCGGCTGACGCCCGGCTCGATCGGGACTGCCGTGGGGGCCATCGCCGCGGCGCTCTCCTGACGCGTCTGGTCCGAGGGGAACGGCACAAAAGGGTGGGTCGTCATACCCTACAACGCGAAATCTCCGGCCAAAATCCGCCATGTCCGCTGAACTTTTTTTGCAAAAGGCCGATCAGGTTAACACGCGCCGCCATGATCGACCTGTCTTTCTTCCTTTATATGAGCGCGTTTCCCGCTTTTGTCGGCACCGTGAACGACGGCGAAATCACGCACGTCCTCCAACGAATCCAGGAGGGCGACCCGCGCGCCGCGGAGCAATTGCTACCGCTGGTCTACGACGAATTGCGCCATCTCGCCGCCGCCAAGATGGCGCATGAGATGCCGGGCCAGACCCTACAACCCACCGCGCTCGTGCATGAGGTGTGGTTACGTTTGGGCGGCGACGAGCAGCCGGCGTGGGCCAATCGCGCACATTTCTTTGCGGCAGCCGCCGAGGCGATGCGCCGCATCCTGATCGACAACGCCCGCCGCAAGCGCGCCATCCGCCACGGTGGCGACCTCGGCAAGGTCAGCGCGAGCGATACGGGCTTCGATGTCATCGCGACCACAGCCGACCCGGATGAGCTGCTGCTCGTCAACGAGGCGCTCGATGCTCTCGCCGCGCACGATGCGCGCAAGGCCGAGCTGGTGAAGCATCGCTATTTCGTGGGGCTTTCCCTGGAGGAGGCGGCCGAGGTGCTGGGCATCTCGATCCGCACCGCTGATCGCGACTGGGCCTATGCCCGCGCGTGGTTGTTCAACGAGGTCACGCGCCTGCGCGGCGGTTGAGTGGAGTCGAGCGGATTTTAGAATAATCAGAAAAATCTTCGGCCCCCGTGGCGTATTTGGCGCGACGATCTCGCGTTGATATTACAGCCACCCTTGTCGCCTCGACTCTCCACCACCCTCCTCCCGCCGCCTGATCTCCGTCCCATGACCCGCGACGACGACATTTTCGGCGAAGCCCGGGCGCTCCCCGCCGGCAGCCGCGCCGCTTATCTCGACCGCACCTGTGGTGCCGATTCCAACGCCCGCTCCCGAGTCGAGGCCCTGCTCAAGGGTTACGACCGCGCCGGGGATTTTCTCCTGCGCCCCGCGGTCGCGCGCATCCCGCAGCAGCCCGATGAACAACCGGGCGACGTCATCGGCCGCTACACGCTGGTCAAGAAAATCGGCGAGGGCGGCTGGGGCTCCGTTTATCTCGCGGAGCAAAAAGTCCCCGTCCGCCGCCGCGTCGCGCTGAAAATCATCAAGCTCGGCATGGACACGCGCCAAGTCATCGCGCGTTTCGAAGGCGAGCGGCAGGCGCTGGCGTTGATGGATCACCCGGACATTGCACGCGTGCTCGACGCGGGATCGACCGAGGCAGGCCGGCCCTTCTTCGTGATGGAGTACGTCGACGGCGTGCCCATAAACAAATACTGCGATGCGCACCGCATGCCCATCGCGGAGCGCCTCGCGCTTTTCGCCCGGGTGTGTCTCGCGCTGCAGCACGCGCACCAGAAAGGCATCATCCACCGCGACGTAAAACCGTCGAACATCCTCATCTCCAACCTCGATGGCGCGCCCGCGCCCAAGGTGATCGACTTCGGCATCGCGAAGGCCACCCAGGATCGCCTCACCGAGCACACGCTCGTGACGAGCGTGGGGCAGTTCATCGGCACACCCGCGTACATGAGCCCCGAGCAGGCCGACCAGCGCGACCTCGACATCGATACGCGCAGCGACGTCTACGCACTCGGCGTGCTGCTCTACGAACTGCTCTGCGGCCGGCTGCCGTTTGACGTAAAACTTTTCCAAGGCGCCGGAGTCGATGCCGTCCGCCGCATCATCCGCGAGACCGAGCCACCGCTGCTCCCCGCGCGCTTCGTCGCGTTACCGGAAGAGGAGCGCAACGAGATCGCGGGCGAGCGCGACACCACGTCCGCCGCGCTCGCGGCGATGCTGCGCGACGACCTCGACTGGATCGCCGCGCGCTGCCTCGAAAAAGATCGCGCCGAGCGCTACGGCTCCGCGCAGGAACTCGCCGACGACATCCGTCGCCACCTGAACCAGGAACCGGTGATCGCACGCCCGCCGAGCGCGCTCTACCGCAGCCGACGCTTCGTCGCGCGCCACCGCGTCGCCTGCGCCAGCGCCGCGGCGATCGCGATCTCACTCATCGTCGGTACCGTGATCAGCGTGCGCCAAGCCGTGCGCGCCACGCGTGCCGAGCATGCCGCCAACACCGAGCGCGACAACGCCAACACCGCCCGCGACGCCGCCACCGCCGCGAGCCACGCCGAGTCCCTCGCGCGCGCCGATGCCCAGCGCCGTCAAGACCAGGCCGAGGACATGCTCGGCTTCATGCTCGGGAATTTTCGCACCGAGCTGAAAAACGTAAATGTCGATGCGCTCGCCGCCGTCGACAAGAAGGCCACGGACTATTTCGCCGCGCTCGATCCGCGCGACCTCACCGACACGGTGCTGACCATCCAGGCGAAGACGCTCTACCAGATCGGTGAGACCAACATGGAAAAGGCGCGCTACAACGACGCCGCGGCGGCCTTTGCCGCGTCGTATCAACGCTCCGCCGCCCTCGTCACGCGCCATCCCGAAAACGCCGACATGCTCTTCGAACGAGCCCAGGCGGAGTACTGGAACGGTTTCGTGGCCCTGCGCCGCGGCGACTTCCAGGCCGAAAGCGAGTGGTCGACCCGCTATCGCGATTCCGCGCTCGGCCTCGTGAAGATCGATGCCAATCACGCACGAGCGCAGCTCGAGGTCGCGTACAGCCAGCACAACCTTGCGGCCATGGAACTCACCCGCGGCAATCTCGGAGAAGCGCTGAAAGGATTTCAATCCGAGCGCGCCGCGGTCGAGCTCTTGCTCGCGGCCAAGCCAAACGACGCCCAGCTTCAATATCGGCTCGCTGACAACGACTCGTGGCTCGGGAGCGTCGCTGAGCGCGACGGTCGACTGACGGAGGCAGCCAAGCATTTCCTCGGCAGCGCGACCCGCTACGAAGCGCTCATCACACTGGAGCCCAAGGCCACCCGCTGGCGCCTTCGCCTCGCCGACAGTCTCGCACTCGCCGCCGATGTCCAGTTGATGTTGCGGCAACGCCCGGAAGCGTCAGCCAACTACGATCGCGCCCGCGCCCTGCGCGAAGCGCTCGTCACCCAAGATCCGAAAAATCGTCAGTGGCAGCAGGCGCTGCTCAACGGACGCCTAAAGCAAGTCGCCTTGTCGCTCGCCGATGGCGACTTCGGCACCGCGGCGCCAATCCTCGTCGAGGTCCGCGACAAGGTTGCCACCCTCATCCAAGCCGAGCCTTCGTCGCGCATCTTTCCCGCCACCCTCGCCACCGCGTGGCGCTTGGAGGCAAATCTACGCCTGGCGACACACCGACCGGACGCAGCAGAAGCGGCAAAACAAGCCTGCGAACTCGGGGAGACGCTGATCAAAGAGGCCCGGGCCGACGACCGAGCCGTGACCGAGTTTGCCCAGTCGTGTCTCGTGGCAGGACGTATCGCCTCAGCGCAATCTCAACCCGAGCTCGCCCGCACTTACTGGACTCGCGCCGTTGAAGTGCTCGAGCCCCGCCTCCCGGCAACGAGCGACTGGCGCTTCCTCGATCCCGCAATACAAGCCGCCGCCTTGCTCGGCAAACTCCCGGAAGCCCGGCAGCTCGTCGAACGACTCCGGGAAATCGGCTACCACCCCCTCGATCCTTTGGCGGAATCCACGTTGGACTCCGTCTCTTCCACCCTCAGTCCGAACCCAAACCAAAAAAAATAGCACGCCATGAGCGAAATGATTAACTGCCACGTGAATGTCACCATGACCAGCTTTACGCCCTCCAAAGAGCCGGGCGGGTATGCGGAGGTCACCGCGACGATGGAACTGACCTCGCAAACCCCGAATCCTGACACCAGTGCGCCGCCCTATTACACTCTGGAGGACGACACACTGCAGGTCGCCGTGCCCAAAGGCACGCCGTGCCGCGCGGAGTACACGCTGATCAACAAGACCGGCAGCACGGACCTGTTCTACATCTTCGGCGCGTTTTTCACCTACGGACCGAAGCAAGTCAGCCAGAACATCGGCGCGTTTCCCGTGGTGATGCTGGTCGGGGACATCGCCGTGAAAGCCAACATCGACGGCTATGATGTCACCCCGTCGACCTACACCATCAGCATCGTCGACTCGAACGAGAAATCAGGCTACTGGGAATACACCCTCGGTATTCAGGACCTGAACTCCGGCTCCATCGGCCTCTTCGACCCTGGCTACGACAACGAAGAATAATCCTCTCACCCGCCGGCCACCCCGGCGGGTTTTTTTATCGGTCGAGAGCAGGCCGTCCGGCTGAGAGGCGAGTCCGCGAGCCATTTGGTTAGCCGAGTGGCCGCCACGCACCTTCGCGCAATCTCAGAACACAAAAGCATCGTCACCGGCACGCGCCCGCCGCCAGTGTCAGCACCAGGTCCCTATGCATGATCTCGCGCTGGCGCTTCGGGCGCTATCCAAAAGATGGAGTTACACCGCGGCCGTCGCACTCACCCTTGCGCTGGGCATCGGCGCGAGCACTGCCGTGTTTTCGGTGGCTGACACTCTCCTGTTTCGGCCACTGCCATTGCCCCACGCTGAGCGGCTCGTGGTGCCAATTTCGCACACAAATAACGGTCAATATTTTTTGTGCGCTTTTGCCGAGATCGAAGCCTGGCGCGCCTCCTCCCGATGCTTTTCCAGTATCGGCGCCGCTTCAGCCCTGCCCGTGACCCTGAGTGGTCCGGAAACCACGGAGATGCTCCGCGGGGCCCGCGCCGACAGCGCCTATTTCACAACCTTGGGCATCAGACCCGCGCTCGGTCGGTTGTTCGAGCCCGCAGACGAGACTGGCGCCACCTCGGTCGCAGTCGTCGGATTTGAAACTTGGCAAAGAAGATTTGGAGGGAGGGCAGACGCGATCGGTCAAGCCCTTGTCCTCAACGAAAAACCCTACATCTTGGTTGGCGTGGCGCCCGCCGGGATCGATCTGCCGTCGCACACTGAAATATACATACCACTGGAACGTGCCGCCATCGGCGCGGAAACGACGCGCTACAGCCATCAACTCTGGACCGTGGCTCGCCTGAAGGACGGCGCAACTGTGAACGAAGCGGATCTGGAGCTTAAGACCATCTCCGCTCATTTGGCGCAGGACCAGCCCGCCCAGCAGCGCAACTGGACGGCACTCGCTCTCCCTCTTCGCAATCATCTATTCGAAGACAACGAACGCATGCTGACTCGAAAGCTCAGCCTGCTTGGCGGGGCTGTGGTGCTTCTGGTTCTGATCGCGTGCGCCAACGCCGCGAATCTAGTGCTGCTGCGCTCCCTCAACCAAGAACGCGAGCTGGCGATCCGCATCGCTCTCGGGGCAAACCGCTGGGATATTTTTCACCAACTCCTCGTCGAATCGGTGGCGTTGGCGATCGTTGGCGGCCTATTGGGTTTGGCTCTCGCGACCGCACTTACTCCGGCGATCTTTGCGCTCAGCCCCGCCAAGGCCTTTGCCCTTGTGAGTACCGTCGAGCAACCAGGTCTCGACTGGCGTGTGCTCGGGTTTGTCGGCGTGATGATACTGATCACGGCACCTCTCTTCAGCCTGCCCGCCGCATGGCGCGCGCTGCGCCTCGATCCATGGCGATCGATTCAACAAGGCAGCGGTTCGCGATCCGCGACAGGCTCACGCAGCCGAGAAATCATCCTTGTCGTGGCGATCGGGCTCTCACTCGCCCTGCTCACGAGTGCGGGCGCGCTCGCCAAGAGTCTTGCCCACGTGCAACAAGAACCGCTGGGGTTCCAGCCGGACAATGTCATCACCCTGCGGCTCGGCCTGCCGGGTGCACGCTATGACACGCTGGAAAAACGTCTCAACCTCCTCGATCCCCTGATCGAGCAAGTGCGGGCGCTTCCCGGCGTCCAGCAGGCCGGCTTTAGCAATCGCATCCCACTGCATTCGGAAGGGCTGAGCGAATCGTGCAGCGCAGAGACGGGCCCACTCTCAATGCCGGACGGTGCGCTGCTCGCCAATTTTCGCCTTGTGAGCACCGGCTATCTGGAGGCGCTCGGAGCGACCTTATCGCGCGGCCGGTTATTCGAGGCCCGAGATCGGAGCACGGCGCCAGCCGTCGCAATCGTCAACGTGACCTTTTCCAATCTCGCTTGGCCGGGAGAGGATCCGATCGGCAAACGCATTCGTTTTTATCGCAAGCCTGGTGAGTGGTGCACGGTCGTAGGCGTGATCGCAGATTTGAAGGAGAACTATATTGGCGGCCTCCGGGCCACTCAGCCCGCGTGGTATCTGGCATACCCGCAGCAGAATCGGCGCTCACCGGTTTTCATTGCGGCTCGAGCCACCGGGGATCTCGCTTCGACGGCCAAAGCGATCGAGACGAGCGTCCACCACCTGGATCCCAGCCAGCCGATTTATGAAGTCATGCGCATGAGCGACCATGTGCAGCACGCAACACAATCGGAACGTTTCGGCCCCATGCTCATTGGCACGTTTTCGGTGGCTGGCCTCCTGCTCGTCGCGATCGGCGTATATGGGATTGCCGCCTGCCTGGTGGAAACCCGCACCAAGGAACTCGCCGTCCGCCTAGCCTTGGGTGCCAGCCCGGCCTCGCTCCGGACGATGGTGATCAGACGAAGTTTCGTTTCCTATTCGATGGGCGCCTGTCTTGGGCTCCTGCTCTCTGTCGGACTGCTGCACATCTTCAGCGGGCTGCTGTTTCACGTGAGCGCTTTTGATCCGGTGGTCTTCGGTGTGCCGCTATTGGTGCTCGCGCTCATCACGCTCGCGGCAACTTGGATACCTGCGCACGCCGCGACTCGCACCGACCCCAATATCATCCTGCGAGCAGAATGAGCTGCCGCCCGCATGGGCACACCGGACGAGTTGATTGCACCTGATCGAGACGGCAGCCGCCGCCCCACGCATCCAATCACCCCGCACAGCCCTCACTTGCGCCACGAAGCCCAGCGCAAAAATCTGGCATCGCCACGTTACATATTGACTCAAGTAATCCCTGATCGACGCTGGCCGTGCTATCCATGCGAAAATCCAGCGCCCCTCGTCGTGGCGATAGCTCTCGCCACCGTTTGCTAGGTCACTGTCATCGCGTTTACCCCGACATTGAGCTTGGGAAGAAAGCCCGATCTAGCCGGTCTCTTTCCTTCACTTTGCCATGATGGCCAATCTAAGCGGTATTCGCAGGTGAGCCGCTGATTAAATTTTTCAGTTCATGCACCCTAGGCCGATGCTTGCATGAATATCGCGTGCCCCGTACCGCGAAGTGATCTGCATCGCCTTTGAAGCCAGCCCTCCCGCTCAGTGCTTTGGCGCTAACCAGCACTCATTATGAAGCTACTTAAACGATCGATACTAGCCGCGGCCCTCAAGCTGAGCGTCGTTTTCTCGCTAACCGCCGCCGCTCACGCCCGGACGCCGGACATCGAAAACGACTATGAGCCCACGTTTCTACGTACCCCCGACATTGAGAACGACGAGCAACCTCCGCTTCTGCGCACGCCGGGCGCAATAAGTGCGGATCACTCCCCACTCCTAGCTGTGCGCCTGATCGCACAGATGGCGGCCACGTCGCCTCACCATCCCGCCGGACCTGTCATGCGTACCCCTGAAATCGAAAACGAAGGTCAGAAATTCGTGCGCACGCCTGAGATCAAAAGCCAGGATCCGATTTGATTCCGACCGACATCCCTGCGTCCTACCCACCCGCTTCTGCCTAGCCGACCCCAGCGGGCGACCGAAACTATTTCCCTTCAACACTTTGGCGCCAACCGGCGCTAACTATGAAAATACTAAGACACCCGATACTGCTCACGGCGTTCGCTTTGACCGCCGTTTCCTCCCTAACCGCCACCGCTCATGCCCGGACGCCGGACATCGAGAATCAAGATCGCCCCCTCCTTCGTGCGCCCGGCGCTCAAGATGCCGCCCACTCGCCATTGCTTGCCGTCCGCCTGATCGCACAGATGGCGGCTGAGTCTCACGGCAAACTCTCGGCACGCGTGATGCGTACTCCTGATATCGAAAACGAAGATCCCGTTTTGGTCCGCACGCCGGACGTCGAGAACGAGCAACCCTCGCTTGTCCGCACGCCGGACATCGAGAATGGAGACCCCATCTTTGTTCGCACACCGGACATCGAGAACGGCGACCCGATCTTTGTTCGCACGCCGGATATTGAAAATGGCGATCCCATTTTGGTCCGCACGCCCGAAATCGAAAACGGAGATCCGATCTAATTCGCATCCAGACACGCCATCTCTCAAAGAGACGGCCGAGCCTCGATCGCCTGCACCTCACCGGTGCAGGCTTTTTTTGTCCCTACAACTCAGCGTGCACCATGCGTCAGTTCGCCGATCAGGGCATCCGCTCCGTAGATGTGACGCAGCACCTCCAAGATACCTGCACTGTGTACGCTGATGGCTCGTCCGCGGTCAGCGTCATAGCCAAAATCGCCAGCCAATGCCGGCTCATTGTTGTCAAAGACAATGCCGACAAACTCGCCTGCGCGATTGACGGTGGGACTGCCGGAGTTGCCGCCGATGATGTCGCAGGTACTGACAAAATTTAAGGGCACATGGCGGTCGACGGCGGACTCTCGAGCTGCCCACCGGGGAGGCAGATCGAAAGGCTCGCGATCGTGCTGCGCCTGGCTGCGGGCATACAATTCACCGAGTGTCGTCATCGGCGGCACCATCGCACCACCGACCTCGTAGCCCCGCACTGCACCGTAAGAGAGCCTCAGAGTAAATGTGGCATCGGGATAGCTCGCCGTGCCCTGTAACGCAAATCGGGTGGCTCCGATCACCGCATATGCCTGCCGCTTGGTCTCCGTCTGTACTTCAGTGACCCGGCGTGCCACTCGGGAAGCTTCATCAATCGCCCGAGCGACCTCGATCATCGGATCGTGCGCGGCCGCAACGGCCGCCGCACCACCCGCATGGAGCTCCTTGCGAAAGGCCACCTCACGTACGCGGGTGTCGCGGATGAGATTGGCGGCGCGCACGCGAGGAGTCTGGCCTGCCAATACAGTCTGCACGAGAACGTCGTCATAACCCAACTGCTCCGTCAAAAGCGTCAAAGCGTCGCCCAACTTGACGACCTCAAAATCCGGATAGATCGGCTTGTCGGAAAAAAGTTGCTGTTCCAACGACTCGCGCCGTGCATCCGTGTACTCGCGCAACCGCTCGCCATTGGGCTTTGATCGCTCGTCGCCGGCGCGCAGCAGCTGGCGGGCGATCGTGAACGAGTCCGATTCAAAGCCAGCGCCGCTTTCAAGCAGCCGCATGCGCGGTGCCACCTCGCGGATGGCCGCTTGTGCCTGAGCGACGCGATCAAGCGCCGCAAGCGCCTCCGCTCCGTCCGCCCGGGTGGCCAGCAAGCGCCGAAACTCCATCTCCGCCGCTGCCTTCTGCTGAATAAACGCTGGATTCTGCAGGGCGGCGAGCTGGCCATCGCGAACCTTGCGAGCGTTTTGGGCCGTCAATAGCGCGTCCTTGGCGCGGCGCGCATTTTCTTCGCTGCGCGCACTCCACGCCGTGAGCAGCACTTCGCGACGCTTCAGCACCTCAAGCTGGAAAGGCAGCTGCTTGTCGCGCAGGTATTCCAGTTCTGCCAGCGTCAGCAGTCGGCTCGTACTGCCTGGATGACCGGAAACGATCACCATTTCTCCCTCATGCGGGCCCTCCATGGACCACTTGAGAAAGTGCTCCAGCCGTACCGGGTGTCCATTTTCATAAACCCGGAAAAAGCAGATATCCAAGTCGTAGCGCGGAAACTCGAAATTATCGGGATCTCCGCCAAAAAGTGCCGCCTGCTCTTCCGGCGCAAAGACGAGCCGCACATCCGTGTAGCGCTTCATGCGGTATAAATGATACGCACCGCCTTGATAGAGGACGATGACGTTGCTCCGCAGACCCGTCTTTTCACGCGATTCACTTTCAATCTCCGAAATTATTTTCTTCCTCGCCGCAGCAGCCTCTGCTGCCCCCTTCCCGGCAGGCAAAGCGGCATTAACCCGCCCAGTGACGTCTTCGATGGACTGCAGGACATTCAGCTCCATGTCGGCGCACTTCACCTCGGCCTCGATATCTTTGGCCATGAAGCCATCTCGCACATAGTTTTTTTCCGCCGTGCTCATCTTCTGCAAGGCATCGTACCCGACGTGATGATTGGTTATCACCAAGCCGTCAGCACTCACAAAGGCCCCGGAGCCACCGCTATTGAAACGCACTGAAGACTTCATGACGTGATCGAGCCATACCTCAGTCACGCTAAAACCGTACTGCTTCTCCATCTGCGCCCGGGGAGGAGCGGTATATAGCCACATGCCTTCATCAGCGCGAATGGCCTGAATCGAGACCACCAAGCAACTCACAAAGCAGACAGCGCGAATAGTCATCAGCGGAGATTGCGACCCCACGCGGGCAAAACGAGCCGTAAATCGGCGAATCAACGCTCGCTCAAAGACTCCGATGCCCACGGCATCGCAACAATGTCAAACATCAGTCAGACCACCCACGCTTTGACGTTCGTGATGCGCGGGAGTGCGCCGGGGAGTTGGGTCCAGTGCTCGCCGTCGTCACTGGAGAAATACACTTCGCCGCTCGTCGTGCCGAAATACACGCCCGCGGGCGTAAGCGAGTCGGCGGTCATGCCGTCGCGCAGGACGCCGACGTAGTGCTCCTTTTGCGGCAGGCCATTGGTCATCGCGCGCCATGTGCGGCCGTGGTCGCGCGTGCGCCAGACTTTGAGCGCGCCGTCGGGCACGACGCGGTTTTGATCGGCGATCAGCGGGATGACGAAGAGTCCGCCCTCGGGCGTCGCGGCCATCGGGAAGCCGAAATCGTGCGGCATCCCGGCCGACACGCGCGTCCACGAATCGCCGGCGTTGTCCGACAGGTACACGCCGCCGTGAAATTGCATCGCGAGCGCACCGGGCCGCGAGGGATCGAGCACGAGTTTGTGCACGCAGCGGCCGCACGGCTCCGTGAGAAAGTCCGGCGCGATGTTGGGGAGGCCGTTGTTGCAGAGGGTCCACGTCGTGCCGCCGTCGTCGGTGCGAAACACGCCGACGGCCGAGATCCCGACCCAGAGGCGCTGCGCGTTCGTCGGGTCGACGATGATCGAGTGGAGACAGAGGCCGCCGTAGCCGGGCTGCCAGATCAAGCGCGTCGGGTGATTGGTGAGGCCGGTGACTTCGTCCCACGTGTCGCCGTCGTCGCGGCTCACGAAGAGCGCGGCGTCGTCCACACCCGCGTACCATGTGCCGGGCTGCGAGGGGTGGCCGGGCACGATCTGCCAGATGTGTTTCAGCTCGGCCTTCGAATCGTCGGGCATCTGCGGGTCGCGCTTCACCGGCGTCCACGTCGCACCGAGATCGCTGGAGACGCGGATCGTCGGCCCGGTCTGAAAGGTCGAGGTGCCCACGAAAATGCGCGAGCTGCGCGGGTCGCCGCACACGCCGAAAATTTCCCAGCCGCCGAGATGCGGCCCGGTGAGGCGCCACTCCTGGCGTGCCTCGTCGCTGTGGTAGAGGAACACGCCTTTCACCGTGCCGACGATCAGCACGACTTTCCGGCGGGGAACGGCTCCGGAGGACATGACGCTATTCTGCGCGGGTCGCGTTTTGTCGCGAGGGGAAAAATTTCTCCGACTTTAACCCGGATTTTCCGTCTTCCTTTTCACGGCTCTCAACCATCAACTCTCATCCCTCAACTTTTCGCCCATGCGCCTCATCCGCCATCTCTCTCCCTCCGGTCCCGCCTACGCCGCGCTCCAAGCCGACGGCTCGGCTCGCGAAGTCGCGGGCGACATTTTCGGGGACTTCCGCGTGACCGACCGCGTCGTCACGCCGGGCAAGCTCCTCACGCCCGTCGCGCCGGTGTATCTGCCGTGCATCGGCCTGAACTACAAGAAGCACGCCGCCGAGAGCAACAGCCCGCTCCCGCCGCACCCGGTGCTCTTCGTGAAGAATCCCGCCGCCGCGCAGAATCCCGGTGACGCGATCGAGATCCCGCAGAAGCTCGCGAGCGTGTCGGTCGACTACGAGTGCGAGCTCGCCGTGGTGATCGGCCGTCGCTGCAAGAACGTCTCCCGCGCGCAGGCGCTCGACTATGTGCTCGGCTACACCTGCGGCAACGACGTCTCCGCGCGCGACTGGCAGCGCAACGCCGGCGGCGGCCAGTGGTGCCAGGGCAAGAGCTTCGACACCTTCTGCCCGCTCGGACCGGTGCTCGTCACGCGCGACGAAATCCCGAATCCCAACGCGCTCCAGATCCGCACGATCCTCAACGGCCAGGTGATGCAGGACTGGAACACCAACGACATGATCTTCGACGTGCCCGCGATCATCGAGTACCTGAGCAGCAGCAAGACACTCCTGCCCGGCACCGTGATCCTCACCGGCACGCCCCACGGCGTTGGCTTCGCGCGCAACCCGCCGGTGTGGCTCAAGGCCGGCGACTCCGTGAGCATCGAGATCGAAAAGATCGGCACGCTGACGAATCCGGTGGTGCTCGAGACGGTCTGAGTGCGCTGCGGCGGCGTCTTACTGGTCACAGAGGGCACAGAGAGACGGAAGAGAGATCACAGAGGAGTCGGTGGTAGTGCGGTGCTTTAGCCCACACTATCGTGTCGAGCGCGCGGGCTGAAGCACCGCGCTACGGGCGATGGCTTCGTCATGCATCACTTGGTTTTCTCCGTGACCTCTCCCCCGCTCTCTGTGCCCTCTGTGTCCCATCACCGACCGCACTCGCCTGACTGTCCTCGCGCGTTTGCGGTTTCCTCTTCACGAGCGAGGGCGCACGCTGCGGCTCCCCTCATGAACCGCTTTCTGCTTCGCGCCTTTGGCGCGTTTGCGCTCTCCCTTATCGCGCCCGCCATGTCCGCCCAGACCACCGCGCCTGCCAATCGCTACGTTTTCCCGCCCGCCGATCTGATGAACATCGGCGTCTACTACTACCCGGAGGCGTGGCCCGCCGAGCAGTGGCCGCGCGACATGGGCAACATCAAGAAGATGGGCATGGAGTTCGTCCACATGGGCGAATTTGCATGGGCCTTTATGGAGCCCACGGAGGGCCACTACGATTTCGCGTGGCTCGACCGCGCGATCGATCTCGCGGCCAAGCAGGGACTCAAGGTCGTGCTCTGCACGCCGACGCCCGCGCCGCCGATCTGGCTCACGGAGAGCCACCCTGAGGTGCTGATGGTCGATGCTACTGGCCGCACGATGGTCCACGGCACGCGGCAGCACGCGACGTGGAGCTCGGATGTTTACCGGAGCTACGTCGCGAAGATCGTCAACGAACTCGGCCGTCGCTACGGCAAAGACCCGCGCGTGTGGGGCTGGCAGCTCGACAACGAGCTCACGCACTACGGCAAGGAGCCGGATTTCAGCGCGCCGTCGCAGAAGAAATTCCAAGCGTGGCTCGCGCAGAAATACGGCACGATCGACGCGCTGAACCGCGACTGGGGCAATGCGTTTTGGTCGCAGATGTACCAGCGCTTCGACCAGATCCGCCTGCCCAACGAGAAGGAGTACGTCGCGCAGTTCAACCCGCACCACATGCTCGATGCGCAGCGGTGGTTTGCCGCGGAGGCCGCGGACTACCTGAAGTTTCAGACCGACATCCTACGCCAGTACTGCGGGCACAACCAGTGGATCACGACGAACCACATCCATAATTTCCCCGCGGTCGATCCGTCGCTCAATGGAAAGGATTTCGATGTCGTGTCGTGGACGCTCTATCCCGTGCACGGCAACGCCAACGAGGGCCCGCTGGGCTTCCGTCTCGGCAGCAGCGCGACGCTCACGTTTGCCGCGGACTTCATGCGCACCATCAACGGCCAGGCAGGCATCATGGAGCTGCAGCCGGGCCAGGTGAATTGGGGCGAGGTCAACCCGCAGCCGTATCCCGGCGCGGTGCGCCTATGGATCATGCGCTGCTTCGCGGCGGGTTCGCGCTTCGTGTGCACGTATCGGTTCCGCCAGCCGCGCGCGGGCGCGGAGATGTATCACTACGGTCTCGTCGGGCCCGATGGCGTGACGCCGACCAACGGCGGCGAACAGTACGCGCAGGCCATGCGCGAGGTTGCGTCGCTCCGCGCGGTCGCCAAACTCAATGCGCCCCTCCCGGCTGCTTATGCCGCGCGCCGCGCCGCGATCCTCTACAGCTACGATGTCCGCTGGGACCTCGATAACCACAAGCAGAACAAGGCGTGGGATTCCTACGGTCATCTGCTCAAGTACCACTCGGCGCTCAAGCGCGCGGGCGCGCCCGTCGACGTGATCGGCGAAGACAAGGATTTCTCCGCGTATCCGTTTCTCATCGCGCCCGCTTACCAGCTCGTGGACGACAAGCTCGTCGCGCGTTGGCGCACCTACGTCGAGCAGGGTGGCCACCTGATCCTCACGTGCCGCACCGGCCAAAAAGATCGCCGTGGCCAACTCTGGGAAGGCCCGTGGGCCGCGCCGATCCTCGATCTCATCGGCGCGAAGATCAAATCCTACGACACGCTCCCCGCGCCCAACACCGGACATGTGAAAGCCGGTGACGCCACGCACACGTGGTCGACGTGGGCCGACATCCTCGAGCCCGTCGCGGGCAGCACCGTGCTTGCGAGCTACACCGATCAATTCTACTCCGGCGCGCCCGCAGCGGTCACGCGCCGCCTCGGCAAGGGCAGCGTCACGTACATCGGCGTCGATACGCAGGACGGCACGCTCGAAGCGCAGCTCGTGCGCGATGAGCTCACGCGCGCCGGCGTAGCGGTGGAGAATTTCCCCGAAGGCTTCTGCGTCGATTTCCGCGACGGCCTGTGGATCGCGACGAACTTCACGGAGAAGACGATCACCGCGCCGGTACCCGCCGGGGCGAAGCTGCTCGTTGGCGCTCGCGATCTCCCTATCGCCGGCGTATCGGTGTGGCAGGAATGACCTCCAAGGACCCGCTCCACGGCATCACGCTCGAAACCATCGTCACCGAACTCTCGACCAATCTCGGCTGGACCGAGATGGCCGAGTACGTGCCGGTGCGCTGCTTCCAATTCGACCCGAGCGTAAAATCGAGCCTCACGTTTCTCCGCAAAACCCCGTGGGCGCGAACGAAGGTCGAGGAGCTGTACGTGCGGTGGAAGCGGAGCCAGCCGGAGACACCGCAGAGTCCGAGTTAATCAATGGGGACGCGGCGCCCTCGCCGCGTTTTCTCTCGGGTCAACGCGGCGAGGGCGCCGCGTCCCCATCGAGGCAATTTCAAACTTCTGCTCGCTGGCGCTCGCAGCTACCACCTGCGGCTCTTCGCGAACTTGGCGTTCTTCGTGTAAAAGATCAGTACTGCACCGGTCGCCGGTCTGACTCCGCGCTTTCCTCGCGCGGGGTTCGGCGTACAACTGCACCTCATGCGTGAGACGTGCTATCGATGCTTCTGGCCCCAGCCGTTGTGCTGGTGCGGGTCGCTCGTGCCCATGGCGACGCGAACGCGCTTCGTGTTCCTGATGCATCCGAAGGAATTCAAGCAGGAGAAAGCCGCCACGGGCCGGCTCACGCATCTTTGTTTGCCGAACAGCGAGCTGCACATGGGCATCGAGTTCGACACGCACGAGGCCGTGCAGGCGCTGATCGCCGATCCGCGCAATCACTGCGTGCTCGTTTATCCGGGCCGCGAGGCGATCAATCTCTCCACTGCACCGGCCACGGAACTCGCGACGCTCGACGATGCGCGGCAGCTCGTGGTCTTTCTGCTCGATGCGACGTGGGCGCTCGGGCGGAAGATGCTGAAGCTCTCGCCAAGCCTGCAGCGGCTGCCGCGCGTGATGTTCACGCCGACCGCGCCGAGCCGCTACGTGATCAAGCAGCAGCCGCACACCGCGTGCCTCTCGACGCTGGAAGCCACGCACGAGTTGCTGCTCGCGCTGGAGCGCGCGGGTCTCGATCAGTACCCGCTGCCCGCGCAACTGCTCGACGTGTTTGCGCGCATGCAGGATTTCCAACTCCGCTGCGCGGCCGACCCGAATCGCCCCGGCTATCGTCGCCAAGCCTACAGCGCCCCCGCCGAACGAAAACCGGCGAAGGGCCGCAGCGGCGTGCGGCGGCGCAACGTGATCGAGCTCGCCCTCCCCTGACCCGCCATGCCGCACCTGCACATCCCCTCGCTGCCGTGGGAGGAAATTCACTCCCCGTCGCGCAAGTTTCACTCGTTCTTCCGCAACGTATCGCTCGCGCTCGGCGGTATCCGCAACACCGGCACGTGGGGCGGTGGCCATCCGTTTGACGTGCAGATGCGCCGCATTCCGCCGGGCGCAGCGGTGTGCCCGTATCACTCGCACCTCGCGCAGTGGGAACTCTTCTACGTGCTCGCAGGCACCGGGACCGTGCGCAGTGCGGGTGAGACGCATACGGTCGGCGCGGGCGAAGTTTTCTTCCATCCGCCCGGCGTGCCGCAGCAGCTCACGAATCCCGGCCCCGGAGATCTGGAGGTGCTCATCGTCGCCGACAATCCGCCGCTCGACGGCTGCTACTACCCCGACTCCGACAAGTGGGGCCTGCGCCCGCCGATGAAGGTCTTTCGCCTAACGGAAGCCGACTACTTCGACGGCGAGGACGCGCAGCCCGCGAGCGCGGGAGACTACAAACCGCCACTCTCGCCACCGGCCGCACCCGCCGCGCCTTTCGCCCAGCGTAGGATAAATCCGGATACACTGCCGTGGGAGGTTTGGGATTCGCCGAAGAAAAAATTCCGCGGCTCCAGCAAGGAACTCTCTATCGCCCTCGGCGCAAAACGCCGCGCGGCGGTTGGACTCGGTGGCCATCCCTTCGATCTCGAATTGCAGAAACTCGGTCCCGGTGAGTGCGGCTGCCCGTTTCACTCGCACACGACGCAGTGGGAGATGTTCTACATCCTCAGCGGCACGGCGAATGTGCGCGTCAATGCCGAGCGCCTCACACTGCGCGCGGGCGACGTCATCCTTCATCCGCCGGAGGAAGCGCACCAGATCACGAATGCGTCGGCGACGGACGATCTGATTTTCCTGCTCATCGCGGACAATCCGCCGTGCGACATCTTCTTCTATCCGGACACGGGCAAGTGGGGCTTTCGTCCGCAGGGGAAATTTTTCCGCATGACGGAGGAGCCTTATTGGGACGGCGAAGAGTGAGCGATCAGCGGATCGTTCTGTAGCGGCGGTCTATGACCGCCGAAGGTGCCCGCAAGCGGGCGGGGTCAATCGGCGCTCATAGAGCGCCGCTACAGGTCGGAAGGATGCGTCCCTTACTTTCGCTTCCACTTCTCTTCGGTGAGCGTTTTTAGGAAGGCCACGAGTGCGTGCTGATCGGCGTCGCTGAGTTTCAGGCCCTCGTCGGGGTGTTTGGCGATGTTGGGGTCGAGGGTCGCGGAGCGACGGATAGCGTGATCGTAGTGGGCGACGACATCCTCCAGCAGGCCGAAGCGGCCGTCGTGCATGTAAGGCGCGGTGAGCTCGACGTTGCGGAGCGAGGGGGTCTTGAATTTGCCGCGATCAGTCTCGCGGCCCGTCGCGAGCGCGCGGCCCTCGTCGAGGAAGGTGCGGTCGAGGCCATTGTTCTTGTAGCTGTAGTCGGAAAAGAGCGCGTCGCCGTGGCAGTGGAAGCAATCCGCGCCGTAGCGGCCGCGCGCGGGATCGTACTCGGTGGCGAAGAGGGTGAAACCGCGCTGCTCCTCTTCGGTCAGCGTGGTGAGACTGCGAGTCGCGCGGTCGAACTTCGAATCGCCGGACACGATGGTCAGCAGATACTGCTCCAGCGCGAGGCCGATGCGGGCGACGGAGATTTCCGGCGAGCCGAAGGCGGCGGCGAATTTCGCCCGGAGCGCGGCGTCTTTTTCGAGCGTCGCAACGATGGTCGCGGGATCGCCGTGCATCTCGATCTCGCTCGTCATGGCCTTGATCGACTGGTCGCGGATGTGCGACTGGGTGCCGTCCCACGCGTAGGCCGGCTGCCACGCGAGATTGAAGAGCGGCATCGAACTGCGCGTGCCCTGCACGCGGTCCACGCCGGTGCTGAAGGCGCCGCCATCGGTAAACGCGAGCCGCTCGCGGTGGCAGTTGGCGCAGCTTTGCCGGTTGTTTTTCGAAAGACGCCGGTCGTTGAAGAGCGATTCGCCGAGCGCGATGCCCTCGACGGTGAGCGGATTATCGCCAGGCAGCTCGGGCTGCGGGAAGCCCACGGGAACATTGAAAGCGTAGGGCATCGCGCCGGTGGCAGTGCCTTTCGTGGGAGGATTTTTACGCCCCGAATCGCCAACCGGAGACGCTGCCGGCGTGGGCCTTGCTTCGAGAAAAAATCCCGCGCGCTCCAATGCCTGCGCGAGCGTCGCAGCGAGAGCGTCGTCTTTGCCGGAGTGCGTCGTCTCGCTGCCGTCGCCGGCGGCGAGGGAGCGCGGGCCGAAGACCTTGCCGAGATCGAGCGCGAGGCCGATGGTCGTGTCGCCTTGCACGCTGAAGGGCGACACGAAGCGGAGCTTCATCAGGTGCGCATCAGTAGCGAGGTGGTAGGAGAACCCGCGCTCCTCGGCGGTGTCGTTCGCGCGCCAGCGGCCCTCGAGCGCGGCGAACACATAGCCGCCCTGCCAGCCCCAGTGCAGGCCGTTGACGATTGGGTTGAGCGGATGAGCGGCGGGCCACTGCGAAGGATCGGCATGGTTGGCGGCGGCGGGCACGCCGAGTTGAAACGCGAGGCCGGTGTAATCGCCCGCGGGGACGTTGCGCAGCGTGACCGTGAGCCGTCCGGTTTCGGCGTCGATGAAACCGTACTGGCCGTCGAGCTGCACCGCGCTGCCCTCGAAGCGCACGAGCGTGACGCCCGAGACGAGCGCGGCGAAGCGCGTGAGGCGCAGGGTCTGGCCGGAGTCGTTGCGCACGGGAGCCGACGGCACGGCGAGCGGCGCGCCCCGCCAGCGCAGCTCAAACGCCAGCCGCACGTCGGCGGCCGACGCAGCCGAGGCGAGCAGGAGGAGCACGAAAGCGAAGCGCATGGGAGCCAGCATGGACTGGGCGGGTAAACGCCATGTGAGCCGCGCGCGGGAGATTTGTTAAGCCCGCATTAACTTCCTCGCGCACCCGGGATTGCTCCCACTCCTATCGGCTCCATCATGTCCGAGATGCCTCCCGATGCCCCCGGTCGCACGCGCCTGCTGATGATCGACGACGACAAGAAGCTCGCGCGTCTCGTCGCCACGTATCTCGAGCCGCTGGGCTTCGATGTCGTGGCGGTGCACACGGGGCCCGACGGCGTCGAGCGCGCGACCGCGCCGGACGAGGTGTGGCATGCGCTCATCCTCGACGTGATGCTGCCGGGGATGGATGGCTTCGAGGTGTTGAAGAAAATCCGCGCGAAGTCCGCCGTGCCCGTCCTCATGCTCACGGCACGTGGCGACGAAATGGACCGGGTCGTGGGGCTCGAAGTGGGTGCGGACGACTATCTGCCAAAAACCTTTTCCACGCGTGAACTGCTCGCACGCCTGCGAGCAGTACTGCGGCGCAGTGCCCTGACCACCACGGCGACATCAGCGAGCGAGGCACCGCCAACGGAGGTCGTGGTAGGGCAACTGCGCGTGAATCTCGATGCGCGATCGGCGGTGCTCGGCGCGACACCGCTGGTGCTGACGCCGGTGGAGTTCGATCTGCTCGCGAGCCTCGCGAAGGCGAAGGGGCGCGTGAAGACGCGCGAGTCGCTCCTCGATGAGATCCGCGACCGCAACTACGATGTCTTCGACCGCTCGATCGACGTGCACATCTCGTCGCTGCGCAAAAAGCTCGGCGACGATGCGAAGAATCCGCGCTTCATCCGTACGCTGCGGTCGGCGGGGTACATGATGGCGCCGCCGGAATGAGGAGCTGGTTTATTTAGCCACAGATTTCACGGATGGGCACGGATGGATTGGTCCGTTTGCTGTGACCATCGGTACAATCTGTGGCGAAGAGTGGGAGAGTCGGATCTGTGGCGGGATGCAGCAGATGCTCTACAGAAAACAAAAAAGCCCGCGATTGCTCGCGGGCTTTTTGGGAAAATGAGTTTGGCTCGAGGCGCGGCTTATTTGCCGGGGACCTTGATCTCGGGCGCAGCGGGAGCACCGGCAGCCGGAGCGGCCGCGGGGGCGGCGGACGGCGGGAGCGTGCCGCGGAGGACGACCGCGCGCTGGGTCCACGTGCTGGTCTCGTCGATGGCGGTAAGCTGGGCGGTGATGGTCTGCACGTCGCTGGCGCGGCCGGCGGCGGAGGCGAGGCTCGCGAGCTGGTAGCCGGCCTCGAGGCGCACGCCCTTGAAGGCGTTGGCGTCGGCGAGGATGGACTTGAGGACGGTCTCGCCCTCGGCGGTCTTGCCGGATTGCACGAGCGCCATCGCGCGGCCGAGCGGGGCGCGGGCGGCGAGCGGGGAGCCCTTCAACTTGGTGGCGGCGGCATCGTAGCCGGTGATGGCCTCGGCGTACTTGCCCGCGGTGTAGGCTTCGTCGGCATTGCGCAGCTCGACCACGCCGGCGAGCGGGTGATCGGGATGGGCGGCGGCGAAGGCCTTGAGCTTCTCCGGTGTGGTCGCGGCGGCGTACTCGGCCTGAATCTCTTTGTCCGCGCTCTCTTGATGGCGGTCCCAGAGACCCTTGCCCACGATGCCGACGAAAACGATGACCGCGAAAGCGATGACGATGGTGCCGTTCTTTTCCCAGAAGGCGCGCAGCGAATCCTCAAACGAGGGGCCAATGGGGGTAACGTCGTCGGACTTGCCGGAAGGAGTGGCGGGCGTGGTCATGCGAAAGGTTTTCCTGTTGTGAACCGGTGAGCAGAGCAAATCCCCCG
The DNA here is from genome assembly GCA_048498795.1 of Verrucomicrobiota bacterium. Taxonomy (GTDB): domain Bacteria; phylum Verrucomicrobiota; class Verrucomicrobiia; order Opitutales; family Opitutaceae; genus JBEHXH01. The sequence continues at coordinate 683,651 of JBEHXH010000001.1, forward strand.
GCAGCTGTCCATGACGGAAATGGGGGCTAAGGCGCGGGCTCAGCGCGGCGGGATAGAGCGGTGTGGAATGGCGAAACGCGCGCTAAGGGATCAGCGCCAGCAGAGACCAAACGCCGCGGCCGCGGAAACTCCTTCACGAAAATTAGCGGCGGGGCGGTTTATTTTTGGCGGAGCGGTTTGGGTGAAGGAGTGCGGTGGGGCGTGGTGTTGCATGGGCGAGTTCTGCGGAGTTCTGCCGATCAACGGCGGGCGCGCGGAGCTCGCTGACTGCAAACCAACCCCCACCTATGACCACTACGTCTGTCTTCTCAGCGTCTCGCTTGCGGCTGCTTGGCCGCTGGCTGAGCGCCTGCGCGCTCGCCGCGCTTTGTGCGCTCGCTCCGGCGGCGCTCGCCCAAACCACCGGCTCCGTCTCGGGCACCGTGCTCGATGCGGCGAATGGAAAATTTCTCGAAGGCGCGGAAGTCTCCGTGCCCGGCACGGAGCTGCGCACCGTGACGTCGCGCGAAGGTGCGTTTACGCTCGGCGCGGTCCCCGCGGGCGAGCAGAAAATCGCGGTCACCTACCCCGGCCTCGAGGCGAAGACCGAGTCGGTCACGGTCGCAGCGGGCAAGGCCGCCACGCTCGCGGTGCGGCTCGGCGCGGGCGACGTGCTCACGCTCGGTGCGTATCGCGTGACCGGCACCAAGGAGGGCATGGCGCAGGCGGTCGCGGTGCAGAAGATGTCCGTGCAGACGAAGCTCGTCGCGGCGGCCGACCAGTTCGGCGAGGTCAGCGAGGGCAACGTCGGCGAGTACCTGAAGTTTCTCCCCGGCGTGACGGTCGACTACAACGTCAACGATGCGCGCGGGCTCAGCCTGCGCGGCCTGAGCACGGCGTTCACGATTGTCGCGATCGATGGCACGCCGATGGCGGGCACGTCGTCGATGGACGATTCGCGGCGCTTCGAGTTCGAGCAGATCGCGATGAACAACGTCGAGACAACGGAGCTCTACAAGACGGTCACGCCCGACATCCCGGCGAGTTCGACGGGGGGCTTCGTGAATTTCGTGACGAAGAGCGCCTTCGACAGCGAGGCGGTGCAGCGTTTCGCGTACAATATCTCGCTCTCCGCCCCGAGCACCAACCTGCATCTCTCGAAGCAAGGCGGCGTGTGGGGCCATGAGCGCGAGTACACGATCCGCCCGAGCATCGAGATGAACTACTCGCGGAAAATCACCGAGAAGCTCGGCATCAATTTCAACTACCGCCTCTCCGAGAAATACGACGACTCGCCGCGCACGACCGCGACGTGGAACCAAGTGTCCACGATCGGCCAGCCGTCGATCTTCACCGCGACGCCGCGCCTCGGCACGTACGCCGTGCGCAGCGAGCAGAAGCTCACGCACCGCGAGGCGTTTGCCACGAAGCTCGACTATCTGTTGAGCGATTCGACGAAGCTCTCCGTGTCGGGCCAGTGGAACTGGTACGACCTGAACTTCACGCAGCGCGGGCCGACTTTCGCGCTCGGCACCAACGCCACCGGCAACGGCGACAGCTACACGTCGGGCACCGGCGCAGGCGTGACGGCGCCTGCGGGCACGATCACCAACGGCGTGCTCTACCGCAACAAGTACGGCACCACGTGGCACGTGAACGGCTCGCTGAGCCACGACTTCTCGCCGGATGCGAAGCTGGCCTTCAGCACCTACTACTCGCGCGCCGACGGCCAATACCGCGACACGACGAAGGGCTTCATCTCCTCCGCGCAGACGATCTCTCCCTCGGCCACGACGTACTCCAACATCACCATCGCGGGCCTCAACTCGGGCGATCTCCCGACGATCTCGCTCGTGCAGGGCACCACGCCCGTGTCGCTCGATGTGATCCGCAATCTGGGCAACTACTCCTTCAGCAACACGACCGGCACGAACTTCCAGTCGCGCCCGTGGACCGCGCTCGACACGAAGAAGGGCGCCAACGCGACCTTCACGCGCGATTTCCCGACGGCCAACATCCCGGTGAAACTCCAGACCGGCGTGGCGCTCGACGATGTGCGCCGCTATATCAACCGCGTCGATCTACGCGGCACGATCCCGAACACGACCGGCGCCGCCCTCACCGCGCTCGCCGATACCAACTACACTAAGGACGTCGCGTATGGCTTTGGTGGATACCAAGTCGTCGATCCGTACAAGGTGTGGGACACGTTTCGCAACAACCTGACGTTCGTTTCGTCGAACGATTTCCGTGAGTTTCACGAGAAGAACTCGGCCGGTTACCTCCGCGCCGATGCGACCGTAGCGCCGGGGCTCCTGCTCACGGGCGGCGTGCGCTGGGAGAAGCGCACCATCGATGCGCAGGCCCGCAGCCTCGCGAACTCGCGCTCGAAGCTCGCGGTGGTCGATCTCGACTACTCGCAGTATTATCCGTCGCTCAGCTTCAAGTTCACGCCGAAGCAGAATCGCGACATCGTCGTCCGCGGCGGCGTGAGCCGCACGGTCGGCCATCCCGACTACATCGACCTGCTGCCGGTGATCACCTCGGAGAGCGCGCCCGCCGCGCACGACGGCTCGATCAGCGTGCCCGACCCGAAGCTCTCGCCGTACTTCGCGACGAACTACGACTTCTCGGTCGACTACTACCTCCGCAACTCCGGCGTGATCGGCATCTACGGTTATGTGAAAGACGTGAAGAACTACTTCACGCCGCGCGCGATGACTGCGACCGACATCAGCACCATCGCGGCCGACTACGGCTACAACGCGAGCGAGTTTGCCTCGGGCACCGTGACGGTGAACGGCGGCAGCTCGCGCATCGCGGGCGTCGAGGTGAGCTACGCGCAGAACCTGACGTTTCTCCCGAAGCCGTTCGACGGCCTCAACGTGCAGGCCAACTACACGCTGCTCAACATCAGCTCGAGCGACTACGACACGAAGCTCTCGCAGCTCCGCGCGGTGTCACCGCAGACGGCGAACTTCATCCTCGGCTACCGTTACCGGAAATTCTCGGTGACCTCGACGACCAACTGGGTTTCCGAGAGCCTCTTCGGCGGCTTCGTGGCGACCTCGTTCTTCACCGGCACGAAGGGCAATCCTGCGACCGGCCTGCCCGACACGCGCCTGCTCAACTACCGCGACCAGAAGGCCACGACCGACGTGAAGCTGGAGTACTCGCTCAGCAAGGAAGTCGCCGTGTATTTCCTCGTGCGCAATATCTTCAACAGCCAGCGCATCGACTTCTACCGCGGCTACCTCCCGGAAAACCGCAACGTGGTGCTGCCCTTCAACCGCTACGAATTCGGTGAGCCGCACCTGACGCTGGGCGTGCGCGGGCGGTTCTGAGGTCGGGGAACGTCGCAAACAGAGTCGTACTCTTATTGATGATGATTCGGGTTGAGCTATAGCTAACGGCTTCGCAGGAGCTCAGCCCTCCAAGCGCAAGCGCGTTGCTGGCGGCTCAGTGCGATACGTCACCAGAATCAGACTCTGTTCATCTCACCGGGCGCGGCTGAAAAAGCCGCGCCCGTTTTTTGGCTATTTTCTTTTGAACCGCGGATGGACGCAGATGAACACGGATTGAAATCCGGTCGCTGCTTAATTTTTCGCGATCCGACTTCAGTTCACGGCAGCAGGAGGACCTTGCCGGTGGTGGTGCGGCCTTCTAGGGCGCGGTGGGCGGCGGCGGCTTCGGTGAGGGGGAAGGTCGCGCCGATACGAAGGTGGAGCTGGCCGGCGGCGAGCCAGCGGAAGAGGTCGTCGCTGCGGGTGCGGAGCTCGGCGGTCGCGAGCGTGTAGTGGCCGAGCGTGGGGCGCGTGAAGAAGAGCGAGCCCTTTTGCGAGAGGATGAGCGGCGAGAAGGGCGGCACGGGGCCGCTGGAATTGCCGTAGCTCACGAACATGCCGCGCGGACGCAGGCTCGCGAGCGTGCCCTCGAAGGTGTCTTTGCCGACGGCGTCGTACACGACGTCGACACCGCGGCCGCCGGTGAAAGTTTTCGCGGCCTCCGGGAAATTCTCGCGCGTGTAGATGCACACGGCGTCCGCGCCGGCGGTGCGGACGAGCGCGGCTTTCTCCTCGGTGCTGACGGTCGCGAGGACTTTCGCGCCGCGGAGTTTCGCGATCTGGATGAGGAGGAGCCCCACCCCACCCGCGCCGGCGTGCACGAGCGCGTGGTCGCCGGCTTTGAGCGGAAATGTGTCCACCGCGAGATAGTGCGCGGTCATGCCCTGCAGCATGATCGCGGCGGCGGTCTGCGGGCTCACGCCGTCGGGTACGCGCACGGTGAAGGCGGCGGGCGCGAGGGCTTCCTCGGCGTAGCCGCCATTGGCGCGGGCGGTCGCGACGCGGTCGCCGACGCGCGGATCGGTCACGCCTGCGCCGACGGCGGTGACGACACCGGCGGCCTCGCCGCCGAGGGTGTAGGGCAGCTTCACCGGGTAGAGGCCGGAGCGTTGGTAGGTGTCGATGAAGTTGAGTCCCGCGGCCTCGACGCGGAAACGCACTTCCCCGGCGGCGGGCTCGGGCACGGCGACCTCGTCGACGCGCAGTTTATCGGCACCGCCGGTCTCGTGGATGCGGATGGCTTTCATGCGCGGCACGGTCGCAGCGGAATTTTCGCACGGCAAGCGTGCGACGCAGATCATCCGGGGCGGTGTCCCGCAGATAACCTCGGAAATTCAAACGGAGCGCAGCCACGAGCACCCGTGAGGGTTTCACGACGGTCGACTCGCTGGCGCTCGTCGCTACACGACCAAGTTTCTTACGGGACGCCAGACCCGGGCGGGGTACTACTGCGCGGGGATATCGAGCTCCAAGCCGATGGGCAGCGTACCGTCGAGCGGCAGGCGGCGGCGGTTAGCGTCGACGATGAGCGGCCACTTCTTCGGGTCGCCGTAGTAGCGATCGGCGATCTTCTCGAGCGTCTCGCCCTCGCGCACGGTGTGGCGCTGGCGAGTCGAAGTGGCGGCGCCGCCGTCACGGGCGCGGTCGGGATTGGTGCGGAGCTCGGCGGTGGGCGGGCTTTCCGAACCAGCGAGATCGGCGCTGAGGCCGGCGGCGGACATGGCCTTGGCAATGTTACGGAGTTGTTCGCGGAGTTTGGACGCAGCCTGCTCGGCTTGAGCGCGCGCCTCGCGCTCGCCGCGGAGATCGTCCTGCAGACGCGAGATCGAATCGCGCATGCGCTCCACCTGAGCGGCGGCGTCCTTCAGGCGCGCATCGATGCTGGCGCGGTCGGCGCGCGCGGCGTCGACCTCGGCAAGCATACCAGCGAGCTCGGCGCGGAACTGATCGTAGGACTTGAGCGCGCCCTTGAGCTTTTCGTCGACGGGATCGGGCTTCGCGGCGGGAGGAGTTTCCGGCACGGGAGCCGGGGCGGGCGCAGCGACGGCGGGCGCGGTCACCGCGCGGTCGCGCTCGGCGCGGAGCTTGGCGTTGGCCACGCGGAGGGCGGCCATCTCGCGGGTGGCTTCGTTGAGCTGCGCGATGAGACTGGCGGTGGAGTTGTCGCTGATGCTGGCCGAAGCGGCGGGCGCTGCGACCGGAGCTGGCACTGGGGTCTCGGCCGTGACGGCGGCGATGACGGGAGCCGGGGCGGGAGTGACGTCAGGAGTGGCAGCGATCGTGGCGGCGGGCGCATCCGCGGTGGCAGGCGTCGTGGACGCGCTGGCGTCGGCCGGTTTGTCGGCGGGTTTTTCGTCCGTGCTCGCGGCGGGGGTCGTGGCCGAGGTGGCGGAGTCGCCGGCCGGCTCGGACTTCAGCATGGAGGACCCGTTGTCGAACCGCGGCTGCTGCGCGCAGCCCGCCAGAATCAAGATGCACGCTCCCGCCATCGCTTCACGCCAGCGCCGATGATACATGGCTGCGGAGCCAAAGTCGTCGCTCCCCGGTTTGCAATCCCGCGGTGCGTCCGCGCGCCATGACCGCAACTATGCGGAGGCATTTTCGTCGCACGGGGCTCGACGCGGATGGTGAGGTTGTCACGGTGGGCGCGGAGATCGCTTCCGCTTCGACCATGATTTCGCTGCTGCGTCATTTCGTTGTTGGCTGCCTGCTCGCGCTCGTCGCGCGCGCGCAGACGACGTATTTTTACGCGGGCGATCTGCAGCCGAGTCAGGGCCAGTACGCGGCGTGGTTCACGACGGTCGGGCCCGGTCATCCGACGGGCGGATACTTCGGCGGCACGACGTGGAGCAGCAACGGCGACGTGCTGACAATGACGACGCAGAACCCGCGAGACTTTGCCGGCGCGACGAGCCAGGGCATCTGGTTTGGCCTCGGCTACAGCTACAACGACAACCCCGCGATCGGTTTTTCGGGCACGGAAACGGGCAACAATGTAACAACGCGCGTCGCACTCGCGCCCAACTCCAGCGAGTGGGGGCTGTATTGGTACGATGCGAGCGGCCAGGGCGTGTCGGTGGCGATCAATGCGGACGGCTTCACGGCATATTTCCGCAACCCGACCTCGGGCGCGGATTCGATTTTCGTGCCGATCGCGGACATGACGTCGTTTCACACGCTCAGCACGCACGTGTACCAAGGGCAGGCCTCGGTTTATGTCGACGGCTCGCTGATCGGCACGGGGCTCGCGCTGTCGGGGTCGAACGGCCTGATGGTTTTCGGCGACGGCTCGGCCAGCGACGTGAGCGGGTACGGCTCGTTGCTGGTGGATTCGCTGTCGATCACGATCAATGCAGGCCTCGCGCCGATCCCGGAGCCGGCGGTCGGGGCGGAGGTGGGCGGAGTGATGGTGCTGTTGGCGGTGGTGGTGATGGGGAGGAAGCAGAAGAAGAAGAAATTTAACCGCGGATGAACACGGATGGACGCGGATGATTGAGGATGAGGATGAGCGTGAATAGAGGCGGAAAGAGGAATCAGGCATCGGCGTTCATCCGTGTTTATCCGCGATTGGAAATGGGTTGAGCGCGGAGTGGTGGTGAGCGGGGTCGAAGCGGACGGGCGGGCCGCCCGTCCCTACCTTGGTTGGATGGGGCTGGGACATTTGTTGGGACAGGGGTTACGGCCTCGCGGGAGTTCGGCCCTCCAGGGGGTGTGGTTTGCGGTGCTTAAACGGCGGGAGGTGCGCGGTTTTTGAAAGTGCCTGGGAGACAATCCATGGAGGGCGCGACAGGGGGTGGAAAATTTGCTAGAATGGAGCGGTCCGGCAGCGGTCATGAGGACTGCGGGCTCGGGCTTTTTCTCCATGCAACACAGCAAACCTCGCAGTGACTCGGTGCTCGATCGGATGCCGGCGGCGGATCGTGAGCGCCTCGATGAATGGCTCCTCGAAAACAAAAGCTACGCGGAAGTGCGCGACCTCGTAGCCGCAGAACTCGGCGTGACGACGTCGGCCAGCGCGCTCGGGCGATACTACGCGCGGTGGATTGTACCGCTGCGCTTCGTGATGGCGACGAAGCTAGCGGAGGCGACGTGCAGCGGGCCGGAGGTGGATTACGAGGGAGCGGTGAAGAAGGTCGCCGAGCTGCAGATGTTTGAAGCGCTCGCCGGGCCCGCGCCGGATGTGCGGCGGGCGAAATGGCTGGGACAGATTTTATCCGGGCTGCATCGCACGAAGTACGCGAAGCTGCGGGTCGATCTGCAGGAGCGGCGGGTGGCGGTGCAAGAGCGGCTGGCGAAGCTGAAAGAGCCGGTGCCGGAGCCGCCGAGGGTGATCGATTTTGAACAAAAGGCGCGGGAGATGCGGGAGTTGTTTGGGCTGCCACCGAAGCCGGATGAAGAGCCGGCGTGGATGGTGGAGCTGAAGAAAAAAAGGGCAGCAAGTGCGACGCCGGTGGAGCAGGTGCAGCCACTGGTGGAAAAGACTGAGAATGAAAAAGTGAAAGGTGATCAGGTGGTGGCGAAGGCGACGGCGGGCGAAGCTGAAACGGAGATAGCGTCGAAGTCGGGCGAGGTCGTGGACGGGGTGGCGTTGGAGAATGCGGCAGAATGGGAAGTGGCCGAGATGAACGACCGTGCGGGCGCGGTGCCCGCGACAAGAGAGATGGCAGGCGCGGACGCCTGCGCTACAGGGGAATTCTCCTCTATTCACCACGTATCACCGGCTAAAATCGCTTAGGATTTTGGGGCCCACGTACCGAGCGAAGCGACATCGGACAACACACGAAGGGGCACGAAAAGTAGGAGAAGAAAGTGATGGAGGTGGAAATGAGAGGAGAACCGCGGATGAACACTGATGGACGCGGATGAGGTGGGTTATTGGGTTCTTTGAAAGTTTGTGGGCTGGCTGAGCGAAGATCGGCTCGCTGGTGCTCGCCGCTTGTAGCTTGAGTTGGGGTCAAAGAGGGCGTGTACCCAAAGGGACAGAAGGAGCGGCAAGCCGTCTCGCCGCTAGGA
>JBEHXH010000002.1:0-626236 GCA_048498795.1 Verrucomicrobiota bacterium
GGGTGATTACAGGTATGCGCATGGCGGCGTCCCTGGAATAGGCTCGGAAACCGCTGCTCACCTCAATCGTCGTTCCCGGCCTCGCAGGAGCTCGGCCCTCCATTTGCGATACGTGCTCAGCTAGAGAAAGCCTAAGGGCAGGATCGAAGGCACTGTGGGTGGCGCGCTTGCGCTCCACGTTGCGAGCAAGCTCGCAACCCACAATTTGAGACAACGACTCGCATCTGTAGCGGCGGTCTGTGACCGCCGACAACCTCAAGCCCGCGCTCGGGTCGATTCGGCGGTCATAGACCGCCGCTACAGGATCAGCCCATCGTCAAATTTCCCATGTGCGGCTATCGCTTCGGTTTTCGCGCTCCACTCTCAAAAACAAAAAAGCCCGCCATCGCTGGCGGGCTTTGAAATCGGGCTGAGCGCTTTCGCACTTGCGCGGCGGGCTCCACTTTCGCGGAACCGCTCCGCACTCAGTAGCGGTAGTGCTCGGGCTTGTACGGGCCTTCGACGGGGACGCCGAGGTACTTGGCCTGGTCGGGCGAGAGCTTCGTGAGCTTCGCGCCGATCTTGTCCAAGTGCAGGCGGGCGACTTCTTCGTCGAGGTGCTTCGGCAGGCGGTAGACGCCGACCTTGTACACGTCCTTGTTCTTCCAGAGGTCGAGCTGGGCGAGCGTCTGGTTGGTGAAGCTGTTCGACATGACGAACGACGGATGGCCCGTCGCGCAGCCGAGGTTCACGAGGCGGCCTTCGGCGAGCAGGTAGATGCTGTTGCCGTTGGCGAACGTGAACATGTCGTACTGCGGCTTGATCGTCGTGCGCTTCACGCCCTTCGCCTTGTAGAGGCGGTCGACCTGGATCTCGTTGTCGAAGTGGCCGATGTTACAGACGATGGCCTGGTCCTTCATCTTCGCCATGTGCTCCAGCGTGATGATGTCCTTGTTGCCGGTCGTCGTGACGTAGATGTCGGCGATGCCGAGGGTGGACTCGACGGTGTTGACCTCGAAGCCCTCCATCGCGGCCTGCAGGGCGTTGATGGGGTCGATCTCGGTGACGATGACGCGAGCGCCAAAGCCCTTGAGCGAAAACGCGGAGCCTTTGCCCACGTCGCCGTAGCCGCACACGCAAGCGACCTTGCCGGCGATCATGACGTCGGTGGCGCGCTTGAGGCCGTCGGCGAGGGACTCGCGGCAGCCGTAGAGATTGTCGAACTTCGACTTGGTGACCGAGTCGTTGACGTTGATCGACGGGACGAGGAGTTTGCCCTGCTCGTGGAGCTGGTAGAGGCGGTGGACGCCGGTGGTCGTCTCTTCCGAGACGCCGCGCCACTCCTTCACCATCGCGGTGAAGATGCCCTTCTCGGTCTTCGCGATCTTCTTGAGGAGGTTCTTGATGACCTGCTCCTCGTGCGAACCGGAGGCGCTGCTCACCCAGTCGCTGCCCTGCTCCATCTCGTAGCCTTTGTGGAGGAGAAGCGTGACGTCGCCGCCGTCGTCGACGACGAGCTGCGGGCCCTTGCCGTCGGGATGACGGACGGCCTTCCAAGTGAGATCCCAGTACTCCTCGAGCGTCTCGCCCTTCCAAGCGAAGACCGGCACGCCGGTCGCCGCGATGGCGGACGCCGCGTGATCCTGCGTCGAGAAGATGTTGCACGACGCCCAGCGCACATCGGCGCCGAGCTCGACCAGCGTCTCGATGAGGACGGCGGTCTGGATCGTCATGTGCAGCGAGCCGGTGACGCGAACGCCCTTGAGGGGCTTCTTCGCGCCGAACTTCTTGCGCACCGACATCAGGCCGGGCATCTCGTGCTCGGCGACGGAAATTTCCTTCCGGCCCCAATCGGCGAGACCGATGTCCTTGACGTGATAGTCCTGCGCGGCAGGCGTGGATTTCTTGGCTTTAGCCATGTCGAAAAAGTAAGTGTTAAAGGTTGAGACCGATCACTTGATCGCGGCGGCGAGCGCAGCGGCCTTGGTGGTCTGCTCCCACGGGAGATCGTTTTTGCCGAAGTGACCGTAGTTGGTCGTCTCGCGGTAGATCGGACGGAGGAGATCGAGCTGCGCAACGATATCGGCGGGCTTGAAGCTGAAAACCTTCTGCACGGCATCGGTGATCTGCTCATCCGACACGCCGAGCTTGGCGGTGCCGAAGGTCTCGACACGGACGGAGACGGGCTGCGGGTGACCGATCGCGTAGGCGAACTGAATCTCGGCGTGCGAGGCGAGGCCCGCGGCGACGATGTTCTTCGCGACCCAGCGGCCCATGTAGGCGGCCGAGCGGTCGACCTTTGACGGGTCCTTGCCCGAGAACGCGCCACCACCGTGGCGGCCCCAGCCACCGTAGGTGTCGACGATGATCTTGCGGCCGGTGAGGCCAGAGTCGCCCTGCGGGCCGCCGATGACGAAGCGGCCGGTCGGGTTGATCAGGTACTCGGTGTTCTTCGTCAGCAGCTTGGCCGGGAGGACCTTCTTGATGACGTTTTCGATGAGATACTTTTCGATCTTGGCGTGCTCGACGTCAGCGGTGTGCTGCGTGGAAATGACCACGTTGACGACCTCGACGGGCTTGTCGTTCTGGTAGCGGACCGACACCTGCGACTTCGCATCGGGGCGCAGCCACGGAACCTTGCCGGACTTGCGGACCTTCGTCAGCTCACGGCCGAGGCGGTGGGCAAACATGATCGGGGTCGGCATGAGCTCGGGCGTCTCATTGCACGCGTAGCCGAACATGATACCCTGGTCGCCCGCGCCCTGCTCGGCGGTCTTCTTGCCCTTGACCTTCTTGGCGTCGACGCCCTGGGAGATGTCGGCGGACTGCTTGGTCAGGTAGTTGTTGATGAAAACCTGGTCGGCATGGAAAACGTCGTCATTGTTGACGTAGCCGATGTCGCGGATGGCCTCGCGGACGATCTGCTCATAGTTGAGCTTCGCCGAGGTCGTGATCTCACCGGCGAGGATGACCATGTTGGACTTCACCATGGTCTCGCACGCGACGCGGCTGTACTTGTCCTGCGCGAGGCAGGCGTCCAGCACGCTATCGGAGATGAGGTCGGCGACCTTGTCGGGGTGACCTTCGCCTACGGATTCGGAGGAGAAAACAAATGAGTTGGCCATAAGAATGAGCCTGCGACCAAACCTCACGCCGCCCCGTCAGGCAAGGAAATTATCAACATATCACGATTGCTTGATGCATGCGCACAACTCCTCACTGCCAGAATGCTGTCTCCCATTGCTTTGTATCCACACACGCGTGTTGATTTGTGCGCATAAGCCCTTAACACTTCCCGACAATTGGCGCGCATGGAGCAATCTCCCCAGCAACCGAGCATCGAACTCAAAGGCAGCCGCTTACTGGTGGTCGACGATGATCGTCTGAACCTCCGTATCCTCGCGGGCATCCTCCGCGGCGAGGGCTACGAGCTGACCGAGGCCGACTCCGCCGAGCGCGCCCTCGAGCTTTACGCCGCCAACCCGCCAGATCTCGTCCTCTTCGATGTGATGCTGCCGGGCATCAATGGCTTCGACGCCTGTCGCTTGCTCAAGAAGACGTACGGCGACGCCTGTGCGCCAGTGATTTTCATTACGGCCAAGGTCCAGTCCGACGATGTCGTCGAGGGTCTCACCGCCGGCGGCGTCGACTACCTGCCCAAGCCTTTCAAGCCCAAGGAGGTCATCGCGCGCATCCGCACGCACCTCCAGAACCAGCTCCTCGTCGAGCAGCAGAAGAAGCTCGTCGCCGAACTGAGCCATGCCAACTCGGCCAAGAACAAGTTCCTCGGCATGGCCGCGCACGATCTGCGCAATCCTCTCGCCTCCATCCGCGGCCTCTCAGAGTTCCTCCGCGATGGCGCCGTCGGCGAGCTCACGCCCGATCAACTCGACCTGATCAACACCATTCACGGTGCCAGCCAGTCCATGCTCGACATGGTCAATGAGCTGCTCGACGTCGCCACAATCGAGTCCGGCGAACTGCGCATCCTGCCCGAGGTCGGCGAGCTGGCCGCGGTGATCGAGAAATCCGTTTACCTCCGCAGCATCGACGCCTCGAAGAAGCAAACGACGATCGAGTTCACGCAGGGCGATCTCAATCCCGTCGCCTCCATCGACTCGGCCAAGATGCAGCAGGTCGTCGACAATCTCATCAGCAACGCCGTGAAGTACTCGCCGCCCGGCTCCGTCGTGCGCGTCGAGCTGCACGCTGATGCAAAGGGCGTAGGTTTCTCGGTGAAGGATCAAGGCCCCGGCATCCCGGAAAACGAGCGGCACCGGCTCTTCAAGGATTTCAGCCGGCTCTCCGTCCGCCCGACGGGTGGCGAGAAGAGCACGGGATTGGGCCTCGCCATCTGCCGCAAGATTGTGGAGGCTCACCACGGCACGATTATCGCGCAAAACCTTCCTACACGCGGCTGCGAATTTCGCGTGACCCTCCCTCCCCTGAAATGAAGTTTAACGGCACCGTCCTCCTCGTAGACGACGAACCCCACATCCGAAAATTCATTGGCCTCATCCTCCGTACGATGGGTGAGCCTCACATCTTGGAGGCGGGCAACGGGCTGGAGGCCATCTCGGTTTTCCAAAAAGAATCGCCCGATCTCGTGCTGCTCGACGTCAACATGCCGATCATGGAAGGCATCGAGACGCTCCAGAAGCTCAAGGAGATCGATCCCGACTGCGTCGTGGTGATGCTGACTTCGCTCGCCAACCGCCAGACGATCGTCGAGGCGCAGATGCACGGTGCGGCCAACTACATTCGCAAAGACACGCCCAAGGAGGAGATTGCCGCAGCTCTCACCGAGGTGATCGAGGAGTCGTTCGAGCTCGAGGAGTGATCCCATGTCCGAAGGCAAAACCGCTACGCATCAGTTGACCGAGGTGCGCTACTCGCTGCCCGAGATGCTGGCCGAGATCCAGCTCGAGCGTGCCTCGAGCACCTTCGCGATGGAGAAGCTCGACCAGAAGGAGATCGGAAAACTTTTCAAGACCCAGGCCCGCCGCCGTGTCAAACCCAAGAGCTAACCAGTTCATCGAGCGCGTCCAGCACCTGCCGAATTTCGATTTCGCGCAGGAGCTCAATATCCTGCTCGGGCGCCACGGCCCCACCGCCGAGCTGGTGCAGGCGATCATCGACGACAAGATCCTGCTCAAGGACGACGCGTGCCGTTACTGGGCCGACTCGATGAGCGTCGCGTACGTCGACCCGTTCGCGTCACTGATCAGTGAAGAAGCGATCGAGAAGCTCCCGCTTGAGGTCGCCAAAAAGGCCAAGGCCGTCGGCCTCTACGTGCTCAACGGCGTGCTCACCGTCGCGATGGCGGCGCCCGCCGATCCCGATCTCAACAAGCGCCTCAGCCAGATCGCGCAGATGCCGATCAGCCCGGTCTTCGCCCTCCCGCGCGAGATCGAGGACGCGATCGCGATCCACTACTGCACGGAAAAAAACCTCGAGGAGAGCCTCAACGAGCTGGAGCGCTCCAGTCTCTTCGACCGCCCCGAGACCGCCGCGGAAAAACTTGCGCAGCTCGCCGAGAACAACGCCCTCGTCGAGATCCTCGACGAGATCATCTACTTCGCGATGCGCGAGCGCGCGACCGATATCCACATCGAGGCGCAGGAGACGCAGTCGCGCATCCGCTTCCGCGTGGACGGCAATCTCCGCGAGATCCTCACCTACTCGCGCAAGCTCCACCGCGCGTTGATCTCGCGCATCAAGATTCTCTGCAGCCTCAACATCTCCGAGGGCCGTTTCCCGCAGGACGGCCGCTTCTCGATGCCCATCGGCTCGCAGACCGCCAATTTCCGCGTCTCCACCATCCCGTCCGCCTACGGCGAAAAGGCCGTCGTCCGCATCCTCGCGATGACGGGCAAGAAGACGATGGTGACCCTCGACAAGATGATGATGTCGCAGACGATCCTGGGACCGTTTCGCCGGCTGATCCAGAATCCCAACGGCATCATCTTCGTCACTGGCCCCACCGGCTCGGGCAAGACGACCACGCTCTACGCTGCCCTCCACGAGATCAACACGCCGGGCGTCAACATCTCCACGATCGAAGACCCGATCGAAATCCAGCTCTCCGGCGTCACGCAGAGCCAGGTGAATGCGAACATCGACCTGAAGTTTGCCACCTTGCTCCGCTCGCTGATGCGTCAGGATCCGGACGCGATCCTCGTCGGCGAAATCCGCGACCTCGAGACCGCCAAGATCGCCACCGAGGCCGCGCTCACCGGCCACATCGTCTTCGCCACGCTGCACACCAACACCGCGCCGCAGGCCATCACGCGCCTGATCGAAATCGGCGTGGAACCATACATGGTCGCGCCCTCCGTACTCGGTGTGCTCGCCCAGCGCCTCGTCGCCCGCATCTGCGAATCGTGCAAGGAAGCGTACTATCCCTCGAAGGAGACGCTTGCGAAATACTTCAAGGAAGACGGCCTCAGCGAAGTGCCGTTCTTCCGCGGCCGCGGCTGCCCCGCCTGTCGTCACACCGGCTACAAAGGCCGCGTGGCCTTCCACGAACTCGTGCTCATCACCGAGGAAATCCGAACACTCATCTCCGAGCACCGCAGCGCGCAGGAAATCACCAAGGCCGCCGCCAAGGTCGGCTACAAACCCCTCCGCTACGACGGCCTGAAAAAAGTCCTCCTCGGCCTCACCACCATCGACGAGATCGAGCAGAACACCTCCTTCGAGTGGGCGACGTGAGTTTGAGTTAGGCTGGCTGAGTCTGGATTGGACAATCCGTTTCACCACGGAGGCACAAAGACACAGAGATCCGAGAAGAACCGCGAAGCATAGCGCCTTCGCGGTTCGTGATTATTTCGTGATCCCTTGAACCGCGAATGGCCGCGAATCCACGCGAATAATCATTGATACCTCATAAATGGGGACGCGGCGCCCTCGCCGCGTGAAATGCTACCACCCGAGTCCATCTGCGACCGCAGCCTAAAGCCTCCGCTGCACCCCACGTGGCGAGCAAGCTCGCCACCCACAATTCGCATCAAGACAACCACCCTCTTCATCACTGAGAAACCTCTGATCTCGGTGCATCTCTCCGTGGCTCCGTGGTGCATCTCAAACTCACCTCCTCATTCGCGTGAATTCGCGTCCACTCGCGGTTCAAAAAAATATCCCACTCTCCACTCACACTCGCATTCTCCCGCATTCCTCGCGCGAATTCATTCCAAACGCGTCATGCTCTCATCATGTTTCAGCCATTTATTTGCGCTCAATTTACGTGCAAGATGTCCGACACTTTGGACTACGTAATGATACTGATTGCCTGCAAATGAAGTTGGACGGAATGTCCTAGGCCCCAACCCTCCTGCTGCAATGTCCGAGCTGCCGATTATCGACGCCCAAGCGATCGAAAACCTCCGTGCCCTCAACCCAGGCGACAACGACGAGTTCTTGCGCGAAATCGCGGGTATCTTCCTCGACGATACCCCGCAGCGGATTGCCGAGCTGGAGCAGAGTTTTCAGGCTGCCGACATCCCGAAGTTTACCCGCGCCGCGCACAGCATCAAGGGCAGCTCCTCCAATCTCGGCGCCCAACGCCTACGCGCCGCCGCCGAGAAGCTGGAGCACGGCTCCCGCAAGACGGGCGTCGAAGGTGCCGGCCCCCTCATTTCCGAGATCAAGGCCGAGTACGCCGTCGCCGAAAAAGAGCTCCGCCGGATCATCGGGCAGAGCTAAGAATCGGCTTACCTGCTCGGTCGAACCACTTGCGCGGTAGGGCGGGTTATCCGTAACCCGCTGCTGCGATACCGCCTGCTAGTGGACCGAGCGAAACCGGCGCGTTAAGGCTAACGCGCCCTACCCTCGGCCTCGTATCCACTCTACCGATACAGCGCCGTCGTCGGCACGGCGGTGAGGACGTTGTACTGGCGCATCGCGAGGCGCCACCATTCGGCGAGTCCGTCGGCGGGGGTCGTCCAAAGTTCGCGGTGGAGCCAGATCATCGAGTCGGCATCGAGGAGCAGTGCCATCTTTTCCTGCGTCGTGAATTTCCGCGGACCATCGCGCAGCAGGCGGCCGCGGAGCTGGGCAAACCACTCGCGCGCTTCCTCGCTCGGGCGGCGTTGGCGGAGAAGCGCGACGTGCATCGCGTTCACGTAGGGATCGAGCACGGCCTGCATCAGGCCGTAGTCGGCGCGCAGCGGCTCCAGCGGCGGCAGGTGGCGATAGCACTCGTCGAGATTCTGCTGCAAGCGGCGCATCTCGTACGGCGGCTGCGTTTCCTCGGGCGTGAGGAAGATGCCGAGTTCGCGTGCGCGTTTCCCGAAGGCGGCCTTGCTGAGGAAAATCGAAATCGGGATCGAGAGCACGAGACCCGCGACGACCGGGCTCAGCCACCAGAAAAATGCGGGGGAGATGATGAACGACGACACGCCCCAAACGACGCCGAAGATCGCGTGCGGACCGTGCGTGAGGATCGCCTCGCGCCAATCGGTGCCGTCGTCGTCTTCGCCACCGCCGCGGCGTTGCGTGATCCACGTGACGCCCTGGCCGAGCAGGATGTAGAGCACGAACTTCGCGTTGAAGAGCATGTTCACCGGCGCGAGGAGCGTTGAGCCGACGACTTCCAGCAGTGCGCTCAGCAGCAATTTCCGCGGGCCGCCGTAGCGCGCGGCGTCCTCTTTTTTGCCCACCGTCACGACGATGCTGACGATCTTCGGCAGAAAGAGCAGGAACATCGTGAACGCAAAGAGCGTGAGCGCCTCCGGCACGCGCAGCTCGAAGCCGAAGATCGAAGTCGTGTCCTCCGGGTGCAGCATCACGCCGCGCGCTGCGTCGGCCGTCTGGTCGAAGACGAGGATCGTGCTCAGCACGAGGAAGAGCAGCCAGAGCGCCGACGATACATAGGCCATCACGCCCATCAGCAGGTGGAAACGATTCGCCGGGCGAAAGCCGCGCGCGAAGAGCAACCATGTGTGCTGGAGATTGCCCTGACACCACCGGCGGTCGCGCTTCGCACTGTCGATCAGCGTCGGCGGGCCCTCTTCGTAGCTGCCCTCGACATCATGCGCGAGCCACACGGTCCAGCCGGCCTTGCGCATCAACGCGGCCTCGACGAAATCGTGCGAGAGGATGCGCCCGCCGAAAGGCTCTGTGCCGGGCAGCTCGGGCAGCGCGCAGTGCTGCATGAAAGGCTCGACGCGGATGATCGCGTTATGCCCCCAGTAGTTGCCCTCGTGCTGCTGCCAGTAGTTGAGGCCCGCGAGGAAGAGCGGGCTGTAGAGGCGGTTCGCGAAGCTCTGCAGCCGCGCGTAGAGCGACTCGCCGCGAATGATGCGCGGCGCAGTCTGGATGATGCCCGCAGCGGGATTTTTCTCCATCATCGCCACGAGCTGGACGAGTGCGCGACCGGTCATCAGCGAGTCGGCGTCGAGCACGACCATGTAGCGGTAGCGCTTGCCCCAGCGGCGGAGGAAGTCGGCGACGTTGCCCGCCTTCTTGTTAATCTGCAGGCGGCGCTTGCGGTAGAAAATGCGTTTGAAGCCGCCGACCTGCTTGCAGAGTTCGACCCACGCGACCTCTTCCTGAATCCACTGCGTCGGCTGGTTGGAATCGCTGAGAATGAAGAAATCGAAGTGATCGAGTTTCTTCGTCTCTTGGACCGAGCGGTAGATCACGCGCAACGCCTCAAAGACACGCGACACGTCTTCGTTGAACACCGGCATGATGATCGCCGTCGATGCGAGCGGCACATCCTCGCCGGGCTTGATCGTGGCCGCGATGCGCGAGCTGTCGCCGCCGCGATTGATCACGTAGAAGCCAACCAGCGCCGTGCAGAAACCTGCAGCGATGTGGCCGAAGAGAATCACGAACAGCACCAGCAGCGATATCTCCAGCCCGGTCATGCCATCGCGCCAGAGCAGGTCCGCCATGAACCACGTGGCGAGACTCGTGAGGCCGAAGATCGCGGAGAAAAACAGGAAGCGGCGGCGGTTGAGCCGCGCCTTGTCCATCTGGTCGGTGAGAAACAGGCGCATCGCGTCGGATCAACGAGTCAGATAGAAAATGCCCACCAGCGCCGCGGCAAAAACCATCCACAGCAGCCACGCACGCAGCAGCGGCCACTCTTCAAAGCGCTCTAGCGTTTCGCCCGCGGCCTCGGTCAACGGCCCGAGGTCGATGGGACGCGGCACCATGCTCGACACGGCGAGATCGGGGCCCGCGACGATGGAGCTGTTGCGCATCGATTCGGCGAACTCCGGCGGCATGTTGCGCTCGTCGAGAAACGCATACGGCCAGCGTTGCGGGCCATCGCTCACGAGCAGCGCCACGCGTCCGTCGATCGCGATGCGATCGTGCGGTTGACCGCGGACATCGAGCACCTCGGCGAACCACAGGTCCATCATCGCCTCGGTCTCCTCGGCCGCGAGCGTGGTCGGATCGAGGTGCGGCTGCTCGGCGTGGCGGCGCGCGGCACGCTCGAGGATTTCGAGGATGAGCCGGCTCTGGTGCAGGCGATTGTGGATACGGTGCGCGCGCAGATAGTCCTCGACGCGCACGTACGCGGCATTCCACGCATCGAGCGTTCCCGTGCGGGGACGGAAATTGCCGGGTAGTGGAATACTGTCGTTCATGACTGGAGAGACACGGTGACGAACCGGCTTACGGTTGCCACAAGTAACTCCACGTCTCGGTCAGCACGTGCGGCGGCTTGCGCAGATAGCAGCGGAGGTTGACGGATTTGCCCGAGCCATCGGCCTTGATCGCGAAGGTGACGCGCCAGCGATTGTTGTACGGGTTCTTCTGGATGTTCTGATTCACCAGCGTCGCCCCCTCGCCCACCGAAATGTCGGGCTCGATGGTCGGGTCCGGCCCCTGCTTGCTGAGATACGGGCCGTCGAACTCGATGGTGAAATGCTCGATGCCTGCGCCATCGTTGCTCGCGCGCCCACGACGCGTCGATGCCACATAGCCCGCCGGCGGACGGATTTGATCAGTGAACCAGTGAAGCTTGTACTCCAGTTCCACCGCTTCGCCCGGTGCCGGCAACTGCTCGGGCGTCCAAAAGGCCACCATGTTGTCCAGAAACTCATTCGCCGTCGGTAGCTCGACGAGGCGCACGGCGCCCCGGCCCCACTGCCCCACCGGCTCGACCCACACGCTCGGGCGCATGTGGTAGTTGGCCTCGAGGTCATCGTAGCTCGCGAAATCGCGATCGCGCTGGAGCAGACCGAAGCCGTGCGGATTCTCGTCCGTAAAAGTCTGGATGAGCACACCCTTCGGATTGGTGAGCGGACGCCACAGCCATTCGCCTGAGCCCGCGTGAATCATCAGGCCATCGGAGTCGTGCACCTCGGGTCGCAGATCAAAAGTCTGCTCGGTGGAGTTTTCGCCGTGCCAAAACATGCTCGTGAGCGGTGCGATGCCGACGGTCTTCGCGTTGTTACGGAAGTAGAGCGCCGCCCGCACGCGGGTGATCGTCTCCGCGCCGGGCGTGATCACGAAGCGATACGCGCCGGCGACGCTCGGGCTGTCGAGCAACGCGTAAACGGTCATATCCTTCGCCTCGGCCTTCGGCCGCTGCAGCCAGAACTCCTCGAAGATCGGAAACTCCTCGCCGCCCGCCTCGCCGGTGCCCAGCGCGAGGCCGCGCGCCGAGAGGCCGTAGACCACTTTCTGGCAGAGGAAGCGGAAGTAGCTCGCGCCCTGAAACGCCCCGACCTCGTCGCCCGGCTTGTTCAGCGGGTACAGGATGCGGAATCCCGAAAACCCCGTCGACGCCGGGAGCGAGCCGATATCGAGCGGACCGTAGTCGAAGAGATCGCGCGAAAACGGAATCGGCTCTGCCCGACGGCCGCTCACTTCGGAGAGCTGCACGGTGCGGTCGTTGGCCGCACCAGGGTGGAAAAATTGCAATTGAAACGGCAGGCGATCGCGCCGCCAGCGCGTCTCGTCGGGACGAAAACGAATCTGCCGCGCGTCGTCGTACGAGAGTCGCGCGAGCGCGTCGGGCACGCGAGTCTTGCGCTCCACGTAGGGCGACTCGGCGAGCATTTTCGCCTTGTAGCGGAGCGTCTCGAAGTCGAAGACCTCGGCCGCGTGGCTCGCGACCGCGAGCGCGCCGAGCAGCAAAAAGCCCAGCAGGGATTTGCGGCCGGTGGAGGCCATCAGCGAGAGCGAGCGGGCGTGCGAATCGCGTTCGTTCATTTATCCAGAAAGTAGCCGCGCTGTTTGTCCGAGATGGGCAGGCTCGCCCGCTCCATCACCTTGAGCAGGTCCTCCCAGATGAGGCGTTTCGAGCGGTTGGTCGGCGTGCGCAAAATATAGCTCGGATGATACGTCACCATCAGCGGCTTGCCGGCAAACTCGCGCCACTTGCCGCGGATCTCGCCGAGGGTCTTGAACGAGCCGAAACCGAGCAGCCCCTGCGCCGCGGTCGAGCCGAGCGCGACGAGTAGATCGGGATTCACCACGTCGATCTGCGCGCGGAGATATGGCAGGCAATAATTCATCTCCTCTTCGGTCGGCGGACGGTTGCCGATCTGCTGGGCGCCGGGCGGCGTCGGCAACTGCGGGCGCCAATTCATGATGTTGCCGATGTAAACCGACTCCCGTTTCAAGCCCATGCCTTGAATCATCTTCGTGAGCAGCTGGCCCGCGGGGCCGACGAACGGCTCGCCTTGTACCTCTTCTTCCGCGCCGGGTGCCTCGCCGACAAACATGATCTTCGCGTTCACGTCGCCCACGCCGAGCACGACTTTCTTGCCGGGGCGGACGTTGGCCTTGCACACGGGGTCGTTGACCACGAGCTCCAGCAACGCGGCCCAGCGCGCAGCCTTGTCGCCTTCGGGCAAAGCGACGACGGGAGGCTTGGGGAGAGTCGACGGTTTCGCAGCCGGAGCCGCCGGTGGAGGTGGCGCGAACTCGCGCGTCGGCGCGGCCGGACGCGGGGCAAACGTCGCCGGCGCTGGTGCACTCGCCACCGGAGCGCTCGCTGGAGCCGCGGGCGCGGTCGGTTTCGGTGCGGCCTTGGCGCGCTTGGCGACGACCTGCCGGAGAGCCGCGACGCTTTCCTCGCTGACCGCGACGGACTTCACGCCGGAGGTTTTCAGGCGGCGGAGTTCGTCGGTGAGGATTTGGAGCGCGGCGCGCATCGGATCGATCAGGGCAAGCGAGCGGAAAGGAGTTTTTCCACATGCTTGGCCAGCAGGTCGAATTCCAAATTTACCTGCTGCCCGGCCTGCCGACTATGCAAATTGGTAATCTGTAGCGTGTGCGGGATCAACCAAACGGCGAGCGAATCGCTCTCCACCTCCGCGACCGTCAACGAGATGCCATCGATCGCGATGCTGCCCTTCTTCACCACGTAGCGGCCGAAACCCGCCGGCCCGCGCACGCGTAAATAGTGGTCGGCCCCGCGCGCCTCGAAGACCTCGACGGTGCCAAGTCCATCGATATGGCCCGTGACAAAATGCCCGCCGACCTTGCCATCGAAGCGCAGGCTGCGCTCGAGATTGACCGGCGAACCGACCGCCAGCGCGGAGAAATTGGTCAGACGTCGCGTCTCCTCGAGGATATCGAAGTACAGGTGCGCAGCATCCACCGCGACGACCGTGAGGCAGCAACCATTGACCGCGATGCTATCGCCCAGAGCCACGCCTTCGCGAGCGACCTGCGCCGCGATTTGCAGCCGCCACGCCTGCGCCGTTTGGGCAAACGACACGACCCGGCCGGTTTCCTCGACGATGCCTGTGAACATAGATGGACCTAACATTCAAACCCACCCACCCGCCGGAAGGCGACGGATTTCGGTGGGGCCGTTTGTCATGGGCCGGAGCCTCAATTCAGCTTCACCCGCAGCACTGAGGTATCCCCGCCCCGGCTCACGAGCAGCACGAACTCTGTGCGCTTGGTATCGGACGTGATCGCGTCGAGCTTGGCCGCAGCGTCGGCGAAGGTCTTCACCTCGGCGCCGTCGATTTCCTTGATCCAATCTTCCGTGCGCAAGCCTGCCGTGGCGACGGGGCTGTTGGGCTTCACGAAATGCGCCACGATGCCAGTGCCCTCGGTGGGTTTCACGCGCCGCGCGATCGCGTCGCCATAGACGAACTCGCGCGCGGTAAACCCGAGCTTGTCGAAAAACTTCCGCTCCGCCTCGCGCATCAGCTTTGGCTGGTCGCCAAGCGTGACCTTCAGATCGACCTGCTCGGTGCCCCGGAGAACCTTGAAGGCCAGCACGTCGCCGGGCACGTGCTTCGAGACGACGCGGTCCACATAGTCGGTCACGACGCGGTCGGGCTTGAAGCGCGGAAGCACCTGGCCGTCGATCGCGAGGATGATGTCGTGATCCTTCATGCCGCCCTTTTCCGCCGGGCTGCCGTCGAGCACTTCGCTCACGACCACCCCGGACTGCGAGGTGAGTTTCAGAAAGTTCGCGACCTCTCGCTCCATCGGCTCCAGCCCATAAGCACCGAGCCACGCAAGCGGGCGGCTGTCAGGGCTCTTCGGGATTCGGTCGAGATTCGGCAAAATCTCGTCGGCCGTGATGAACGCGCTGCTCTCCTCCACATTCACGAGCATGATCGGCGCGCCGCCGCGATCGGATGAAGAGTACTCCAAGAAAGTCTGCCCAAACGAACTCGCCGTGAGCCCAAGGAACACGCCGTCCTTGTTAAACACAGGCAGACCCGGCGACGCTACCTCGTGCTGCGCGATCGCGGTCCGTTGCGGCAGCATCTGCACGAGCGCGACGTAGCTCTTCAAGATATACGGCGTGTAATCCTCGTCCTTATTGCGCAGACCGATGCCCCAGACGTCCTCCGCCAAACCCGGCAGCGTCGGCGCGCCACCCGGCGCGGCAAAGGTCGTGATCGGCACGAGCTTCTTGCGCAGTTCTTCGCCTACGCGGACAAAGTGCCAGCCCGTGTAAACATCCTGCCCGAGATACTCGCACGCGATGGTCGCGGGCTCGCCGGGCACGGTGGCTTTCATTTCCTTGATCTGGCTCGCAGGGTAGCGCGTATCGAGCGAAGCGGACGGCAGAATCACCGTGCCATTCTTGTCGATGACGACGCCGTAAGCGGTCACTGGCCGGCGCTCGATCTCGGTCTCGATGAAGTACTCCACCGCGACCACGGACAACAGCCGGTCCGTCCAGAGCGCCGTAAGATCGGCGGCGGCGCGCGAGGCCAGCGGTATCAGAAAAAGCGATACGAGCAGCAGGACCTGTAGCGGCGGTCTATGACCGCCGACTCGGCGCAGCCCGCGAACGGACTCGTTTCGGCGGTCATAGACCGCCGCTACAGTTTCGGAGCAGGCATGTTTCACGGCCGAAAGCTTCATGGTTTGAGAATCGCAAGGGACACGCGACGCGCGCGGGTGGTTTCCAACAGAGTCGGCGCGGGCTTCGCTTCGTAGGCGGTGTGCGCGGCCTTCATCACATCGAGCGACGTGACGGGGAGCTGATTGATTTTCGTGATCAGGTCGCCGCGCTGGACGCCAGCGACGTCCGCCGGATAGCCCGCCTGCACACCGATCACGAGCACGCCCGAGTCGTCGTTGAGTTGATTCTCGCGGGCGTAGGCGCGGGAAACTTTACGCACGCTGAGGCCCCATTTTTCAAAGGCCCACTCCTCGCCCACCCGGCTCTCCAGTTTTTCGGTCACGACCGTGACTTCGCTCGTCTGGCCCGCGCGCTTGTAGGTGAGCTTGAGCTTCGCGCCGACGGGCTGGCTCGCAATGATGTTTTGGATATCGGGGAGCTGCTCGGGGAAACGTCCGTCGATCTTGTCGCCGTTGATCGTCAGCAAAATGTCGCCGCCGCGCAGGCCGGCCTTCGCGACCGGCGAGCCGGGATCGACGCTGTTGATCAGCAGGCCGTTGTTGAGCGCGAGGGAGTAGAAATTCTCCAAGTCCTGCAGCGCGCCGGGCACGACGCCGATGTAGCTGCGCGTGACGGCACCATCCTGTACGAGACTCGCGACGACGCGCTTGGCGATATTGGCCGGGATGGCGAAGCCGAGATTGTTCGCGCCCATGTAGCCGCGCGTGGAGATGCCGACGATCTTGCCCTCCTCGGTCACCAGCGGGCCGCCGGAGTTGCCGGGGTTGATTGCGGCGTCGGTCTGCAGCCACGTGTTGAACAGTCCCGTCTCGTAGCCATGCACACCCTCGAGATCCTCGAGGTATTGGTGGCTATTGGAAATGATCCCACGCGTGAGCGTGCGCGAGAGGCCAAACGGCGTGCCGACCGCGAACACCGGCTGGCCGATGAAAAGCTTGTCGCTATCCGCGAAATCCGCGTGGGCAAAATGCAGATTGCGCCGGTGCGCCTCGGCCATGTCGATCCGCAGCAGCGCGAGATCGGTCCAGTGATCCCAGCCGACAAGCCGGGCGTTGACGCGCTCCGAGTTGGCGAGGGTGACATTGAGCTGCACGGCGCGCGGGCTCGCGACGTGGGCGTTGGTCAGCACAAGGCCGTCTTCGGAAAGAATCACGCCCGACCCGATGCTCGCATCGTAGCGCCGCGCACCCGATTCGAAGGCCACCTCGCGCACGTCGATGCGCACCACGGCATCGAGCAGGTTGTTGAAGCTCTTCGACATCGCGGCCTTGAGCGGGGCGAGCGCGAGGGCCGCGCCGAGGACGAGGGAGGAGATTGACCGGAGGATGGGAAGACTCACAGTGGTACGTTTCACGCGATGGCTACTGACTGCAAAGACTACAACTTCCAAGCGATTGAGCCTCACTGGCAATCTTTCTGGGAGGAAACGAAGGCCGCCCGCGCCGTCACTGGCGCGGCCAAGCCCAAGTACTACGTGCTCGACATGTTCCCGTACCCGTCGGGCGCTGGGCTGCATATCGGCCATCCCGAGGGCTACACCGGCACCGACATCATCGCCCGCTACAAGCGCGCCAAGGGCTTCAGCGTGCTGCACCCGATCGGCTGGGACGCGTTTGGCCTCCCCGCGGAGCAGCATGCTGTGCGCACCGGCACGCACCCGGCGACCAACACCCAGAAGAACGTCAATAATTTCCGCCGTCAGATCAAAGCCCTCGGCTTCTCCTACGACTGGGACCGCGAGGTCGATACGACCGACCCGAAGTACTACAAGTGGACGCAGTGGATTTTCCTCCAGCTCTTCAAGCGCGGCCTCGCCTACACTGATGAGCGCCCCGTCTGGTGGTGCCCGGAGCTCCGCGCCGTGCTGGCCAACGAGGAAGTCGTCGATGGTCGCAGCGAGATGGGCAAACATCCCGTCGAGCGCCGCAACCTGCGCCAGTGGGTGCTGCGCATCACCGCGTACGCCGAGCGGCTGCTCGCCGACCTGAAGGACGTCGATTGGCCGGACTCCACGAAGCGCATGCAGGAAGCGTGGATCGGTCGCAGCGAAGGCGCCGAGGTGCTCTTCGATCTCGAGGACAAATCGCTCGGCCAGCTGAAGATTTTCACCACGCGGCCCGACACGCTGTTTGGCTGCACGTACATGGTCCTCGCGCCCGAACACCCGCTCGTCGCGGGCCTGACCGTGCCCGCTCAGCGCGACGCGGTCGATGCCTACAAGAAAAAGGCCGCGGCCAAGAGCGATCTCGAGCGCACCGACCTCGCGAAGGAAAAGTCCGGCGTCTTCACCGGCTCGTACGCGATCAATCCGGTCAATGGCGCATGCGTGCCGATCTGGATCGCCGACTACGTGCTCACCGGCTATGGCACGGGCGCAATCATGGCCGTGCCCGCGCAAGACGAGCGCGATTGGGAATTCGCCAAGCTCTACGATCTGCCAATTATCCGCACCGTACAGCCCACCGAGGGCTTCAAGGACGGCCCGTTTGTAGAGGATGGCCCCGCGATCAACAGCGCCAATGCCGAGATTTCGCTGAACGGCCTCGGCGTCGACGAAGCGAAGTCGCGCATCATCGCGTGGCTCGAGCAAAAGCAAGCCGGCACGAAGAAGATCAATTACAAGCTCCGCGACTGGCTTTTTTCCCGCCAGCGCTATTGGGGCGAGCCGATCCCGGTCGTGTGGGTTTCCGCCGAAGACTACGCCCGCGCGCATCAGGCGATCCCGCAGTCGCTACCGCGCGAAGCGGTGACCTTCAAGGAAGGCGCGACCATTCACTACGGCCTGCCCGTGCCCGAATCCGCGCTGCCGCTGCAACTGCCGAGCGTCGAGTCCTACCTGCCGAGCGGCACGGGCGAGAGCCCGCTGGCCAACGCGACCGACTGGCTGGAAATCTGGTTCGACTACACGACCGGCGCCTCCGTGCCCGCATCGCAATCGCGACCCGCGGGTAACAATTGGGTGCGCGGCCGCCGCGAGACCAACACCATGCCGCAGTGGGCCGGCTCGTGCTGGTACTACCTGCGCTTCACCGATCCGCAAAACTCCGATACCTTCGCCTCGAAGGAAGCGCTGCAGTACTGGGGCGTGCCCGACCTCTACGTCGGCGGCGCCGAGCACGCGGTGCTGCACCTGCTCTACGCGCGTTTTTGGCATAAGGTGCTCTTCGACATCGGCGCGGTCCCGCAGACTGAGCCGTTCACGAAGCTGTTCCACCAAGGCATCATCCTCGGCGAGGATGGCGAAAAAATGTCCAAGACGCGCGGCAATGTCGTCAACCCCGACACGATCATCGCGTCGCACGGCACAGACACGCTGCGCCTCTACCTGATGTTCCTCGGGCCGCTCGAGGCGATGAAGCCGTGGAATCCCCGCGGCATCGAGGGCGTGCACCGTTTCCTCCAGCGCATCTGGCGCCTGTGCGTCGACGAAAACGGCGCGCCCGCGCCGCGTCTCGCCGCGGACAACGAGGTCACAGGCGACCTGCGCGACGTCGAGAAGCTCTTCCACGAAACGATCAAGAAGGTCGGCGACGACATCGAGGCGCTGCGGCTCAATACGCCGATTTCGCAAATGATGACGTTCGTCAACGCGCTATATACGCTAGATCGCGTGCCGCGCCGTTATATCAACGGCCTGCTGCAATTGATCGCGCCGTTTGCGCCCCACCTTGCCGAAGAGCTCTGGCAGCGGCTGGGCGGCAGCCCGTCGATCTTCAATCACCCTTGGCCGGCCTACGATGCGGCCAAACTGGCCTCGTCTGAGGTGAAACTGGTGTTTCAGGTCAACGGGAAGCACCGGGGCGACCAGCTAGTCCCGGTCGGACTGTCTCAGGATGGTGCTGTCGCCCTCGCGCAGCAAAATCCCAAGGTAGCGATGCATCTCGATGGTAAAAAACTTGTTCGGGTGATTTATGTCCCGGGCAAAATCTTGAATCTCGTGGTGAATTGAGGACTTTGCGGCTACGCAAACATACGGCTTGCTTTGCCTAGGGAATAAACCCTAGTTTGAGCGCAACAAGTCGTAGTGTAGCCAATCGCCTCAATTTACCATGAACTCCCCTTCGCTTCGTCGGGTCGTCCGCCTCGGTGCATCCACCGTGGGCGTCTTCGTTTTGGCCGGGTTGATCGCGAATCCCGCGCTCGCGCAGGGCAAGAAGAAAAACCCCACGAGCAAGGTGTATGTCGCTGATGTCAATGGAGACGCGCAGATCGACACCGGCGTTCAGATCGACGATCTCAACAAGAAATCCGTCTATAACGCCCAAGGCAGCGTGATCGAGACGAAGCCCAACGCGACCAACGCGATGGTGTACTCCAACGGCACCGGCATCTTCTTCGACGCCGATACCCGCGTGGAAGTGAAGAAGTTTTCCCAGGAGCCGTTCGCTCCGACCCGCAATGACCAAGAGGTCGAGCCGTCCATCTCGCAGACGCATGCGTTCGTCGCGCGTGGCGCGGTTGGCCTCTGTACGAGCAAGCTCGTCGCCGGCAGCAACATGACTTATCAGACGCCCCTCGGCTCGGTGAGCATCCGCGGCCGCAAGGTCGTCGTCGAGTCGGCCGACAACGTGACCAAGATTTCCATGATCGAGGGTGAGAGCACCGTGCGTGGTGGCAACCTCGACACCGGCGGCCAGACCGTAAAGGCCGGCCAGCAGGCGATCATCCGCCAAGGCGCTCCCGGGCAACCCAACATCGTCACGATCCAGGACATCCCGTCGAACGAGACGGCCCAACTCGACGACAAGGTCTCCCTCGCCTGCATGGCGAAGAAGACGGTTTATTTTGAGGTGAAGGACGGCAAGCCAAAGGGTGCCGGTGAGGGTGATGTAACGTCCGAGCCATCCGCACCCGGTAATCCCTCAGTTAAGGGCGACACCAAGGAAGCTCCAGCCGAAGAGTCGCCTAACGCCCCCGTCACGGCCTTCGACGGCAATAGCGCCGCGCCCGTCACCAATGTCCCGACGCGCGTCGGCGGTGCCACCGTGTCCGACGGCGTGATCGTCGCCGTGCCGGTTGTCCCCGCCGACACTCCGGTCACCGAAGTGCCGATCAGCGCTTCGGAGCTCATCACGCCGACAGGCCGTCGCACGCTTTGATCTAGGCTCACGCCAAGGACGGTATGAGACTTCCGCTCACAGTTCGGATATTTACGGTCACGCTCCTGAGCGGAGTCATCGCCTGTTCGCCGGCGTACGCGCTGGTATCGCTCAACGACGGCAAAGAGAAGATCTACGTGAGCGCGTCGACCACCATCACGCGCGACTCGAATATCTTCTCCTCGTCCACTGGCACGAGCGACTACCTCACGTCGACCTCCCTCACGATCGAATATACGCGTCGCGTCGGCTGGATTGGAGTGAACGGCAACATCGCCTACTCGCTGGGCCGATTCTCAAAAAACGATCAGCAGAATTTTCGCAATCCCGCCTATAGCGCGGAATTCACCAAGCAGACCGGTCGCACGACCGGATCGCTGACCCTCAACGCTCAACGCTCCAGCCGAGCCGATGCCTCGGTCAACCTGCGCGTCACTTCTTGGAATTATGCGGCCGGGCTCAATTTCCGCTATCCGATCATCGAGCGCTATTCGCTCTCCGGTTCGCTAGGATATTCGCTGGTCGACTATTCGAAGCCCGGTCGCGACCCCAACGATCCCAATCCGCCCCCGGCAAGCCCGTTTGTCAATCTGGCCTCCTACAGTGCCAGCATCAATCTGTTCTATATCTTGAGCGATGCCCGCGATATCTCGCTCGGCTACCGCTATCGCCTGAGCGAAACTTCCAAAGATACCTCCACGGTGGACCAAGGCATTAATGTCGGCGTCAATGGCCGCATCCTCCCTGCGCTCAACGGATCGGTTCAATTCGGCGTGCAACGCCGTACGCCGCGCGGCCTGCGCAATGGCACCACCGATGGCACGTTCTCCTCCTACTTTGCCAGCGGTACGACTTCATATAATTTCAACCGCAAGGCCTCGAGCAACTTCACCATCTCGAAGGATTTTTCAACGACCGCCACCGACGTCACGATCGATTCGACGTCGCTCAGTGCGACCTTCACTTACGCGATCAATGCCCACTGGTCGGCTGACGCCTCGGTTGGCTGGAGCAGCAATCTGTTTCTCGGCAACGGCGGCCTCGTCAGCATCGATAGGAACAATGATGGCGTGGTGGAGGAAATTATCCGTCGCCGCGACCGCTCGTTCACGTGGGGCGCGGGCCTGAACTATACCATGAGCGAGCACTTCAAGGCCTCGCTCAACTACAACTATTCACGCAACAGCTCCAACGTCGATTTCTCCTCGTTCGATCGTTCGGGCTACTCACTCACCCTTTCCACTCGCTGGTAACCTCATGAAAACCACCTCCCTCCTCCGCCTCGCCCTCGCGGCGTTCCCGCTGGTTCTCGTCACCTCGATCGCCTCCGCTCAGAACACCCAAATCCTCGATCAAAAGCGCGTAATTCCTTACCGCATCACGGTGCGCGATCACCTCACCGTTTCGATCACGCAGGAGGACGACCTTCGGGCCACGCCTTGGGTCAACGCCAAAGGTAACGTGAGTCTCGTCCATATCGGTGAAGTCTACGTCTACGGACAAACCATCATCGAGGCGCAGAAGACCATCGAAAACGCCTATCGCGACAATCGGATCCTGCGCCACCCGCAGGCGATCGTCTCCGTCGAGGAATATGCTCCGCGCCGCATCACCGTCACCGGCGCCGTCAAGCAGCAGGGCTATGTCGACATGCCGATCGAGACCGCGTTCACCGTGGCGGATGCGATCATCAAGGCCGGTCTCGGCGACACCGCCCGCGGCAAAGCCGTGAAAGTCACTCGCACACTGCCCGACGGCACGACCAAGTCCTTTGAAATCGACGTGGAAAGCGTCCTCAAGGGCAAGAAAGCCACCAGTTCCGAAGACAACTCCCTCATTCTCGAGCCGAACGACGTGATCTTCGTGCCCGAGAAAATCATCTGATCTCAATTCCATGGCCGAGCTCACTCCCACAGTCCTGAAACCCGCTGCGCCGCCGCCGGCTCCTACCGGCCGCGACGAGGACGATGCCGTCGAGCGTCGCACGCTGCGGGATTACTATATCATTCTGCGGGAACGCATCTGGATCGCCCTGCCGCTCGCTTTGCTGGTGTCGGTCACTTGGGGTTATTTCAAGATGCGCGAGACGCCGATGTACGCGGCGGAGGCCAAGCTTCAGTTTGAAAAGCCCGAGACCGTTGTCACCACTCAGGGCGTCGTCGATCCCAACGTCCGAAGCGAAATCGACATCAACACCAACATCGGCATTCTCAGCAGCCGCAAGATTCGCAATCAGGTCGTCGAGAGCCTCTCACCCGACGAGAAGGGCAAGCTTCTCGCCCCGTTTCTCAAGCAGAAGGCGGCCGGTCAGGCCCAGTCCGCACCGTCGATCGAAAACGCGTTGGGCAATGTCGGATTCGAGGTCGTCCGCAACAGCTACCTGATCAAGATCAACGTCACCCATCTCGATCCCGACGCCGCGGTCATCGTGGCCAACCGGTATCTGGATCAATTCATGCGCTACCAGCTGTATGAGCAATCCAGCACCAACAGCGACGCGGTCAAGGCGCTGACGGAACAGGCGGAGCGCCTGCGCAAGGATTCCGAAGCGGCGGAAGACAAGCTGCAGGACTACATGAAGAAAAACAACCTCGTCTCGTTGGAGAAGGGATTAGACCTCATCACCGAGCGCATGCAGCTCATCGGGCGCCGACGCACTGAACAGGCCCTGCTGGTGCTCAATTCGGAAAACGCTCTCGGCTTGGTCAAGGAACAGCGCACCAACCAAAAGGACCTGCTGGAAATCAACGCTATCGCCACGTATGGACAGGTTTCATCCTTGAAGGCCCGCCTGCTCGACCAGCAGGCCGAGCAGGAGCGCTTGGCGGAGAAGTACTTCGAGCGCCACCCCAAGATGATCGACATCGCCAATGCGATCGCCATCACGCAAGACCAATTGGACAAGGCGATCAATCTCGCCATCGCCGACCTCGAGGCCCGGCTCGTAGCCCAGCGGCGCGAACTCACGACCTACGAGGAGCAATACAAACAAGCTGAGACCGAGTTTTTTGGCCTCCGCGATCGGGGCGTCGAATTCACGAGTTTACAGAACGAGGCATCCGTCAAGCGCAGCAACTACGGCAGCATCCTTGAGCGCCTCAACCAGGCCAACATCACCCGCAACGTTAACGAGAAGGTGTCGATGCACATTCTCGACCGCGCGGTGCCTAACTACGGCCAAGTCTCGCCGAATCGCGAGCGCATCATCCGGACCGGCATCGGCATCGGCGTACTGATTTTCGTCGGTGTGGCCGTCGGCCTCAGCTTCATCGACGACCGCATCAAGAGCGCTTGGGACGTCGAGTCCTTCATCGGCGTCAATCTGCTCGGCATCATCCCCGATCTCTCCACGCTCAAGGACGACGACAAGTACGCGCTGCTCCTCGACAATAAACAGGTGCCCGGGACCGAGGCATTTCTCAGCGTGTATAGCTCCGCCAAGATCCACTCGAAGCTCGACTTCCCGAAGTCGATGCTGATCACGAGCACGATCCCTGGCGAGGGCAAGACCCTCATTTCGTGCAATCTCGCCGGCTGCTTCGCGCGCCACGGCAAGAAGACGCTGATCGTCGACTGCGACCTTCGCCGTCCAATGCTGCACCGCCATTTCAAGCAGCAGAACAGCGCAGGCCTGATCTCTTGGTTCGAGAGCGGCGCCAGCCTCGACGGCGACCTGACGACCAATCCAACCCTCGGCATCACCAAGGTCAGCGAGAACCTCTCGCTCCTCAGCTCGGGTGGCCGCTCGAAGAGCCCGACCGAATTGCTGGAAAATCCGGTCTTCGGCCAGCTGCTGGAACGCCTGAAGCGCGAGTACGATCTCGTCATCGTCGACTCCCCCCCCATGGGCGCGGTGACCGATTCGCTCCTCATCGCCGAGCGTATCGACGAAGTCGTGTACGTCTGCCGTTTCAATCGCGCTTACCGCAAGCACATCCGCCTCTACATCAAGGCGCTCAAGGGCGGCAAAAACGAGATCCTCGGCATCGTGCTCAACGGCCTCTCGCCGCGCCGCATCGAGTACTACTCGAACTACCGCTACTACCGCAGCTACAAGAAATACTACGGCGCCCAGTCGTAGTTCGGACAAGCGATCACTCACTCAAGCGAAGGGCGGCTCACCATAGCCGCCTTTTTTATTTTTACGCTGCACCGCGAGCGATAGTCGAACCTAAGCGCAAAGACGCGAAGTCTGCAAAGTTTCGCAAAGGATCCGAACTCGCCCCTACACCCCCATCGCGAGCGGCAGGATCGGCGCTGCATCACTTTCGATCCTTTGCGTCACCTTCGCCATCTTTGCGTCTTCGCGCTTAACCTCACCTCCGACCACAAACCAGTCGCCCCGCACATCCTCCCCCGTCCCGGTCACTCGTTTTTCCGGCTTCAATCCGTCGCCTACCCGTTGCAACCTTCGCTGTGGCCGCCCTCTCCCGATTCCTGCCTGCCCACTTCGATGCCTCCCGCCCGCTCACGCTGATCGCGGGCCAAGGCATCTATCCCGTGCTGATCGCGCAGGCCGCGCGCCGCGCGGGCGTACCGGTGCGATTGGTGGCGTTCGAAGAGGAAACGCGCCCGGATCTCGTCGAGTCGTTCGCTCCCGAGCATCGGCGCGTGCTGCTCGTCGGACAGCTGGGCAAGATGCTGCGGGCGCTCGAAGACTTCGAATCCGGCTCGGCGTTGATGGCTGGTCAGATCACGCCGCGCCGACTCTTCAAGGGCCTGCATCCCGATCTGAAGGCCACGAAAATTCTCTTCTCCCTCAAACGTCGCAATGCCGAGACCATCTTCGGCGCCATCGCCGCCGAGATTGAAAAGATCGGCGTCACGCTGCTCGATGCCCGCGCCTTTCTCGATGATCAGGTCGCCTCGGCCGGGTGCATGACCGGGCGCAGTTTCCCGATCGACCGCGAGTATCTCGACCACGGCATCTACATCGCCCGCGAGTCTGCGCGGCTCGACATCGGCCAGGGCTGCGTCGTGCGCAAGGGCACCGTGCTCGCCGTCGAGGCCTTCGAGGGCACCGACGAGATGCTGCGCCGAGCAGGCGGCTTCAAAACCGACAATGCCCTCTTCGTGAAGACCGTGAAGACCCGGCAGGACTTCCGTTTCGACGTTCCATGCTTCGGCCTGAAGACGCTCGAGACCATGCGCGAGGCGCAGCTCAGCGCCGCCGCGCTCGAGGCCGGCAAGGTCCTCATCCTCGACAAACCCGCCGTGCTCACGCAGGCGAAAAGCTGGGGCATCAGCCTGTTCGGTTTCGAGTAAGCGCGCCGCTTGCGCTTCCCCGCCCGTCCTGCATCCTGCCGCTATGCCTGCCGACGTCGTATCCGTCTCCATCAAGGGCGTCATGCCGACCGCCAACGCCTGCGCCGTGTTTCTCGGCAACGACGACAAGACGTTCGTGATCTACGTCGACCACCCGGTCGGCTCCGCGATCCAGATGACGCTTAACGGCATCAAGAAGGACCGCCCGCTCACGCACGATCTCATCGGCAGCATCTTGCTCGGGCTCGACGCGCAACTCGATCACGTCGTGATCAACGACGCCCGCGAGGGCACCTTTTTCGCCCGCATCCTCCTGCGCATGGAAAACGAACTCCGGCGCAAGATCGTCGAACTCGATGCCCGTCCAAGCGACTCCATCGTGCTGGCGCTGCAGCAGAAGCGCCCGATCTTCGTCGCTCGTCCGGTCTTCGAGGCCGCGGACGATATGTCCGAGATCCTTGAGCGCGTGCTCAAGCAGCAGGCCGAGGAAAGCGATAGCGAGTCCGAGGAGAGCGAAACTGAAGGCGAGGAAGAGGACGACAAGTGAGTTCCCGCCTCCCACCGGGCCTCGTCCCCGGTGCGCCGCTGACCGCGCTCGCGCCGATGCAGGACGTGACCGATCTCGCCTTCATGGGAGTGGTCGCGCACTACGGGGCGCCCGATTATTTCTTCACCGAGTTCTTCCGCGTCCACGCCCAGTCGCGGCCGGAGAAACACATCCTCCGCTCGATCGACGAAAACGCCACGGGCCGACCTGTCTTCGCCCAGCTCATCGGCGAGGACCTCACGCATCTCACTCGCACCGCCACTGAGCTGCTGCGGCACAATGTCGCCGGCATCGACCTCAACCTCGGCTGTCCCGCCCCGAAGGTCTACAAGAAGAACGTCGGCGGTGGCCTCCTGCGCGATCCCGCGCGTGTCGCCGAGATCGTCGCCACCCTTCGCGCTGTCGTGCCCGGGCTCTTCACGGTGAAGATGCGTATCGGGTTTGATCATACAGACTTTTTCGACCGTCTGCTCGATCTGATCGACGCCGAGCACGTCGACCTTCTCAGCGTCCACGGTCGTACGGTAAAAGAAATGTACCGTAGCGATGTGCACTACGATTTCATCGGACGCGCGGCGAAACGCATGAGCTGCCCCGTGCTCGCCAATGGCAACGTCACCAGCGCCGCCAAAGCCGCCACGGTACTTCGCGAGACCAATGCCGCCGGCGTGATGATCGGCCGCCACGCCATCCGCAACCCGTGGATCTTCCGCCAGTGTCGCCAGCAGTTCGCCGGCGAGCCGATCACGCGCATCATGCTCGCCGACGTGCGCGAGTACATCGAGCGGCTCTTCCGCGCCACCGACAATCCCGAGTTTCCCGAGCGTGCCCACGTGAACAAGATGAAGAAGTACCTCAACTTCATCGGCCAGAGCGTCGACGGCGAGGGCCGCTTCCTCCACGACATGCGCCGCGCCGAGTCCGAGGCCGATCTCTTCGCCATCTGCGACCGCCACCTGCTCACCGAGCCGACGCGTGAATTTGCACCCGAGCCCTACCCTGGCGTCATCGCCCGCCCCAACTGCGAAACCCCCGCCGAAGCCGATGGCTGCTCGCTCGAGTCGATCACGGCCTGAGTCCCTGCATCGCCCTGCCTTCTTGTAGCGGCGCTCTATGAGCGCCGACTTGACTCGGTATCCAGACCATCGCCATCGACCGCCGCTACAACGCAGAAGCCGAAACGAACTGAGATTTAGGCACAAGAGGTTCAGGACAGGAAACTCAGATCAGAGTTTCTTGAGCCTCTTGCGCCTTCTGTGGCCAATCTACTCGCGCAACTACAGTTTCAAATCCGGCCGGCCCGCCACGTTGTCGAGCGCGGCCGCAAGCGCGTGAGACACGCGCTTAAGCTCGAGCAAGTACGCCGCTTGCCGCCCCAGGATGCGCAGGGCAAACAGCTGCTTCGGCGAGAGCGTTCGCGGTGAGCGATCGATTACGCAGAGCGTGCCGAGCGCGAAGCCCTTGTGCGAGAGCAGCGGCATGCCGGCGTAGAAGCGGATGTTCGGATCATCCGTCACGTACCGATTCTTGGCGAAGCGAAGATCGCGTGTCGCGTCGGGCACGATCATGAGATTGTCCGGCTCGGCGATCGCGTGGGCGCAAAACGCGTCGTCGCGCGCCGTGCTGTCGTCCGCCATTCCGATCTTCGACTTGAACCACTGCCGATCCTTGTCGATCAGCGTGACCGTCGAAATCGGACACTCACAAATCTGCGCCGCGAGCCGGGTGAGATCGTCGAAGGCCTCTTCCGGCGCGCTGTCGATGATGTGATACTCGGCCAAGGCCGACAGGCGGCCCGCCTCGTTGGGAAGCAACGGAGCTTTCATTCAGTGCAAAAAAGATGCGCGATACGGTCATTGTTCCAAGCCGAGGACGCGTTTTCCCTCGGGCGAAATCATGTGCGGACTCCAGATCGGGTCCCACACGATGTGGACCTTGGCGCTCTCGACGGTCGGCAGCGCCGCGATTTTCTGCCGCGCGTCCTCCGCAATCACCGGGCCCATCCCGCAGCCCTGCGCGGTGAGCGTCATCTTCACCTGCACGTCGTGCCCGCCGGTCGGCGTGCGCTCGATCGCGAGGTCATAGATGAGGCCGAGGTCCACGATGTTGACCGGGATTTCCGGATCGAAGCAGGTCTTCAACGCATCCCAGACGCCTTGCTCGCTAAACTCCCCCGCCGCACCCGCGGCGCTCTCGCTCACGGCCGCGTATCCGCCGATGACCGCCGTATTCTCTTTGTTGATACGAAACAGCCCGCGATCCGTGCGCACGGTCACGTTGCCGCCGAGCGTCTGCGTGATGTAAACTTCCGTGCCCGCGGTCAGCGTCACGGCGTCGCCAGCCGGAATGAGGGTCGCAGGGCAATCGCCCGTCAGCGTATGGTTCATCGGGAAACTCAGTGGATCGAAAGCTCCAGCGGCAAGCGCGCGTACACACCTTGCGGGTCGTTGAAGCTCCGCATCGTCGCCAGCTCCTGCTTCAGTTTCACGGCGAGCTGATCGATCAGCGAGTGCGTCTTCGCCCGCGCGCTCGTCGGCGTCACGTGGTCCATGTACTCGGCGAGTGCCTCAAAGAACTCTTTCGTGCGCGGATACTCGACCACGCGGTACTTGCCCTCGACGCCGGCCTTCTTCGCGGTGTACGCGATGGCGTTCTCGAGCGTGCCGATCTCGTCGACGAGCCCGAGCTTCTTGGCTTCTTCGCCCGACCACACGCGACCCTGCGCAATCTCCTCGACCTTCTCGCGCGGCAGCGCACGAGCATCGGCGACCTTCTTCACAAACTCACCGTAGATCCAGTCGACGAGGCGCTGGAAAACCGCGAGCTCCTCATCCGTCTTCGGCCGCGAGATCGTGAGCGTGTCGGCAAATTTGCCGGTCTTCACGCTATCGAAGGTGATGCCGAAATCATTGGCCAGTTTCTTCACGTCGAACTGAATGCCAAAAACGCCGATCGAGCCCGTGATCGTATTCGGCTCGGCAAAGATGCGCTCGCCGTACGCCGAGATCCAGTAGCCGCCCGAAGCCGCGTACGAACCCATCGAGACGACCACCGGCTTCACCTCACGTGCTAGACGAATCTCGCGTTGGATATTTTCCGACGCCGTCGCGCTGCCGCCGGGGCTGTTTACCCGAAGGACGATCGCTTTCACGTCCTCGTCCTGCCGGAGTTTGCGGAATTCGCGCGCGAAGCGCACGCCGCCGACTTCGTCCGGCTCACCCTCGCCGTCGACGATGTTTCCTTCCGCGTAGATCACTGCGATCTTCGGACCGGTGAGTGCATCAAGCGCATGGGTCGCTTTCGAAATCTTCAGATACTCCTGCAGCGTCACTTGCTTGAAGGTCTCCCGGTTCTTGCCCCGGCCCGTCTCCTTGCGGAGCTCTTCGATTACTTCGTCGCGGTACTTCACGCGATCCACGAGGTGCGCCTTCTCCGCCACATCTGCACGAATGAGTCCCTCGCCATCGACGGTGCGCTGCACCTCCTCGGGCTTCAGTTTGCGCGACTTCGCGACGTCCGCCACGATGCTGCCCCAGAGATCGTCGAGGAGCTTCTTCAATTGTTCGCGATTCTCCGGGCTCATGTCCTTGCGAGTATAGGGCTCCACGTAGGACTTATACTTTCCCACCCTCGTTACCTGCACGTTGATGCCGTACTTTTCAAATGCCCCCGCGAAGAACACCGGCTCGCTCGCGAGACCCGGCATGAGGATCATGCCGTAGGGGTCGATCGTCACCTCGTTGGCGACCGAGGCCACGTAGTAGTCCTTGGTGTCGCACTGCTCGAGATACGCCTTCACGGGCTTGTGCGAGGTGGTCTTGAATTCCTCCAGCGCCTGCCGCACTTCCTTCAGCGCGGCCATGCCTGTCCCATAGTTTTCCGGCCGGAAAGACCCCTTGATCAGGATGCCTTTGATGCGGTCATCCTTCGCTGCGGCCTTGAGGCCCGCGGTCACTTCGCGGAGCTGCACCGAGTTGCCGTCGCGTCCCGTGAGCGGACCGAGGTCGAAGGCCTTCGGCGCATCGGGGATGTTCATCGAAAGGTCGAAGACCAGATACGAGCCACGCTCGAAGTCCGGCGCGGCCTTCTCGCCGCCCATCGCCACAATCACGCCGAGGAACCCGATGAAGAGCAGCACCGCGCCGCAGGTGAAGATGATCAACGCCACTAACGCACCCAGCATCGAGGTGAGAAAATTTTTCATCGGGAGCGCGCACGGTAGCTGCTTTTGACGGTTCCACCAGTCGAAACACGTCACTTGCGTCACCGTCCATCCACCCGCCTCGCCGCCCATCCGCCGATGTCACACTCCCGTCGCCATGCCTCCCCTTAACGAGTTGCTTCGCGCCCACGGTTGGCCAGAGTTGGCGGACATGAGCGAGCAAAAGGAACTCCTCACCACCAACCGCAAAGCGCTCACGATCAACCTCGATGAGCCGCGCTACGGCACCTTCGCCGAGATCGGCGCCGGGCAGGAGGTCGCGCGCGTCTTCTTCCAGGCCGGCGGTGCCTCCGGCACCATCGCCAAGTCCATCTCGGCCTACGACATGGTCTTCAGCGATGCCATCTACGGCAAGTCCCCCCGCTACGTTTCGCGGGAGCGGCTGTCGCTGATGCTCGACCACGAGTTCCAGTTGCTCAACGAGCGCCTCTCCGCCCAGCGCGGCGAGCGCACGATGTTCTTCGTCTTCGCCGACACCGTCGCCACGAGAAATTTCAAGGGCACCAACGAATCCCACGGCTGGATGGGCATCCGCTTCCAGACCGAGCCCAAGGGCCCGCCGTCCGACATCTACCTCCACGTCCGCATGCTGGACAAGGACGCCGTCCTCCAGCAGCAGGCCCTCGGCATCGTCGGCACCAATCTCATCTACGGCGCCTTCTACTACGCCACCGACCTGCGCCGCTTCGTCGAGTCCCTCCTCGATAACCTCACCTCCGACCGCATCGAGGTCGACATGCTAAAGTTCAACGGCCCGGCGTTTCAGGACGTTGATAACCGTCTGATGTCGCTCTACCTCGTCCAGTACGGCCTCACCAACGCCGTGATGTTCGGCCCCAACCGCGACGTCCTTCAGCCCTCCGAGGTCCTCTACAAGAAGGCGATCCTCGTCGAGCGCGGCAGCTTCCGCCCGGTCACGCACGTCAATGTCGACATGCTCAACTGCGCCACCGCGCAGTTCGTCCAGGAGCCCGCCGTGAAGGGCAAGGACGTCGTCGTGCTCATGGAGATCACGATGAACAATCTCCTCGCCGCCGGTCAGCTCGACGCCGCCGACTTCCTCTCGCGCGTCGACCTCCTCGGCGACATCGGCTTCACCGTCCTCATCTCCAACTACTCCGAGTACTACCGGCTCACGTCCTACTTCCGCCGCTACACGAAGGAGATGATCGGCGTGGCGATGGGCATCAACAACCTCCTTGAGATCTTCAACGAGAAGTACTACGAAAACCTCGAGGGCGGCATCCTCGAGTCCTTCGGCCGCCTCTTCCGCCACGCGGTCAAGCTCTACATCTACCCGATGCGGCAGGAGGCCTTCGACAAGTACCTCATCGCCGGCCCCTCCGCCCAAGCCGACGCCGGTTCCGTCGTGGCCCACGCTTTCGCGTCCAACGTCCTCATCAACGCGAAGAACGCCCAAGTCTCCGACCACCTGCGCAACCTCTACGCGCACCTCCTCGAGAACCACTACATCGACAGCATCGTCGGCTTCGACCACAGCATGCTGCACATCTTCTCCCGCGACGTCCTCCGCCGCATCAAGGAAGGCGACCTCGAGTGGGAAAAGATGGTCCCCGACGCCGTCGGCACCGCGATCAAAAAACGCCGCCTCTTCGGCTACACGCCACCGGTAGCCGTCGCGAAGTAAGCGAGTATGCTGCGTTGAAGTAAGGGCGGCTCCTCAGCCGCCCTTTTTTATTTTCGCCCACGAACCACACGAAAGCACACGAAAGATTTCGTCGAATCGAAGTGGCAGCCCCATTTCGCCAGAAGCGACTTTCGCTTCTTGCCCTCTGTGGGTTGCGCGCTCGCCGCGCAAAAAACCCTCAGTCCATCACCTCACTCCGACGCACAGAGGCGCCGCCTGAAATCGTTAAATCTCATAATCGGTCACCGAAAATCTGAAAATCGTCCGCTCGCGCCGTACTCCAATTTCACGATTCCCGATTTCAAGCTGCGCGATTTCAAGATTCCCCAAATCCCCTCGCCCCCCGCCCGCGTTCGACTCAATTTCCCCCGAATGCTCACCCCGCTCGCCCCGGATCTTTGGGACTATAATGAGCCCCTGCGCGTCTTCGGCATGGCCCTCGGCCACCGCATGACCGTCGTGCGCCTCCCGAGCGGCAAGACCTGGGTCCATTCCCCCGCCACCTACAGCGGCGAACTCCTCTCCGCCATCCAGCGCCACGGCGCCCTCGCCCACCTCGTCGCGCCCAATGGCGTGCACGACACCTTTCTCGAAGAGTGGTTCGCCACCTGCCCCCGCACCCGCTTTCACGCCCCCGCCGCTCTCTCTCGCGCCCGGCCCGATTTCCATTTCACCGACACCCTCACCGCTACCCCGCACTCCGACTGGGCCGACGTCCTCGACCAGCACATCCTCGCCGGCATGCCGCGCATCGAGGAAGTCGTCTTCCTCCACCGCCCCAGCCGCACGCTTATCCTCACCGACCTCGTCTTCAACCTCAGCGGCGAGATGCCCTTCCTCAGCCGCACGCTCCTCAAGCTCAACGGCTGCTACTGCAAGCTCGGCCCCTCGCGCCTCCTCCGCAGCGTCATCAAAGACCGCGGCGCCCTCCGCGCCTCCCTCGACCACATCCTCGCCTGGGACTTCGACCGCGTTATCCTCAGCCACGGCGAAAACCTCGGCCCCGGCGCCAAAGAAAAACTCCGCGAAGCGCTGGTGTTTCTGTAGTCCCAATGAGCCTGCTAAAACTCGCCCGCTTCAATCAGCCTCGAAACGCACTGGCTGTCTTGCGCGATCTTACCCCGGAAGAGGAAAGCAAACACGCCTCATTTGTTCGTATTTTCGCCGAGGCACGCAATCGACTCTCCTTATTTAAAATGCTTTCAAAGAACTACGACCAATGGTCGTCGTTCGTTTCTAGTTTACTGACCGCTGAAATTCGCGACCACGACGATACTCAAATTGAGCTGAATCGACTTCTCCTCAACTACCTCACTTTCGCATACACCATCAGGGAGCACTTCGAAGTTTCTTACCGCCAGCGGCATAAAAAGAACGAGAAAAAGCTCAAAGAGTACGACGAATTCATAGATCGCTTTTGCGATAAATGCTGGGCCTTTGCCTTCATTTCTGACTTCCGCGGTTATGTGCAGCACCGTGGACTTGCCGTCGGGCAATACAAAAGAAATATCGGGCGCACTGCGGTAAAAATAGAGATCCTCGCTGACGCGGGACAATTACTTCGCGAAAGCCGAGA
The DNA here is from genome assembly GCA_048498795.1 of Verrucomicrobiota bacterium. GTDB lineage: Bacteria > Verrucomicrobiota > Verrucomicrobiia > Opitutales > Opitutaceae > JBEHXH01. The sequence goes on from JBEHXH010000002.1 coordinate 33,647, forward strand.
GTGGAAGAAAAGCAAGCTGGCGCCTGAACGTGGCGAAATCGACTTAGTGGACCTTTTATTCGAGTTCCATCTGCAGATGGTCCAAACTTATGGCCCATTCATGGCCAAAGCGTTTTTCCCTGAATTGATGCCAGCCTCCAAATTTTATGGAGAACTTACGATCGAGGCAAAGAGCGCTGATCCAGAAGCAATCATGGTTTTTCAACAGGGAGAACCTGCTACCGATATGAAAAATGGGCGGCTAACGATGAATCTTAACGTCATCATGCCGCCGAACGACGTTTTCGGTGAACTCGGTATTCAGGTGAAACAAGCCGAACCGGATCAGCCAGTGACGACAACAGCTTCATCAGGCCCGTCAGCTTGAACAAATTCTGAACGCGGATCCGGCAGGACCTCGACAAGCCCCCGCGCCACCCACTACTTTTCCCTCCGCATGCGCTTCCATAAGTACCACGCCCTCGGCAACGACTACATTGTCCTCGATCCGCGCGATTTCCCCTCGTGGGCGCCCGCTCCGACCATCGACCAGATCCGCGTCGTGTGCCACCGCAACTTTGGCGTCGGCTCCGACGGTATCCTCTGGGGCCCGCTCCCCTCGCAGCAGTCCGAGTTCGGCCTGCGCATCTTCAACCCCGACGGCTCCGAGGCCGAGAAATCCGGCAACGGCCTGCGCATCTTCTCCCGCTACCTCTGGGACCAGAAGCTCGTCAAAAATCCCTCCTTCACGGTCGAGACGCCCGGCGGCCACGTGCAGTCCGTCATCAAGGAAAACGGCCGCCTCATCACCGTCGCGATGGGCTCCGTGAGCTTCGACAGCGCCAAGATTCCCGTGAACCTCCCCGGCGCGCCGCGCGAGGCGCTCAACGAAAAGGTCACCGTCCTCGACCGCGAGTTCACCTTCAACGCCGCCACCATCGGCAATCCCCACTGCGTGATCCCGCTCCCCGCCGTCACGCCCGACCTCGCGCACAAGTACGGCCCGCACCTCGAGACCCACCCGCTCTTCCCGCGCAAGACCAACGTGCAGTTCCTCCAAGTTCTGGACCGCGCCAACATCCGCATCGAGATCTGGGAGCGCGGTGCCGGCTACACCCTCGCCTCCGGCAGCAGCTCCAGCGCCTCCGCCGCCGTCGCCCACCGCCTCGGCCTCGTGGACCGCAGCGTCACCGTCCACATGCCCGGTGGCACCATCGGCATCGAAATCGGCGACAACTTCTCGATCATGATGACCGGCACCGTGAACAAAGTCGCCGAAGGCGACATGCACCCCGAACTCTTCGCCGTGAAGGTCTGAGCATCCTTAAGCACACATCCTCCGAGGTAGGGGCGGCTCTCCGAGCCGCCCTTTTTCTTTCGCGACAGTACGCGGCAATACCCGGAAATATCCGGGAAATAGAGGGAAATCCTCGGGAGCGCGACCGCCCTCGGTCGCAATCTCCGCCAACCAGCCGCTCCGCCGCAGCCCACTGCGATTGGCGTTCATTCGCGATTCAAAATGACCGCCGAGAATATACGACAACACCCGGAAATAGCCGGGACAAAGCGGGACAGCGACAATCGACCTCTTCCACGCTCACGTATCCCATCCCTTTTCGTGTCCTTCGTGTGTTTCGTGGTTTCCTCAAAAAATCCTCCCAAACCAAACTGAGAAAGAACTCCGCTCATCATTCTACTCCTGTTCTCCCGATTCTCCTAACGCTCCGTGGACTCCATTGACTGTATTGCAGAAAAATGTGCGCAGTGAGCTCCTTTCCTCGCTCCCGCTGCTCGCGCCGACCCAGTCCCTCTTGCTGACTCATCGCGACACCCATTTAGCATGAGCCATGTCCTGATCATCCACGAGGTCGCCGACTATCCGGCCTGGAAAAAAATATTCGACGGTGCCGCCGGCATCCGCCGCGACGCCGGCGAGCGCACCTATCAAGTGCTCCACTTCACGGGCGATCCCAACCGGATCGTCCACTTCTCCACGTGGACCTCGCACGCCGCCGCGCGCGCCTTCTTTGAATCGCCCCGCCTCGTCCAGATCCGCAAAGACGCCGGCGTGAAAGCCCCCGAGTTCAACTACCTCGACGAAATCGAATCCGGCACGCTGTAGCCCGACCCACGCCACGCACTCGGCGCACGACGACACGCTTGCGTGGAGGGCTGAGCTCCCGCGAAGCCGTCGCCGCTCCACGCTGGCCTCCGCACGAAGCACCGCATAGCTCTCGGTATCGCATGACCTACGCGATCAAAGCCGAGATCACCGCCTTGCGTGCCACTTCATGGAGCTTCTCCGCGCAGAAGACCATGTACGGCGGCAAGCGTATCGCCGTCGGCGACACGACCTATCTCTTCGCGAGTGAAAACGAAGGCGGTCCCGGCCTCATCGCGCGCGGCGTCGTCACCGCCGCCAAAGCCATCCCGTTGTGCCCCGACCTCGAACGCCAGACCCCGCGCGTGAGCATCACTGTGAAGCGCACCGCCCTCGCCCGCCGCCGTCTCGGCCGCCCCGAATTGAAGCCCTTCGCCAAATGGTCCGACGGCCGCCCCGAGACCGAGCTCAATTTCAAATTTTACCGCCAAGCCACCAACAAGATCGTCGGCCTCTCCGACCCCACCGCCGCCTTTCTCGCTACCTTCTTCTAATCTTCCAGAAAGCGACTGCGGCATCCTGCCGCAGATTCGCCTCCGAGGTAGGGCGGCTTATCCCTAAGCCGCCGCGTTGGAATCCGCACCACTGGTACGCCACGCACAACCGGCGCGTTAAGGATAACGCGCCCTACCTGCCGTGGTCGCCCGTATCCAATAACCCACTACGCTGCTCCACCCGACCCCGCGCTCCCCGTCTTACCCACCCGCGCCTCATACTTCGCCAGCGCTGCCGTCAACGCCGCGCTCATGTCGACACCCGTCGAGTTCGCTACGCAGAGGAGCGAAAACATCACGTCGCCCAGTTCGCTGCTCCAGTTTTCGGTCGGGACAAACGTCGTCTTCCCGTAGCGCGAGCCCTTGAGCGTCTCCTTCGCTACCTCGCCGAGCTCAGATACAGCGTCGAGCAAGCGATGCGCCACGTCAGTTTCGAGTCCGTGCCGCGCCACGAAGGCCGCCACGCGTTGCTGATCATCGCTGAGTGCCATGCCGACTGGCTACGCACTCCCTCGGCATCGGTCACGCCAAAAGCCGGGCATACACCACACTCGCTTGGCGTGGCCTTGGGCGGCCACACCCCGGCTCACGCTAAGCGGCTGCTGGAGGGAAACTCCGCCGCTGGATCCAACGCACGCCGCACGCCCAGAGCGGGACTGCCGCGATCAGGGACCAGATTGCCGAAAATACGATTATTGCCGCTAGCGCGAACCCACGGATACCGCTGTAGGTGGTTTCCGTGTGCTCGTCGTAAGACGCATAATTCCACGTGTGCGAAGAAAAGGGCCAGCGCCGCAAGGTCACTCGCGCGATATGCTCACCCTCGCGCGTAACGAGGTAGCTCGATTGAAACGGCACCCATCCCGTGAGCCACGGAATGTAGCGATGCGCTTCGTACACCCCGGGCCCATGATTCTCCTGCGTCAGATATACGGCCATCTCCCGATCAGGCCTTTTCTCATGGTTGCCAGGATGGTAACCGATCGCGAACAAACCGAGATAAACAACCATCACGCCCGCAAGAATCAGTCGCCAACGGTGATTGGTCTTCATTGCTATACTGCTGAACTCGGCGGCTCGCGCTGTCAGCGAAATAGTCTGTCTAGAGTTTAACCCTTCCCCCACCTTCAGACAGGACGCCGCAGACACCATCTGCTTTTTATCTCGCCCACAAAAAAGCCCGCTCCGAAGAGCGGGCTCGAATTTGTCTTCTTCGCGAAGCTCGGTTCAGCGTTCTGGCGCCACTCAGCTCAGCGCCTCAGTACTTCACCGCGCAGCCGTAGGGCTGCGTGTTGGCTTTCTCGACCGGCTTGCCGGCCTTGATCGAGGCGAGCGCGGCGTCGACGTAGTTGGTCGCCGCTGCGATGTCGGCCTGATCGGCAGTACGCTTGCTATCGATCGCACCGTCATAGACGAGCGTGCCGTCCTTCGAGATGACGAACATGTGGGGCGAGGTCTTCGCGCTGTAGAGGCGGCCAACCTTGCCATCGAGATCGCGGAAATACGCGGTCGGAGTCGCGCCGTTCTTCTTGAGCCACGCGGCGGAGGCGGCGTTGTCGTAGTCACCCTCGGCGCCGGCGTGGCCGGAGTTGATCGTGAGCCACACGACGCCATCAGCCTCGGCGGCCTTCTGGGTCTTGGGCATGTTGCCGCTGTCGTAGTGCTTCTTCACGAAGGGGCACTCGGGATTGGTCCACTCGAGGACCACGGTCTTGCCCTTGAACTCGGAGAGCTTGTGGCTCTTGCCGGCGATGTCGGTGAGGGTGAAGTCGGGCGCGGCCTGGCCCACCTCGACGGAGGCGCGGCTCGTGCTCGCAAACAAAGCGGCGGCGCAGAGCCCCGCGGTCAGCAGACGGATAAGGGTCGATTTCATCAGGGTGTGGATGAGTGACAGGAAGACGCGTACCATGGCATAAAGTTCCGCCGGCGCCAGTGCGTTCTCCCGCCGTGCGAAGTCACGCATCGTGCGTATTCGCCGTACGTAAACAAAGTTTGCCGGTCGCCGGGACCGTGCGCAACTTGGCCGGGTGTGGAGCTGGCTAGCTGACATCTTCCGCCTCTATTGGGCTCTCATCTACTGGAATACCCGCAAGAGCTGGTTCAGCCTGCGGCGCGGTCGCGTGGCCTGCCCCTGTCAGGCCAAGAGCGACTCCGGCCGGGCCTACGAAACACGCTGCGAGGCCAGCATCACATGGAATCGCGCCGGGCGTTTTCACCGCGTCTGCCCATACCTGCAGCACGCCCCGGGCGGACTTTTTTGCGGGGCCAACACGTCCGAAGTGCGTCCGTTCTGGGGCCGTGCCGCGCGCATCTACGGCATCACGCTGCTCTCGATTTATCTTACGGGCGCGGTCGGCGTCTTCGTCGTCCTCCGGACGATCGGCTACCCCGTCAGCATCGTGCACATCACGTGGCCGGGCCTCTGGTATCGCGTGCCGCAGACACGTGCTGGCTACTTCATCGCCAAGTCCGACAAGGCCTTCATCGCGGGCGACACCCGCACCGGCCTGATCGCGCTGTCCAACGCCTACGATTTCGACCCCGGCAATCTCGCCATCGGCCTGAAGCTCGCGCGCTATTTCCAACTGCTCCAGCCGCAGTCGGCCGATCAGTTCTACCAGCGACTGATGCGCGAGCATGCCGACAAGGCCAACGACATCGCGCAGGAATGGTTCCGCGCGCTGCTGAGCCGCGGCGATTTTCCCAACATCAGCCGGCTCGCCGCCGAGCAGGTGCTCAAGGACGAAGCGGGCGCGAATGTCTGGATGCGCGCGCTGATCTTCGCCACGCGCCAGACCAAGGACGACAAGCCGCTCCGCACGCTCTTCGACACGCTCACGCCCGCCGCGCAGCGCTGGCGGCCCGTGCTCGCAAGCGAAATCATGCTGCGCAACAATCGCCCCGACCTCGCGCGCAACACCCTGCGCGCCCAGTGGCCCGACTGGGTGCCGCCGTACGCGATCTTCTACCAAGCGCACGAGCTCGCCACCGTCGGCGACGCCCCGCTCGCCGCCGACCTCCTCACGCGCAATGCCAACCGCCTCGATCTCGAGGCGCGCACCACCGCCGAGCTCGACATCTTCGCCGCCTCGCGCGCCGATGCCCAGCGGCGCACCCGCATCGCCGGCCTGCTGGATGTGCCCATCAGCCTCCCGCGCGTGAAGATCCTCTGCGCGCACCTCGTGCGTTATCCCTCAGCCGAGTTGTTCAGTCACCTCTACGCCGTGGTTGAGCAGAGCAATATCCCGCTCAACAACGACACCGCCGCGGAATGGTTTTCTCTTTTCTGCACCGCCGGCGCCGTTGGCGATGTGGAGCGCCAGCATATCATCGGAGAAAAACTCCGCGCCATGTCCTCGGGGCGGAATCTGCTGCTCAGCTCCCTCGAGGCCTTTTTCCGCGGCGACACCTCGTCGCGCCGTATCGCCACGCTCCTGCCCGCGCTGCCCGTGCCGATGGAGATGACCTATGCGTTGCTGGAGCGCTATCCGGGCGGCGTGGTCCAGCCCGTCAAGCGGCCCCAGTAGCCATGACTCCGATCCGCGCCGCGTTCGCACGCTTGCCGCGTCTGGCGCAGGCCAACCTGCTCCTGCTCGGCGGCTTCGTTCTCGCGGTCGTCGTACTGCTTTGGCCCGAGTGGCGGCACAATGCCGATCTCTCGCACGGCCTGTTTCTTCCCGTCGTGTTCGTGCTGCTGTTGCACGAGAGCCGCATCGCTGCGCCCGCGCGTTTCCTTTCCGGCGCCTCGACCACGCTCACTGTCAGCCTCGCGCTTTTCGTTGGCTTGCTAACTCTCGCGCTCGCCGGCCTCTACGCCGCCGCCGTCGATTGGTCCAACGCCCTCGTCATCTATCTGCTCACCGCTGCGCTCGCTTGCGGCCTCATCGCCGGTCTCGCCAGTTTCGCGCATGAGCGCATGCGCCTCGTGTCGTTCAACTGGCCCGCGCTCGCCGCCGCCGGGCTCTGGCTCCTCAGCGCGCCGATCCCTCCCGGCACGTACACGCGGCTCACCCTCGGCCTCCAGCTCGGCATCACGAAGTACGTGCTCGTCGCGCTGCACTTTTTCGGCGTACCGGCGAATCGCACCGGCAACATCATCGAGCTCGCCTCCGGTTCCGTCGGCGTGGAGGACGCGTGCAGCGGCGTGCGCAGCTTGCTGTCGTGCGTGTTCGCCGGTTTGTTTTTCTCCGCGTGTTTCGTGCGGCGCACGTCGTCGCGGCTGATCCTCATCGGCCTTTCCGCGCCGCTCGCGCTGGGGATGAATTTCCTCCGCTCCCTCGCGCTCACGCTCCTCGCCAACGCCCATATCGACATCGCCGGCGCGTGGCACGATGTCACCGGCTTCGCCGTCCTCGGCCTCACCGCCGCGCTCCTCGGCGGCCTCGCCGTGCTGCTCGCGAAGCGCGAGAAAGCCTCCGAGCCCGCCGCGTCGCCCGTCGCTCCGCCCGCGCCCACTACCGCTCCGCGCCAGCAATGGATCCTCGCGAGCGGCCTGCTCCTCGCCGCGGTGCTCGTGGGCCTCTTCTATTTCAACACGCGTCCATCGCCGCGCCGCGATGCGCCCGTGCCCGATCTGCTCGCGCTGCTGCCCACTGCCGCGTCCGGTTGGTCGGTCGAGACCGCCGACGATCTCTATCAATTCCGCGCCACGCTCCAGACCGACACGCTCGCACAGCGGACGTACGTGAAGCACGGCCCCGACGGCGTTTCCGTCGAATCGCAGATCACCATCTACCTCGCCTACTGGCGCGCAAACCAAGCGCCTGTGAGTCTCGTTGCGCTCCACACGCCCGACGCCTGCTGGCCCGGCAACGGCTGGACGATGGAAAACGTCCCCGACCCGCGCGTCACCCTCCCCATCGGCGACCGCACCCTGCCCGAGACCGAGTACCGCTTTTTCCGCAGCGGTAATTTCCCGCAACACGTCTGGTTCTGGCACCTCTACGACGGCCGCCCGATCCGCTACCTGAATCCCTACTCGACGCGCGAACTCTTCCGCATCGCCCTCACCTACGGCTTCCGCCACGAGGGCGACCAGCTTTTCGTCCGCGTCTCCGGCACCCGCCCCTGGCCCGAAATCGCGAACCAGCCCTTCGTCCAAGACTTCTTCGCCAACACAAAAAAGCTGGGCCTGTGATCCAATCTCACCACGGAGACACCAAGACACGGAGTCTCAATCTTCCGTGAATTTCTCCGTGTCTCCGTGGTGAATCCCTTCGCGAACCTTCGCCACCTTTGCGTCTTCGCGCTTAACTTCCGTTCCGCTTCTCTCTTCGTTCCCTCCACCGATGCCCCTACCCGTTACCGCCACCGAGAAGCGCGTCCTCGCCTTGCTAGTCCTCCTCATCGTCCTCGGCCTCATCGGCTACGCTGTCCTGTGAGTTTTACGGACTCGTGTCCGTGACTTTTCCCGCGGCCCTGCGTCTGGCCGACATCACCCCATGAATCTCTCCCGTCGCGATTGGCTCAAATACACCGGCGGCGCCGCCCTCGCTGCCGCCCTCCCGCGTTCGCTGCCCGCCGCTCCCACCGGCCGCCCCATCGAGTACCCGCACGATGTGCAGCCTGTGCTCCGCGAGATCGAGCAGCCAATGTTCGATCTGCCAAAGCGCTTCAAAGCCCCGCTCACGATCGCGTCGATCGAGATGCTCAAGGTCGGCACCGGCTTCTTCGTCCGCACGCGCACGAAGGACGGCGCCGAGGGCATCACCGGCACCAAGCAGGTCGAGGACTTCGTCCCGATTTTCGAGCACCTCGTCGCACCGCACTTCGTCGGGCAGGACGCGCGCGAGATCGAGTCGTTGATCGACTACGTTTACCGGCAGAACTACAAACTCGCGAGCATCCCGCTCTGGTGCTGCATCGCGTACTGCGAGCAGAGCATCCTCGATCTCCTCGGCAAGGTCGCCAATCAGCCCGTCGGCGCGCTGCTCGGCGGCGTGATCAAATCCGAGATCCCCGTCTATCTCTCCGGCTCCGAACGCATCCTCACCGCCGAGGAGGAGGTCGACATCTACGTGCGCGGCGTCGCCGAGACCGGCGCCAAGGCCGTGAAATTCCACATGGGCGGCCGCATGAGCCGCAACGTCGACACCTATCCCGGCCGAACCGAGACGCTCCTCATCCGCGCCCGCGAAAAACTCGGCGACGACGTCGTGCTCATGTCCGACGCCAACGGCTCCTACGATGTCGAGAACGGCATCCGCATCGGCCGCCTGATGGAGAGTCTCAACTACGCGTTCTACGAGGAGCCCTGCCCCTTCGAAGAACTCTCCGAGACCATCGCCGTCCGCAAAGCCCTGAAAATTCCGATGGCCTTCGGCGAACAGAATTTCTCGCTCTGGCAATTCCAGTGGATGCTCGCCAACGGCGTGATGGACATCGTGCAGCCCGACATCAACTACAACGGCGGCCTCATCCGCGCGAAGCGCGTCGCCCGTCTCGCCGAGAAATTCGGCAAGACCATCGTGCCGCACAACACCCAGACCGGCTCCAACTCCGTCAACATTCTCCAGTTCGCCTCCTGCACCAAGAACGCCACACCCTACATGGAGTACCCGTGGCGCGCCCCGCAGAAGACGCCCACGTGGTACAAGCCCGACTTCAAGATCGCCGCTGGCCGTATCCAAGTTCCCACTACACCCGGCATGGGCCTAGAGATCGACCCCGACTACCTCGCCAAGGCCACTTCCGTCTGCCTCATCGACAAACCCGGCAAAACCGGCAGCTCCGGCTCAGGCTCTTAAGCTCGAGCCATTGGCCACGACCGCGCGTTGCCTAGTCACAGAGAGCACAGAGGACGGAGGAGAGATCACAGAGAAATCATCCCTGATTTCCTCTGTGATCTCTCCCTCTCTCTCCGTGCCCTCTGTGTCCCACTCCGAAACCCTTCGCGAATCTTCGCCATCTTAGCGTCTTCGCGCTTAGCCAAACCTCCGCCGCAGCCTAGCCCGCCGTCTACGACGACGCAGGCATACCGATCTGCCTCAGCGCCTCGTACGTCGCCACGCCCGCCGCTGTGCTTAGATTGAGCGACCTCAGCGTCGGGTTCGCATGCGGGATCGTCACCCGCGTCGCGTCCAGTTCCGCGTGCATCCACTCCGGCGCGCCCGAGCTTTCGCTGCCAAAGACGAGACCATCGCCGTCCGCGAAGCTCGTCTGCCAGAAATTCTTCTCCGCCTTGGTCGTGAAAAGCCACAGCCGCTTCGGCGCCAGCGCACTGGCCTTAAACGCCGCCCAGTCCGCGTGTTCATGCACGTCGAGCTGCTTCCAGTAGTCCATGCCCGCGCGACGCAAGTTGCGGTCATTGATCACGTAGCCGAGCGGATGGATCAGGTGCAGGCGCGAGCGTGTAAGCGCGCACATACGGCCAATATTGCCAGTGTTCGGGGCGATCTCGGGTTGGAATAGCACCACGTGGAGCATCGCCCGATGCTCCGCCGCTCCGCCGCGCGTGACAAGCTTGCCTGCGCTCCCCTGTAGCGGCGGTCTATGACCGCCGATGCAACTCTGTCCACCTACCGCGCCGATTCGGCGCTCATAGAGCGCCGCTACAGTTTCCGCCTCTCGACGATCGCAACCGCGCTGCTCCGTCAATCCGCCGCCCACAAGTACGTAGATATAGCCATTCGGCCCATGACCACTAAGCATTTCTCCCCCGCCTTCGCCCTCGACGGTCGCGACTGAGTGTTACTACTCTCCGCTCCGCCGTGATTCCAGAACTGCCGCAAAAGTGCGTCATCATCCTCGACGATGAGACTTCGTACGTGCAGTTGCTCGCGCAGGTTTTGGAGGAAAGTTTGGCCTGTCCGCTTTATACTTTCAGCCGGCCACTCGCCGCACTCGCGGCGCTCGATCGACTCGATCCCGCGGTGATCGTGACGGATTATTTCATGCCCGAGCTCAACGGCGCGCAGTTCATGCGCCGCGCGAATCAGCTCCGGCCCAAGACCAACTTTCTCCTCATCACCGGCCACGCCGACATGATGCCGCGCGACGAGCTGGAGGAGATTCCCGGCCTGTGCGTCGTGCTCGCGAAACCATTTGGCACACGCTTCCTCGCCGAGGAAATCGTCCGCCACTGGCCCGCCGACACCGCGCCGCCCTTCAAGCCCGACTCGTTCGTGCTAGCTCACGCGCAGTCCGGCGTTGTCCGCAAATAGCACGCGCGCCTCGCCGCGCACCTGCACCGCCGCAAACGCTGCGAGCATCGCGGCCTTCACGGTCTCGGCCTGTGCCCGACGGCACACGCAGAGCACGCTCGAGCCGCTGCCGCTGAGCCAGCCCGTGACCGCGCCCGCCGCCACGCCCGCCGCAATCGCCGCGCGCGCGCCGGGGATTTTCGGCAAGCGATACGGCTCGTGCATGAAGTCCCCGCCCGCGTGCTTCAGTTGATCGTAGTCGCCGGTGGCAAACGCCGCGACAAGGTACGCCGCGCTGTTGATGCTCTTCACCGCGTCGAAATACGGCAGTGTCGTCGGCAGCACACCGCGCGACTCCTTCGTGAGCAGCTCCACTTCGGGCGACGCCACGACAAACGCCAGCTCCGCCGGCACCGCGAGTCGTATCGCATCGCGATAGATGCCCGTAGTCGGGTCGCAGCGCGCCACGCAGAATCCACCCAGGATGCCCGCGCTCGCGTTGTCCGGATGGCCTTCGAGATCGGTCGCGATCTCCACGAGCTTGTGCTTGCCGAGTTCCGTGCCGTGCAGCGCATCGAGGCCCGCGAGCACGCCCGCGATCACCGTCACGCTCGAGCCGAGGCCGCGCGCCGGGGGCACTTCGCCCTCGATGCGATAGCGAAAGCCCTCGGGCTTGCGCCCGCTCGCCGTGAAAAACGCTTCCGCCGTCTCGGCCACCATCGCCGACGCGCGCGCGTCGGAGGGCCGCTCGGCGATTTGCTCCGTGCCGGGAGCGCGCGTGAGCGTCACGCGATTGTAGATAGTCAGCGCGAGGCCGAGCGTGTCGAAGCCTGCACCGCAGTTCGACGTGCTGCCGGGCACCGTGACCGTGACTGTGTCGCGCTGCGTGGTCATCCGCGCCGCGCCTTCATGGCTTTGTCTACTTCGCTCATCTCCGCTTTTTTCTTCAGGTCGGCGCGCTTGTCGAAAAGTTTTTTACCGGTGGCGAGTGCGACCTCCACTTTTACGAGCGCATCCTTGAAATACATGCGTAGCGGCACGAGCGCCTGCCCGCCCGCATCGAGCGCCTGCGCGATCTTGCGGAGCTGGTGCGTGTGCAGGAGGAGCTTCCGGATGCGCTTGGCGTCGTGGTTGTGGATGTTGCCAAACGCGTACTGCTCGATGTGCGCGTTGTGCAGCCACAGCTCGCCGCGCTCGAAGCGGCCAAACGCGTCGCTGATCTGCGCGCGCCCCGCCCGGATCGATTTCACCTCGGTGCCGCGGAGCTGGATGCCCGCCTCGAAGCGCTCGTCCACGGTGTAATCGCGCAGCGCCTTCGCGTTGCGGATTTCGTTGAAGCGGTTGGCGTCTTTGGGTTTCGCAGCCATCGGAAAGGAATAACTACACAAAAAAGGCGGCGCCGACAATGCGGGCCGCCCGAAAAATTGCGATCGACTCGACTCAGGCCTCGCCCGCTTCGAAACTGATCTTCTCCTCGATGATCTCGCGGAGCGCGATGTCCTCGGGGGACAGCTTCTCAAGCGACTCGACGAGCGGGCGGTTGCCGCGCTTGAGCTGCTTCACACGGCGCGAAACGACGTTGATGAGGATGTTGGGATCCTGGATCTTCGATTGCGCTTGTCGGATATAGTCGTCTCGCATGGGCGATAAGGTGCTGTAGAGGGAAAAGGAGCAGGTTCTAGCGACCGGGCCCGCCCCGTCAAGGGCCGATTTCCTCGCTTGCTCCGCTTCATTGGGCGACGACGCTCAAAAAATCATGCTCCTCGCCTGGACCACTGTCGCCACGCGCACCGACGCCGATCGGCTCGCGGAAACGGTTGTCGCGCAGCGGCTCGCCGCGTGCGTGCAGGTCGATGGGCCGGTCGTCTCGCACTACATCTGGGAGGGCAAGGCCGAGCGCGCAGAGGAGTTTCGCCTGCTCTTCAAATTCCTCCCGGCCCAGCTCACCGCGCTCGAAGCCCATGTGCTCGCGCATCATCCGTACACGACGCCGGAGTGGATTGTCGTCCGTGCTGAACATGTCGCGCAAAAGTACTTGTCATGGGCCGAGTCGGTCGTTCAATCTCATCCCTTTTAACACTCACCCAACCTCCCTTTTCGCCATGTCACAGCACAAAAGCCTCCAAGGTTCCTCCGGTATCGTCGTGAAGCGCAACGTCCTGAAGCGCTTCGAGCGCGTCGACTTGCTCAAGAAGCGCAACCAGTGGAAGGAAGGCGATCGCGTGCAGGGTCTCCGCAAGACCAAGCCCGACGTCTAAGACCTCGCAACCCTTTCCCGGCAGGCAGTTTTCCGCTGCCTGCCTTTTTTATTTCCAAATTCCATGCACGATCTTTTTGCCGGCCTGTTCCAGTGGTACGGACAGTTTCTCGAAAACCACGGCTACCTCGCCGTCGCCCTCCTCATGGCGATGGAGAGCACGATCGTGCCGCTTCCCAGTGAGCTGATCATCCCGCCCGCCGCGATTATTGCGCAGCGCACAGGCAACATGTCCTTCGCCGGCATCGTGATCGCCGGTGCGCTGGGCTCGTGGATCGGCGCCGCCATCATGTACTGGGCCGCCCGCATCGCCGGCCGCCCGCTCGTGCTGAAATACGGCAAGTTCTTCCTGGTCTCCGCCGAGAAGGTCGAGCAGGCCGAAATCTGGGCCGCGAATTTCGGCGCGTTCGGCGTCTTCGCCTCGCGCCTCCTGCCGGTCGTCCGCCACCTCATCGGCATCCCCGCCGGCATCGTGCGGCTGTCGTTTGGCAAATACTCCCTCTACACGCTGCTCGGCTCCGCCATCTGGTGCACCGTGCTGTGCTGGGTCGGCGTCAAGGCCGGCAACGACGAGGCCCTCATGAAGGGCGAGCTCCGCAGCATCGCCATCTGGCTGATCGGCGCCCTCGCGATCATCGGCACGATCTACTATTTCTTCGTCCACCGCCACATGAAGGCGGGCAAGAAGGCCGCTTGAGGCCGGGCGGCTGCGGCCGCCGGCCGGTTGAGAGTTGAGCGCTGAGGGTTGAGAGTCCTCAGCCGATTGTCGCGCACTGTCCGGCAGCGCATTCCTCGTGCTTGCACGGACCGGTCACTCAACTTTCAGCCCTCAACTCTCAATCTCGCGCGCACCCATTTGCGCGCCAACCGCGTCTTGCCCCATCGCGCATGAAACTCCCCCTCCTCGTCGCCGCGTGCCTCGCTCTCACGTGCGCCGCCTCCGCCGCACCGACCAAGCAGCCCACGCCCGACGGCCAGCCGCATCAGCTCGCGCTGCACGACCAGCAGTTCTTCGTCGATGGCGCGCCGCTGCAGATCGTCGCCGGCGAGATGCACTTCGGCCGCGTGCTGCCCGAGGATTGGGAGACGCGCGTGAAGCAGGCCAAGGCGATGGGCCTGAACACGCTCAGCTTTTACCTGTTCTGGAACATGTGCGAGCCGCGCGACGGCGAGTTCACGTTCACCGGCGAGACCGATGTGCGCCGCATGCTGAAGCTCTGTCAGGACAATGGTCTCTGGGTCATCCTGCGCCCCGGCCCGTACTGCTGCGCCGAGGTCGAGTACGGCGGCATCCCGTGGTGGACCGCGAAGCACCCCGACGTGAAAGTCCGCTCGACCGACGCGCAGTGGCTCGCGTGGTGCCGGCGCTACCTCGCGCAGGTGCAAAAGCAGGTCGCCGATCTCACCGTCGAAAAGGGCGGCCCGCTCCTGATGGTGCAGATCGAAAACGAAATCGGCATCACCCGCCCCGCGAGCAACGACTACATGGTCGCGCTCGAAAAAGTTTTCCGCGAGGTCGGTTTCACCGGCCAGCTCTTCACCTGCGATCCCGCCGGCACACCGGAGTGGCGCGATGCGGCGTTTCGCCTGCCCGGCGTGCTGCCCGCGCGCAATGGCCTCCGCAGCGACCGCGATCTCGAGCAGGTCGCCGACGCGATGGGCAACCTCCCGCGTTTCGCGCCCGAGGTCTACACCGCGTGGTTCACCGGCTGGGGCCAGCCCATCGCCACGCGCTACACCGCCACCGCGCAGACCGTGCAGTGGACGACCTTCCTCCTCGATCACAAGTCGTCGCTCTGCCTCTACATGTTTTTCGGCGGCACCACGTACGGCTTTTTCAACGGCTGCAACGAGTACCTTCCCGTCCACACCAGCTACGACTACGGCGCACCCGTCGACGAGGCCGGCCGCACCACCGAGAAATATCGCGCGCTGCGCGAGCTGCTCTCCGCGCGCCTCGGCGGCGATCTCCCGCCCGTGCCACCCGATCCCGCCGTCGTCACGCTGCCCACCATCAAGCTCACGCAGTCCCAGCCGCTCCTCGCCACGCTCCCGCGCCGCCAAGCCCGCACCGCCGAGAATCCGCTCTCGATGGAAGACCTCAATCAGGCCTACGGCTGCGTGCTCTATCGGAAACATTTCGCCGACGGCGTGAAGGGCACCCTCGATCTCCCGGAGGTGCTCGACTACGCCGTCGTCATGGTCAACGGCCGCACCGTCGGCAAAGTCTTCCGCGGCTACGGCCCCGAAAGCGCGAAGATCGCCCTCGCCTCCTCCGGCCCCACCACGCTCGACATCCTCGTCTACAATCTCGGCCGCATCAGCGTGATCGTCTCCGAAAAATCCCAGAATCGCGCCCGCAAGGGCCTCGGCGCCGCCACGCTCGACGGCGCGCCGCTCAAGTTCTGGGAAATGTTTTCCCTCCCGCTCGACCACCCGAAGGTCACCGCCAGCACCGCACCCGCCACCGGTCCCACGCTCTACCGCGGCACGTTCACCACCGAGCACCCCGCCGGCACCTTCCTCGACCTCCGCAACTGGGGCATGGGCGCCGTCTGGGTCAATGGCCACAACCTCGGCCGCTACTGGGACCGCGGCGCGCTCCGCTCGCTCTTCCTCCCCGCGCAATTCCAGAAATCCGGTGAAAACGAAATCATCGTCCTCGAACTCCACGACGCCCCCACGACGCCCGAGATCGCGAGCAGCACGAATCTCATCGCTGAAAACCCCATCCCCTTCCCCGTCCGCCTAGACCGCGCCGTCCCCGGCTCACCGACCGCGCCGTAGCGCTTACTCTCTCTTTTCTAGAGTTCAGAAGGCAGCACTGGCCGAGCGCCCGCTTCGGCCAAGTGTCGGTGAACCTCGCGAGTTAGTCCGGCGTCAATCGGCCAAAGTAAAATCGCGCTCAACAGATTTCTCCTACCTGTCGTAACAACGACGCTTAGTTGCGGCGCATTCGCCTCTGACATGGTCCGGATACACAGATTCGTGAATCGTCCTCGCACTCTGACCTTATCAAGTCGCTCCACTACGAACTCCCGCTGCACCGCGAGTCCGCGTGAACGAAGCGTCTCCTCGGCCTGACCGAGTCCTTCACCTGATATTGCGTAGATCAAATATCCCATAGCGAAAATCCGTGCTCTCCTTCCGCATCTGCCTTCCTCCGCATTCGCGTGAATTCGCGTCCATTCGCGGTTCAAAAAAATTCACGCCGCGAAAAACGGCTCCTGCTTTTTCAGTAGCTCGGAAAATTTTAGCCTCGCCCGCAATTCGCCGAACTCCCGTCGCACCCGCGATACCGGATGCATCGGAAATGCCGCGTCGTGCGCCGCGTCATCGAAATTCAATTCGCCCACCATTCTTCCATCCGGCCCGCGACTCACGCGTCCTTCCTGCTGTGCCTTAATAAACACCGCCGCCTCGCGTAGTCCCGTCGGCGGTCGCTCCACGCACTGGAGCTTGAGATTATAACTGAAGTCCGCGAACGGCAGATGCACCGTCGCCACATAAGTCGTCCCGTGCGGCTTTTGCGGCAACTTCATCAGCACCCAAATCGAGCGAAGGCCGTCGACGTCTACAAACGTGACTTCGCCGAGCGTTGCACCCGGGATGGCCCCGTATCTTCCACGAAGATACTCCGCCGCCGCCTCAGGTTGTTTTGGGAAAGGCGGCTTCTGCGCAAAGTACTCCAGTTCGATGCCGTCGCCCTCCGGCGTGATCCATAGCCGAAATCCTTCGCCATCCTTCAGATGCCGATACCGCTGCGCATCCAGCACAACATCATCGAGTGACACCTTGGCCTTACCGGAAAAGAAGCGGCCGAACATTTTTGTATAAAGCCGAGCACATCATCTCTCGGCGACAGCGAATACGCATTTATGACGGCGTAGACCGCATCTCCCAAAACATCCCGCAACTACCGAGAAAATCTCCGATTTCTTTCTCCGTGCCCTCCCCAACCCTCCTCCGTGTCTTTCTGCGTCCCCAAAAAAGATCGTCCAAAATTAGCGAAGATCAGCGCTGATTAGCGTTCCCCCATTCCTTATCTGCCTTTTTCCGCATTCGCGTGAATTCGCGTCCATTCGCGGTTTAAAGTTCTGTTCTCTCCTCATCTGGTGCAAGCGCCGGGAGTCGAACCCGGATCGACGGCTTCGGAGACCGCTACACTATCCATTGTGCTACGCCTGCAGGAGCAGTTCGCTCATCAAGGCTCGCTCTCCCGCCTGCGTCAAGCGCCGCGCAACTGCATCGTTGCCTCACGTGCGTCCGCGGTCCAATTTCTCGACCTTATGTCCGTTGAGAAACCAGACGCCACCACGCCCGCCGAGCCCGCACCCAGCGACTTCATCCGCGACATCGTCGCGCAACACGTCGCTGAGCAGCGGTACGCGAAGATCGTGACGCGGTTTCCCCCGGAGCCCAACGGCTATCTCCACATCGGCCACGCCAAGTCGATCTGCCTCAACTTCGGCATCGCCCGCGAGCACAACGGCCAGTGCAACCTCCGCTTCGACGACACCAATCCCGTCAAGGAGGACGTCGAGTACGTCGAGTCCATCACCACCGATGTCCGCTGGCTCATCGCCGGCTGGGCCGATCAGTGCCTCGGCTTCAAGCCCAAGGGCGCTCACCCCGCCGCCGACACGCGCACCGGCCAGCCCGACTACTACCTCGGCGCGATCTCGCCCGACTCGGCCAACGCCGAGCCGTTTTTCGCGAGCGACTACTTCGACCAGCTCCACGACTACGCCGTCGCCCTCATCAAGAAGGGCCTCGCGTACGTCTGTGATCTGAGTCCGAAGGAGACCGACGAGTACCGCGGCGCGCCCGACAAGCCGGGCCGCAACTCCCCGTACCGCGACCGCACCGTCGTGGAAAATCTCGACCTCTTCGCGCGCATGCGCGCCGGCGAGTTTCCCGATGGTGCGCGATCGCTCCGCGCCAAGATCGACATGGCCGCGCCCAATGTCTGGCTGCGCGACCCGCTGCTCTACCGCATCCGCCACGTCGCGCACCACCACGCCGGCGACAAGTGGTGTATCTATCCGCTCTACGATTTCGCGCACTGCCTGAGCGACTACCTCGAGGGCATCACGCACAGCGTGTGCACGCTGGAGTTCGAGGTGCACCGTCCGCTCTACGACTGGCTGCTCGAAAGCCTCAACCTGCCGCGCCCGCTGCCGCACCAGTACGAATTCGCGAAGCTCCATCTCGGCTACACGCTCGTCTCGAAGCGCAAGCTGCTCACGCTCGTCAACGCAGGCGTCGTCGCCGGTTGGGACGATCCACGCATGCCCACGCTCTCCGGTCTCCGTCGTCGCGGCATCCCCGCGAGTGCGCTCCGTCGCTTCGTCACCGGCGTGGGCGTCACGAAGTTCGACAGCGTCACGGATGTCGCCGTCTTTGAGCACGCCGTGCGCGATGAGCTCAATCACGCCGCGCAGCGCCGTCTCGGTGTGCTGCGGCCGATCAAGATCGTCCTCACCAACATCCCCGCCGACGCGCCTATCGCCTGCACCGCGACCAACGACCCGCAGAGCGAGTCGCCCACCACGCGGCCCATCGCGCTCACGCGCGAGGTGTTCATCGAGTCCGAGGATTTTGCCGAGGTCCCGCCGCCGAAATATTTCCGCCTCAAGCCCGGCGGCGAAGTGCGCCTGAAGTACGCCTGCATCATCAAGCTCGAGGAGATCGTGAAGGACGCCACGGGCGCCATCGTCGAGCTGCGCTGCACCGCCGACCTCACCACGCGAGCCGGCGAGCCCAACGTCGACCGCAAGGTCAAGGGCACCATCCACTGGGTCAGCGCCACGCAGTGCATCGACGCCGAGGTGCGCCTCTACGACCGCCTCTTCACCGTGCCCGAGCCGGGGGCCGAGGAGGATTTCCTCAAGGTCGTTAATCCGCACTCGCTCGAAACCGTCACCGCCAAGCTCGAGCCATCGCTGGCCAACGCGAAGTTGGAAGACCGTTTCCAGTTCGAGCGCACCGGCTACTTCGCGCTCGACGCCAAGGATAGCGCCCCTGGCAAGCTCGTGTTCAACCGCACGATCAGCCTGAAGGACACGTGGACGAAGCCGGCGGGGAAGTGATTGCTCGGACGGGCACTCGTTCGTTGCCAGTCTCCTAATCTGCAAAACCGCGCCATTAGGTCGGGCGAGCCGCCCGACCCTACCTTCGCTCCGTCTAGCGTTATGTGGGTAGTCCACTTCAGGGCCGCCCGCATATCGTCCTCCGTTATTTTCTCAGACTCTGTGGGGACAGGATTAGCCGTGCCGCGGGCGAGTGGATGCCCGTATCCAGTCGCCGGCCGTACCTCAGCATCTCTGTCCTAGCCTCTTTCGTGCTTCCGCCGGGGCCGGCGCTCGCCTATTCGTTGGCGCCGTCCTCGCTTCAACCTGTTCCTCCCATGCTGCGGAAACTTCGCATCACGATCTGGCTTCTCGTCTTCAGCCTGTTTGCCACTACCTGGGGCTTTTGGGCTTTCGAACATAACGTCAATCAACAGATCCACTCCTTCGGCGACGTGCTGTGGTGGTGGATCGTGAGCTCCACCACCGTCGGCTACGGCGACATCTATCCGATCACCGCCGGCGGCCGAATCGCGGGCGTGCTCACGATGCTGACGGGCATCTACTGCCTCACTACTTTCGTCGCCGTGATGGCCGAATCGCTGCACGACTTCACCAACCGCGAGCGTTTCGGCAATTCGCCGTACACCGGCACCGATCACATCGTGATCTGCGACTACACGGCCTTCGCAGATGAGATGATCCACGTGCTCGGCGACTATCCGGAGCTCGCCAAGCGCAAGGCGGTCATGGTCACCGATCTGGTCGCCGTGCGGCCTTACCCGCATGTGCATTTCGTCCGTGGCGTGCCCATCAGCCCGATGGCGCTGAAATCGGCGAACATCCAGGAAGCGAAATACATCTTCGTCTTCGCCAACATCCGCTTCATCGACCCCGATCTGAAGACGCTCCACTGCGTGCACCGCATCCTCAAGCTCGCGCCCAAGGCCACGGTCTACATGGAGCTCAACGAGCCCGAGCACGAACTCGCCTGGCACTTCGGCGATCGTGTGAAAGTCCTCAAGAGTCGCGATATGCTCCACTCGATCCTCAAGGGCGGCGGTCTCGACCTCTCGGCCCACTTCGAGCGCACCGCCAAGCCCACCGCGAGCTGAGCTCATTTTGGTGAAACTCGATTTCACCACGGAGACACAAAGTCACGGAGAACTCCGCGCGACTACTCTACTCTTCTCTATGTCCTCCGTGCCTCCGTGGTGAATCCCTCCCCGGTCGCCGTATCATCGACACGCGTGCGATTCCTGCTTTCTTCGGCGCATGCAGTACCGCGTCCCCCTCGCCTCGCTCGTTTTCACTGCCTTCGCGCTCTCGCTTCACGCCGCGCCGCCTGAAGCGCCGAAGAAGCCCGTCACTGACACCTACCACGGCGTCACCGTCACCGACGACTATCGCTGGCTCGAAAACTGGGACGATCCCGCCGTCAAAGCCTGGTCCGACGCGCAAAACGTCGCCGCCCGCTCCGTCCTCGATAACATTCCGCACATCGACGCGATCCGCGCGCGTGTGACGGAGATTCTCTCCGCACAGTCGATCTCCTACGGCGGCCTCCACGCCGTCGGCGGAAAACTGTTCGCGCTGAAGCGCCAGCCGCCGAAACAGCAGCCGTTCCTCGTGCTGCTCGATTCGCCGCAGCATCCCGAGTCCGCTCGCGTGCTCGTCGACCCCAACACGATCAACGCCAAGGGCACGACCGCGATCGACTGGTTCGTGCCGAGCCTCGACGGGAAGCTTGTCGCGGTGTCGCTCTCCGAGGGCGGTAGCGAGGCAGGCGATGCGCACATCTTCGACGTCGCGAGCGGCAAGGAAGTCTTCGAGGTCATCCCGCGCGTGCAAAACGGCACCGGCGGCGGCTCGCTCGCGTGGCTGCCCGACGGCAAATCGTTTTACTACACCCGCTATCCGCGCGGCGAGGAGCGCCCGGCCGACGAACGCGATTTCTACATGCAGGTCTACCGCCACGTGCTCGGCACGCCGACGGAGAAGGACACCTATGAGATCGGCAAAGATTTCCCGAAGATCGGCGAAGTCGTCGTCGAGACCACGCCCGAGGGCGTCGCGCTCGTCACCATGCAGAAGGGCGACGGCGGCGAGTTTCAGCATTACGCGCGCACGCTCGACGGCCAGTGGCACCAGCTCACACGCTACGAGGACCGCATCGTCGGCCTCACCGTCGGCCCGTCGACCGATGGCGCTAAGACACCTCTCTACCTCATCTCGCTGAAGGGCACGCCGCACGGCTCGCTCCTGCGCCTCGATCTCACCAACTCCTCCGGCGACAGCCCGAAGCTCTCCAGCGCCGCCACCATCCTCGCCGAGTCGACCGACACGCTCGTGTCCGGTTTCGGCGAAGACGCGGACCACCTCATCGCCACGCGCAACCGCCTCTACACGACCTACCAGCTCGGCGGCCCGAGCGAAATCCGCGTCTTCGATCTCACGGGTAAGCGTCTCTCCGCGCCCGAGCAGTTCCGCGTCGGCGCCGCACTGTCGCTCGTGCAGCTCTCCGAGCAGAGCGACGATGTCCTCGCCAATCTCACGAGCTACATCGACGCCTCCGGCTGGTTCGTCTTCGACGCGAAGAAAAACACCACGGAGAAAACCCCGATGTCGCAGACTGCGCCCGTCGAGTTTTCCGACTGCGAAGTCGTGCGCGAATTCGCCGTGTCGAAGGACGGCACCAAAATTCCCGTCAACATCATCCGCAAGAAGGGCCTCGCGCTCGACGGCTCGCACCCGTGCCTGCTCACCGGCTACGGCGGTTATGGGGTCAATCGCAACCCCGGCTTCAGTGCCGCGCGCCGCGTGCTGCTCGACCAAGGCTTCGTCTGGGCCGAGGCGAATATCCGCGGTGGCGGCGAGTTCGGCGACGCTTGGCACAGCCAAGGCAATCTCACGAAAAAGCAAAACGTCTTCGACGACTTCGCCGCCGCGTGCACGCACCTGATCGAAGCGAAGTACACCAACCCTGCGAAGCTCGCCATCCTCGGCGGCAGCAACGGCGGCCTGCTCATGGGCGCCACCTTTACCCAGCACCCCGAGCTGATGCGCTGCGTGGTCAGCTCCGTCGGCATCTACGACATGCTGCGCGTTGAGCTGTCCGCCAACGGCGCGTTCAACGTCACCGAATTTGGCACCGTGAAGGACGAGGCGCAGTTCAAGGCCCTCTACGCCTACTCGCCCTATCACCACGTGACCGACGGCACGAAGTATCCCGCCATCCTCTTCCTCACCGGCGCCAACGACCCACGCGTCGACCCGATGCAAAGCCGCAAGATGACCGCCCGTCTGCAGGCCGCCGGCGCCAGCGTCCTCCTCCGCACCAGCGCCGACGCCGGCCACGGCATCGGCAGCAGCCTCAAGCAGCGCATCGGAGAAACCGTCGACATCGACGCCTTTCTCTTCACCCAACTCGGCGTCACCTACCAGCCCACGAAGTAAATTGGAGGGCCGAGCTCCCGCGAGGCCGCCACCCTAGACCCACGCCCGCATGGATTTCCCTCCCCTCACCGCCGCCGAAGCCCGCGTGCTCGGCTCGCTCATCGAGAAGCAGCTCACCACGCCCGACAACTACCCGCTCTCGCTCAACGCGCTGACCAACGCCTGCAATCAGCTCACCAACCGCGAGCCCGTCGTCTCCTACGACGAGACCACGGTCGTCCGCGCGCTCGACGGCCTGCGCGACAAACGCCTCGCCACGCTCTTCCACGGCGCCGACAGCCGCGTGGCGAAGTACCGTCATGACTTTGCGGATACACTCCAGCTCATGCCGCCCGATGTCGCCCTCCTCTGCGTGCTGCTCCTCCGCGGCCCGCAGACCGTTGGCGAGCTCCGCACGCGCACCGAGCGCATCCGCCCCTTCGCCGATCTCGCCGATGTCGAGTCCGCCTTGCAGGACCTAGCCACCCGTGCCCTCACGGTAAAACTCCCCCGCGCCCCCAGCACCAAGGAGCCCCGCTGGGCGCACCTCCTCTCCGGCCCGGTCGAGTCCGCCCCCGCCGAGCGCCCCATCCCCATGGAGCCCGCCACTGCCGCCATCCGGGCCGAGGACGACCGCATCGCCCAGCTCGAAGCCGAAGTCACCACCCTCCGCCGCGATCTCGCCGCGCTGCAGGAGCAATTTGCTACCTTCCGCAAACAATTCGAATAGCCGCCTTGCGTTTGTTATAGACCATATATCTCTTGTCCGCACCCCGTCGCGGATATGAAACGCCTGCCGCTCCTGCTCTGCGTTTGCCTGCCTTTGTTGCTGCGCGCCGATCCCGTCGCCGACCTCGCTCAAGCCCTCGACCGCTTGCACCACCACGCCAGCTATTCGTGGGAGACCACGATCACTCCCGCGTCGGTATCGATCGTGCTTTCAACGATCACCTACGCCAACGATCTCGACCCCACCGGCCGACGCACCGTTGCCCAATGGACGCCCCAGCCGATTGTTGGCCGCACCGACACCGCGCAGGGCACGTTGCTCACCGCAAATATGTCCCGTCGCGATGGCAGTGAGATTCCATTCCGCGTCCTCGGCAAGGGCGACCAGCACGCCTACGAGCTGGCCAAGGAATGGCTGACTTCCGACGAGTTTGACCACCGCATGGTGTCGGAGAAGAAATATCCGGCCCCCGCGCGCATCACGGTTTCCGGCCCGACTGGATCGCCCAACAATGTCGGTGGATCGAGCACCTTTTACACTGCGCGCCTGCTGCGCGCCCTCCGCCCGCCCGCCGCGGAGCTGGACCAGTTGCTCACCGGCGCCGAGCCTGTCATGCGCCAAGGCAAAACGCTCGTAGTCACACTGAGTCCCGAGACGGCCGCGGATTTCGTCTATTCGCTTCGGCACCGCGATTCGTATGCGACCAGCGAGGCGCGGCCCAGTTTCGCCGAGGGCTCGCTCACCATTAACCTCAAGGAGGGCGAGATCGTGAGCTACGACGTGAAGATCGATGCCGACATCGGCAGCCATCAAAACAGCGCTTACAAGGGCCGCGAGCACTCCATCACCCTGAAGAAGAATACCAAGCTCAGCAAATTCGACCGCACCAAGCTCGATGTGCCTGCCGCCGCGGAGCAAAAGCTCGCCGCCTCCGTCGACTGAGCCTGCTTCTCCGCTTTCCCCATGAAGCGCCTCCGCGCTCTGCTGGTTCTCACCGCTCTGTCCCTGATTGGCCGTGCCGACCCCGTCGTCGATCTCGCACAAGCGCTCGATCGTCTGCAGCACCACTCCAACTACACGTGGTCGACGACTATCACGCCCACCCAGGTCTCGATCGCCACCCGCACTATCGCCGATCCCAATCGAGCCCCTGAAGCTGCGGGCAAGTGGATCGACGATGGCTACGTCGTCGTGCCTATCGTCGGTGCCTCCGATGTAAAATTTGGCACCATTCGTACAGCGCCCG
This sequence comes from Verrucomicrobiota bacterium, assembly GCA_048498795.1. Taxonomy (GTDB): domain Bacteria; phylum Verrucomicrobiota; class Verrucomicrobiia; order Opitutales; family Opitutaceae; genus JBEHXH01. The sequence continues at coordinate 58,161 of JBEHXH010000002.1, forward strand.
TCTCTCGCACCCCGCCCGGCTCGCAATCGATCAAAGTTGTCTCGCTGGGCGATCGCACCGTGTTCGGTCCCCCCGCGCACTGGTTCAGCGCCGCTGAGTTCGATACCCACGTCCTCGAATCTTCCTCCATGCACCCCGCCCCAAGGCCATTGCCGAGTATCCCTCGGACCAGCCGATGATCGGGCGACAGTCATCCAACATGCGCCATACGGGCCTGCTTCTCGCCGCCCTGCACGCTCCGGCTGACGAGTTGACCGCACTCCTGGCCGACGCGAATCCCGCCATGCGCGTCAGTGGCCAACTCGTCGCCACGCTCAGCGAGTCGACGGCCAAGGCCTTCGTGCACCAGCTCCGCGATCGCGATGGCTACGCTACGACCGAACAACCGCCGCAGTCCGCCAGCGGCTCTGTCACGATCTGGGTCAAGGACGGCGAGATTGTGAAATACGAAGTGCGCATCGATGCAAACGTCGACAGCTACACGCAGCGCAATGTCGCCGGACGCGAACACCTCGTGAAATTCGTAAAGCTGACCGAGCTCAGCAAATTCGATCAAACCATGATCAGCATCCCCGCCGAAGCGCAGCCCAAGCTCTTCGCGACCGACTGAGCGTTGCCCGCGCGCAGACGCTGTGGCTTCCCACCAAAGTCTACCTAATCCTCCTTCATCGCACCCGGCCCCATCGTCTTCTGCAGCCACGCGACCACGCGCTCGCGATAGTCCGGCGCGACCTTGTCCCAGTAGATCATGCCGTGCACGCCGTCCTTGATCGTGATGAGTTCGCACGCATTACCCGCCTCGCGTAGCGCCGCTTCGAACTTCACCGACAAATCGTAGGGAATGCTCTGGTCCACCGTCCCATGCACGAGCAGAAACGGCGGCAATCCTCCATGCACGTGGAAGAGTGGCGACGCCGCGCGAAGTGACTTCTCCGTCAGCTCATCCATCGTCTTCGAGCCGATCAGGGCCGCGATCGAGGCCGGAAGATCGTCGCCACGTTTCACGGTGCCCACGAGATCGCAGCGCCCGTAGAACGACACCACCGCCGCCATCCGCATGCTCTCGTCGGCCTGCATCACGACCTGGTCGATGATGTACCCACCCGACGATTCGCCCGAGAGTGCGATGCGCTTGGGGTCGAGGTGATACTCCGCGGTGTGCGCCTTCACCCACTTGATCGCCGTATCCACATCTTCGATACACGCCGGGTACGGATGCTTCGGCGCGAGCCGGTAGTTGATCTCGAACCACGCGAAGCCCGCTTTCTCCAGCGCCGCGTGCATCGGCACCATGTAGCCCTTCTGCGGGCCGCCCGACTTGTCGCCCGCGGTCCAGCCGCCGCCATGCACGAGGATCACCGCCGGAAACGGTCCTTTGCCCTCCGGCACATACGCGTCGAGCAGCAGCTTTTGCCCAGCGGCCTCGCCGTACTCGATATTGGTTTGCAGCTCGGCGCGCAAATACGCTGCACCTAGCGCAATCAACATACCTAGAGCGTAGATTAGTTTCATCGGGGCGGCCTTATCGCAGTCTATTGGGGTTTGCTGTCAGCTCGCGCAGATTGGCTGCGTTTATAGGCGGGTCCAGTTTCTCCGCGTCGATTCGTCAACTTTGTGAGTATTAGATCGGTGTTTTCGTTGTCATGCTTTTTGCACTACATCAACTTTTGACCGCGGACTTGTCGGGCCAATTACCACGTCCACCCCGGCAATCCCGCACATCCCCATGAATCACGATCGCTCGGGGCTTCAGCCCCGCTTCAACCTCCGGAGCGCCGTTTTGTTGTTCGCGCTCTGTTTTGCTCCCGTCGTCGCCCACGCCCAGATCTTCGTGCTCAACCAGCTCGCGGGCTCCGTGCAGAAATACAATCTCGATGGCACGCTCGCCAACGGATCGTTCATCACCGGCCTGACCAATCCCGAGGGCATCGCCGTCTCATCGACGAACATCTACATCACCGACTACAGCAACAACACGGTGCTGAAGTACAACATCGACGGCACCGGCGGAGGCACGCTGATCGGCAGCCTGCACAATCCCATCGGCATCGCCGTCTCGGGCACCGATCTCTACATCGCCAACAGCGGCAACAACACGATCGCGAAGTACACGACTTCAGGGACGCTCGTGAGCAACAATTTCTTCGGCTCCAGCGGCCTCAGCTTCCCGCAGGATGTGACTGTCGCCGGCTCCAATGTCTTCGTGAGCCAGTCCAATGCGATCAACGAGTACACCACCTCGGGCGGTTCCGTGAGCGTTCCCTTGATCTCCGATTCCAGTTCGCACTACGGCATCGCGGTATCGGGCTCGAACATTTTTGTCTCCAACGGATTTTCCATCGGCGAGTACACGACCGGCGGCTCGACCGTGAACGCCAATCTCATCTCCTCCGGCATCACCAATGGCCGCGGCATCTACGTCGATGGCTCGGTGATCCTGCTCGCCAACTACACCAACGGCACCATCAGCGAATACACCACGTCGGGCGGCGTCATCAATTCATCCTTCATCACGGGCTCCGCCGGCATCATCGATGTCGCCGTGCTCGGCGCCATTCCTGAGGCCTCGACCTATGCCGCACTGCTCGGCGCCAGCGCCGCATTCTTCGCAGTCGTGCGCCATCGCCGGAAAAAACCGACTGCGCCCAAGGAGTAATCGCGCAGAGCCAGAAAAACGAATGGGGACGCGGCGCCCTCACCGCGTTTCCCGTGTCGCTACGCGGCCAGAGCGCAGCGTCCCCATTCAAGCCATGGCAGAACGGAGCTCCGGGCAAGCTACGGCACAGAGCGCAGCGTCACCGTTACCACCGTCTCCTCGCCCGCTTTCGCGCTGAACTCGCCAACGACCGGCACGCAATCCACCGCGGGAAAAGGGCTCCAGTATTTCTCGGCGTCTTCGCCGATGTGCAGTGTCACGTCGGCGTCGCTCGCGAAATCAAGCTGCCATGATTTTCCACCGGGGTTAAGTGTGACGCTGTGCGCTCCGGCGGGCACGATGGAGAGCTGTCCAGCTTTGACCCACGGCTCGATGATGCGGACCGGCTGCGTGGTCGCCGCGCTCACACGATATTCCTTCACGAGGCGATCGGCGTAGAAGCAATGCACGAGCGTGTAGCTCACGCCGGAGTGCTCGCCTTTCACGCCGCAGAGTTCGCCACGCGTGCAGACTTCGGTGTGTTCGGGCTCATGCGTGACGGTCATCGTCGCGGCGGCTTCGTAGAGATTGGTGTAGGTCGCACCGCCGATGGTGCACTCCAGACGCGGCGTGAGCGGCCGTAGATTTTCCTCGTTGGGCATGTGCGTGCGCTCCTCGCGCTTGTAGTTAGTAACCGACGAAGTCTGCGCGAGACCGAGCGGGCCGAAGCCGTCGATCCAGAGATTCGTGATGCTCCCGCCGCGCGAGACTTGCTCGCGACCGTAGCGGCTGACTTCGCCATACGCCGAGACCGTCGCCATCATCGACGAAGTGCGCGCGACCGCGATCTTTACGGTCGGGAAAAAGCGAGACCAGCCTTTCCCCACGCCGGCCGCGACACCGCGTTTTCTCCCTGCGGTCGGCGCATACGCGAGCGCCATCGCGATGCTCTGCGCCCGTGCAAAGGTCGAGTAGAGACAAGGCGGATTGGTCGAGCCGTGCCCGGCAGCGTACGGTCCGTAGAGCACAAGGCCGTCGCGCATCGTGGTGTCGCGGAGAAACTCGAAACACGCGTACTCCGTCGGTGCGAAGCTCGGATCGAGGTCACGCAGCAGGGCGAAGGAGAACGCCACACCGGGCGCGGTCTTCGTGCCGCTCTCGTACACCCACTTGAAGGACCGCGTGCCCCACGAGTTGTCGACGCTGCCGTTGGGATATACGAAACACTCGTGCACCCGCAGCATCTCGGCGGCGCGCTGGCGGATGCCCGCATCGTCCGTGAGCAGACCGTAGAGCGCGATGTAGCCGATGGACTGGGCGAGATTGTAGCCAAGGTCGACGCCGTTGCCCTCACCGGTGAGAAAGCCATCGGCGTTGATCGAGCCGAGTGTGATATTCATCAGCGCGACCGCTTTTGTCTGCCACGCGGCGGGCGGACTTTCGACGGCGCGGCTCGCCAGCACGAGCGCGACGGCACCCGTCGGCTGGTAGTTCACGTTACCCGCGGGAAAAGTCTTCGCCACATAGTCCGCCGCGCCGCGCATCGCGTGCTGCCAGAGTTCGCGGTCCTTGGCGCTGAGTTCGTCCTTCAGCATCGGCCACGCGCCGGCAAGTGAGATCAGTTGGTCGGAAGTCGTGCCGGCCCAGCCATCGTACTTCGGCCAATCCTCGCCCCACGCGCCGCTCGGCTGCTGCTTGCCGATCATCCACGCGGCGAGCGCGATCGCGGTATCGCGGTATTTCGCGGCATGCGTCTGCTGCCATGCGACCGCGAGCGGATAAACCGACTCGCCCGCGCGCGAGTGCAGCGGGTGTTCTTGGGGATTGGTACTCGGGCACACGAGCGCGCCGCGGTCGGGCGACGCAGTATCGGTGATCTGCGTGGCGACGAGCGCGTCGCACATCGTGAGGAGCGTGCGTTGATAGTCGGTCGTCAGGTCCGCCGCAGGGAGAGACGAACCGGCCAGCAGCGCGCAAAACAGCAGGAGCCGTCGGATCATGGGGGTAATTTACGCGAGCGTTGGCCCGGCGATTGCACGTGGCGAACCCTCATTCGAGGGGCCTTTCGTCCCGCGCACACGTGTCGCCGCAGCATTGCCATTTGTCCGCCGCCGCCAACGCTCTTCTCATGCGAATGCTTCGCCTGCTCCCCTGCCTCGTCGCCGCGAGCCTCCCTGCGCTGGCCGATGGCGTCTCCCCTCAGATCTCCTCCGCGAGTATCCTCGCGCGGACCAAAATCCTCGCCTCCGACGAGTTCGAGGGCCGCGGCCCCGGCTCAGCCGGCGAGGACAAGACCGTCGCCTATCTTACTGCTGAATTCAAAAAGCTCGGCCTCCAGCCCGGCAATCCCGATGGCACGTACATCCAAGAGGTGAAGCTCGTCGGCATCACTTCGACGCCCACGCTCAGTTTCACGGTCGACAGCAAATCCACGCAATTTGCGGACAAGGGAGGTGCCCATGGGTCGACGTCGATCGTAGGTGGCATAATGACGATGGAGCCAATCAACGACTTCGTCGGTCCCACCAGCCGCGTGCAGGAGCACATCGCCGTGAATGATAGCGACGTGGTGTTCGTCGGCTACGGTATCACCGCGCCGGAGTATCAGTGGGACGACTTCAAAGGCGTCGACGTCCGCGGCAAGACGGTCGTCATGCTCATCAACGACCCGCCCGTCACCGACGCCTCGGGTAAGCTCGATCCCAAGGTCTTCGGCGGCGCGGCGATGACCTACTACGGCCGCTGGACCTACAAGTACGAAAGCGCCGCTGCGCACGGCGCGATCGCGTGCCTCATCGTGCACGAGACGATCCCGGCCTCATACCCCTTTGCCGTCATCACTAACAGCCGCAGCCGCGAAAACTTCGAGATCCGCTCGCCCGACGGCAACGCGAGCCACGTCGCCATGGAAGGCTGGCTCACGCTCGACGCCGCGAAGAAACTCTTCACCACGAGCGGCCACGATTTCGAGCAGTTGAAAAAGGCCGCGCTCAGCCGTGACTTCAAGCCCGTCGCCCTCGGCGCGAAGGCGTCATTCACCATCGACAGCAAGCTCCGCAACGTCGACTCGAAGAACGTCGTCGCGCTCCTCCCCGGCGCCGATCCCGCGCACCGTAACGAGTACCTCGTCTACACCGCGCACTGGGATCACCTCGGCCGCGACACGCGCCTGAAGGGCGACCAGATCTACAACGGAGCCGCCGACAACGCTGCCGGCACCGCCGTGCTCCTCGAACTCGCCTCCGCCTACAAAGCCCTCCCCGCCGCGTCGCAGCCGAAGCGCAGCATTCTTTTCCTGTCCGTCACCGCCGAGGAAAAAGGCCTGCTTGGCTCGCGCTACTACGCGCAGAATCCGCTCTATCCGCTCAAGCAGACGCTCGCCAACATCAACATGGACGGCGCCAATCAGTTCGGCCCGACCTCCGACATGGAGACCGTCGGCTACGGCGCGTCGACCATCGACGATGTCGGCGCTGCAGTCGCGAAAGCGCAGAATCGCGAGATGAAGCCCGAGGCGCATCCCGAGCGCGGCTCCTACTACCGCAGCGATCACTTCGAATTCGCTAAGGTCGGCGTACCCGCCTACTACCCGAAGTCCGGCAAGCACTTCGTCGGCAAGCCCGACGATTACGGCGAGAAACTCGTGCAGGACTACATCGACCATCGCTACCACCAGGTCAGTGACGAGGTGCAGCCCGATTGGACCTTCGAGGGCGCGGCGCAGGACACGGCTTTCCTCATGGATGTCGGCCTGCGTATCGCCAATGCGGATACGTGGCCCCAGTGGCGCGAGGGCAACGAGTTCAAGCCCGCGCGCGACGCGATGATGAAGAAGTAACGGCCGCGCCGTCTCAGTCGTCCTCTCTCCCTCCATGTTCCGCCCCAGCACCTCCGTAAAGCTCCTCGCGTTGCTCGGCCTGATGGGCTCGAGCGCGCTCAACTCCGCCCGCGGGGCCGACGACGGGAAAGCTGCCGCACCCATCGAGCTCCCCAAAGTCGTGGTCGAGGAGTCCGCGACCTACCAGCCACTCGAACGCGACTGGTTCTACGCGGAGGTGCCCGGCTTCCGGGTTTATACGCACGGTCAGGCCGCCGTGGCTCGCGTGGTCGATCACTGCCAGACGGCCCGTCGCGCGTTGCAGCTCATCTGGCCGCAGGACGCGAAGATATTCTCCGTCCCGACGACCATTGTGATCTGCAAGGACGAGGCGGAGTTCTTCGCGTGGAGTGCGCGTGATCTCACATCGCTCGACCCGCTCTCGGCCAACCTGCCGACCGACCGCGGCCCTGCGCTCGTGATCAACGGCGCGAATCCCTACATCGACCGCGCGCTCAATCGCCTCTACATCCTCGGCCTCCTCAGCCAGGTGAAGGGCATGCCGCGCTGGCTCGCCGAGGGTCTCGCGCAGATCTGCAAGAACGCCGACTTCTACCCTGACGGTCGCCTCCGGCTCGAGGATCAGCAAGCCAACGACAACGATGCCGCCACGGTCGGCACCCGTTCGCTCGAAGCCATCGCCCGCGAAATCCGCAACCCCGGCGCCAACGGGCATGTGACGGTGCCGACCAAGCTGGTGGTCGACGGACTCGAACTTACCGATGACCGCCTGCTCGATTATATCACCGAGGAACTCGAGCGCCGCGAGACCGCCCATAAGCGCAACGTCGATATCCGGCTCGGCTTCGCCGCTTATTTCGACGACGGCCAGATCCCCCCGCTCACGCTGCTCTTCGATCCGCACGCGCCCGACACGCCGGACTATCGCATGATCGCGTGGGAGTTTCTCCATATCAACCTCTACGGCTTCGCCCACAAGTACACGGCGAACTTCACTGCGTTTCTCGATCAGCTGAATCAGGGGAATCCGACCGAGACGGCTTTTCGCAGCGCTTACGGTCAGAGCATGGACGATTTCCGCGTCGTACTGCGGGGGTACTCCCAAGCGACGACCTACCAGCTCGGGAACTATCGTCTCAAAGAAAAAATTGCGCCCAATCCCACCGCCGATCTCCACCCCATCGGCGACCGCGAAATCCTTCCGCTCAAGGCCGAGCTCTTCGTTGTCACCGGCCGCCGCGATGCCGCCAAGGGCCTGCTCGCCACTGCCAACACTCGCCGCATCACGCGCAGCAGCGAAAGCCTCTGCCGCGAGGCCGCGCTAACCGACGACCCGGCCGAGGCACAGAAACTCCTCGAGACCGCCATCGCCAGCAACGAACCACTCCTCGCCGACGGCTACGCGCAGCTCGCGCAGTTGCGTTTCAAGGAAGTGATCGCCGCCGCCGCGGGTGCACCGCTGAGCAACGGACAGGTCGTGCGAGTCTTTGCGCCTCTCTTCAAGGCACTCTCCTTGAAGGACACTCCAGAGAGCTACCGCCTCATCGCCGACGTGTGGCTGGCAGCGTCCGCCCAGCCAACGGCGGCCAATCTCGACTCGGTGATGCAGGGCGTGAAGCTTTTCCCGCGCGACGCAGCCCTCGCCGACGCGGCCAAGCGCCTGCAGGCCAAAGTCGCGAGCGGGGCACCCGCGCATTGAGCGGAACATTGCCTTCGCCCATCCGTCTTGGCTAGGCGTGTGCTGGTGGGTCGTCCCACCCTCGATCCTTTCCTCATGCTCTCCCGGTTTAGTCTCCTCGCCGCCCTTCTCTGTTCTGCCTCTGCGGTCTTCGCCGCGCCGCAGATCCTCCACTGGAGCAATGGCTCCGAGCCGTCGGACATCGACCCGCAGGTCATCACCGGCATCCCTGAGCACAAGATCGTCACCGCGCTGATCGAGGGCCTCGTCGCCGAGGACCCGAAGGATCTGCACCCGGTGCCCGGTGTCGCGGAGTCGTGGGAGATTTCGGCCGACGGGCTGTTGTACACGTTTCACCTCCGCGCCGATGCGAAGTGGAGCAACGGCACGCCGGTCACCGCGCAGGACTTCGTACGCTCGTGGCAGCGCGCGCTCACGCCGTCGCTCGGCGACGAGTACTCGTACATGATCTACAACTATGTCGTCGGAGCGAAGGACTACTTCGACGGCAAGATCAAGGACTTCTCCCAGGTCGGCTTCGCCGCGCCCGATGCGCGCACGGTGACGATCAAGCTGATGAACGCCACGCCCTACCTGCTCACCGCGATGAATCACTACGCGTGGTTCCCCGTGCCGATCGCGGTGGTGGAGAAATTTGGCGGCCTCGCCAAGCGCGGCACCGCGTGGACGCGCGCGGAGAACTTCGTGGGCAACGGCCCCTTCGTGATCAAAGAGTGGCGTCAGAATCAGAAGCTCATTCTCGCCCGCTCGCCCACGTACTGGGACCGCGCCAATGTGAAGCTCGACGAGATCCACCTCTACCCCATCGACAATCTCGACGTGGAGGAGCGCATGTTCCGCACCGGAGCGCTGCATGAGACCTACGAGATTCCCACGGCGAAGATCGACACGTACCGGAAGAACAATCCCGCCGCGCTCCGCACCGATCCATACCTCGGCACGTATTTCTATCGCTTCAACACCGCGCGCAAACCCTTCGACGATGTTCGCGTACGCCGCGCGCTCTCGCTCGCCATCGACCGCGAAGCCATCGTGAAAAACATCACGCGCGGCGGCGAGCTGCCCGCGTACGCCGTGAGCTATCCCGGCACGGCGGGCTACGCGCCGCGCGCGAAGATCACCGGCACGCTCGACGAGGCGCGCCGCCTGCTCGCGGAAGCCGGTTTCCCTGGCGGCAAAGGTTTCCCCGTCACCGAGCTGCTCTACAACACGCAGCAGAATCACCGCATGATCGCGGAGGCGATCCAGCAGATGTGGCGCAAGAATCTCGGCATCGAGATCACGCTGCGCAACGAGGAGTGGAAGGTCTACATCGACGCTCAGCACGTGACGCACGACTTTACCATCCAGCGTGCGGGCTGGATCGCCGACTACTGCGATCCGCATGTGTTTCTCGACATGTGGGAGACCGGCGGCGGCAACAACGACACGCAGTGGGGCAGCCCCGAGTACGACAAACTTCTCCACACTGCTCTGAGCGCGAAGACGCAGGAAGAACGGTATGAAATCTACCAGAAGATGGATCAGATCCTCTGCGATCAGGTGCCGGTGATGCCGATCTACTACTACACTCGCGCTCACCTCGTGAGTCCCAAGGTGAAAGGCTTTTACCCCACGCTCCTCGACAACCACCCGTGGAAATACGTCTACGTCGAGGAGTGAGTCGGTCCGCCCCATGATTACCCCGCGCCTGTTCGCTACCGCCCTGCTCACCACCACGCTCACGCTTTCCGCCGCCGATGTCGCGTGGGTGCCGGAGGGCCTGCCGCCGTTTCCCGCGACGAATAGCGGAAACGGTCTCGGCCAGTTTCTAAAACCCGAGCAAGGCAAGGCCGTGCTCGATGCGGCGCTCGCGCGTTTTCCCGACCGCGCGTCGTGGGACGCCTACGCCGCGCATGTGCGCCAGCGCATGCAAGAGGCCGCGGGCCTCGCGCCGTGGCCGAAGCGCACGCCGCTCAATGCCGTGATCCACAGCCGCCGCACCTATGACGGTTACTCGGTGGAAAACGTCTATTTCGAGTCCGCACCGGGCTGCTTCGTCACGGGCAATCTCTATCGCCCGACCGTCGCAAAGCCGCCCTACGCCGCCGTGCTCTCGCCGCACGGCCACACGGGCAAGGTCACCAAGCCCGAGGACTACGCTGGCCAAGGCCGCTTTGAGCCGGACATACAGCGGCGCTGCGCCAGCCTCGCGCGCATGGGCGCAGTGGTGTTCGCCATCGATATGTTTGGCTGCGACGACTCGATCCAGATCGTCGGGCAGGACGCGCACCGCCAGCCACTCGCTTTCACGATCCAGACGTGGAACTCGACCCGCGCGATCGACTTTCTCCTCGAGCAGGAGGGCGTCGACCCGAAGCGCATCGCCGTCAGCGGCTACTCGGGCGGCGGCACGCAGACGTTCATGGTCTGCGCCCTCGATCCGCGCATCGCGGTCAGCGTGCCGGTGGCGATGGTGTCGAGTTTCCACTTCGGTGGCTGCCCGTGCGAGAGCGGCCAGCCCGTGCACCACAGCGACGATCACTTCGTGAGCAACCCGATGGTCGCCGCGCTCTTCGCGCCCAAGCCGATGCTCCTCATCTCCGACGGTGGCGACTGGACGCGCTACACGCCCGAGACCGAGTATCCCTTCATCCAAAAAATCTACGGCTACTACGGCGCCACCGATCAGGTCGCCAACGTCCATCTGCCAAATGATCGCCACGACTACGGCGTGCGAAAGCGCGCCGCGTGCTATCGGTTTCTTTCGACGAATCTCGGCCTCGATCTGAAAGCGGTGATCGGCACCGATAACGCTATCGACGAGTCGCACGTGACCATCGAGCAGGCGAAGGTGATGCACGTCTTCGATGCCGAGCACCCGATCCCCGCGAATGCCCTGCACACGGCGCAGGCGATCGAGGCGCGACTGCACGAACTGCAGCGTTGAACGCGCGTATCCACTTCCTGCATACTGCGCACAATGTCCACCCTCCCCGACTGTTTCTACTGCCGCCAAGACCAGCGCCTGCATGACCTCATGATCGAGGTCGCGCCGCTCAGCGCCTCGACGCTGTACCTCTTCAAGGAGCAGACGCACCCGGGCCGCTGCGTAGTGGCCTACCGCGGACATGTGAACGAGCTCTTCGAGCTGCCCGCCGCCGAGCTCGCGCTCTTCGCTCAGGACATCGCCCGCGCCGCCAAAGCGATCAAGAACGCCACCGGCGCCAACAAGATCAACTACGGCGCGTACTCCGACAAACTCCCGCACCTGCACATGCACCTCGTGCCGAAGTACGAGGGCGGCCCGGCGTGGGGCACGACCTTCGAGATGATGCCCGCGACGAAGAAGCACCTCACGCCCGAGCAGTACGCGGCGCAGATCGCGGCGATCAAGCAGCACCTCTGACGCGGTTTCCGCGTGACTCGCGGGCGCGCGCCGGAATCCTCGCGGCGTGTCCCGCTTGCTTCGCCTGATCGTTTGGTGCGTCGTCCTCGCCTCGCCCGCGTGGGCCGCGCCGTGGCCGGAAGTCCCGAGCGACCTGCCCGCCGACCCCGCCCTGCGCGCCGGTAAGCTGGAGAACGGCCTGCGCTACTTCGTCCTGCCCAATCAGACGCCCAAGGGCCGCGCGTCGCTGCGGCTCGTGGTGGCGGCAGGTTCATTGCTCGAGCGCGACGACGAGCGCGGGCTCACGCACTTTGTGGAGCACATGGCGTTCCGCGGCACCAAGGAGCACCCCGCCGGCTCGCTGGGGGCGGATCTCGAGCGCCTCGGGCTCGCGATGGGGCCGGACAACACGGCGTTCACGTTTACCGACCACACGATCTACCATCTAGAACTGCCCGACACGTCGGACGAGACACTGCGCACCGGCCTGCGGACCTTTCGCGAATACGCCGAGTCCATCACTTTCGATCCTGCGCTGATCGAGCGCGAGCGCGGCGTGGTGCTGAGCGAAATGTCGACGCGCGACACGCCCGACTACCGGCTGGGCCGCGCGCTGGAAAAATTCCTTTGGAAATCGAGTCGCGCGCTGGAGCGCTCGCCCATCGGGCTCGCGAATCAGTTGCGGACATTTACGCGCGAGCAGTTCGTCGCTTATTACGACGCGTGGTACCGGCCAGAGCGGCTCGCGGTGATTGTCGTCGGCGATGCGGATCCCGAGCGAGTGACGGCGCTGATCCATGAGCGCTTCGATTCGCTGAAGGCACGCGGCGAGCCGCGCCCCGAGCCGGCGGACCTCGCCACCGCCGAGCCCTCGGTGCAGGACGTCGGCGGCTGGAGCGACGCCGGCTTCGGCGGGCTCACCCTGCTTTTCCAGCATCCGTATGCCGATCCGTTGCAGGCCAGCACCACGGCCACGCGCGCGGCGAACCTGCAGCGCGATCTCGCGTTCGCCATGTTTCAGCAACGGCTGTCGCTGATCGCGATGAAGCTCGGGTCGTCGTTCGTCGCGCCCTCGACCTCCCATTACGAAGGACCGCCGGGCTGGAGCGTCGCGCAGGTCTCGGTCAATGGCCGCGCAGACAACTGGCGCATCATCGCGCGCGATGTCGAGCAGGAGCACCGCCGCGTGTTTCTCCATGGCTTCACGACGCAGGAACTGCGCACGGCGAAAGTTTCTCTCACGGCCAACATCGAAGAGGCGGTCCGCAGTGCTTCGACACGCCAATCGGAAGGCCTCGCGGCCCATCTCGTATGGGCGCTCTTGCGCGGGCATGTCTTCTCGACGCCGGAGACGTATTGGCGCGACATCCAGCCGCTGCTCGAGCGCACGACGGCCGCAGACTGCACCGCGGCGTTTCGCAGCACGTGGAGCACGAAGGCGCCGCATGTCTTCTATGCGAGCTTCACTGGACTCGGCGTCACGCGCGACGATGTCGCCAAGCTGCTCAACGAGAGCCGGCTCGTCGAAGTGAAGCCACCCGAGGAGAAGCCCGAGCCGGTGTTTGCATACACCGACTTCGGCCCGCCGGGAAAACTCGTGCGCGAGGACCGCGTCGACGATCTCGACGTGCGTCTGACGGAGTTCGCGAACGGCGTGCGGCTCAATTTCAAGCAGACCGATTTTGAGTCGGACCACGTCGACGTGCACGTGCGCGTCGGCACCGGCAAGGCCACGCAACCGGAGAACCAGCCCGGCCTCGACATGCTCGCGAGCACCGCTCTGATCTCGACGGGGCTCAAGCGCCACAGCAACGAAGACATCTCGCGGATCTTCGCAGGCCACCCGATGCAGCTCGGCTTTGGCGTCGACTGGGACTGTGGGTGTTTTTCCGCGCGCTGCTCCAAACGCGATCTGCCGTTGTGCCTGCAGATGATCACGGCGTTTCTCACCGAGGCCGCCTACAGCGCCGACATGATGTCCTCGGTGCGCGCATCCTTTGGCACAACCTATCAGCACTATGCCAACTCCCCTGGCGGGCCTACGCTCATGATCGCAGAGCGTGTGCTGGCGGGCGGCGATCACCGCTGGGGCGTGCCGCTGGGCGACGAACTCTTCGCCCGCAATCTCGACGAACTCGCCGCATGGCTCGAGCCGCAGTTCAAGCACGGCGGCATCGAGATGAGCGTCGTCGGCGATGTGCCTTGGGAAGAAGCGCGCGACCTCGTCGCCCGCACCCTCGGGGCACTGCCGCAGCGTGAGGCACGCGCGGCGGCAAAGCCCGGTCCCGTGTTTCATGCCGCACCTCCGCCGAAATCGATGATCATTAGTGCGAGCAATCCGCAGATGAAGCAGGTGTCGCTCGCGCTTCTGTTCCCCATCCCCGATCAAGGCGAAGTGCGCGCCGAGCGACGGCTCCATTTACTGGCCGCGATCGTCGAGGATCGCCTGCGGCACAAGATCCGCGAAGAACTCGGCGCGACCTATTCGCCCGACGCGTCGCTGGTCGACCATGAGGCCCAGCCCGGCCTCGACTATCTCTGGTGCTACGCCGACGTCGATCCGGCGCGCTACCCGCAGGTGGCAGTCATCATGAAACGCGAGTTGCAGGCTCTGCATGACCGCGGGCCGACCGACGACGAATTTACCCGCGCGAAAAATCCCTTCGTGAGCGACCGCCTTGCCGATCTGCGCTCCAACGCCTACTGGTCCTACACGGTGCTGCGCGATGCGCAGGAGCGACCCGAGCGTCTGACGGCCGCGCGCAATCGCACTGAGGACACAAAGGCCATCACGCGCGAGGAAATCGCCGAGCTCGCCACCCGCTATCTGCAAATCCCCAAGAGCTTCTTCTTCGTGAGTGTGCCCGGCGTGCAGCCGATGGCGCGACCGAAGTGACGCCCCGCCGCGCGAGTGTGACGCACTGCGCGCTCGCCACCGAGCGCCCGAGCGACTTCGCTACGCGCGACCCTCATGCGCCACTGCATTTATCCCGGCACCTTTGACCCGATCACTTATGGGCACCTCGACGTGCTCGGGCGCGCCGCCAAGCTCTTCGACCGCGTCACCGTGGCGGTCGCGCAGAACATCGGCAAAGGCCCGGTCTTCAATGCCGACGAGCGCCTCGCAATGCTGCAGCCCAACATCGCACAGTTTCCCAATGTCAGCGCCGTGATCTTCGGCGGCCTGCTCGTGGAGTTTGCGCAACAGCAAAAGGCCGATGCGATCATCCGCGGCCTGCGCGCGCTGTCGGACTTCGAGTTCGAGTTCAATATGGCCTTGATGAACCGGCACCTCGAGCCGCGGATCGAGGCGATCTTCGTGATGCCTAACGAGCAGTTCAGCTACACCAGCTCCTCCCTCGTGAAGCAGGTGGCGAAGTTCGGCGGCGATGTCTCGAAATTTGTCCCGCCCAACGTCGCGGCCGAGCTGAAGCGGGCCTTCGCACCGAAGTAAACGGGCCAAACGGCTCGTCGATTTTAGCTCGAAACTCCGGCAGGGCTGGCGCGTGCTTGAGGCATGCGAATCTTGTCCCGTCTGTTCGCGGCGTGCGGTGCGTTGCTCACCGTCGCAGCCGCTCACGCGCAATCCGGTTACTATCGCTACCCCGCCCTGCATGACGACACGCTCGTCTTCACCGCGGAAGGCGATCTCTGGCAGGTCGGCACCGCCGGCGGCGCCGCGCATCGCATCACGACCCACCCGGGCCTCGAACAGCTCGCCGCGATTTCGCCCGATGGGCAGTGGCTCGCCTTCAGCGCGCAATACGAAGGGCAGATCGAGGTTTGCGTGATGCCGCTGTCGGGCGGCACGCCGACCCGTCTCACGTACGAAGGCGAAGCGACCGGAGCGCTCGTGCGCGGCTGGACCGCTGACGGGAAGATTCTCTACAGCACGCTGCACTACGCCACGCTGCCTACTCGCCAGCTCGTCGCGATCGATCCGAAGACGCGCGCGCAGACCTTCGTTCCACTCGCTCAGGCCGACGAAGGCGTGTACGATGATACGGGCAAGACGCTCGTTTTCACGCGCCTCGCGCCGCAGAGCAGCCAGCTCAAGCGCTACCACGGCGGTACCGCGCAGAATCTCTGGCGGTTCACCACCGGCGACAAAGAGGCCGCACCGCTCACCGCCGACTTCGCCGGCACGAGCCGCTGGCCGATGTGGTCGCAGGGCCGCGTGTATTTCGCGAGCGACCGCGATGGCACGATGAATCTCTGGTCGATGAAGCTCGATGGCACCGACCTCCGCCAGCACACGAAGCACACCGACTTCGGCGTGAAGAATCCGAGTCTCAGTCGCGGCAAGATCGCCTACCAAAACGGCGCCGACCTCTGGCTCCTCGATCTCGCGAGCGGCAAATCCGCCATCGTGCCGATCACGCTGCAGTCCGACTTCGAGCAGACGCGCGAGAAGTGGGTCAGCAAACCGCTCGACTACCTCAACGACCTCGCGCTCTCGCCGACCGGCGACCGCGTCGCGCTGACGGTCCGCGGGCAGGTGTTTGTCGCTCCTGCGAGCCAAGGGCGCTTCGTCGAGATCACGCGCCAGAGCGGCGTGCGCTACCGTGAGGCGAGCTTCCTTGGCGACGGCAAGTCGCTGCTGCTGCTCTCCGACGAGTCGGGCGAAGTGGAATTCTGGCGCACACCGGCCAACGGCGTCGGCTCCCGCGAGCAGCTCACGAAGGACAGCCATATTCTCCGCGTCAGCGGCGTGGCCTCGCCCGATGGCACGTGGATCGCCTCGGCCGAACGCGATCAAGAACTCTCCCTCTACAACACCAAGACCGGCGAGAAGCGCCACGTAGCGACTGCACCCAATCGCGATTTCGACGAGCCCGATCTTGCGTGGTCCTCCGACGGCCAGTGGCTCGCCTATGTGCGAAGCAGCGACAACCAATATGGCGTCATTTGGCTCTACAGCGTCGCCACCGACAAGTCCTTGCCTGCCACGAGCGACCGCACCGATTGCTCCAGTCCGGCGTGGAGCCCCGATGGCAAATGGCTCTATTTCCTCTCGGCGCGCTCGCTGCAGAGCACGTCTCAGTCGCCGTGGGGCTTGCGCCAGCCCGAGCCGTTCTTCGACCGGACCGTGCGCATTTATCAACTCGCGCTTTCGTCCGACACGCGCCGCTCGCCTTTCCAGCCCGACGACGAACTCGCGAACGAAAAAAAGGATTCCGACTCAGATAAAAAGGAGCCGGAAAAAGAGAAGAAGACCGAGGTCGCCTCCGATGAGTCAGCCGCGAAATCAGATGCAAAAGCAGACACCAAAAAATCCGACGTCTCCGCTGATGCCGCGCCCGCGAAAAAGCCCGCGGCCAAAAAGACCGTCGTCAATGTCCAGCTCGATGGCCTGATCTCGCGTCTCTGGGAAGTGCCGGTTGCCGCGAGCAACTACTCGCGCCTCACGGTCAACGACAAGTCGCTCTTCGCCCTCGATCGCAGTCGCGGCGCCGACGACAACGGCGGCCGTCTCGTCGGCATCGAGATTAAGAACAAGGACATCGAGGTCGTCACCGTTTCAGATGGCGTCAGCACCTACCGCCTCTCGGCCGACGGAAAGAAGGCTCTGCTCCGCCGCACGAGCGATATCTACGTGATCGACGCCGCCGCGAAGTCCGCCGCAGCGACGCTCGACAAGGCGAAGGTGAATCTCTCCGCGCTCAAGTTCTCGTACATGCCGCGCGAGAGCTGGCGGCAGATGTTTACCGATGCGTGGCGGTTGCACCGCGACTATTTCTACGACCCGGGCATGCACGGCGTCGATTGGAAGGCCAATCTCACGAAGCATCTCCCGCTCGTCGATCGCGTGACCGACCGCAGCGAGCTCAACGACGCCCTCGCCTACATGATGAGCGAACTCTCCGCACTGCACACCGCGGTGCAGCCGGGCGACATCCGCGCTGCGCCCGAGGACGAGCTGACACCACCCGCCTCGCTCGGTGCCGATCTCGTGCGCGATGAAATCCGCGGCGGTTGGCGCATCGCGAAAATCTACGAGGGCGATCCCGACTATCCGAACCAGCTCTCGCCCCTCGTGCGCCCCGGCCAGCACATCGCGGTGGGAGACGTGATCGAGAGCATCAACGGTGTCGCGACGCTCTCCACCGAGCCGTCGGCGATCCTGCGCAATCAAGCCAATCGTCAGACGCTCCTGCACCTGAAGCCCGCGAACGGCGACGCTTTCGACGCCATCGTGACGCCGCTGCTGCCCGTCGATGCAGCGGCGTTGCGCTACACGGATTGGGAGCAGACGCGCCGCCATCGCGTCGACGAGGCGGGCGCGGGGCAGATCGGCTACGTGCATCTCCGCGCAATGGGCACGCCAGACTACAATCAGTGGGCCCGCGATTTCTACCCCATTGCAAACCGCGCCGGTCTCGTGCTCGACCTGCGCAACAACCGCGGCGGCAACATCGACAGCTGGATCATGTCGCGCCTCATGCGCAAAGCGTGGATGTGGTGGCAGCCGCGCTTCGGTGCCGCGATCCCCAACATGCAGTCGACCTTCCGTGGCCACCTCGTGGTGCTCGTCAACGAGAGCACCGCGTCTGACGGCGAGACGATGGCCAACGGCATCCGCCACCTTGGCCTCGGCACGCTCATCGGCACGCGCACGTGGGGCGGCGGCATTTGGCTCCGCAACATCAACACCCTCGTCGACCGCGGCATCATCAGCGCCGCCGAAAACGGCTCCTACGCCGGCGGCGAAGGCTGGATCGTCGAAGGCGACGGCATCACGCCTGACGTGATCGTGGACAACAATCCCGCGAGCACCTACCGCGGCGAAGACGCGCAGCTCGCCGCCGCAATCGCGAAGTTGAAAGAACTCATCGCAAAAGACCCGCGCCCCGAACCGAAGGCTCCGGGCTATCCGGACAAGACGATCAAGAAATGAGTAATGCCTTCGTCCGTGGACCAAAGCGGGCGGAGGTGTGGTTAAGCGCAA
Organism: Verrucomicrobiota bacterium; assembly: GCA_048498795.1. GTDB lineage: Bacteria > Verrucomicrobiota > Verrucomicrobiia > Opitutales > Opitutaceae > JBEHXH01. The sequence goes on from JBEHXH010000002.1 coordinate 76,649, forward strand.
AGACGCGAAGATTGCGAAGGTGACGCAAAGGTCGCTGATCTCAAATCAGTCAGCCTTCTCAAAACTTTGCGTTATCTTTGCGACCTTTGCGTCTTCGCGCTTAAGAAAGCCGCGGAATGCCACTTAGATTCTGCATCACCAGAACATCACTTCGCTTTCAGCTGCTCGTATTTTTTCTGGTACTTTTCGTAGAGTTTCGTCTGGCGGTTGGAGAGGTCGATCTGGGCGCCGTCGATGAAGGCCATTTCGATTTTCGTCGCGATTTCTAGGGGGTCGCCGTCGGTCACGATCACAGTGGCGCGCTTGTTGATCTCGATGGAGCCAAGGCTGTCGCCGACGCCGAGGAGACGCGCGGGATAGAGCGTCACGCTCTTTAGCGCCTCGTCGGGCGGGAGGCCGTAGGAGGCAGCCTTGCCAGCGAGGTACGGGACGTTGCGATCCGACATCGTGCCGAGCTCGGCGTCGCTGCCGTCGTTGGCGATGCAGAACTTCACCCCCGCGGCAGAGAGCTTCGCGGGGTTGGCATACGCGGCGTCGAACGGATCTTCGCGGCGCAGCGGGAGCACTTGCACCGTGCTCACAATCACCGGGACATCGTTGGCCTTGAGCAGGTCAGCGACGCGCCAGGCTTCGATACCGCCAAGAATCGTGATGCGGAGCTTTTCCTTCTTGGCCCACGCGACGGCTGACTCGATCTGCTTCGTGTCGTTAGCGAAGACGAAGACCGGGAGCACCCCGTTGAAGACCGGGATCATCGACTCCCAGCGTGAATCGGTATCCATCGGCTGGTTCGTGGCCTTGGCGTTGTAGTAGGCGCGTGCGGTCGCGAAGGTGTCGCGGATTTTCCGCAGGCGCTCGTCGAGCGCGCGCTGCTGCTCTTCGACGGAGCGCGGGAAGCTCGGATCGCGGTTGATCGTCATGCTCGGCCACGTGACGTGGAGCGCGACGGCGGAACTCACGGTCATGTCCTCCCACGTCCAGCCATCGAGCTTGATGAGCGTGGAGATGCCTGGGACGAGGCCGTTGTTCGACGCGTGTGGCACGCTGAGGGCGGTGAGCACGCCGTTGCTGCGGGCAACGGGAATGAGCTCGCTGTCGGGATTGATCGCGGGCTGCGCGCGAGCGTTGGGATTGATTTGGCCCGACTCGGCGAGATCGGTCGTGCCGCGCACGGAGTTGATCTCGACGAGACCCATGCCAGAGAACGCAGAGATGAATCCCGGATAGATATGCTTGCCGGGCACATCAACGACGCGCGCGCCCGCGGGCGGCGCGATATGCGGCGCGATTTGCGCGATCTTGCCCGCAATAAAAAGCACGTCGGTGTCAGCGAGATTCTCGCCGCTCACGGTGTGCACGGTGGCGCCGCGCAGCACGACCGGCACGGTCTGCTTCGGCGCGGGAATGTTTTCCGAGGCGCGGGCGGCGACGGCCAATGCAGCGACAGCCGCGAAGGAGCGGAGAAGATCAGTTGAGCGCATTGGTCGTGGAGCAGTTGTCGCGGTCGTGGCCGTCGTGATAGATCGCGCGGTACTGGAGGGATTGCTGTTCCTCGAGCGCATCGAGCAGACGGAGGATCGAAGGTTTCTCGGGCACCGGTGGCGGTGGCGCGCTACCACTGCCGCGCGCGCCATTGCCTCCTGCGGCACCGGAGGCGGCGGCCGTGGCGAGCACGCGCATACGCTCGGTGAGTGCTTTCTGTGCGAGGGATTCGCGCTCGGTGTCCGCGATGCGGCGCATTTCCTCGTCATCGGCGAGGGAGAAATAGCGGCGGCCATCGATCCACGTCTGCTCGGCGCGTGCGTAGGTGGAGAGCGGACTGGCGCTCCAGATCACAAAATCGGCATCCTTGCCGGGTTCGAGCGAGCCGACGCGATTGTCGATGCGGAGCTGCTGCGCGGCGTTGAGCGTGACGAATTTCCACGCCTCGTCCTCGGGCACGCCGCCGTACTTCACAGCCTTGGCGGCCTCGGTGTTGAGACGCCGCGCAAGTTCGTTGGAGTCGGAGTTGAAGGAAACGGTCACGCCCGCCGCGCGCATCAGCGCGCCGTCGTACGGAATGGCGTCGACGACCTCGTATTTGTAAGCCCACCAATCGGAGAAGCACGAGCCGCCCGCGCCGAGCTTGGCGATTTCGTCGGCGACCTTGTAGCCCTCGAGCACGTGCTGGAACGTCGCGACGGTGATGCCCGTCTTCTGCGCGAGGCGGATGAACATCAGCAGCTCGTCCTGTCGGTAGGAGTGGATGTGCACGACGCGGTCGCCCTTGGCGATTTCGAGCACGGCCTCCAGACGCAGGTCGCGCCGCGGCGCGTAGGGACGCTTGCCCGCGCGAAACTCGGTCCACGCGCGGTCGTAGTCGCGCGCCTGCGCGAACTCGTCCTGCATCAACTGCTCCACGCCCATGCGCGTCTGCGGGTAGCGCGTGAGCGGCTGGCCGAAGGTCTGCCAGTTGGACTGCTTCACGTTTTCGCCGAGAGCGAATTTCACGCCGGGCTTCGCGCCGGCGAATTTATAGTCCTCGGGCAGACCGCCCCAGCGGAGTTTGATGACTTGGTTCTGCCCGCCCATCGGATTGGCTGAGCCGTGCAGCACGTTGGCCGTCGTGACACCGCCCGCGAGTTCGCGGTAGAGCGCGATGTCGGTCGCGTCGATCACGTCGCCGATGCGGACCTCGCAGCTCACGGCGCTCGTGCCCTCGTTGACGCCGCGCGAGATGCCGGTGTGCGAGTGGCAATCGATGATGCCGGCGGTGACGTTTTTCCCGGCGGCATCGATGACCTCGGCGCCGGCCGGCGCGATGAGGCCGGTGCCGATCTTCTCGATCTTGCCCGCGTGGATGAGCAGGTCGCCGCCGGCGATGCGGCCCGCGGCGGCGCCGGTCCAGAGCGTGGCGTTTTTCACGAGCAGCCACTCGGGCTGCGCGGGCAGGCCCTTGCGACCGTAGGTGCCGGCCGGATACGCGTCGGCGGTGGCGAAGAATTTTTCCGGCGGCTTGGCCTCGGGCGCGAGCTTGGTCGCGGGCGCGATGCGCTCGGCGGTCCAGCGGAAGAGTTTGCCGTCGGGCAACAAGCCCGTGCCGACGAGACCGCCATCGACGAGACGCGCGGAGAGGCGGACCGTGCCCTCTTTCCCGCCGAAGAGATCGGCGGCGGGGAGAATCGTCACCTCGTCGCGCGCGACGGTCGCCGTCGCGTCTTTCTCGCCGAAGCGTGCGCGGGGCTTGGCGGCGGTGCGGCCATCGAAGCGTAGCTCGCTCGGGCCGGTCGCGCCGATCCAGTTGGGCTTCCACGTGCCGCGCACATCGGCGCGCTGGGCGGCGTCGGTTTCGAAGTGGTCGCCGTCGACCCACACATCGGTGATATCGGCGGTGGCGTCGGAAGAAAAGAGATCGCCGCTGGCCACGATGAGATTGGCGGCCTTGCCCGCGATGACCTCGCCGACGATCTCGTCGACGCCGAGCATCTTCGCGGGATTGGTCGTAAGCGCGGCGAGCGCGACATCGGGCGCGAGACCGCGCTTCAACGCGAGCCGGAGATTGGTCCAGAATTGCTGCTCGGGCATCTTCAGGCCCGTGGCAGTGAAGGCAAACGTGACGCCCGCGCCGGCGAGCTTGGCGGGATTGGATGGCGCGAGTTCCCAGTGCTGGAGTTTTTCGAGCGAGACATCGTCGGCCTTGTCGGGCGTTTCGACCTCGGGGACGGTGGGGAAATTCAGCGTGACGATCAGCGGCGTCTTGCCCGCGGCGACGGCGTTGAGCACGCGGTACTCGGTGCCGGGCGCGCGGATGACGGCACGGAGCTTGAACTCGTCGACGATCTTCTGGATGCGAAGCACATCGAGCTCGTCCTGCGCTTCGAAGACGATCGGCTGCGCACCGACGGCCGCGGGGACAAGGGCGGCGAGCGAGGCGTTGGTTTCGGGGCGCTCGATGCCCCTGCCCTGCTTCGTGCGCTCGAAGTACACGCGCTGCGCAGCATCGAGCCACTGCGCGTCGATCAGTGTCTGACGCACAAGGGCGATGGCACCCATGAGCGAAGTCGGATAAACACCTTCGCGGCCCGAACTCAGCTCGAAGGCCACCTGCTGCGCCACGCTCGGCCGCACGATGGAGGCGGTGGCGGGCTTGCCGCCGAGATCGATCAATGCGCTCTGGCCGCGAAATACGCCCCGGCCCGGCACGCTCACGATAGAAGTGAAGCCGAGTTCGCGGAGTTTCGCGTCGCCGCGCTCGTCGGCGACGAAGACCCGCGCGGCGCTGCGCTCGGGGGTGACACGCGGATTCCATGAGCGTGCCGCGGCATCAACCGGCGGTGCTTCGACCGCAGGCGTGGCGGCACGACCGCTGCCGCGGGCGGGTGCATCGTCGGCGGGAACCGGTACCTTATAAGCGGCGGGCAGGTGCGCCTCGCTCTGCGGGTCGATAAAGCCGGCGTAGATCGTCCTGCCCTCGGCGGGCCAGACGCGGGCTTCGGCGGGGACTTTCACGTCAGTGTCGGCACCTACACTTACAATCATGCCGTCACGGATCACGACGGTGCCGCGCTCGATCAGACGACCGGGAGCAGGCACAATGCGCGCGCTCGTGATCGCGTGGACGCGCGGCGATGCGTCTCGGAGACCCTCTATGGGCGCGGTCGGCACCTGCGCGAGGAGCGGCAAAGTGAGCAACGGGAGCGCGAATAATCGGCGGCCAGTCCGAATTCCGACCCCGAGTTTTGGCGAGGTTTGCCGTGCGAAGTTCAACCGGACAGCGGGGAAGCGCATGGGAAGCGAGAGTGCGCACCGAGCGCACGAGATAATTGGGAGGCAACCGCTGCACGGCAGGACTGGCAACCCCCTTTTCCTTATGACCACGGGCTATGCGATTCCTCGTCACCTTTTGCGGAGGAGTGCGTCTTGGCAGGCGCGGGTCTTGCTGGACGCTCCGGCTTATTCCGGCTTCCGGTGGCACCCGCGTCCTCTTTTTCTCACTTCATTTAACATGGCAAAATCGAGCAGCTTCAGCGGATTGATCGTCACGGTGGTAGTCCTCGGACTCATCGGCGGCGGCGTCTGGTATTATGTTTCCCAAAAGGGCGACAAGGCCCCGGAGTTCACGACCGTAAAGGTCACCCGCGGCGACATCGTCCAGTCGGTCACGGCCACCGGCGACCTCCAGCCCGTGATCACGGTCGACGTGAGCTCGCAGGTCTCCGGCCAGATCTCCGAAGTGCTCGTCGATTTCAACTCGCCGGTGAAGGCCGGTGATGTCCTCTGCCGTCTCGATCCCTCCACGCAGCAGCAGAATGTGAAGCAGGCCGAGGCCGACCTCGCGTCCGCCGCAGCCAACAACAAGCTCACGCGCGTCAACACGGACCGCACCCGCGAGCTGCGCACGAAGAACCTCGTCTCCCAGTCCGAACTCGACACCGCCGAGGCCCAGCTCGCGCAGTCTGACTCCACGCTCCAGACCCGCACCGCGGCGCTGGAAAACGCCAAGGTCAATCTCGCCCGCTGCACGATCTACGCGCCGCTCGACGGCATCGTGCTCGACCGCAAGACCGACAAGGGCCGCACCGTCTCGGCCAGCACGAGCGCCCCCGTCCTCTTCACCCTCGTCAACGATCTCACGAAGATGCAGATCAACGCCGCAGTCGCTGAAGCTGACATCGGCCTGATCGCCGAGGGCCAGAACGTGAAGTTCACGGTCGATGCGTTTCCGAATGCCACGTTCGACGGCACGATGCGCCAGGTGCGCAACGCCGCGAGCGTGTCCTCCAACGTCGTCTCCTACGCCTGCATCATCGACGTCGATAATACTTCCCTTCGCCTGAAGCCCGGCATGACGGCCAATGTGTCGATCATTGTCGCGCAGCGCAACGGTGTGATTCGCGTCGCCAACAGCGCGCTGCGTGTCCGCATCCCGCAGGACCTGCTCGTGAAGCCCGCCACCCCCGCTGGTGCCCCGGCGGCAGCTGGCGCGGACAAGCCCGCGGCGGCCACGATGAGCAATGAGGAACGTTTTGCCGCGATGAACGCGATCATGACCGAGGCCGGCATCGTGCGGGGCACTCCGCCGACGCCGGAGCAGGTCGAGAAAGCCAAGAAGCTCGCGACCGACAAGGGCCTGGATCCCGATATGATCACCCGCATGGCCACCCGTATGGCCGGTGGCGGTGGTGGTCAGGGTGGCGGCAACGGCGGCGGTGGTGGTGGTGGCAATCGTGGCGGCGGCGGTCGCCGCGGTGGTGGTGGCGCCAACAATCCCGCGGTCAACGTCCCGCTCTCGCGCACGATGTACAAGTTTGCCGACGTCAATGCGAAGGACAAAGACAAGCGTATCGAAGCGTTCACCGCTCGCCTCGGCATCACCGATGGTTTCTTCACGGAGATCATCGACGGTGCGGCTGAGGGCGACACGGTCGTCACCGGCGTGATCCTCCCCGGCGCGGCGCCGGTCACAGCGGCCCCCGGTGGCGCGCAGAATCCCTTCTCCGGCCGCGGTGGCGGCTTCGGTGGTGGCGGCGGTGGTGGCGGAGGCGGCGGTGGTGGTGGCCGCGGCCGGTAAGCGCACGCAGATCCGAACCATGTCTCCTGTCGTCAAGATCGAGGAAATCCATAAAATCTACGACTCCGGCGAAGTGCCGGTGCACGCCGTACGCGGCGTGTCGCTCGAGATTCACAAAGGCGAGTTCGTGGCGCTGATGGGCGCGTCGGGCTCCGGCAAGTCCACATTGATGAACTTGCTGGGCTGTCTCGACCGCCCCACCCGCGGCCGTTTCCTGCTGGATAACACCGACGTTTCCCAGCTCGATAAAAACGAGCTGGCCGACCTGCGAAACCAGAAGCTCGGCTTCGTGTTTCAAGGTTTCAACCTCCTCGCCCGCACCACGGCGCTGGAGAATGTCGAGCTGCCCATGCTCTACGGCCGTCATCGCAAGCACTCCTCGCAGGAGATTCGCGAGCGCGCCATGCACTGCCTCGATATCGTGGGACTCTCGAAGCGTTTCGACCACTTCCCCAACCAGCTCTCGGGCGGTCAGCAACAGCGCGTCGCCATTGCGCGCGCGCTCGTGAATCAGCCGCAGGTGCTCCTCGCCGACGAACCGACGGGCAATCTCGATTCCAAGACCTCGGTCGAGGTCATGGGCGTTTTCCAGAAGCTCAACGCCGAGGGCATCACCATCGTGATGGTCACGCACGAACTCGACATCGCGCACTACTGCAAGCGCAACCTGATCCTCCGCGACGGCGTGCTCGTGCGCGACGAAATCGTGCAGGACCGCAGCATCGCCGAGCACGAACTCGAAAAGCTCAAGCAGGCCGAGACCGCGGCCAAGCTCCTCGCCGAAAAGAACTGACGCTGCCATGCGCTTCACCAACACGCTTTTCGTCGCCCTCCGCGCTCTTCGCCGCAATACGATGCGGTCGATCCTCACTTCGCTGGGCATCATCATCGGCATCGCCGCCGTCATCACGACGGTTAGCATGGGCACCGGCGCCAAGGCCCAGGTCGAGGCGCAGGTCGCCTCGCTCGGCCAGAACATCATCACGGTTTTCCCCGGTTCTTTCACGCAAGGTGGCATGCGCTCCGGTTTCGGCGGCGCGACCACGCTCACCGCGGAAGACGCCGAAGCCATCGCGGCGGAAGTCCCCGACGTCGACGGCGTGAGCCCCGAGGTCAACGACCGCAATCAGGTGCTCGCCAACGGCCTCAACTGGAACACCTCCGTCAAGGGCGAGTCGCCCGACTACCCGTACATTCGCAGCTGGCCGATCGCACAGGGCGCGATGTTCTCCGATCAGGATATCAAGTCGCTCGGCAAGGTGTGCGTCGTTGGCAAGACGGTCGTCGATCAGCTCTTTCCTGATCAGGATCCCATCGGCCAGACACTGCGCATCCGCAACCTGCCCTTCCGCATCGTCGGCGTGCTCTCGCCCAAGGGCTTCAATCTCGGCGGCCAGGATCAGGACGACGTCGTCATCATCCCCTACACGTCACACATGAAGCGCGTGTCGCGCCGCGCCAACATCAGCACGATTCTCATTCAGGCCAGCAGCCCGGACAAACTCGACAACGTGAAGCAGGCCGTCGAAGACCTCCTCACGCAGCGCCGCAAGGGCCGCGAGCCGGACTTCACCGTGCGCACGCAGGAAGAAATCGCCGCCGCCGCGACACAGACCTCCAAGACGATGACGCTGCTGCTCGGCGGTGTCGCGCTCGTCTCGCTCATCGTCGGCGGCATCGGCGTCATGAACATCATGCTCGTGTCCGTCACCGAGCGCACCCGTGAGATCGGCATCCGCCTCGCCATCGGCGCGCACGGTCGGGATGTGCTGACGCAGTTTCTCATCGAGGCCACGCTCCTCAGCGTGCTCGGCGGCGTGCTCGGCATTCTCCTCGGCCTCGGCGCCTCGCAGCTCATCACGATCTACTTTGGCCTCCCCACCCTCGTGTCGACGCTCTCGATCATCATCGCGGTCGCGGTGAGTACGGTGATCGGCATCTTCTTCGGCTTCTACCCCGCCCGTAAAGCCGCGCAGCTCGATCCGATCGACGCGCTGCGGTACGAGTAAGCGCAAACTTTCCGACAAACCAATAGCGCGGCCGAAAAGCCGCGCTATTTTTTATGCTCAGGCCAGATCGGTGCGGGCGGCCATTTCGAGGCGCGCGAGGCCATGGGTCACGATGGTGTCGGTCGGGCCTTCGATGAGGAGGCGGAGCTTGGGCTCCGTGCCGGACCAGCGCACGAGCACACGACCGCGCGCGCCGAGCTCGGTCTCGAGTGCGACGATCTCGCGCCTGAGCGTGAGCATCGCGTCGACGGGCCTCTTCTCTCGAGCAACGATGGCGGAAGTCTTCTGCGGAAACTTCTTCAATACCGTGCGCAGCTCGGAGAGAGGGCGGCCGGTTGCGAGCATGACCTCGATAACCTTGAGCGCGGCGACGAGACCATCACCAGCGGTGGAGATTTCGGAGAAGATCACGTGGCCACTCGATTCGCCGCCGAGCGTGGCGCCGGTGGCGCGCATCGCTTCGCTCACGTAGCGATCTCCGACGGAGGAGCGCACGACCCTGCCACCCGCGGTGTTGATCGCGGCGTCGACGCCGAGGTTGCTCTGCACGGTCGCGACGAGGGTGCTAGCGGGGAGTTTCTTTTGCGCGAGGGCGTGCGTGGCGAGGATCGTGAGGATCTCGTCGCCATCGAGGACCGAGCCCCGCTCGTCGCAGAGCACACAGCGGTCGCCATCGCCGTCGTGCGCGATACCAAGGCGTGCGTGCTCGGCGGTCACGCGCTGGGCGAGCAACTCGGGATGCTCGCTGCCGACGTGGGCGTTGATGTTGTGACCATCCGGCGCGGCGCCGAGACTCACGACCTCTGCTCCAAGCTGGCGGAGCACAAAGGGACTCGTCTCCCACGTCGCGCCGTTCGCAGTGTCGAGCACGATGCGCCAGCCGCGCAGGGCGCTAGCGGGCAGCAGCGCCTGCACGGTCGCGAGATAATCGCCGCGGGCATTGGCGTGTGTAAGCGGGCGGTCCTCGCCACGCGGACCGTCGGGCAGCAGTGCCTCGATAGCGGCCTCTTGTTCGTCGGTGAGTTTTATTCCGGAGGCGTTGAAGAACTTGATGCCGTTATCGCTCGCGGGATTGTGCGAGGCGGTGATGACGACGCCGAGGGCACCACCGAGCGTGCGCACAGCGCGGGCGACGGCAGGCGTGGGCACGACGCCGAGCTGCACGGCTTCTGCGCCAGCGGCGTTGAGGCCACGCGAGATCGCGCGGGCGAGCGATTCACCAGAAGCCCGCGTGTCGGTGCCGACAAAAATCCGGCCCGTGCGACCGAGCCACGTGGCGACGGCGTAACCCAGACGCGAGGCAAAGTCCTCGTTGATCAGCGGGCCGCCGTAGAGGCCGCGCACACCGTCGGTGCCGAAGTACTTGCGCTGAGTCATGCTTGGAAAAATTCCTTGGTGGCTTTGATCTTATTCTCGACCGCGCCGCCGAGCAACAGTTCGCGGGCGAGGCCGATTCCTTCAGCGCGATCGCGCGTGCGACCCGTGACCCACATCGCCACGGAGGCATTGAGCGCGATGGTGTCGACGAGGCCGCGCGGACCGCGGCCAACGAGCACGGCATCGACCAGCGCGAGGTTGGTCGCGAGGTCGCTACCCTGCAGGTCGGTGAAGGGCGACACCTCCAAACCGAAGTCCGTCGCGTGCCAGCGGCCTTCGATATCGCGATGGCGGCCGAAGCCGCGGACCACGTTGGGCGTAGCGCTCGTGAGCTCGTCGATGCCGCGGCCTTCGCCGAGGACGCCGTGCGCCGCGAGGCCGGTCGCGCCGAGCGTATGCAGCGATTCTGCGAGGCGGCCGACCCACGGCTCGGCGAACACGCCGAGCAGCACATGCGTGGGGCGGCCGGGATTGATCATGGGCCCGAGGATGTTGAACACCGAGCGCTGGCCGCGAGCGGCGAGGGCCTTGCGCACGGGGCCAATGTGCTTGAAGGTCGGGTGGAAATTCGGCGCGAAGAAAAACACATAGCCCAGCTCGCGCAGCGCGCTGCGGAGTTTTTCCGGGGGCGCCATGATGTCGAAGCCGAGGCCGCCGAGCAAATCGGCGCTGCCGCACTTCGACGTGATACCGCGATTGCCATGCTTCATCACCGGCACGCCCGCGCACGCAAGCACAAGCACGACCATGCTGGAAATATTGAAACCGCCCGCGTGATCGCCGCCGGTGCCGACGATGTCGACCGCCTGCGAGGACCACTCGCCCACGCCAGGATCGATCGCACGCGCGCGAAACTCCTCGGCAAACGCCGCCACTTCGGCCGCGGTCTCGCCCTTGCGCGCGAGCGCGGTGAGAAACTCCGCCTTCGGCTCGTCACCCGTCTCGGGCAGCGCGAGGGCGGCAGCCGCGATGGCCACCTGCGCGCGCGCCAAATCTTGGCCGGCGACGAGTTGGGCAGTCAGAGGAGCGAGCGACATGAGCCGTTCAGAGAGGCCGGGCCGCTCGTGGCTCGCAAATAAATTTGCGCCGCCGCCCGCGACCTGAAACCAACCCGAGTGCGCATCCTGTCCCTTTTGCTTGCCCTTGTGTTCACTCCTCTCGTGCTGGCCAAGTCACCGGCCGCCGCGCCTAAGCCCGCCGCGGAACTCAGTGCGGGCGATGCCGTGATCCTCGGCGTCGTCGAGGGCGTGACGGAGTTTCTGCCTGTCTCCTCGACCGGCCACCTCATCATCGCTTCGCAGATGCTCGGGCTTGAGGCGGACCAGCCGCTAAAAGGCACCGATGGCCAGCCACTCTGGTATCGCAAGCCCTCCACGAAGCACCCCGCGGGCGAGCCGCTCACACTCAAGCTCGCGGCGGACACGTTCAACGTCGTGATCCAGTTCGGCGCGATCGCGGCGGTCGCCCTGCTCTACCGTGCGGCGCTGCTCTCCATGTTTTTCGGCCTGCTCGGACGCGATCCCGCGGGACGCAAGCTGCTGATCAATGTCCTTATCGCCTTCGTGCCCGCGGCCGCGCTCGGTTTTCTCGCGCACGACTGGATTGATGCGCATTTGTTTTCCATCCCCGCGGTGATCGCCGCGCAGGTGGCCGGCGCGGGTCTGATGCTCTTCGCCGAGGCGTGGCGGAAGCGCCGCGCGGTGGCAGCCAACGACCAGCCCGACATCACCGCCCAGCAAGCCGGCGGCATCGGCATCCTCCAGTGCCTCGCGCTCTGGCCGGGCACCAGCCGCTCGATGACCACGATCGTGGGCGGATATTTTTCCGGATTGTCACCGCGGGCGGCGGCCGAGTTCAGCTTCATTTTGGGCTTCGTGACGCTTACGGCGGCCACCGTTTTCAAGAGCTACAAGAGCGGCGCGGCGATGATCGCGGTCTTCGGCTGGTCCCACGTGCTGCTGGGCTGCGTGGTGGCCGCGGTGACTGCGGCGATTGCCGTGCGCTTCCTCGTGACTTGGCTAACCAAGCGCGGGCTGGGACTTTTTGCATGGTACCGCTTGGGTATGGCGATTTTGCTCGGGATCCTGCTGTTCACGGGGCATCTGCAATAACTGCGCTTGACGCACCCTCGCGCCGCCCTTTACTCCCCACCCTTCATCAACTCGCAAAGGTCGGTTTAAACCCGCCCGGCGCATCCAAAAAACTCTTTTCCCATGGCCAATCCGAAACGCAAGCAGTCCAAGCGCCGTAGCGCGAACCGTCGCGCCGCCAACGCCTTTCAGGCACCTGAATTCGCCAAAGATCCGTCCGACGGCAGCCTGTTCCGCCCCCACCGCGTGAACCCCAAGACCGGCGTTTATCGCGGTCGCCAGGTGCTCAACGTCGAGGTCTAAGCCTCGACGCCCTGAGGTTCACCCGCGGCTGGTCATGTCTTCCACCGCCACGGGCCGGATTGCAGTCGACGCCATGGGCGGCGACCTAGGTCCGGCCGAAGTCGTTGCAGCGGTTCGTCTGGCTTTTCACCAGAATCCGCATCTCAACCCCGTCACGCTCGTCGGGGATGAGGCCGTGCTCGATCCGTTGCTGCGCCATGCCGGCCTGCACCGGAGCGAGCGGCTTTCGGTACTGCACGCTTCGGAGGTCATCACGATGGATGACAAGCCGCTGACGGCGCTGAAGAAGAAGAAGGATTCCTCGATGATCAGAGCCATCGAGGCCGTGAAGAATGGCGAGGCCAGCGTCGTGGTCAGCACCGGCAACACCGGCGCGCTCATGGCCAGTGGCACGCTCCGTCTCCGTACGATGGAGGGCGTCGCCCGCCCGGCGCTCGCCGCCGTCGTCCCGCGCGCGGGCGGTCATTTCATCCTCATCGACGCGGGCGCCAATCCCGAGGCGAAGCCGGAGCATCTCGTGCACAACGCGATCCTCGGCTCGCACTATTGCCGCGTCATGCTCGGCGTCACCAAGCCGCGCGTCGGCCTGATGACCATCGGCACCGAGGACGGCAAGGGCAACGCGCTCGTGACCGAGACCTCCGATCTAATGCGCCGAGTCGACGGCATCATCCACTACTCGGGCCCGATCGAGGGTTTCCATGTCTTTGCCGAGCACGTCGACGTGGTCGTGTGCGATGGCTTCGTGGGCAACATCATGCTCAAGAGCTGGGAATCGCTCGTGAAGTTTTTCTCGGACATGCTGCGCGAAGAGCTGCAGTCCAATCCGATGCGCGCGACCGGCGCGCTGTTGTCGAAGGGCGCGTTCAACGCCCTCAAGGAGCGCATCAATCCCGAGCGCTACGGCGGCGCGCCGCTGCTCGGCCTCCGCGGCAACATCCTCAAGGCCCACGGCTCGTCCAACCGGCACGCGATCAAGAGCGCGATCCGGGCAGCCGGCGAGATCATCAAGGCCGACATGAATCACCGGATCGAGGCCGACATCGCTCGCGCCAACGAACTGCTCGCCCAGCCGGTGCTTTCCTGACGCGCGGCCCCTCCGCGTCGTCGCCCCTTCCAGCTTCCCGAATGCGCCCCTGCTCCACCGTCATCCTTGGCACCGGCTCCTATGCGCCGGCCAAAGTGCTGACCAATGCCGAGCTGTCCCTGACCGTCGAAACCTCCGACGAGTGGATTCGCACGCGCAGCGGCATCCGGGAACGCCGGGTCGCCGGGCCAAAGGAAACGACCTCCGATATGGCGGTCGAGGCCGGTCGCCGTGCGCTGGAAGACGCCGGGCTCAAGCCGTCCGACATCGATCTTTGCATCGTCGCCACAGTAACGCCGGACCTGCCGATGCCGGCCACCGCGTGCATCGTACAGCACAAGCTTGGGCTGCCGACTTCCGCGGGGTGCTTCGATCTCAACGCCGCCTGCTCCGGCTTCATCTATTCACTCGATACTGCCTGCGCGATGGTGGGCTCCGGCCGCTACAAGCACGCCCTCGTGATTGGCGTGGAAAAACTCTCCGACGTGATCGACTGGAAAGACCGCACGACCTGCGTGCTTTTCGGCGATGGCGCTGGCGCCGTGGTCATTAGCGACTCGGATAAGCCAGACGTCGGCCTGATCGGGACCAAGCTCGGGACCTCCGGCGAGAATGTCGACCTCCTCTACATCCCCAACGGCACCACCACCCTTACTCCGGATGGCTCGGAGATCGACAAGGCGCATTGCATCCGGATGAAGGGCAAAGAGGTCTTCAAACTCGCCGTCCGGGCGATGGATGAGGCGGCTCGTGATATTTTGGAACAACACAAGCTTCGTGCGGATCAGATTTCGCTCGTGATTCCCCACCAGGCCAACTTGCGCATCATCGAGGCCATCGCCCAGTACCTCGAGCTGCCGATGGAGCGGTTCTTCGTGAACGTCGACCGCTACGGCAACACCTCCGCGGCCTCGATCCCGATCGCGCTCGACGAGGCGCGCCGCGCCGGGCGGATCAAGACGGGCGATCTCACATTGATGGTGGCCTTCGGGGCGGGCTTGACCTGTGGTAGCGCCCTGATTCGCTGGTGACTCTTTTTTCGATGCGTTTCCTCGCCGCTCGCACCATCCGCTTTGTCTGCTTCCTGACCATGGGCTTCGGCCTGCTGTCCGCCGCGCGCGCCGATCTGGTGTGGAAGCCCGGCACGGGCTGGAGCGTCGAAGGCGGCGCCCTCGCCGGCCTCACGGGCGCCGATGGCCGCAATGCCCTCGACCTCATGAACAAGGCCCGCGAGGCCGAGGAGAAGAAGAGCATCGGCAGCGCGATCTCCACCTACACGAAGGTCGCCAAGAAGTACCCGAACTCCATCTACGCCCCCGAGGCCTTCTACCGCTCGGGCACGTTGCGCCTCAGCCGCAAGGAGTACATCAAAGCCTTCGAGGATTTTCAGTCGATCCTGAGCCAGTATCCGAACACGAAGCGATTTAACGACATCGTGGGTGAGCAGTACCGCATCGCGAGCGCACTGCTCGAGGGTGCGCGCAACCGCACATGGGGCTGGCTCCCGGGCTTCACGGCCCGCGACCGTGGCCTCGGCTACTTCGAAATCATCGTGGCGAACGCGCCGTACAGCGACTACGCGCCGCTCGCGCTGATGAACGTGGCGAAGGGCCACCATCGCGAGAAGAACATCGAGGAGGAAATCGATGCACTCGACCGGATGATCAACAATTACCCGCAGAGCCTACTTGCGCCCGACGCCTACCTGAAGCTCGCGCAGGCCCACGCTTCGATCGTCGAGGGCCCGTACTACGACCAAGCTTCGACCAAGGAATCCATCAGCCACTTCGAAGATTTCATGATCCTCTTCCCCGCTGACGGCAGCGTCAGCGCCGCGGCCAAGGGCCTCGACAGCATGAAGAAGGTGCTCGCCCAGAGCAAAATCAAGATGGCCGATTTCTATTTCTACAAGCGCGACAACTACGTCGCCGCGAAGGTATTCTACAACGAGGCCATCACCGCCTACCCCGAGTCCGACGTCGCGAATCTCGCGAAGAAGCGCCTCGAAGAGGTTGAGGCCAAAGCCAACGGCAAGCCGGCGCCCGCAGGCACCGAGCCGAAGAAAAAGCGCTTCTGGCTCTTCTGAGTCGGTTGACCAAGCGATTCAAATTAGCGCCAGCCTCGGGCTGGCGCTTTTCTTTTCCATCCCACGCGCGGCTTGCCTTGGCGCGCCAGTGATCTTGCATACGTCGCTCTCATGATTTCGCGCCGCGCTTTTGTCCGCCTGTCGTTGTTCGCCGCCGTGGCCGTCGGTCTGATGACCGGCTGCGCGAACTACCAGCTCGGCACCGGAGCGAAGCTTAGCTTCACCACTCTGTATGTCGCGCCCGTCCAGACCCGCGTCGTGATCCCGCAGGCGCAGGCCATCGTGAGCACGCAGGTACGCGCGGCGTTTGGCAAAGACACGCGTATCACTTTAGTGAATACGGAGGGCGAGGCCGATGCGGTGCTGAGCCTCACCCTCACGGACTATCACCGCGAAGCTGCCGTCTCGCGGGCGAACGACACGGGCCTCGCGCGCAAGTTTGTTCTCACGCTCGGCGCCACCGCCACCCTGAAGGCCCGAGATGGCCATGCGTTTTTCACCGACCGCCCGCTCAACGTGCAACGCGATGCCTTCACCGACAGCGGTCAACTGCAGGCGGAATATCAGATGCTGCCCCAGCTCGCGGACGCGCTGGCCGAAAAGGCCACCCACGCTGTCCTCGACACGTGGTAAGCGGCGCCGCGGTTAAGTCGCGGGAGTGACCGGCGCGGTGCCGGTGTGTGCGCGGGTGAATTTCCACCCGCCGACCAAAATCGCGGCCGAGATACCCACTGAGGCAAGCTGCGTGAAGGCGAGACTCCGGGTCGTCGCCCAGACCAAAGGAGCGAGCAGCGCCACGAGCGCCGCGCCGCCGGTCTGCACGAAGCTCTGGCAGGATG
Organism: Verrucomicrobiota bacterium; assembly: GCA_048498795.1. Classification (GTDB taxonomy): domain Bacteria; phylum Verrucomicrobiota; class Verrucomicrobiia; order Opitutales; family Opitutaceae; genus JBEHXH01. Next base: position 92,990 of record JBEHXH010000002.1, read on the forward strand.
CGGCCAGTCCGCGCTGCTCCGGGAAAAGATCGAGCGCGAGGATCGTGAGAATTGGAAACACCAACGCCATGCCGAACGAGTAGAAGAAAATCGGCGCGACACTCCACGGCAGCCCGGGGGCGTGCAGCGAGTGAAACACCGTGTTGGCGACCGCAGCGAAGCCCATGCAGGCAAAGGCCAGCGTAAGCACACGGCGCGACGGAATCTTCCCCGCGAGCCGACCCGAAAGCCAGGCACCCAGCGCGAGCCCTGCGGTGAGCGGTCCGAACAACCAAAAGAAACCCGTCTCACTCACGCCGAGTTGCTTCATGAGAAATTGCGGGCCCGCCGCGACGTAGATGAAGAGCCCCGCAAAGCAAAAAGTGCCGCCGAGCGAAATTGCGAGGAAACGCGGCGAGGTCAGCACCATCCAGTAGGACTTGGCGAGAAACACCAGGTGCAGCGGCTGACGTTTCTCTACGGGCAGGGTCTCAATCAGGACCTTGCGGCAAATCCACCAGATGGCACCCGAGTAGAGCACGAGAAAACCGAACACCGCGCGCCAGCCAAATGCCACATGCAACCAGCCACCAATCACCGGCGCGATGGCCGGTGCGATGGCAAACGTGAGCGAAACCTGCGACATCACGCGATGCGCCTCCGCCCCTTCGAACCGATCCCGCACGATCGCGCGGCCCACAACCATACCCGCGCCCGCCGTCGCCCCCTGCAGCACGCGGAAGACCAGGAGTGTTTCGATGCTCGGCGCCAAGGTGCACGCGAGCGAGGCGAGCGTGAACAAGCCCATCCCCCACGCCACGACCGGTCGCCGACCCACGGCGTCGGAAATCGCGCCATGCCACAGAATCATCAGCGCAAACGGCGCCATGTACGCCGTGAGCGTCATCTGGAGGACATAAGGCGACGCATGCAGCGCAGCTTGGATTTCGCCCATCGACGGCAGGTAGGCGTCGATCGAAAACGGCCCGATCGCCGACAGCGAAGCCAGCAGCACGGCGAGGCCGCGCTGTGGTCGGTGAGCGGTGGTTGTGGCAGGCGAAGACACGACGAAAAGGGTCAAGTATGCCCCGGCTCCCGTCCCGGATCAACCACGTTCCGGGCGGCTAAACTCAGACCAAATCGATCCCGAAAGGAACCGCCCCGGTGATCTCTGCAAATCCCTGCGCGGGCCAAAACTCCAGCCCGTCCGGGTTGTCCCGCGCGATCAGAATCAGGCACCGGGTGAGTCCGTGCGCGCGCAGCCCTTCGAGACACTCCCGCACCAGACTCCGGCCAATGCCTTGACCCCGAAAACCCTTCGCCACCGCCAAATGATAAATGAGCCCGCGGCGGCCGTCGTGTCCGCAGAGCGCGGCAGCCACGATCTCGGAGCCGGACAGCGCGATCCGACTGAGCCCGGGATTACGCTCCAAGTAGGCGCTGATGCCCGCGCGATCGTCGCCCTCGGCCACCTCCACGCCCTCGCTGCGCCGCCAAAGGGCGACGACGCCCTCGTAGTCTTCCGTCCTGAATTCACGAAACTGGATCTTGGCTTGCATATTCTTTAATAGGAATATTCCTTTAAGGGAATGAATCTAACTGACCTCAAGACCACCCTGCGGCAACATCCGGAAAAAAACCTGTCGTTTTTCCTGCCAGACGGCGACGCCATTCCTGCGCATTTTCACGTGACGGAGGTCGGACACGTCACCCGGCGCTTCATCGACTGCGGCGGCACGGTGCGCGCCCTCGAATCCTGTCTCCTCCAGACCTGGGTGCCCGAGGGGGATCGCGAACACCGCCTCACGGCCGGCAAGCTGGCGAAGATCCTCGAAATCTCCCGGCAGGTCGTGCCCTCCGACGACTTGGAGGTCGAAGTCGAGTACGACTGCTGCGTCGTTGGCCAATACACCCTCGCCGCTGCGTCGAGCGCGGATGGCACCCTTACTTTTACCCTCGGCAACAAAAAGACTGACTGCCTCGCGCGCGAGCAGTGCGGGATAGAGCCGGTGCAGACCGCCTCCGCCTGTTGCAGCGGCGCTGGGTGTGGGTGCGGCTGATTGCCCATGAGCCTCGTCGAAATTTATCAGTGCCTGTGCGATCCGACGCGCCTGCGGATTCTCCACCTGCTGGTCAAGGGACCGCTATGCGTCTGCCATTTCCAAGACGTGCTGCATGAGCCGCAGGTGAAGATTTCCAAGCACCTCGCCTACCTCAAGGCGCGTGGCTTGGTGGAAGCGCGCCGCGAGGCAAACTGGATGATCTACAGCCTGCCGGCACGCCCCTCGCGCGAACTCAAGGCCAACCTCGCCTGTCTCCAAGACTGCGCGCAGGAAGACCCGGCTTTCCGGCGCGACGCCGAACGCCTGCGCAAGGCGCGATGCACGTTCGCCGAATCGAGCCCGATCTGCTGCCCGCCCAAGAATCAGAAAAAAGCTACCCTCGTCTCATGATACCGTCCGCTCCTCTCAAAGTCCTCATTCTCTGCACCGGCAACTCGGCGCGCAGTATCATCGCGGAGTATGTCCTGCGCGCCAAAGGCAAAGGTCGGTTCGAGGTACACAGCGCCGGCGCCAAGCCCACCGGGCGGGTAAATCCCTTTGCCCTTTGGGTGCTCAAGGATCGCTTCAACCTTGATGCGAGCGACGCGCGTTCGAAATCGTGGGACGAATTCAAGGCCACCGAGTTCGATGCCGTAATCACGGTCTGCGACAACGCCAAGGAGGCCTGCCCCGTCTGGCTGGGAAAGCCGATCCTCGCGCACTGGGGCTCACCCGACCCCGCAGGCGTGGAGGGCACCGACGAGCAGAAGCAGCGGGCCTTCGTCGACGTGGCGCTGCAGATCGCTCGCCGCGTGGACCTCCTCTGCGCCCTGCCCCCGCAGCAATTCGAAGCCTTTCGCGTACAGGAAATCGGCCAGCAGGCCAAACTCGCCAACGAGGGCGAGATGGCGCGCTAGGTTACCCGCGCGCGGGGACCGGTCTCGATCGTCAGATGATCGCGAGCATCAACACGTGAAAGAGGATGATCGCCGCGGGGATCGCCAAGACCACGGCCAGCATCACGAAAAGCGATTTTAGGCAGATCCAAGCATTCAACGTGGAGTTGACGGCCAGGCCGTCCAGATCCCGCAGCAAAAGACTATTGAGTCCGAACTGAATCGCGAAGTCGATCAACGCTGCGATGAGCGCGAGCAAGGCGAAGGTAGGCCAATCGTCCACCGTCAACTTGAACGGAAACAGCGATGGCTCCATTTGACCGGCGGCATAAGTGAATCCAACACAGAGGATACACGCCAACCAGATGCGCGAAGCCGGAAACTTTTGACCCCGCGCGTGGTGCCTCAGTGCCCGACTCGTCACCCATACTAGGATCAACACCGTGAAGATGGAGAACAACATCGAGCGAAACTCTATTGGGAAATATAGCGAAATACCCAAGCAAAATGGGGCGAGAGCATAGGTCGGGACTCGATTCGTGCGTTCCGGCGATTTCCCGGTGGGCGTGTGAGCGACGCGCGGTCCACGCGTGAAGTGCATTTTCCGTCTTCCCATTCTGCGCGCTGCCTTTTTCATCTTCGCCCCGTGCCGCACGACTCTCTTCTCGCGCCTTCTCTTCTCGCCGGTGATCACGCGAATCTCGCCGCCAGCGCCCGCGTCGTTAGCGATACGGGGCTCACGTGGCTCCACTGCGACATCATGGACGGGCACTTCGTGCCCAACCTGTCATTCAGCCCAGAGACACTCGCGGCGCTCCGGCGGGCGGGCTCGAAGCTCTACTTCGACACGCATCTGATGATGTCGGAGCCGCACAAGTACATCGAGCCCTTCGCGAAGGCGGGCGCCAATAATCTCACGATCCACATCGAGCCCGACTACGATCACGTGGCGACGCTCCAGCGCATCCGCACGCTCGGCTGCCAGTGCGGCATCGTGCTCAATCCCGGCACTCCAGCGCGCGCGATCGAGAAGGTGCTGCCGCTCGTCGATCTCGTGCTCGTCATGACGGTGCAGCCCGGTTTCGGCGGCCAGAGCTTCCGCCGCGATATGCTGCCGAAGCTCCAGCAAATCTCCGAGTGGCGCACGGTCCGTGGGCTCAATTTCCGTCTCGAAGTAGACGGCGGCATCGATCTCGCCACGGCGGCTGAGTGCCGCGCAGCGGGCGCGGATACGTTTGTCGCCGGAACGTCGTTTTTCAAAGCGGCGGACAAGGCAGCATTCGCGGCGGCAATGGCGAAGCTGTAGGATTTTTGATTTTACAGGAGGGAACGGAGAAAAGACAGGAGGCGACAAACAATGCATCCATTGTTCAAGAAGGCCGATGGGTTAACGGAGAAGATTATTGGCGGAGCGATTGAAGTCCATCGGGACAAGGGAGCAGGGTTGATTGAGTCAGTCTATGAGTGGTGTTTGATGCGAGAGTTGGCGTTACGAAATCTGGCAACGGAGCAGCAACGGACGGTACGAATCAGCTACAAAGGTGCGGTTCGTGAAGAGCCTCTTCGATTTGACGTACTCGTCGAGGGCTGTGTCCTGATTGAGATCAAAGCGGTCGAACAGGTCTCACCGATCCACAAGGCTCAGCTTTTGAGCTACATGAAACTGCTCGATGTACCGGTTGGCCTGCTCATCAATTTCAATGTGACTAAGCTCACCGATGGAGTCTCGCGATTGATGTTACCGGCCGCGAACAACTGACTCCGTTCTCTCCGTTTCCTCCTGTAAAAATGCCCCACGAGATCAACCATGATGGCTATCTGATCAGCGACGATCCAGCGCGGGTGGATGCAACGGCGGTGCATGCTTACCTTACGCGGAGTTATTGGGCGGAGAAGATTCCACTGGAGGTCGTGGCGCGGTCGCTGGTGAACTCATTGTGTATCGGGATTTACACTACGACTGGTGAGCAGGTCGGGCTGATCCGTGTGATCTCGGATTATGCGACTTTCGCGTATCTCTGCGATGTGTACGTGCTGGAAGAACACCGCGGGCATGGGCTCTCGAAGGCGGCGATGCGGGCGGTGATGAGTCATCCGCGACTGCAGGGGCTGCGCAGCTGGAGTCTGCGGACGCGTGATGCGCACGGGTTGTATGCGCAATTTGGGTTCACGGTGGCCGATCATCCGGAGAGTTCGATGAGCCTGCGGTTTCCAGATATCTACAAGACGGCGGCGATGGATCGCCGGGCCGAAAGAAGCTGATCGCAATTGTAGCGGCGGTCTATGACCGCCGAAGACAGCAGCCGATTTACAGCGATGAGTCGGCGCTCATAGAGCGCCGCTACAGTGAACCTATTCTCAGGTGCAACGTAGCGAGCAAGCTCGCCACCCACAGTTTGCAGGACAGGGCAAAAATAAAGGGAGGCTCAGAAAGCCGCCCTTTAAAGAAGTACGATGTGGATCGCGCGGATTAGTGCGAGGCGTGCTCGAGCTGCCGGGTCTGCTTCGCGGGCTTATGGCTCGCGGGAGCGGCGGCGTGCGGCGTCTCGTGAGCGGTCGCGGTGAACTCGTCGCTGTCGCCCTGCACCATGCGCATGAGCTCGGCGACGGCAGACTTCACCTGCGCGGACTGGCGCTGCAGCTCCTCGGCGGAGGAGGCGGACTGCTCGGCGAGCGCGGCGTTGGACTGGGTGATCTGATCCATGCCGGCGACCGTCTGGTTGAGCTGGCCGATGCCTTGGTTCTGCTCCTGCGAAGCCTGGGCGATGCCGCCGACGCGTTCGTCGAGTTCGCGGATCTTTTCCACGATGGCACCGAGATTGGCCGCGACCTGGCCGCTGATCGTCGAACCCTGCGCGCTCTTGGAAGCGGCATCGGCGATCTTGGCCTCGGTCTCCTTCGCGGCGCTGGCGCAGCGTTGGGCGAGATTGCGGACTTCCTCGGCGACGACACCGAAGCCCATGCCAGCCTCACCGGCGCGGGCGGCCTCGACGGCGGCGTTGAGCGCGAGGATGTTGGTTTGGAAGGCGATCTCGTCGATCGTCTTGATGATCTTGGAAATCTCGGAGCTGGACGCCTGGATCGCAGTCATGGCGGACTGCATGGCGGCCATGTCGCGCACGCCGGCGTCGGCGGTGGAGCGGGCCTGAGCGGCGAGGCTCTTGGCGCTCTGCGCGTTCTCGGCATTGCGGGTCGTCATGCTCGCCATCTCGTGCAGGGAGGCGCTGCTCTCTTCGAGCGCGGCGGCCTGCTGGTTGGCGCCGTCGGCCATCGACTTGGAAACCTCGGCGACAGTGAGCGCGGAGCCGTGCGTCTCGGCCGACTCGGCGGCGAGCTGGCGGGCGATGCCGGCGATGGTGCGGGTAATGGTGCGAATGATCAGCCAAGCGACCACGGCGCCGACGACGGTCGCGGCGATGGTGCCCATGAGCATAAGCCACTCGTTACGAGCCTGCTCGACGCGCATGCGCTCTTCGAGCTGGCCCTGAAGGGTGGCGACGGACTCGCGGACCTTGGTGAGGGCGGCGGTGAACTGCGGAGCAATCTTATTGAGCTGATCGGTGATGATGCGGTTGCGCTCGTTCTTGAGCTGCACGGTGCGCTCGAGACCCTGCGCATACGTCTCGGCGCTCTTGTGCAGCGTGCCGAGCAAAGTGTTCTTCGCTTCGTCTTTCAGCGTGGCGTCGAGCTTCTCGAGCTCTTCCTGCGCCTTCTGAAGTTTTTCGATGTTGGTGATCGTGGCCGTGATGCTCTCACGGGCGGCGGTGGCGAAGGACTCCTTGGACGAAAGGAGGAACGACGTCACCATGCTGGCACTCTGGAAATAGGACTTGAGCGCGGTGGAGACCTTGAAGCTCGTGTCGGTGTCACCAGCGGTGCGAGCGTCGGCGAGGAGCTTGGCCAAACCCTTGTCGAGAGTCTCGCCCGAAGGCGCCAGAGCCTCGCGGTCGACGGTGGCGAGCTGGTTGCTATTGGCCACGAGCTTCTGGAAAGCGGCGTCGTACTCAGCCAGGAAGCGAGCGGCGGTCGCGAGCTGCGCGGCGCGATCCGGCTCGGCAATCGTCTCGCGGGCGGCGGTGAGCTCGGTGTCGAGCTTGCGCTTGGCCTGGTCATAGGCGGCGCTGCTCTCAGCGGAGCCAGTAGCCAGGTACTCGTTGACCTGCAACTTGACCGCCAGCATGGCAGACTCGAGGGACGCAGCGGAACTGGTCTCGTGGACGCTCCCCGCAAAGAGGGTGAGCTTGCCACCGGCCGCGCCGAGCGCGAGCCAGGCGGTGGCGGCGACCGCACCGAGAAGCGTGAAGACGAGGACGAAACCAAGGCCGATTCGGCGGCCAATCGTGAGTCTGCCGATTTGCATAGGGTACAGGGGCTAAAGCTAAATCAGTCGTTGACGCTGAACTTGATGGGAATGGTGACGCGCACGGAGACCGCGGCACCATCGCGGCGGGCGGGCTTGAACTTCCAGCGCTTCACGGCGTCCACGGCAGGCTGGCCAAAGGCGTCGTGCGAGGTCTTTTCGATTTTGGTTTCCTGGACGTTGCCCTTGTCGTCAATGAGGCAACTGACCATCACGATGCCGGAGGTACCGTCGCGGCGAAGATCCGGCGGATAATCGGGAGCGACGGTGCGGACCGGGACCGGCGGCTCCGTCGCACCGTCAGCGCGGAGGATCACCGTCGAGAAGGCAAACAATGCCAAGGTGAGCAAATAACGAAGAGATTTCATACTCATTGTCCGAATCGGCTCTGGCTCTCGAAAATGTAACGAATTCGCCGAAAAAATTTTGGCGGGCCCCGGAAACCGGAGCCCGCCAATTTTTCATCCCTACACAACCCCACAAATTCTGGGCCTCACTTCAGGAGCCTTGCTCCCGGGAGGACTTCTTTCATCTGCCTGTCTTATCGGCACAACGAAAACGGAGTTGAGCCGCGGTTGGTAAAAAACGGCGATACACCCTTCCATCGCGACAAACGCTGCGTAGAAACGCGGCGGGCGGTGAGTAACACTCCGTGCGTAGCATTCGCGATTGCCGACGGGTCCGGCAGTTCTCATGGTCCGAGGCTTTCATGCTGCTGACCCCGTTTTTGAAGCGCGCTTCATCCCTAGCCGCGCGTATCACCGTGGTGCTGGGCCTGCTTGTGCTGGCCGGGTGGGTCGCGGACGTCGCCTGGCTCAAGGGAGTGCGACTCGGCTGGCTGGTGATGCCGCCCAACACCGCGCTGTGCCTCGTCGCCTTGGGTGTAAGCTTGGAGCTGATCGGGTATCATCGCCGCCAGTGGGCCTTGATCGCGAGCCGTGTGCTTGCCGCCGCTGTGATCGCCGTGGCGCTGGCCAATCTTTGGGAGACGGCGTCGGGGATTTCGCTCGGGATCGATCAGGCGATATTCCGCGCCGAGGCGAATGTCATCCCCACCCTGCCCCCGGGCCGACTGCCGGTGCAGAGTGCGCTGACTTTGCTCTTCGCGGGCTCGGCGCTGCTGCTGCTCGGGCGGCCGCGTAAATCAGTCTTCGATGGGGTCACGTGGCTCGCGCTGTGCGTGCTCGGCAGCGGCGGATTCACGGTGCTGTTCTACGTGTTTCACCTGTTCTCGCCGGCGGCGAGTGCAGCCCCCGCCCCGATGTCGGCGCAGCTCGCGGCCGCGCTCGTGATTCTCGGTTTCGGACTCGGCACGGCGAGACCGCAAGCGGAGCAGCTCGAAGCGCTCACCCGGCAAAACGCTTCGGGCGAACTGCTGCGGCGCATGATCATCCTCGTGCTTTTCCTGCCGATGGCGGTGGGTTGGATGCTCAGCGGCTGGCTCGGGCAGGTACACCCGGAACTGCGGCCCGAGATCGCGCTGTGCGTGTTTGCCTACCAGACGATCCTCGTCGGCATCCTCGTGTTTTGCGCGCGACGACTGCATGATCTCGACCGTCAGCGCATCGATTCAGAGCGTGAGCGCGACGGACTGCTCGCGCGTGTGCAGCAGCAGGCGGCGCGCCTGCAATTCGAAGTTGCGAGCCGTACTGCCGAGCTGCAAGCGGCCAACAGCCAGCTCCGCGCCACGGCGACCGAGCACGCGCGTCTCGCGCTCGCGGTCGAACTCGCGCACGACGGCATGATTCTCACCGACGCGCAGGGCAACATCGAGTGGTTCAACTCGGCGTGGACGCGCATCACGGGTGGTCCCTCGGAACTGGCGCGCGGCAGCGGGCTCGGCGAGTGCCTGCGGCAATTGTGCAGCGATCCCGACGAAGGCGAGAAGCTCCAGGCCTCATTGAATTCCGGGCAGACGGTGCACAGCGAAGTTTCCATTCTCGTCGAAGGCCATCTGCGCTGGATCGACATCGAGTTGTTTCCGATGCGCAACGACGGGGACGAAGTCACCGGCACGTTCGGCATCTTCACCGACATCACGGCCCGCCGTCATGGCGAGGAGGGCCAGCGTGCGAGCAACGAGCGTCTCCAGTTCGTGCTCAACGCCGCGGGCTATGGCGTGTGGGAGTATGACTTTGGCACGCAACGCGTCGCGCTCGATGATCGCCTCCATGCAACCTATGGCGTGGACCGCGTGAGCTTCGCTGGCCGCATCAGCGAGTGGCTGGCGCATATTCATCCCGATGACCGCACCGAGGGCGAAGCGCAGTTCACCCGCCTGCTCGCCGAGCAGGATCACAGTTACTACGCGCAGTTCCGCGTACTCCAGCCCGACGGAAATCTCCGCCACATCGAGTCGCGCGGCTATCTCCTGCGACACAACGACGGTCGGCCTCGCCTCGCGATCGGGCTGAGCCGCGATGTCACCGCAGGCCGCGAACTGCAGCAGAAACTCGAACTCGCCGAGCAGCGCTGGGAGCTTGCCATCGCCGGCAGCAACGACGGCGTGTGGGACTGGGACCTAGGTGCCGGACGCATCTTCCGCGATTCGCGCTGGGCCGAAATGATCGGCCGCACCACGGAGGAGATTTCCACGGTGGCCTCGGGCACCGCCCCCTTCACTCACCCCGACGACGTCGAGAGGGTGCGCTCGGCCATCGACCAGCTCATCACGGGCGCGACCACTTTCTTCCAATGTGAATATCGCATGATGCACAAATCCGGACACAGCGTCTGGGTGCTCGATCGCGGTAAAGTCGTGGAACGCGACGCCCAAGGACGCGTCTTACGTGTGGTGGGCACGCACACGGACATCACGTCCCGCAAGCTACTCGAAGAACGTCTCCGGCACAGCGAGGAGCTGTCGTTGCAGGTGGGCCGTCTCGCGCAGATCGGCGCGTGGGAGCTCGATCTCGCCACCCGCCGCCTCACGTGGACGCCCGAAGTGTACCGCATCCATGAAGCGGAACTCGGCTACGAGCCAACGTGGGAAAAGGCGCTCGAATTTTTCCCCGAGGAGGCGCGCATCCCGCTCAACGCGGCGTTCATGCAGACGCGCGACTCGGGCACGCCCTTCGATCTCGAACTGCCCTTCGTGACGGCGCGCGGCCACCGCATCTGGGTGCGCATGATCGGTCGCGCCGAGATCGCCAATTCCCGCCCGATCCGGATCTACGGCGCGTTCCAAGACATCACCGCCCGCCGCGACGCCGAGGAGATGCGCCGCCAGCTCGAATCGCAGCTCTTCCAAGTGCAGAAGATGGAAACGCTCGGCACGCTCGCCGGCGGCATCGCGCACGATTTCAACAACCTCCTCACGGGCATCCTCGGCTATCAGGATCTCGCGCTCGACACGCTGCCGGAAGAGCACCCTTCCCGCGCGTGCCTCGCCTCGGCCCGCGACGCGAGTCTCCGCGCGCGCGAGCTGGTCGAACAGATCCTCACCTTCAGCCGGCAGGACAATTCGGAGAAAATCCCGGTCGACCTCGGCGTGGTCATCGAGGAAGCCCGCCGCTTTCTCCGCGCGACCGTCCCGGCCACGATCAACATCGAAGTCGAGATCGCGCCCGACTGCGGTCGCGTGCTCGCCGATGCGACGCAAATCCACCAGGTGCTGCTCAACCTCGGCTCCAATGCCGCGCACGCGATGCGCTCAACGGGCGGTACGATGCGCCTGGAGCTGGTGTCTGACTACCTCGACGAAACGAGCGCCGCGGCCCTCGGTCACATCATGGCGGGACCGTGCCTGCGTCTTACTTTTTCGGATACAGGCCATGGCATGGACGAAGAGACGCGCCTGCGCATCTTCGATCCGTTCTTCACGACGAAGGGCGTCGGAGAAGGTACAGGGCTCGGCCTCTCGGTGGTGCACGGCATCGTGCTCGGTCACCGCGGTGCCATCGAGGTGCGCAGCACGCTCGGCCAAGGCGCGTCGTTTGTCATCTATCTCCCCGCCGCGGCGCCCGCCGACGACGATGTCTTCGAGGGTCGTGGACCCGCGCCGCGTGGTGCGGGCGAAATGGTGGCAGTCGTCGACGACGAGGATTTTGTCCGCAGCTTCACCCAGCTCGCGCTGGAGCGTGCCGGCTATCGTGTGACGGCCTTCGACTCGCCCGAGGCGTGCCTCCTCGCGCTGCGCGGACCGCTCAGCGACTGCGCGTTGCTCGTGACCGACCAGACGATGCCCGGCATGACGGGCATCGAGCTCGTCGCGCAACTGCGGCAGAGCGCGAAGGAGATGCCGGTGATCGTGATCTCAGGCTACTTCTCGAAAATCTCGACGGAGACGCTCGGCAGCTTCGGCTATGTCGATCTGCTCGCGAAACCGTTCACCGCAGATGAGCTGAGCCGGGCGGCGCACAAGGCGCTGCATTCGGATGGGGTCAGCGCGGGGTGATTTTTTTGGCCCACGAAACACACGAAGAGGCACGAAAGATTGGGGAGTGGCAGGAGCAGAGACCAAACGCGAAGCCACGCTATCCACAAACGAGGTCGGCTTGCTGGCGCTCGCCGCTTCGATTCCGAGCGCGCAGAAAACGAAAAAAGCGCGAGGGGTGAGCCTCGCGCTTTTTGGTTGAAGGAGGACGCTTACGAGAGCGATCAGCCCTGCAGGAGCTTCAGGACGGTCTGGGGGGTCTGGTTGGCTTGGGCGAGCATCGCGGTGCCGGATTGCACGAGGATGTTGTACTTTGCGTAGCTGGTGGACTCCTCGGCGACGTCGACGTCGCGGATGCGGGAGATGGCGGACGCGAGGTTCTCGTACTCGACCTGCAGCGTCGTCGCGGCGACTTCGAGGCGGGACTGCGAAGCGCCGAGCGTGGCGCGCTCGGTGGCGATCTGCTGAATCGCACCCGTGATGTCGGCGATGGCGTTGGGATCGGTCAGCGAGAGAGAGTAGTTGCCCGAGCTATCCTGATTGATGATGTCGAGCGTGTTACCCTGCCGGAGGTTGGACTGCTTGATCGTCATGTCCTGACCGACGGCCTGACCGATGGTGACGGTCATGCCCGCGGCGTTGGAGCCGAAGAGCGTGATGCCGTTGAACGCGCCGAGCGGCGTGCTCACTCCGGTCGTGCCACCGATCTCGCTCGTGGAGCCGCCGATGGTGGCGCGCATCTGGTCCTGCAGAGCGGAGAACTCCTGCTGGTAGAGCTGCACGTCCGTCGTGTTCTTCGTGACGTCCTTCGCGAGGATGGCGAGCTCGCTCATGCGCGAGAGGATCTTCGTCATGCCGCTCATGAATCCGTCGGCGGTCTGCACGTACGAGACGGCGTTCTGGACGTTGGTGGTGGCGGCTTTCACGCGACCGTTCTGCGCGTCGAGCTTTTCAGAGACGGCGAGACCGGCGGCGTCGTCGGACGGGGTGACAATCTTGGAGCCGGAGGACAGGCGGGTGAGCGCTCGACCGAGCATGTCCTGGCTGCGGTTGAGCTGGCGGGCGGCGGCGATCGCCTGGATGTTGGTATTGATGACGCTCATGGCGGTGCGGGGGGATGAAGTGGAGTATTAGGCCGCGTTCGTGCCGGACTTCGGCGCGACGGGGCGGATACCATCCATGGCGGGGCGGGAGACCGGACCTTCCTTGGTCCGGGCGAGTTTGGGGAGCGAAAGCGTGGCCGTGTTGGGCTTCAGGGCAGCGGCCTTGTTGTTGGCCGCGATGTCAGTGTGAACTTCCTTGCGGAAGATCGGGATCTCACGGGGCGCCTCGATGCCGATCTTGACCACATCTCCTTCGATGCGGCTGATGCGGATCTCGATATTGTCGCCGATGACGATCGCCTCGTTTACTCTGCGAGAGAGGACTAGCATGGTAACCTTCCTTGGTTAAATGGACTCAGGCCGAGACGGCGTGAATCGGGGTGTGGTTGTGGTCGACCAGCGCGTGCTTGGCGTCGTAGCGGGAGTAATTGGAGATCACGACCTGCCGGCCGATGCGGAGGCGGCGGTTGACGATGATCGGCCCGATGAGATTGACGGTGGCGTCGAGCGGGTTCTGGTCGCGGAGCGTGACGACGTTGAGCACCATCGCCTCGCTGGCGTCGGTGAGGTCGAGCGTGAACGCGTCGTCATCGAAGATCTCGGGCTCGTAGCCGGGGATGAGGCCGCCCGGCTCGATGACGAGGAAGTGGACGGAGTCGGTCATGCTGTGGAGCTTCATCCACAGGAAGGGCAGATGCTCGGGTACGTAGAGAAGCTCGGCGCGGTTGTAGCGCTGGAAACCGATAAGGCCGTGCGGCAACGTGAAAGTGTTGGCGGCACGCGCACCGAAATCGGTCGGAATGATATCAGGGAGGACTTTCATGGATGCGGTGTGGGTTATTTCAAATAGTCGAGGAGCGAGAGACGCATAATCGAAGCCGCGGACTGGAGGGCGGCCTGATAGGCGGTCTGGGTCTGGTTGAGTTTGACGATCGTGGAGGGAAGGTCGGCGTCGGCGTCGGCGGAGACGAGAGACTCGAGGCTGGCCGCGCGGTCCTTCTGCTGGCTCTGGTTGAGCTCGATGCGCGTCTGGATGGCGCCATGCTCGGCGAGAGAGGAGACGAGCAAGTCTTCCGTGCTCAACAGATCGGACTGCACCGCGGTCGTCGCCGCGCCGCCACCGGAAGTGAGCGAGTCGCGTAGAGCCACGAGGTGGTTGAGAAAATCGCCGAGGCCGGAATTGGTCGCGCCGCTCGTGCCGGGCGTGACGCTCGCGGTCTCGGAGAGCGGGATGGAGGATTGCTGGGAATTGCCCGCGTACGTGACCGCAGTGATGTTGCCGCTGCTGTCGCGCGTGGCGGTAAACGGCGTGGCGTCGGTGGCGGTGCCGCCGAAGAGATAGTCGTTGCGCAGGCGGGAATTGGCGAGCTGCAGGCCTTGCTCGAGAAGCTGGTTCACTTCCTGCGCGTAGGCGTTGAGCGCATCGGAACTCTGCGCGCTGGCGCCGAGCGTGCCGATCTCGGTCGCGCGGTCGGAGAGCTTCTTGAGATTGGTGAGACCGGAGAACGAAGCCTGGCTGAGCTCGAGCGCGCGATCGGCGTTGTGCGAATACTGCGCCAGCTGGCGCTGCTCGCTCTCGAGCGAGAGCACGCGGCCGACGGCGGCCGGATCGTCCTCGGGCTGGGCGATGCGCTGGCCCGTCGACACCTGCGTCTGCAGCGAAGCCTGCTGGGAGGTGAGCTTCTGGATCTGCCGGACGATGTTGTCGGAGATGGTGGTGTTGGCGATGCGCATGACGAGGAAGCTTAGCGACCGAGGCTGTTGACGACGGTGTCGAGGAGGCTGTCGACGATGGAGAACACGCGGGACGAGGCTTGGTAAGCGCGCTGGAAACGCGTGAGGTCGGCCATCTCCTCGTCGAGCGAGACGCCGCTCACGCCGTCACGCTGCGAGCGGACGAGCTTCTCGATGTTGGATTGGTCGGTGACGCGCGAGTTGGCGCTGGCGAGCGACTGGCCGAGATTGGTGACCGCGCCGGTGTAGAAACTGCCGAGCGTGCCGTCGATGGCATCGCCGCTCGCAGTGGAAAACGTCTTCGTGGAAATCGCGGCGACGGCGTTGGCGAGATCATTGTCGCCCGAGGCGCCGCTCGAACCGGCCCGCAGCGACGTGACCGTGACGCCCGCGGCGACACTGATCGTGCCAGCCGTGGTGCCGGTGGAGGTGAAGAAATCCTTACCAGCGGTGCCCGAGGGATTGTAGGCGCTATTGACCGCGGAGACAAACTGGCGGGCGATGAGGTCGATGCTATTGCGCAGATCCTGGATCGCGCCGTCGCGCGCCGTGAGCGCGCCCTTGATCGAGCCGGAGGAAAGACCGAGAGCGGTCGGCGGGAGGCCACCGCTGACATTGGTGCCGTCGAACGAGACGGTGCCCTTGACCGTGCCACGGTCGACGAGGACGACGTCGTTCATCGCGGAGTCCTTCACGACGAGCTGAAGCTGACCGCCGCCGGCATCGCGGACATCAACGGGAATCTTGCCCGCGAGCTCCTCGATCTTGGCCTGACGCTGGTCACGCAGGTCGACCGCGGAGCCGGGATTGGCGACCTCGAGACGGCCGATCTGGCTGTTGAGATCGGCGATGGTTGAGAGCAGGCGATTGACGTTACCGACGTCGGTGTTGACCTGCGCGTTGAGGTCGCTCTGGACCTGCGCGAGATTGCGATCAGTGAGGCGGAAACGATCCGTGAGGATGCCCGCGCGCTGGAGCAACGTCTGGCGCTGGCCGGAATCGGTCGGGCTCGCGGCGAAGCTCTGGAAGGAATTGAAGAAATCGTCCATCGCGCCGCTGAGGCCGCTGGCGGTGGATGTGGTCGCATCACCGGAGCCCGCGGTGCGGTCGATGCTCTGACCGAGGCCGGCCTGCGCGCGCTGGTAACCCTGCTGCTCGGCGGTGAAGGACGCGCTGAGCGAGGTCTCGCGGATCACCTGCTGGTCGAGCAACGTGTCGCGCATCTGCTCCACGCCAAGCGCCTCCAGACCGAGGCTCTCCGCGCCATCCGGCGTCTCCACCGTGCCGCGGTCACCGTAGATGACGCGCTGGCGGGCGTAGTTCGGATTGTTGACGTTGGCGAGATTGCGACCGGCGGTCTCGAGCGCGCGGCCATGCGCGGAGAGCGCTTTGACCGAGGCATTGAGGCTGGCGTAGAGGCCGGACATGAGAATTGCGGATTACGGAGTGGAGATTTCGGATTGCGCAGGCGCCGGCTATCAGCCGGTAGCGCGCAAGGCGGGCGTGGGGCGGACGGGGGCGAGAGACACGCGGCCAGAGGGCGCGTAGGTCTTCGTGAAAGAATCGGGGCGCAACTGGCGCAGCGTCTCCTGGTGCACCTCAACGGTGCGGGCGAGCAACGCGTGGTTGTGGCGCGTGGCGCGGCGGACGCGGTGCACGAGCACATTGACCTCGGCGATCAGTGCTTCGAGCAGCGGGCGGGCCTCCGCGACGACGAAGGGCAAAAGCGCGCGCAGCGTCGACGACGCGGGCTGGCTTACAGTGGAGGCGAACGCGGCGACGTTCTGCTCGCGGCGGCGGCGGCAATCCTGCAACACGAGCACCTGCTGCTCGATGGTGGTGCTGAGATTGAGGACAGCCTCGGCGTCGCGGGCGAAGAGGCTCTGCTGCTGCTCTTGGAAGAGGTTGAGCAGCGCGCCGTATTCTTCGACCTCGGCCCGGAGGCACTCGGCGATGGTTTCCCAGAAGGCGGTCATGACGATCCTTTCGAATCAGCGGCATCAAGAGAAGAAAGGCCGCGCGGGGTGAGTTGTTGTTCGATGATCTTGGAAAGGCCCATCCCCTGCCCCTCCGAGAGCTTGTTGGCGAAGACGTCGGTCAGCATGTAGCTGTACATGCCGCCACCGGTGGAGCCACCGCCGCTGCTGCCATCGGCGCCCTGCCCCATCATCGCGCCCACGCTCTGCTCGAGGAACTGGCGGAGGAGAATCGCCTCGAACTGGCCGGCCACAGCCTTGCGCTGCTCCGTGGGCGACTGGCCGAGCTTCGCGGTCGTGGTCGCCGGGAGGCCGGCCATCGCGGCGGGTGAGGCACTGATGGGAGAAATCTGCATGGTCAGTTGATGACGAGCTCGGCCTGGAGAGCGCCGGCGGTCTTGAGAGTTTGGAAGATGTTCATCATCTCGCGCGTGGAGACGCCGAGGGCGTTGAGCGCCGCAGCGAGTCGCTCGATGGTCGGCGGATCGTTCATCACCATGAAGCCGCCCTTCACTTCGTTGACGGCGGTCTGCGTGCTCGAGACCGTGGCGGTCTGCCCGGCATTGCTGAACGCGTTGGGCTGGCTGACGCCTTGGTTATTGGTGACCGTGATGGTGAGCGAGCCGTGGGCGATCGCGACCTTCGAGAGGCGGACCGTGGAAGTAGCGACGATGGTGCCGGTGCGCTCGTTGATCACGATGCGGGCAATCGTATCGGGCATGACATCGACCGTGCCGATGTCGGCGATGAACGGCACCTCGCGGCTGCGATAATCGTCGGGAATGCGCACGAGAACGGTCGCGGCGTCGACGGCCTGCGCGATGCCAGCCCAACGCGTGTTGATCGCATCGACCATGCGCGAGGCGGAGGTATAATCGGGCGTCTGCAGAAGCAGGCGAATCTGGTTGTCGCGGACGATCTCGGTGGGGATCTCGCGCTCGACGATCGCGCCGCCGCTGATCATGCCGACCGTCGGGTGATTCTTCGTGACGGTCGCGCCGCCCGCGCCACCCGCGCCACCGGTGAAGCCACCGATCGCGACCGGGCCCTGCGCCACCGCGTACACGCGGCCATCGGCGCCGAGGAGAGGAGTCTGGATGAGGATCGCGCCCTGCAGAGACTTCGCATCGCCCATCGAGGAAACCGTGACATCGATGCGCGCGCCGGGTTTGCGGAAGGCCGAAATGTCGGCGGTGATCATGACCGCGGCAGCGTTCTTCGTCTTCACGTCGTTGGGATTGATCGCGAGGCCGTAGCGCTGGAGGAGATTGGACATTGAGCGCAGCGTCGTGGCCGCGTTGCTGTCGCCATCGCCCGCGAGACCGACCACGAGGCCGTAGCCGACGAGCTGATTCTCACGACCGCCCTCAACCACGGTGAGATCTTTCACGCGCGAGGCCCGCACCGTCACCGAACAAACAACAAACACGACCAGCGCGCGGGCGATGGTGCGCGTAAGAGAGGTGGCGAAGGTGCGTCCTGCTGTATTCATCCGTGATCCGAGAATCCGTTTTTAGAAAGTCATCAGAGGCCGATCAGAACGGCCGAAGCTTTTCGTAAACCTTGGAGAGCCAGCCGCGCTTCTGCGCGTCGGTGAGCGCGCCTTCGGCGACGAACTCGACGCGGGCATCGGCGACGTTGGTCGAGAAGACGGCGTTGGCGGCGGAGATGTCGTCGGGCCGCACCACGCCGTGGAGCACGCAGTATTGCGTCTCGCCGGAGAAGGTCACCATGCGCACACCGGCGATGACGAGATTGCCGTTGGGCAGCACATCGGTGACGAGCACCGCGGCGCGCGAATTGAGGCTCTGGGAATTATTGACCGCTCCACCGCCGGAGTAGTCGCCCTTGGCGGTGAACTGCGTGTTGGGCAACTCGCCGCGCTGCGTGCCGAACTTGCTCGCGGCGGCGCTGAAGAGGAACTGCGTGACGGCGTCGTTCACCGCAGCGGAGCGGCTGGCCTTCTTCGACTGCGTGGTCGAGGCATCGGCGGATTCCTGCACGACGACGGTGACGATGTCACCCACGGCCGCGGCCTTGCGGTCGGCGAACATGCTGCGCTTGGTGCTGTTGTCGGAGGGCCACAGGGACTCGGCGCGCGCGGAGACCGTGCACACGAGCGCGACGAGGAGCGCGAGCCGGTTAGAAGCGGACTTGCACATGGTTGGTATCGACGACGAACGCCGTGAAGTTTTTCTGGGAATCGGTGTTGCGAACCGTGATCGCGTCGCCCTGCGCACCGCTCTCCATCGCGAGCGCCTGCATGTTGATAACGAGGGCGCCATCGGTGGCGGTGACGTCGACCTTGTCGCCCTTGCGGACGAGCGGACGGCGGGAGATGTCGCGCCAGCCGAGCACGCGGCCGGCCGGAACGGAGCGGGAAAACTGAAATGAGCTGTCACCGACCGTGGCCGGCAGCGCATCGCGCTCGCGGAGCGAGTCCACCCGGCGCGTGTCGAGCAGCGAGACATCGAACGCGGCGCCGTTATTGATCGGCTGGCGGGTGACCCACGCATCGCGCCAGAGCGAGGCGCGGACGGAAATCGTTTCCTCATTGCCCGCGACGCCGTCGGCCACGGTGCGGCAACGGAGGATCATCGCGGAAGCGGCGAGCGTGGGATACTCGGTGACGACGATCTGCCAGTCGCTCGCCATCTTAGCCGGGGAGGCCCAGGCGCGGAGCAGCTCGAGCTGAAAATCGCCCTCGAGGCGGAAGTGATCGGCGAGCTCGCGGCCGAGTGTATCGACGAACTGCTGGCGGGTGAGCGGCGCAGGAGAAACGGATTTGGCCGCGGCCTCGGCGGTGACCGGCATCGTAGCGTCGGCGGCCTGAGCGCAGGCGACGAGCGAGAGAGCGATGATGAAGGCGCGGAGCATGGTCAGCGTTTCATGTTCGCGACGTTCTGGAGCATCTCGTCGGAGGCTTGGATGGACTTGGAGTTCACCTCGTAGGCGCGCTGCGCGGTGATGAGCGCGACCATTTCCTCGACGATGTTGACGTTGGACGCCTCGACGTAGCCCTGGATCGTGTGACCGAAGCCGTTTTCGCTCGGCTGGCCCTGCTCAGGCGTGCCACTCGCGGCGGTCTCCTCATAGAGATTGCTGCCGAGCGAGCGGAGGCCGGCGGGATTGGCGAAGCGGGAAAGCGAAAGGCGGAACGTCGTGTTACCGCTCGGACTCTGCACGGTGACCTGGCCATCCTCGGCGATGTTGATCGCGGATGCGCCGGTAGGAATCGTCTGGAAACCGCTGAGCACCGGGAGGCCGTCGATCGTGACGACCTGGCCCTGCGCGTTGAGCTTGAAGGACCCGTCGCGCGTGAACGCCACGGTACCATCGGGCTTCTGCACCTCGAAGAAACCGTCGCCCTGAATCGCGAGATCGAGCTTGCTCCCGGTCTGGGTGAGCTGGCCCTGCGTGAACTCCTTCGACGTGGCCGCGACACGCGTGCCGTTGCCAACCTCGACGCCCGTCGGAACGAGATTGCCGCCGCCGGAATCCGTGCCGGAGCTGCGGGGCTTCTGGTAGAGCAAATCCTGAAACTCGATCTTGCTGCGCTTGAAGCCGGGGGTGTTCACGTTCGCGAGATTGTTCGCGATCGTGTTGAGGTTGAGCTGCTGGGCCTCCATGCCGGTGGCCGCGGAGTAGAGCGAGAGGTTCATGCGCGGAGGGTGAGCGAGCTACGGACGGAAATTGGGGCCGGCGCGCCCCCATCGCGCGCGCGGCCATGATGCAGTCGTGATTGCGGTTGTCTGTCTGGGGAATTCATCGGGGGGGGCGCGGCTTAGCCGAGGGCGTCGAGCACCTTTTCCATCTGCTGGTCGACGGTGCTGATGATCTTCTGGTTGGCCTCGTAGGCGCGGGAAATGAGGACGAGCTCCACCATCTCGCGGAGCGGGGTGACGTTGCTGCCCTCCAGGTAGCCCTGCATCAACTCGGGTTTCTCAACGTCGGTGGGAGTGGCGCCGCCGGAGAGGAACATGCCGCCCGCGATCGGCTTGAGCGCGGCCATGTTGTCGAACTTCTGGACGGAAAGTTTGCCGAGCTGCTGCGTGCCCTGAGAAATGGTGCCGTCCTGATTGAAGGTGAGCGGCGTGCTGCCCGGGAGCGCGACGATGGGCGAGCCGCTGTCATTGAGCACCTCGAAGCCGGCGGAGTTGACCAGCGTGTGATCGTTGGGACGGAGGCGGAACTCACCGTTGCGCGTGTAGGCCTTGGTGCCATCGGAAGACTGCACCTCGAAGAACCCCTCGCCCTGGATCGCGACATCGAGATCGCGGCGCGTGGCCTGCATCTCGCCGGGCGTGTAGTTGATGCCTTTGTTGACCTCGGGGAAAAGCGCGGGCGTGCCGGAGTCGTGGCCGATGCGGCCCTGCGGATCGAGATTCCACTCGCCCGCGGCCTTCGCGTTCATCTCCACCGTGCGCTTGCGATAGCCGGTCTCCTGGCTCGCAGTGATGTTCTGGGCCACGGTGTCCTGCCACCGCTCGATCGCGGAGAGGGCAGAGGCACTTTGGTAGAGACCGATGTTCATGGATGGCCGAACTAATGCATCGCGGGTGCCACCCCCTCCCGAAACTTCGCTAAGTGCCTGCTACCAATGAATAGAAAAATTTAAGATTCTTTGACCATGTTGGCGCGACGCACGGCGGGAAAACTTGAGGCCGAAAAGGCAAAATTTACCCACGCCTCGCGGGCAGAAAGTGCCGAGGCGGCAAAGGCCGCAGACGCCATGGAATTACCGGACGAATTCGCGTCGTCTCGGCTAAATCTAGCTCTCGATTTCGGCGAGAGCAGTGCTCTGCCCTACTCTGCTCGGAAATACGAGCTCAACTCCCCGCGGGATAAAGGCACTCGACCTCGATGCGCTCGCCGCAGGAGCAGGTGATGACGAGGCGGACGACTTTGTCGCCGGCCTTCACCACATCGACGACCGGCGCGGGAGATCCGTTGGGCCGGACGAGGCCGGGCGCAGTCGGGACCGCGTGCGCCGCGTGAGGCGGGCGCAGAGGTGCCGTGTCGAGGGTCTTCTTGCCGTGGAGAAAGGGTTTCACGTTAGTGCGTGGAAGTGGAGGTAGCGGCAACAGACTCTGCCGGCATGCGGCTGCCACCGAACGAGGCGGTGGGCTTGGTCTTCGGCGGAGCGTTGGAACCGGCGGGCGTGCTGCGCGAGACGGGATTGTCGGCGTTGGGATCGCGAGGCTTCACGCCTAGAGAGAGGGAGATCGCGATGCGCTGATTGGAGTCCGAGTCAGGCTTCTCGCCAGCGACGGGCTTGGTGTCGGCGTAGCCGGTGACGCGCTCGATGAGCGACGGATCGACGGCGTACTTCACGAGACTGCGCCGCGCGGCGTTGGCGCGGTCGGAGGAGAGTTCCCACATCGAATAACCGTCGGCCTTGGTGGCCACATTACTTCGCGTGTGGCCGTCGATGGTGACGTGGAATTTATGCCGGTCGATCATCCACGCGAGATTCTGAAGCATGAAGCGCCCCCACTCGGTAAACTCGGTCGTGTCGCCGACGAAAAGCGGCTGCTTGGCGCGGTCGAAAAGCGTGACGCGCAAACCGTCGGACGTGACCTGCAAGTCGACGGGCTTCTTGTCGCGATCGCTCTCGAGATTGAGCAGACGGGCGAAGTCGGCGGCGACGGAATTGAGGAAGCTCAGCTCGACCTGCTTGGCCTTATCGGAAGATTTCTTGGAGCCCTGCGGATTCTCGTCGGGCTGGTCGTTCTTGCTGCCGTCGCTCTGCTCCTTGTTGAACGGCATGATGCCCGAGTGCTCCTCGAGCGGTGAACGGAACGGGCTCTGAAAATAACGCGACGTGGCGATGAGGATTTTTTTGTCCTGGGCGGAAATCCACAGCACCATGAACAGCGCCATCATTGCTGTGACGAAGTCCGCGTAGGCTACCTTCCATGCTCCGCCGCCCATGGTGTCGGGTCCTTACTTTGAGGCGCTCACGCCTTTGACCGCTGCTTCGAGCTCGTCGGCAGCGGGCTGCACGGAACTCTCCAGCGAACGCCGGGCGATCTCGACCGCGGTGAGCGGCGCGAGGCCCTTGGCGAAACCGGCGACCGCCTGCATGATGCAGCGGAGGCACTGGTTTTCGGAGGCGTTGTTGAATTGGATGCGGTTGGCCAGCGGGTTGACGAAGCCGTAGGCGACGAAGATGCCGAGCAGCGTGCCGGTGAGGGCCGCCGCGACGCGTTCACCGACGACCTCGGGGCCGTCGGCGATGGCAGCCATCGTGTTGATGATGCCGAGCACCGCCGCGACGATGCCGATGCCGGGCAAGGAGTCGCCGACGAGGTGTAAAATGTGAATCGGGTGCGCCGCCTCTTCCGCTTTGGCGTTGAGCTCGGCAGCCATGAGATCCTCGAGCTGGTCCGGTTTTATTTTGCCGTCGATGACGGGCTTCAGGCCATTGATGAGGAATTGCAATCGCTCGTGATTATTGAGGATCGAGGGATATTTCTGGAATATCGCACTCTGCTTCGGATTCATCACGTGCTCTTCCAGCGCGATCAGGCCGTTGCGGCGGCCGGTCATGAAGATCTCGTAGAGCAGCTTCAGGATGTCGAAGAGCTCGGCCTTGCCCGTGGGCTTGCCGAGGATGGCGCTCTTCATCTTGTGGATGATTTCCTTGAGGACGTGGCCCGGGCTCGCGATCACGAGCACGCCGGCACCGACGCCGAGGATGACCACGAATTCCGAGACGTGCAGGAGCACCGCAGGTTTACCGCCGGCGAGCATGAAGCCTCCCAAGGTGGAGGCCAACACGATGAAACCGCCGACGAGGATGAGCATGCGATGGGCGCGGGTAAGAGATCCTCAGCGATTGCGCGCGCGGCTGAGGAAGGCGCGGAGGCCGATGATGGTCTGGGCGTGAATCTGGCAGATGCGCGACTCCGTGAGGTCAAAGACCTCCGCGATTTCGGCTAGGCGCATCTTTTCAAAATAGTACATGGCAAGAATCTTCCTCGGTATATCGGGCAATTCCGCGATTCGTTGAGTAAGTAGTTGCAACATCTCTGCTTTCTCGAGGTTTTCGCGGCCCGTGACATCGGTCTCATCGGCCAAAAGCTCGTGAAGTGAAGCCCCATCGGACTCCTCGCCCTCCGCGTGCTGGTCGAGCGCGACGAAAGTGACGGGGCGGGCCTCGTCGAGCCACTTGGCGTATTCCTTCGGCGTGAGGTCGAGCTCTTTGCAGATCTCGGCCTCGCTGGCGGCGCGGCCGAGCTTCTGCTCGAGGACATTGATGGCCTCCTTGAGCTTGCGGCCGCGGGCGCGGGCGCGGCGCGGGCACCAGTCCATGCGGCGGAGTTCGTCGAGCACGGCGCCACGGATGCGCGTGGCGGCATAGCCGGCGAACGTGTTGCCCTGTTCGGGATTGAACTTGCGCACCGCGGCGATGAGGCCGGTGACGCCGACGCTGTAGAGGTCGTCGGCATCGATATGCGGTGGCAAGGTGAGTTTGATTCGGTCCACGACATTGCGGACCAAGGGGAGGTAGCGCTCGATCAAATCCTTTTCATCGACAGCGCCCGAGGTGGGGACCCCTTGATAAGCGCGCCAAGCGGCGGCTTGAGGGGAGGCATCCGTGCCGTTGCTGGGGAGAACGGCGGTTTCTTTCATGGGAGTAGGAAGGGACAAAGGTTAATTCTTTTTGGCGGCCGCGGCGGCGGCAGCCTGTTGGCGGGTGACGATCGTTTCGCGAAAGCCGGTCAGGAGGACGTTCCAGAACCAGCGAAAGAGGAGCGCGCCGGTGAGCGCACCGACGGCGGCGTCGAGCAGCACGCGATCTGCGGCGTGATCGCAGAGCCAGCCGGTAAGGCCGGCCGTGAGGAACCCGAGGGCTCCACCGAGTAAAAAGATGAATCTCATGCGGCGACGTGAAGGTTGGTTGAAGTGGCGGTAGATTCTTCGTCCTCAGCGGCGGGCTCTTCCTCGGTCACGACCGGCAGCGTGCGGCGGGCGAGTGCGGAGAAGGCGTCCTCCTCCATGTCGGCGGTGAGCGACGGGCCGGTGCCGAGGAACAGCGGCGTGAGTTCGCCATCGATGATGTAGTCCCAGAGGCGGCCCCACTGCGTGACCTCGTCGAGGTGCGTGAAGACCACATGCGTGGCGCCGAGCGAGCGACCCGCGGCGTAGCCGGCGCGAAGCACGGCGTGATCGTAAGCGGCGTTGAGCACGAGGACGCGCTCGGTGATCTTTTCGCGGGCGAGAAAATCGCCAATGGCGGCGTTGGCCGAAGGATCGTGGAGCGAGAGACCTGGCAGATCGAAATAAACGAAACCACCATCCGTAGCCGGCTCGGTCGACGCGGGGAAATGCGCGAGCGGCACGCCGAGCGCCTCGCAGAACACCGGGAGCGGACCGGGGACATTGGGGCGGTCGAACTCCGCGGTGACCACGTGGCCCATGCGGGCGCGGCGGAAAACTTCGGACGCGAGCCACTTCGCGAGCGCGGTGGTGCGCCCCACCCCGGACGTGCCGAGAAACGCGGCGCGAGAAATCGGGGCGCGCTCGCGCCGGCCCTCGGCGGCGCGGCGGAGACGGCGGGAAACTTCCACGAGCCCGCGGTGAATTGGCAGCGCGGAGAGCTGGCGCCAATCCGGCGCGGCTTCGAGGCGGCCGACAAGCGTTTCGGAAAAACCGGAGCGACGGAGCAAGCCACTGAGCGTCTGGCGCTCGTTCGAGCGTGCGTGACGGATAGCGGTGACGGCCTCACGGGCGCCGGAGTTGTCGCCGATGCTCGCCTGCGCGACGGGCAGCGTCGGCTCGGGCGCGGGAGCCTCGATGACCGGCTCGGGCGCGGCGATCTGCGCGATGACCTCGAGCTTCGGGGAAGAGAACAGACCGCGGATGCCGGTCGCGGGGACATTGCGCACGGAGAGCACGCGGGCGTGGTCGCCGAGGCGCTCGCGGATGACGGTCGCCGCTTCGGCGGCGGTGCCGACGATGAACTTGAAGCAGGTGCCGGGGGCGTGAGTGGGGGCGCTCATGGTGACGTCAGGCGGCCATCTTCATGGCCGGTTCAACCCGGTTGAGGTGAGCGGGCATCGTGATGATGCCGGCGTTTTCGATCTCGGTCGTGGCGGGCAGCTCTTGGAAGGCGAGCACCACGAGGCGCGGGAACGACGGCTCGAGGAAACGCTTGATCGGCAGGCGCGCCTCGGTGGAGACGACGAGCACTGAGGGCAGGCCCATCGTGATGAGATCGTTGGTGCGGCGATTGAGTTCTTCGAGGAGATGGCGGCCGGTGGCGGGATCGAGCGCGAGACCGACCTCGGTCGGCGAACGGTGGATCTTGCTGCCGAGGAACTGCTCCAAGCGCGGATCGAGCGTGATGGCCTTGATGAAACCCTGGCGACTCTCGTATCCAGGAACAAAATACAGCCCGAGGCGGCGACGGACGAGCTCGCTGAGATCGTCGGGATTCTTCGAGAGCGAGGCGAAATCGGCGATACCTTCGAGGATAAGCGGGAGATTGAGGATCGCGACGCCCTCGCGGAGGAGATTCTGGAGGACGCGCTGGATGATACCGAGGGTGACGAGGTCGGGCAGCAGCTCGGCGACGAGCGCGGCGTGCGTGGTCTTGATGTGGTCGATGAGCGACTGTACTTCCTGACGGCCGAGGAGATGATGCGCCTGGCTCTTGAGCGTCTCAGAAAGATGCGTGATGAGGACCGACGAAGGATCTACGACGGTGAAGCCGTTGATCTCGGCGGTCTTCTTCTCGGCCTCGTCGATCCACGTGGCATCGAGATTGAACACCGGCTCGCGGGTCGGCACGCCGCGGAGACGCACGCTGGAGCCGGAGACATTCATCGCCATCCAGCGGCCGGGGACGAGCGAGCCGCGGGCGACGGGCTTGCCGCGCAGGAGGAAACGGTACTCGTTGGGCTCGAGTTCGAGATTGTCGCGGACGGAGATCGGCGGGACGACCACGCCCTTTTCGCGGGCGATCGTTTTGCGCACACCCGTGACGCGGGCGAGCAGGTCGCCGCCGCTCCTAGCCTCGGCGAGCGGGAGGAGACCGTAGCCAATCTCGATGGCAAAGATGTCCACGTCGATGAGCTTGCGCACATCCTCGGAGGCGGGTGCGCCGCCAGCCGCGGGAGCCGCTTCGCCAGGCTTGCCCGCGGCGCCCTTCTTGCCGGCCGCAGGAGCGGCGGGGACCGGAGCGGCAACGGGCTCCTTGAACGTGCGAGCGAGAAACACGGCGAGGCCCGCGAGACCGAAGAAAGGAATCATCGGCATGCCGGGCAGCAGGCCGAACACGCCCAAGCACCCGCCAGCGATGCCGAGCGCGCGCGGGTAGCGGAACATCTGCGCAGCGATCTGCGTGCCGAGGTTGGAATTTTCCGAAGCGCGGGTGACGAGCAAGCCGGCGCCGATCGAGATGATCAGCGCGGGGATCTGCGCCACGAGGCCGTCACCGATGGAGAGCAGCGTGAACTTCGCGAGCGACTCGGTGAGCGAGAGGCCCATCTGAAAAACACCGATGGCGAAACCGCCGATGATGTTGACCAGCGTGATGAGGATACCCGCGACCGCGTCACCGCGGACGAACTTCGAGGCACCGTCCATCGCGCCGTAGAAGTCGGCTTCTTTCTGAACCTTGAGGCGGCGGGCGGTGGCGGCGGCCTCGTCGATGATGCCGGCGTTGAGCTCGGCATCGATGGCCATCTGTTTGCCGGGGAGAGCGTCGAGCGTGAAACGCGCGCTGACTTCAGCGATACGGCCCGCGCCCTTCGTGATGACCACGAAGTTGATCACCACCAAGATCAGGAACACGACGGCGCCGACGATGTAGTTGCCTTGGATGACGAAGTGACCGAACGAATCGATTACGTGGCCCGCGTAGCCGTGGAGCAAAATCTGCCGGGTCGAGCTGATGTTGAGCGCGAGCCGGAAGAGCGTCAGCGCGAGCAGCATCGTGGGGAAACCGGAAAACTCGGGCGGATCCTTCACGTAGATCACCGCGAGCAGCACCAGCATCGAGAGGCCGAGGCTCAGGGCCAGCAGCGTATCGAGGATGAACGGCGGGACTGGCATCGCCAGCAGCAGCACCGTGCCGAACAGCGCGGCCGCGAGGAGCAGGTCGGCGCGGGCGAGCAGGCGGGTGACTGAACTGTTGGAGGAAGTAGGCATGGCTCAGTCTCAGGCAGCGGCAGCGGCCTCGAGGCGGCGCGTCTTCAACTGGTGGAAGTAGTAACGGTGCGTGCGGTAAACGACCGCGAGGATGCCCGCGACGGCCTGGTACAGCTCGGCGGGGATCGTGTCGCCGACCTTGCTCATCGCGTAGAGCATGCGGGCGACGGGCTTGTTCTCGACGACCGGCACGCCGTGCTCGGCGGCAAGGGCCTTGAGGCGCAGCGCAAAACGATTCTCGCCCTTGGCGAGCACGACCGGGGCCTTGTCCTTGCCGCGCTCATACTTGAGGGCGACGGCGTAGTGAGTCGGATTCGTCACGATGACATCGGCGGTCGGGACTGCGGCAAGCATCTGCTTCTGCATGAGGCGGCGACCGAGGCGGCGCTGCGCGGCCTTCACGTGGGCGTCGCCTTCCGAGTTGCGGCGCTCTTCCTTCACCTCCTGGTGCGTCATCATCATCTCGCGCGAGTTCTTGAACTTTTCGTACCCGTAGCTGATCGCGGCGATGACGCCCAAGGCGAAGAGCATGCGGGTGAAGAACGACGTGGCGGCCTGGCTGAGGAAGACGCCGAGGTACGCGGTCTCGATCGGCGCGCTGAACAGCGGATCGTACATCAGCGTGCGCGCGCCGAGGTAGAGCGCGAACCCGATGGCGACGAGCTTGAGCATATCGATTCCCGCGCGGATCAGCGTCTCCTTCGAGAACACGCGGCCGAAGCCCGCGATGGGATTGAGCGCCTCGAACTTGAACCCAAGGGCCTTGGGCGAAAGCCGGAAGCCGCTCTGGAAACCGCCGGCGAGAAGCGCGCCACCGACACTCGCGACGAGGATCGGGATCAGGGCCTTGCCGGTCGTCATCACGACGTCGGCGAGCTGCTGCGTGACCGTGCCGCGCTCGACGGAAGTGTGGGCGAAACTGGTGAAGATCGAAACCGCGTACTCCGCGACACTATCGGCCGTGGCGCGGGCCGTGAACGCGATGGCCGCGAGCGAAGCACCGAGCACGATGAGGACCTGCAACTCCTGCGACTTCGCGAACTGACCACGCTCCATCGCCTCGCTCAACCGCTTCTCGGTCGGCTGCTCGGTTTTTTGGTCGTTGTCTTGGTCTGCCATCGGTGCCGTGTTTAAGCAACGCCGGTGCCATCGAATTCTGGGTATTTCTAAACCCTTACCTGCAATCGCTTACAGTTTTCCGATTTCTACTCAGCGCGCGTTTTCGGGGGCTGTAAGAAAGGCGTCAAAACCGGGGGGAAAAAATTTCCGCGAAGGGTTTTTGCCGGAGATTTGCGGCGAGCGAGAAACGAGAGCGCAAGGGGTGGGCTTGGGCGAATCCAGAAGATCGAGTGAACGCATGCGTGGGAGCGCGACCGCCCTCGGTCGCTTGAGCGTAATGCGACCGGGGGCGGTCGCGCTCCCAACGCAGGCGCTTCAACTGACTCGCTCGCTCGATCCCCCACCCGCCTCAGCGCGTCGGCAAAATCTGCAACATCCGCAGCGGGATGTCGCCAAACTCGACGTAGAGGTAGCGCGCGATCAACGCCGCAGCGCTCCCAAGCAGCCCGAAGCCGATCAGGCCGCGAACCGAGGTGCTGAGCACAAACACACTCATGCGCGGCACGGCGCGGCCCAAGACCGAAAAGGCGAGCGTGATGAGGAAGTTGAGCGCGATGAACGGCGCGGCGATGCGCAGGCCCAGTTCCAACACACGGGCGGTCGCCGTGATGACGACCTCCCCTGCCCCGGCGCCGAGCGCCGCGTGGCCCACCGGCGCAAAGGTGAAACTGCGCGCGAGCGCGGTGATGACCGAGAGATGGCCACCGAAGAGAAAAAACAACACGGTCGCGAACGCGGACATCATGCCCGCGAGCGGCTCCGAGGCGACCTCGGGCGCTTCAAAGCCCGGCGACCCGGCGAGGCCGACCTCCGAGGAAATCACGCGCCCGGCCATTTCCACGCCGAAGAAGGCCATCCGGGCCACGAAACCCATCGCGAGGCCGATCAGGATTTCGCCGATGGCGGCACCGGCAAGGCCCCATTGATCGATCGGAACCGGCGAGGCCGGGATGATCGGGCAGATGAGCGTGGCCAGGCTCGCAGCGAGCGCGATCCGCACCGTGACGGGCGGCGCGCGATTGGCGAGCGTGGGCAACTGCAGGATGATGCCCAGCGAGCGCAGCAGGACCAGCATCCACGTGAGGATGAGGTCGACACTCATGGCGCGGCGGACGCGAAACGAAAAGCGCGCGCGATCAGTGCGCGAGCGCGGACATGCGCCCGAAGATCGAGATCGCGAACTCCGTGAGCGAGCGCAGCAGCCACGGCGCGAGCAGCATGGCGAGCCCGGCAAACGCGATCAGCTTCGGCGCAAACGTAAGCGTGGGCTCCTGCATCGACGTGACCGATTGCAGCAAGCTCGCGAGCAAACCGACGACGAGCATGACGATGAGGAACGGCGCCACGACGTAGAGGGCAAACACCATCGTGGTCTTGAAAAGATCGATCGCGACTTCGGGATTCATGCGGAAATGAGTTGAGAGATGAGAGTTGAGGGTTGAGGGATCGGAGTTGGAGCGGGCACTCAGCTCTCAACTCTCAACGCTCAACTACACAGCGAAACTTTGGACGAGGGAGCGGACGATCAAATGCCAGCCGTCGACGAGGACGAATAGGAGGAGCTTGAACGGGAGGGAGACGACGTTGGGCGGCATCATCATCATGCCGAGGGCCATCAGGACTGACGACACGAGGAAATCGATGACGAGAAACGGCAGGAACAGCAGGAAGCCCATCTGGAAGGCCGTCTGCAGCTCGCTGATCACGAACGCCGGGATAACGACGCGCATCGGCAGATCCTTCACGGCGGTCGGGCCGAGACGGCCGAGTTCGAGGAAGTACTCGAGATCGCGCGTGCGGGTTTGCTTAAGCATGAACTCCTTCAGCGGGACGGAGGCTTTCTCCATCGCATCGGAGGAATTGATTTTGCCCGCGAGGTACGGCTGGAGCGACTCGTTGTTCACGCGGTCGACAACCGGGCCCATAATGAAGAACGTGAGGAAGAGCGAGAGCCCGACGATGATCTGATTCGACGGCGCACTGGGCACGCCGAGCGCGGTGCGCACGAAGCCGAGCACGATCACGATGCGCGTGAAGCTCGTCATCAGCAGCACGAGCGACGGCGCGAGCGTGAGCAGCGTCATCACGAGCACGATCTGCACGGCCACGCTCATCTGCGCGGGGCGCTCGGCGCCCTCGAGATTCAGCGTGAACCGGAGCGGGTCGCCGGCCTTGGACGGCGCAGGCGTAAGCTCGGTCCCGGTCGCGGGCGGGAGCACCGGCGACGCCGGCAGCACGGGCGCGTTGGCGGCAGGCGCCGGAGCGGCCTGGGCGAAAACGCGCGGCGCGCCGAGAGTCAGCAGCGCGCAAGTGACGAGGAAGAGGAAACGAAACGTCTTCACGCGTCTTTCGCGGATTTCGAACCGTCGAGCGGCGTCAGCAGGTCGATGCGGCCGGGGCAGACGCCGAGGAGAAATTTCTTATCCTCGTACGTGGCGACGACGAGGTACTGGCGGTTGCCGAGGGACTTGGTCTCGGCGATGGCGAGTTTCTTTTCGCTGCGCACCATGCCGAGACCGCCATCGCGGCGGCTGCGCCAGACGAGCCAGCCACCGCCGCCCGCGAGCATGAGAATCGCGATCGCGGTGGTGGGGCCGAAAGAGGACGGCGCGCGCTCGGCGGTGCTGCCTGCACCGGCGGAGCCGCGTGGGTAGATGACGGCGTTGTCCGCGGGCGTGGCCGGCGCCGCGGCGGGAGCCGAAGCGGGCGCGGTGGACACGGGCGCGGAATCGGCGGCGAAGACCGCGGCAGAAAAAGCCAAGCCTGCGCCCAGTGCGAGGACCGAGCGAAGCCGGCGGTCATGGACCGCCGCTACAGGGAGGCCGGCGCGCAGCCTCATGGCTTCGTGCTGCCGACGAGCTCGGTGATCTTGATGCCGAAGTTGTCCTCGACGACGACGACCTCGCCGTAGGCGACGAGCTTGTCGTTGACATAGAGGCCGACGGGGTCGCTGGCGTGCTGCGTGAGCTGCACGACGGAGCCGGGGGCGAGTTCAAGGACGTCGCGCATCGGCAGCAGGCAGGAGCCGAGCTGCACGGCGACCTTCACCTTTACGTCGAGGACGACATCAAGCGTTTTTTCTTCCAAGGGCATGGGCGAGAGCGAGGTTTTGGTTGGCGTCAGCGTCCTGGGGCGGGAGTTTCCGCGTGAGCTGTACGGCGACGTGATCGGTATCGAGACCGACGGTGCCGACGAATTTCGGCGTGCCGTTCAGAAGGAGCTTGGTCTGCTGGAGAATGGAGGCGGGCAGCTCGACGACATCGCCGACGCGCAGGCTGGTGATCTCGCGCAGCGAGATCTCGAAGGCATCCCACTCGGCGCGCACCGGCACTGCGATGTGATCGTACGAGCCCTGCCACTCGGCGCGCTTCTGGACGAGGGCGACGGCGCTGTCTTTGGCGCGGCGGGCCTGCATCTTCTTCACGATCGGCTCGATCGTGTAGTACGGCACGCCGATCTGCATCTGCTCGGCGCAGTCGCCGAAATTCACCTCGAGCGTGAGGGCGAGAATGATCGCGTCGCGCGGGGAAGTCTGGAGGAAGCGGCCGTTGTTCTCATGGCCGATGACCATGGGGCGCAGCTCCTGCTCGCCCTTCCACTGGCCGCACCACTCCTCGAGCATGATCACGATCACGTCCTCGATGAGCGCGATTTCGATCTCAGTGAGGTAGCGCTCGACCTTGACCGAGTGACCGCGGCCACCGAGGAGACGATCCGCGATGGTGAGCGCGAGCCGGGGATTAATGTCGAGCACACCGACACCGACGAGCGGATCGACCTTGAACAAACAAATATGTGTCGGGCTCGGGAGCGACTCGGTGAACTTCGCGTACGACGACGTGGTGAGCCGCGCCATCTTCAGGCCGAACTCCATGCGGAGAAACAGCGAGAGCCGCGCGCTCAGGTAACGGATGAAATCCTCGTGCAGCAGGCGCAGGCGGCGCAGCTCGACCTCGGAGAGGAAGACGGGATTGCGGAAATCGTAGGCCTCGACCTTCGGCGCCGCCCCACCCTCGGCCACGCGGCCGTCGGCGCGGATGAACTGCTGCTTCGGTGCGGCGGCCTGCTCCGTCTGCTGGAGCAGTTTATCGATCTCGGATTGATCGAGAAAGTCGGCGACTGCCTTCGGATCCGTGGGATTGGGATCGGCCATGGGAGCAGCGGGTAAAACGAGACGCGCGAGCGGGCGGCTTACTGAATGACGAAGTCCGAGAAGTAGACCTGGTCGGCGACGCGCTTACCGAGCGCCTGATTGTAGGCGGCGACGAGCTTTTCGCGGAGAAGATTTTTGGCGCCGGGTTCCTCGAGCTCGGCGAGCGTGAGCGACGAGAGGACGTTGAGCGTCACGTCGGTCAGCTGCGGTTTCTTGGACTCAAAGAGGCCGCGCATCGAGTTGTTCGCGCCGGTGACGAGGAACGTGGTCTTGAGATAACGCGTGCCCATCGTGCCGGCGAGATTCACGACGACATTGGAGAACTCGTAGCCATTGGCATTGCCCTCCTTGCCGCCTTCCTTGCCCCCGTGACCACCACCCTCGCCGCCTTTTTTCTCCTCGGCGGCGGGTGCGGCCTCAGCCGCGGCGTGATCGCCACCATCTGCCGCGTGCTCGCCGGCGGACGTCGCGACCACGAGCTTCTTCTGGAGCTGCGGGAGCAGCACGAACTGCGCGACCGCCCAGCACGCCGCGGGTGCGGCGATGACGGCGATGACCGCGGGCAGGAGCGACTTGACGAGGCTGGGCTTCGGCGCGGCCGGAGCTGCGTTCTTGTCGGCGGCTGCGGCGGGTGCGGCTTCTTTGGCGTCGGGCTTGGCGGACATGGGGATGGGAGTTGAGAGCTGAGAGTTGAGGGTTGAGTGACGAGCGACCGGCGCTCAGCTCTCACCTAGATTAGCGCTTCAGGTTGACGATGTCCTCGAGGACGGAGTCGGAGACGGTGACGAGGCGGGAGCCGGCCTGGAAGCTGCGCTGGGTGGTGATGAGATTGGCGAACTGGTCGGTGAGATCGACGTTGGAGAGTTCGAGCGTGCCGGACTGGATGCGGCCGAGGCCGGAGCTGCCCGGGCCATTGCCCGTCGAGGTGAGCGTGCTGCCGCCGATGGGGCCCGCAGCGTCGAAACCGGAGTAGAGATTGCTGCCTTCCTTCGTGAGCGCGGAGGGATCCTGGAAATCCTGGAGCAGCACGCGGCCGCGGGTGAAAGAGTCGCCGTTGGACATGAACGCGACGACATTGCCGAACTGGTCGATCGAGACGGAGCGGAGCGTCGGGGCGTTGGCGTCGACCTGAGCGTTGGTGTAGGCGCCACCGGTGCTGTTGGTGACCGTGCCGCCGGCGGTGCTGACCTGCGCGTCGAGCTTGATGTCGCCCACGGTGCTGGCGTTGGTGATCGTCGGCGTGTAGACGAGCGAGCCGCCGCTCACGGTGGCGGTGTAGCTGATCCCGCCGTCGGCCAGACCCTGCACGCGGAAACCCTGCTGGGTGACGAGGAAACCGTTGTCATCGACGCGGAAGTCGCCGGCGCGCGTGACGTAATCGGCGTTGTTGGTCACGTCCTTGACGCGGAAGAAACCCTTGCCGGAGATGCCGAGATCCGTGCTGTTGCCCGTCGAACTCAGCGCGCCCTGCGTGAAATTGGTCGAGATGCCGGAGAGACGCACACCCGTGCCCACGGCGACCGAATCGGTATTGGACCCACCCTGCGACGGCGAAGCGGACTGGAGGATGTTGCTGAAGCTGTCGGCGTACTTCGCGTCGCCGGACTTGAAGCCGGTCGTGTTGACGTTGGCGATGTTGTTGCCGATGACTTCGAGGCCTTTTTCAAACGTGCGCAGCGCGCTGACGCCGCTGCCCATGGTTCCGATGAGTGACATGTGGTGTTTAGTTTTTTAGTTTTAAGGAGCCGACGGCGTCGTCGACGGGGTGGGTGAAGTGGGGGCGGCCTCGACGCGCTGGATCGCGGAGAGGGAGTAAGAGGCGCCATTGACGACGATCAGCGGGCTGGCGCTGGTGTTGTCGACGGCTGAGACGACGCCGGAGGTCGAGCCGCCATTGCCGTCGTCGAGGGTGACACTCTTGCCGATGTAGCTCGCGGCCGCGAGGCGCTGCTGGTCGGCGCGGAGCTGCGTGATGGTGTCGGACATCGTGCTCGTCTGCTGGAGCGACGTGAACTGCGCCATCTGCGCGATGAAGGACGTGTCCTCCATCGGCTTCATCGGGTCCTGCGTCTGAAACTGCACGGCGAGCAGTTTCACGAAGTCGTCCTGCCCGAGCGTCTGCTTCGGGATGCGCGTGGCGGTGGTAGACGTGTCGCCGGTGGAGCCGGTGGTGGAGTTATTGGAGACGGAGCTGATGGTCATGGCTCAGGCGAAGGTGTGGAGGCGACGATTGGTGGAAACCTGCGTCCGGGCCGCGGTGGGCGTCTCGTTTTCAGAGGCGCGCTCACCGTCGGACCGGAGCGAGGCGAGGCTGGACGGGATGAAAAATTCGTCGCGATTGCGGGTCTGCGATTGCGACTGCTGACGCGAAGCGTCGCCGCCGAGCGCGGAAGAAAACGCATCGCCGCTCGCGGACGCGTTCTGCACCGGGGCCGCGATGAACACGGGATCCTGCAGACGCAGCCCTTGCTCGCTGGGAGAATTGGCGACGCTGTTCCACTCCTGCGCGAGCGCGGCGCGCAGCTCGGGCGACTCGGTGCGAAACTGCGTATGCACCTCGCTACCGCGCAACTCGACGCGGACATCGAGGGCCTCGCCGCCGACCTTGAACTGGAGATTCACCGAAGAGCGCGCGCCGGCCGCCTGGCTGGCCTGCGCGTCGACGACGGCGAGGACATTTTCCACTACGGCGTGCGCGGAAACGGAAGGAGCGGAGGTCTTGGCCGCAGTGTCGTCAGTCCGGGCGGAGGTCGTCGACGCGGGCGCGACTTCGATCACCGGGGTAAATTTTGACGACAAGGCGGGCATGTGGTCCCCGGTAATTGCAGTGCTGATGCCAGCGATTTCCGAATCCGCTTTAACGTCTTTTTCAAAACGACTTACGGATTTCTTTCGCGTGCCCTCCGTCGCGGCAGTGGTCGGCTTCGAAATGCGCGCGGTTTCAGCGGAAAAATTTTCCGAGGTCACCGCGAGCTGCTCGGGCTGGGCCGCAAGCGGGGCCGCGACGGGTGTGGCGGGCGTGGTGGCCGGAGCAGCGGAAACCGTAGGAGCAGGCGTGGGCTGCGCGGAGAATGCGGTGGGCGCTACGGATGACTGATCAACCGGGGTGAGAACACTCGGGGCGATGGCCTGCGATTCGGTGATCTGCGGCGCGAAGGTGTCGGTCGCGAGGGGCGTCGTGCTCTGCGCAGTTTCGGCGGTCTGTGCGATGGGCAGGGAGAACTCGACCGACTTCGAGCTGCGCACGGAAGCGATCACGGAAGGCGCGGCGGCGGGGGCGGGCTGGCTCGCGAGCGAGAAACCACGCGGGCTCCACGACGGGCTCGGTTGCGGGCTCGGGGACGTGACGCGCATCGCGACCATTTCCGCAGGGAGTGCGGACGGGGGCGGATTGTTCGCCGAGCGCGTGGAGGATGAAAAATCTGCCGGAGCGGTGGACGCAGGCGTGGGCGAAAATGCAGAAGTACCGCCCAGCGGCACGGCCGCGGGAGAAGACGGGATTTCGGTGGAGTCGCCCGATGCAGCGGAAGCCATCGGCACCGACGTGACAATCGGAGCGACGCTTTGAGTCGGAGCGGACAGTTGCGAAACCTCTGCAGCGGACGTCGGAGTGGGAATCGCTGTGCGCGGAGCGATTTGCCGCAGCGAGCGCACGACCGAGGCGTCGGGCGCGACGGACTCGCGCGATTTGGTCGGCGTCGTAACCCGGGCACGCGGCAGGATGGTGGATTGCGCGGGGGATGCGGAAGGCGTCTGCGGGGCCGTGGCCGCAACCGGTACGGTACTCGATGCGGTGTCGGGCAAAGCGGTATCGAAAGCGGCCGTGGCAACGGGCGCAGTGAGCGGGGCGGACGGCGCGAGCGGCATCGCGGGCGATTGCGGCTCGCTGTCGGGTTCTTGCTCGCGGCGGGCGACGGGGTCGATGGTGGCGTCGATTTCCGCGGTTTCGGTTTCGGTGCCTTCGCTTTCGGAAGTCTCGATCTCGTTGATCGGCGGCGGCGTGGGCGGAGCGATCAGAGAGGCGATGAGCTCGGGATTGGCTTCGGGAGTTGCCGACTTGGCGGACGGGCGACGCGGAGCGGTCGGGATCTCTTTCGAGTCGGTCTCGGGAGTAGAAATCTCGGGGGAAACGATGGTCGTCTCGGAGTCGGTCGCGTCGTCGGAGCATTTCGCGGTGCTGGGCTGCTGCGTCGCGATGGTCGTGGCGATAGCGACCGGGAGCACGTTGGCCGTTGGCGTCGGGGCGGACGTTTCCGCGCTGCTCAGACGCTGCAGGAGCGCTTCGGGCGGCGGCGCGAAAATGCCGGTGGGCGCACCGGGCGTGGCAGCTTCGGGCGCGGTCCCCTGCCCTGCTTCGACGGTCGCGGCAGCGGGAGCCGGGGCGGTGGCGGCGAGGACGGCGGTGAAATCGGTCGAGCCCGCGGGTGCAGTGGCGGCGACGGCGTCACCGGGCGTGAGCGGGGCGAAGCCGGTCGCGAGCGAAGGGAGGGACGTGGGTTCGGCAGGAGCGGACGGAAGGGAAAGATTCATGGATCGTTTCCATCCGTGGAAAAGCACCGCGTCGTCCCTGACGCGGGCAGCGGTCAGAGGTTTAGGAGGGCGTGGGCTTGCTGGCCTTCATCACGCGGAGTTTTTCGGTAAGGAGTGCGGCGCGGCGGGCGAGGACGCCGTCGGGGCCGGCGGTGCGAGTCATCTCCTCCATGATGGGGCCGACGACGTCGGACTTCATCAGCGAGAGGATTTTCACGGCGGTGGTGTCGTCGAGTTCGCGGAAGATCGCGACGGCGGCACGCGGGCTGAGATTGGTGTAGGTCTGGGCGAGCGCGCGGACGTTTTTCATCTCGTCGGCGCCGATCTCGGTGACCATCTGGCGGATCTCCGTGCGCGTGGCCTCCAGCTCGGTCCGGAGTTTTTCCAACTCCTGGCGCTCGGCGGCGAGGCGCGCGGTGCGCTGATCGAGGGCGTCGTTCTGCTTCGCGAGACGGGCTTTTTCGTCCTTCAACTCGTTGGCAAGGTTTTCGATTTCAATCGTCCAGAAATCCCAGCCCTGCGCCTTCTGCTCGGCGCGCGCGAGCTCGCTGCGCGCGACCTGCGCGTGCTGCTGCGCGATAATCATCTCGCCGGCGCGGAAAACGAAATAGAGGCCGACGACGCAGCCGGAGATCGACCCGAGAAGAATGATGACGATCGGGTTTTGGAGGAGTTTCATGACAAGGCGGGACGGCGGGCCGCGCGGTATGCGGCAAATTCATCGAGCGCGGCCTGCTCGGCGCGGTCGTTTTCGAGGCGGTGCACTTCGCGCGCGCGCTCCTCGAGCTTGGTGACGGTCTTCAACTGCTTGTGCGCCTCGACGTACGCGCTCCGACGCTGCTCCATCGTCGAGCGCGCGGTGTTCACATCGCGCTCGGCCTTCAACTCCTGATCGCACTCGCGCCGGTAAGCCTGAAAAAACGCGGCCGAGTCGGCGGCGCGGAAACTCTCCTGACGACTCGCAGCCATGATCCGCGCCAGCTCGGCGGAGCGGGCGCGCGCCTGCGCGAGCAGCTGCTCGGCGTTGACGTAGGCACTGACGGCGACAGCAAACTCTTCTTTCGCGCGAACTTCGCGGTGGGCACGCAGGACGGCAACCGGACGCAGGGGGAAGCGGAAACGTTTCATGCGAGGATTTTTTTGAGGTTGGCGAAGCAGTCGGCGCGGGGCGTGTGGTCGTGCACCCCTTGCCGGAGAAATTTCCGCAGCGACTCGTGGCGCGCGATGGCCTCGTCGAGGCTGGCGTTGCCGCCCTTCTGGTAAGCGCCGATGGAGATGAGGTCCTCGTTCTTGCGGTAGAGCGCCATGTGCTCGCGGGCCTTGGCACCGAGCGCGACCTCGTCGGGCGAGCAGATGTCGCGCGTCAAACGCGAAACACTCTCCAGCACATCGATGGCCGGGTAGTGATTGAAATGCGCGAGCTGCCGCGAGAGCACGATGTGGCCATCGAGAATACCGCGGACCGCGTCGGCCACGGGCTCGTTCATGTCGTCGCCCTCGACGAGCACGGTGTAGAGGGCGGTGATCGCGCCCTCCTCCCCTGCACCACTTCGCTCCAAAAGGCGTGGCAACAAGGCGAACACCGACGGCGTATAGCCGCGCGTGGCGGGCGGCTCACCGATGGCGAGACCGATCTCGCGTTGGGCCATCGCGAAACGCGTGACCGAGTCCATCATGAGCAAAACGTTTTTCCCCTGATCGCGGAACGACTCAGCGATCGACGTCGCGGTGAACGCCGCGCGCAGGCGCAACGGCGCGGGCGTGTCGGACGTGGCGACGACGATCACGGCGCGCTTGAGGCCCTCGGGGCCCAAGTCCTTCTCGATGAATTCGCGCACCTCGCGACCGCGCTCACCGATGAGCCCGACCACCACCACATCGGCATCCGCACTGCGCGCGAGCATGCCGAGGAGAGTCGACTTACCGACGCCGGAGCCGGCGAAAAGACCGAGACGCTGACCGCGACCGACGGGGATAAACGCATCGATCGCGCGCACGCCGGTGGCGAGCGCCTCCTTGATGCGACGACGGCGCAGTGGATGCGGCGGCGTGGTGCTGTGCTCGCCACGATCCACCGGGATCATGCCGAGGTCATCGTATGGACGGCCGAGCGCATCGAGCACGCGACCGAGAATCTCCGGACCGGGACGCGGCAGCGGGGGGCGATCCGCGGCGGCGACCTCGCAACCGACATGCAGGCCGGCCATCTCGCCGAGCGGCATGAGCAGCACGCGATGCTCGCGGAAACCGACCACCTCGGCGCGCACGGAAAAATCGGTGCGCGGCGAGCGCACAAGGCAGAGTTCGCCGAGGCCGACATTGGGGCCCTCGGACTCGATCACGAGACCCGCGACACCCGTGACCGCACCGACGCGCTGCACCGGCGGCAGGTGGCGGACCTGCGAGCGGAGCGTTTCGACGAGTGGTGCAACCGTGGCGTGCATCTAGAAATCAGGAGCCGGTAAGCGCGTGCGCGAGCGCGGCGAGCTTGGTTTTCTGGCGCGCATCGGTGAGGCCAAAGCGGCTGCGCACCTGGCAATCGCCCGGAGCGAGCGAGCCATCGGTGCGGATGCGGAGATTGGGATAGCCGGAGAGCCAGCCGGGATTGAGCTCCTTGAGCAGCTCGGCGTCGCGGACATTGAGCGTGAGCTCAAGGCCGTCGCGCTCGGGGAAAAGCTGCTCCAGCGCTTCGCGGCACAGTCGCTCGATCACCTCGGGCGGCGGCTCGTAGCCGGCGAAAAGCCGGTGCGCCAACTCCACCGCGAGACCCGGCAGCGCCTCGCGCAACTGCGCAGTGAGCGCGGGCTCCAGCGTGGCGACCTTCTGCAAAATCCCCTCGCTGAGCTGCGCCATCTCCGCGCGAAACTCGACCATCTGCTGGTCGGCCGCGCC
Source organism: Verrucomicrobiota bacterium (assembly GCA_048498795.1). Lineage (GTDB taxonomy): Bacteria > Verrucomicrobiota > Verrucomicrobiia > Opitutales > Opitutaceae > JBEHXH01. Next base: position 133,309 of record JBEHXH010000002.1, read on the forward strand.
GCGCGCATCGTCGACGCCGCGGCGGTAGGCTTCCTGCGTGCGGGCCGCGAGCTCGGCCTCGGTGTAGCCAATACGCTTGTCGCCGGGCAGGCAGGCCCCGGCGAGCGGGCGGTCGAAGGCGATGAGTTTGGTGAAGGCCACGGGCTGAAGTGATGAGTGGTGAGTGACGAGTGATGAGATCAGGCGACGACGGCGGCGGACTCGGAGTCGGTGGTGATGACGCCTTCTTCCTCGAGGCGGCGGACCGCCTGGATGATGCTCTCCTGCGCGGTCTCGACGTCCTTGAGGCGGACTGGCCCGAGCAACTCGATCTCTTCCTTGAGGGCCTCGGCGGCGCGCTTGGAGAGAGACGAGTAGATCTTCTGGCGCAGCGTGTCGCTGGCGGACTTCATCGAAATCGCGAGGCTCGACGAATCGACTTCGCGCAGCACACGCTGCAGATCGGCCGCTTGCAGGCGGTTGAGATCCTCGAAGCTGAACATCTTCTTGCGGATCGCGGCACCGAGGGTCGCGTTGCGCTCTTCGAGACGAGCGAGCAGCGTCTTGCTCATGTCCTTCTCCAGCTGATTCAGCAGGCCAGCCACCGCACGAACGCCACCGCTGCGGTGGAAGGCCGGGCGGACCTTGCTGTCGAAATGCTTGCCTAGGCTGCGGACGATTTTGCCGACGAGGTCGAGCGACGTGGACTCGATCGTGCCGAGCCGCTCGATCACATCCTCGCGCAACTCGGGCGTGAGCAGGCCAAAGACCTCAGCCGACTTCGCCGGCTCCAGGTACGAGAGGACAAACGAGATCGTCTGCGGCTGCTCGTGCTTGATGAGATTGTAGACCTGCCGGCCCTCCATCTCGGAAATATCCTTCACGATCTCGACCGAGCTGCCGGTGGGACCGACGCGGCCGATGATCGACGACGCCTTGTAGTCGCCCTTGGCGAGCGTGAGCGCCTTCTGCGCGTAGCCGAGACCGCCGAGCGCGCACTGCGTGCTGTCAGCGATCAGCGTGGTGAACTCCTCGACGGCCGACTTCTGCACGGCCTCGGGGATCATCGGAAACGTGGACATCTCGCGGCAGAGCAGCTCGATCTCCGCGTCGTCGAACTGGCGCAGCACCTCGGCCGCGGACTCGGGCCCGATGACGATCAGGAAGATCGCGAGCTTCTGCTGGCGGTTGAGCTTGGCGTAATCGATATCGGCGGCCATGGCGGATCAGGTCGGTCAGTTCTTGCTCGGGGTGGCGACCCAGTCGCGGAGCGCGGTGCCGACGTTGGCAGGCTTGGCGCGGATCAACTCGTTGAGCATCTCGGGCGTGACGGCGCCGCCCGACTGGAGCGTGCGCGCGGCGGAGTCGGGCGGGAGCGTGAGCACCTCGACCGGGACCGGCTCGGGCTTCTGGCGGGAGAGCATGCGCATGAAAACGAGGAGCACGATCACGGCGCCGACGACGGCGGCCCAGCGGCTGCCCGCCTCCACCCAGCCCTGCCAGCGGCCTTCGGTCTGGAGCGTCTGCATCTGCTGCGAGACCGGCGTGGCGGCGAACGGCAATTCCTGCAGCGTGACGAGCGACTCGGGCGTCTGGCCCGCGGCAGGCTTGAGTCCGAGGGCATTGATCACGACCTGACGGAGTCCGGCAATTTCTTCCGCGGTGCGCTTCTTCGGCTGCGGCACGGCATCGGGGCCGGTGGCACCCGCGGCGGGGACGCTCATCAGCGGCGCGACGAACACGGAGGCCGTCACGTTCTTGATCGTGCCCGGCGTGCGCGTGGTGTTGGTGACGGTGCGGTTGATCTCGTAAGTCTTGGTGTTGTTCTTGCGGTTCTGCTCGTTGGTCGACTCGGGCCGCGACTGGTCGGTCGGCGCGGTGGCGGCTTTCTCGGGGACATTGGCGGTCACGCCGACGGCGGCGCTGCCGGAGCGCGTCTCGCGCGAACTCGTGACATCCTCGGTCTTGGTCTCGGTGCGGACGACCTGCACCTCGGGGTCGAACTTCTCCGACACCTGAGTCGTCGCCTCGGTGTCGATCTCGGCGGAGACGCGGACAACGGCGTTCCCGGGCCCGATGACCTGAGCGAGCATCGACTCGACCTTCTTGGAGAGGTAATCCTCGACCTGCTGGCGGTAGCGGATCTGCGAGGAGGCGTTAGAGAGCGTCGGGTCCTGCTTCAGCTCCTCGGAGAGCGTGTGGCCGTGATTGTCGATGACGGCGACCGTGTCGGGCGAGAGACCTTGCACGGCGTTGGCGACGAGATGGCGGATCGCGTTGACCTGATCGATCTCGAGGCGACCGCCGCCGAGATCGATGAAGACGGAGGCGGTGGACTTCACGCCTTGGTCGGTAAGCAGCAGGCGATTTTCCGGCTGCACGATCATCACGCGCGCCGAGTGAACTCCGGCGAGCTGCGAGATGGTTCGAGCGAGTTCGCCCTGCACGGCGCGCAGGTAATTGGTGCGCTGCACGAAATCGCTGAGACCGAACTGGCCCTTGTCGAAGATCTCGAAGCCCACGCCGTCGCCGCTCGGGAGGCCCTTGCCGGCGAGGTCCATGCGGAGCTTGTACACCTGATCGGACGGCACGCGGACGGCGGTGCCGCCGGCGGTGACCTCGTGCGGGATATTCTGCGTCTCAAGCTGGCCGATGATCGCGGCGGCGTCCTTCTCGCTCAGGCGCGCGTAGAGGAGCTGGTAATCGGGACGGCGCGACCAGACCACGAGAGCAATCATACCGCCGCAGACGGCGAGGCTCGCGACGACGAGGGAGACGCGCTGGTTGAGGCCGAGCTGTTGCCAGAGGGCCAGCAGGGACGAGGCAAAATTCTTCATCGGAAATTCGGTTTAGTCGCGGTGGGTCTTACACCTGCATGCGCATCAGCTCCTGGTAGGAATCCACGAGCTTGTTGCGCACCTCGACCATCAGGGAGAAAGCTACACCGGCCTCCTGCATCGCGATCACGCTCTGGTGGAGCTGGTCGCTGTCGCCGAGCAGCACGCGGCGGGTCATCTCATTGGCCTGCGCGTCCTTGGCCTCCACGTTGGAGACGAGGCCATCGAGCATCTTGCCAAAGCCCTCGCCATTGGGGCGCTCGGTGGTCGTCGGCGCGATCGGCATCCGCGCCAGCGGCCCGTCGACGCGCGTCAGCGGAGACGAGTTGTAGGCGGACTGGATGGTGCCGATGGGGGACATGTGCGGAAGTTGAGAGTTGAGAGCTGAGAGTTGAGTGATTCGAGGTCCGGGGCTCTCAGCCCTCAGCGCTCAACCCTCAACGGCTTGGTTATTTGCCGATCTCCAAGGCCTTCATCGCGAGGTTGCGGGCGTTTTTGACGACGGAGAGGTTCGCCTCGTAAGCGCGGGAGGCAGTGATGAGGTCGACCATCTCGTAGGAGATGTTGACGTTGGGCATGGTCACCATGCCGTCGGGGCCGGCGTCGGGGTGCTGGGGATTGTGCACCTGCTGGCCAAGCGAACGGTCGGAGGTGATGCCGCTGACGTGCACCGTCTGGAGCGGCGAGCGGCCACCGCTGCGGCGGACGAGCTCGGTCTCGAAGGAAACGATCTGGCGCTGATACGGGCCGCCGCTGGCCGTGCGGGTGGTCTGGGCGTTGGCGATGTTCTGAGCGACGATGTCGAGGCGGGTCTTTTGGGCGGCGAGTGCTCCTGCGCTAAGGTCGATGCCGGCGATCAGATTCATGGTGCGGGGTGTGCGGGATGAAAGTTAGGCGGCGCGTCAGGCGCTGCGGCCGGTGATGGCCATCTTGAGCTGGCGGATGTTTTTCGAGACCACCTCACCGAGGAACTCGTACTCCACGGAATTGCGATTCATGGCCATGAGCTCGTGCTCGATCTCGACCGTATTGCCATCGGGCCGAATGCTGCGGGCGTGGGTGTCTTCCGTAAGCGTGGGTTTCAGGCTGCTGGCGCCCGAGGTGAGCTCGCCCGACGACTCCTGCGACCGCAGCTGCTCGGCGAAATCCGTCGACACGTCCATTCGCCGATAGCCGGGCGTCTCGACATTGGCGATGTTGGCCGCGATGGCGTCCTGGCGGAGCGCCGCCGCGTCGAGAAGCTTCCGCGCCAACTGGTAGTTGCCGGTTTGGAAGATGGGATCGGTCATGGGTGGTGCCCCGATTATGCAAAGCCGATGCCACCGCCAGCGGACGCGCTTAAACACCGTTTTTACAGCAACATAAAAAATTGGTCAAATCCGGCGCCGGCTCGCGCGCAAGCCCCGCGAGACCGCGGTGGCAAAAATTTCCGGGCGGCGGCGTGCGTACGAAAAAAACAAATCTTACGCAGTCTCTTCATTCCCCGCGGAACGGGCCGATAACTGGGGATCATTCCTCATGAGGGACAGTGAGTTCGAATTTATCCGTACTCTGGTCTATGACCGCAGCCGAATCCAACTAGGACCGGACAAGCGGCAGCTCGTCGTCGCGCGGCTCGGTAAACGCCTGCGCGCCACGCAGCTCACGAACATCGGCGACTACTGCGAACTCCTGCGTGGCGGCAACCAAGAGGAACTCTCGCACCTGATCGATGCGATCTCGACGAACCACACGTTCTTTTTTCGCGAGAACGCGCACTTCGATTTCGTGCGCCAGGTCGTCATCCCCGACATGCTCACGCGGCACCAGACGGAGCGCTGGCCGCGGTTTCATGCGTGGAGCGCCGCCAGCTCCAGTGGCGAAGAGCCCTACTCCCTCGCCATCACGCTGGCCGAGATGCTCGGGCCCTCGCGCTGGCCGTGGCACATCGAGGCGACCGACATTTCGCACCGCATCCTCGCCCGCGCGCAGGCGGCGATCTACCGCGAGGACGTGGTGGAGAAGATTCCGCAGGCGCAGTTGCGTGCGCATTTCCAGCGCGGCACCGGGCCGCAGGACGGCAACTATCGCGTGCGGGCCGAGCTGCGCGCGCATGTGGCGTTTCACCAGCTCAACCTGCTCGAGGGTGAGCCGCCGTTCACTGAGCCGTTTCAACTGATCTTCTGCCGCAACGTCATGATCTACTTCGACCGGGCGACGCAGGAGGAGCTCGTCAACAAGCTCGCGCGTCGCCTCGTGCCGGGCGGCTACCTCGTCGTGGGCCACTCCGAGAGCCTCAGCGGCATCAAGCACTCGCTCCAACTTCTCCGTCCTGCGACGTATCGCCGGCCCCTCGATTCGTAATCATGTCGTCCAAAAAAATCCGCGTGCTGATCGTTGACGACTCTGCCGTCGTCCGCCGCCTCGCCAGCGAGGCGCTCTCCGCCGACCCCGAGATCGAGGTCGTGGGGACGGCCGTCGATCCGTACGCCGCGCGCGACAAGCTCCGCGAGCTGCGCCCCGACGTGCTCACGCTCGACCTCGAAATGCCGCGCATGGACGGCCTGACGTTTCTCCGTCTGCTGATGGATCAGCGGCCGATGCCGGTGGTGGTGATGAGCTCGCTCACGCAACGCGGCTCGGACTACGCGCTCGAAGCGCTGCGCCTCGGCGCGGTGGAGATCATCGGCAAGCCTAGCGGGTCCTTCTCGTTTGGCGATCTCGGGCCCATCCTCATCTCCAAGGTAAAGGCCGCGGCGATCGCGCGCGTGAAGCCCGCGCGCGTCACGCCGCAAGTGCCGCCGGTCGCGCCACGGCGGGAGATTTCGCACGCGCACTCGCGGGACCTGATTTTGCTCGGAGCATCCACGGGCGGGACCGAAGCGCTGCGCGATGTGCTCACGCACTTGCCCGCCGACCTGCCGCCGATCGCGATCGTGCAACATATCCCCGCGGTCTTCTCGAAGAATTTTGCGAAGCGGCTCAACGATCTCTGCGCGCTCGAAGTGCGCGAGGCGGTCGATGGCGAGCGCTTGGAGCCGGGCACGGCGCTGATCGCGCCGGGAAATTTCCATCTGCTTGTGCAGTGGCGGGAGACGCACTACGTCGCGCGCGTGACGAGCGGCCCGACCGTGTGGCATCAGCGGCCGGCGGTGGATCTGTTGTTCAAGTCCGCGGCGGATTGCGGCGCGGCGCCCCACACCATCGCGGGCGTGCTCACCGGCATGGGCAAGGACGGCGCGGAGGGCTTGCTCAAGCTCCGCGAGCGCGGTGCGACGACTTTTGCGCAGGACGAGGCTTCGTGCGTCGTCTACGGCATGCCGCGCGCGGCGTGGGAGCTTGGCGCGGCGCAACTCCAAGTTTCCCTCGATCGCATCGCCGGTCACATCGTACGCCATCATGCGGCGGCTCCGGCCGTCGCGGCGTCCACCTAGCCATGGTCCTCCCCGCCTCCAAGCCTCCGCCCTCCATCCTCATCGTCGACGATGAGCCGGTGGTGCTCAATGCGCTGAAGGAGACCCTGGAGCGCGAGCACTACCACGTCGTCGCCTGCTCCAGCCCGCTCAAGGCGCTCGCGCTCGTGGCCGAGCGCAATTTCGCCGTCATCATTTCCGACCAGCGCATGCCCGAGATGCTCGGCCTCGATTTCCTGATCGAGAGCCGCAAGCACCTGCCGCACGCGTCGCGCATCCTGATCACCGCGGTGCTCGCGCTGCCGACCATCGTCGACGCGATCAACAAGGGCGAAATCTTCCGCTTCGTCGCGAAGCCCTGGCTGCGTGAGGAACTGCTCGCGACGGTGCGCAACGCCATCCAGCGCCACGACCTGATCACGCGCAACGAAGCGCTGCAGGCCGAGACGCAGGAACTCAACGCGCGCCTCACCACCGCGAACACCGAGCTCGAGGCCCGCGTGCACGATCTCGAGCGCCAGCGCCAGCAGCTCGATTCCGCAAATCGCGAACTCGGCTCGCGCTACGAAAACTCCCTCGAACTCTGCCGCCGCATCCTCACCGCCTACGATCCGATCCTCGGCGGGCAGGCGAAGTCGCTCGTGGAATTTTCCTCGAAGATGGCGGACGACGGCCATTTCAGCGACGCCGAGCGCCACTCCCTGCGCTCCGCCGCGTGGCTCTGCGACCTCGGCCTCATCGGCGTGTCGCGCGAACTGCTGCGCGCTTTCCGCACCAAGCCGCAACTGCTCGCGGAGCACGAGCGCGCGACGCTTTACCAACACCCCGTTTACGGCCAGACGCTCGCCGCGCTCGTCGATCCGCGCCCGGAGGTGGGCGAGGTCATCCGCGCGCACCATGAGCGTTTCGATGGCACCGGTTATCCCGATGGCCTCGCCGGCAAGGCGATCCCGTGGGCAGCGCGCTGCCTCGCGGTTGCGGTGGGCTTCGTCGAGTCGCACCTGCCGAAGCAGGCCGCGATCGATGCGATCCTCGCGCAGTCGGGCCGCGCATACGATCCGGAGGCGGTCCGCCTTTTCCTCAAGGTCACGCAGCTCGCTCACCTGCCCCGTCAGGTCCGCGAGATCATGCTCGACGAACTCGAGCCCGGCATGGTGCTCGCCAGCGGCATCTACTCACCGCACGGCCTGCTCCTCATCGGCGAGGGCCAGACGCTCGGCACCACCGCGATCTCGAAGATCCGCAACCACGACCAGGCCGCGCCGATCCGGCAGCGGCTGCTCGTGTATTCGTAAACCCTTTCGTCGCGTCCACAAAATCCGCTCATGCACGCATCGACGCTTCAAGTTTTGCTCCAGCGCGCCGTTGTTGAAGTCGCTGTCACTTCGCGCGCACTTCCGCCGCCGTGCATTAACCCAGCTCTTCAACTCCACTCGGCTCCGGTCAGCCACTCCCGGCGCCACACCTGATTCATGGGCTCCCCTACCATTGCCGCACTTTTTGCCCAACGCGTCGTGATCGGCGTCGGCGACATGGCCGTGTCGAACAACGTAAACACGGTCCTAAGCACCTACGCGCTCGGCTCGTGCATCGGCGTCGCGGCGTACGATCCCGTGATGAAAGTCGGCGGCATCCTCCACCTGATGCTGCCCGAGTCGACCATCTCACCCGACAAGGCGATGGCGCAGCCCGCGATGTTTGCGGACACGGGTCTCCCCCACTTTTTCCGCTCGCTCGCCGGCCTCAAGGCCGACCGCTCCCGCCTGCGGATCTATGTCGCCGGCGGCGCCAGCGTGATCGGTGGCACGGACACCTTCAAAATCGGCGAGCGCAATCAACGCGCGACGCTCGATTTCCTCGCGAAGCACGGCTTCGGGATCAGCCAGAGCCAGATCGGCGGCACCATCAACCGCACGATCCACCTCGAAGTCTCGAGCGGCGCGCTCACGCTGAAAACGCCGACGGACAGCGGGCAGTTCTCGCTGGCGGCGTAAGGCACAATGCCCGGCAAGGCCGGATAAAGAGTTGTAAGACCGCGAGTCGGCACGAAGTTTCTCGCGTATAGTCAGGGGACGCGCTCGATAGGGGTCCGTCCCCTTCTACATGCCCCGCGCGCGCCTATATGTACTCGCCCTCCTGATATTGCTGGGAGCTGGCGGCTGGATTCTAACTCGCTCTAGCCAAAGATCAGAGCTCTTGGCTCAGACCTCCGCTGGACCCGGCCCACGCCTGACCGCGGCGAGCCGCAGCGAGCCGACGGTACCCAGTGATGGCGCGCAGCTCCATCGTTTGGACATTCTCAAACGCCTCGCGTACGGCCAAGATTGGGACACCGAGCGGACGGGAAGCTTCGCGGCGTTTCGGGATTGGACGAAGCGCTACCTCGGCTCACCCGCTACTCAGAGAACACCACTGATCACCGAAGGCGTGGCCCTCGCCCGGGCCCGGCACGCCGAAATGCACCGGCTGATGATCAACGATCCCCAGCGCGCGCTCGCACTCACCGTGCCGGCGACGATCCGACGGGAACTGCCGGTCGAAGTGTTGAACGAGCTTGAGAGCCGCGTGGCCGGCAAAGGCGACGTCTCTTTGCGGGCTGGCATCGCCGAACCCGGCTCGACCATCCCGGTGCCCACGCGCAAACGCGCCTATATCGCCGGGACGACTTACACGGCGCACACCTACGGACGCCGAGAACCGCAGCTCACCCAGCTCGGCACTTCGCTGCATGGCATCGCCCTGGATGGAGAGCTGGCGCTGCACGAGAGTCCTTTGCGGGTGCTTGAGCCGGGGGAGATTCCGCTCGGTACGCCCGATCTTCACTGCCCGATATCGCGCGTCGCGGTCGAGCCGCCTGATCCGGGCGTACCGGTCAATCTCACCGCTCTCACGTTCGTCGAGATCAATGGCCGCATCGTGGAGCTGTGCACGACGACGGACGACATGGTCGATCAACTGGAGCGTCAGGTCGCAGCCGCCGAAAATATCGCTTCGCCGCGAACCGCGCCGCTGCTCCTCAACGGCACCAGCGACCCGAGCGCCATCACCGCCGCCGAAGCGCCGACCGCATGGACGACCGGCTCGAAGAAAGTCCTGGTGATCCGCGTCGACTTTTCCGATGTGCCCGGCGAGCCGCTGACGGCGAGCGCGGCGCAGAACGTGATGGATACCTCGATCAAGCCGTTTTACGAGACCTCCAGCTATCGTGCGACCACCCTCGTCACGACCGTCAGCACCAAGCTCTACCGCATGCCGCAGACGGCATACAGCTACGCAACGACGGACAACGACGACGGACTGCACACCGACGCGCGTACGGCGGCTGGCGCCGACTACGATGTGGCGAGCTTCGATCGAGTCGTGTTGCTGATGGCGAATATCGGCAGCTCGCGCTTCGTCGCCTCGCAATTCACCTGGTCGGGGCTGGGCCTCGTGCATGGGCCGTATGTCTGGATCAACGGCTCGTTTGCCCTGCGCGCCCTCGCCCACGAGCTGGGCCACACCTACGGACTGGAGCACGCGAATCTCTGGCAAGTCACCGACAACGATCCGGTTTCTGCGACGGGTCGCAGCATGGAGTACTTCGACCCCTTCGATCCGATGGGATCGGGCAACACCGACACGCGTTTCGATTTCAGCCCGTGGGAAAAAAGCCGCCTCGGGTGGCTCCCCGACACCGCGGTGACCACGGTCGCCGCCAGCGGCACGTATCGGATTTATCGATACGATAGCGGCTCCGCCTCCACCGGCCAGCCGCTCGCCTTGCGCGTATTTCGCGACGGCCTGCGCTGGTACTGGATCTCGCTCCGGCAGAATTTCACCACCAACAGCTCCCTGACCAATGGAGCATACGTCACGTGGGGATTTGCAAATCGACAGCAGGGGCAACTGCTGGGGCTGGCTCAGCCCTACTACTCGGGATCGTCCGCGCCCTCCACGACGTTTGCCAGCTCGATACCGGTCGGGAGCACCTTCACCGACTCCGCCTACGGCATCAGCATCAAGCCAGTCGCCCGCGGCGGCAGCGAACCCGGACAATACCTCGACGTCACCATCACGGTGCCGACGCAACCAAACGCCGTGGCGGCTTGGGGTCGCGAAGGCGCGACATTCTACGATGCATCGACCGGGGCCGCGGTAAGTGCTCCGCCCGAGACCTTTGTGCCCACCAATCTGGGCCGCGTCGCGGCGATCGCGGCCGGCGACTCGCACACCCTGGCTTTGAAGAGCGACGGCAGTGTGGTCGCTTGGGGTGACAACACCAACGGACAAACGACTGTGCCCGCGAGTCTCGGCACGAGCGTCGCCGCCATTGCCGCGGGCAACAATATCAGCGGGGCGGTCAAGCGCGATGGCACCGTGCAGATGTGGGGCGAGTCGCTCAATGGCGTGCTCAGCCCGCCAGCGGGGCTCACCGGCGTACGGCAACTCGCCATCGGTGGCGCTCACTCCGTCCACATCGCCCATGCGGTGGCGCTAAAAAGCGATGGCACGGTGGTCGCGTGGGGCGACAATACTTACGGGGAAACCAGTGTGCCGGCCGGGCTCTCCAATGTCATCGCCGTGGCGGCGGGGTATCTCAACAGTTATGCGCTGAAGGCCGATGGCACCGTGGTCCGCTGGGGCACCGCCCCTTCGAACGGCACGCCGTTTCCCACCAACCTGACCGGCATCGTCGCCATCGCGGCCAACGGCGCCAGCCAGCACGCTCTCGCCCTCAAGTCAGATGGCACCGTCGTCGGCTGGTTTCGCAACCAGGAAGGACAGGCCACGATCCCGGCGGGGCTCAATCAGGTCGTAGCGATCGCCACAGGTGCCTTTCACTCGCTCGCGTTGAAAGCCGACGGCAGCATCGTGGGCTGGGGTTACGATGTGTACGGAAATCTCAATACGCCGGTCGCACTCCCCGCCGCCTTTGCCATCGCCGCGGGGCAGCGGGCGACGTTCTCGCTTACCGGCACGCACCTCACGATCAACACCCAGCCCCAAAGTCAGGTCGCCGCGTTGGGCGGGGGCATGACGCTTATCGCCGACGCCACCGGCACCGGCACACTTTCCTACCAATGGAGAAAAAATGGCGTCCCGATCACCGGCGCCACCGGCAGCACGCTTACCATCGCCGGACTCACTCAAGCGAATGCCGGCAACTACGATGTCGTGATCACCGATTCCGCGAGCACCGGCAGTGTGGTGAGCGCTGAAGCGGCCGTGAGCGTCGTGGCGACCGCCAACCCCGGCCACCTCGCCAATCTCTCGATCCGCACGCACGCCGGGACGGCAGATCAAACGCTCATCGTGGGTTTTGCCGTCGGTGGAAACGGCACCGTCGGCACCAAGCCGCTGCTGATCCGCGGCGATGGCCCGTCGCTCCTCCCCTACGGCGTCACCGCCTTCCTCAAAGACCCCAAGCTCGATCTCTACTCCGGCTCCACGATCATTGCCACCAACGACAACTGGAATGGCAACGCGCAGATTTCGACCATCGGCGCGCAGGTCGGGGCCTACGCCTTCACCGACATCGCGGGGAAAGACGCCGCCCTCTTTGTGCCGACGCTGGCCCCCGGCACATATTCCGCCCAAATAACGGGTGCCGACGGCGGCTCCGGGATTGCGCTCGTGGAACTATACGATGGCACGACCGGCAGCAACTACCTGTCCACGACGCCCCGGCTGACGAATATCTCCGGGCGCACCCAAGTCGGCACCGGCGACGACATCCTCATCGCCGGTTTCGCGATCAGCGGAAACACGTCGAAGACGATTCTCATCCGCGCCGCCGGCCCGGCGCTCACGGCCTACGGAGTGGGCGGCGTGCTCGCCGATCCCCGCCTCGACCTGTATCAGGGCGGGACGCTGATCCAGAGCAATGACAACTGGGGCGGCACGACGGCGCTCACCAATGCCTTCACCAGCGTGGCGGCGTTCAACTTTGGCAGCGCCACCAGCAAGGATGCGGCGATCGTCGTGACTCTCCCGCCCGGCACCTACAGCGCCCAAGTCTCGGGCGTAGGTGGCACCACGGGCGTGGCTTTGATCGAACTCTACGAACTGCCGTAGTTCGCGGGACGACGTGCCGTTTGGGCGAAGCACACATGTCGGCCGAGTCGCAGCGGCGGGTTAGGGATAACCCGCCCTACCATAAACAACAAAGCCCGCCGGTGAAGGCGGGCTTTGTTTTGAGTAAGAAACTTTAGGCCGATATCAGAACTTGATCGGGCCGTGGGTGAGGTTTTCGCCGAGGCACGCGGAGACGCGCTCGAGGACGATCGGCATCGCTTCTTCCATGAGCTCGCTCGTGAAACCCGTGGAGCGGAGGAAATCGCCGTGGACGTTGAAGAGGTAGTCTTCCTCGTTGGCGCCGGGACCCATCGTGGTCGCGAGGTATTTCGCGGCGAGGAGGTTGGCGAGCAGCTGGCGGGCGTTGCCGGGGGCAAGCTCGGGCTGGGCCTGGAACTCGGCGGCGAGGGCAAACTCCTCGGGGAAGCGCCACGCGCGAAGGAGGCGCGCGCCGGCTTCGGCGTGGTGGTAGCCGAGGACGCTGCGCTCGGCCTCTTCCCATGAGCAGCCGGTCTTCTCGAGGAAGAACTGCACCGCGGGATAGAACGCCGCGCAGGAGTGCGCGAGCGCGAGCTTGCCGAGGTCGACGACGAGGCCGGCCGTGTAGGCCGACTGCGGTTCGATGCGCTCGGAGAGTTCGGCGAGGACTTCGGACGAGACGGCGACGCAGAGCGTGTGGCGGCAAAAGTCACCCGGCTCCCAGCGCAGACCACGGCCGTGGCTGCTCTCCCAGCGATTCACGAGGGCGAGCGCGGCGAGGCGGAAAATTTCCTTCTGGCCGAGGCGCACGATCGCCTCGCCGAGGGTGTCCAGCGAAATGCCGCCGTAGAAGGCGGAGTTGGCCAGACGCAGGGTCGCCGCCGCGAGGGCGCTGTCGACCTGGATGATCTTTTCGATGTCGTCGACGGTGCAGTCCTCCTTGCGCAACGCGGCGGAGAGGCGCGGCAGCAGCGTCGGGGCGCACGGCAGGCTGAGGGCCTGCTTGCAGACGGCTTCGAGGGTGGGCGGCGTGGGTGAGAGCATGGGGTGGGAAAATTAGGCGGCCTGCAGCAGCGAGGCGGGATCGAGGATGAGAGCGATGTTGCCGTCGCCGAGGATGGCGCCGCCGGCGACGCCGGGGAGATTCTGCATGAAGGCGCCGAGGTTCTTGATGACGACTTCCTGCTTGCTGATGAGTTCGTCGACGAGCAGCGCGCTCACCTTGCCGGAAGTCTCGACGATGACGACGATGCCGTCCCACGGCTGCTCGGCCTGCGCGGCGATGCCGAAGCGGCGATGCAGGCGATGGAGCGGGAGCATCTTGCCGCGGAGGTCGAGCACCTCACCCGTGCCGTGCACGGTGACGATGCTCTCCTTGGCCGGGCGCATGGCCATCTGCACCGACGTGCTCGGGAGAATGAAACGATCGCCGCCCACGCCGACCACGAGGCCGTCGATAATGGCCATGGTGAGCGGGAGCTTGATCTTGAAGGTCGAGCCCTGCCCCACTTCGGAGACGATCTCGATCTTGCCGCGGAGCTTTTCGATATTGCGCTTCACGACATCCATGCCGACGCCGCGACCGGAGACCGCCGTGATCTTTTCGGCCGTGGAGAAACCGGGGAGGAAGATCAGCGCGTAGATCTCTTCGCGGGAGAGCTGGGCGTTTTCCGCGATGAGGTTCTGCTTGCGCGCCTTGGCGAGGACCTTCTCGGGGTCGATGCCGCGACCGTCGTCCTGCAGCTCGATGACAATGTTGCTGCCTTGGTGATAAGCGCGGAGGTGGATCGTGCCCATCTCGGGCTTGCCGTGGGCGAGGCGGTCGGCGGCGGATTCGAGGCCGTGGTCGAGCGCGTTGCGCACCATGTGCACGAGCGGGTCGCCGATTTCCTCGACGACGGTGCGGTCGAGCTCGGTGTCTTCACCATCGGTGAGGAACGAAACACGCTTGCCGAAATCGCGCGCGAGGTCGCGGGCGAGGCGCTCCATCTTCTGGAAGATCGGCTTCACCGGGATCATGCGCAGCGACATCGCGGTGTGCTGCAGCTCCTTGGTGATGCGGGTGAGCTGGGAAACATTGCGCTGCAGCGGAGAGCCGCCGTCGCCGCCGAGGCCGCGGGAAGATTCGACGAGCTGGCTCTGCACGATCACGAGCTCGCCGACGACGTCCATGAGCGAGTCGAGCTTGTCCGTGGTGACGCGCACGGTCTGGCTGACGGCGCCCTTGGTCGCCTGCGCGGCGGGGGCATTGCCGTGGGCCGCGCTCGGCGTGGCGGAGGCCGCGGGCGAAGCCGAGGCCATCTGCACCGGCAGCGGCATGGGCGGATTGGTCAGGCTAAGATGGAAAGGCGCGAGCGTCTCGGAGGCCTGCACCGGCTCTTCTTCGAGCGATTCGATCTCGGCGGCGGGCGCGTGCGTCGCCTCGGAACCGGGGAGCGGAACGATCGTGTTGGTCTCGACCGGCGCGACGACCGCGAGGCGGTTGACGGCGCGGATCAGGTGGCTGACGGGCACGGCAGTCGTCGGCGGCGTGCCGGTTTCGAGCGCGCGGGCAACCTGCTGCGTGAGCGCCTGCAGGGCGTCGCGGCTGCGAAGGATTTCCGTGATGATCGCGGAGTTGAGGCGGAGCTTCCGATTGCGCGCGAGGTCGAGGAGCGTCTCCACTTCGTGGGCGAGCGTGTGCATCGGCACGAGGCCGAGGAAGCCGGCGTTGCCCTTGATCGTGTGGAACGAGCGGAACATCGACGCGAGCGCCTCGGGCTCGTCGGGCTCTTGATCGAGCACGAGCAGCGCGGCCTCGATCTGCTGGAGATGGTCGACGGCCTCGGAGTGAAACTCGGTGAGCAGCTCACGATTGTCCTCGATGCCGAAGGTCATCACGGCCTCTTCGACCTCGGGCTCGGCGGCGACCTCGGCCTGCGCGGAGGCGGCGGGCGCATCGCCCATGGCGCGTGGGGCGCGGCCCTGCGCAAGATCCTGGAGGGCCTGGGGCAGCCACTCGACGAGACGAGCCAGCGTGCCGAGGGTCTCGGCGTCGAAGGGCTGGGCGTTGTCGAGGCGCTTATCGAGGACACCGTGCAAAGTCTTTACCGGTTCGAGCAATGCCGGCTCGCCGGCGCAGAGCTCGGCGATCTCGTTGAGCAGGCTGTAGGCAGGGATCAGCCCGTCGTCGCGGCCCGGGGTCGCCAAAACGGTTTCAGCGGCGAGGCGGTTGACGGCTGTTTCAATCGCGGGGAGGGATTCCGACGGAATAGGCATGTGGGCACGGAGAGGTGCAGCGTTCCCATCGGCGCGGCTCCGTTGTGGGTTTAACCCTATTTCGCGCGAACGTATCATTTTTCCCTCAAGCGCACCGCGCTGCGGGACGAGATAGCAGGTAAGCCGCCGGATTTCATTTGCGGGCGGCCCTGCGTCCAGACCCACGCCCACCCTCTCGTAGAGAATCATGAATAACCAAAGCATCGCCCGCCGACTCGCCGTCGGATTCGCGGCCGTCGTCGCCCTCACTCTGTTGCTGGGCGGTTTCTTCTTTTATAATATCTCCAAGGTCGACGGCGACGTGCACGATATTGTGAGAAACGCCGTCCCGGGTCTCGAGGTCAGCCACAAGGCGCTCGAGCAGGCCATGACCTTCCGGGTGCTCACGCTCAAGACGGCCATCACCAAGGATGCGCAGGAACTCAAAGAACTCGACGCGCAGATGGTGACCGAGTCGGAGCAGATGATCGCCACGCTCCGGGCCTACGAACAACAAGTCGACAACCCCGAGGAGCGCCGGATCTACGATCCGCTCATTCCGGCCTTCAACGCCTACCGCGACATCGCCAAGGAGCAGCGAGCGCTGAGCGACGCGGGCAAGGACGCGGAGGTCACCAAGCTCATCAGGACCAAGGCGGCACCGGCTTTCGCCACATTTGAGAAAGGCCTCAACGACCTCGTGAAATTCAACCAGAGCGCGGTCGCTACTTCCGACCTGAGCATCAGCTCGCACGTGACACAGGCGCGCGCCTGGACCGTGATCATCTCGATGTCCGCGCTCGTGATCGCCATCGGCGGCGGCTGGCTGATCACCCGCTCCATCAGCTCCAGCATCGGCCGCGTGACCGGCTCGCTGCAGGACGCGTCGTCGCAGATTTCCTCCGCTTCCAACCAAGTCTCCACCTCCAGCCAGTCGCTCGCGTCCGGCGCCAGCGAACAGGCCGCGTCGCTCGAAGAGACGAGCGCCTCGCTCGAGGAGATCAACAGCATGACGAAGCGAAACGCCGAGCATGCGCAGAACGCCAACGCGATCGCCCGCGAGACCCGCACCGCGGCCGATCAGTGCACACAGCAGATGGAGGAGATGGTCTCCGCCATGGATGCGATCAAGGGCTCCTCGGATAACATCGCGAAGATCATCAAGACGATCGACGAAATCGCGTTTCAGACGAACATCCTCGCGCTCAACGCGGCAGTCGAAGCCGCTCGCGCCGGTGAGGCCGGCATGGGCTTCGCGGTGGTCGCCGACGAAGTCCGCACCCTCGCTCAGCGCTCCGCGCAGGCCGCGAAGGAGACCGCGCAGAAGATCGACGACTCGATCACCAAGAGCTCCGCCGGCGTGGATATTTCCGGCCGCGTGGCCTCCAGCCTGAAGCAGATCGCCACGAAGGCCCGCCAAGTCGACGACCTCGTCGGCGAGATCGCCACCGCCTCCGCCGAGCAGACCCGCGGCATCGAGCAGGTCAACCAGGCCGTATCGCAGATGGACAAGGTCACGCAGGGCAACGCCGCCAGCGCGGAAGAAACCGCCGCCGCCTCGGAACAGCTCAAGGCGCAGGCCCAGGCGCTCCTCGACGTGGTGCGCGACCTCAGCGTGCTCGCGGGCACTAACGCGACCACGACCGCCGCCACGTCGGCTCCGGTCGAGCGCAAGGCCAGCACCAAGCCCGCGGCGCCGAAGCGCATCGCGAAGGCGCCGATCCCGATGCACAAGCCGGTGCACTCGCATGCGCCCGTCCAAGCACACGCGGCGCCGGTGCACGCGGGCGAGTCCGTGACCCTGCACGATGGCCATGCGAACCAGCATCCGGCTACGCGCATCATCTCGCCGAAGCTTCCCTCCTCCACTCCGTCGGCCGACGGCTCGACCCTATCGAAGCCCGTCGTCGATGATCTCAACTTCGAAAATTTCTAATCACTCCATGAGCGCCACCGCTACCGCCACTCCTGTCGCCGGCACCGAAAAGCATGCCGGCAAATATCTCACCGTCGTCCTCGACAACGAGGCGTACGGCATCGCGGTCCTGAAGGTCCGCGAAATCATCCGCATGCAGAAAATCACGCCCGTGCCGCAGATGCCGGCCTATGTGAAAGGCGTGATCAACCTCCGCGGCCGCGTGATCCCGATCGTGGATCTGCGCGTGAAATTCGGCCTGAAGGCCGAGTTCGCGGATCGCACCTGCATCGTCGTCGTGCAAGTCCGCCTGCCCAACGACCAAGTCGTGCAGATGGGCCTGATCGTCGACAGCGTGGAAGAGGTGGTGAACCTCCCCATGAACGAGATCGAGCCCACGCCGGACTTCGGCGCGAAGGTCGACACCGCCTATCTCCTCGGCATGGCCAAGGTGAAGGGCCAGGTAAAGACGCTCCTCGACATCGACCGCGTCGTGGCCCCCGAGGCCGTGCAGGCGATGGCGAACGCGGTCTGAGCGCAGGGCAGAATCTCCCGTTTCAGTTTATTGCCCGTGGTAAACCCGGCGGACTTCGACCGCCGGGTTTTTTGTGCATTGATTTGAGCAGCGTGGAACGCTTCTCCTGCGCACCGCTCAAATGAAAACGGCGATCGTGTTTCTTCTATTGGCTCTTTTCGTGGCGGGCTGTGCCAGTCGGCCCCAGCAGAAGTACACGCACTGGGAGCCGGATTTGTTGGCCGGGCTTAGATTGAAAACGAGCGATCCACTGATCGCCGGTTTTTTGAACTTCGAACGCAGCACTGCTCGAGTGAGCACGGGATGGCCAAAGTGGGGCGACGGACAAATTATGGGATGGCGAACCCTTACGTGGCAGATCGACGGTGAGTGGCTGGTTCTTCTCAATGAACGCGGAGGTCTAGAGCGAGAGCTACGAGTGGTGAGCGTGGGGCACTTCTTCCTCATCGCACAGACACGCGACGGGAAAAACATCCGTTTCACCTATGATGAAGAGCTCGCAAGGGATGAGGATTTACTCACGAGGCGGTGACAAGGCGGACGAAACGCTCACTCGTTCCGCTATGAGTAAATGTGGCTGGTGGAACGGCGCGTTTTCCCCAACGCGCCGGTTGAGCGCAGTGCGCTGGTGGGCGGAGTCGAACGCGGCGGGTTAGGGATAACCCGCCCTACCCTTGGGGGCTGCGGCTTGGACGAAGATTGGAGCGGAGGTTACGGCCTCGCGGGAGCTCGGCCCTCCATGGTGTGAGCTTTTTTGACCACGGATTACGCGGATGGATACGGATACGAACTCATGCGGCGTCCGTGCCGATCTGTGGAATCCGTGGTCAAAAACGGTCCGAGGTGCGCGATTTTTCGAAAAAAGGCGCAATACAGTCTATGGTGTCAATGGAGCGCGCGACAGGTGGGGGAAAAGCTGATAATCTACGGGGAGTCGCCCGCTGGTCATGGTGATTCGGTGGGACGGCTTTTGTCCCATGCAACGCAACAAACCTCGCAGTGATTCGGTGCTCGATAACATGCCGGCGGCTTCCCGGGAGCTGCTCAATAGTTGGTTCGAAGACAAAAACCTGAGCTATGCCTAGGTGCGTGACCTCGTGCTGATGGAGCTCGATGTGGCGACGTCGCCGAGCGCGCTGTCGCGGTACTACGCGCGCTGGATCGTGCCGCGGCGGCATGCGGCGGCCGTGCTGGCGGCGGAGGCTTGCCGCGAGGGCGAGCCGGTGGAATTCGACGCGGTGGCGCGGCAGCTCGCGGCGCAGATGCTCTTCGAGTCGCTGGTGCAGCCGAAGCCGGATCTCGATCGGGCGCAGAAGTTGGTGCGCGTTTTTACCCCGCTGGAGCACGCGCGGCTCGGCGCGACCCGCATGGCGCTGCAGGAGCGGCGCGTGGTGGTGCTGGAACGGAAGACCGCGAAGAAGAACGCGGAGAATATGAACGAGGAGGAAGGAGCCGAATGGGACAAGGAGCACGAGGTGTCCGAAGCGGCGGTGAAGAGAATTTTGCGCCGGGATGCGGCGGTGGGCGCGGAGACGGGCCCGGTGGCGGAGAAGAGCGTGGCGGCGATAGTGAAACCGGCTGAGCCGACGGGGATCGAGGAGCAGACGCTTGAGCAGGGACCGGATAAAGCAGCGGAGATTCTGCCGGAGGCTGCAGGCGCGAGAGAAGACGTGGCTGCGGCTACGGACAAATCGCAGGCGCCGGCGCGGCCGGAGCAGGCGGGCACGAGCGGCTTAGGGGAAAGCAGAGGAGCGGAAGAAATAGCTGGTGCGGCAATAAGGATGGCAGGCGGAACGCCTGCGCTACGGCTACGGGACGATGAATCTCCCTCTATTTACCGGCTACTACCGGGTACTGCCGCGTGCGCGGAGCGAACGTCGAATTTCGAACGCTGAACTTTGAACGTCGAAGTCGGACGCGGAGGCGGAGAAATGAAGAAGGGGTGAACCACGGAGGCACAGATGCTCGGACGAGGTTGAACCGCGGATGAACGCTGATGAGTTGGGTTCTTTGAAAATCTTTGGGAAGGATCGAGCGCAGGTCGACTCGCTGGTGCTCGTCGCTACAGGTGGAGGCGGAGCTGGGGGTGGGATTGTCGGGGCGTAAAGCCCCTCCCACAGGGGAAGGCAGACGCGGCGGGGGCGCCGCGTCCCCATTTCCACTCGCGGGCGCTCGTGGCTACGCAGAGGCGAAACGCTTACGCGTTCCGCTACGATCAGGTGCGGCACAAAACAAAAAACCTCCGCCGGTGAGGGCGGAGGTTTTTGAAAGAGGATACTTCGGGCGGGTTAGACCGCGGCGAGCATCGGCGCGGGGGCGTTTTTGCCGAGGTTGGACTTCGCTTCGTCGAGGCTCTCGTAGAACATCCAGGAGCGGGTTTCCTCGAAGCCTTTGCACTCGGCGATGATCTGCGGGTTGCCCACGAGGGCAAACTGGACGCCGAGTTCGCGGCAGGTGCCCATCGCCTGGACGAGGAGCTTGATGATGCCCATGTGGAGGGACTTCACCTGATGCACATCGATGAGAGCCTTGTTGTGGCCGGCGTCGACGGCCTCGGCGAGCTTCGGCTTCAGGTAGTCGGAGGCTTCGGCGAGGAGCGAGGTGGAGCACTGCTCGGGCAGGCGCATCACGAGGGTGTCGCCCTCGAGCGTGTAGTAACGCTGGGACGTATCGAGGTGCATCGCCTTGGCGATCTTCGACTCGAGTTCGCCGGTGTCGATCGGCTTGGTGATGATCGTGGTGAAGCCGACCTGCTGGGCCATCTGCTGCGGGCCGGTCTCGGTCTTCACGACGAGGCCGAAGACAGGCGTGTACTTCGTCTTGGCGTTGTTGCGAATGAGGCGGAAGAGCGTGAAGGCGGCGTCCTCAGGGAGCGAGAGGCTCATCATGATGAGGTCGGGCGGCGTCTTCGTGCAGAAGTCGATCGCCTCACCCTGCGTGCTCACGCCGTGGATTTTCCACGGCGTGTGCTTGAGGCCATCCTGGATCTGCTGGATGATCGCGGGCTTGTCCTCGACGATGAGAACGGTGGCCGGATCGAAAATGGACTTGGTCTTCGAGGGGGTGTCGGAGAGCGGTTTCAGGTCGATGATGCGGCCGGCCTTCTCGACGAGGACCTCTTCCTTGAAGGGCTTCACGATGTAGTCGCGCACGCCGATCTTGGCGATCTTGAGGACGTTGTCGCGGCCACCCTCGGCGGTGAGCATCATGACCGGGATGCCCTTGAGGGCGGCGTCGGCCTTGAGCTTGGTGAGCATCTCGATGCCGTCCATGACGGGCATGGTGACGTCGAGGAGGATGAGGGCGGGGACTTCCTTCGCGGCGATCGCGAGGCCCTCGACGCCGTTGGCGGCTTCGAGGATTTCAACGTCGTAGGGTTTGAAGGCCTTGCGGACGATGATGCGGACGGTCTTCGAATCGTCCACGGTGAGAATTTTATTGCGCATGGTCGTGGTAAATTGGGGTCGGCTTATTCGCCCACCTTGAGGAGGATGTCGGCCACCACGCGGTGACCGCCGCACTCGAAGTTGTAGACGAAACGCTGGGCGGAGCTGATGGGCTCGATGATGAAATTGCTGCCGCGGAGGATCGACGGGATCGTGAGCTTGCAGGGGAAGCCGGCGTCGCAGAGGCCGTTCTTGAAGCTGCCGACGGTCATGTTGGTCAGCTCGCCGATGGCGTCGTTGATCACCTCGTCGCCGGCCTCGGTGAGCTCCTGCTCAGTCATGCCGAGCATGTGGCAGGTGCAGCGGATGGCGAAGGCCTGGTCGAGGTAGAGATAGATGAGGCCGTTGGCGTCACCGATGAAACCGACGATGCCGACCACGTGGGGCATCACCTGATTCGCGAGCGGCGAGATTTCCTCGGTGCCGGTGGGCGGCGTGAGCGAGGAGAAGGAGGCCTCACGACCCAGCATGATCTTGAACACGTCGTTCACCGCGCGCGTGATATTGCCGCGGACCTGGCTTTCGTTGATTTCGGTTTCGGTGGGCATGTTGATAGCTGGCCGCGGCGCGGCGTTGAATGAGTAATCGGCGCAGAGTCGCGCAGGTTTAGAGCGGAATTTGACCGCGCTCGCAGGCTGGGACAGCCTTCGTCGGCGGGGCGGCCGGTGGAACTAGGAGCTTCATGCAAAAGCCCGCGGACAATTGCGGGTTGCACACGCATCGGCGCGGGTGGCCCGCAACTTTAGCGAAGAAGATGCAGAAACCGCGCAAACCCGCTACAAGGGTGCGCGTATCCACTCCGCTGGGACAAAAAATCAGCTCTCGGCGGCCTCGGCGGTGGTCTCGACGGGGTCGCCGGACTCGCGGTACTCCTGCAGCTTGTTGCGCAGGGTGCGGACGCTGATGCCGAGCATCTCGGCCGAGCGGACGCGGTTGCCGGCGGTCTGGGCGAGCGCGGCCTTGATGGCCTGCTTCTCCAGCTCGGCGATCGAGAAAATCTGGCCCTCGGCGTTGGTAAGATTGGGTCCGGGCCCGGGGAGAATCGCGGGCAGCTCGAACGGCACCGCGGAATTCATCGCGATCTCCTCGAGCTTGGGCTCGCCGGTGTACGGGAGGCCGAGCGCGGCGGCGGTGACAGGGTGGCCGGGCTCGGTGAGAATGACGGCGCGCTCGATGGTGTTTTGCAGCTCGCGGACATTACCCGGCCAGCGGTAGCTGAGCATCGCGGAGTTGGCGGAGTCGGCGTAGCCGGTGACCTTCACGCCGTGCTTGCGGGCGAAGCGCTGGAGGAAGTGCTCGGCGAGCAGGGTGATGTCATCGGTGCGCTCGCGCAGCGGCGGGACGTGGACCGGGAAGACATTGAGCCGGTAATAGAGATCCTGCCGGAAATCGCCCTTCTCCACGTAGCTGAGCAGATCGCGGTTGGACGTGGCGAGGAGGCGGACGTTGACCTTGATGGTGCGGTTGCCGCCGACGCGCTCGAACTCGCGCTCTTGGAGGACACGGAGGAGCTTGGCCTGAAGATTGGCGGGGATCTCGCTCACCTCGTCGAGGAGCAGCGTACCCTGATTGGCGAGCTCGAAGCGGCCCTCGCGACGCTCGGTGGCGCCGGTGAATGCGCCGCGCTCGTGGCCGAAGAACTCGCTCTCGATGAGGTTTTCGGAAATGGCGGCGCAGTTGACCTTGATGAAAGGCTGGTTGCGGCGCGGGCTGCGGCGGTAGAGCTCGCGGGCGATCATCTCCTTGCCCGTGCCGCTCTCGCCGGTGATGAGCACCGTGGCGTCGGTGGGGGCCACGCGCTCGATGAGCTGGCGCAGGCGCAGCATCGTCGGGCTGCGACCGACGAGCGTCGCGAGATCGTCGTCGGCGGGGTCGCTGAGGTGGCGGTTGACGTTGAGGAGCTGGCGGTAGGACTGGCCCTTCTTGAGAATGACGTCGATCTGACTCGGGGAGAAAGGCTTCATCAGGTAGTCAAAGGCCCCCGCGCGCATGCAGGAGACCGCCGACTCGATGCTGCCGTGACCCGTGACCACCACCACGAGCGGGCGCTCGGGGAGCGTAGCGAGGTGCTCGAGGAACTTCTGGCCGTCGCCGTCGGGCAGACGGATGTCGAGCATCACGAGATCGAACGACTCTCGGGCGAGGATGGTCTCGGCCTGGGCAAGGTTTTCGGCCTTCGCGACGGTGCACTTCCGGCGCAGAAAGATCTCGTTGAGGAGATTCCGGACGACCGGCTCGTCTTCAATAATGAGAACTTTTTCTAGAGACATCGCGAGGGTCGGAAAAAAATGCCGCTAGGACGGGGCAGTCAGCAATGGCTAAACGTCGCCCCCCGCCGATTCAAAGCAAAATACTTTTTCGAGTATTTTCCCCAAAATCGCTAAAGTTCACGAAAAGTGAGCCGATTGCGCTCTTGCGCCAAGGTGCGCCCTCATCTCATGTCCACCCGCCTCCTCTCCTTCTTGTCCGATATCGAACGCTCGATCGCCGCCGACGACCCGGAGCCGGCCGGCGGTACTTGGGAGAACCTGCGCACGGTGAGCTTTCACCAAGGCCTCGCGCGCATGTCGCTGGTGGCCCGCACTTCCGTCGGCCCGGTGGCGCGCGGCGCGATCTTTCTCCAGTGCTTCCGCTTGGCGGACGGCTCGATCTGCATCAAGGCCGCGCTGAACTGGGCCGACGCCGAGTTCACCGGTCACCACACGGTCTTTGACAAACCAGGCGTGCAATGGACGAGCGAGGCTCGCCGCATCGCGGCCGAATGGCTCGCGGGTCCGCCGGCGGGCACCGTGGTTACACGCGGCGTCGAGGACATGGCGGCGCTGGCGACGGGCTGAGCGCCGGCTTCGGCGGGCTGAACCCCTCATACGTTTTTCCAAAAGCAAAACGGGCCGCGAGTGATCCTCGCGGCCCGTTTGTTTTCTGGAAAAAGAAGAAAGATAGAAAGAGAGATCCCGCTGCGGGATAGACGGCTCAGGCCTCGGCGTTGAAGCGCGAGCGCTGCTGGCGACCGACGTAAACCGGAGCGAACTGCTGCACGCGGACGCGGGTGCCATCGAGGTTGGCGAGGGCAGCCTTGGTCTCGGCGATCGCTTCGGCGAGGAGCGCCATGTCGGCGCGCTGGCGGGCGAGAAACTCCCCCACCCGCTCCTTCAGCATCGGCGCGGACGGCGCGAGCGAGGCGAGCTTTTCGACGAGCGGCGAGGTGCGCCGCATGAGGGCGGCGGCATCGGCAAATTGGCGCTGGCGCAGGAGGTTGCCGGTCTGCGCACCGAAATCCTCGAGCGCGGTGAGCAGACGAGCGGCGGTTTGCGCGGGCGTTTCCATCGAACTCAGGCGACGCGGGTGCCGGAGGTGGCGGGCGCGTCCTGATTGCGGAGCATTTCCGCCCAGGCTTCGCGCACTTCGCGAATCAAGCGCTCGACCTCGATCACGGGCTCGACCTTCTTGCGGAGGTTGGCCTCGAAGAGCCGGCGATTGTAGTATTCGTAAAGGCGCTCCATGTTGGTCGCGAACTCGCCGCCGGCATCGTGGTTGAGCGTGGACTGGAGTTCGCCGATGATGTTCTGCGCCTTCTGCAGCTGCTGATTGATGATCTCGAAGCGGCGCGCGTCCTCGGGCGGTCGGCCGAAGGCATCGCGGGTGAGTGCGAGGCTCTTCAACACGCCGTCGAACAGCATCAGTACGAGCTGGCCGGGGCTGGCGGTGAGGACGGCGTTGGCGCGGTAAGCGCGTGCGCAATCTTGGGCGACCATGGGGTAAGGCGCAGATTAGGACTGGTCTTCCGAGAGGTCGGGCGAGTTCAAGATCGCCTGGCCGACCTTGGTGATGACGGCCGGCGTGGGCCAGCTGGGATCGGCGGCAAGCGCGCGACCGCGGGCGACCACTTCGGGGCGCACTTCCGGCTGCGCCTCGAGGGCGGCGTGAAGCTGGGCCGATTGGGGCGTAGAGAAACGGTCCGACGCCACGGGCCGGGCAACAGCCTTCGGCAAGTGCGTGTGAGCGGAGTCCGGACGAGGAGTCCGCTCGGATGAGGACATGGAATGGATCATTGGCTTTGGAGGATAACGGTCAGCCTCTGATGAAGTTCGCTACAGGGAACGCCGTTGGTTGTCTTTCGCAATATCGTCCCGGTTGGGACAAACTTTAGGAGAAATGGCCCAGCCGTGACAAATGCGTGATCAGGGCGGCTCATCGTGGTGGGAGGGTCTTGAACATCGCATCCGACGCATAGGCGGCGAAGCGGCTCGGGCTCTGCAAGGCCTCGTGGCTCAGGTCGACCGGCACCGTCGCGCGGTCCATGGTGAGGAAGAACTGGCGAGCGGAGTTGGCCACCGCGGGATCGGCGGCCGAGATCAGTTCGTCAAACGCCCACACCACCCGCGTAGTCTCGGTCGTGGCGAGCTTGGCGCGGAGCCCAAGCGCGAGCGGCCGATAGGCGCGGTACGAGGTGACATCGACAAAGATCACGGCATCGACGGCGAAGTCAGCGGCGACGCGCTCGAGGAACTTATGCGGCAGCGGCGCCACCGAGGAAAACTCCTCCACCCCGTAGCGACGCAGGCACTCGGTGCGCGACAGCGGCACGACCTCGAAGCGCGCCTGGCGCTGGAGCGAATCGGCCAACGCATCGTCAAGGACATTGCCCGCTTCGGCCAATGAGCGATCGCCCATTGCGGAGGGCAGCAGCAGCACGCGGCGAAGATACGAGGGCAGCTGTGGGTCGCGTTGGATATTGCGCGGAGCGTAGAAGGGGCCGTAGCGCACCGGGTCTTGGATCGACGTGGTGGCCGTGCAGCCGGCCAAGGCGGCGCAGAGTGCGGCGAAGGCGGCGAAGCGAAGAGTAACGGAGCGCGACATGG
Organism: Verrucomicrobiota bacterium; assembly: GCA_048498795.1. GTDB lineage: Bacteria > Verrucomicrobiota > Verrucomicrobiia > Opitutales > Opitutaceae > JBEHXH01. Next base: position 159,548 of record JBEHXH010000002.1, read on the forward strand.
CTGAAATCAGGAAGACGAATTGTTCTTCAAGAATGCATTCGTGATCGTCGTGTTGGCCGAGTTGGCCGCCGACTGCGCGTCAAGCATGGCGATGAACGAGTTGGTGAGTTGCTCGCGCTCGTTGTCGATGCGTGACTGCATCGTCGCGATCTGGGTATCGAGCGCGGAGTTGGACTTGGTGAGATTCGTCTGCTGCGTGGAGTCCTCACCGATCGAGGTCGTCAGGTACGAATAGAACTTCGCGACGAAACCCGTGTTGGATTTGAGGAAAAAGTCCGAGACGTCGTCCGGGTGGTCGGAGAGCGCGGTGGCGAGCTTGTCGGGATTCTTGATCGTGAGCTGGCCAGCGATACCGTTGAAGTCGATCCCGAGGTCGTCGATATGCTGCACCGAGCCGGTGAGGCCACTGACACTTTCGAAGGCGAGTTGCTGGAGCCGATTACCCCAAGCCTCGACCTCGTGATTGTTGGTGAGCACGGAGCCCGAGACATTGCTGCCCGTGATGGTGATCTTCGTCTTGTCGTTGATCAGGCTCTGCAGGGTGTTGAACTTGTCGACGACACTCTGAATCGCCGTCTGCATCGTGCTCGTGTCGCTCTGCACCTGTAGGGTCTGCTTGGTCTGAGTGTTGACCGTCACGCTGAAGCCCGAGATGCCCGTCACCGAACTCTCCAGCGTGTTGCTCGCGCTGACGAGCTGGTTGCCGCCGTTGACGGTGAAGAGCGCATTCTTGCCGCGAGAAAACGCCGCCCCTGATCCACTCGTCAGCCCGAGCGAAGCGAGCAGCGTGCCGGTCGTGTCCGAGACGCCGAGTCCCGTATCGCCGGTGCTATTGTTGAAAATTGTCATCCGGTCGTTCGCCGAGTCGTAGGACGCAGTCACGCCGACGCCAGCGGTATTGATGCGATTGATAATGCCGCCGAGCGTATCGGAGCTCGGGTCGTAGCTGAAGCTCACGCCGTTGATCTTGAACGAGCCCGCACCCGTGAGGCCGCTGAGACCGGAGTTCGCGAGCGTGGCGTTCTGCTTCACCGTGCCGAGCTTGTCCGAGCTGGAGACCAAGCCGGTGCCGTTGTTGGCGAGTTTGAAGACGCTGAGGAAATTGCTCGTGTCGTTGCCCGCGCCGAGGAGGACGTCGCCGCTCGCCGAGGTGAGCGTGACCTTGTCCGTCGAGGAATCATAGGTGCCGGTGACATCACCGCCCGTGGCCGTATAAATGGCGTCGAAGACGCCCTGCAGCGTGTCCGTCGTGGCGATGTTGACCTGCTGGCCATTCACCGTGAAGACGCCCGCGCTCACCGGCGTCGCCGTGCGCATGTTGGCAATCGTGAGCGCGGAGACGTCGTTGCTCGCATTGAGCGCGGCGCCGATATCGCCCGCTCCCGAGAGTCGCGCCTGCGTCGCGATCTGCGTGACGTCAAAGGCGTAGGTGCCGAGCGCCGCGCCGGCGGATGAACTCGATTTCCACGTCGTGTTCGCCGTATCCGTGGAAACATTACGCGACGAGAATACATTGTTCGCGCGGATATTCTGCACCGAGTCCTGCAGGTCGAGCAGCGCGTTCTTCACATCGACGAGCGCGGAGATCTTGTCGGTGTTTTTTGTCTGCTCGGCCTTGATGTTGTCGATCGGGATGCTGTCCGCCTTGATCAGTTGATCGACGACGGATTTCCAATCGAATGCCGAGTTGGCGACGAGGCCTGAGACTTGTATGCCAGCCATGGGTGGGAGGGATGAGGGCAGAATGCCCCGCACCTTTATCGGCACGGTCGCTTCGCAGCTTTAGCGGCGAAAATTTTCGCTTGAATTTTTTTCCGCGTCCGAACTTTGCGCATTCTCAGAGGAGAAACGACCCGCCACACGGGAACAAATTTCCCCTGCGAGAAAAATTTTCCGCACAGACGCGGTAAAGTTTTCCGCGAACCGCGACGTTATCATCCACGTCGAGGCAAATGCCAAGACCGGCGCGACTCAGAGCCGATCCCACTGAGTCCGACTGTGGCACGGACGCCACGCTTAGCATCAAGGAAGATCCCATGTCAGTCGTAATCAACTCCAACGCGTCGGCGACTATCGCCGCGAACAACCTCGCCGCCTCCAACGATATGTTGCAGAAGAGCCTGAACCGGCTCTCCAGCGGCTCCAAAATCGTCACGCCTGCCGACGACGCGGGCGGCCTCGCCGTCTCGATGAAATTGACCGCAGCGGCCCGCCGTCAAGGCGCCGTGGCGATCAACATCGGCAACGCCAACTCTTACCTCCAGACTCAGGACGGCGTCCTCAAGGTCGCCGGCAAGGTCCTCGAGCGTATCGGCGAACTCAAGACGCTGTACTCCGATCCGACCAAGAATTCGTCGGACCTGTCGAACTACGACGCGGAGTTCACCCAGCTCCAGAGCCAGCTCAACGCGCTCACGAATGAGACCTTCAACGGTGTCTCGCTGTTCGGCACGAGCAGCCTCTCCGTCTCCGTGACGGAAAACGGCAGCACCACCAGCGCCGTCACCGTCGCCGGCCGCGATCTGAGCAGCACCGCCACCGGTGTCGGCGCGATGGTCGCCTCGAGCGTCACCACGCTCGGCTCCTCCGGCCTCACGCTGTCCGCCATCAGCACCGCCACGCAGAACGTCGCGACCTTCCGCGCCACCAACGGCGCCGAGCAGAGCCGTCTCGAGTTTGCGAGCGAGTTGCTCACGGTGAACAAAGCCAATCTCGAAGCCGCTTCGAGCCGCATCGTCGACGTGGATGTCGCTCACGAATCCACCCAGCTCGCCCGCTGGAACATCCTGGTGCAGTCTGGCACCGCGATGCTGTCGCAGGCGAATCAGAGCGCCCAGATCGCGCTCAAGCTCCTCGGTTAATCCGACCCTTCGGGGCCGGCCCTGAGATAAGTGTTAGCGGCCTCTCCGGCGCGCGGGCGGATTAGTCCCCCGCCCGCGCGAGCCCCACCGTCTGCGCGGTTGTCGACGGTGCGCGGAGAGCTCCTTCAGTTCATTCACATCCCCCGCTGATTTTCTGCGCACCCCATCGTGTGCAGAGCTCCTTTTACGGCTTCAGCCGTAGACGGCGTGGCCCGCGCTGTTCAATCGGGCCCGTGGCGACAACGGAAAGTCGCGCTTCTCAAGGACGAATACCATGTCAGTCGTAATCAATACCAACACAGCGGCCACGGTTGCTTCAAACAACCTCGCTGCTTCGAATGCGATGCTCCAACGCAGCCTTAACCGGCTGTCGTCCGGATCTAAGATCGTGAATCCCTCGGATGATGCCGGTGGTCTCGCGGTCTCCATGAAATTATCGGCCGCCGCCCGGCGTCAGGGCGCGGTAGATACCAATATTAGCAACGCCGTGTCGTTCCTGCAGACGCAGGACGGTGCGTTCAAAGTCGCCGGCAAGGTTCTCGACCGCATCAGCGAGTTGAAGACCCTCTACTCCGATCCGACCAAGAACAGCTCCGACCTGTCGAACTACGATGCGGAGTTCACCCAGCTCCAGGCCCAGCTCACCGCCGTCAGCAACGAAACCTTCAACGGTGTCTCGCTTTTCGGTACGGGCAGCCTGTCGGTCGCAGTGACGGAAAACGGTTCCACCACCTCGGCGGTGACCATCTCCGGCCGCGATCTCAGCAGCACGGGCACGGGCGTCGGTGCCTTGGTCGTCACCTCCGCCACCAGCCTCGGTAGCTCGGGCATCACTCTGTCTGCCATCTCGACTGCGATTCAGAATGTGGCCACGTTCCGCGCCAGCAACGGCGCCGAGCAGAGCCGCTTCGGTTTCGCGAGCGAGTTGCTCACGGTAAACAAGGCGAACCTGGAGGCAGCCTCCAGCCGCATCACGGACGTCGACGTCGCGTCAGAATCCACCCAGCTCGCCCGCTGGAACATTCTGGTGCAATCCGGCACCGCGATGCTCTCGCAAGCCAACCAGAGCGCTCAGGTCGCCCTGAAGCTCCTCGGTTAATCCGGCCACTGGGGCCGGTCCTGAAATAAGTACAGTTAGCCGCCTCTCCGGCGCGCGGGTGGACTGGTCCCCCGCCCGCGCGAGCGGCACCGTCTGCGCGGTTGTCGGCGGTGCCAGGAGAGTTCCCGGTTCTTTGCACATCCCCCGTTGGTTTTCTGCGCACGTAGCCGTGCGCAGGGCTTCTTTACGGCATATGCCGTGAACGGCGTGGCCCGCGCCGATCAATCAGGCCCGTAGCGACAACGGAAAGTCGCACTTATCAAGGACAGATACCATGTCAGTCGTGATTAATACCAACACAGCGGCGACGGTTGCCTCAAACAACCTGGCCGCTTCGAATGCGATGCTCCAGCGCAGCCTTAACCGGCTGTCGTCCGGATCTAAGATCGTGAATCCCTCGGATGATGCCGGTGGTCTCGCGGTCTCGATGAAGCTGTCGGCCGCCGCCCGGCGTCAGGGCGCGGTAGAATCCAACATTGGCAACGCCGTGTCGTTCCTGCAGACGCAGGACGGTGCGTTCAAAGTCGCGGGCAAGGTTCTCGACCGCATCAGCGAGTTGAAGACCCTCTACTCGGATCCGACCAAGAACAGCTCCGACCTGTCGAACTACGATGCGGAGTTCACCCAGCTCCAGGCCCAGCTCAGTGCCGTCGGCAACGAAACCTTCAACGGTGTTTCGCTGTTCGGCACGGGCAGTCTGACGGTTGCGGTCACGGAAAACGGCTCCACCGCCTCGGCGGTGACGGTCGCGGGTCGTGACCTCACGAGCACTGGTACGGGCGTTGGCACCTTGGTTGCCTCCTCCGCCTCCAGCCTCGGTAGCTCGAGCGTCACGCTCAGTGCCATCTCGACTGCGATTCAGAACGTGGCCACGTTCCGCGCCAGCAACGGCGCCGAGCAGAGCCGCCTCGGTTTCGCGAGCGAGTTGCTCACGGTGAACAAGGCGAACCTGGAGGCAGCCTCCAGCCGCATCACGGACGTCGACGTCGCGTCAGAATCCACCCAGCTCGCCCGCTGGAACATTCTGGTGCAATCCGGCACCGCGATGCTCTCGCAAGCCAATCAGAGCTCGCAGATCGCTATGCGTCTGCTCGGTTAACGAGTCCCGAGTTCACTCAGTGGTTGTTCGATAATTCGCCCAAACCCGGCCGCCCCTCACGGGGCGGCCGGGAAACGGGCAAGAACTCGAAGTCCTCTCGAGTGGGCCCGCGGCCCGCGACCGCCAGTCACATATCGCAGGAAACCCCGCCTAAGCCGCGGGGTTTTTCTGTTTTTGGACCCCGCGCCTCGCCGCGCGCTTCCGCCCTCGCCTATCCAGAGCGACTCGCTATTCCTTCGCAGTAATCTCGCCGCTCACTCATGAGCCACGCCTCTTCCGAAACGCTGCGGGGCTTCCCCGCCTCCCTCGCACTGCATGTCGCGATTCTCGGGGCTGCGTTTGCGCTCACGCTCAATCGATCCGTTCCATTGCCGGCTCGCTCGGTTCTCCAGCTCACGCTTGTGACCATCGATACTCGGCTCGTATCGAGTACCCCAACCAATTCTTCCACGTTCACGATACCCACTCTACCCAAGCCGCGAGCAACTCCACCTTCGGCGGATCCGGCGGACACACTATCGGCACAGATTATAGCGACCATTCCTGCGCCCAATCGGCCGGCGGCTCCGCGTCCCCATTCTCCGTCTTCTCCCATCTCCCCGAGGCCGACTCATCCGATTTCGCCCGCGCCGATTGCCCAACCTCCAGCCTCGGGCAACGAACTCGGCCCACCCAATTTCGTCTCGCAGCTACGCGCGGACCTTCAGTCGACGTTCGCAGCGCTCTTTCCCCACCCATCCGAGCTCTCCGCTCGTGTGGAATTTTCCGTCCGAGCCGACGGCACATTAAGCGGCGCAAGTATTGTTGAGCCGTCCGGTTCGCCTGAGTTCGACGCCGCAGTCCTCGCTGCGTGCGTGCGCGTACGTGCCCACGATCTCCAGCGCGGAGACGTCGGCCCCGTTTACTCGCTGATTTTCTCCGCTAAGGTAGCGGACTGAGGCGAGCGGCGCTTACGCCGTCATCTCATCGACGAGTTGCTCGATCCGCTTCACGGCGTTTTCCACCGAGAGCGTCACTGCTCGGCGCTGCGCCGCGGTCTGAAGCTTCGTAAACTGCTCCTGATCGCCCGCGAGCGAGTAGAGTTTGTTCGCAAGGTCGTTCGGATTCGCCGCATCGAAGAGCAGGCCATCGGTGCCGTGCCGCACAATCTCTCGCGCGCCACCCGTGCCGCTCGACACCACCACGAGCCCGCCCGCCATGGCCTCGACTTGCGAGATGCCAAATGGCTCCGGAAACTGGCTCGGAAACACGAGCACATTGCTGCGCCCGAACATCTCCGCGAGGCCGTGTCGGTCGAGGAAGCCCGTGAGCTTCACTTTGTCCGCCATGCCGCGCTGCACGATCACATCGAGCAGTTTCTCACGGAACGACGCGTCGGGCGTGTCGCCCGCGATCTCCGCCGAGAAATCCACGCCCGCCGCATGCAACTGCGCCAGCGCTTCCACCAGCACATGCGCGCCCTTGTACGGCATTACGAGGCTCGCGTAGCAGATGCGCAGCCGCGCGGTGTCCGGTAAAAATAGTCGGAAGAAGCGATCCACCCGCGCGCCGGGATAGAGCGTTTCCATCCGCGTTGGGAAATAACCACCCTGCCGCAACGCCGCACCATTCCAGTTGCTGCACGGCGCCGCCCAATAGCGCAGATCGCTCGGCTGCTCGGTCGCGTCGTAGCCCGGACCCGCATTCGCGACGGCGTGGAGCACCGGTACATCGAGGGTGAGCGCCGCTTGCACCGGCCCGAGTCCGAGAAAATCGAGATTGCCCGCCAGCACCACATCCGGCCGGCGATGATGGATCGCCGTGCGCACGAGTTTCGCATTGGCCTTCGCGCGCTTGGCCAGCTCCGCCGGATCGCTCACGACCACCGGTTTTCCGTCCTGCCACGTGCCAAACATTTCGAGACTGCGGTCGACGCGCTGCTCCAGTTCCACTTCGTCCGCCGTCGGTGTCTTGCCGAGCTGCGGCTGATCGGCCGCGAGGATGCGCACTTCGTGCCCGCGCACGCGCAGACCGTGGGCAAACTCCCACATCATTCGCCCGTAGCCACCGAGTTCCTGCGGCGGAAAGAGATTCGTCACGAGTAGGATTTTCCGCGCCTTCGCCGCCAGCTCCGGCGTGCCGCGGCCGATCGTGTGGAGATAGGTTGCCACCTCCGGCTGCTCTCCGGCTTGCGTCGTCAAATTCTGCCGCAGCTCGTCGATTTCCTCCGGCAGCGGAGCGAGTCGCGCCGCTTCTTCGATGATCATCGCCGTCGATTTCACATCGCCGCGCTCCAGCAAGATGCCCGCGAGCGACAGGAGCGCGATCTGGTTGCCGCGATCGAGGCCGATGGCCCGCTGCAGCGCCATGCCTTGCAATTCCACGTCGCCGAGTTGCTCGGCGTAGTTCGCGAGCGTGAGGCAATCTGCCGAGTCCTTCACCGCGGCCGTCGTCGCCGCCAAGCGCGCGCGCACATTCTCATGCGCTCCCGCCGCCCAGGCGCGGTTAAGAAAGAGCATCGGTGTATCCAGTCGGAGGATACCAGCGTCGCCCATCGGGGCAAAACCCCAATCGGCCAGCACTGCGGGCTTCGCCGCTTCCGCATTCTGCGCGAGGAGGTAATTTCCACCGAAGCGAGTCAGCGTTTCCTCCGTTGTCGTTTCGTTCCAAGCGAGCACATGCTGCTCCGAGAGGCCGTTGACCGTCGCCGGCAGCCGCAGTTCGGCCAGCGGCGCGAGCTTTAACCGCGGCAGATTCGCAAAATCGCTCAGTTCTTCCGGCGCATCGGTGAAGATCGTCGCCGCGCCTGCCGTGCGGTGCAGCTCCTGCAAAGTCTCGTAGCTCGCGAGGCGCGACGGCAGTCCCGGCGACACGACGGTCGTGCCGCGCGGCCACCATGCTTCTTGCGTGAGATCGTAGCGCGAGTTGACCTCGCCGTTGTCGAGCAGCGCATAGAACTCGCGGAGCTTCACGCTCGGGTGATGATTGCGGAGCACTTCCGCCTGACCTTCGCGGCGGATGCGCGCGGCCTCGGCCGGATGTGCGAGGTAGTGACGGATCTTTTCGATCAGCTCGCCCGTCGAGCGCCACGTGTCTAGGTGCTTGCCCGCCTCGAAGAGGCGGCTGAGGCCCGAGTCCGGTGCGAGTTCATCCGTGAGGAGAAAGCCGCCCGCCGCCAGCGACTCAAAGACGCGGAGATTAAGATCGCCGTTGAGCGAGATGTTCAGCGTCACCTGCGAGTCCGCATAGAGGTCCGCCGTCTCGGTGAGCCGACCGCGGAGGATTTCCAGCGGGAGGCCCGCCGCCTGCACCTGCTGCAGCACGCTGCAGCGGAAGGGGTGATGCTTGCCCGCCTGGCCCACAAAAGTCAGCGCGTGCGAGGGCTTCGCGCGGAGGTCGCGTTGCACGAATCCGTAGTCGAGCGCGGGCATCCAGAAGAGATTGCGCAGACCCGCCTCGGCAAAGAACCGCGCGTGGTGCCGCGTGTGATCGAAGATCACATAGTCAAACGCCTCCGTCTGCGCGTAGCGGATCAGCTTCTGCAGCGGCTGGCCAAAGTGGTGCGTATCGCCGACGAGCAGCACTTTCTGCCCTTTCACCGCGGAGACGTTGCGCGGGAAATTGCGCCCCGTGGCATCTGCCTTCACCACGACGAAGTCCGGCGTCTGCGCCGCAGGGAGCTGCGCGAGCACGTCGCGCATGTCGGGCTCGCCGACGGGTACGTTCAGCGCAGTGATCTTGCCCGCATTGCTGCGCCGCTCGGTATCCGGGCCGCAGAAAATTTCCTGCGTAGAGAAGAGCGGCTTCCGGTAGCTGTCCTGATGCGAGAGGAAAAACAGCAGCGCGCGGCGAGCCGCATCAGCCGTCGTCACCGACGATTTGGCGGAGGCCGAAGACACGAGGGGAGCATCGAGCAGAAAGGGTGAGATCATGGATGAAAGGGTTGAGTTTGGGCGACGGCCGCGATGGCGACCGGCCCGATGGTTTCGTGGGAATTGAAATGGTCGTAGATGCGACGCCGCTCTTCGGCCGTAGCCGCCAGTGCGCGCTCACACGCCTCCCCGAGCGCCGCAAGGTCGTCGTGCGGGTAGCGGCGAATAAGATTCGCGCGGTGCAGTTCTTCGAGGCGACCACCCTTCGCCGAGTCTTCGCTTACCGGCACGAGCCCGAGGCAGCCCGACCAAAACGGCCGGTCCGTATGCGTCTGCGCCATCGCGGGCGTTGCAAATTTCCGTCCCTCGGGACACACGCTCACCTTGGCCCGCGACGCCAGCGACACGCGATCCGCCACCGACAGCGAATGATCGCTGATCGCAAAAAACCGATCACCGAAGCGCTCGCGTAGATACGCGACCTGCCGCTGCCGGTGCGGCGTGAGTCCAAGCTGCGAACCGAGAAACACGATTCGCTCCTCCGGCTCCGCGCAAAACGGCGCGGCAAACGGCACGAGATTCGCCACCCAGCTCCGATGCAGCGTCACGCAGTCCGCGCGCAGCGGCGCTGGCGCAAGCGGCGCTTCGTCGTGAATTAGCACATCGAGGTACGGCGCGATCGCACCGAAGCACGGCATCGTCCGGCTCGCCTCGTCGAAGGCATAGAAGAGATGCCGCACCCCGACCTTCGCTAGAAACGTAAAAACCTTCGGTGCCATCGGCCCGAGTTGCTCCGGTTGCTGCCCCATCGTGACGAGCCAGCGCTCTTCGCCCGCTTCCCGCGGCACGCGCGCGAGATCGAGCACGCCTTCGCGGCCACAAACCCAAGCGGGCAGAAATTCGATGTCCGGATGCGTGACCGCCGCGAAGCAGCGCGTGTTTTCCCCGTACCAGTCGCAATCGAGCCGCGCTTTCGCCAGCAGCACCGGGTCCTGCGGGATCGTAACCAGCTTGGTCAGGTCGATCGTCGGCACGCGCGCGATGTAGCTCGCGGCTTCCTCGAGTTCTTTCGCCCACGTGTTGAAGTAGCAGAGGCGCACCCGGCGCGTCGGCACGGCGAGCCCTCCGCGAGTTGCGGATGAAAACCCTGACGTCGAGGCTGAGGGAACAGGTGGTGTCGAAAGGTGCGGCAAAGGGCGGTCGGGTCACGACGCCCGCAAAAATCACGACTAAGCCCAGATCGGCGCAAAAGCGCCGGACTTGAGCGAAATCTGCGCCCAATCGTGCGCGTTAATCAGCGCAGCGGCACGACTTGCGTCGTCACCGTCTTCGTCTTCACCGCATGCTTTTCGGGCACACTGGCGACGATCACCGCCCCTGACGCCACCTGCACATCCGCGCCGATCTCCACGTGCGGCTGCACGTAGATGCCGGTGCCGAGACGCACGCGGTCGCGGACCTTGACGCAGCCGGAAAACTTGCAGCCCGGGCCGGTCGCGATCTCGGAGCCAAACTCGCAGTGATGCTCGATCGAGGTGAAGGACGAGAAGAAATTATTGTCGCCGATCACCGCATGCGTGCCGACGAAGCAAAAGGCATTGAAGATGTTGCCCGAGCCGAGCTTCGCATGCAGGCCGATGCGACACGACGGATCGATCGCATTGGCCAGCGGAATGCCAAAGCCCTCGCAGAGCTTGCGCAGCTTCACCCGCGCCGCGACCGAAGTGCCGACCGCAATGATCGCCGCGTCGAAGCCGCCCGCGTCGAACACCGCCTTCATCTCCTGAGAGCCGCCGAGCACCGGCAGGCCGTGCTGCAGCTGACGCCACAGCGCGCGGTTGTCGTCGAACATCGCGACCGCCGCCACCGTCTTGTCGTGCGAAAGGATATCGAGCACCTGCGTCGCCCCGAGCCCCGCGCCGACCAGCACGATACGTTTCACGCCCGGCGCACTCGGAAGCGGCGCGAGCGCGGCCCCACCCGCGGCCGCCGCGCGGCGCGCAAGCTCGGCCTCGACCATCTGGAGCGTGATCAACTGCCCGTGCGCATCGATGGCCGCTAGATCGAGTCCCGCGGATTGCGCGAGTGCCGCCGCCTTCGCGGTCGCCTGAAAATTTGCACCGCTCTTCTGCACCGGTGCCGCCACCGGCTGGTTCTTCCACGCCTGATACGCCGCCGCATCGGCGAAGATGAACGCGAACGGTTTCTGAAACTCTCCACTCTGCCCCACCGCGAGCGCGTGACCGAGCACACCGGCCGCCGGTGCCTCGACGTCGTAGATCGCCTTGGTCGTCTCCGCGACCGCGACCTTTTGGCCAGACGTCACCGTGCTGCCATCCGCGGCGAGCCACTCGACGAGGTTGAAGGCGCTGCTGTTGACTTCAGTGACGGGGAGCGCGACGGGGATCATGCGAGCATTTCGATGATCTTCGACTCTATGCGCTCGCTCCCGAGGAGCACGCCTTTTTCGAGCGACGGCGCCGAGGGAATCAGCGCCCGCTCACTCGACAGGCAGGTCACCGGCGCCTTCAGCTTGCCGAAAAATTGCCGCTGCATCTCGAGCGCCACTTCCGCGCCCCACGTGCCGCCCGCCGTGCCTTCTTCGCACACGAGCAAGCGCCCCGTCGTCGCGAGCGACGCCGCTGGTACGCTCCAATCGAGCGGATAAATCTGCGCCGGTACCACGACCTCCACGAACAACTCCTGCTCCACCGCCAGTTTCTCCGCTAGCCCGACCGCCAGCTCCGCCGACCAGCCATACGCGAGCACCGTCATCTGGCACGACGCCCGCGGCACCGGCCGAATGCAAAACGTCGAGAGCCCTTCAGCCGTAGGAATTTCCTCCACCTGCAGCACCCCGCAGCGACCATTTGTCACGGTATGGCATTCGCGTCCGTACATCAGCTTGTGCTCGATGAGCAGCGTCGGCTCGTTGCGCTCGAGCAACGCGCTCAGCACCGCGAGCGGCGAGTGCCACAGCGAGGCGCCGACGACCGACAACCCGGGCACGCCGATGAAATGTTTCTCCAAGCTCTGGCTGTGCGTCGGCCCATACGCGCGCCCGCCGCCCATCGGTGTCCGCAGGATCACCGGGCAGCTCACTTGCCCCGCGTACATCGGGCCAAACTTCGTCAGGTGATTCACCACCTGGTCGAAGGCCAGCGTCGTGAAATCGCCAAACATGAACTCCACGATCGGCCGAAAGCCCGACATCGCGAGCCCGCCCGCCACGCCCGTAATCGCCGCCTCGCTGATCGGCGTGGAGAGCACGCGTCCGGGAAACGCCGTCGAAAGCCCCTTGGTAACCTTGAACGCGCCGCCGTACGGATCGGCCAGATCCTCGCCGAGCAGCAGCACCCGGCCGTCCGCCGTCATGAGCTGATGGAGCGCTTGGTTGAGTGTCTTGCCGTAGAGCATGGGATTCAGGGCAACGCTCTCGCCTCGGTCACGATCGCGGCGAGTTCAGCTTCGACCTGCGCTTCGAGCGCGAGGCGCACTTCTTCCTCGATGCGCACGCCATGGATGAGCAGCGGATCACGGTGACGATTCGCCTCCACCTCGGCCGGCGAACGGCTGTCGTCGTTTTTCGAGTGATGACAAAAACGATACGTCTGCAGCACGAGCGCGCGCGGCCCCTGCTTCGCGCGGATTTCCTTGAGCTGCCTCTCCGCCCCCTGCGCGACCATCACCACGTCGTCCGCGGGGAGCACGTCGCAGGGAATGCCGAAGCCGTTGAACCGTCCCGAGAAACTGCCCGCAAAATTATTCTTCCGCGGCGTGCTCTGCGCCCACTCGTTGTCCTCGACGACGAAGAGCACCGGCAGCTTCCACAGCGACGCGAGGTTGAGCGTCTCGTACACGAGCCCTTCGCCTAGCGCGCCGTCGCCGAGAAACACCACGCTCACCGCGTCGGTGCCGCGGAGCTTTTCCGCGAGCGCGATGCCCGCGGCATTGGGTGCGGTGCCGCCGAGAATGCCATTGGACTTGAAGCCCGGCGCGCACAGGTGCTGGCTGCCGCCGAGTCCGCGGCACACGCCGGCGCTCTTACCCATGATCTCTGCGAGAAGCCCGAGCGCATTGCCCGTCCACGCGAGAAAGTGTCCGTGGCAGCGGTGATTGCTGAAAATATGGTCTCCCGCCCGCAGCCGACTGATCACGCCCACCGCCGAGCCCTCCTGCCCGATGCAGCAGTGCGTGGTCCCATTGAGTACGCCCTCCTCGAAGAGGCGCAGCAGCGTCTCCTCGAAGCGGCGGATGAAATACATCTGCCGAAACAGCGCGACATCGACGTCGCTCGGCGTCTCGGTGACGGGCACCGAGGGCGAAGGCAGAGGAGCGAGCAGGTCGTTCATACGCACGCGATCAGGCTGCGGAGAGCGCCGCCGGCGCAGGTTTGGCGCAGCCGAGCAGCCGCTGCACCCACGCATCGAACGACGGCTCGGCGAGGATGTGCACCGAGTCGGTGTTGCACGATGTATCGCCTTTTTTGATACGGAAGGCCTCGTTGCGTGTCACAAGCGCCGGATGGCTCTGCGCGAAGATCCACCGAAGCGCGTTGAGCGCCGGGTGTCGCACATGCGGGCCGACCGCTGCGATCTCAATGCCCTTCGGACCCATGCCACGTTGCACTGCCACCATCGCGAGGAACGCTTGGTCGATCGGATCGGGCTGCTTCCCACGGAAGACCTGCGTGAGGAAATTGTAGTTGTGTACGAGCAGCGACACCGCGTGGTCCGCCTGCCCTAGCTTAAGGTGCGCGAGCGCGCTGCCGAGATTCGCCTCCGCCATGTACGGGATGCGTCCGCGAATCCACTCGAAGCGCTCCGCCGCCGCCGTCCACTGCTGCGCCTGCAGCAGGTGATAGCCCTCGTGAAGTTTCCCGATCAGCGGATTCTCCGTCGGGAAACGTGTCGCAGGCGTCGCTTCGTTTTCGCCCACCAACTCCAGTGCGCCAAAGGGATCAGGCTGCACGATCCGCTGGCCGGGCTGCTTGCTCTTCCAGAGCGCAAACCAGTCGCGGAAAAACGTCCGCTGCCGCTGCGTATGCCGCTCGTGCACGAGGCGGAAGCCCGCGTCCGTGATCGCCGTGAGCCGCGCGGGATCGTTGAGCAGCGCGCCGACTTTCTCGGCGACATTACCGCCGGTCGCGAATACACAGTTCTCGCCATCGCGAAAGCCGATGGCCTTGAGCACTTCGGTTTCCTCGGTGATAAGGCAGCAACGCGCCGCAGGAATCTCAAGGAGCTTGAGGGTGAGCAGGCGGTTGAGCGTGCCGCAGCCGGCGGAAAAGTAACTGCGGTTCAGCAGGCGCGCGTAGTTCTCGCCGACGAATTGGTGCCGTGAATTGCTCACCTCGCCGCTCGGCGAGTGAAACACCGCGAAGCGCGGCATCAGTTCCTTGGCGATTTCATTGCGCCAGCCGTAGATCACCTGCTCGGTCCAGCCAGAGCCCGCCAGCGTGATCGGAATGAATTTCTGTTCGCCGTAGTCCTTGAAGACCGCGTCATCGATCCAGAAGGGCAGATAAAACGTGTCGCGGAAATACGGCGCCGGCGAGTCCGTCGGGCGGTTGATCGTGACGATCGCGTCGACCCGCCACTCGCGCAGCCGCTCCATCGCGAATGCCCGGGTCGGGGTAAACGGATCCCGCCAGTGAAACCCGATGCGCGGGATGTGCGGGTGCGCATCGGTGTGCGTGATACGCGGCACCTGCTCCGTCGGGCACTCCGTCCCGGTATGGAAGAGCACGAGGTCGGGCTTGTGCTGGTTGACCTCGCTCGCGAAGTCGCAGTCGCCGACCACCGAGATCACCTCGAAGTCCTGCGCGAGCAGGCGCTCGAAAGGCCGCAGGTATGCGGCCTTCATGCGCTCCCCGAGATAATCCCAGGGACCGTTGAAATATAGGAGACGAGGGCGCGGAGTCGCGGACATGCGTCAGACGGGCAGTAGTTGGCGAATTTCGTCGCAGACGTAGTCGACGTCGTCGGTCGTCATGTCCGCCGGCAACGGCAGGATGAGTCCGCGCGCATGCGCCGCCTCCGAGTGCGGGAGCGGGAAACGCAGCGTGTGGTTCCGATACGCGGTCTGCTGGTGGGAATTCATGATGCCGCGACGCGTCGCGATGCCGCGCTCGAGCAGGCGCTGCATGAGATCATCGCGCGACAGCGGCGCATCGGCCGCGAGCACGACGCAGAGCGACTGCCAGTTGCTGCGCGCCCAGTCCGGCTCCTTCGGGAAACGAATCCACTCCACCTCCGCGAGGCGTGCGCGATACTCGTCGGCCCGCTCGCGGCGATGTGCGACGATGCCATCAAGCCGCGCGAGCTGCGCCTCGCCGATGGCGGCCTGCAGGTCGCTCATACGGTAGTTGTAGCCTACCTCCACGTGGTCCTCGAAAATGACTTTGCCCGCCGAGTGCCGTACGAGATCGCTCACGTCCATGCCGTGCTGGCGCAGCAGACGGAAACGACGGTCCAGCTCCGACGAACGCGTCGTGAGCGCTCCACCCTCGCCGGTCGTCAGGACCTTGCGCGGGTGAAACGAGAAACACGCCACATCTCCGATCGCTTGTCCGATCGGCATCCAGCGCCCGTCGATCCAAATGTTTGAGCCGATGGCGCACGCGGCGTCTTCAATGAGCGGCACATCGTGCTTGCGCGCGATGGCACTCAGCCGGGCGAGATCGCAGGGCAGGCCCATCTGGTGCACGCAGAGAATCGCGCGCGTGCGCGAGGTCACCGCATTGTTCACCAGCTCCGGATTGATGTTGAACGACACCGGATCGATATCGACGAACACCGGCTCCGCGCCGCAGTGCCGGATCGAGTTGGCCGTCGCGACATACGAATGGCTGACCGTAATGACTTCATCGCCCGGCCCGATGCCGAGCGTGTGCAGCGCGAGATGCAGCGCCGTGGTGCAGTTCGACACCGCGCATGCGTGCGGCGTGCCGAGGCGCATCGCGAGCGCACGCTCGAAAGCCGCGACGCGCGGTCCCTGCGTGAGCCAGCCGCTGGCGATCACCGCCGCGGCAGCTTCCTGCTCGGTCGCACCGAGCAACGGTTTGGCGAGGGCGATCTTTTTCATGCGACGGCGCAGCGGGCGCGCCACCACGCCACGAGATTATCGATGCCCTCATCGAGGCCGACTTCGGCCGTGAAACCCAGATCGCGTTTCGCCGCGGTGATGTCCGCCAGACGACGACGCACCGAGCTCACGCCCCGCTCCGGCGCCAGCTCCGGTTCGCGCGGCACGCCCATCGCCCGCGCGATGCTGCGCGCGAGATCGGCGAGCGAGGTCTCTTCGCCGCGCGCCACATTGTAAATGCCAAAATCCACCGGCGCGGCCGCCGCGCAGAGATTCGCGCGCGCGATGTCCTCGACGTACACAAAGTCCATCGTCTGCCTGCCGTCGCCGAAGATGATCGGCGCCTGGCCAGCCTCGCAGCGTTCCATCCAGCGGATCATCACCTCGGTGTACTTGCCCTCGGTATCCATACGCGGCCCGTAGACATTAAAATACCGCAGCGCCACCGAGTGCAGGCCGTGCATCGCGTGATAGCTGCGTGCGACGCCTTCGAGATAGCTCTTGAGCGCGCCGTAGAGCGTGTCGTTCGCGTACGGATGGTGCTTCTCGGTCGTGGGAAACACTTCCGCCTGCCCGTAGATCGAGGCCGACGACGACGCGACGACCTTGCGGACTTTGGCCGCAGCAGCAGAGTGAAACACATTTACCGTGCCCGTCCCGAGAATCTCGTGCGCCACGAGCGGATCGGCCGCGCAACGCGTGATGCGAATCGCCGCGAGGTGAAATACCGTATCGACGCCCTGACAGGCGCCCGCCACAAGATCGCGATCCGTGACGCTGCCCTCGATCATCGCCAGGTTGCCGTTGGCGCGCGCCCACGCGAGATTGTCGAGCGAGCCGCGCGAGAGGTCATCGAGGATGCGGACTTCGCCCGCGCCCTCGCGCACCAGCGCGTCGGCGATGTGCGAGCCGATCAGGCCCGCGCCGCCCGTGAGAAGAAAAGTTTTTCCGGCAAAGGTGGACATGGGGTTTTAGGCGGCTGCGGTGGCGCGGGTTTCGGCAAACGCCTGGATCGCAGCGCAGACCTCGTCGATTTGCGCAGCAGTCATTTCGGGGAAGATCGGGAACGAGACCTCTTCGTTGGCGAGCGACTCGGACTCCGGGAAATCCCCGGCCTTGTAGCCGAGCTTGCGGAAGCAGGGCTGCAAGTGCAGCGGGATCGGATAGTGCAGGCCCGTCTGGATGCCGACAGCGCTGAGCGCCGTACGCAGCGCATCACGCTCGGGATGGCGCGCGGCAAACACGTGAAACACATGGTGCGCGCCCTCCGCCTCGAAGGGCAGCGTGAGATCCGGCACGCCCGCGAGTTTCTGCAGGTAAGCCGCACCGACGGCGCGGCGCGCCTCGGTCCAGCGCGGGAGATGGCGGAGCTTCACACCGAGGATCGCGCCCTGCACGCCCTCCATGCGGTAGTTGTAGCCGAGCACTTCGTGGCGATAACGCTCCTGCTGGCCCCAGTCGCGGAGGCGGCGACATTTCTGCGCGAGCGCGGCGTCATTCGTCGTGAGCGCCCCACCCTCGCCGGCCGCGCCGAGATTCTTCCCGGGATAAAAACTGAAACAACCCGCCGCTCCAAACGTGCCGCAGGTCTTCCCCTGCCACGTGGCGAGGTGCGCCTGGCACGCGTCTTCGAGAAGAAACAGGCTGTGCTTTTCACAGATTTCCGTGAGCGCGGTGAGATTCGCGGGCTGGCCGTAAAGGTGCACCGGGATCACGCCCACCGTGCGCGGCGTGATGGCCGCGGCCACCGCTTCGGGGTCGATCGTTCCCGTGCGCGGCTCGATATCGGCAAAGACCGGCGTCGCACCCGTATACGCGACCGCCGCCGCCGTCGCGACAAACGTCATCGCGGGCACGATCACTTCGTCGCCCGGGCCCACGCCCAGCGCGAGCAGCGAAAGATGCAGTGCGCTTGTGCCAGTGTTGACCGCCACCGCGTGCGCGCAGCCCGTCGCCGCCGCGAAGTCGCGCTCGAACGATTCGACCGCCGGCCCGAGGATGAACTGCGTCTCCGCGAAGACCGGACGCAGCGCGGCCTGAATCTCCGCTTCGAGATTCCGATGCTGGGTTTTGAGATCGAGATAAGGTACGGCCATGATCGGGAGTTTTGAGATTAGAGCGGAATGGGTTGGCCCTTCAGGAACAACGACTGCGTCGCCGCCTCGAGCGTGCGGATGAGTTGCAGGCCCTCGTGGCCGCCGGACATCGGCACGCGGCCGTTTTGCACGCAGTCGACGAAGTGCTCCACCTCGGTGCGGAGCGCTTCTTTCGTGTCGAGATGCGGGATCCAGATATCGCCCTTGCGATAATCGATGAGCAGGCGGTAGTCGCTCGCACGCTCGCTGGCCGGATCGGCGCTGCGGCCCACGCTCACGCCTGAGTCATACACGCGAACTTTTTCCGTCGGCTCGACATCGTCGTACACGATCATCTTGCGGCTGCCGCCGATGAGCGTGCGGCGGACCTTCACGGGCGAGAGCCAGTTGACATGGCAATGCGCGATCAGGCCCGAAGCGTAGTGGAGAGTCAGATACGCGATCGTCTCCGGCCGGCCCGGGATGTGGCGCATACCCGTCGCGGAAACGGCCTGCGGCTCCTCGGGGAAAAGATGCTGCACGATCGCGAGGTCATGCACCGCGAGGTCCCAGAGCACGTTCACGTCGGCCTGCACGAGGCCGAGGTTGATGCGCGAGGAGTCGTAGTAGTACACGTCACCCACGTCGCCGCGCTCGAGCAGCTCGCGAATCTTTCGCACCGCCGGCGTGTAGATGAAGGTGTGGTCGACCATCAGCACGAGGTTCCGCTTGCTCGCTTCTTCGATCAGCTTGCGCGCGAGGTCGGAGCGATGCGTCAGCGGTTTCTCGACGAGCACGTGCTTGCCCGCGCGGAGGCAGCGCATCGCGAGATCGAAGTGCGTCGCCACCGGAGTCGCGATCGCGACGGCGTGGACATTCGCGTCGTTGATAAGGTCGTCGACCGAGGTGCTCGTGACGATGTGCGGGTACTGCGAACGCGCCCAGTCGAGGCGTTTCGGGTTCATGTCCGCCACGCGCGTCAGGCGGCAGTCGCGGTTTTCGTGGAAATTGCGCAGCAGGTTCGGGCCCCAGTAGCCGCAACCGATCACGCCGATGCCGATTTTGCCAACGTGCCGCACCGGGGGTTCGGGCGCGACGAGCACAGACGCAGACACCTCCGAAGAGCCGGTTTCAAGGACGGGGCTAGAGATCATGTTCCTCCTGATTGCAAACGAGACGCCAAGCGTCGTATCGCTGGCGCAAGTCGTTGTTTTTCAGCAGGCAGAAGTTTTTTCCTGAAACGGCTTACGTTATCTGGAAATTATTTCCGCCGCGATTTTTGCGCGTGCGCGAAAAAATTGCCGACCGGCAAAATCAGCCCGAATGCCGCAATAACCCGCGCACCCGCCGCAGCTCATTGCGGCTGCACAACAGCGCCGACTACACGGCTCGCCTTATCTCAGCTCAACGCACCCACCAGCGTCGCGCGCGCACTGTGCGCTTCACGCGATTCCGCATAACCCGCGACGTGATTACGCCACATCTCGCGGAGCGCATCGCCAAAGCGCGCGGCTTGCGCGGCGTGGTCGAGCAGTGGCGATGCCTGCATCGCCGGACGCAGCGATTCACGCAGGGCCGCGAGTTGCGCTGGATCGGTGGCGAGTTTCGCCGCACAGGAAACGTAGTCGGCCCAATCGCTCGCGACCCATTCCTCGTGTCCGACCGCGCGCAGCAGACTCAAGCCGACGCGGCTCGCGTGGCGGTCGCCTGCGACCGTGATCACCGGCACACCCATCCACAGCGCTTCGCAGGTGGTCGTCGTGCCGTGGTACGGAAACGTATCGAGCGCGATGTCCACGCTATGGTACGCGAGTAGATGCTCCTCCTGCGTGCGGGTGCGCTCGAGCAGTTGCACGCGCTCCGGCGGCAGGCCCGCAGCGGCGAAACGTTTCTGTGCCGCCTCGCGCAGCGCCGGCGTGCCGAGGCCATGGCCTTTGAGCACGAGACGGCTGTCGGGCACGCGCGCGAGGAGTTGAGCCCAGGCGCGCAGCGTCGCGTCGGAGACTTTCGCGAAATTATTGAAGCAGCCAAACACCACTCCACCCTCGGTCGCACGGCGCTCCGGCGCAGGCGCGAAATCCGGCGGAGCATACGCCCACGCCGTCGGCGCGAAACGGAGCAATTGCTCGGTGTGAAACGCGTCGGCCTCGCCCTCCGGATCGGTCACGCCATCGACGAGGCGATAGTCCATCGCCGCCACGCCGGTCGTATTCGGATAACCGAGGTACGTCGCCTGCACGGGCGCGAGACGTCGGGCGAAGAGTGCGAGACGGTTGAGCCCGGTGTGCCCGCCGAGATCGAGCGCGATGTCTGGTGAATCCGCGAGAATCACCTTCTCCAGCATGTCGTGCGTGAGACCCGCAACCTGACGCCACTGGGCCGCATAGCCGCGGAGGCGCGCCGACACGGCATCGGTCTGCGCGTGATCGTGATAGAGAAACACCTCGAAGCGCTCGCGATCCAGATTTGCGAGTAGTGGTTCCAAGAAATACGCCACCGAGTGCGCGCGCAGATCGGCCGATACAATCGCCACGCGCAACCGACGCTCTGGATCGTGATCGCCGCGAAACTCGCGGGGCCGCTCCGTTCCCGCCGCTTCACCGAAGGCCGTATGCTCGGCATGCAGCGCCTCGCGCGAGATGCCATCGAGATAATGCAGCGCCACGAGGCGCGCACTGCGCGCTTCGAAATTGCGCGGGTTGCCCGCGATGGCCCGGGCGTGCGCATCGACTGCAGCCGTCAGCTCGTACATCCGCTCCAGCGCGATACCGCGCGCGGCGTGGACGTGGTGCAGTTGCGGATCGAGCTTCAACGCGCGATCGAGGCAGTTCAGGCCTTCGCCAAGGCGCCCGAGGTTTGTAAGCACGAGGCCCAGATTCAGCCACGCGACCGCGCGCTCAGGCTGCAGTTCGACAGCCATGCGCAGCGGTGGCTCGGCGGCTGCGGCGCCTTTCGTATCGGCCAGCACGGCGCCAAGAACTTCGTAGGCCTCGGCGTGGCTCGGACTGACCTCCGTCGCACGCGAGTACATCGCGAGAGCTTCGTCGATACGGCCGAGTGCACGCAGGGCGTGACCGAGGTGCAAAAGCGCCTCGGGCATTTTCGGATCGAGCGAGGAGGCACGGCGGAGCACAGGCTCGGCCTCGGTGAATTTCCCGAGCGCATTCCACGTCGCGCCGAGGCGCATTGCGCAGGGCGCAGAGCGTGGGTTGAGCTTCTGCGCGCGAGCGAGCAAGTCGGCCGCGTCAGTGAGGCGGTTCTGTTGCAAGGCCAGCGTCCCGGCCAGGTGATTGGCGTCGAAATTCTGCGGCTGCACGCGACGGACCTTCGCGTAGAGCACATCGGCCTCGTCGAGGCGGCCGACTTGATGGAGCGCAACTGCGGACTGCAGCAGCGACAGCGTCTGCGCCGGGTTCATGCGGCTTTCGCGAGCGTGGAGCACCACGCTCGCCACATCGCGCGCAGCGCCGAGCCGAAGCGCACCGCCTGTCCCGCGTGGTCGAGGAGTGGCGAGGCCCGGAGTTGATCGCGCAGTTCGTGCCGGAGGCGCATGCGGCCTTCGACATCGCGGCCGAGCGTGAGCGCGATCCGCGCGTACTCGTCCCAGTCGGTCGCGATCCACTCAGGATGATCGACCGCAGTGAGCAGACTCGCACCAACGCGGCTCGCATGGCGGTCGCCGACGAGCGTGACCACCGGCACGCCCATCCAGAGCGCTTCGCAAGTGGTCGTGGTGCCGTGGTAAGGATAGGTGTCGAGCGCGACGTCGATCTCGCTGTAAGCGAGCAGGTGCGCACCGAGCGTCGGCGCCATGCCGCGCAACTCCACGCGCTCCGGAGCGATCCCCGCCGAAGCGAGGCGCGTCAGCGCCCGAGCACGTACATCGCTGTCGCCGAGACCAGTGCTCTTGAGCAACAGGCGTCCGTGACGCGTGCTGTCGAGCAGTTGCGCCCAGCCGCGCAGCGTGGCGTCGCTGACTTTCGAGAAATTATTGAAGCAGCCGAATACGATCCCCTCGCCTTCGCGCATCGCGGGCTCAGGCGCGCTCTCCGGCGGAGCATAGGTCCACGCGCAAGGCGCGAAGCGGGCGAGCTTTTCCGTGTGCATCGCCTCGGCATCGCCGAGCGGATCGGTGATCGAGTCGACAAAGCGATAATCGACCGTGCGCAGGCCCGTCGTGGCCGGGTAACCGAGATAGCTCGCCTGCACCGGCGCAACGCGGCGTGCGAGCACCGGCAAACGATTGATGCCCGTGTGACCCGCCAGCTCGATGAGAATATCGGGCGCATCCGAGCAGATCGCCGCTTCGACCGCGGCATGCGGCTGACCAGCGAAATTGCGCCACACGGTGGCGAGGCGGCCGAGGCGATTAGACACGGCATCCTCCACGAAGTGATCGTGGTAGAGATAGATCTCGAACTGCGCGGGATCGAGGCGTGCGAATAGCGGCTCGAAAAAATAGCTGACCGAGTGCGTCCGAAAATCGGGCGAGATGAACGCCACCCGCAGCCGGCGCGTCGGCGACGGATCGTTGCTGAAAGCCCGCTTAGCCGTCGCCCCGCATACTTCACCAAACGCCAGATGCTCGGTGAACAGCTCACGCGGCGTGCAGCTATCTAGATACTGTAGTGCGAAGAGGCGGTGACTGCGCGCCTCGAGGTCCGCAGAATCGAGCGCAAGCGAGGCGTTGTAGGCTTCGACCGCCTCTTCGATGCGGTGCAGGTGCTGCAGCGCGAGCGCACGTCCATAGTGCGCTCGGGCAAAATTGGGATCGCACTCGATAGCCTTATCCATTGCGGCCAGCGACTCGGTGGCGCGACTGGCGAAGAGAAGCGTATTGCCGAGATTGGACCAGCCGTTGGCGAAATTGGGCTGCAGTTCCACGGAGCGACGGTGGCAGGCGATAGCCTCGTCAATGCGGCCACGGAGCTTCACGAGATGACCGAGATTGTCCCACGCCTCGTGCCAGGTCGGTGTGCGGCGGAGCACCGCGCGGAGACGCGCTTCAGCGTCTTCGTGGCGACCCGCGGCGGAGAGCGCGAGCGCGAGACGCATCGCGCATACATTGGAGCGCGGATCGAGTTCGAGCGCGCGCGTGAGGAGTTCCACCGCTTCGGCCGCGCGGCCCAGTTGCAACGCGACGACGCCACCCAGATGTTGCGCGTCGAAATTCCTCGGCGAAGCCGCACGCACCCGCGCATAGATTGCTCCGGCCGCGGCCAATCTCCCGGCGCGGTGGTGCTCCACGGCCTCCTGGACCAGGTTTTGGATTTGAGCGGGTGGCATGGTGGCGCGCCTTGGCTCGGCACTTCGGCAGCAAAGCGTCTGTCCACGCATCGGCCCACCGGTCGCAAGCTTTAGGCGAAAAGCCACTAAAGTATTTGCAAGTGCGACCGATGCTCCCCGTGTCACCTGCCGGATTCGCCCTTGTCCGTGCCCGCGATTCCCTCAAATGGTCAGTCCCACCTCCGCCTTCGCGCCTACCCTCACGCCGCGTACCGATGCCGAAATCCGGCGTCACCTTGACGGCTGCCCGCGCCTCGCGTCGCTCCAGTGCATCAACAAAGCACTGAGCAATCTCGTGAACTCGGAAGGGAGCCTGACTTCGCAGATTGCGGAAATCATCCGCCGTGACCCGTCCTTGTCCGCGCGCCTGCTGCGCATGGTCAACTCCGTCTATTTCGGCCTTTCGGCCAGCGTGAACAACATCGAGGAAGCCGTGTTTTTCCTCGGCCTCCGCCAGATCCGCGAACTCTCGATGGCCACGCCGGTCATCGAGGAACTGGAAAAGCTCCAGCAGTCCGCCCCGGCCCCGCTGCCGTGGAAGGACCTGTGGACGCACAGCATCGCGACCGCGATTCTCACGCGCGAAATCCTTTCGTCTACTCAGGTGACCGTCGACGACGACACCGACTACCTCGTCGGCCTGCTGCACAACGTCGGCAAGGTCGTGATGGCGTATGCGTTTCCCACCGAGCTCATTGCGGTGACAACCGAAAAGCGAAAGACCATCGGCGATATCGCTGCCCATGAGCGCGAATTGATCGGTTGGGACCACGCGCAGATCGGTGCGTACTTCCTCGAGCGGCACAAGATCGCGGAGGAGATTATTTTTGCGGTGCGTTACCACAACGACCCCGACCAAGCCCCGCGGCACCGACTCTTCGCCGCCGCGGTGCAGGTGGCCGACTGCCTCGTGCGGCAGGCCGGCATCTCGGGCGGATTCGAAAAGATCGAACCGCTCAAGGACGAAGCGTGGCTGCAGCTCGACGGCTGGCGCATCCTGTACGGCGCCGATGGCCACGAATCGATGCTCGCGCGCGCGTCGCTGGCCAATTCCGTGCAGCGGCTCCCGGCGATGCTTGGCGGCCTGCTGTAGCGCTCAAGTTTCCGCTTCTTTCGCCGATCATTTACCGATGCCTGCTGAGATGCCGCTTGTAGCGGGCCCCGCTCCGTCCGTGGGCGGCGCCAAAGTCGATTTGCTGGAGGCGTGGTCCGCCAGCAATGCGCTCGTGTATTGTCGCGATTCCGATGGCCGTTTCCTCGCCGCCAACCGCTCCTTCACGCGTAAATTTGGCCGCACCGCTCCGGAGCTGATCAACACGCCGGTCGCCGCGCTGGTGCATCCCAACGATGTTGGCGGCTCCTCGGCCAATTTCGTTTCGCATCATGCCGCCACGCGCGAGCAGCGCTGGCTTACCCCCCAGGGCTGGCGGTGGATTTCGTGGGAAGAAAGTCCCCTGCTCGACAGCAGCGGCCGCGTCATCGCCGTGCGCTCGATCGGCCACGATATCACGCGCCAGCGGCTCGCTGAGGAGCAGTACACGAAGCTTTCTCGCGCCGTTGAGCA
This sequence comes from Verrucomicrobiota bacterium, assembly GCA_048498795.1. Classification (GTDB taxonomy): domain Bacteria; phylum Verrucomicrobiota; class Verrucomicrobiia; order Opitutales; family Opitutaceae; genus JBEHXH01. Next base: position 184,469 of record JBEHXH010000002.1, read on the forward strand.
GTCGCCCGTCTCGATCGTCATCACCGACGCCGCGGGCCACGCGCAGTACGTCAACGCGAAGTTTTCCCAGAGCACCGGGTTTTCCCTCGAGGAATTGATCGACCAACGCGTGCCCGTGCTGCGCGAAGGTCACGAGGACGAAGAGGCGTTCAAGGAATTCTGGAACACGATCCAGTCTGGCAAACCCTGGCATGGGGATCTGCCACGCACCTCACCAAGCGGCCAGCGCATCTGGGAGTCCGTGCAGGTCTCGCCGCTGCGCAGCCCTGCGGGCGAGATCGCCAATTTTGTCTGCATGCGTGAGGACATCACCCAGCGCAAGGCACTGGAGGACCAGCTCCGGCAGGCGCAGAAGATGGAGAGCCTCGGCACGCTCGCCGGCGGCATCGCGCACGATTTCAACAATCTCCTCGCGGTCATCAACGGCTACGCCGAACTCAGCCTCGTCCACAACAGCGACCCGGCGATGCTGACGAAAGGCCTGCGCGAGATCCTCAACGCGGCCCAGCGCGCCAGCGGACTCGTGCGGCAGATCCTCACGTTTACCCGTAAGGCTGAGGTGCGCTTCGCCGCCCTCGATCTCAACCAGCAGGCGCGCGACATCGTGAAGCTGCTCGCCGAGACCTTCCCGCGCAATGTGACGTTTACGCTCAACCTGCAGGACAAGCTCCCGCCGCTCCTCGCCGACCAGAACCAACTGCAGCAGATCCTGCTCAATCTCTGCGTCAACGCCCGCGACGCCATGCCGCAAGGCGGCTCGATCACGGTGAAGACCGCGATGAAACCGGGGCGTGAATTTACTTCCGTGCACGCCGAAGTGCAGGCGGATAAACACTACGCGTGCCTCGAAGTGACCGACACCGGCACCGGCATGACACCCGAGATCAAGGCGCGAATTTTCGAACCGTTCTTCACCACGAAGCCCGGCAACCAAGGCACCGGCCTCGGCCTCGCCGTCGTTTATGGCATCGTCGTCGCGCATCGCGGCTTCCTTGATGTCGATAGCACGCCGGGTGTGGGCAGCACGTTTCGCATTCTCCTGCCGCACAGCGAGCAGATGGCGGTCAGCACACCCACTGCGACGGAGACGCATTTTCCTACAGGTTGCGAATCCCTCCTCGTTGTCGACGACGAGGCCGGCCTGCGGCGCCTGCTCGACGTGGCGTTTCGCCAGCGCGGTTACCGCATCGCCTGCGCCGCCACCGGCCTCGAAGCGATCGAGGCGATCGGCGACACCGAGCGCGACATCGATGCGGTACTGCTCGACGTCAACATGCCCGGTGCCACCGGCCTCGACGTGCTGCGCGTGATCCGCGCGAGCCGGCCGGAGCTGAAGGTCCTCGTGCTCAGCGGCCACCTTACGCCGGCCGCGCGCGTGGAGTTCGAAAAGCTCGGCCAGAAAGACTTCATGAGCAAACCCTACCGGCTCGACGAGCTCGGCCGGCGTTTGCGTTCGCTGCTCGATGCCGCGTAAGTGCGGGCCTTGCACATTTTTATCACAGGCTCGTGCAACCCCGCGTAGGTTAGGGGTTTTTACGCTATGAATTTGCTTCAGTAAATTCGTGGCCAACCGATGTAAGAGGTGGGCGTATATCGACAATCCATCCTATGGATCTCACCTTTACTAATGAATCAACGCGCATCCTTGCCGGATCGCGCGGCCAAGACCGGAAGGAGCCCACATCTGTGGCTGCTGACCCTCCCGTTATTGGCCGCAGTCAGCGTTCCGGCCTCCAATCGTTCGTCTGCGCACGACACTCCTCCTTCCTCCCCAGCTTCAGAGGAATCGCGCCCGTATCTGACCGCGATCAGTGTGGCTCCGTTTCGCTTCCGCGACGCGGTGCCTCCGCCCGACCTGACCGTGCGGCTGCCGGCTGGTGCTCCCCCCGAGCCCGGTCCTGCGCCCAGCGAGAAGGCCGCGGCTCCCGCGCCGGCACCTGTCGCCGTAGCGCCCGACCCCACCGTCCAACCCGAGCCGCGCGACCAGAAGCCGGCGCCGGAGCCCACTCCCACCGAACAGCCGAAATCCTTCGCACCGATCCTGCCGGATGACACCCGTCCCAAGGTTCGCGCCGAAGACTTTCTACCGTTCTTCCAATATCCCAACAGTTCGAACATTGACGTCAGCGTAGGTGCACCGGCCTCACCGGGCCGCATGCCCAACAGCTCCGCCAGTTATCGCCAGCAATGATCCCGCAGTGCCTTCGCTTCCTGTGGTGCGTGTTTACCCTCGCAGCCATCGGTACGCGCATGCACGCCCAGTCCGAGCCCGCACGGCCGGCCCTCGCTTTGCCGAAGGCCGCCGCCGCCGGGGCGGCTGAGGGGATCACGACGCACGGGGATCCAGCCCCCGAGCCGTCGGCCCCGGTGATTCAGGCACCTTCTGCGGCCCACGCCGAGAAGCCAGCCGACACCAACTCCTCGCACACCGGCGAGGCCCAGAGTCTCCTCCGCCTCGGCAACGACCTCAGCGACCGCGGCGAATTCAGCGCCGCCGAGATCGCGTACCGCCAGGTGATGAGCGACCGCGCTTATCCGCCGTCCGAACAGCGCACCGCCATGCTCGGCCTCGCGCGCATGTTTCGAAAACAAAACTCGTTCACGCGCGCCGTCGCGATCTACGAAAAATTCCTCAAGGAATACCCCGACGACGAGCGCACGCCCGAGGCGCTGCTCGAGGTCGGCCGCAGCTACCGCGCGCTCGGCGCATTCAAGCTCGCGATCAGCCGCTTCTACGCGGTGATCAATTCCACGCTCAAGCTCTCTGGCGCGGGCTTCGAGCACTACCAGCTCCTCGCGCGCACCGCGCAGTTCGAGATCGCCGAGACGCACTACGCCTCGGGCGACTTCGTCGAGGCCGGCAAGTTCTTCAGCCGCCTCCGCCTGCTCGACCTCGCGCCGCAGGATCGCGCCCGGGCTCACTTCAAATCCGCCTGCGCGCAACAGCTGGCAGGCGACACCGATACCGCGATCGCCACGCTCCGCAGCTACCTCGAACAGTGGCCCACCGACGCCAATGTCCCCGAGGCTCGCTATCTCCTCGCCACCACGCTCCGCCAGCAGGGCCGCACGCAGGAAGCGCTCGCCACCACGCTCGAACTGCTCCGCACCGAGAAGAGCAAGACCGAGACCTCCGACCCGAAGATCTGGCTCTACTGGCAGCGTCGCACGGGCAACCAGCTCGCCAACGACTTTTTCCAAGCCGGCGACACGATCAACGCTCTCGCCGTTTACCACGGCCTCTCGGAGCTGTCGCCCGATCCCGTCTGGCGCCTGCCGGTCACTTACCAGATCGCACTCTGCTATGAGCGCATGCACATGAGCGACCGCGCCCGGACAGCATTTCAGAACGTGATCGACGGTGCGAAATCGGCTCCCGCCAGCGACGGCAAACCCGGTCTGCCCTCGGAGTTGCAGGACCTCGCCCGCATGGCCTCCTGGCGGCTGGACCATTTGGAATGGCGCGACGACAATCAGGCGAAAGTCACCTCGCTCTTCGTCACCAACACCGGCCACATGAACACGCCCGCGGCGCCCACCCCCGCGGCCCCCACCATCTCTGTCCCGCAGGACGTCACCGCGCCCGCGTCGACCACCTCTTCATCCCCGTCCAATGACTCCCATGGAAACGCTGCAGAATCACCAACAACTCTGCGATGAGTTGCATCAGCTAGCCCTCGAAGAAAATCGTTTCCTCCAGCAGCACCGCCGCGCCCCCGAGGCCGTGATCCTCGACCGCAAGCGCGCCCTGCTCGCCCGTCTCGACACGTCGCTCGCGGAGCTGCGCGCCCTCCCCCGCGCCACCGCCAAGACGCCCGGCCTCGCCACCGCCCTCGAAAAGGCGCGCACGCGGACCATACAGATTCTCCAGCTCGACAAGGAAAACGAGCAGCTCCTCCTCCGCTACAGTCTGAGCCCCGGGGCCAAGCCCGTCGCCAGCGCCACGCCACCCGCGGTGCTGCAAAAAATCTATCAGCGAAGCCGCTGAGGAGCAGTCCAAGCCTGGTCTTCAGAGCCGGTCCATATGGGCCGGCTTTTTCATAGGCCTATAGGTCGTATAGGTCCCATACGTCTTATTTTCCCGGCGCCTTGCCCTCTGGCTTCGGCCCATTTTTAGCAAAAGTTTTTCGATCCGGAGACGATTCATATCCCCGGTGATCTCCCCTTCCACTCCGCCGTTTTCCTTCGGCTCGTCCTCGGCTCCCTCGCCGGACGAAGTGGCTCGTCAGCTCCGTCACCTGCCTTCCGCCCCCAGTGTATTGCCGCGGCTCAAGCAGGTCCTCGCTGATGAAGACGCCACCATGCAGGAGGTTGTCGCGCTCGTACGGCTCGATCCCTCGATCTCCGCGCGCGTGCTGCAGATCGGCAATAGCGTCTGCTACAGCCACGGCTCGCGTTGCTATACGGTCGACGAGGCGGTCAATCGTGTGGGCTTCGATCCGATTTTCGAAATCGTCGGCACCACTGTCGCTACGCAGGTGCTGATCCGCCCGATGATGGCGTATGGCATGGAGGTCGATGATTTCTGGAAAAACTCCGTCGCCACCGCCCTCGCCGCCGAGATTATCGCCGAGCAGATCGGCGCGGACCGCGACATCGCGTACACCATCGGCCTGCTGCACGGCCTTGGGATGCTGGCGATCGACGAGTGGGCGTTTCGCTCGCAACCGACGCTGCAACTTTCCTCGCGCGGCCTGCCGCTCGAGACCTGCGAGGCCGAACGGGTCGCGCTGGGTTTTCACAATGCAGAGGTCGGTGCCGCCATGATGCGCCAGTGGGATTTTCCGTCGGTCATGACCGAGCCCGTCCGCTGGCAATACCTGCCGCGCGGCACGCTCGCTCATCAGCGACTCGCCTCGCTGCTAAACGCCGCCAAATGGCTCCGCTGCGCCGCCTCGCCGCGAGAGCGCATCCAAGCGCCCGATACCACGGTTCTTTCTTTCTTGAAACTCTCCGCGCGCCACATCGAGGGCTTCATCCCCGAGCTGTGCTCGCGTATCCAGAATTCACATACGCTGCTCGAGGTCGGCGAACGCGGCTCCACGCCGCTGCCCTTCCCGGGCGGAGTCCGCCATATCGAAGACTCGGTCGATTCGCCTGATCGTCTCGCGATGTGAGGCGCGTCAGGTCACAAACGGATTGAACCGCAGCTCGTTGCCCGCGGTCGTCATCGGCCCATGTCCGGGCGCGATCACCGTATCTGGCGGCACTGCCTCCAGCACGCGGCGCATGTGCAGCCGCAGCCGCTCCGCGCAGTAGTACGCGCCGCCCGCCGAGCCCGCGAAAACGAGATCGCCCGCGATCAGCAGTGACCGGCTGCCGCCGAGCGCATGCGCCCGCACCGCGTAGCAGTTGTGCGCCGGTGAGTGCCCCGGCGTGCTGAAGGTCTCGATTTCGAAAGGCCCGAAATACTTCCGCTCTCCCTCGCCCACCGCCATCCCACAGGGCGCATTCACGCCCGCAGGCACGAAAGCCGGCACACCACCGAAACGTGCGACGATCTCGCACAGCCCGCCCGCGTGCTCCGCCTCGACGTGGGTGAGAAACACCGCGTCGAGCTGCTTAACCGCCCGCGGCCACGCCGCCAACAGCGCCTCGATCCCTGCCCCTGCGTCGAAGAGCACTGCGCGCGTGCCGCCGCACTCGCCGACGAGATAGGCATTCACCACGCCGATGCCGTGCGGCATCCGCAACGGCCACACACAAAAGGGCAGTCCGTCCGCCTCCGGCAGCGGATAGCGCCCGGCGCCGAGTGCGCAGAAGCCGACTTCATTGAGCCCTAATTCCAGTGCGAGGCGGCGGAGTTCGGCGGTCGTCAGCTCGGAGCGGTAGTCGATTGCGTCCTTGATGCGTGGCGACGGCACGCCAGTGCGACGCGCGAGTTCGTCCTCGGTCAGCCCCGCGCAGCGCAGGGCCTTTTCGAGCACGTCGCCCACCTCGTCCTCCAGCGGGACCGAAACTGTGATCTGATCGGCCACGTCGGTGAGACTGCCCGATGACGCGGCGGTGGCAAAATTGTTTTTGTTTTTTCGCGCGCGGCTCCGCAGCGTCGAAGCATGGACTCTGCGCAACAGGAGATTCTCAGCATTTTCAAGAACACCCGGGCTCTGCTCGAGGGTCATTTCGTGCTCCGCTCCGGCCTGCACAGCGGCCACTACTTCCAATGCGCCCAAGTGTGCCAGCGCATGGACGCCGTGGAACGCCTCTCCGAGCTGCTTGTCGCCAAGGTGCGCAGCTTCGGACTCCAGTTCGACACGGTCCTCGCGCCCGCGATGGGCGGTCTCGTGATCGGCCAGGAAGTCGCACGCCAGGCCAAGGTCCGCTACATCTTCGCCGAAAAGGAAAACAATGTACTCGTGATGCGCCGCGGCTTCACCCTCTCGCCCGGCGAGCGCGTCCTCATCGTCGAGGACGTCGTCACCCGCGGCGGCCGTGTCCTCGAGTGCCTCGAAATCGTGAAACAAGCGGGCGGCACCTCCGCCGGCATCGCGATGCTCGTGGACCGCAGCGCCGGCACCGCTCGCTTCGAGGTCCCCGCCGTGTCGCTCCTCGAACTGAGCTTCCCCACCTACGCCGCCGACGCCGTCCCCGAAGCCCTCGCCCGCATCCCGGTGCAAAAGCCGGGTAGCTGACCGGCTCCGTAGTAGCGCGGTGCCTCAGCCCGCGCTACTTTGCCAAGTCTGCTGCTAGATCGGCCGCAAGCGCGTGGCTTGGGTCAGTTTCGAGCACACGCTTAAGTAACGCCTTGGCCTTTGTCCGCTCGCCAAGCCCGGCTCGCGCCTGCGCTTCGAGCAAAAGAGCCGTGACACGTTGGCGCTTCGTGAGGTCGTCTTCGAATACGAGCATCGTCGGAAGTGACGTGGCGAAGTAGTCGATCTTTGCCTCCGTCTGTCCAAGTTCCCTGGCGTAGCCGAGCAAATCGCGCAGGAGCTTCTTCGCCCGGGCACGCTGGCCCAGTCGCTCCCATGCGAGAGCCGAGAAATACGTCATCTCGGAAAACGCCCGCACACTCATGTCCTGAAAATCCCCACGAAACTCCGCCGCGAGAGTCCAGTGGCGGCGCGCCGCCTCGCGCTCGCCGAGTGCGGCCAGCGCCTCGCCGAGCCAGAAGTGAATGTCGCTCTGGTTCGCCAGCAGGTGCTTCGCCTCGCCGAGATTCCTCGGTGCCGCAAGCGCCGCCGTGAAGTTTTCTTTCGCCCTTGCCGCATCACCCGCACTGAGCGCTGCCCGGCCGATCGCGAGGTGCGTGCGCACATGCTGCCCGAGCGCCTGCCCTTCCCCGCCCTCCCACGGTTGGAACACGCGGCCCGCCAACACGCGCTGCGCGTCGGCGTGACGCCCCACCTGATTCAGCAGCGCGCAATACTCCACTGTGAGGTCGTCGCGCTGCGCTACCAACTCCGGCCTCGCTTCGAGCTCGCGCAGTCGCTTCGCTGGACGCTCGCCGAGCTTCTTCCAGAGCTGATCCCGCTCGTAGAACACCCGCGCATCCGTCGGATCAGCGCGGTGTGCGCGCTCATAGGCCGCACAGGCCTTGGCCGGTTTTTTCAGCGTATTGAAATACCCGATACCGAGATTGCGCCACGCCACCGAGAACTTGGCGTCCAGTCGCGTCGAACGCTCCCAAAGCCCAACCGCTTCCGCAAAACGCCGCCGGTCATAGAGCAGATTGCCGAGGTAATACGGCGCACGCGCATCCCGTGGGTTGACCGCCATCGCATGCTGCAAGATCGCGATTTCTTCCACTCGCGCCGGAAAACAATAATCAGATCCAGCGGCACTCGCAGCCTTGAGCCGAGCTTTCGCCACAATCTTGTCGCCCAACGCCTGCGCGATCCATGCGCGATAGTACGCGACCAATGGCGCGGTGCCCGAACCGATCTCAGGTGTAGCCGAGGCCAACACATCGTCCGCCTCGCGCCAGAAACCCGCGCGTGCGAAATCCAGTGCGAGATCGAGCCGCACCTGCGTATCGCCCGCCTTGCGCTCCGTCTGCCAGCGCGCCCACCAGTCGAGCGGATCGAGCGCGAGCACTTGCGCCAGCTCCGCCTGCGAATCGGCCTCGCGGCCGAGTCGCTTCAGCACCAGCGCCCGAAGATTACGCGCGCGGAGATTGTCGGCATTCACCCGCAGCGCGCGGTCGAGATGGTCGAGTGCCGTGGCCCACGCGCGCTTCGTGCAGTCGATTTCCGCGAGCGCATGATACGCCGGCCCGCGCCACGCAGCATTCCACGTCGCCTTGTAAAAGGCTGCATATGCGCCCTCATCGCGGCCAACGTGGCGCAGCGTAAGGCCGAGTTGATAGAGTGGTTCACCATCGCTCGGATTGGGATTCCGTCGCGTGAGACGCGCGATGCTCGCACGGAAATGTTCCTCCGCGGTCACAAACTCGCCTCGTCGCAGATGCCATCGCCCTAGCGCCATGTGACAACGCGCATCGCCCGGGTCGCGTCGCAGCGCCTCGCGCCAATACGCCTCGGGCATTCGGGTCGCGTGACGGTACTGCTCCAGATGGAGGCCCGTGATATAGAGTTCGTCGTTGCTCGCGATCTCCGCCGGGAGCGGCGGCTCGGTCGCGGGCGGCGGCACGTCGCCTTTCGCCTGCGCCTTGGGCGCGTAACGAATGATCTCGCGATCATCCGCCGCGAACACCGTGAGCAAGAGCTGCGTCGCCTTCGCGCCGCGCAGCAGCTCGACCGTCTCCACCAATGCAGCGCCGGGCGTGAGATCGCGCATCCACGTGCGCACGACTTTGCCCTTCGCAGCCAAGCTCACCGTCGCTCCTGCGAATGGCTGCGTCACCGCGACGCCGACCCTCGCCTGTCGCCCTACCACACTGAGACTGACTGCAGCCTCGATGTTGGCCTGGTGCGCGGGACCGATCTTCTGGATCGGATACCAGTACTGGCTCCATGTCTTCGTTTCGCCCGGAGCGAGAAAGGAAAAGTCCGGCTGATTGTCCGTGTACACGCCGGCCATCAGCTCGATGTACGGAGCAAACTCCCCACTTGCATCCGCATCGGTGAGATTGCGATCCCACGTGTAGCCAAACTCGTGATTACCCCACGTCCACTGCTTCTTGCCGGGCGAGATGTGGTGGTTCGCCACGTGCACCACGCCCGCCTCGCGCGCGTGATCGTAGCCGCCGAAGAAATCTTCGGCCGTGCCCATGCACATATACGAGGTCGGCACGGGGATGTTGGCGTACCACGAAAGATCGTTGGCCGGGTAATCGCCCGACGGCACAAACTGCGCGGGCTGCTCGCTTGCGGGCACACCGCTCTTCGCCCGCCTCGCGTAGTCCACCCCATAATAACGATCCGCGCAGCGCGGAAACTCGCTCATCGCGCGCTTCGCGTGGTCCGCGACGTAAAACACATCGGGCGGGAAAAACGACTGGTAGCGCCGGTGCACGCGCGTCGCGACATTCGCCCACCAGAGAAACGTCTGCGTCTGCGTCGTGCGATTGTGCACTCGCGCGCGCAGCTCGATCACCGCGCTGCCGGGCCGCAGACGCACGCCGTGCATACCTTTCATGCGGTTCATCGGCTCGTGCTCGCTGCACCACACCGTGATCGCGCCATCTGCCTCGCGCTCGATGTGCACGTCGGCGGGCATGAAGGTCGACGGACGGTGGTGCTGCGGCCAGTTGAACTCCACGCCGCCCGAGATCCACGGGCCCGCTAGGCCCACGAGCGCGGGCTTGATCACGTCCTGCCGGTAGAAGAAATCGTAGCCATTGGTCTTGTCCTGCCCCACGTGGATGCGCCCGCCGATCTCCGGCAGGATCATCACGCGCAAAAACTCATTCTCGATGTGCACCGCGTCCCACGCGCGGTCGGTTTTCTCCTGCGCCACGCGGTCCGTGAAGGGCAGCGGGTATACTTTGCCGCTGCTGCCTTGATAGACCCGTTTCTCGAGAAACATCGGGTTCTTGTCCGGCGCCAGCGGCGCATAAGTCGGTAGCACCACCGGCTCGCGCCGCACGGTCACAGTCGTCGATTCGCTCATGGGGTCGCGTCCAGTACGGTCTGAAACTCACGCACGATCTTCACTTCCTTCAGCTGCAACACTTCGCCGCCCGCCGGAATCTCGGGTCGCGCGCTTTTTTCGAGGAAGAGCGGCGTGTCAGCGCGGAGCGGCAGGATCTTCAACTCCAGCCCTTTCTTCAGCTCCTCCGCCGAATAGCGCCAGAGCGCGAGCTCCCACGGCGGGCCCTTGTAGAAATTGTCGTTGTCGAAGCGATCGCCCGCGTAGATGCGAGCGACATCGCCCACGTAGGAAATCTGCAAAAACGCCCGGCCCGTGCGCTCCGTATCCGGTACGTCGATACGCCACTCCGCGGCACGTTCAAAATCCTCGTCGCTTGGCTCCATCGCGACCGCACGGCGCGGATTGGGATTCATTTTTGCCGCGACCGATTTCCCCGCTGGCTTCACATCGGTCACGCTAACCGTCGAGCTCGACGTGAAATTATCGAGCTTTCGAACATAGCGGTGAAAAAGCCCGTCCTTCTTCCCATCGATGTAACCGCTCGGCACCTTGGCGAGCGCCGGGAAAATCGACACGGCAAACTTACCCGGATCGCGCGACGCGAGGTGCAGCTGGTTGCCGTCGGCGTAGACATCCGCGGCCGAGAGCACGATTCGGTCGCGCCCAGCCAGCGGGAGCTTCACCGCGCCGAGCGCCTGCTCGCGCGTGAGCACCACGATCTGCACCTCGGGGCCGCCCGCCCGCGAGACGCGCAGCGCGACATCGCTGCCGGGTTCGATACCGGTCACGAGCATAGTGCCGTCGGCGCGGGTGAGTTTGCCCTTGAGGGCGTCGATCTTTGTCGAGCCATCGTCGGCGAAAGAAAACTCCACTTTGAGCCCCGGCCAGGCGAAGCACACGAGCGTGTCGGGCTTATCCAACGCACAAAGCATCTGCGCCGTCGCGTAGCGCAGCACGGTGCCGTTGAGCGGGAGATTGATCGGCCAGATCGGATACGCGCCGTCGGGAATCGTCGTTGGCGTGCTCGGGACTTTCAGCGTGTTCTTCGCGAGCTTCACCTCGGCTTGGAAGTCTGTCTTGGGCCCGAGCGGGACGTTGCGCTGGTAGTTGTTGATGAAAAGAAAACCCTGCTGGCCGTCGGTGCGCAGCGCGGCGCGCGGCGTAGTGACATCCTCGCGTGCCTTGGGCGATTGCGCCGGAAACACCGCGGGCAGCGTCGCCATCTCCGCGCCGAAGTCGTGCAGGAACAGATGCTGCGTGCGCATCGCGCGATAGGTGTCGGTCACTTGGCCGAACTCGCCGAGTGGTGCCTGAAAATCGTACGACTTCGTCTCCATGTCGTTGTAGCCGTTCCACACGAGCATGTTTTCGTGGAGCGACGTGAGCGCGGCGGGATTGGTGCCGCCGTGGTACATGTAGAAACCGAGGCCGGTGATGCCCGCGCCGAGCTTCACCTGCGCCGCAGCGGTCGAGTCGTCGGGATACAGGATCGGCCGGCGGTGATACGCGATCGCCATGCCGCCACCCATCTCGGCGGTGAGAAACGGGTAGCCCTCGTACTTGGAATTGTAGCCGGGATTCTTCGGTGAGAGATCGCCCATCACGTTGTCCTCGGCGCGGATGTTGGTGAAAAAGAAATTCTGATTCGGCGGCAGCTCCGTGCGGCTCACGCTCCAGAATTGCTCGGTGTACCCGCCAAACACCGGGAGAAATCCCGTCGTCGGGATCGTCGCGCGGTCCCAGCCCGTCGCGGACACATAAGGTGTCTCCAGCCCGGCCTCATGGGCGAGACGGAGGAGTTCGGTCATGTGCTCGATGCCGCCGTTGGCCGGGTGGTACTCGTTTTCGAGCTGCAGGCCGATGATCGGGCCGCCGTCTTTCCAGAATTGACCGTGCACCTGCCGGGCAATGTCGCCGAAATAGATTTTCACTTTCGCGAGATACGCGGGGTCGTTGGAGCGGGTGTTGCCCTGCTTCACGAGCCAGTCGGGAAAGCCGCCGTTGCGCGCTTCGCCGTGCGCCCATGGGCCGACGCGCAGCCAGAACTTCATGCCGTGCTTCGCGCACAGCTCCACGAAGCGCTTGAGGTCGCGCTGACCGCTCCAGTCGAATTTGCCCTCGGTCTCTTCGTGGTGAATCCAGAAGACGTAGCTCGCGACGACGTTGATGCCGCCGGCCTTCATCTTGAGAATCTCCGTCTCCCACTCCGCCGCCGGGTAGCGCGAGTAGTGAAACTCGCCCATCACGGGAAACCACGGCTGGCCGTCGAGCGTGAGGTAGCGCGAGTTGCCAGACAGCTCGTGACCCGTCGGCGATTTTCCGCCAATGGCGAAAGCGAGCGGCGCGGGCTCCTTCGCCGGCGTGCTCGCATCGAAGGTCAGCTCCATCGCGGGCAACGCCGCGCCGATACCGAGCAGTGCACCGAGGCCGAGCAATCGGGGAAAACGTCGTGGGGTCATGCGGCAAAAGGGTTTCGCGGCAAGTTGGCGCGGCGCGATGCACTTGGCAATGGACAGACCGCCAAGCGCGTCACTATCCGGCCGACCCCAGCACGATTATTTCTTGAGCGTCACGCCCGCGAGTTGGCAGACGCCCGCGAGAGTCGTCTGCGCGGCGTTGAGACCGAGACGAAAATCGGCGTCGCTGAAGGTCGCGTAAACATCGGTCACCTGATGCCAGTGCGGATCCCAGCCAGCGCCGATGTGCATGCCGCGCTCATTCTCGCGCATGCTCACCGCGGGCACGAGGTCCATGAAGGGCACGCTGTCGGTGTTGGTCATGTGCTGGCCGACAGTCGCCGGGTAATCGGTCGCATAACGCTCGTTGGCCGACTGCAGCGCCCACGCGAGTTTCTGCGAACCCTCGGCGGACTTCGAGAGGCTCTGAAACTCGATGTTCACATCCGCCTCCGGGCGCTGCGTCGGACTCATCGTGCCGTCGGCGCGCGGCGCACCGTGGTCGAAGAGCATCATGTCGTGCTGGATCACGCCGAGCCACTTCGGCTCGGGATACTTGCCGGAGCCAGCGGGCTCTTCCTTGCCCTGCAACGCAGCGCGCTGGTTGACGTAAGCACGGGCGCCGTTGAGGCCGGTCTCCTCGTTGTTCCAGAGGACAAAGCGGATCGAGCGCTCGGTCTGTACTTCGGGCGAGCAGAGAATGCGGGCCAACTCCATCACGAGCGCGGTGCCGGAGCCGTCGTCGTTGGCGGCTTCGCCCCAGCCATGGCCGTCCATGTGCGCGCTGATGATGTACATCTCCTCGGGATGCGTGGTGCCGATCTTCGTGCAGTAAACATCTTCGCGCAGGCCGGGCTTGCTCGGCGGGGTGTTGAGCGCGCGAAGCTTTTCGTCGGTCTGCTTCAGCGGATCGGTGTTGACGCCGACGGGCGTGCGAAAGCCGCGAACTTTGCCGCCGCCCTCGGCCACGCCGGGACCGACGCGCGGGCCGCTCGGCAGCCGCGGGTCCTGCCCCGTGAAGTCGTACTGCAAGCGCTGCGTGGTGTAGCCGTAGCTCTTCAACTGCGCCTCGATCCAGTCGAGCGCGGCGCGGTTGCGGTCGGTGCCCTCGCGGCGGTCGCCGAACTGCGTGAGGCCCTTGATCGTGGCCTTGTATTTTTCCAGATCGAGCTGCGCGAGGAGCGGCTTGATCGGATCGGGCGGCGCGGCTGGAGCGGAAGACTGCGCGCGGAGCGAAAAAGGCAGCGTCGCACCGAGCACGAGCATGCCGCCGGCAAAAACAAAACCCCGGCCACAGCGGGCCGGGGTCGGACGGGTTCGCAAAGCCATGGAGCGGAGATAATCCGCGCCACGGCAGACGCGAGCTAGATCAGATGTGGATGGCCTCGCCAGACGTGGCGGCGGCGGCCTCCATCAGTGCTTCGGACAGTGTCGGGTGCGCGTGGATCGAGCGGTGCACTTCGTCGACGGAGCCTTCCATGTTCATCGCGAGCACGTACTCGGCGATGAGCTCGGGCGCCTCGTTGCCGAGGATGTGCACACCGTAAATCTCGCCGGTCTTCGCGTCGCTGATAACCTTGACGAAACCTTCGGCGTCGCCCGCGGCCACAGCCTTGCCGGACGCGGTGAAGGGAAATTTGCCGACCTTGTAATCGAGCTTCTTCTCCTTCGCGGCCTTCTCGGTGAGACCCGTGCTGGCGATCTGAGGCTGGCAGTAGGTGCAGCCGGGGAAAATCTTCACACGACCCGCGTGGTGGTGGCCGAACATGGCGTTGACAGCGTTGACCGCCTCGAACGTCGCCACGTGCGCGAGCCACGGCGGCCCGATGATGTCGCCCGCGCCGTAGATGCCCTTCACGCTGCTCTCGTAGTTGTCGTTCACCTTCACGTAGCCGCGATCGAGCTCGAGCTTCACGTTTTTCGACAGCGCGCCGTCGAGATTCGGGGTGACACCGATGGCGACGAGCACGGACTCCGCCTCGACGACGACCGGGTTGCCGTCCTTGGACAGCGTGAGCTCCACGGACTTCTCCTTCACCTGGACGTTTTCGACCTTGGTGCCGACGTGAACCGAAATGCCCTGCTTCTCGAAGGAGCGCTGGAGAGCCTTGGCCACATCCTCATCCTCCACCGGCACGAGCTGCGGGAGCATCTCGACGACGGTGACCTTGGAGCCGAATGCATTGAAGAAATAGGCAAACTCCACGCCGATCGCGCCGGCGCCGATGATCACGATGGACCGCGGCGGCTCCTTGCGTGGCACGAGCGCCTCGCGCGAGGTCATGATGCGCTGGCCGTCGACCGGGACATTGGGGAGCTGGCGCGGCTTGCAGCCGGTGGCGAGGAGCACGTTCTTCGTCTTGAAGAACTTTCCTTTGTGCTCACCGTCGGTGATCTCGACCATGCCCGGCGTCAACACCTGCGCTCGGCCGACGAAGTAATCGACCTTGTTCTTGCGGAAGAGAAACTCGACGCCCTTGGCCATCGTGGACGCCACCGTACGGGAGCGGTCCATGACCTTGCCGAAATCAAAGGAAATGTCCTTCGCCGCGATGCCGAACGCGTCCGCCTTCTGAAAGGACTTCATGACCTCGGCGCTCTTGAGCAGCGCCTTCGTCGGAATACAACCCCAGTTGAGGCAGGTGCCGCCGGCGCGCTCGAGCTCGATGCACGCGACTTTCTTGCCGAGCTGCCCGGCGCGAATCGCACCCGCATAGCCCGCAGGACCACCACCGATGACAATCAGATCGTATTCCGTGATTTCAGCCATGCTCTCACGGTCTCACGGCAGGACAAACGGTCAAATCGAAACCGCGCCCCGTCGGTGACGGGGAAATCACAAAACTCAAAAGTCCAAACGCCAAAGAATGTTCAATCGCCCAAATCTAAAATACCCATCCGCCAATTTCCACCCCTTGAGATTTCTTTGGCGTTTGGACCTTTGGCCTTTGGGATTTCCCGCCTCCGCGGGCTAGATGTCGATCACATCCCCACCACCCCCGCGACGCGCAGGCGGCGTGGGTCCACCGGGCGGCGGCCGCGGCGGCGGGTTTTTCTTGATCAGGGCATTGAGCACGAGGTTGGTCACGCTCACCACCAGCGAGCCGCCCACGGCGGACCAGAAGCTGTGGACGTAAAACCCGTCCACCAGCCGCGCGGTAAGCATGAACAACAAGGCATTGATCACGACCATGCCAAGGCCCAGCGTGAGCAAAATGAACGGCAGCGTGAAGATCACCAGCAGCGGACGCAGGATCGCGTTGAAGAAGCTCAGCACGAGCACGACCGCGATCAGGGTGCTGACGTCGTCGCAGCGGATGCCGATGTTCAGCTTCGTGGCGAGCGTCACGCCCAGCGCGAGCACCAGCCAGCGCAGCAGCAATTGAAGAAACGATGAATTCATTCCTCGCGCCACTGTCCGCCCGCTCCTCGTCCGCGCAATGAAAATCGCTGTCGTCCAAGATACTCTGCGGAGCGGCGGCACCGAGCGCCAGTCGGTGGCGCTCACGCGGGCGTTTACCGCCGCCGGGCACCCGACGACGCTCGTGACCTTTCGCCCCGGCGGCACGCTCGCACCGTCCTCAGGCGAGATCGCGCATGTGGCGCTGCAGCCCTTCGATACAGGACTGGATTGGTTCGCGCCCGGCCTGCGCGGCAAGATCGCCACGCTCGCGCCCGATGTCGTGCTCTGCATGGGCCGCATGGCCAACTGCTACGCAGGCGGACTCCAGCGAGTCGATCCGAAACGCGTAGTCGTCGGCACGATGCGCACGGGCAAGCCCCTGCCCTTTCTCTTTCGCCGCTCGCTCCGCGCCGTCCGCCACGTCGTCGCCAATAGCCGCGATGCCCGCGACGCGCTCGTTGCCCGCTATCGACTGCCCGCGGAAAAACTCAGCGTCATCCACAACTCCCTGCTCTTCCCGCCCGAATCGACCCTCTGGCGCAACGAGCCTCTACGCGCGCAATATGGCGCGACCTCCACGACAACGGTGCTGTTGTCAGTCGCGATGTTTCGCCCTGAGAAGGGCCAGCGGGAGTTGATCGAAATCGTGAGCGCCCTGCCCGGCCAGCTCGACTGGCAGCTGTGGCTAGCCGGCGACGGCCCCGCGCGCCCCGAGTGCGAGCAACTCGTCGTGGAGAAAAAGCTCGGCGCGCGGGTGAAGTTTCTCGGCTTTCACAAGCAGCCTGCGCCGATCTACTGCGCGGCCGACCTCGCGGTGCACGCGTCGTCGAGCGAGGCGTTGTCAAATTTCCTCATCGAGGCGCAGGCGCACGGCCTGCTCGCCGTCGCCTACGAGGCGCAGGGTATTAAAGAGTGTTTCGTCCCCGGCCGCACCGGCTGGGCGATTTCGGCCGGCGACCGGCGGGCCTTTCGCGATACGCTCACTCGGCGCATCAGCGAGCCCGACGTCGCCCACGCCGAGCGGGTGGCGGATGCGCGGAACTTCGCCCGGACGACCTTCGACCCGCAGCGGCAGGTGGCAGCGTACATCGAGCTTTTCGCCCGGCTGCGGGGCGGCTCCTGACACCGGGTTGTCAGCAATCACGCGGCGAAGCGAGGTGCGGGTTGCGCTTCGGAAAAAGCGCGTCCATCCGTGTGCCTCTGTGGTTAAAAAAGCCTCTCCCGTATCTGTGCCTGCCAAGCCCGAGTGCATCCGCCTGCGCGGAGTCCGTCAGAACAATCTGAAGGGCTTCGACCTCGACCTGCCGCTCGGCCGGTACGTGGTCGTCACGGGCCTGAGCGGCGCGGGCAAGTCGTCTCTGGTCTTCGACACCCTGCACGCCGAGGGGCAGCGGCGCTACGTGGAGACCTTTTCGGCGTACACGCGCCAGTTTCTCGACCTGCTCGACAAGCCGAAGGTCGACGCCATCGAAAACATCCGCCCCTCGATCGCCATCGAGCAGACCAACACGGTCAAGACCTCGCGCTCCACCGTCGGCACGATGACGGAGCTGACCGATTTCTTCAAAGTGTGGTTTAGCCACGTCGCCGAGTGCTTCGATCCCGCGACCGGTGAAAAAGTCGAGGACGACAACCCGCAGAGCATCTGGCAAAAATCCCTCGCCGCCCACACGAGTGTGGCCGCGATCATCGCCTTTAAGGTCACGAAGCCCGAAAATCTCCAGTGGTCGGAAATCCTCACCAGCCTGAAGAACCAAGGCTACGTCCGCGTGCTCGTGCCGACAGAAGGAAAGTTAGCCGTGCAGAAGATCGACGATCTGCTCGGGTCCTTCGATGTTCAAAGTTCGACGTTCGATGTTCGACGTTCGGCCTCGCTGTTCGTCGCGCAAGATCGCGTGACGCTCACCGCCGATCAGAAATCGCGTTTCATCGAGGCGACTGAGACTGCGCTCCACTTCGGGAAAAACGAAGTACATCTCTTCGCCGCCGACACCTTGGCCGAGCTCGGTCACTACTCACGCGGACTGCACTCGCCGAAAACGGGGCGGACGTTTCGCGCGGCGACACCGGCGTTGTTCTCTTTCAACTCCCCTCTGGGCGCGTGCCCGAAGTGCCGCGGCTTCGGGCGCGTGATTGAAATCGATTACCGCCTCGCAATTCCGGACCAGTCGCTATCCATCGACGACGGCGCGCTCAAGTGCTGGGAAGGCGAGGTCTATCGAGCGTCGCTCGAGGATCTGAAGGTCTTCACGAAGAAGCGGAAGATCCCGACCAACGTGCCTTTCGCGTCGCTCACGGACGAACAGCGGGCGTTCATCATCGACGGCGAACCCGGCTACGGCGAGGAAAACGGCAAGACGTGGCCGCAGTATTGGTACGGCGTGAAAGGCTTTTTCCGCTGGCTCGAAAAAACCACATACAAGATGCACGTGCGGGTCTTCCTCTCCCGTTACCGCGCGTACAACCCCTGCCCCGCTTGCGGTGGCCAGCGGCTTCAGCCGGAGTCGCTCTGCTGGAAATGGCAGGGCAAGACTCTGCCGGAGCTGTATCAGATCCCCGTCTCCGAGTTGCTCGCCCAAGTTTCCGAATCCGCAGTCCGCGATCCGCAGTCCGCAATCGAAGATCGGAGTGCGACACTCGCGTACGACTCGATCCGTACGCGGCTGCGTTACCTGACACAGGTCGGTCTCGGCTATCTCACGCTCGACCGCACCTCGAAGACGCTCTCCGGCGGCGAGGTGCAGCGCGTGAATCTCACCTCGTGTCTTGGCACATCGCTGGTCGATACGCTCTTCGTGCTCGATGAGCCGAGCGTGGGCCTGCATCCGCGCGACATCGACCGGCTCATCGCGATCATCCGCTCGCTCACCGACGCGGGCAACACGGTCGTCGTCGTCGAGCACGACGAAGCGATGATCCGCGCCGCCGATCACGTGATCGAGGTCGGTCCCGAACCGGGCGGTCGCGGCGGCAACATTGTATTCGAGGGTCCGATCCCGGCCCTGCTCGCGAGCAAGGCGAGCATCACCGGCGCGTATTTCTCCGGGCGCGAAGAGATTTCCCTGCCCGCGAAGCGCCGCCTGGTCGATGCGAAGACGCCGCGGCTCGTTTTCAAAAACGCCACGAAGCACAATCTCCAGAAGCTCACGGTCTCGCTGCCGCTCCGGCGTTTCGTGTGCCTCAGCGGCGTCTCCGGCTCGGGCAAGTCCACCCTGCTCGATCACGTGATTTATCAGGGCCTGCTCGGCCAGCGGCATCAGCTCACCGAGGACCCGGCGGCTATCGAATCGATCACTCCGGCGCCGGAGGCCGCGCCGTTTGGCGAGATCGTGCTCGTCGACCAGTCGCCGCTCTCGCGCACGCCGCGCTCGAATCCCGCGCTCTACACCGACGCGTGGGAACTGATCCGCGAACTCTACGCCGCCACGCCCACGGCACAGGCGGCGGGGTTCAATGCTTCGTCGTTTTCCTTCAACAGCGGTGATGGCCGCTGCGATCACTGCCAAGGCCTCGGCTACGAGCGCGTGGAGATGCAGTTTCTCTCCGACGTTTTTGTACCCTGCCCGGTGTGCGAAGCGCGGCGCTTCAAGCCCGAGGTGCTCGCGATCCGCTGGCACGACCGCTCCGTCTCCGATCTGCTCAACACGTCGGTCACCGATGCGCTCGCGCTGTTCGCTGATCATCCGGAAATTCATCGCCGGCTCTCGTCGCTCGACTCAGTCGGCCTCGGCTATCTCACGCTCGGTCAGCCGCTCAATACGCTCAGCGGTGGCGAGTCGCAGCGCTTGAAACTGGTGCGCTATCTCGGAGCGTTCAGCACGGCGCTCGACGAGGCTGCGCCCGCCGCGGTCAACAAGGACGGTGTATCCAATTCAGCCCTACTGCTCCTCGATGAGCCGACCACGGGCCTGCATCGTCACGATGTGAAGCGTCTGCTCGGCGTGCTGCAGTCGCTCGTCGACCGGGGGCACAGCGTGATCATCATCGAGCACAATCTCGACGTGCTGAAGTCCGCCGATTGGATCGTCGAGATCGGGCCCGATGCCGGAGCCGACGGCGGCCGCATCGTCGCCGAGGGCTCGCCCGAGACGGTCGCGCAAGCGGCCACGGCGACGACGCCTTTCCTCCGTGCCGCGCTCGCCGAGGATGCGATCAGCACGCGCGAATCGCTCGCGCTCGCGGCCGAAGCCGCCACGCCATACGCGGTGGCGAGCAGCTCCGAGTTGGTCCTCACCGGCGCGCGCGAAAACAACCTCAAGAATCTCTCCATTTCCATCCCCCACCGGCGGCTCAATGTCGTCACGGGCGTCTCCGGCTCGGGCAAGTCCACGCTCGCCTTCGACATCGTGTTTGCCGAGGGGCAGCGGCGCTTCATGGAGTCGATGTCGCCGTACGCGCGGCAGTTTGTAGAGCAGCTGCCGCGGCCGGCCATCGACCGGCTAACGGGCATCCCGCCGACGGTCGCGATCGAGCAGCGCGTTACGCGCGGCTCGCGCAAGTCCACCGTCGCCACGATCACCGAGGTCGCGCAATATTTGCGCCTCCTCTACGCGCGCCTCGGCATCCAGCATCACCCCGATACCGACAAGCCGGTGCAGCCGCTCTCCGTCGGGCAGCTAAAAAATCTCCTCGCTCGCGTGATCGCCACGCCTAAGGCGAAAAAGGCCAAGCACCTCTACCTCTGCTCGCCGCTCATCCGCGGGCGCAAGGGCCATCACCAGCCCATCGCCACGTGGATCGCCAAGCAGGGCTTCACTCTCATGCGCGCCGATGGCCAGCTGCAGCCCGTCGAGGCATTTCAAAAACTCGACCGCTACAAGGAGCACGACATCGAGGTCGTGGTCGCGGACCTAAAGGCGCCGAAGGACAAAAAGGCGTCGCCGCTCGAGGCCGCGCTGAAACTCGGCAAGGGCGCGTGCTTCCTGCTCACGCCGAGCGGGGAAATCCTTTCGTGGTTCTCGACGACGCGCACCGACATCGAGACCGGCGAGAGCTTCCCGGAACTCGATCCGAAGAATTTCTCGTTTAACTCGCCGCGCGGTTGGTGTCCGACCTGCCGCGGACATGGACGCGTGTTTCCGTGGATGATCGAGTTTGCGGACGAGGAGGATAAGGACGACCCGGCGAAGCGCCTACGGGAGTTTGGCGTCGACTCGGCGGACGATCTTTCGGACAGCGGCACGCCGTGTCCCGAGTGCCACGGCGCACGGCTCAATCGCATCGGGCGCGCCGTGAAGCTCCACTTCCGTCCGGCGAAGGGCAAAACCCGCGGCGCACCCAAGGCGCTCTCGCTGCCCGAGCTGTCGCGCAGCACGCCGTCGGAATTGCTCGCGCATCTGCGCAGCCTCGAGCTCGACGAGCGTGGCCGTCTCGTCACGCAGGACATCGTGCCGCAGATCGAGGAGCGGTTGAAGTTTCTCGATCACGTCGGTCTCGCCTACCTCTCGCTCGACCGCCCGACCGAGACGCTCTCCGGCGGCGAAGCGCAACGCATCCGGCTCGCGGCCCAGCTCGGTACCAATCTCGCGGGCGTCCTCTACGTGCTCGACGAGCCGAGCATCGGCCTGCACGCACGCGACAACGACCGCTTGATCGAGACGCTCATTTCGCTGCGCGACAAGGGCAACACGCTCCTCGTCGTCGAGCACGACGACGAGTTGATGGAGCGGGCCGACCAGATCATCGACCTGGGGCCCGCGGCCGGCATCCACGGCGGCGAACTCCTCGCGCACGGCACCCCCGCCGAGATCAAACGCAGCGACAAATCCCTCACTGGGATCTTCCTCGCCAAAGGCATCGCGCATCCGCTGCGCGGCGCGTATCGCACGCCACCGTCACCGAAAAGCGGAGACTGGCTCGCTCTCTCCGGCGTCACCTTCCGCAATCTCAAGGACTTCGACCTCCGCCTCCCACAGGGCCGGCTTATCATGGTCGCAGGTCCGAGCGGCGCGGGTAAATCCACGCTGTTCCGCGATGTGCTGCATCCCGCGGCCACGCATGCGATCAATGCGAAGAAGACGAAACTCACCGGCCGTGAGTTCGTGAAAGCCACGGGCTTCGCCGCTGACTCGGGCTCAACGGTCGCAACACCGCCCTTCACGGAGCTGAGGGGCGCGACGGCGTTCCGGCGCATCATCGAGGTCGATCAAGCGCCCATCGGAAAGACGCCCCGCTCCACGCCGGCGACATACCTCGGCATCTTCGATCTCATCCGGCAGTTCTTCGCGTCGCTCCCCGAGTCCAAGATTCGTGGCTACACCGCGGGCCGTTTCTCCTTCAACACCGCGGGCGGCCGCTGTCCCACGTGCGAAGGCGCGGGCCGCATCAAGCTCGAGATGGCGTTCATGCCCGACACGTATCTCCCCTGCGACGACTGTCGCGGCTCCCGCTACAGTCCCGATCTCGCGGACATCATGTGGAAGGGAAAAAACATCGGTCAGGTGCTCCAGCTCACCTTCGAGGAGGCGGCGCAGTTCTTCGACTTCCACTCGCAGCTCGCGCAAGTGTGCCAGCTCATGGTCGATTGCGGCCTCGGTTATCTCACCCTCGGCCAATCCTCACCCACCCTCTCCGGCGGCGAAGCGCAGCGGCTCAAGCTCGTGACCGAACTCTCCGCCGGCCTCGCGAGCTACCGCGAGCGCAGCCGCGGCGAGCTGCCGCGAAACCTCTATCTCCTCGAAGAGCCGACCATCGGTCTGCACCTCAGCGACTGCGAAAAACTCATCCGCGTGCTCCACTCGCTCGTCGAGCAAGGCCACACCGTAGTCGTGATCGAGCACCACCTCGACCTCCTCGCCGAAGCCGACTGGATCGTCGAACTCGGCCCCGTCGGCGGCCCCGATGGCGGCCGGCTCATCTACCAAGGCGAACTCGCGGGTCTGCTGAAAGTGAAGGACAGCCCGACGGCACCGTATCTAAAGGCCAAGCTGAAGAAGTGATACGCGCACGCGAGAGGCGGAGCGTGTAGTGAAGTAAGCGGAGGCTTGATTAAGCGCGAAGACGCGAAGTTGCAAAGGTCACGCAAAGAAAGGCCGGTCAAAACCGGGCTTAAACTTTGCGAGCCTTCGCAATCTTTGCGTCTTTGCGCTCAGGGGATTGGCCCAGCTTACATCGTCGCCAGCAGGCGGCGGAGGGTTTCGTCGACGAGCTTGGGGTTGGCTTTGCCTTTGCCGGCTTTCATCACGGGGCCTTTGAAGGCGTTGATGGCGCTGTCCTTGCCGGCTTTGAATTCGGCGAGTGCTTTTGCGTTGGCGGCGATGGAGTCGCGGCACCATTGCTCTAGCTCGTTGTTGTCGGTCGGCGCGGCGCGAAGGCCTTTGCGGTCGGCGATGGCTTCGGGCATCTCGCCGGTGGCGGCCATCTCGACGAAGATTTCCTTCGCGGCGTTGTTCAGCACGGCGCCGGATTCGACCAGCTTCACAAGTGCGGCGATGTGCGCGGGGCGGACTTTCGACTCGGCGAGCGGGATGCCCGCGGTCCCTAGCTCGCGGAGGAGATCGTTGACGATCCAGTTGCCGGCGAGCTGGGGCCTGCCGCTGAGCTTAGCGGCTTCCTCGAAGAAATCGCTCAGCGCACGGTCGGGCACGAGCACGGAGGTGATCGTGTACGGCACCTGATAATTCGCCATGAAGCGGCGCTGCTTCACGAAGGGCAGCTCCGGGCACTCGGCGCGGAGGCGGGCTTTCCACTCCACGTCGACCTTCACGGGCATGAGATCGGGGTCCGGGAAATAGCGGTAGTCGTGCGCGTCTTCCTTCGAGCGGAGCGACTGCGAGGTGCCGGCCATGCCGTCGTAGTCGCGCGTCTCCTGCAGGATGGTGCCGCCCGACTGCACGACGGCGAGCTGGCGGCGAATCTCGTGCTCGATGCCGTCGCGAACGAAGGAGATGGAGTTGAGATTCTTCAGCTCGACCTTGGTGCCGAGCTTTTCCTGGCCGACAGGGCGGATGGAGATGTTGGCGTCGCAGCGGAGCTGGCCCTTCTCCATGTCGCAATCGGAGATGCCACCGTAGATCATCGTCTGGCGGAGCGATGTGAGGTAGGCAAAGGCCTCGTCGGCGGAGCGTAGGGCCGGATCGGATACAATCTCCATCAACGGCGTGCCGGCGCGGTTGTAGTCGACGAGCGAGTCGATCGAGTGGTGATTCAGCTTGCCGACGTCTTCCTCGAGATGGATGCGGGTGAGCGGGATGTGCTTGTGCTCGCCCATGACGTTGCGCGCGGAGCCGGGCAGCTCGATCTCGACCGCGCCGCCGAGGCAGATGGGCTGGTCGTACTGGGATATCTGATAGTTCTTCGGTGAGTCGGGATAGAAATAGTTTTTCCGGTCCCACTTGCACACGGGCGCAATCTCGCAGCCGAGGAGCAGGCCGGCCTTGATGATGGCGTCGAGCGCAGCCCTGTTCATCACCGGCAGCGCGCCGGGCAGCGCGAGCACGACGGGGTCGGTCAGCGTGTTGGGCTCGTGCCCGTAGCCTGCGGCAACGCGGGTGAACATCTTCGACCGCGTCTTGATCTGCACATGGACTTCCAGGCCGATGACGGCTTCGTAGGTCATTTCAGAGAGGGGTCACCACGAAACACACGAAACGCAGGCGCTGCGGCCGCGCGCGGTTTCCTTTCGTGAATTTCGTGTGTTTCGTGGTTTCAAAGGTTGGGAGTTTTTGCGGACCACGCGTGGGCCGATTCGTAGGCATTAGCGATGGCCAACAGATCGGATTCGCGGAAGGGTTGGCCGATCAACTGGAGGCCGATGGGGAGGCCGCTGTTCGTGAAACCGCAGGGGACGCTCAGGCCGGGGAGGCCGGCGAGGTTTACGCCAATGGTGTAGATGTCGCAGAGGTAGAGCGCGAGCGGGTCGGCTTTTTCGCCGAGCTTGAAGGCGGGCAGCGGCGACGTGGGCGTGAGGAGCGCGTCGACTTCGCGGTAGGCGTTGAGGAAATCCTGCCGAATGAGCGTGCGGACTTTCTGCGCGCGGAGGTAGTACGCGTCATAGTAACCGCTGGAGAGCACGTACGTGCCGAGGATGATGCGGCGCTTCACCTCGGGGCCGAAGCCCTCAGCGCGCGACTGGTAGTAGAGGTCGACGGCGTCCTTCGCGGACTTGGCGCGGTGGCCGTAGCGGATGCCGTCGTAGCGCGCGAGATTCGAGGACGCCTCGGCGGTCGCGATCACGTAGTACGTGTCGAGGCAGTACTGCGTGTGCGGGAGCGAGACTTCGCGGATCTCGCAGCCGATGGACTGGTAATACTTGATGGCCTGCTCGACCGCAGCGCCGACCTCGGGGTCGAGACCTTCGCCGAAATACTCCTTCGGGATGCCGAGTTTCCACGGGCCCTTTTTCGTCGCGAGCGCGGCGCGGTAATCGGGGATCTCTGCTTTGAAGGAGGTCGAGTCGTTTTCGTCGTGGCCGGCGATGGCACCGAGCATGATCGCGGCGTCCTCGACGGTGCGCGCAAACGGACCGATCTGGTCGAGCGACGACGCGAAGGCGATCAGACCGTAGCGCGACACGAGACCGTAGGTGGGCTTGAGGCCGACTACGCCGCAGAGCGCGGCGGGCTGGCGGATGGAGCCGCCGGTGTCGGAGCCGAGCGTGGCGATGGCCTCGCCCGCGGCGAGCGCCGCGGCGCTGCCGCCGGAGGAGCCACCGGGGACGCGCGAGAGGTCCCATGGATTGTGCGTCGGGTGCGTGGCAGAGTTTTCCGTCGAGGAGCCCATCGCGAACTCGTCGAGATTGAGCCGGCCCCAAAGCACGGCGCCGGCGCGCTTGAGCTTGGTCGTGACCGTGGCGTCGTAGGGCGAGACGAAGTTCGCGAGCATCTTGCTCGACGCGGTGAGGGGCTGGCCGGTGACGGCGATCACGTCCTTCAGGCCAACGGGAATGCCATCGAGCGGACCGAGAGTCTGGCCAGCGGCACGGCGGGCGTCGGAGGCGGCGGCCTGCGCGAGGGCATCGGCCTCATCGCGCGAGTTGAAGGCTTGCACGCGCGGCTCGACGGCCGCGGTGCGCGCAAGGACGGCCTGCGTGAGCTCGACGGAGGTGAGCTGTTTCGCGGCGAGCGCGGCGGAGAGCTGCGCGATGGTTTGGAAATGCAGCGGCGTGCTCATGTCACTCGACGACTTTGGGGACGACGACCATCGACTCGCGCTGCGCGGGCGCATTGCGCAACGCATCGGCGACGGCGAGGCCGGGACGCGCGACGTCGTCGGCCCAGACATTGTGCACCGCAAAGGCGTGCGCGGTCGGCTCGACGCCGGTGACGTCGACCTTGGCGAGCTGCTCGATGTGGTGGAGCACATCGCCGAGCTGCTGCGCGAACTTCGCTTTTTCCTCGGGCGTGAGGGCGAGCCGCGCGAGCTTGGCGGTGTGATCGATGTTGAGCTGGGGCGAAGACGACATGGCGCGGAATTATTTGCGGACGACCCAGCCGGTGCCCTCGACGATCTTAGCCTGGATCGCGTCGAAGACTGTGCTGACCTCTTGATCGGTGAGCGTCCGCTCGGCGGAGCGAAAGATGAGGCTGAAGGCCAGGCTCTTCTTCCCCTCGGGCAGGCCGGGGCCGGTGTAAACGTCGAACACGCTCACGCTCTCCAGCGCAAATGCGCTGCCGACCGCGGCGCGGGCGACTTTGGCGAGCGCCTTCTGCACGTCCATCGCGGGCGTGGCGGCGTCGACCACGAGCGCGACATCGCGCAGCGCGGCGGGGAACAGGCTGAAGTCCGCGAAACGACGGCGCGTGCTCTCGGCGCTGAGCTTCTCCGGCAGAATCACAAACGTGCCGCCGTAGACTTTGCCCTCGATACCGACAGCCTTGGCCATCGCTAAATTCACGAGGCCGAATCGTGCCGTCCAGCCGTGCTGCTCGATGTTGCCCACGACACTCGCGTGGCCCTGCTGCCAGCCGAAGTACGCGCCATCGGTCGCGGCCAAGAGCGGCTGACGCGCGAAATCGATGCCAGCGGCGGCGGCGAGCGCAGCGATATGATGCTTCACTGAGTAGAAATCGTCGGCCTCGCGCTTCAGCCAGTGGCGCGCGCCGACGGGCTCGGCGATGACGAAGGCGACAGCGGCGCACTCGATGTTCTGGCCATTGCGCTCGACGAAGACGCGGCCGGTCTCACAGAGACGCGACGCGGCGACGCCGCGGGATTGGTTGAGCTTGATCGACTCCAGCAGGCCCGGGATGAGCGTCGGGCGCAGGTGCGACTGGTCCTCGACAAACGGATTGGCGAGCGCGAGCTCCTGCGCGGCGGTGGCGGAGACCCACGTGGCGAGCTCCTTCGCAGGGCGCAGTGTGTAGTTAACGCACTCGTGGAAGTCGTGACCCACGAGGTAGTCGGTCACGCGGCGATTGAAGAGCACGATGGGGTCGTCGTCATTGACGAGACCGGGCGATGAAACGACGGTGGCGGGGATTTTTTCCGTGCCGTAGAGACGCAACACTTCTTCGACGAGGTCGATCGGACGGTCGAGGTCATCGCGCCAGCTCGGGATCGCGACGGTCCACGCCGGGCCACGGTGCGGAGTAGACGTCTCCTCTTCGCGGACGACACGCAGCTCCAGCGATTCGAACGCGGCGCGCATGTCGGCCGCCGGGATCTCGAAACCGAGTTTCTCGGTGATGAAGTCGTGCGTGACGACGATCTCGCGCTGCCACGGCACATCGCCGCCGACCTTGTAAACGGGGCCAGCCACCTCGCCGCCCGCCGTCTCAATGATGAGATCAATGGCGCGCCACGCGGCCTCGATCGTGCCGTGCGGATCGACGCCACGCTCGTAGCGGTACGAGGAGTCGGACGAGAGCGCGAGGCGCTTCGACGTGGCGCGCGTGGACTGGCGGTTGAAAATCGCGGCCTCGATCACGAGGTCGGTGGTGTCGGCGCTGACGCCGGAGTTTTCGCCGCCCATGATGCCGGCGATGACGACGGGCTTCTGCGCGTCGGCGATCACGGTCATGCGGCTCGTAAGTGCGCGCTCCTTGGCGTCGAGCGTGGTGATTTTTTCGCCGTCAGCCGCGCGGCGAACGACGATCTCGTTGCCGCCAAGCTTGCGCGCGTCGAAGGCGTGCAACGGCTGGCCGGTCTCGAGCATCACGTAGTTGCCGACGTCGACGACGTTGTTGATCGGACGCAGGCCGACGGCACTGAGCCGCGCTTGCAGCCACGCGGGGCTCGGCCCGATCTTTACGCCGGTGACGATGTGCGCGCTGTAGAGCGGGCAATCCTCGGGGGACTCGACGCGGACCGCGCGGAGCAGATCGGGGCGCGCAGCAGCAGAGGTGACGTCACCGCGGAATTTTTCCTGCGGGTAGATCAACGGGAGCTTGAACCACGCGGCGAGCTCGCGGGCGATGCCGAGGTGCGACTGGCAATCGGGGCGGTTGGGCGTGATCTCGATATCGAAGACCGTGTCGCCGGCGGGCAGCACGTCGTTGATCGGAGTGCCGAGCGCGGGCTGTCCTTCGAGGACGAGCAGGCCGTTGCCCTCGGGCAGGCCGATCTCGTCGGGGCCGCACATCATGCCCTGCGATTCATGGCCGTATTTCTTCGACTGCGTGATCTTGAAATCGCCGGGCAGCACAGCGCCCGGGAGCGCGACCGGCACGCGGCGGCCGGGATCGCAGTTGTGCGCGCCGCACACGATGCTCTTCACACCACCCGCGGGGCCGACGTCGACGGTGCAGAGCGAGATTTCCTTTTTGAGATTGGGAATCTTCGTGCGCGTGAGGATTTCGCCGACGACGACGAGATCGAGCTTGGGCGCGCCGCTGTTGTGGACCGACTCGACCTCGAAGCCGAGAAAGGTGATGGCGCGGGAGATTTCCTCGATCGAGGTGTCGAGCTGGACGTAATCGCGGAGCCAGTTGAGAGAGATTTTCACGAAAGAAATTGGTTTTACAGAAGAGAACGAAGGTAACGAAGAGACTAAGGTAGATTGGCGCCGGGGAGGATGAGACGGCCAATACCGTTTTTGAGCACGACCTCATGGAAGTTAATCAAGAGACCGACGGGAATGTTGAGGAGCTTCATGTAGCTCAGAAGCTGTGCCTTGTGGATGGGAAGGATTCGCTCGACCGATTTTGCCTCGATGAGCAGGCACTCGTCGACCAGCAGGTCGAAACGCAGCGGCTCATCGAAAGTCAGGTCTTTGTAGGAGACGCGGATGAGTTTCTGGCTGACGGTGGTGTGATTGCGAAGAGCGAGTTCGTGGACCAAGCAGCGCTCGTAGATCGATTCGATGAGGCCCGGGCCCTTGTCGCGATGCACCTCGATGGCAGCGCCGATGACGTCGCTGCTCAAGGCGTCTGCTTTCGCGAAAAGCGGATGCATACTTTGTGGCCTTCGTTTCCTTCGTTATCTTCTGTGCAACCTCACGCGAACTGCTTTAAGAAGCGGAGGTCGTTTTGGTAGAAGTAGCGGATGTCATCGATGCCGTAGAGGAGCATCGCGAGGCGCTCGAGGCCCATACCGAAGGCGTAGCCGGACCACACGGTGGAATCGTAGCCGACGGCGTCGAAGACCGTGGGATCGACCATGCCGCAGCCGCCGATCTCGATCCACGGCTTCTTCACCTTGGGCAGGTGCGTGGCGGTGAGGTCGACCTCGAAGCTCGGCTCGGTGTAGCCGAAGTAGTGCGGGCGGAAACGCGTCTTGGTCTCCTTACCCAGCAGCGAGGCGAAGATGTAGTCGAGCAGGGCCTTGAGGTCGCGGACGGTGACGTTCTTGTCGACGTAGAGGCACTCGAGTTGGTGGAAATTGGCCGAGTGCGTGGCGTCGGTGGTGTCGCGGCGATACACGCGACCAGGCGACACGATGCGGATGGGCGGCTGGCCCTTCAGCATCGTGCGGATCTGCACGGACGACGTGTGCGTGCGGAGGAGGTACTTCTCGCCGGGGACTTTCTTGGAGACGTTGCCGAACTTGGCGCTTTCCGGGAAATAAAACGTGTCCTTCTCGTCGCGCGCCGGGTGGTCGGACGGTGTGTTGAGCGCATCGAAGCAGTAGTACTCGGTCTCGACCTCTGGGCCGTCGGCCACGGTGAAGCCGACCTTGCGCAGGATGCGGCACATCTCCTCGCGCACGAGCGTGAGCGGGTGGTGCGTGCCGGGGCCGAAATCGGGCGACGGCAGCGTGGCGTCGACGGCCGGCCCGAGCTGCGCGGCGAGCTCGCGATCGGCAATGCGAGCGAGCGCGGCGTCGAGGTGCGCGGTGAGCTGGGTCTTGGCCTCGTTGATGAGCTTGCCCATCGCGGGCTTCTGCTCCTTCGGGATCGTGCCCATCTGCTTCATGAGGGCGGTGAGTTCGCCATTGGGGCCGACGTAGCGGGCCTTGGCAGCCTCGAACTCGGGGCGCGCCGACAGCGCCGGAAGTTCGGCGGCGGCCTTGGCGAGGAGGGCGGAGAGTTGGTCTTGCATGAAAGGGGGGGAAACGAACGGAGGTCCACGAAACAGCGGATACGGCGAAAAGGGAAAGGGCTTTCGTGGATTAAATGATACTGAAGAGAACGGGATCTAGGTAGGGCGGGTAAGGCTCGGGATTTCCTTTAGCCACAGATTACACAGATGGGCACAGATAAAGCCCTTCGTCATCTGTGCCCATCTGTGTAATCTGTGGCTAAGTGATTGAGTAGAGTCCAACCGGTGCGTTAGGGATAACGCGCCCTACTCTTTGAACTGATTCGATCGTGCGCATGTACATCTGTGGCTGAAAAAAAGAAGGACGGCGCCTCAAGTTGAGGCCCGTCCTCCGGGAAACTGACTGGGAGGCGAGCCGGGGTGGCTCGCGTCTGGGTTAGGCCTTCTTCGCAGCGGCGGCCTTGGCCTTCAACGCGTCCTGGGCTTTCTTGACCAAGACGGTAAAGGCGGCTTCGTCGCGGATCGCGAGATCGCTCAAGACCTTGCGGTCCATGACGATATTCGCGGCCTTGAGGCCCTCGATGAAGCGGCTGTAGCTGATGCCGTTGGCACGGCAGGCGGCGTTCAGGCGCACGATCCAGAGGCCGCGGAAATCGGCCTTCTTCTTCTTGCGGGCCGCGTAGGCGTACTGCCACGCGTGCTGGACGGCTTCTTTCGCGTAGCGGAAGAGCTTGGATTTGCTGCCGAAATAGCCCTTGGCGTATTTCAGCACTTTCTTGCGGCGCTTGCGCGACGCGGGAGCATTGGTTGCACGAGCCATGTTAGTTGGATTCCTTTTTAGGTTAGTCGCCCGTGGGTCGGCTTAAGAGATCACCCGCGGAGCGAAGTTTTGGTTGTTGCGCGACGGCGTGGGTTACAGGCCGAACGGCAGGCAGCGCTTGAGCGCTTCCGCATGGCCTTCGGCAACGAGCTTGTCCTTGGAGGCGCGACGCTTTTGCTTCGCGCTCTTCGAGGCCAGCAGGTGACGGAAGCCGGGCGTGCGACGGACAAGCTTGCCCTTGGCGGACAGCTTGAAGCGCTTGGCGACGGACTTTTTGGTCTTTTGCATGACGGAGAGCGGTCGAAAACAGAGAACGAGGGGCAGACTGTAAAGAGTAATCTAGGCGAAGTTGGGCGATTCTGCGTAAGGATTGGCCTGTGGGCTAAGCGCGAAGACGCTAAGAATCGCAAAGGCTCGCGAAGTCCCAGAGGAACATCGAACGCAGAACTTCGAACGTCGAAGATCGGAGATTTCTAAAACGGCAACCGCCGCCGATCTTCATCGGCGATTAGCGCATATTAGCGCTCCCCTCCCATAGTCATCCTTTGCGTCAACCTTAGCGGCCTTCGCGTCTTTGCGTTTAACTACGCCATCGCGCCTCCCAAAGCCTCCGTTCCCCGATACGGCCCTTCCCTCCTCCTATCTTTGCGAACCTTCGCGACTCTTTGCGTCTTCGCGCTTAATCTCCACCGCTGTCAAATGTTCCCTCCGCTCGCGCGTATCAGATTTCTTGATACGCTACCCGAAGGACTTTCGGCGAGAGCGGTGTTGGGCTGCACGTGCAAAAATCTAATCCACCCCAGCAGCCCGAAAGTATTTTCACGCACCGCGCAGAAATCGCAGTTGACAACCCCAATCCGTTAATGAGTTTTTGGACCTCTTATCTGATGGCTTCCTAGCTCAATGGTAGAGCAGCTGACTCTTAATCAGTAGGTTCGGGGTTCGAGTCCCCGGGGAGCCACCACTTCAGTTTTTTCCCAGTTCAAATCTTGGCCTTTCTCCCCGCGTTTTTTGCGCCGGCGTAGCTCAACGGTAGAGCACCTGTTTTGTAAACAGGCGGTTACAGGTTCGAATCCAGTCGCCGGCTCCAACGACCCTTGGATGCACCGACAACGCCTCCAAAAAAAATCGCGAATTCTTTCTAAGAAACTTTCTGCCCGATGGTGTAATGGTAGCACGAACGACTCTGACTCGTTCTGTCTAGGTTCGAGTCCTAGTCGGGCAGCCAGTCCTTAAAAATCGAACACCCCACCGAACGCGTAATTTTCCTCCCCCTCCGAAAGAGAAAGTAAGTTGACAGCCAAGTTTTGATTACCCCTAGTCGCCCCCGTTGCGTTATTTCAGTCATAAAAAAGCCCCTGTTGATGCCGCACGTTTCTGCTCCCCGAACCCCCAAATCTATTTTTGCCGAAGTGAGGATTTTCCCACCGTCCGGCGTAGGATTTGCTGACGGAGCCGCGCATCGCCAATCAACTGGCTAATATTCCGCGAACCACTTTCGGCCCTAGGCCGTCCTGTCCACTGAAGAATTCGAATTCAATCACCCTGTTATCATGATCGCTCAAAGCCTCCCCCTCGCGTTCCTCCTCAACAATCCCGACGGCACGCCCATGACTCCCATGGACTTGTTCCGGGCCGGTCACGAAATCATGTGGCCGATTCTCCTCCTGTCGTTCCTCGCGGTGACGGTGGTGATCGAGCGCATTCTCTTTATCATCCGCGAAAATAACAATCGCGAGCCCGAGGTCGTCGAGAAGATGCTCGAGTGCGTCGAGAAGCGCGACATCGAAGGCGCCCTCGCGATCGGCAAAAAGAGCCAGGACACCGTCGCTCGCATCTTGGTGTACTCGCTCACGAACAAGGAATTCTCCCTCTCCAACGCGTTCATCCGCGCTTCGAGCCAAGAGCTCTCCCGCTACTCGCAGGGTATGGCCACGCTCGATACCTGCATCACCGCCGCCCCGCTCCTCGGCCTCCTCGGCACGGTCACGGGCATGATGCGCACCTTCGGCTCCCTCACGGGTGACATCGGTGCGGCCGCCGGCCAGATCACGGGTGGTGTCGCTGAAGCGCTTATCGCCACCATGTGCGGCCTTGGTATCGCTATCATGGGCCTGCTCCCGTACAATTATCTCAACGCCCGCACCGAGCAGGCGAAGCAGGACATCTCCGACGCGTCGCACGCCCTCGAGATCCTGATCAAGAAGTCGGAGACCGTGGCCCCCTTCGGCCGCTAATCTTCCCTCCTCTCAAGCTCAACAACCTGCGGTCCGCCACGGGCCGCAAACCCCCTTTTCCCTATGGCCGGGTCCTCAGGCGGCGCCAGCAGCGGCGGCAAGAAGAAGGCACGTATCGAGATCATCCCACTGATCGACGTCGTCTTCTTCCTTCTCGCCACGTTCATCCTGTTCACGCTCTCGCTGAACAAGTCGAACGGTGTCCACGTCGACCTGCCGAAGGTCGAATCGGGCGAGCGCCGCGACCCCTCCAACAGCGTCACCATCTCGGTCACCACCGATGGTGCGCTCGCTTGGGAAAAGGAGCCGGTGAGCCTCGACGAGTTTCTTAAGCGCATCCAGGCCTTCCACCTCGCCCACCCCGAGGACGCCAAGGTGCTCATCAACGGCGACGAAAACGCCCTCTTCAGTCAGGCGATCTACGTCTTCGACGAGGTCCGCAAGACCGGCATCCAAAAAGTCTTCATCGAGACGCTCGTGAAGCCCGCCGGCTCCTGATCCACCCCGCCCTCTCAACTTAGACTCCGCTTTACCATGGCTGGTGGTTCCTCCCGCTCAGACGACGGCAAGAAAAAGGCCCGCATCGAGATCATTCCGCTGATCGACGTGGTCTTCTTCCTTCTCGCCACCTTCGTCCTCTTCACGCTCTCGCTGAACAAGCTTCAGACCGTCCCGCTGAATCTTCCGGTTGCGAATCCATCGCCCCAGCCGCCTGACCCCGACACGGTCAACCTTCAGGTTTCCGACGCCCAGACGTACTACTGGAATCAGGAACTCGTGACTCTCAACGAACTCCGGCCGAAGCTCGATCATTACAAGACTCAAGTCGCGGTTCCACGCGTACTGATCTACGGTGACGACAAAGCCAAGTTCGGCGCCGCGGTCGCTGCGCTCGACATCATCCGCAAGGCCGGCATCGAGCAGGTCTCGGTCCGCACCGATCGCACCATGCCGACCGGCAAGTAATCCCTCAACGCCCTACCATGCGTCGCGATCTTATCATCGGTCTTATTATTTCTCTCATCGTCCATGGGAGCATCGGCTGGGTGCCTGAGTGGCTGGGCCACTCCCCGCCCCCACCGCGCCCGAAGGAGGAAGCTCCCACGGTGCAGCTCCTCGAGATGCCCAAGATGGAGCCCGACGAACCTGAAAAGGTCGAGAGCGCCGAAGAGCAGCAGCCGATGGATTTCGCTCCGCCCATGCAGGCCGACGTCCCGCAGGTCGTCACGCCCACCTCCTTCGTCCAGAACATCCAGCCCCCGCCCCCGGAGAATCTGCAGATCAACCGCTCGGCGATCAGCATCCCGGCCGGCAATCGTAACGTCTTCAAGGGCATCGAGGTTTTCGACCTCTCCAAGCTCGATCAGCAACCCGTCGCCCGCGTGCAGGGTCGCCCGCAGTATCCCTTTGAAATGCGCCGCGCCGGCATCGCCGGTGACGTGCTTGTCGACTTCATCGTCGACAGCAACGGCGACGTCCAGAATGCCTACGCCGCCAAATCCTCGCAGCGCGAGTTCGAGTCGGCCGCCATCCAGGCTGTCTCCAAATGGAAATTCAAGCCCGGCCGCAAGGGTGGCCGCGCGGTCAACACGCACATGCAGGTGCCGATCGTCTTCACCTTGAACGACGAATAAGCGCCGCCCCGTCCACATGCGTACCTCTTCACTCTACCGCTATTTCGGCGCCGCTCTGCTGGCTGCCTCTCTGCTGACGCCGCTCACCCGCGCCCAGCAAGGAGACAAACAGCCGCCTCATACTCCGAGCGAGAAAACGTCCGAAGCCTTCGGCAAGCTCAAGCCGCTCAACGAAGCCAAGGATTGGGACGGCATGATCGCCCTCCTCGATGGCATCCAGGGCGTTGAGCCCGAGAGCTACGACCGGGCCATCATTCTCGACATGAAGGCCAAGGCTTATCTCCAAAAGGAGCAGTATGGCAAGGCCTTGGAGCCATGGGAAGCCGCCCTCCGCCTCTCCGACCAGTACAAATACTTCTCGAAGGCCGACACTCTCTCCGTCGTATACTATCTCGCCCAGATTTACTATCAGGAGAGCAGCACGCTCAAAGATCCCGCCGCCACGCAGGCCTATCTCCAGAAGGCCTCCGCCTACATCAAGCGTTGGCTCGCCGAGACCCCCAAGCCCACGGCCGACGCCTCCGTCTTCTACGCCACCCTGCTGTACAGCCTCGGCACGGTGAATCCAGAAAAGCCCGATCTTGCACTGATTCGTCAGTGCCAGGAAGAGGTCAAAAAGGGTCTCCGCACTGCAGTTAAGCCCAAGGAAGGCTTCTACGTCCTCCTCCTCGCCACCTATCAGCAGCTCGCGGATTTCCCGCACGCCGCCGAGGTGCTCGAGATGATCGTCGCGCAGAATCCCAACAACAAGACCTACTGGGCTCAGCTCTGGTCCATTTATCTCAACCTAGCCGGCAGCGCCGACAAGGACGAGACCAAGGCTCGCGAGCTCTACGCCCGCGCCATCAACACTCTGGAGCGCGCGCAGGCCGTCGGTCAGCTCAAGACGCCCAAGGACAACTACGCGCTCGTTACGCTCTACTTCAGTGCCGGCCAATTCGGCAAGGCGACCGACCTTCTCTACGCTGGCCTTAAGTCTGGCGCGATCGAGTCCGACCTGAAGAACTGGCAGATCCTCTCCTACTCCTACCAGCAGGTGAATCAGGACTTCAAGGCCATCGAGGTGCTCAAAGAGGCCGGCCAGCAGTTCCCGACCAACGGTCAGATCGATTTCAGCATCGGCCTCATCTACAGCCAGCTGGAACAGCCGAAGAACGCGCTCGCCTCCTACACCTCTGCGGTCAAGAAGGGCAATCTCGAGAAGCCGCTCAACGCCTACATCAATCTCGCCTACACTGCGTACGAACTCGAGCAGCTCGACGTCGCCAAAAAGGCCATCGAAGACGCCTCCAAGCTGCCCAACGCCGAAAAGGATCGCACGATCCCCGGCCTCAAGCGCGCCATCGAGGAACAGATCGCCGAAAAGCAGGCCCAGCGCGAAGCCATCGAAGGCAAGCCCGCCACGCCGCCCGCCGACCCGAAGGCCGCCCAGAAAGCCGCGCCCAAGACCAAATAATTCACCACCAGCCCCTCTCCTCCAATGAAGAAAAGTCTGATCTATTTCCTTGCTCCCCTTTTGGGCCTCGTCGTGTTCGGGGCCTACTATTGGCAGGTAAGTGCCAATTACGAAGACCGCGAGGCCAAGGCCAAGCAGATCGATCGCGACAAGAAGGCCGCGAAGATCGAGGCCGACAACGTTCTCCGCAAGAAAGCCATCGACGACGCCGAGAAAGAGCAGATCAAGCGCAAGAAGGCCAAGGAAGAAAAAGACGCCAAGGAGCGTAAGGACAAGGAAGACCGCCTTGCCGCCGAACAGGCTCGCACCAAGGCCCAGCAGGACGCCCGCAAGTCCGAAGATAAGGTCTCCCGCCTGAAGAAGGAAATCACCGCCGAGGAAGAAGCCATTGCCAAGATCAAGGAAGACCAGAAGCGCCTCGCCGGCGAAGATGAGTTCCTGAAGAAGTACACCGTTCAGGTCCTCGCCAACCGCAAGGCCCTCAACGACGTCCTCGAAAAGATCGACGCTGCCGACCGCGCCGCCGCTGAAGCCGCCCGCGCCGCCGCTGCTGCCGCCTCCGCCAAGAAATAATCTCCAGACACCTTACTCCACCGATCATGAAAAAGTGGCTCTATCTAGTTTTGCCGGTCGCGATGCTCGGCATCTTCCTCGTATTCTACTTCGCCAACCTGAAGGAAACTGAGGAAAAGGAACGCATGCACGCCGAGAAGGCTGCCGCTGACCAACGCGCCGCCGACGCCAAGAAGGCCGAAGCCGAGGAAAAGGCCCGCAAGGACGCCGTCCGCCGCGCCGAGGAAAAGGCCAAGGAAGACGCCGCCAAGGAGGCCGAGAAGGCCGCCAAGTGGAAGAAGGAAGGCGACCAGATCGCCTCCGACACCGCCGAGGCTGTCCTCCGCACCGACAAGGCCACCAAGGAAGCCAACGACCTCGATATCAAGCTCGACGCCCTCCACCGTCAGAAGGACGCGGAGAACCGGGCTATGTTTGACGCCACCAAGCAGGTCGAAAAATCCCGCGTGGATCGCCAGAACGCCGAATTCGAGATCCAACGCCTCACCGACATGGTCGCCAAGCGCGCCTCCACGAGCTCGATGGCCAACCCGCCCCCGCCTCCCCCGCCCCCGGCTGGCACCTGAGTCAAAGGGTTCAAAAATTACAAAACCGGCGCCGAGAAATCGGGCCGGTTTTTTTTGTGCTTAGTACAGATGGATTCTGAGCAGGATCGTGATCACACGCCTAATATCCGGCTTCCGACGAATCCCACGCGGTCAGGAGCACCAAGGCGGTAATGAGGATGAAGGCGAGGATCATGGCGGTGAGGGCGTCGGTGCTTTCGGCTGGCCCAAAGGTGTAGGCCGTTTCGGCGAAACGGCCCCACCTTTGGGATGAACGGGCGTTTTCCGGGGGCGAACTCAGCGGGAGCCGCCGGCGGCGCGGATGGCTTCGCCGTTGATCCAGCGGGCGTCGTCGGAGGCGAGGAAGACCGCGGCGGCAGCGATGTCGTCGGGCTGGCCGATGCGGCCGAGGGGCGTCTCGGTCTCGATCTTGCGGCGGAAGTCGCTCGCGGCGATGCCGGCGGTGTGCGTGCCCTCGGTCTCGGTCAGGCCGGGGCTGAGGGAGTTGACGCGGATGCGGCGAGCCCCGAGTTCCACGGAGAGGACGCGCGTGATCGAGTCGACCGCGGCCTTGGTGGCGCTGTAGACGCTGCTGTGCGGCAGCGCGTTTTGCGCCACGACGGAGCTGATGTTGATCACGCTGCCGCCGTTGGCGGGAAACAGCGCCACGGCGGCCTGCGTGGTGAGGAGGAGGCCGAGGACGTTGGTGTCGAACTGGCGATGGAAGATCTCGGGCGTGACGGCCTCGAGCGGCGCAAACTGGTACACGCCGGCGTTGTTCACGAGGATGTCGAGGTGACCGAAGGCGGCCTTGGTCTCGGCGATCAGGCGCGTGATGTCGGCGGGCTTGGCGAGGTCGGCCTGCACGGCGACGGCTTTGCCGCCGCTCGCAACGATCCCGGCGACGACGCGCGCAGCATCGGCCTGGCTGGTGGCGTAGTTGACGACGACGGAAGCGCCCGCGGCGGCGAGCTGCTTGGCGATGGCGGCGCCGATGCCCTTGGAGGCACCGGTCACGAGGGCGGTCTTACCCGCGAGCTTGAGGGAGGAGGACATGGTAGTGGTGTGTTAGTGGTACGAAACGGAAGGGTTGGTTGGTTTGTGGTGAGAGCCGGCCGCTGGCCGGCATTCGGGAAGATGGCGGGCGGGGCCGCTCGCGCTCCCACGCACGCGGGGGAATTATCGCTGGGCTACGACCGGGTCGTGACGCGGATTCTGCCAGCCGCCGCCGAGGGCCTTGATGAGGGCGACACTGGTGTTCAGTCGCTGGGCGGTGAGCTGCGCGGAGGCGCGCTCGGTCGCGAGCGCGGTGCGTTGCGCATCGATCACTTCGAAGTAGGCGACGTAGCCCGCGTCGTAGCGCACTTGCGCGAGCGAGGCTGCGTGGCGGGAGGCGGCGAGCGCGCGGTCCTGCGCGGCGGATTGCTCCGTGAGAAACTGCGTGGCGGTCAGCGCATCCTGCACCTCGCGAAACGCGACGAGCACGCGCTGGCGAAACGCCGCGACCGATTCGTCGTAGGCGGCGCGGCTGCGCTCGAGGTTGGCGCGATTGCGCCCGCCTTGGAAAATCGGCAGGTACAACGAGGGCCCGATGGACCACACGCGCGAGTCGGTCTGGAAGAGTTTGTCCACGTCGCCGCTCGCGAAGCCGGCGCTGCCGGTAAGCGAGATCGCGGGGAAAAACGCGGCCTTGGCCACGCCGATGCGGGCATTGGCCGCGACGAGCGTGCGCTCGGCGGCGGCAATGTCGGGCCGGCGCTCCAGCAGCTCGGCGGGCAGGCCGGCGGGAATCGCGGGCGGTGGCGCGAGCGGGGCTGCGGGCGCGGCGAGCGTGAACTCCGGCGCGGGCACGCCGAGCAGGACGGCGAGCGCGTTTTGCACCGTAGCGCGGCGCGCGTTCAGTGCGGCGGCGTCGGCCTCCGTGCTCGCGAGCTCGGTCTCGGCGCGGGCGACGTCGAGCTCGCCAGCCGCCCCACTCTGCCGGCGTGCGCCGATCAGATCGAGCGCGTGACGCCGCAGGCCGATCGTGTCGCGCACAAGCGCCACCTCGCGGTCGAGGGCGCGCAGCGAAAAGTAGCTCGAGGCGACCTCGGCGGTGAGCAAGAGCCGCACCGCCTCGTACGTCGCCGCGCTCGCGTCAGCCTCGGCGCGCGCGCCCTCGGTCAACCGCCGCACCCGGCCGAAGAGGTCGAGCTCCCATGAGGCCACGAGCGGCGTGCGCCACGTCGTGGCTTGGTCGTGCGGAAAGACATTGTCGGTCGTCGTCGAGTTGCGCTCGCGCGTGACGCTCGGGTTGAGCGCGAGCTGCGGCCAGTAGGCGCTGCGGGCGAGGCCAGCCGAAGCGGCGGCCTGCTCCACGCGCGCGGCGGCGGCGCGAAGATCCTGATTGGCCACGAGCGCGCGCGACTCGAGATCGTTGAGCGTGACGTCGCCGTAGAGCTGCCACCACGGGCCGCGCGTGAGCGCGTCGGCCGGGGCGGCGTCTTTCCAGGCGACCGAGCCGGTACCCGTCACGTCGCGATAGGTGGCGGGCGCGCTTGTCGTCGGCGCGGTGTAGTCGGGGCCGACGCTCGGGAGCGCGGCGAAGGCGGAGGTGGTGGCAGCGAGGAAGAGAAACGGTTTCATGAGCGGAGGAGTTTTCGCGGTGGGAAAGAAAACGGGCGGCGGCACAGCACCGCCCGGTGAGTGATCGTCAGGCGTGGGCCGGAGCCACGGGTGCGGCGGCGGGCGTGGTCGGCGCGGGCTTCCGCACGCCGAGCTTTTCGAGGACGACGTAGAAGACCGGCGTCAGGAAGAGGCCGAAGACCGTCACGCCGATCATGCCGGAGAAGACCGCGACGCCCATCGCGCGGCGCATCTCGGAGCCGGCACCATGACTCGTCACGAGCGGAAAAACGCCCGCAATGAACGCGATCGAGGTCATAAGGATCGGGCGCAACCGGAGGCGCGCCGCATCGAGCGCGGCCTCGGTGATGCCTGCGCCCTCCTCGCGCCGCTTGAGCGCGAACTCGACGATCAGGATCGCGTTCTTGGCCGCGAGGCCGATGAGCACGATCAGGCCGATCTGCGTGAAGACGTTGTTTTCGCCCTGCGTGAACCACAGGCCCACGAGCGCGGAGAGCAGGGCCATCGGCACGATGAGGATCACCGCGAACGGCAGCCGGAAACTCTCGTACTGCGCCGCGAGGACGAGGAACACGAGGAGGATGCTCAGCGGGAAGACGAGCATGCCGGTATTGCCCGCAATGATCTTCTGGAAGGTCAGCTCGGTCCAATCGAGCACCATGCCCTTGGGCAGATTCTCGGCGGCGAGTTTCTCCATGAGCGCCTCGGCCTGGCCCGAACTGTAGCCGGGCGCAGCGGCGCCGTTGATCTCGGCAGCGGGATAGCCGTTGTAACGCATGACGCGATCGGGGCCGTAGGTCTCGTTGACTTTCACGAGCGAGCCGAGCGGCACGAGCTGGCCGGCGGAGTTGCGGGTCTTGAGTCGCAGGATGTCCTCGGGATGCGCGCGGAACTCGGCGTCAGCCTGCGCGACGACTTGGTACGTGCGGCCGAAGCGGTTGAAGTCATTCACGTAGAGCGAGCCGAGATTGATCTGCATCGTCTCGAAGACATTTTGCAGCGGCACGCCCTGCGCCTTAGCCCGCGCGCGGTCGACGTCGGCGTCGAGCTGCGGGGTGTTGATCGTGAAGCTCGAGAAGAGCCCCGCGAGGCCGGGCGTGGAGTTGCCCTTGGCGATTAGCGACTGCGTCGCGCCGTAAAGCGCATCGAGGCCTTGGTCGCCGCGGTCCTCGACGTAGAGCTTGAAGCCACCGATTGTGCCGAGGCCCTGCACGGGCGGCGGCGGGAAGATCGCGATGAACGCGTCCTGGATCGAGGCGAACTCTTTCTGGAGCTGCATCGCGATGGCCGCGCCACCGAGGTCCTTGGTCGTGCGCTCCTCGAAGGGCTTAAGCGCGACGAACACGATGCCGCTGTTCGGCGAGTTGGTGAAGCCGTTGATCGAGAGACCAGGAAACGCGATGGCGTTGGCCACGCCGGGATGCTTCAGCGCGATCTCGCTCATGCGGCGGATCACCGCGTCGGTGCGCTCCAGCGAGGCGGCCGACGGGAGCTGCGTGAAGGCGACGAGGTACTGCTTGTCCTGCGTCGGCACGAAGCCCGTCGGCGTCTTCTGGAAGAGCACCGCGGTGAGTCCGAGCAGGCCCACGTACACGACGAGCGCGACGACCGAGATGCGCAGCAGGCGTGCGACGCCGGCGGAATACTTGTGCGACGCCCACTCGAAGAAGCGGTTGAACGGGCGGAAGAACCAGCCAAACGCGAAGTCCATCCCGCGGGTGAGGCGGTCCTTCGGCGCGTGGTGATCCTTCAGCAGCAGCGCGCTGAGCGCGGGCGAGAGCGTGAGGGAGTTGAACGCCGAGATGATCGTCGAGATCGCGATCGTCATCGCGAACTGTTTGTAAAACTGGCCCGTGAGGCCGCTGATGAACGCGGTCGGAATAAACACCGCCGAGAGCACGAGCGCCGTCGCGATGATCGGGCCGGTGACCTCGCGCATCGCCTGCTTCGTCGCGTCGAAGGGCGAGAGGCCGAGCCGGATGTTGCGCTCGACGTTTTCGACGACGACGATGGCGTCGTCGACCACGATGCCGATCGCGAGCACGAGGCCGAAGAGCGAGAGAGCGTTGATCGAGAAGCCGAGCGCGTGCATCACGGCAAACGTGCCGATGAGCGACACCGGCACCGCGGCCAGCGGGATGATCGACGCGCGCCACGTCTGGAGGAAGAGGATCACCACCAGCACCACGAGCACGATGGCCTCGATAAGCGTGTGGACGACCGCCTCGATGGAGCTGCGCACGAAAATCGTCGGATCGTAGACGATGTCGTAGCTCAGGCCCTCGGGGAAATTCTTCGCGAGTTCCTTCATCGTCGCGCGCACCGCATCGGACGTCGCGATGGCATTGGAGCCGGGGAGCTGCGCGATAGGCAGCGCGACCGCGGGCTTGTTGTTGAGCAGCGAGCGCAACGCGTAATCGGAGGCGCCGAGCTCGATGCGCGCGACGTCGCGGAGCTGCACGCGCTCGCCGTGCTCGCCGGTCTTCACGACGATATCGCCGAATTCTTCTTCGCTCGTGAGACGGCCCTTGGTGTTGATGAGCAGCTCGGTATCGACCGGGCGCGAGGTCGGCTGTTGGCCGACCGCGCCAGCGGCGACTTGGACGTTTTGCTCGCGGATCGCGGCGACGACGTCGGAGGCGGTGAGGCCCTTGGCGGCGACCTTGTTGGGATCGAGCCACACGCGCATCGCGTAGTCGCCCGAACCGAAGATGCGGACTTGGCCGACACCGTTGAGCCGCGCGAGGACGTCGCGCACCTGCAGCGTCGCGTAGTTGCGCACGTAGATGTCGTCGTAGCGCTTGTCCGGCGAGAAGAGGTGGACGACCATCAGCAGGTCGGGCGAGGTCTTGGTCGTCGTGACGCCGAGGCGGCGGACTTCCTCGGGGAGCTTGGGCTGCGCCTGCGCGACGCGGTTCTGCACCTGCACCTGCGCATTATCGAGATTGGTGCCGATCTTGAACGTGATCGTGAGCGTCATCACGCCGTCGCTCGTCGCCTGTGAGAACATGTAGAGCGAGTCCTCCACGCCGTTGATCGCCTGCTCGAGCGGCGCGGCGACGGTCTCGGAGATCGTCTTGGGATTCGCGCCCGGGTACACTGCGCGCACCACGACGGTCGGCGGCACGACCTCG
Organism: Verrucomicrobiota bacterium; assembly: GCA_048498795.1. Lineage (GTDB taxonomy): Bacteria > Verrucomicrobiota > Verrucomicrobiia > Opitutales > Opitutaceae > JBEHXH01. The sequence goes on from JBEHXH010000002.1 coordinate 227,702, forward strand.
GGATACTCGCTGATCGGCAGGCGCGTGAGCGAGATCGCGCCGACGAGGAAGATGATGATCGAAAGCACTCCCGCGAGGATCGGGCGCTTGATGAAGTAGTCGGAGAAGTTCATGGGAATCGGAGGCGGGCGGGCAAAGCAGTGGCTGAGGGGCCGCCTAGACGCGGCCAGTGTTAACGGGAGGGGCTGAGTTTAGCGGTTAGCGGGTGGCGAGCGCGGCCTCAGGCTGCGCGGGAGTCGGCGCCACTGTGACTCGCGCCAGCTCGGGATCGACGGCCATGCCGGGGCGGACGCGCTGCAGGCCGTTGACGATGACTTGGTCGCCGGCGTGGAGGCCGGAGCGGACGATGCGCTGGCCATCGATCACACCGCCCAGTTTCACGGTGCGATAGACGGCGGTCTTGTCGCCATTGACGGCGAGGACGAATTTCTGGCTCTGGTCGGTGCCGATGGCGCGCTCGCTCACGAGCAGCGTGGGCTGCGGCGCGCTAATCGGAATGCGCACGCGGGCGAAGAGGCCGGGGACGAGCGCCTGATCTGTATCCGAAAACACCATACGCAGCACGAGCGAGCCGGTGGTGGGATTGAGGCGGTTGTCGCTCGACTCGATGTAGCCATGGCGCGGGAAGCCGCTCTCGTCGGAGAGCTGCATCTCGACCGGCACGCGGCCGTTGTTGGTCGCGAGACGATTCTCGCGGACGAGCCGGTTGAACTTGAGCAGCGTCGACTCGTCGATGTCGGCGTAGACAAACGCGTCACCCGTCGAGACGATGGTGGTGAGCATCGTGGCGGTGCCCGGCGAACCAGAGATGAGGTTGCCCGCGGTCACGAACGCGCGGCTAACGCGCCCGGCGATCGGCGCGCGCACCTGCGTGTGCTCGAGATCGAGCTGCGCGGTGGCCAGTGCGGCGCGCGCTTCGGCGGCGCGCGCGCGACGGGCCTCAGCCTCTTCGTTGGAGATGGCCTCGACCTTCACGAGTTCGTCAGCGCGCTTCGCCTCGCGGTCGGCGACTTCGAAGTGCGCCTTCGCGAGATCGAACTGCGCCTGATACCAGCGGGGGTCGATCGTGAAAAGCACGTCGTCGCGCTGCACGAGCTGACCGGCCTGGAAATTGACCGTCTCGAGGTGACCCGAGACGCGCGCACGCAACTCGACGGTTTCCTGCGCCTCGACGCGGCCGAGTAGTTCCTCGAACTCCGTCACGAGCTTCTGCTCGACAGGAGCGACGGTGACCTTCGGCGCGGGCGGAGCCGCGGGGGCGACCGTATCCGCGGCGTGGATACGGGGAGCGAAGACAAGCAGCGCGGCGATGCCGGCCGCGAGGCCAGCGCTGACGACCTTGCGACGCGCGAGGTCCAGCGCGGGAGCGATGGTTTGGCTTTGGTGGGTTGTGCTCATGGTTGGGAAAAGGTTCAGCCGAGAGGCTAATAGTTGACTAGTTGGTTAGTATTTAGGTCAAAAAAAGGCGCACGGGGATTCGTGCGCAGAGGCGGAAAAGACTAAAAATTAGGTAGTTGCGGCGGCGCGAACGGGCGTCTTCAAACGGAGCAATCCGATCGCCATCGAGGGCAATTCACGAAGGACCTCGGGGTCGTTCATGATGCGCGATTGGGAGACAAGACCCTCGATCAGGCCCACAAGCGCCAGCGCCTTTTGCGCCGGGTCACAGGGCTCGATCAGCCCCTCGGCGACGGCGTCGCGGATGGCGGACTCGTAATAGCGGCGCTTGCGGGCCATGATCTCGCGGATCTTGGCGCTGAGATCGATCTCCTGGGTGCTGACCTCAGAGCCGACAGAGCAGACGGGGCAGCCCAAGACTTTGCCGTACTTGGCCTTGCGCTCTACTTGGCGGGGGTAAATCGCTTCCAGATAGCCCGTCAGGCGGGTGATCGGGTCATTCGAGGGCGAGAACTGCGCGTCGAGCGTCGGCTTCCAGTCCTCGGCCCACATGCGCTCCAGCGCAGCGACGGCGAGCGCGGCCTTGGACTCGTAGAAATAATAGAAACTGCCCTTTTTGACGTCCGCCCGCTTGCAGATATCGTCGATGGTGACCGCACCGTAGCTCTCCTCCCAAATGAGGTCGAGCGCGGCATTCATCAGCCGTTCGTTCGCGTCAGAGGTGCGTCCCATGGGTCAAACAATTAGTTGACTGTTTGTCTAGTGCAAGCGAATTCACGAAAAAGATTCAGCCTACTAAATCGTGATACTCGGGATGCCGCTGGATAAACCCCGCCACATACGAGCAGGCCGGCACGACTTTCTTACCGGCTGTCCGCGCATCGTTGAGCGCCGCGCGCACCAGCGCCTCGGCGATTCCCTGCCCGCGCAGCTGCGGCGCGACAAACGTATGCGTCATCACCCGCGCGCCCTCGCGCTCTTCGTACTCCAACACCGCACGCGTCCCCTGCGGCACCTCCGCCTCGTAACGATGTTGCGAGGCGTGGTGGTGGATCGTGACGTTGGCCGAGCTCACTGGCTCACCGTACGCGCGCTTCGCCCAAGCACCACTGTTCTTTCGGACTTAATTTTCCGCGTGCCGCCAGCGCCCCGCGAGCACGCCGCAGATCACGAGCTGCAGCGGATGATAAATCATAATCGGCAGCAGGATCACGCCGACACCCAGGTGCGGGCCGAAGATCAGGTGCGCCATCGGCACGCCCGACGCCAGGGTCTTCTTTGAGCCGCAGAAAATCGCCGCGATCCGGTCCTCGCGCCCGAGTCGCAGCGCCCTCGCCGTGGCACTCGTCACCAGCAGCGCCACCCAGAAAAGCGCGCCCGCCAGCGCCACCACGCCGAGCAGCGTGCCCCACCCGTGCTTCGACCACACACCGCTCTGAAACGATTCGCAGAACGACGTGTACACCAGCACGAGGATCGTCCAGCGGTCCGCGACATTGATGCGCGACTTGTGCTTCTGCGCGATGGCCCCGAGCAGGGGCCGCATCAACTGCCCCGCCGCCAGCGGCGCGAGCAGCCAGCGCACGAGGTCAAGCACCACCGGCCCGAGCGGCAGCATATGCCCGCCGGCCGCTGCGACCACGCCCACCCAGAGCGGCGTGAGCACGATGCCAAGCAGACTCGACAGCGTGGCATTGAAGACCGCGCCTGCGACATTGCCCCCCGCCGCCGCCGTAAACGCCACTGACGAAGACACCGTCGATGGCAGCGCGCACAAATAGAAAATACCGAGGCGCAGGTCCGCATCGATACGCCCCCCGAGCAACGCGATCACCGCGAGCCCCAGCAGCGGGAAAAACAGGAACGTCGTCGTCTGCACCGCCAGATGCAGCCGCCAGTTGAAAGCTCCCGCCTTCATCGCCGGAAACGACAGCGCCACGCCGTGCAGGAAGAAGATCAGCGCAATGCCCACCTTCGTCAGCAGCTCCGGGTGCAGCCAGCCGCCCGCCGCGCCCGGCGTGGGAAAGAGCCACGCAAGCAGCGTCGCTCCCGCCATGCCGACGAGAAACCAGTCGATCTTGAACTTCATCGTCCCGCCTTGGACCGGAATTTCGCCCAAAGGGCCGACAAATCTTCGCGCCCCTCGATGCGCATCGTCCAGAGCAGCGCACCATAGACCGCCACGCCCAATCCGATCACCACGCCCAGCCCCGCCGCCTGCGCGAGGCGATTGGCCAGCACGCCGATGGCGGCGCCCGCGGCGTCATGCTTAATTGGATACAGCGCTTCCACGACCTGATGCTGCCAGCCCCACCACGCCGCCCATACGACAACGCCCATGACTGCGCTCGCCACGAAGACCTTCGCGAGGTCCTTTGCGAGATGGTGGAACGCGAGGCCGTGATGCTTTCGCGCGAGGTGCCATTGTAGGTACACCGCCTGCACCGCGATCGCGATATTACCCGCGACGGCGAGGCCCACCGTGCCATAACGGTGCATCAGCGCGAAGCTCAGCCCGAGGTTGACCACGAAGCTCACCAGCGCGCCGCGCACCGGCGTCGCCGTGTCTTTCTGCGCGTAAAACGCGCGCAGCACGAGATTCACGAACGAGAAAAACGGCAGTCCCACCGCATTGGCCACAAGCACCGGCGTCATGATCGTCGAGTCACCCGAGCTGAATGCCCCGCGCTGAAACAGCACGCGGATAATCGGCAGCGCGAGCAGCGCGAGACCGACCGCCGCGGGGATATTGATCACGAGGATCAGCCGCATCCCGCGCCGGTAGGAGCGCGTGAGATTGGCCATATCGCCCGCCGCCGCGTAGCGCGTGATGAGCGGAAACACCACGGTCGACACAGCCACCGCAAACACGCCGATCGGCAGCTCCATCAGGCGCTGCGCGTAGTTGAGCACCGCCACCGCCGCGTCGTTGAGCGAAAGACCCACAAGGCGCGACACGCTCATGTTAACGAGGTACACCGACGATGCGAAGACCGTCGGAGCCATCAGACGCAGCATCGAGCGCACCGCCGGGCTCAGCTTGAAATCGAACGCCGGTCGCCAGCCCTCGTGCATCAGCGCCACCGCCGGCACGATCATCTGCAGGAAACCGCCGATCAGCACGCCCACGCTCAGCCAGCAGATCTGGTCGCCGCTGCCCCACTTCACGCCCGCCGCGAGCAGGCCGATCTGCGCGAGATTGAGCCAGATCGGCGACAGTGCCGGCTCCACAAAGCGGTGCAGCGTCTGTAGGGCTGCACTGAATACGGCCGCGAGCGACACGAAGATCAGATACGGAAACAGCAGCACGCCGAACCACGACGCGAGCAGCCAGCGGTCCAGTGCCGCCGCATCGGTGTGCACGAGCTGCGCGATAAAACGCACCAGCCAATCCTGCCCCAGCAGCGCCATCGAAAGCAGCACGAGCCCCACCGTGACCGCGGACAACCAGCTCATCACTTGGTTGACGAGACTGAATGCTCCCGCCCGCTCGCGCGCGCCCAGCTCGTCGTTGAGCGTCGGCACAAACGCTGCCGTCAGTGCACCCTCGGCCAGCAGCCGCCGAAAGAGATTCGGCAGCGTCTGCCCCGTGTAAAACGCCGACACCAAGTCGCGCGTGCCGAAGACCATCGCCGTGACGCTCTCGCGCACAAGCCCGAGCACCCGCGATACCATGGTAAACGCGGAGACGACGCCGATGTTCTTGAGCTGCTTCGACACGCCGCGAGTCTCCGTGCCACTCCCGCCAATCAGCAAGACTTTGCCGCAGCACCGTTTTACCCGGCAGGTAACATTTGTTCGGAGAAGGCAACCGCGGATGAACGTGGATTCACGCGGATGACTACGAACCGAGATCACGTAGCTGCGAGCGCCAGCGAGCAGATGTTCTATCTACAACCCTCTGCTCGCTGGCGCTCGCAGCTACTTTCTTGAAACGGCCAAATGTTATCCGCCAAAGCAAAAGGGCGGCTCGTGCGGAGCCGCCCTTTGTTAGCTAGATTTTTTACTTCGCGCCGTGTGGCCTTTCGGCTCTGCGTCTTGGCCCTTATTTCTCCGTGCGGCGCAGCGCCGTGTCGGCGATGCAGCGGACCGCGAGCGAGGTCCAGCCGGTCTGGTGGGTCGCGCCGACGCCGCGGCCGGTGTCGCCGTGGAAGTACTCATAGAAGAGCACGAGGTCCTGGAAGTGCTGGTCGTGCGTGTAAAGGTCGCAATCGCCATGCACCGGGCGGCGGCCGTGTTCGTCGGCGAGGAAGGTCGCACCGAGGCGCCGCTGGATTTCCAGCGCGGCCTCACGGAGGTTGACCATCTTACCCGAGCCCTTCGGCGACTCCACGAGGAGGGTGTCGCGGTAGTACTCGTAATAGCGTTCGAGCGCCTCGACGATGAGGTAGTTGATCGGGAACCAGATCGGGCCGCGCCAGTTGGAGTTGCCGCCGAAGAGGTACGTGTTGCTCTCCGCGGGCGCGTAGTCGAGGCGCAGTTCCTTGCCGTCGGCGCGGAAGATGAACGGATTCTTCTCGTGGTATTTCGAGACGCCGCGGATGCCGTAGTCGGAAAGGAACTCCGACTCGTCCATCAGTTTTTCCATGATCTTCGTGAGCTGCTTGCGCGAGGGAATCGCGAGGATCGTCTTCTGGTGACCGCGGGTCGGGTCGGCGGCAGCGGAGCGCACGTTGCGCGCGAGCTCAGGCCGATTGTGGAGGAACCACTCGTAGCGCTTCTTGAAGCCGGGGAGCTTGGCGATCTGCTCGTTGTCGAGCAGTTCGACCGCGATGAGCGGGAGCAGGCCGACGAGCGAGCGCGTGCGGAGCGGCTCGGTGTGCGTGGGATAACTGATCTGGTCGTAGTAGAACCCATCCGTCCAGTCCCAGAGGCCAGTGCCGCCGGCGAAGTTGATCGCGTCGACGATCTGGACGAAGTGCTCGAAGAACTTCGAGGCCATGTCCTCGTACGCCACGTTGATCGAGCCGTCGGGCTCGACCGCGAGCTCGAGCGCCATGGAGAGCATGGAGTTCGCGTAGAAGGCCATCCACGCGGTGCCGTCGGCCTGATTGAGGCTGCCGCCGCCGGGGATCGGCTGGCCGCGGTCGAACACGCCGATGTTGTCGAGGCCGAGAAAGCCGCCGGAGAACAGATTCTTGCCTTCGGCGTCCTTGCGGTTGACCCACCACGTGAAGTTCATGAGTAGCTTCTGAAACACGCTCTCGAGGAAGAGGCGGTCGCGGGAGCCACGGGCGCCGGAGATCTTGTACACGCGCCAGGCGGCCCAGGCGTGCACCGGCGGATTCACATCGCTGAAGTTGAACTCGTAGGCCGGGATCTGGCCGTTGGGGTGCATGTACCACTCGCGCAGGAAGAGCACGAGTTGCGACTTGGCGAAGTCCGGGTCGACGCGCGCGAAAGGCACCATGTGGAACGCGAGATCCCACGCGGCGAACCACGGGTACTCCCATTTGTCCGGCATCGAGATGACGTCGCGGCTGTGGAGGTGGCGCCAGTCCTTGTTGCGCCCGCTCTTGCGGCTCTCGGGCGGCTTCGGCGTGGCCGGATCGCCATCGAACCACTCCTGCATGACGTAGCAGTAAAACTGCTTCGACCAGAGGAGGCCGGCGTAACCTTGGCGAATGACATTGCGCTCGTCGGCCGTGGTGGCGGCGGGGATGACGCGATTGTAGAACTCGTCCGCCTCGTGCTTCGCGCGCGTGTACTCGGCCTGAAACGCGTTGCCGAAGGCGAGCGCCTTGGGGGCCTTGTTGACGATGAGCTGGAGATCGACGCTGACCTCGCCGCCCGCGGGGATATTGAGCACGTAGTGCAGCGCGGCCTTGGTGCCGGTGCGGCAGGAGTTCACCGCGCCGTGCTCGCCATTGACCACGTAACGGTGGAATGCGTCCTTCACGTGCGCTGACGTGTTCTCCACGCCCCAGAGACGGTGGGCGTTGGTCTCGTTCTCCGTGAAGAGCGGCGTGGGCTCGGTGCCGTCGGAGGCCTTGGCGTAGTGGAACTCGCCGCCGCCGAGCGTCTCGTGATTCAGGATGAACGACGAGTCGCGCGAGAACATCGTGGGCTTTTCCTTCACGTGTTCGTGCTCGACACCCCACGACCAGAGATTGCGGTACCAGAGCTGCGGCAGCAGGTGCAGCGTCGCGGCCTCGGGCCCGCGATTGGCGACGCGGAGACGGATGAGAATATGATCCGGTGCGGTCTTGGCGTACTCGGCGTAGACGTCGAAGTAGCGGCCCTCGTTGAAAAGACCCGTGTCGGTCAACTCAAACTCCAGTCCGCCGATGCCGCGGCGGCGGTTTTCATCGAGCAACCAGCTATAGGGAAACTCGGCCTGCGGGTACTTATAGAGACCCTGCATCCACGAGTGCGTGGGCGTGGAGTCGAGATAATAATAAAGCTCTTTGCAGTCCTCACCGTGGTTACCCTCGGAACCGGTGAGGCCGTAGATGCGCTCCTTGAGGATCGCGTCCTTGCCGTTCCACATCCCGAGCGCGAAGCAGAGGCGGCACTCGCGATCGGTGATGCCCATGATGCCGTCCTCGCCCCAGCGGTAAGCGCGGCTGCGAGCGTGGTCGTGCGGGAAATAATCCCAGCACGTGCCCCAGTCCGAGTAGTCCTCGCGCACCGTGGCCCATTGCCGCTCCGAGAGATACGGTCCCCAACGCTTCCAGTTTTTCTTGCGATCCCGATCCTCGAGGAGGCGGGCGTGTTCAGGCGTGGGGGCAGACGGAGTCGAAGCGGATTTGGCGCACATAGTTAAGGCGAGCTGGAGGTTTCGCAGGCCATGCGCAAAGGCACGGCATCGTCGGTGGGAATTAGCTGACGCTGGGGAGCAACACGCTGATATTGGACGAAGTCTTTGTCGAAGAACAAATCCAACGTCCACTCGAGCGCGACGCGCACTTTCTTTTCAGTTCCCGGCAGTTTGCTCAAGTAAATCGTGCGCCAAAGCCACCACGCGATGAAGCCCGAGAAGTTAAAGCCCATCACGCGCGCGACGCCGCAGCGGTGGCCGATGGAGGCGAGCAGCCCGAGCGTCTTGAAACGAAACGGCTTCGTCCCCTGCCCGCGCACGACGGCGGATATATTGCGCGCGAGCACCGCGCCCTCGCGCGAGGCGTGCTGCGCGGTCGGCGGGTGAAAGCTGCCCTCTTTCGAGACATCGGGGATCATCGCGCAGTCGCCGAGCGCCCAGATGCACTCGTGGCCCGGCACGCGGAGATCGGCGCCGACCTTGAGCTTGCCGCGCTCCTTCGGCAGGTCGACCTGCGCGAGCGTGGGACTCGGCGAGGTGCCGGCGGTCCAGACGAGCGTGAAGCTCTCGATCTTCGTGCCGTCGCTGAGCGTGATCTCGCGCGGAGAAACGCTCGCGACCTTCGAATTGGGCCGCACCTCGACACCGCGGAGCTTGAGCTGCTCGCTCGCATATTTGCCAAGCTCGGGCCCGAGTTCCGGCAGCACGTGATCGCCCGGGTGCACGAGCACGAGGCGGACCATGCGGCGATTGAGATTCGGATAAAACGGCAGCGCCTCACGGAGAAAATCGTTGAGGCTGCCGATCGTCTCCACGCCGGCGAAGCCGCCGCCCGCGACGACGAACGTGAGCAACGGCTCGCGGTCCGTGCGCGCGCACTCGGTGTCGGCCTCTTCGAGATGGGCGATGAGGCGATTGCGCAGGTCGACAGCGTCGCGCAGGGTTTTCATGCATACAGCGCGCTCGGCCAGGCCGGGGATACCGAAGAAATTCGTCACCGAACCGAGGCCGAGCACGAGATGGTCGTACTCCAGCGCGTGCGCGTGGCGCGCGAAACCGTGCGCGACGGTGACCTTGCGGCTCGCGAGATCCACGGAGGTCACTTCGCCCACGAACGTCTTCACGTGGCGCAGGAGCTTGCGCACGGGATTGACGATATTGGTGAGGTCGAGATCGCTCGCGGCGACCTCATGCAGCATCGGCGTGAACAGGAAAAAGTTCTCCTGGGTCACGAGGGTAACTTCGAGCGAGGGGTCGCGGCGGCGTTCGAATTCGAGCGCGGCATAGAGGCCGCCGAAGCCGCCACCGAGGATGAGGACGCGGGTCTTGGTCATGGGAGTAGACCCATGAGAGTCCGCTCACGCTATATTCTTCCCGCGTTTCGCTAGTGTTTTTTTCGGAGCCTTCCGGGAGATGGTTTTGACCGGCGCTTTAAGCACCCCCGCCTCCAGTCTGATCAGCTCGCCCAGCGACCACGCTTGGAACGGACATCCTCGTGGCGTGTGCGGTGCCTCGGCATCGGCAATCTCGCTGATATGGCCGAGTCCCGCCTCGAGCAGATGTGCGCGTAGCGGCGCGATAAACCGCGTGACCGCTTCCTCGCGCGCTTCGTCGGTGCCGCCGCGTACGCGCATCCATGCCTCCACAAAACCACCGATGAGCCACGGCCACACCGTGCCTTGATGATACGCGCCGTCGCGCTCGCGTACGCCGCCTTCATAACGCGGCGTGTAGGCGGGATCGCTGGGCGCGAGGCTGCGCAGGCCGAGCGGGGTGAGAAGTTTCTCCTCCACGATGCGGACGACGCTCGCGGCCTGCTCTCCTTCGAGGAGCGCGATGGGCAGGCCACCGACGGCGAAGATCTGGTTGGGCCGGATCGCGGCGTCGGTGCGGCCGGGGAGAAAGTTCAGATCGACGACGTCGTAGAGGCAGTTGAGTTCGGCGTTCCAGAATTTCGCGCGGAACGACGCGAGCGCACGGTCGGCGAGTTCGCGCCATTGCACGTTGAACTTCGCGCCGATGCGGAGGGCGTTGATCCAGAGCGCCTGCACCTCGACGGGCTTGCCCATGCGCGGCGTCACGACCCAGTCGCCGACCTTCGCGTCCATCCACGTGAGTTGCACGCCGTGCTGCCCGGCGAAAAGCAGCCCATCGCTGTCGGCACGAATACCGAAGCGCGTACCCGCGGAATAGCCTTCGAGGATTTCCTCGATGGCGTTGAGCAGCGGACGCAGATCGCCGTTGAGTGTGCTCGCACCGCTCGCGAGGCGCGCTTCGAGGTAGTCGTGCACCGCGATGATGTACCACAGCGACGCATCGACGGAGTTGTACTCGGGCTTCGCCGCGCCATCGGGAAAGAAATTGGGCAGCATCCCTTCCGACACGACGCCCGACCACTCCATCAGGATCGAACGCGCTGCATCGAGTTGGCCCGCCGCGAGGCAGAGTCCGCGTAAAGCGATAAACGTATCGCGGCCCCAATCCGTGAACCACGGATAGCCCGCGATGATCGTGAGGCCTTGTCCGCGGCGCACGAGATAGTCGTCGGCCGCGCGGTGCACGGGACTCGCATAGGCGTTGCGCCGCGTACGCTCCTGTTTGCGCCAAGCCTCGGCCACGGTCAGCGGCGGGTCGACATGGAAGCTCCGCCAGTCCTCGCGATCCTCGGGCGAGCCGAGGATGAACACCGCTTCGCCATCGCTGAGATTCCACGTGAAGAAGCCTGGCGCTGCGAGATCCTCGCTCGCATCGAGCCCGCGAGCCGCCTCCTCGCTGTAGTGAAAATTCCGATACCAGTGCGGATCGTGCGTGTACGCGCCATTGGTCTTCACCGCGACCGGCGGCACGCCGTCGTAAGCCTGCCAGCGCAGCACATCGCGGATGTGGCCGGGCGTGAAATTGAAGGAGCCGTTTTCGTGATGCGTCGAGTGCGGGTCGCGTCCGGAGAAAAACGGCCGTACCTCCAGCGAGCAGCCCGCGGCGTCGCCGACGAGCTTCCACGTGATGACCGTGGCGGAGCGGTCGCGCGGGACAAAGATTTCCTGCCGCACTACCTGCCCGCCGGGCAGGCGAAACACCCACGCCGGCCACGGCTCTGAAGTGAAGGTCACGACGTGGCTCGCACCGTCGGGGGCCAGAAGATCAGGACCGTAGCACTGGCTGCTCAGCCACACTTCGCCCTCGGGCGTGCGGACGCGGGCGTCGAGACCGTTGACAAGCACGAAGCGTTTGCTCGGACCGCCGACCGTGCGCATGAGCAGAGCGTGGTACCGGCGTGTGCGCGCAAGCGAGGCGGTGCCGGAGGCAAACCCGCCGAGGCCATCGGCCTCAAGCCATTCGAGTGCAGGGGTCGTCATGGGGATAAGAAAGTTGGCCCGGCTCGCGCCGGGTTGCGTAGCTAGGAGGCGCAGCCACGGGATTCATTCCGCGCCAAGCGCGGAATGAGATATGGAGAAAAGGTAGGGCGCGTCATCGATCACGCACCGACTAGACTCAGCTATAGGGGTAGGCAGAGTCGCCACGGCGGGTTAAGGATAACCCGCCCTACCTCGATCGAAATCAACCGCCGGTGTCGAAACCGGGGTAGAGCGTCATGCCGCCGTCGACGTAGAGCGTCGCGCCGGTGACGTAGTCGGAGTCGTCGGACGCGAGCCAGACGGCGGCGCGACCAATTTCCTCCGCCTCGCCGATGCGGCGGTACGGGATGAGGGTGAGCAGAGATTTATAGGCCTCGGGAGTGCTCCACGCCGCGGTGTTGATCGGCGTGCGAATGGCGCCGGGCGAGACGCTGTTGCAGCGGATGCGGAGCGGCGCGACTTCCTGCGCGATCGACTTCATCATGAGCGCGACGCCGCCCTTGGAGGCCGCGTAGTTCACGTGGCCGGCCCACGGGATGATGTCGTGCACCGAGGAGATGCACACGATCTTGCCCGCCGAGCAGGAGACGGAGGAAACGATGCCGCGGCGCTTGAACTCGCGGATCGCCTCACGCGCGCAAAGGAACTGGCCGGTGAGATTGACGTCGATGACTCGCTGCCACTGCGCGAGCGTCATCTCGTGGAACGCAGCGTCCTTCTGCAGGCCGGCGTTGTTCACGAGCACGTCGACGGTGCCCCACTCCTTGAGCATCCGGCCGAACATCGCCTGGACTTCGCCTTCGTTGCTCACGTCGGCCTTGATCGCCATGGCCTGGCTGCCGCTCTTGCGGATCTCCGCGGCGACCGCCTCGGCGCTGTCGGGTGCGCTGGCGTAGTTGACGACGACATCCGCGCCGGCGCGACCGAGCGCAAGAGCGACGGCTTTGCCGATGCCGGAGCTGGCGCCGGTGACGAGGGCTTTCTGACCTTTGAGAAGCGGGAGCACGGGACGCGGCGCGGGCTCCGGGAAGTTCTGTTTGATGAACTCGAGATCGGGGGCAGGACTGCTCATGGTTGTAGACGAACCACTGACGTTTAGGTTGAGCCGGAAACAAGCGGAGCGAACAACTCCGCGGGCGTGCCGATCATGAGGATAATCGGTGCGATGGAAAGCCGCGAATCGCACGACAGTGCAGTTTGTTGCGCGATTGACACGCAATAGGCTCCGGCGTCGTTGGCACGTACAGCCAACGCCCGGAGCTTATATAGTATTGTCCGGGCGGCTCCCGCTCAGTCCAAGAACATCGCCTCGTTGGTCTGGAAAAGAGCGTGGGCGAGCTTGGTCCAAGCATCCATCGGAGCCTTTGGCGCGTTCATGGCGACGCCACCGGCGGGGCGATTGTCGGCGCCCTTGCCCTTGCCGCCGTTGGTCTCGGCCTTGGCGGCGATACGCTCTTCTTTCCGCTGCTGGCGCATTTCTTGAGGGTTGCGCGCGGGCGCGGGGCCGCTGGCGGCGACAGGCATCGGAAGATCGAGGGCGGTGCCCTGCGGGTTCGTCTTCACGTAGCGCACCCCGAACTTCACTTCCTCGGGTGTCGGCGGGCGTTGGAAGATCGCGAGGTACAGCGAGCGGACTCGCTCGTCGTCGGTCTTGAGTCCGTCGAAGGTCGGGCCGTGCGAAAGCTTGCGCGCCGTCTCGATCACGAGGGGGCTGTTCATAAGGAACAACGCCTGCTGCGGGACGAGGGTCACATAGCGGCGGCCGCTGGGCACATCGGGATTGGGAAAATCCCACTGCGTGAGCAGCTCGGGCGGGTTGCGCCGGTCGACGTAGGTATAAACGGCGCGGCGCGTGGCGAAGTCATCGGTGCCGAGCCGCACGGACTTGCCGCCGAAGTCGTCCTCCAACGTGCCAGCGATGGCGAGGAGCGAGTCGTGCATCTGCTCAAAGTCGAGGCGGCGGAGATTGGCGCGCCAGATGAGATGATTGTCAGGGTCGAGTTCGACGGCCTTTGGGTTGTTGGCGCACGACTGCTGATAAGTCGCGCTGAGCAGAATCATACGATGGAGGGCTTTGATCGACCAGCCACTCTCGACGAAACGGCTCGCGAGATAATCGAGCAACTCGGGGTGCGTCGGCGGCGACGACATATTGCCGAGGTCGTCGGGCGTAGCCACGAAGCCCTGGCCGAAGTGTCCCTGCCACACGCGATTCACAAGCACGCGCGCGGTGAGCGGGTTCTTGGGATCGGCGATAGCCTTGGCGAGCTCGAGGCGGCCGGAGCCGCTGTGCCACTCGGTGCGGTGCTTCGGATCGGGCGAGAGGATTTCGAGGAAACGGCGCGGGACGACCTCGCCCTTGTTCTGCACTTCGCCGCGGAGGAGCACCGGGTAATCGTGTGAGCGGGCGGCATCGACGATAACGTTGGCGCGAGCGGGAGCGCCCGGGTGCGTCGCTTCCAACTCCGTGAGGTCGCGCCAAGAACGCTGCTCGTCGCGCAGGAGAATCTTGCGCTTGTCGGCATCGCGGGTGCGGCTGCGGCGGAACTCGTCGAAGGCTTTCTCCGCCTCGTTCTCCTTCTTCACGAGATCGTCGAGCTTCGCCATGTAGTCGCGCAGCTCGGGCGTGTTGGGGAGGCGCGTCTGCAGCGTAGGCTGCTGGCGGATTTCCTGCGGCGCGGCGCAGTTGGCGAAGACTCCGTAGAGTGAATAATAATCCTTCGTCGGGATCGGGTCGAACTTGTGATCGTGGCAGCGTGCGCACGCCACGGTGAGGCCGAGGAAAGCTTTCGTCGTGACGTCGATGCGGTCGTTGACGATGTCGGCCTCGCGGCCTTCGAACTGATTGCCGAGCGTGAGGAAGCCGAGCGCGGCGAGCGAACTCTGGTCCTGAACTTCGCCATCGCCGGTCTTGGCCTTCTGCTTCTTCTGCTCGTCCGTGATCAGGCGGTCGGCTGCGAGCTGCTCGATGATGAATTGGTTGTAGGGCTTGTCGGTGTTGAAGGCGTTGAAGACGTAATCGCGGTACGTCCAGCCCCACGGAAAGCGCGGGTCGCGGCGCTTGATCGGCTCGCCGGCAGTGTCGGAGTAGCGCGCGACATCAAGCCACATGCGGCCCCAGCGCTCACCGTAATGCGGTGACGCCAGCAAGCGGTCGACCACGTGGGCGAATGCGTCGGGTGAGTTATCCGCAAGAAAGGCTTGGATCTCCGCTTCCGTCGGCGGCAGGCCGATGAGGTCAAAGGTCGCGCGGCGGATGAGCGTGCGCTTATCGGCCGGCGCGCTGGGCGTGAGGCCGTTTTCCTCGAGCTTCTCGAGTACGAAATTGTCCACCGGCGAGATGCACCACGAAGCATTGGTAACCGTCGGGACCGCGGGCTTCTTCACTGCTTGGAACGACCAGTGGTCGCGCCCCACCCCGCCATACTTCGACGCGCTGCTGCCTTTCGCGATAACCGACGCCGGCCACGGCGCGCCGCGGCGCACCCACTCGGTGAGGTCGGCGATCTGGCGGTCGTCGAGCTTGTCGCCCTTCGGCGGCATCTGCAGGTCTTCGTCCTTATAGCGGATGGCCGAGACGAGGAGCGAGTCGTCGGGCTTGCCCGCGACAAAAGCGGGACCGGTGTCGCCCCCGTGCAGCAACGCCTCGCGCGAGTCGAGCATCAGGCCGCCGCGCACGCGATCGGAGTCGTGGCTGTGGCACTTGTAGCAGCGATCGACGAGGATCGGGCGAACCTTCGTTTCGAAAAACTGCGCGTCGGCCGGGGAGACATTGAGATTGTCCGCGCGCATCAGCGGCGCTGCGGCCAGCGTCCCGAGCAGAGAAATGAGCCAGGTGCGGCGCATCGTCAGGCGAGGATGGGGTTCACCACGTTGCCCGCCACATCGGTGAGGCGGAAATCGCGGCCATTGAAACGATACGTCAGCTTCTCGTGATTGAGGCCGAGGCAATGCAGGATCGTCGCGTGCAGGTCGTGCACGTGGACCTTGTCCTTGATCGCGGCGCCGCCGGTCTCGTCGGTCTCGCCGTAAACGGTGCCGCCCTTCACGCCACCGCCCGCCATCACGACGGAGAACGCCTTCGCGTTATGATCACGACCGGCCTTCTCGGCGTCGGAGCTGTTGCGGTCTCGCGTGGGCTTGCGGCCAAACTCGCCGCCCCAGATCACGAGTGTCGAATCGAGCAGGCCGCGCTGCTTGAGATCGGCGAGGAGCGCCGCGAGCGGCTGATCGATCTCGCCGGCCTTCTGCGTGATTTTTTCCTCGAGGTCCTGGTGATGATCCCAGCCGTCGTGCCAGACCTGCACCATGCGGACGCCGCGCTCGACGAGGCGGCGCGCGATGAGGAGCTGCTTGCCCTGCTGCGTATTGCCGTAAGCGGCGCGGACATCTGCCGGCTCCTTGTTGATATCGAAGGCGTCGGTCGCCTCCGTCTGCATCTTGAAAGCGATCTCGTACGACTGCAGGCGCGTCTCGAGCGCGGCCTCGCGCTGGAGATTCTGCGAGTGCAGTTCGTTGAGCTGCTGCACAAGCGCGAGCTGGCGCTGCTGTTCGCGCGGACCGAGGTAGCCGTTGCGGATGTTCTGGATCATCTGCTGCACGCTGGCCGCGGTGGTGTTGACCGTCGTGCCCTGATAAACACCGGGGAGAAACGCCGACTGATAATTCGCGGCGCCGCCGCTTGGGAGCTTGTTGTCGCGCAGCGCGATGAAGCCCGGGAGATTCTGGTTTTCCGTCCCGAGGCCATACACGACCCATGAGCCCATGCTCGGCTTCGCGATGCGGAGCGAGCCGGTGTTCATGAAAACCGTCGCGACATCGTGCGCGGGAATGTCCGTCCACATCGAACGCACGACCGCGAGATCGTCCGCGTGCGCCGCGGTGCGCGAGAACAGTTCGCTAACCTCGAGCCCGCTCTTGCCGTAGCGCGAAAACTTGAAGGGCGATCCCATCGCGACGCCGCCGTCGGCGAGCGTCTTGTTGTTCATCTTCGTGAGCATCGGCTTCGGGTCCCACGTATCGACGTGCGATGGCGCGCCCTGCGCGAAGATGTGGATGATCGCCTTGGCCTTGCCGGGAAAATGCGGCGGCTTCGGCGCGAGCGGATTGGGGCCAATACCTCCCAGACCTCCCGCCGGCGCTGGCGTGATCGGCGCCGTAGCAGCGAGGAGGTGCGAGGGATGAATCATCGACGCGAGACCCAGCGCGCCCATGCCCATGCCGACGCGACTGAGAAACTTTCGCCGGGTCAGGAAATAATCTTCGAGATTCTCCGAGACGCCGTGGCAATGATGGTGGTGATCGTGCGACATGACCGAAAGGGGGTTCGACTTGGGTTCGACTTACTTGGGGCAATAGACGCCGCAATCGCAGCCAAGTTTCAATAGGGGGTAACAACGAAACGACCGGGAATAGAATTTTCCGTCAACACTCTGTTAAAGCAGGCGCGGATTGCGCCGATACACCCACTATGGTCGCACACCCCAAAAAATCGACTTTCGCGGCACCCACGCGGTCGGCCCCTGAGCAATCCTCAGCGGGGGGTATCGTGTGGGGGCGCCCGGCATTTCGGGCGCCGGAGCTGCCGAACCCGCGGGTCGTCTTCGATCCGTTGCCCTTCCGCACGCAGCTCTTCCGCTCCCATCGTCCGACGCCCGCGTCCTGACGCCCCCTGCGCCGGCCCGGCGATCCGCTCGCCGAGCCACCTTTGCAGCAGCCTCAGGACCGCGGGCGTCGCCTATTTTGGCTGTAGTGGATTTATGGATACAGGTAGGGCGGGTTATCCTTAACCCGCCGCTGCGGCACTGTTATTTTTAGCCACAGATTACACCGATGGGCACGGATAAGGCAGGTCTGCTATCTGTGCGCATCTGTGTAATCTGTGGCTAGTTTTCTCCTCGGGAGTCCAACCGGTGCGTTGCGGAAACCGCGCCCCACCTCACTTTGGGGAGAAGTAGAAATTCAGCGTGCCGTGCTGGACGCCGGAAAACGTCTTCGTCGCAGACTGCGGGCCGAGGCGTTCCTGCGTGTGATTCTTGCTCGTCATCGACGGGATCTCGTCGAGGAACGACAGGCCGCTCGCTGGCACCGCGAGGATGCCATTGACGCCATCGCGGGGCGCGTAGGAGCCGAGATACGTCGCGCCCGCCTCGCGCTCGATGGCGATGTAGCCCTCGGTGGTGGCGTAGAGGGCCCAGCGCCAGTTGGCGAAGTAGCCCTTGAACTCCGGATAGGTCCAGCTCTCGCCCGGCACCGGGTCGTTAAAAGCCGTGCGCCACACGTCGAAGCGGGCGCCCACCGTGCGATTGCGCCAGACGCGGAATGGCCCGTCGCCGAGCCACGTGCGGCTCTTCATCTTCTCCTCGGGATAGTCGAAATTCATGCCGACGAAATCGAGCGCGCCCTCGACCTCGTACTCGTAGTCGAGACGCACTGAACCGTTGGCAAACACGCGCCAGCGCAGGGTGCGCAGTCCGCCGTCGACGAAGCGCGCTTCGATCAGCGCGTTGCCGTCGTCATCGATGCGCGGATTGAACCGCACGAGCCGCGCGGCAGGAGCGAATTCCTTGAGTTTTCGCTCTTCATATTTTGCAGCCATCAGGCGCGGGCCGTGACCGAACGAGATCGTCTTGTCGCCTTTGCTCACGCTGATCAGTTCTGCGTTCTTCGTGCTAAAGCGAAAATCGTACGCACCGGCCCGCACCGTGATCTGCTCAGCGTTGTCGTTGCGAATGGTGATCGCGTCGTCTTCGGCCATCGGTGTTCGCTTGGGCTGCGTCAGCTTCGGCCAAGTCCAGGACCACGTCCAGAGGAGGCGGCCCGTGCTGTCGCGAATGCCGACATTGAGCACATCGGCCAAGCGCCAATTGGCGGGTAACGGCAGATGCAGTTCGCCGATACTGTGCGGGGCGACCTCGGGCGCGGCCATTGCGCCGCTGGCAAACGTGGCATGGCCGTTGCCTGCCACTTGCGTGAACGACGGAAACACGCCCAGCTCCCACTCGACGCGGCAGTTCGAGAGATTGGTGAAATCATAGTTGTTCTCGACCGGCAGCACGCCGCTGAAATTACCGGGTAACTGCTCCTGCGGGATCTGCACCGGGGACCAGAGTGCCTTGACGGTGAAGTAGCTCGCCTCGCGTTCGCGGTGCGGGCCGACCATGCCGTCGGGCGCGTAGTTGCCATTGCTGTCGATCTTGTTCTCCAGATCGGTGCGCACCACGCTCTCGTCGACGAGCGACCAGATGAAGCCACCCGCGCAGCGCGGACTCGCGCGCATCACGTCCCAGAAATCCTTCAGACCCGCCCCGATGCCGCCGTCGTAGAGTCCGTGAGCGAACTCCGTCGGCATGAACACATCGGGCCCAGCGCACAGCTCCTTGAGCAGTGCGTAGTCGGGATAGTGCTTCGTATTGACGCCGCCGTGCAGCTCCCACGGATGCAGCACCGCGCGGTTCTGCGGATCCCATTTGGCAAACTCGCCGTCGTTCTCGCGGTTCCAGCCGCCTTCATTGCCGTTATCCCAGAATAGAATGCTCGGGTGATTCACATCGCGGCGGATGAGTTCGCCGATCAGGCGCGCGCCCGTCGGCGTGTCGTAGCTCTGCTGCCAGCCGCCGAGTTCATCGAGCACGTAGAGGCCGAGTTCATCGCAGGCTTCGAGGAAATGCTCATCGGGCGGATAATGCGACATGCGCACGGCATTCATATTACCGTCCTTGATCAGCTTCACATCGTCATAGCTGATCTGCTTGCTCAGCGTGCGCCCGCTCTCCGGCCAGAAGCAGTGGCGATTCGCGCCTTTGAGAATGATCTTTTTCCCGTTGAGATAGAGCCCGTCGCCCGCACGCACTTCAAACGTGCGGAAACCAAAACGTTGCAGCACCGAGTGCAGGGACTGGCCTTTCGCGAGCAGCGTGAAGCGCACGTGATAGAGATCGGGGGTCTCGGCGGTCCAAAGCTTTGGGCCGGGAATCACACCGCGCACGGTGACTTTTTCCGCACCGGCCGTCACGGGCACGGTAAATGGATCGCCCACCGGCGCATCCGTCGCGTCGAGGACCTGCGCCCGCACCTGATCGGCGGTGGCGAGACTGGGTCCGAGAAACACGTCCGCGGAAAAATTGCCGTCGGCGCGCGCGTCGATCGCGGTACGCTCGATGAACTCGGCGGGACGGCACTCGATCCACACGGGGCGGAAAATGCCGCCGAAGTTCCAGTAGTCCGCGTAGCGCTCGGCGCGGTTCACGCTGGCATTGGCGGATACTTTGCTGACGGTGACTTCGAGCGTATTCGTGTCGCCGAAGCGCACGAGCGATGTGATGTCGTAGCTGAAGCGATAGAATGCGCCTTGGTGCACCGGACCGGCGGAGCGCTGGTTGATCGTCACCTCCGCATCGGTCATCACGCCGTCGAACACGATGCGCACCGGGCGGCCATGCCAGTTGCCCGGCACGTCGAAGACGAAGCGGTACTTGCCCTGCTCGTCCGCGAGGGGCGGTGGGCGCGGCTTCTGTGGATTCTTCGGCGGGCGCTTCATCACGCCGTAGTCGTATGTGCCAAAGCCTTCCTGCTCCCAGCAGGAGGGCACCTTGATCTTGGTCCACTCACCGCTGTGCCGGCCGCCCGTGCACATGAAATCCCACAACACCGTGTCGTCCTTGCCGCGGCCGGACAGATACTGGATCACCGTGCCATCCGGGATCGGCGGCGGGGTCGGCTCCGGCGGCGCGTCGCCAAGCTGGCGGACGCCCGGGATCACCGGGGCGGGCGCAGGTGCATTCGCGGCGGCTGATGTCGATACAGCGGGCTTAGCGGCCGCCGCAGGCTTCGCCGGCTGATCGGCGGCCCGCACCACGGCGAGCGCGCTCAACAATGAGAATGACAAAAAGCGACCGGGCCAAAAACGGATCGAGGGCATGAGCGGGGGGACGCGTGATTCGCTCGGCCCAGTCGAGCCATAGGCCGGCGGGAGCGCGAGGACAAACCTGCCCGGACTGTCTCCCATGATCGGGCGTTTCCTCAGGTGTTATGCTCACATCGGAGCTTGTCAGTCGCGGCGGGCATTGGTGCAGTCCGCACCCCACCCCCATGCTGTCGCGCCTTCGCTCCGTCTTCGGCTTCCAGGAAAGCGGTCTGCTGCTCGTCATCCTCGTGCTTGGCACATTGCTGACGATCTTCGGCGGCTCAGTGCGCCTGCCTAAGTTTGAACGTGCGGCCGATGGCTCGTCTCAGCGGGCGTTTACCACTGATTCGAGCGGGGAACGAGTGCCCGCCTTCGAGTCGCAAAACAAATTCCTGAATCTGAAGAACCTCGCGAACTTGGCAAAAGATACGAGTTTCGTCGCCATCATGTCCGTCGGCATGTGTATAGTGATTATCTCAGGTGGCATCGATCTTTCTGTAGGCTCTGTCTTTGCTCTCGTCTCTGTACTCGGCGCGTTAATCCTCCATCGCTACGGCCCGGACGGGCCCAACAGTGCCTCGCCTGGTGTTGGAATATTTTACGGGTGTGTCACCTGTCTCAGCGTCGCTTTACTTTGCGGGCTATTCAACGGCGGCTTGACCGTGGCTTTGGGCGTTCATCCGTTTATTATCACGCTGGGAGCAATGGCAATTTTTCGTGGCACCGCATTCGTAATCACCAAAGGACAATCGATCGGGGGCTACCCGCCTGCGTTTCAGGATTTCGTGCTCACGAAGGTCGGCAACGACCTGGAGATTATCCCTGGATTGGTCATGTGCCTTGCGACGGTATTGGGCTGGATTTTTCTCGCCCGACTCGCATCGGGTAGGCGGGTCTATGCCATCGGAGGCAACGAACTCGCAGCCCGCTTCAGTGGCATTCGGGTGAAACGAGCGAAACTGGGAGTTTATTTGATTTCAAGTCTTTCGGCGGGCATCGCCGCAATGGTAGCGATCGGTTACTATGGAGCCGCATCCTCAGGCGATGCCACGGGTAAAGAGTTGGATGTCATCGCCGCCGCGGTCGTCGGCGGCACCAGTCTTACCGGTGGAAAAGGCAGTGCTTTTGGCGTCGTACTCGGCGCGCTGTTTATCCAGATGGTCGAATTGGGCATCGTCGAACTCGAGATCGATCAGAACTACAGTCAGATTGTGATCGGCTTTGTGATCATCGCCGCGGTTGCACTCGATACCCTCAACGCTCGCCTCGCTCAGCGGCGCCTCAAGGCGAAAGCACACTGAGCGATTCAATGGCCGCGAAGATGCGCAGAATTTCTTTACCTCCGTCGACATCTCCATCGCGCCTATAGGCGCACCATAGTCCACCGACGAAGCCTTCAGCTCTTCTGCGCCTTTTTGCGGCCGACCCAAATTTCCCCATGAAAAAACGTCTGTTCACCCTCCTCACGGCCTTCGCTGCGCTCGCGCTGTCGGCCCACGCCCAACGGGCGTTGACCATCGGCCTCGTCGCCAAATCGCAGGGCAATCCCGTCTTCCAGGCGGCCCGCGTCGGCGCCGAGGACGCCGCCAAGGAACTCAGCAAAAAGTACAACCTGAAGGTCAAAATCGACTGGCGCACGCCCAACGAAGAGGACGCCCAGAAGCAGGCCGAGGCGATCGAGCAACTTGTGCTCACCGGCGCTGAGGGCATTTCCGTCAGCTGCTCCGATGCCAACAAAGTAACCGGCGCCATCAACAAGGCCGTCGACAACGGCGTGCCCGTCGCGACGTTCGACTCCGATGCGCCCGCGTCGAAGCGTTTCGTCACCTACGGAGTCGATGACATCGAGTGCGGCAAGCAGACGATGGATGAACTCGCCAAGATCATGGGCGGCAAAGGCGTCGTCGCGATCCTCGCCGGCAACCAGAATGCCCCCAACCTCCAGAAGCGCGTGCAGGGCGCGAAGGAAGCCGCGAAGAAGTACCCCGGCATCACGATCCGCGACACCTACTATCACAAGGAGACGCCGCAGGACGCCGCCGCGAAAGTCGAGCAGGTCATGCAGGCCAATCCCGACATCACCGGCTGGGCTATGATCGGCGGCTGGCCGCTCTTCACCGAGAACGCGCTCAAGTGGCAGCCCGGCACCGTCAAGTGCGTCGCCGTCGATGCCCTCCCCGCGCAGCTCGCCTACATCCGCAGCGGCCACGTGCCGGTCCTCCTCGCGCAGCAGTGCTACGAGTGGGGTCACCGCACGGTCGAGCTCCTCGTCGAGAAGATCGTCAACAAGAAGAACCCCGCTTCGGTGAAAGAAATCAGCGCGCTCATCCCAGTCACGAAGGACAACGTCGATGCCTTCGGGAAGAACTGGGAAAAGTGGCTGCCGAAGTAAGCTCCTGATCTGGACACAGAGTTCACTGAGAGAATTTCAGAGGTCACAGAGAAAACATCTAGGCTTCTCCTTTGTGCTCTCCCTCACCCTCTCAGTGCTCTCTGTGACCAAAAAATAAGTTACCGCAGTGGCCTTCCTCGAATTCAAATCGATCACCAAGCGCTTCCCCGGCGTGCTCGCGTTGAACGACGTGTCGTTCTCCATCGAGCGCGGGGCGTGCCATGCGTTGATCGGTGAGAATGGGGCCGGCAAGTCCACCCTCGGGAAAATCCTCGCCGGCGTCTATACCGCGGACTCCGGCGAGATCCGTATCGATGGCGAAGTCGTGCATCCGACTTCGCCGCTGGCGGCGCGCGCGCTCGGCATCGCGATGGTGCATCAGGAGCTGGCGTTCTGCCCCAACATGTCCGTTGCGGAAAATCTTTGCCTCGGCGATATGCCGCGGCGCGGTGGTTTCGTGGACAGAGGCGCATTGCGCGCCAAGGCACGGGCGATGCTTGCCACGATCCACGCCGACATCGATCCCGACGCGATCATCGGCACGCTTTCCACCGGGCGCGAACAGCTCGTGCAGATCGCTGCGGCGGTCGGCACTGGCGCTAACATCATCGTGATGGACGAGCCAACGAGTTCGCTGTCCGCCGGTGAAACGAAGGAGCTGTTTCAGCTGATCGATCAGCTCAAGAACCGCGGCATCACACTCATCTACGTTTCTCACCGCATGGAGGAGCTGTTTCTCCTCTGCGATTCGATCACCGTGCTGCGCGATGGCCGCCACGTCGCGACCGAACAGATCCCGCACACGTCGCCGCAGCGTGTCGTCACGCAGATGATCGGTCGCGAGCTGCTGATCCCCACGCCCGCGCACCTCTCGCGCGAACTCGGCCCCGAGCGCCTGTGCGTGAAAGGCCTCGCCTCGCCGGGAAAATTTTCCGGCATCGATCTCAGCGTACGCGCGGGCGAAATCGTCGGCCTCGCCGGTCTCGTCGGCGCGGGCCGCAGCGAAACGGTGCAGGCGATCTTCGGCCTCGATCCCGCCGCGACCGGTGAAGTCACCATCGACGGTCGCACGCTCGCCCCGCGCTCCATCGACGCTGCGCTCGCCGCGGGCGTCGGCCTCGTACCCGAAGACCGCAAGCGCCAAGGCCTCGTGCTCGGCCTCAATTGCCGCGAGAACACCGCCCTCGCCGCCCTCCCCTCACTCACGCGTGCCGGCTGGGTTCGTCGCACTGCCGAGCGTGTGCTCGCGCAAAAATATCGGGAGCGCCTGCGCGTGAAAGCACCTTCTCTCGAGACGATCACCGCCGGTCTCAGCGGCGGCAACCAGCAGAAGATCGCCCTCGCCAAATGGCTCGCGCGCGAGTGCGACGTGCTGCTGATCGACGAGCCCACGCGTGGCGTCGACGTCGGTGCCAAGTCCGAGATTTACCAACTCCTCGACGAACTCGCCTGCGAAGGCAAAGCGTTGCTCGTCGTCTCCTCCGAGTTGCCCGAACTCATCGGCCTCTGCCGCCGCATCCTCGTGATGCGCGGCGGCCAGCTCGCCGGTGAAGTCGCGCGTGAGCAGTTCTCCGAGGCGCGCTTGATGCGCCTGATGGCGGGCGTCGTCGCGGCCTGAGCGAGTTGGCGCGCGCTCTAGCGAGCCGAAGATTGGGGCAAACCTTGGGCGCTCCGTGCTGTCCGTGTAAAAAGCACTGCCATGAAAACGATCCTCGCCCCCATTGATTTTTCCGCCGCCAGCGAACACGCTCTCGACGCTGCCGTCGATCTCGCCCGCTCCAACAAGGCCCGCCTCCTCGTGCTGCACGTGGTGCAGCCGCCCGTGGTGATGAGCGAGTACGGTCCCGCGATCGCCAACAGCGCAGAGCTCATGGTCGCGAGCGAGAAAGCCGCGGTCACGCAACTCGCGCGCGTCTCGACCCGCGTGAAGCAGCGCGGTGTGAAGGTCGCGACCGCAAAAAGCATCGGCGCCTCTGCCTCGGTGATCCTCGATCACGCGAAGAAATCCCGCGCCGATTTCATCGTAATGGGCTCGCATCGCCACAACGCGTTCTACGATTTGATCGTCGGCAGCACGACTCACCTAGTGCTCCAAAAAGCGCCGTGTCCGGTGCTGATCGTGCCGCCTTCCGGCAAGAAATCGAAGCGCGGCAAGAAGTGAGTTTTCGCTGCGCGCAATTGGCGCGCGCTCTTGGACAAACCGCACGCAGCCGCGCGGACGTTTTGCGGCTATGGTGTGGGCATGAAAACGATCCTCGCCCCCATCGACTTCTCGGGTGTGAGTGATGTCGTCCTCGCTACCGCCGCCGAACTCGCCCGGTCGCTACAGGGTCGAATCATCCTGCTCCACGTGATCCAACCGCCGGTCATCACAAGCGAGTACGGCCCGGTGATCGACAACATCGAGGAAATCATCGCCGCCAGCGAGAAAGGTGCCGCCCGTGCGCTCACCAAGATCGAAGGCGCGCTGAGCGCCACCAGCCTGCCGGTCGAGACGGTGCAGCTCAGCGGCAATCCGGCACTGCTCATCGTGGAGGAAGCCGCCAAGGTCGGCGCGGACTTCATCGTCATGGGCTCTCACGGGCACACCGCCCTCTATGATCTTATCGTCGGCAGCACCACGCATCTGGTGCTCAAGCAAGCGCCGTGTCCGGTGGTCATCGTGCCACCGCCGAAGAAGACCGCGCGAAAGCCGAAGAAATAATGTGTTGGGGCAAGTTGGGAACTCCGGGTGCGGGCACATAGGCCCGCACCCGCTTCTTTTTCCGGCCTCGCGGACCGCTTGCGGCGATGCGCCGTACGCCTTACCGTGCTCGCATGCACGACTTTCTCCCTGCGCGCCGCGCGCGTGTCGCCGATGCCCTCGCCCTCGATCAAGCTCTGCTCGTCGTCGGCGCCGGCCAGCCGATCCCGCTGCCCGAGAACAGCGATCAGACGTATCCATTTCGTTCATACGCTGAGTACTACTACCTCGCGGGCCACGAATGCGCCGGGGGTGTGGTCGCCTATGATCCGCGCGACGGAGCCACGGGCTGGGTGTCGTTCGTACCCGAGGTGACCGAGGGCGAGCGCGTGTGGGAGGGCCGCACGCAGCTACCTGGCACGCCACTCGCGAAACTTCCCGATTGGCTCGCCGCGCGCGCGGGCCGACCCATCGCCGGACTCGGGGCACCTGTGCCCGGCGTCACGATCGATCTTGATCTCAGTGCACGCGCTCGTGAGCGCTTCCACCACGCGCGCCGGCCGAAAGACTCCACGGAGATCGCACTCATCCGTCGTGCTGCGGCCGCGACCGCGGCGGGTTATGCGAAGGTCCCGAGCCTGCTGCGCCCCGGCGTGACTGAGCGTGCGTTGCAGATCGAACTTGAGGCCGAGTTTTTCCGCGGCGGCGGCATGCGCCCCGGCTATGGCACGATCGTCGGCACGGGGCCCAATGCCGCGGTGCTGCACTTCGAGCCCTCGGGGCGCGCGGCGCAGGCGGGCGAGTTTGTCCTCATCGACGCGGGCGCAGAGATCGACCGTTACATGGCCGATGTCACGCGTACGTACGTGGTGGGCACACCGTCGGCGTTTCAGCGCGACCTCTATCAAACAGTGCTGCGCGCCGAAGAGCGTGCGATCACGCGCTGCGTCGTGGGCGCAGAGTGGAAGGCCGTGCACCTCGCCGCCGCCGCAGATCTCGTGAGCGGCCTTGTCGCGATGGACGTCATGCGTGGCAATCCCGAGTCACTCGTCGAGCGGGAGGCGCATGCACTCTTCTTCCCGCACGGCCTCGGTCATCTCGTCGGTCTCGGCGTGCGGGATGGCAGCGGCCTTGCGCCGGGTCGCACCAAGGACCCGCGCCCAAGCCTCAAGTCGCTCCGCCTCGATCTGCCGCTGCAGGCCGGGTACGTTGTCACGGTCGAGCCCGGGCTCTATTTCATCCCTGCGTTGCTCAACGATCCCGCGCGCCGCGAGCGTTTCCGCGACTGCGTGAACTGGCCGCTCGTGGAGCAGCACCTCTCGCTCGGTGGCGTGCGCATCGAGGACAACATCCTCGTCACCGCTGCCGGCCCGGAAAATCTCACCGCCGCGATCTCGAAGACGCTCTGAGCCGAGCCGACCCGACCCTACACGCTGTCGCCGCTGCGGCGAAACATGAACAGCATCGCGAGCACGACGACCAGTGTGCTCACGACCGCGATTGCTGCGATCAGCACCGGCCACGCTGCCACGCTCAGCACGAGAAAAGACCGCTGCCTTACGCCCGCCGAAAAGTCCCCGCTGATGGACTGGCTGCGCGTTTCGATAAAGGTCAGGAGCTTCTGGTTCACCGTGCGCACGCGATCAAGGGAGGCCTCGAATTTATCGAGCGCGCCGCGCTCCGACTCCACGGTACTCGCCGGCGTCAGGCGCGGCATGATACCCGCCACACCCGCGTCGAATTCCGCGGCGGCCGTCTTGTAATCCGCAAGCAGCGGCGGCTGCTCAGCCAGCAATTCCGACTGCACCACGAGCACCCGACCAGCGCGGATTCGTGCCATTGTTGCATCGATAGTTTTCACGTACGCCGCGCAGCGGGCCGGATCGGACTCAGCCAGACCAGCGACGATTTGCTTGTAGGCATTCGTCGATTCCTGTCCGACCGTGCGCACGTGTTGGACCGTCGGCCAAGTTTCATCGAGCAGCTCCGAGTAATCTCGGTCGAGACGTCGCAAGAGGTACGCGCTGAGAAACCCGAGCACCAGATTGGACACAACCAAGGCTACCACCAGCAGGCGGAGCCGGCGGATCGTTCGTTCGGTATGCGTATGATTCGTCAAGCTGGTCTGATGCATCTCGCAATCTTACGTGACGCAGTAGACGTCACTCGGTTGCAACAAGCGGACAGCTCCTACAGCTTGAGCTAATCGCCCCATGCGCAAGCCTACAGTGTCGTGTCGGGCGGAGATTTTTCTTGGCCCCGCTCGTCCGAGTCGTTCTCCTCGCCGCAACCATGGATCAGCCTGAGGTCAAACACACCACGCCTGTCAGTCTCGTCGTCGACGCTATTCTCGTCATCGGGTTCTTCCTCTTCCTCTACACAATCGTCTCGCCGCACGTGCCGTCGCGTGACCCGAAGATGATCATGCTCTGGGGCGCGCTCTGCTCGGCCTGCATGAGCGGCGTGTTCTGGCTCTGCATCCAGATGTTCCGCGTCGTGCTGAAGTTCCAGCTCGCGAACCCCAAGAAGAACTGACCTCTCCGCGGGTTTTCCCCTCTTTCTACGCGCGCCACCGTCATCCGGGGCGCGCGTTTTTTTTGGCCGGTCGCCGTCCCATCGTTGACAGGCCCCCCTCGCGCCCTATTGGGTCACGGTTTTCACGCGCGCGCGAGAGGCGCCCGGGATCACTTCTCAACTTAAATCCTCCTCCACATGGCCGTTAAATCCAAAGCCAAGAAACCCGCTCAGTCCAAATCCGCCGCCAAGGGCCCGAAGTACGTCTACACTTGGGGCAATGCCAAAGCCGACGGCGATGGCTCGATGAAGAACCTCCTCGGTGGCAAGGGTGCCAACCTCGCCGAGATGACCCGCATCGGCCTGCCGGTGCCCCCGGGCTTCACCATCACGACCGAGGTCTGCACCTACTACTACGCCAACAAGCGCACCTACCCGGCCTCGCTGCAGGCCCAGATGGAGGCCGGCGTGGCCAACATGGAGAAGATCATGGGCACGAAGTTCGGCGCCACCGATGGCATGCCGCTCCTCGTCGCCGTCCGCTCGGGTGCCCGCGACTCGATGCCGGGCATGATGGACACGATCCTCAACCTCGGCCTCAACGACCAGTCGGTCGTCGCCCTCGTCAACGCCACCAAGAACGAGCGTTTCGCGTGGGATTGCTACCGCCGCTTCATTCAGATGTACGGCGACGTCGTCCTCGGCGTGCAGAAGAAGGAAGGCGAAGACCACGAGCCGTTCGAGACGGTCATCGAGGGCTTCAAGCACGAGAAGTATCACGCCGACCTCGAGGACTCGAAACTCACCGCCGCCGACCAGCAGGAGCTCGTCAAGCGCTTCAAGGCCCTCGTCAAAGAACGCACCGGCAAGTCTTTCCCGAATGATCCGTGGGATCAGCTCCGTGGCGCCGCCGGCGCCGTCTTCGGCTCGTGGATGAACGACCGCGCCATCGTCTACCGCCGCAAGTACAACATCCCCACCGAGTGGGGCACCGCCGTCAATGTCCAGGCCATGGTCTTCGGCAACACCGGTGACACCTCCGGCTCCGGCGTCGCGTTCACCCGCAACCCGGCCAACGGCACCAACGAGTTCTACGGCGAGTTCCTCGTCAACGCCCAGGGCGAAGACGTCGTCGCCGGCGTCCGCACCCCCGAGCCCGTCCTCAAGCTCAAGGACGTCATGCCCAAGTCCTACGCCGAGCTCCTCAAGGTCCGCGCGACGCTCGAGAAGCACTTCAAGGACGTCCAGGACATCGAGTTCACGATCCAAGAGGGCAAGCTGTTCATGCTCCAGACGCGCAACGGCAAGCGCACCGCCGCCGCCGCGCTCAAGTTCTCCATCGATATGGTGAAGGAGAAGCTCATCGACTGGCAGACCGCCATCACGCGCAACCCCGCCGATCAGCTCGAGCAGCTCCTCGCCCCGATCTTCGATCTCTCCGAGGTCAAGAAGGCCAAGACCATCGCCACCGGCCTCCCCGCCGGCCCCGGCGCCGCCACTGGCAAGATCTACTTCAACGCCGATCGCGCCGTGCAGGCTGCCGACAAGGGCGAGAAGGTCCTCCTCGTCCGCGTCGAGACCTCCCCGGAAGATCTCCGCGGCATGATCGCCGCCGAGGGCATCCTCACCGCTCGCGGTGGTGTCTCCTCGCACGCCGCGCTCGTCGCCCGCCAGATGGGCAAGGTCTGTGTGTGCGGCGCTTCCGCCGTCAACATCGACTACGATAAGAAGACCGCTTCCATCGCCGGCCAGACCTTCTCCGAAGGCGACTTCCTCTCGATCGACGGCACCTCCGGCACCGTGTACGCGGGCCAGATCAAGACCGCCCCGTCCGAGATCATCGCCGGCCTCGTCAACAACGACGAAGCCGCCAAGAAGAGCGAGAAGTTCAAGGGCTTCACCCAGCTCATGAAGTGGTGCTCGCAGGTCACCAAGCTCTCCGTCCGCACCAACGCAGACACCCCGGAGCAGACCCGCATCGCCGTCGCCTTTGGCGCCGTCGGCATCGGCCTCACCCGCACCGAGCACATGTTCTTCGAGGGCGACCGCATCGACGCCATGCGCGAGATGATCCTCGCCGAGACGCTCGAGGCCCGCGAGGCCGCCCTCGCCAAGCTCCTCCCTTATCAGCGCGATGACTTCTTCGGCATCTTCAAGGCGCTGAAGGGCTTCCCGGCCACCGTCCGTTTCCTCGATCCGCCCCTCCACGAGTTCCTGCCCCACACCAAGGAGCAGCAGCTCGATCTGGCCAATAAGCTCGGCATCCCGGTCGAGAAGATCATGCACCGCGTCCACGAGCTGCATGAGTTCAACCCCATGCTCGGCTTCCGTGGCTGCCGCCTCGGCATCAAGCATCCCGAGATCACCGCCATGCAGGCCCGCGCTGTCCTCGAGGCTGCCGCCGACGCCAACAAGGCCGGCTTCAAGGCCAAGCCCGAGATCATGATCCCGCTCGTCGGCTTCAAGAAGGAGCTCGATCTGCAGGTTGCCCTCGTCCACGAGGTCGCCGCCAAGGTCCAGGCCGAGAAGAAGACGAAGATCAACTACACGGTCGGCACCATGATCGAGATCCCGCGCGGTGCCCTCACCGCCGACGAGGTCGCCCAGACCGCCGAGTTCTTCAGCTTCGGCACCAACGACCTCACGCAGACCTGCCTCGGCATGTCCCGCGACGACTCGGGCTCCTTCCTCCCCAGCTACGCTGAGCTGGAGATCGTGAAGAAGAACCCGTTCGCCTCGATCGACCAGACCGGCGTCGGCCAGCTGATGCAGATCGCGATCACCAAGGGCCGCCAGACCCGCCCCGACATCAAGCTCGGCATCTGCGGTGAGCACGGTGGCGATCCGGACTCGGTCAAGTTCTGCCACAAGCTCGGCCTCACCTACGTGAGCTGCAGCCCTTACCGCGTCCCCGTCGCCCGCCTCGCCGCCGCCCAGGCCGCCGTCGCCGACCTCAAGGCCGCGAAGAAGTAATCACCC
Organism: Verrucomicrobiota bacterium; assembly: GCA_048498795.1. Taxonomy (GTDB): domain Bacteria; phylum Verrucomicrobiota; class Verrucomicrobiia; order Opitutales; family Opitutaceae; genus JBEHXH01. The sequence goes on from JBEHXH010000002.1 coordinate 258,689, forward strand.
AAGCCTCACCGAAGCTCCAGCGAGACCCACGTCTCGCCGTAGCCTTGGCGAAGGCGGACAAGCCTCGCGCCTCAAAGCGCGGGGCTTTTTTCTGCCTCAAATGCACGCGGCAGTACCCGGCAATAGCCGGTAAATAGAGGAAAAAACCGCCCGTCCCGTAGCGGCGAGCGCCAGCAAGCCGACGCCCCCTCACTCTCCGCCTGCACCTATCACTTCCTATTCATCCCATCCGTCCTCGTTCCCATCATTCCCAGCCCTACCGCGCCCGCCGTAGCCCCGCTCGCCTCACCGTGGGTTGCGAGCTCGCTCGCAACGGGCTGAGGCTACAGCTCAAGCCGCAGCCTGGTGTAGCGGCGAGCACCAGCGAGCCGACGCCGCCCCGTCTCCGCCTCTTCTAATCACTCACCCCTTATCACTCATCACTTTTTTCGTGTCCTTTCGTGTGTTGTCTGATGTCGCTTCGCTCGGTACGCGGGCCCAAAAAACCAACCACAACAGACCCGGCATTACGTGGGAATAGCCGGGAAATAGAGGGAGAAACGCCTCAACATCCTCCCTCGCCATCCCCCTCATCCCCACCGCACGCGCTGCTCATTTCAAAGAACCGTCCCCGGCATTCGCCCCGCATGCAGGACTCCCGCGCAGCGCACACGCAGCAGATAGCTCCGCTTCGCTCATCGCCGAAGACGTCTTACTATATTCGATCCCGCGGCCAGAGTCACGCTCCGATCGCGTTCGCGCTGCGCCGCCTCAGCTCTTCTTCCGCCGCCGCAGCATCGCACCCGCGCCGACCACACCCGCCGCGATCACCGCCCACGTCGCCGGTTCCGGCACCGCCACGATCTCGAAGCCCGACAGCGCCGTCTGTGGCCCCGTGATAGAAATGGTGATCGTCGATCCCGACTCGCTAAATACGCCGTAGCTGCCCGGTGCCGACCCGCTCTGGCCAAAGGTCAGCTCCGTCAGCGTGCTCGGGATGAATCCCCCCGAGTTGTGCGAATTGGCCGTGCCCGAGAAATAGGTTGTGCCATCGTTCACACCCCAAGCCGTCGAGCCGCGATCCGAGTCCCACCGCCCGCCATAGATGTAGATGTCGTACTGCGCGTACGGGATATTGGTAAACGTCAGCGTGATCGTGCCGCCATCGACCTCGTACCAATTCGCGAGGAGCTGCTGCGTGGCATTGACTGGCGACGTCTCCGAGCGCCACGCCGCGCTGATTCCGGTTACCGTGTAGCTGATGCCCGTCGTCACCCCGGTCGTCGTCAGCAATGAGCTGCCCGAGCTGCCGCCGAGCACCCAGCCCGTCGTCGCCACCGCCCCGGTCGAGCCGGTCGGCGCCGTACCCGTGATCTTGTAAGCAACGATTGTCTGCGCCGAAGCCGACGCCACCGCCCAGCCGCCAAGCAATGCGACCAAGCCCATTTGTTTCACCACCCTCGAAAAGTTTGTGATCATGCTCGTGCTGGAGTGAGCGCCCCAACCCCAGTCTCTCCACGCCCCACCGGCAATACGAATCCTCATACAATGTACTCACACCTTACTTCAGAAATCTATTGGCATTCAGAGCTTAGCACCCCTCGCACAGCAGCCCTCGATCGCTTTCACCCTGAACGCCGTGTCTATCCTGCCGTCGCGCCTCCGTCCCTCGCCAAAGCCAAAGAGAATAAATCCGACCGCCCCCGCCCGCACGGAGCACGAGAACACCGCTCCGTTCTCCGTGCCCTCTCCCCAGCTCTCGGTGCCCTCTGTGTCCCGTACCTCTCCTCCGTCTTACTCCTTTGCTCCGACCTCAGTCGCTTCCCCTCTTCGCGTTTAATCCGTTCCTCCGCCTCCTGCCTTTCCTCGGTATTCCTCCTGTAAAAAAACAAAACCACCGCGCTATCCCCAAAATTTTCGTGTCCTTTCGTGTGTTTCGTGGGCCAAAAACGTGCGGCGCGAAATCCCCCGCCATCTCCTGTAAGAAAAATCAGCTCACTCCACGCGCACGATATATCCGCGCAGGTATTCGCTCTCCGGCATCGTCGCCAGCACCGGGTGATCCGCCGGCTGGTGCGCCCACTCCAGCACGTGCACGCGGCGGCGCGCATCGGCCGCGGCCTGCGCGAGCACGTCGCGCAGTTCCGTGTCGTGCATGTGGTGCGAGCACGTATACGTCGCCAGCACGCCACCGGGCGCGAGGCGCTGCATCGCGCGGAGATTGATTTCCTTGTAGCCGCGCAGCGCGCCTTCGAGCGCCGACTTCGATTTCGCGAAGGGCGGCGGGTCGAGCACGATCGCGTCCCACTTCGGCTCCACGCCGCGGGCCGGGTCGTTGAACCAGTCGAAGACATTCGCGACCACGAAGCTCGCCTTCACGCCATTGCGCTCCGCGTTGCGCTGCGCGGCCGCGATCGCGTCTTCCGCGCTGTCGAGACCGAGCACTTCCGTCGCACCCGCGCGCGCCGCGTGCAGGGCAAACGCGCCCTGATTGCAGAAGGCATCGAGCACGCGTTTGCCCACGCAGTACTTCGCAAACACCGCGTGCTGTGCGCGCTGATCGAGATAAAATCCCGTCTTCTGTCCGCCGAGCAGATCGAGCCAGTACTCGAAGCCATCGATCTTCACCCAGCGCGGCGCCCATGGCTGACCCGATCGCGTGTGCGTCTCCAGCGGCAAGCCTTCGAGGCGGCGGATCGTCGCATCGTTGCGGAAAATAATCTCCGCCGGCGCGAGCAGTTCCTGCAGCGCATCGCTGATGATCCCCACCCGCTTCTCCATCGCGAGGGTCTGGATCTGCACCACGAGAGCATCGCCAAATTGATCGACCACCACCCCCGGCAACTCATCCGACTCACTCCACACCAAGCGGCGCACCGCTTCCTTTGGCGTTTGGCTTTTGGCGTTTGTGACTTCTCGACGCGCGATGGCCCGCTCAAGCGCACCTTTGATCCAAGCAGCGTCGAGGGTGCTCTTCTCCCGCGTCAGGCGTCGCCAGATGATCTGCGACTTCGAGTTATAGATGCCCGAGCCGATGTAGCGGCCGGTCCGGTCGCGGCACTCCACCACTTCGCCGTCATGCGCGGGCGGCAGCAGGGTTTCGACTTCGTTGGCGAAGACCCATGGGTGGCCACCCAGCGCGCGGGACTTGGCGTTGGGCTTGAGTTTGAGCGAGGGAGGATTCGACACGGCGTCACCTTGCGGCACACGTCCGTCACCTCGCGACGCTAAAGTTTCAGAAGTCGTCGTCGTCCGGATGGGGGGCTTCGGACACCTCACGCGGCAGGGTCGCTGCCGTCACGATGCCCAAGACCACCACCAGGCAGAGGAAAACTGCGATGGAGAAGAGGACCTTCATGAGGAGGAGTAACGTCACGTTGGGCCTCCGACTTTAGCCCCAATCAGCCAACCGCGACGCGCTCGGTCTTGTGGCTCTCGTTCGACTGGCGGTGATCGCCTTCGTCGTCTTCGGTCGTGAGACCGTAGTCGGTATCATCGCCTTCATCGGGAGTCATCATCATCCAGGCAAAGGCGGCGAGAAGGGTGGCGGCGCAGATCGCGATAACAACGGCAAGAAGGGTATGCATGTGTGGTGGGGGATGAGTTGAAGCGGGGACAGTATGCACTTTTTTCCCGCGCAAAAAAATTGGCACTGCTACGTAAGCCCTACGTAGTTTTCTAAACGCCCTTCTGAATAGGCTTCACTCGTCCGCGCGCGCGCGGTTTGCTGTCCGACTCGTCTCTCGCTCCCGTCACTTCACCGTCTCTCCGCAATGTCCCCCGCCCAGGAAATCGCCCGCCGCCGCACCTTCGCGATCATCTCGCATCCCGACGCCGGCAAGACGACGCTCACGGAGAAATTCCTCCTCTACGGCAACGCCATCCACCTCGCCGGCGCCGTGAAGGACCGCAAGAACCAGCGCGCCACCGCCTCCGACTGGATGGAGCTCGAAAAGCAGCGCGGTATTTCGATTTCGTCTACGGTTCTCCAATTCGACTACGCCGGTTGCGCGGTCAACCTGCTCGACACTCCCGGCCACAAGGACTTCTCGGAAGATACGTACCGGGTCCTCACCGCCGTCGATGCCGCGCTCATGGTGATCGACGCCGCGAAGGGCGTGGAAACCCAGACGCGAAAACTTTTCGAGGTCTGTCGTCGACGTGGCGTGCCGATTTTCACGTTCATGAACAAGTGCGACCGGCCGACGCGCAACCCGCTCGAGCTGCTCGACGAACTTGAGTCCGTGCTCGGCCTGCAATCGTCGCCGGTCATCTGGCCGCTCGGCAATGGCCCACAGTTCAAGGGTGTCTTCGATCGCCGCACGCGTCAGGTGCATCTCTTCGAGCGCGTGCCCGGCGGCGCGTATCAGGCCCCGGTCAATGTCACCTCGCTCGATGACGAGGCGGTGCGCGCCAAGCTCGACGACGATGTGTACGCCGCCGTGAAGGAGCAGCTCGAGATGCTCGACGGCGCGGGCCATCCCTTCGACCTCGCGGCCGTGCAGGGCGGCAAGCAAACGCCCGTCTACTTCGGCTCCGCCGTGAATAATTTCGGCATCCAGCTTTTGCTCGACGGCTTTCTCAAGGACTCCGTGCCGCCCGCGCCGCGCAAGTCCGTCACGGTCTCCGTCCCCGGCATGGCGCAGCCCACCGTCTCGCGCGAGATTCCGGTCAGCGACCAGAAATTCTCCGGCTTCATCTTCAAGATTCAGGCCAACATGGACCCGAAGCACCGCGACCGCATCGCCTTTTTGCGCGTGTGCTCCGGCAAGTTCGAGCGTGACATGGTCGTCACGCACCAGCGCACCGGCAAGCAGGTCCGCCTTTCCTCGTCGCACAAGCTCTTCGGCCAGGAGCGCGAGACCGTCGACGAAGCGTGGCCGGGCGACGTCATCGGCCTCGTCGGCCACAGCGAGTTCGGCATCGGCGACACGCTCACCACGGACCGCTCGATCTATTTCGACGAGATCCCGCGCTTCCCGTCGGAAGTGTTTACGTACATTTCTAATCCCAACGCCGGCGATGCGAAGAAATATCGCGCCGGCGTCGAGCAGCTCCTGCAGGAAGGCGTCGTGCAGTCCTTCAATGCGCGCAACGCGCCCCCCGGCGCCACGCTCCTCGCGGCCGTCGGCCCGCTGCAATTCGAAGTCGTGCAGTGGCGCCTCCAGAGCGAGTACAACGCGGAGTCCCGCCTCACGCCCACGCCGTGGACAATTCTCCGTTGGGTCGAGCCCCACCCCGCCCTCGCGAATCCGTCGGCCATCATCGTCGCCAGCGGCGTCAGCTTCGGCACCGACAAATTCGATAAACCCGTCGTCCTCTTCCCCAACGACTGGACCCTCCGCTACTTTCAGGAAAAGAACCCCGAACTAAAACTCCACGAGCAGCCAATCGAGCAGAGCTAAATACGCGCTTGAGCCTTGAATCCCGAGTACAGCCGCAAAAGCTGTATTTCGTGAAACACGTCCGGCTTCGCTTCACCTTTGTGGTCCGTTTCTTGGGCTTCCTGACCGCTGCTTTATATTTGGCTGGCGAGGCCCGTGCGGTAAACGCGATCACCTCCGGCGACACCGCGACCGCGGTGTACGACAATGTCTACGGAAACCCGTATCAGGATATCTACATCGGCACGTGGACCACTGATCCCGGAGTGAGTGCCTCTCCCATAATAGGTTCAATTACAGGCCAAGCCATCCTGAGCGGGCCCGATGTCGTTTACACCACCACCGGGAGAATCGCTGGAAGGCCAATTGCGGTTGGCACCTTTTACGCGCGGCTAACCGTCAAATTTTACGTGGGCGACTTAAACCACACGCTCACTACCGCCACAAAGGACATCACGATCACCGTCCTGCCAGCAACCGCCACCCTCGCGCTCGGGAATTTGTCGCAGACCTATTCCGGCTCCGCCAAGACGGTGACCGTCACGAGTTCCCCGGCCGAGGCAAAGAGCGCGGTCACCTACAACTCGAGCACCACCGCCCCGATCAACGCGGGCAGCTACAGCGTGACAGCCACCGTGGCGGACGCGAACTACACGGGCTCGCCCGTTAGCGGAACTCTTCTCATCGCGAAGGCCAATCAAACGGTTTCGATTTCTGTACCGCCAAATACCAAGATTGGCGTGCCGGTGACCCTGAGCGCCACGACCACCTCGGGCCTGCCCGTGACTTTCTCCATCGGGAGCGGCAATGCGACTGTCAACGGGTCGACGTTGATCTGCAACGACGCCAATCCCATCATCCTGCGCGCCACGCAGGCCGGCAATGAAAACTACAATGCCGCCACTGGGAGCTACGCGCTTACTTTGGCGAAGCTCAACCAATCGGTCGCATTTGCCGATCCGGGCGCCGTCGCCCGCGGCACCTCCGTTTCTCTCTCCGCCACCGCCAGCTCCGGCCTGCCCGTCTCCTATGCCGTGATCTCGGGTAATGCCACGCTCTCCGGCTCATCGCTCGTGCTCAATGACTATGACCCCGTGGTGATTCGTGCCACTCAGTCGGGAGACGGCGCCTACAATGCCGCCAGCGCCGACCTGAGTCTCCGCGCGATCATCAACGCGCAGACCATCGCGTTCACCGCTCCGGCGACGAAGAACAACGGCGACGCGCCTTTCGCGCTTCAGGCAACCAGTTCCTCCGGTCTGCCGGTCACACTCACGCTCGTCAGCGGCCCTGCCACGCTCAGCGGCAGCACGCTCACCCTCACCGGCCTCCCCGGCACGGTCGTCCTCCGCGCCTCGCAGGCCGGCGATAATGTCTTCCTGTCCGCCGCCGACGTCACGCAGAGCATTACGGTGGGCTCCACTGCGCCGCTCGTGTACTTCGGCTCGCTCGGCACCGACGGCAAGGCGGGCGACTTCGCGATCTACTACGATTCGGCCAAAAACTCTGGCACACTCGTCGGCTTTACTTCTTCCACGAGCGAGGGCTTCGCGGTGGATTTCACCCTCGATGGCAACGGCGACTTCGCCGTCGCTCGCACCACCTACGCCGTCACCGCCGGCCCCAGCGCGGCCGAGATCGGTGCCACGCGTACTACGTCGGCCAACGCGACTGCCCGCACGTTTCACGGCCACTTCGCCGGCACCGCATTCACCGGTACTATCGATGGCCTCGCGCTCCCGCTCGCCGGCACGCTCGTGGCGCCCAGCGGCAACACTGCTTCGCTCGTCGGCTATTATCGCGCCAGCGCCCTCGATGCGGCCAGCGGCTCGACGAGCGTGATTGTCGCGGCCAATGGCCAGGCCTACTCGCTCGCCGTCTCCGATAGCAGCGTTTCCGGCGCGCGCGGCACGATCACCACCGCGGGCGCTTTCACCGTGCAGTCCACCGGCTCCACCACGATTACCGGCACGGTCGACGCCACCTCGCACGCGGTCAGCGGCTCCGTCACTACCGGCTCCAGCACTGCGACCTTCGCCGGACTCTCGTCCACCGTTACACCCGTACAGCGCATGGTGAATCTCTCGATGCGCTGCGGCTCCGGGGCGGGCGACGATGTGCTCATCGCGGGCTTCTCCGTCACCGGCTCCGCGCCAAAGCAGCTCCTGCTCCGCGGCGTCGGTCCCGCTCTCTCTGACTACGGCGTCAGCGGCGTCCTGCCCAATCCTCGCGTGCGCCTCTACCGCGGTGGCGACATCATCGCCGAAAACGACAACTGGAGCGCTATCCCCAGCGTCGCTGATCTCAACAGCGCCACGGCTCGCACGGGCGCGTTTCCCCTCACGTCTGGCAGCAAGGACGCTGCGATCTACCTCACCGTCGATCCCGGCAACTACAGCCTCATGGTCTACGATACCAACGCGAGCGGCATCGCCCTCGCCGAGGTCTACGACGCCGGCAACAATCCCGGCAACGAGAACCAGCGCCTCGTCAACCTCTCCGCCCGTGGTCGCGTCGGCACGGGCGACGCCGTGCTCATCGGCGGCTTCGTCGTCACCGGCAACTCGCCCAAAAAACTCCTCGTCCGCGGCGTCGGCGCTGGCCTGATCCCCTATGGTGTCACCGCGGCCCTGCCCGATCCCATCGTGCGTGTCTACCGCGGCGGCACCTTAATCATCGAGAATGACAACTGGGACGCCACCGCCGCCAACACCCAAGCCGTCAACGACGCCTCCGCGCGCTCCGGCGCCTTCGCCCTTAAGGCTGGCAGCAAGGACGCCGCCGTCGTCACCACCCTGATGCCGGGCAACTACAGCATCGTCCTCTCCGGCCCCGCCAACACCACCGGCATCGCCCTCCTCGAACTCTACGAGCTCTCCGATTGAGTCCGTAGTGCCTTTTCGGATACAGCCGGAGCCGGCGCGCTGACTTCGCGCCGCTCCAGCGAACGAAATCCGGTCAGGTCACCGGATACACGATGTTGGCGCGGATCGTCTTTTGCAGATCGGTGTAGGCGGTCGTGCCCATCAACTGGGAATACGCCGGCACGTGCTGGATGCCCAGCTGACCGAGGAAGGTCAGGATGCCCGGCACGAGCTTCAGCGCTTCGGAAAGCGCGATGCCGAGGAAATCCGCGATCGCGATGAGCCACATCAGCGCGCGGCCGATCACCGCCGTGAGGAACGGGATGAGCTGGGCCAATTCCGTCTCGAGCGCCTGCGCCAGCCACGCGAACGCCGCCTTCGCATCCTTGAAGATCGACTGCAGGATCGCCTGGATTTTCTCGGCCGGAATCTTGAGCTCGTTCGCGATCCACTGGATCACCGCGGCGAAGTCCGTTTTCAGATCGGCGGTGATCGCATGCGCCTCTTCCACGAGGAAACTCAGGATCGCGTCGACATCCGCGCCGACGTTCTTCGTCAGCTCCGGCGCCGTTGCGCCCTGCGTGGCACCCGGCGCCGATTCAAACTGCTCGATCGCAGCGATTGCCGCATCGACCAATCGATCGATCGCCTGCTTGTCGGCGGGCGACCACGCATACTTCTGGCCGATCTGATTGACGATCAGGCCCACAATTTCGTCGGTGATTGACTGTTGCAGCGAGACTTTGGTCGTGGTGGCCGAGATGTCGACCTGACCAAGGATCGGACCGGTCTGCCGATTGAGCTGCACATAGGTCTGATGCGACCGCGCCGTATTCGCAAGCACCAGCGAAACCAGCGCCCGCACGCCCGCATTGGGCGCGATATAGGGGAAATAAAGATGCGGTGCCTGCACCAGCAGATCCGTTTCCCAAGCATGCGGAATCACGTCGAGTTGGTTCCAGATGCGATTCATCTTCGTTCCGAGGACCGCATCGAAATGGAGCGCAAACACGTCGTTGCCGGGAGGCGCTCCAGCGGACGAGACCCCCGTCACGGCAGCCACCGAGTCCGGGTCCCACCCCTCGCTGTCGCCCTGCGTGTCGGCGAGAAACAGCGCGAGGCTTGCCGATAGCGCGCCGCCTAGACTGTGGCCCGTCACCACGACCTCGATCGGTCCGGGCAGGGTGCTCACAGCCTTCGTGAGAAATGAAATCAGCGAGCCATCGTGGTTCGGATCGGTCATCGTCACCAGCAATGCGCTGAGTCCGTTTGCCGTACCCTGCGAGATCAGCGGAATCGTGGTGTCGGTGTTCACGCTCGCGGTGAAATCGAGTCCCAGCGCCGAGGACCACGGTACCGTGTTGACCACGTCGAAGTCCTCTCCCGCCCAGCCATAGATCGACACCGGGTTCGTGCCGGCCACCGCGATGACGAGCGTCGTGCCGCCATTCTCACCCGGTTGCTGCGCGACAAACATCGTGTTGGCCGCGACGTTTCGAAACGGCCCCGAGGTCGGTTCGGTCACGATAGGCCCCCACACGGGAGACCACGTGCCGATGAGCCCGCATACCGTGTTGTTTTGCAGCACGAGCGGGATGCATTTCTGGGCAAAGGCCGTCAGTTGATCGGCCGTACCGAGTTTCAGGCCGGCGGCGTTGGAGAGCCAGTTGAGACAGAACACCTGCTGGAGGCGGTTATACGGGACAGTGGAGCTGGGATATGTGCTCATAAGAATAAACGCGTCTTCATATCGCTTCATAAAAATCCGATAAGCAATATTATTGCATCGCGCGAGATTCACTACGCGCATCTTCCGAGCTTGTCGTGGCCAACCGTGCGTTCCGCATTCGGAATATCAGGCACGTCAGTCCGCCTATACGTTAGGCGACCAATCGGCCGTCTCGTCGGTGCGAGAATGGGCCGCACTGCGATTGACCCCAGGCTACCATCCGGTCTCCTCTCCAGCGTGCCTCTCCGCCGCTTCCTCGCGCTCTCTGCCCTAGCTCTCCCGCTCGCCCTCCGCGCTGCGGAGCCACCGGCCCCCGTCCCTTCTCTAGTCTCGCCCGCGCCAGCCGTTCCCACCAAGCCCCCCGTCCTCGTCAGCGTCCATGGCGCATGGGCCGGCGGCTGGCAGATGAAGAAGGTCGTGCCGCTGCTCGAGGCCAAAGGCTACAAGGTCCATTGCCCGTCGCTGAGCGGCCTCGGCGAACACTACAATACCGCCACACCCGACATCGGTCTCTCGGTCCACATCGACGACATCGTCAACTACATCGTCTTCGCGGATCTCCACGATGTCATCCTCCTCGGCCACAGCTACGGCGGCATGGTCATCACCGGCGTCGCCGACCGCATCCCGGAGCGCATCAGCCGTCTCATCTACCTCGACGCCATGCTCCCCGAAAACGGCGAGAACCTCATGGCCATCCGCAAACCCGGCTCGCTTAACATCGAGAAAATGACCAAGGACGGCTTCATTGTTCCCGACTGGGTCACGCCGCAGAAGCCCTATCCGAAGGACGTGCCGATGCCGCTCAAGACCTTTACCGAGCCCATCGTCCTGAAAAACTCTTCGGCCACCGCCAAGATCCCCGCCACGTACATCCTCACTGTCGAGAAGGGCAAGAAACCCGAGGACGACGATTTCTACGCGCAGTCCGAGCGCGCCCGCGCCCGCGGCTGGCCCGTCTTGATCATGGAGGCCAATCACGTCCCGCAGTGGTACGTACCTGAGGCCACCGCTGAAATCCTCCTCAGCATTCACTAATCCGATGCGGCGCCTTGACGAAAAGTCCCTCGGCCGCGCCCGCCCCATCCACCGCTACGCCTGGCTCTGGGAGCCGCTCGCCGATGAGCCGACGTTCGTGCTCCGCTCGATGTTCGGCGCGAAAGCCGTCTACCTCCGCGGCCAGATCGTCCTTTGTTTCTGCGCGGGAGAAGACGAACCCTGGCGCGGCGTCCTCGTCTGCACCGACCGCGACCGCCACCCCGCCCTCCTCGCCGATTTCCCCGCGCTCACCCCTCACGCAATCCTCCCCAAGTGGCTCTACCTCCCCGAGTCCAACCCCCGCTTCGAGTCCATCGCCACCGCCCTCGTCACCCTCGCCCGCCGCCGCGACCCCCGCCTCGGCGTTACCCCCAAACCTCGCCGTAAAAAATCCCCCAAGAAAACATCCGCACGTCCCCGCTGACCGCCTCACCACTTTCTTCTTCGCGATCCTTCGCCATCTTAGCGCCTTCGCGCTTAAATTGACCTCCGTCCCCCTCTCTATGCTCCGCCCGCTCTTCACTCTCACCCTCCTCCTACTCGCCCTTACCTGCTCCGCCGCACCCAAAATCGAGGACACCACCATCCTCTTCGATTCCGCCGTCACTTTCGTCGCCGGCAAAGCCGAACTCACCGCCGAGTCCACCGCCGCGCTCGAACAGCTCACCGCCTTCCTCGCCGCGAAAACCTATCTCAGCAAAGTCCGCATCGAGGGCCACGTCGCCACCGGCGATGCCGCCGCCGACCAATCGCTCTCCGAAGCCCGCGCCCTCGCCGTCGGCCGCAAGCTCGTCGCCCTCGGCGTCGATTGCGCCCGCCTCGTCTCCGTCGGCTTCGGCGCCACCAAGCCCACCGCGCCAAACGACACTCCCGAAAACCGCGCCGCCAACACCCGCCTCCTCTTCAAGATCGCCGCCCTCCGCGGCCACCCCATCGGCGGCCTCCCCGAAGATGGCGGCGGGAAAGTAGCCGGCCCCCTCTGCGAAAAATAAATCCCCTGCTTCCGTCCTTTGCTCCGATCTTCGCATCTTTGCTCCTTCGCGTTTAATCTAGCCTCCGCCCCCTCCGAAGTTCGACGTTCAATGTGCAGCGTTCGATATTCGACGTTCACTTAGCCATGCCCCGCCCCACCTCCTTCGCCACGGCCCAAGACTTCCGCACCTGGCTGGAGCGCGCGCACGTCACCGCGACGGAGCTGACCATCCGCATTTTCAAAACGACCTCCGGCCACGGCGGCATCACCTATGCCGGTGCCCTCGACGAGGCTCTCTGCTTCGGCTGGATCGACGGCCTGCGCAAAAACTTTGACGCCGACAGCTATACCATCCGTTTCTCTCCGCGCAAACCCGGCAGCATCTGGAGCCTCGTCAATGTCCGCCACGTCGAGCGCCTCACTTCCGCCGGCCGGATGATGCCCGCCGGCCTCGCTGCCTACGCCGCGCGCATCGCAAAGAAGACCGGCCTCTATTCTTTCGAGCGCACCACCCCCGCCGAGCTCCCCGCCGACTTCGCCCGTCGCTTCCGCGCCAACGCCGCCGCTTGGAAATTCTTCACCGCGCAGGCTCCGTGGTACCAGCGCACCGCGATCCACAAGGTCGTCAGTCCCAAGCAGCCTGCCACCCGCGAGCGTTGGCTCGCCCGCCTCATCGCCGACTCCGCCGCCGGCCGCCGTCTCGCCGTTCTCACCGGCTCCGGCACCGTCAAATCCGCGAAGCCTTAAGCCACCCGCCTACTTGCTGCACGAACGGGTCACATTTTTGCCTGTAAACATTCATTGCAGCCCACTGGCATCACGCTAGCTTCCGCGGCGATGTTGCACGGGTTCAGGCAAATTCGGGTTTGGCTCGCAGTGGCGCTCCTCGCGTCCGCTTCCGCATGGGCGCAAAATTCCTCCCCGACCGTCGCCCAGCTCCAGTCGCGTCTCACCGCCACGCCGGCCAGTGAGCAGAGCCCGATCCTCGCGGAGTTGTCCCGCGCTTTGGAATCAGTTGATCCCGCGCGCGCCCTCGAGCTCGCCCGCCAGGCGCGCACCGCTGCTGCCAACCCGCGCGAGGAGCTAATCGCCGATTCGCGCATCGCTTCGGTTCTACGACGGCGCGGCGATTACACCGAGTCGATGCGCATCGTGCGCGCCGCATTGAAGCGCGCCACGGAGATTCACGACGAGGTCGCGCTGCTCGAAAACACCTTCGTCTTCGCCCAGATCAACTGGAGCCTCACCGATTACCCGAGCGCCATTGCGAGCTATCAGCAGACGGTCACCCTCGCCGAGGCCTTGGGCAATCGCTACCTCTTCGGCCGCGCCCACCTCGGTATTGCGATCATCTACGCCGAGAGCGGCGAGAGCGAGAAGGCCAAGAATCAGGAAGAGATCGCGCTCAAAGTCGGCGAGGAACTCGATAACGGAGAACTGCAGGCCGACGCGCTCAACAATCTCGGCAACACCCTCGTCGGCGTCGGCGATCTCGCGCAGGCGCGCACCGTCCACGAGCGCGCGCTCAAGCTTCGCACCGATCTTGGCAATCGCCGCGGCGTCGCCGATTCGCTCGTCAACCTCGGCAACGTTTTTCGCCTCCGCCAGGAGTACACGATGGCGCTCGACTACACGCAGCAGGCCCTCGTCACCTACGAGGAACTGGGCCTGAAGCGCAATCTCGCCAACACCCAGCTGCAGTTCGCTCAAATCCTCCGCCCGCTCGGCCGCCTCGAGGACGCGCTCACCCATCTTCGCACCGGCTTCGCTCTCGCCGAGGTGCTCGCGAGCCACATCGTGCTCGCCAATTTCCACCGCGAGTTCGCCACCATCTACGAGGCGCAAGGCAACTGGCACGCCGCCTACGATTCCGAGCGCAAGTTCGCCACCGAGGCCGACGCCGCCCTCGGCGAGAAGGTCCGCCTCCAGCTCGCCGCGCTCAATGCCCGCTACGATGCCGAGCGTCGTCAGCACGAGATCGACACGCTCCGCGCCGAGCGCGCCGTGAGCGAAGCCGACGACGCCCGCACGCGCTGGCAGCGTTTCGCCCTGCTCGCCGCCTTTGGCGTCGGTGCCGCCATTCTCGCCGTGATCGTCGGCTGGCAGCGCCTCCGCCTCAAGGCCGAGCGGCGCGTCCTCGCCGAGGCCCGCGCTGCGCAAAAAGCCGCCGAGGACGCCGACCGACTCAAGACCCGTTTCCTCGGCATCGCCTCCCACGATATCCGCAGTCCGCTCAATAATGTCCTCCGGCTCGTCGACGAGCTGCGCATCGCCCGCCAGAAGCGCGGCGAGACCGACGAGCGTCACGACTGGATCGCGGTCGAGGTCCAACGCGTGCTCGGCCTCGTGCAGGACTTGCTCGATACCGCCGCGCTGGAGTCCGGCCACCTCGAACTGAAAAAAGTCTCCACCGATCTCGTCGAGCTCACGCGTTCCTCCTTGCGCGAGCTTCGCTGGCAGATCGATGCGAAGCGCCTGCAAGTCAATTTCCCCGAGCCCGCCTCCGCCGCCGGCTGGATCGAAGCTGACCCCGCCCGCCTGCTTCAGGTCGTCGGCAACCTCGTAAGCAACGCCATCAAGTTCACCCCGCCCGGCCGTGTCGTCGACCTCACGCTCACTCGTCAAGGCAGCGTCGTGCGGCTCGCAATCCGGGACGAGGGCCCCGGTATCTCCGAGGCCGACAAGGAGCGTCTCTTTCTGCCGTTCACCCGCCTCGCCACGCACCCGTCCGCGCGCGAGACGTCCCACGGCCTCGGCCTTTCCATTGCGCAGGAGATCACGCGCCTCCACGGCGGCCGCATCACCGTTGAGTCCGGCGCCGGCACTGGCTCGACGTTCGTCCTTGAGCTCCCCGTTGGCAGCGCCGCTTCGATTTCCTGAGGTTCTACCGCAACACCTTCGCTACTCCGAGGTAGGGACGAGCGACCCGCTCATCCGCGCCTACCGCGATCGCTGTTAAAAAACTTCCCCAAAGGCGCACCCGCCCGCGTCGCATTTTGCCCGGGAAAAATACGCGCGCATTTCTGCTCGCGCGCTCGCAAAATTTAGCCTTGTTCCCGCCGATGGTTTTTCTGCGTCGCGTCGTTCTCGTCTCCCTCCTCACCGCCCTCGCGGTCTCGGCTCATGCCGCCACCGCGAAGGCCAAGTCGAAGCCCGCCGCTGACACCGGCGCGTACAAGGGTGCCATCGTGATCGACGCCGCCGATGGCCGCGTGCTCTTCGAGCACAACGCCGACGTCATCACCCCGCCCGCCAGCATGGCGAAGCTCATGACGTTCGCCGTCCTCTCCGACAAGCTCGCCGCCAAGTCCATCCAGCTCGACTCCCCGGTGAAGATCACGAAAGAGGATGCCAAGATGGGCGGCACGCAGGTCTATCTCGATTCGCGCGAGACTTTCACCGTCGAGGAGCTGATCTACGCGATGATGATCCAGTCCGCCAACGACGCCGCCCACGCCCTCGCTCGTTTCTCGGGTGGCTCGGTCGAGGCGTTCGTCGAGTCGATGAACGCCAAGGCGCACGAGATCGGCATGAAGAACACGATCTACCGCACCCCTCACGGCCTCTTCGTCACCAAGGGCCGCACCGACGACGGCGACCTCACCACGCCCCGCGACTACGCCCTCCTCTGCCGTTACCTCGTCACGCACACCGACGTGCTGCACTATTCCTCCGTGATGAAGCGCGACTTCGCGCCCGACCGCGAATTCGGCGAAACGCAGCACATGAAAAACCACAACAACCTTCTCGGGAAAGTCCCCGGCGTCGACGGCCTCAAGACCGGCTACACCGAGGGTGCCGGCTATTGCCTCAGCGCCACCGCCATCCGCAACGAGCATCGCATCATCACCGTGATCATGGGTGCCTTCGGCCCCGGCGGCAAAATCGACCTGGGCGTCGCCCGTGACCGCTTTGCCACCGAAATGATCGAACACGCCTTCTCCAACCTTCCGCCCGATAGCCCCAAGTTCTCCAACGGCACCCCCACCCTCGCCGCCGCCCCGCCCCCGCCCACCGACCCCAAGGCCCCCGCCCCTTCCGACGCCGTCCCCCAAATCACCGTCAAGCCCCTCCCCAAGCGCAAATAATCGCGGCCTTTGGAGGGCCGAGCTCCCGCGAGGCCGCGCCCTCAGTCCGTCTTTCGTTCAATGGGGACGCGGCGCCCCCGCCGCGTTTCTTCGCCCCCTGTGGGTTGCGCGCTCGCCGCGCAACTCCCTGCGCCCAGCCGCCCCCTCTTCACCCCGCCTCCGTGTTGGTCCACCCTCTGCGCATGAAAGGAAAACCGCGCCGCTTGCAGAACTCTCCTTCGCTCCGTCCTTCGCGCCTTAGCCTCTTCGCGTTTAACCTACCTCTTGCTTCCCCATCGGGCCGAGCAGCACCCCAAAACCTCTCCGCCATTCGCGTTTATTAGCGTCCATTCGCGGTTCTGACTCCTGCCTTTCCTCCGTTCCCTCCTGTAAAAACAAAACCCTTCGCGAACCTTCGCCATCTTTGCGTCTTCGCGCTTAACGGATCGAAAGCAACCTCCGTCCGCTTTTGATCCTGCTACCGCTCCACCAAGAACACCACCACGCCGAGCACGCAAAACAGCGCCCCGAGCAGCCCCGCCTCGTGTCGCTCGAAGCGCTGGAGTTTCAGTTTCTCGATTCCCGCAAAGGTCAGCGCCGTAAACAGCGTCATCGCCCCGAGCGTCGCCAGTGCGAGGATCGCGCTCAGCACCGCGAAGCCCTTCCAGCCAAACTGCACGCCCGAGAGATATACGGGCAAAAATCCTTCGCACGGCGAGAGCGTGAGCATCACGAAGAGCCCGCTGATCGCCGCCCAGTCGCTGCGTTTCTCCTGCACGAGCGCGCTGTCTTTCAGCTCGTCGTCCCAGTGCGTGTGGTCTTCTTCGTGCCCGCAGTGCTCCGACTCTTCGTGGTGCCCGCCCGGCGTGTGATGGTGCATCACGCCGCGCCCAGTCCATTGCCGCCAGAAATAGTATAGCCCGATCGCCCCGAGCACGCCGCCCGCGATGAGTGGGAAGAGCCGTCCGAGTCGTTCGTCGATCTGAAATCCCAGCCACGCGATCACGAGGCCGATCAGCGAGGTCAGCGCCACGTGCCCGAGCCCCGCAAACACCGCCACGCCCACCGCCCGCCCACGGCTCCAGCCGCGCGCCCGAGCCACCAGCACGAAGGGCAGCCAGTGCGTCGGGATCGCCGCGTGCAGAAACGCCACGGTAAAGCCGGTGGCGGCGACGCTGGTGAGCACGGGTAGATTCATGGCAAAGGGTGAAAGACGCACGGGCCTGCCGCGCTGTCCAACGCCAAAGCTACCAAAGTCGTCAAGCCCCCCTGCTGCCTCCACTCTTGCCCCGCGCCGCCATCCGCGCGTTGATGGCCGTTTCCGTGAGCGCTTCCACCCTACCCGACGTCGCCGCCGTCAAGGCCTACCTCCTCGGCCTGCAGGACTCCATCTGCTCCGCCCTCGAGGCCGAGGACGGCACCGCGCGTTTCCGCACCGATGAGTGGACTCGCCCCGCCGGCGGCGGCGGCCGCACGCGTATCCTCACCGACGGCCCGGTCTTCGAGAAAGCCGGAGTCGCCTTCTCCCACGTCTGCGGCGACAAGCTCCCGCCGTCCGCCACCGCCCACCGCCCCGAACTCGCCGGCCAATCCTGGGAAGCCCTCGGCGTCTCCCTTGTCATCCACCCGCGCAACCCCCGCGCGCCAACGAGCCACGCCAATGTCCGCTTCTTCACGACGACGGGAACAACCACGTCCACCGCAGCAAATCCCTCCGAAATCGAAAATCGAAAATCAAAAATCGAAAATCCCATCTGGTGGTTCGGCGGCGGCTTCGACCTCACGCCCTACTACGGCTACGATGAGGACTGCGCCCATTGGCACCGCACCGCCCGCGATGCCGTCGCGCCCTTCGGCGTCGACCTCCACACGCGTTTCAAGAAATGGTGCGACGACTATTTTTTCCTGAAACACCGCAGCGAGCCTCGCGGCGTGGGCGGCCTTTTCTTCGACGATTTCAACGAGCTCGGTTTCGAAAAATCCTTCGCTCTCCTCCGCGCCGTCGGCGACGCCTACCTGCCCGCCTACCGCCCCATCGTCGCCCGCCGCAAATCCGCTCCGACCAACGACCGCGAGCGCCAGTTCCAGTTGTTTCGACGCGGTCGATACGTGGAGTTCAACCTCGTCTGGGATCGCGGCACCCTCTTTGGCCTCCAGAGCGGCGGCCGCACCGAGAGCATCCTCATGTCGCTCCCCCCGCTCGTCCGCTGGGACTACGACTGGCACCCCGAGCCCGGCAGCGAAGAAGCCCGGCTCTACGAGCACTTCCTCAAACCGCGCGACTGGGCCGCGCAGGAATTATGATTTACGATGTACCGCTTGCGATTCGTCACCCGCGGCTCGCACCGAGCCCCTCGCACCGTCTGCCTCATCCGTCATCCGTCATTCGTAATTCCCATTTCGTAAATCAGCCGTGACCTCCCGCCAACGCTTCCTCTCCGCCATCGCCTGCCAACCGCTTGAGCGTCCACCGCTCTGGATCATGCGCCAGGCCGGCCGCTACCTGCCCGAGTATCGCGAGCTGAAGGCCAAATCATCCTTCCTCGAAATGGTCCGCACACCCGCGCTCGCCGCCGAGGTCACGCTCCAGCCGTTGCGGCGCTTCGCCCTAGATGCGGCGATTCTGTTTTCCGATATCCTCGTGATCCCCGAGGCGCTCGGCCAAGGGTACAAGTTCCGCGACACCGGCGGCATCGGCATGGACTACCGTCTCGACACGCGCGCGCAGATCGACGCCCTCGCGCCGGCCGACGCCGTCCCTGATCGTCTCCGCTACGTCGCCGACACGCTCTCGCTTCTGAAGAAGGAACTCGCCGGCGAAAAAATGCTCCTCGGCTTCGGTGGCTCTCCCTGGACGCTCGCCACCTACATGGTCGAGGGCGGCAGCTCAGACGACTTCGAGCGCATCAAGGTCCTGTTCTACACCGACCGCGCCGCGTTCGACGCCCTGCTCGAAAAACTCACCGCCGCGCTCATCGCGTATTTCAACATGCAGATCGCCGCCGGCGCCGACGCGATCCAGATCTTCGACTCGTGGGGCGGCATCATTCCCGGCCCCGACTACGAAGCCGCGTCGCTGAAATGGATCCGCCAGATCATCGCCGCCCTCCCGCGCGAGTTCCCCATCATCATCTACGCGAAAGGCACCGCGCCCCACCTCACCGATCAGGCCTTCACCGGCGCGCGCGTGCTCAGCGTCGATTGGACCAGCGATCTCTCCATCGTCCGCCGCACCCTCCCCGCCAACGTCGCCGTGCAGGGCAACCTCGACCCCGTTCTCCTCAACACCACGCCCGAGATCGTCCGCCGCGAAACCACCCGCCTCCTCGAATCGATGCGCGGGACCAACGGCCACATCTTCAACCTCGGCCACGGCATCACCCCTGCTGCCAAGATCGAGTGCGTCCAAACCCTCGTCGACACCGTCACCAGCTGGAAAAACTAGCCGGTATTCTTCCTGCTCCTAAGAACGCTAATTTCCGCTAATCCCCGCTAATCATTAGCGAAGATCAGCGCAGATTAGCGTTCCAAAATCCCGTCCCCATTCGCGTGGATTAGCGTCCATTCGCGGTTCCAAAAAAATCACGCCTTATTTCCTTCGCGATCCTTCGCCACCTTCGCGTCTTCGCGCTTAACTTCATCTCAGCAAAACCGCGACCGCCAGTTCTTCGTCTTTCCTTTCGTCTCCCTCTCTCCGCCTGATTCGTGGCCCAATCTGACACCAAATCCATCGCCATCCTCGGTGCCGGCCTCACTGGCCTCAGCGCCGCGCATCGGCTGCACGCGCAGGGCCACCGCATACGAGTCTTCGAGCAAGCCTCACACATCGGCGGCGCCGTCCAAACTGAACTCACCGACGGCTGGTTGATCGAGCGCGGCCCCAACTCCATCCAAGAAACCACCGAGGTCGCCGCGCTCATCAAAGAGCTCGGCCTGACCTCCGAGCGTGTTGAAGCCGCGCCACTCGCGAAGAATCGCTACCTCGTCCGCCGCGGCCGCCTGCTGCCGCTGCCAATGGGCCCGGGCTCGCTGCTGCGCACGCCGCTCTTTTCCTTCCGTGCCAAGCTGCGCCTGCTGCTGGAGTTGTTCTCGCGCCCGCGCGTGCGCACGACGGACCTCAATCTCGCGTCGTTCATCCGGGCTCACCTCGGGCAGGAGATTGCCAGTTACGCGCTGCAGCCTTTCGTCAGCGGCATCTACGCGGGCGACCCAGAAAAGCTCTCGACGCGCTACGCCTTCCCCAAGCTCTGGGACCTCGAGCAGAAGCACGGCTCGCTCATCCGCGGCAGCATGGCCTCCGCCAAAGCCGCCAAGGCTCGCGGCGAAAAGGCCGTTCCGAAAATCATCTCGTTCCGGCGCGGCCTCGAAGCGCTTCCCGCCACCCTCGCCGCGCGCCTGCCCGCGGGCGCGGTCACCCTCGGTGCCCACGTCGATTGCCTCATCCCGTCGGTCGATGGCCGCTGGAGCGTGCTGTGGCACGACGACGCCGCGCCGCAATCGGCGTCTTTCGATGCCGTCGTTTGCGCCCTGCCTGCGCCCGCGCTTTCCCATCTCGTGCTCGGACCGCACGGCGAGCGTCCGCTCGCGCTGCTCGACACCATCGAGCATCCGCCCGTCGCTTCGCTCTTTCTCGGCTACCGCCGCCAACAGGTCGCGCATCCGCTCGACGGCTTCGGCGTCCTCGTGCCCGCGCTGGAGCGCCGCTCGGTGCTCGGCGTGCTGTTCTCCTCGTCGCTCTTCCTCGACCGCGCACCCGCCGGGCACGTCGCGCTCACCGTCATGATCGGCGGCGCACTGCAGCCCGAGCTCGCGCGCCGCTCGCCCGAGAGCCTGCTCGCCGCCGTCGCGCCCGACCTCCACGATCTCCTCGGCGTCACCGGCGAGCCCGTCTTCCAGCGCCACTCGTTTTGGCCGCGCGCGATCCCGCAGTACAATCTCGGCCACGCACGATTCCTCGACGCCCTCACCGCCTGCGAACGCGCCCACCCCGGCCTCGTCTTCGGCGGCCAGTGCCGCGACGGCATCTCTGTCCCCAACTGCCTCGCCGCCGGCGAAAAACTCGCCACCCGCGTCGTCAAGGCCTGACGTTCGCCGTGTACGTATTCGGCGTCATTGCCCTCGGGTCTCTTTTTCTCACCGGGTCACTTCTGGCCTTCTTTGGTCAACGTAAGACCAAGATCGCCGGCCTCACGCTCGTCATCTTGGCCATCGCTTTTACTGCCCTCCGTCTCGGCGTGGAGCGTCAGTGGGCCACGAAGTTTTCCTCGCTACCCGATGGCCTCGCCGAAGCTGAATTGCGCGATCGGCTTCTCTGGGAGACGTTCGATTTTTCCGACGGCAAAAGCCCAGTTGGCTACTCACTTCACGAACACACACCCAGTGTGAAGCACGAGGTGTGGTACGTGCAGTTCTTCCAGCCCGGTCAGTATGCCTTCGGCTTCGACGAAAGCGGCAGGCTTGTGGTCCGCTACCACTATCAGTCGCCGTAGCTCGCGAGCCCATCGTGCGCATTCCACAATGCGCGCACTCCATCGCTTTACGCGCCGCCCACGCGCTCGCGAAATCGTTTCTCGCGCCGCGTATTTGCCGCGTGCTTCACCCCCATCGCCTATGAGCCTCCCCTGCCTCCCCTTCTTCGCAGTCTTCACATTCTTCGCCATCGCCCCACTCCACGCGCAGTCGCTTCCCACTACCGCTACACCGCCCGCTCCGCCCAGCGCCACCGTCACCTACGACGCCGTCGTCTCCCTCGAGAAAACCTCCCGTTTCAAAACCCTGCAAGACGCCGTCGACGCCGCTCCCGAAAACGCCACCAAGCCCAACGTCATCTTCATCAAGGCCGGACGCTACCGCTGGCAGCAGACAATCATCCCGAAGACGAAGCCGTTCATCCACCTCGTCGGCGAAGACGCGAAGACCACGATCCTCAGCTACCACCTCAATGTCTTCGAGGTCCTCAAGGAGCACTGGGTCAAGGGCGTAGAGGGCACGGGCGTCGTCGTGCAGTCGGACAATTTCTCCGCGCGCAATCTCACCTTCGAAAACACCGCCGGCGACCATGGTCAGGCGCTCGCGTTGCGCATCGACGGTGACCGCGCCGTCGTCCGCGACTGTCTGCTGCTCGGCTGGCAGGACACGCTCTTCATCAACAACGGCCGCCACTACTTCACCAACTGCCACATCGAGGGCCGCGTCGATTTCATCTATGGCTCCGCCACCGCCGTCTTCGACCGCTGCGTGATCCACAGCAAGGCCGGCGGCTTCGTCACCGCCGCGAGCACGCCGCAGGAAAAGCCATTCGGCTTCGTCTTCCTTCACTGCCACCTCACCGGTGACCCTACGACGTGGGAGCCCGGCGGCATGTCGCGTCCCGCCGAACTCGGCCGCCCGTGGCGCCCCTACGCAGCCGTCGCCTTCATCGCGTGCGAACTCGGCGACCACATCAAACCCACCGGCTGGAACAACTGGGGCCGCCCCGAAAACGAAAAGACCGCCCGCTACTCCGAGTACCAATCCACCGGCCCCGGCGCCCCCCCCACCGCCCGCGTCGCCTGGTCCCGCCAACTCACCGACGACGAAGCCAAATCCTACACCGTCGAAAACATCCTGGCCGGCTCTGACCACTGGGACCCCGCCGCGCCATAAACGTCCGCCTGCTCCTGTAGCGGCGGTCTATGACCGCCGAAAGAACCTCCGCCCGCGAATCGCGCCCATTCGGCGGTCATAGACCACCGCTGCAATAACCGCCTCTCAACCGTCCCATCCCCACGCGCGTTTATTCGCGTCCATTCGCGGTTCACAAAAAATCACCTTCGCTCCGACCTTCGCGCCTTAGCGTCTTCGCGTTTAGTCAAACCTCCGCAAGCCAGTCCCCATCCTTAGCGAAGATCAGCGCCCGTTAGCGTTCCCAAATTCGTTTCTTCAGTCGCATTTATTCGCGTTCATTAGCGTCCATTCGCGGTTAAAAGGTTTCCCTTACCGTCCGCCCGCGTTGCGCATTGACGAAGCCGTCACCCCCGCGACACTTCGCGCCGCATGGCCGATGCCCCGACCAAACCGCGCGAGGAAACTCACGACGGCTTCGGCTCGACCGACTGGAGCCTCGTCCTCAGCGCGAAGAAGAGCGACGATCAGGGCGCTGCGCTCAACAAGCTCTGCCGCATCTATTGGCGACCCGTCTATGTTTTCATCCGCCGCCAAGGCCTGCCCGAGCATGACGCCGAGGATGCCACGCAGGAATTTTTCGCTTACATTCTCGAGCGCGCGTGGCTCGATCGCGTCGGCGAGGAGCGCGGGAGTTTCCGCGGTTTTCTCTACGCCCTGCTGAGAAACTTTCTCTCCAATCGCCGCCGCACCGCGCAGGCCCAGAAGCGCGGCGGCGGCGGACAAGTGATCCCGCTCGCGCTCGCCGAGGAGCGGCCGGAGTTGGAAAACCTCGTTGCGCGCGAACTCGATCCCGCCGCGTCCTACGATCAGGCGTGGGCGATATCGGTCCGCCGTGTCGCACTGGATCGACTCGCCAGCGAGCAGGAGGGCTCCGCGCGTTTCACCGCCCTGCGGCCGTTTCTCGTTCATCCGCCCTCTTCCGCCGACTACGATCAGCTCGCGCGCACGCTCGGGCAAAATCGCAACCAGATCGCCGTCGCGCTGCACCGGCTCTCGCAGCGCTACAGCGAATTGATTCGCACCGCGGTGAGGTCGACGCTTGAAGATCTCGCGCGCGTCGAGCCCGAGCTGCGGGCGTTGATCGACGCGCTGTCTCGCTAACCCCCATGAGCGCCGCCTCCGCCCCATGAACTGCCCGACCTGTGGCGCGGAGATTTCGGATGCCTCCGCCGATCGTGTGTGCACCCGCTGCGCCCTCTCGCAGGCATTGAATTTCTCCGCCGCACCCGGCGGTGCCGCTACCCTCGACGGCTACGAGATGCTCCACGAGCTCGGTCGCGGCGCGATGGGTGTGGTCTGGCTCGCACGCGAAAAAATGCTCAACCGGCTCGTCGCGCTCAAGGTCATCGGCGGCGACTCCGATCCGTTGCTCGCCCAGCGCCTGATGCGCGAGGGTCAGGCCGTCGCGCGGCTGAGCCACCCGCACATCGTCGCGATCCACTCTCTCGGCGGCAGCGGCGCGCAGACGTTTCTCGCGATGGATTTCGCCGAGGGCGGCAATCTCGCCGCGAAACTCGACGGCACTCCCATCGACCCCGCCAGCGCCGCGACGCTCGTCGCAAAACTCGCCGGGGCCGTCGCACACGCGCACGCCGCCGGCATCGTCCACCGCGACATCAAGCCGTCCAACGTCCTCCTCTCCGCCAGCGATGAGCCGCAGCTCGGCGACTTCGGCCTCGCTGGCCCGCTGGAGGGCCGCGGCGACCTCACGCGTACCGGCCAGGTCGTCGGCACGCCGGCGTATCTCGCGCCGGAGCTGCTCTCGACTTCCGCGTCCGCCACGCCCGCCGCTGATATTTACGGCCTCGGCGCCGTGCTCTATTTCTGCCTCACGGCTCGCGCGCCCTTCGTCGCCGAGTCCACCGCTGCCCTGCTGCATCAGGTCGCCAATGCCGATCCCGTCTCCCCGCGCCTGCTCCAGCCCGGCGTGCCGCGCGATCTTGAGACGATCTGTCTCAAGTGCCTGAGCAAAACTCCGGGCAAGCGCTATGTATCCGCTGCAGCCCTACAAGAAGACCTCGCTCGCTTCCTCCGCCACGAGCCCATCGCCGCGCGGCCCATCGGCGCTTTCGGCAAAACTCTCCGCTGGAGCCGTCGCCATCCCAATCTCGCCGCCGGCCTCGCACTCGCCGCCATCGTCACTCTCCTCTTCGCCATCGGCGGCCCAGTCGTGGCCCTTCGCCTCGAGCGCAGCCGCCGCGCCGCCGAGTCTGCCGCCGCCGAGTCGGCTGCAACCACGCGTTTTCTCCAGACCGACCTGCTCGGCCAAAACTCCTCGATCAACCAGTACCAGCCCGACCTCAAATTGCAGGCCGCCGTGGACCGCGCCGCGTCGAACATCGACGAGCGCTTCGCCCACCAGCCCGCGATCCGCGTCTCGCTGCACGAGACCGTCGGCGGAACCTACCTCGCGCTCGGCGACTACAAGTCCGCTCGCACGCACTTGGTGGCCGCGTACACGCAGCAGTTGCAACTCTCCGACCTCGACGATCCCGTCACGCTGCGCATCCGCGAGAAGCTCGCAGCCGTCTATCTCTTCAATCCCGCCAACTACCCGCTCGTCGAACTTACCGCCCGCAGCACGTGGCGGAAGCAGCTCGCGCTCCTCGGTCCGGACCACTCCGATACGCAAATCAGCCAGGACTTGATCGGCAGCGCGCTCCGCTACCTGGGGCGTCATCACGAGTCCGAGCAAGTGTTTCTCCCTTTGCTCGAAATCCGTCGTCGCACCTTTGGGCCCGAGGACTGGGAGACCCTCGGCACGATGAACAACCTCGCGATTGCCTACATGGAGCAGGGCAAGTACGCGGAGGCCGAGGCGATGGACAAACCGGCGCTCGAGATTTTCCGCCGCAAATTCGGCCCGGAAAACCTCGGCACGCTTCGCACCATGAATGTCCTCGCGATCGTCTACACGCGCGCGGGTCGCACCGAGGAAGGCTTGGCCGTCAGTCGGGAATTAGCCGAACACTATCAACATCTCTACGGCCCAGAGAGCCCGCAAACGATGCAGATGATGACCAACTTCGGCGCCGCTCTCCTCGTGGCCGGGCATTTCGACGAAGCGCTGGACCTCTATCAAAAGCAGCTCCCCATCCGCCAGCGCGTCTCCGGCCCCAACGACCCCGAGACGCTGATCGTCACGATCTATCTTTCCAACTCGCTGCGCTTCCTCGGCCGCTACGCCGAGGCCGAGAGCTACGCCAAGCCCGCCGTCGCCGGTTTCCAGCGCGCGTTTGGCCCCGAGCACCCAGCCACGTTCACTGCGATGTTCGCGCTCGGGAGCATTTACAAAATGAGCGACCGCCCCGCCGAGGCCGAGTCCGTCATGCGCGCCGTGCTCACCGGCCGTCAAAAAAGACTCGGCCCCACGCACACCGAAACGCTCCTCGCCGAGATCGAAGTGGGCGACACCCTCTTGCGCCAGGCACGCTTCGCCGAAGCCGAGGTCCCCCTGCGCGAGGTGCTCGACTTCGCCGCCAAGACTCCGTGGGACGAATGGAAAAAAGCCCTTGCCCGCAGCCGTCTCGGCGAAGCGCTCCTCAGCCAAAACAAACTCGCCGAAGCCGAACCGCTCCTCCTCGAAGGCCAGAAGGGGCTCGACGACAACGCCGCCAAGATGCCCGTCTACACCGCCTTCGAGCGCGACCGTGCCAAGGACCGTCTCGTGCATCTCTACACCGCCGAGGGCAAGCCCGACCTTGCCGCGAAATGGCGTGCGCCTGTCGCAGCCTCGCCCGCACCTGCCGCACGATAGGTGCGACTCGTGCGCCTCGCACGAAAATCGCCCCCGAAATTCTCATCCGAATTTCGGTAATCGATTGCAGATTTCTTACCTTCGTTTACGGCCTAGTGGTATCCCAGCTCGACATCATGCCGAGCCGGCCACCACGCCGGAATCATGCATCGTCTCCCTTCGCGCCCGTTTCGTTTCGCTCTCACGTCCGCGCTCTGCGGCCTGCTCGCCGCCGCATTACTGCCCAGCGCCAGCGCCCAGTCGTCGTGGACCGCCGCCGGCGGCAATAACCTCGTGTCGAACGCCAACAACTGGAGCCCCACCGGCGCTCCGGTGAACAACGGCACCGCGACGCTCAGCTTCGGTTCGCAGACCGCCTCGGTCGCTGGCGTCAGCTTCGACAGCGCCTACAGCATCCTCGGCGCCAGCTTCACTGGCACCTCGGCCTACAGCATCGTTGGCTCGCCGCTGACCATCGGTGCCAACGGCGTAGCCAACACCGCCACCACTACTATCGGCACGAGCATCAATTTCGGCAATTCGGTCACGCTCGCCAACAACGCGACTCTCTCGACCGCCACCGGCAATCTCAACTTCAGCGCCGTCAACAACGCCGGCAACTCCCTCACGCTCAGCTCCACCGGCGGCGCAATCTCGATTAACGGCAACCTCACCGGCACCGGCTCCGTTACCATCGCGGGCAATGGCCCCGGCATCGTGTTCTACAATAGCACGGGCAACAGCTACTCTGGCGGCACCACGATCAACTCAGGCCTCAGTCTCCAGATCGGCAATCCCAACGGCTCCTCCGTCGGCTCTCTGCCCGGCAACGTGACCAACAACGGTCAGATCAATTTCAAACCGGTCAATGCGAGCTTCAGCTATAGCGGCGTCATCTCTGGGACGGGCAATCTTTCCATGATTGGCACCAATACGCTCACCTTGAGCGGAGCCAATACCTACGGCGGCACCACGTCCATCATCGCCGGCGGCACCATCGCCGTCGGCACCATGAACGCCCTCCCCACCACGACCACCCTCAGCATGGGCACCGGCTCCACGCTGATTGTCGCGAACAACCAGACCATCGCCGGCTTCTCCGGCAATCAGCCCACCTCGATCATCAAGATCGACGGCGGCCACTCCCTCACCGTCGCGCTTGGCAACGGCACCAGCAATTCCTTCCAAGGTACCATCACCGACGGTGCGACCGCCGGCGGTCAGTTCCGCGTCGGCCCCGGCTTGGCCCACACCGTCACCCTCCTCGGCGCTAACACCTATTCCGGTGGCACCGAGATCGACGGCGGCGTACTCCGTCTCGGCAACAACGGCACGAGTGGCTCCATTCAGGGTAACGTCAATTTCACGTCCAACGGCGGCACGCTCATCTTCCACCGGAGCGACGACGTCACGTTCAACGGCGTGATTTCCGGTGCCGGCGGCATCGCGCAAGGCGTCAGTTCCAGCACCACCAGTGGCACCACGCGTCTCACCGCGGCCAACACCTATACCGGCGGCACCCTCGTCTCGGGCGGCACGCTGCTGGTGCAAAACTCTTCCGGCTCTGCCACCGGCACCGGTGCGGTGGTCGTCACCGCCGCCGTACCTTCGCTCCGCGCCACGTTCGGCGGCGCTGGCACCATCACCGGCACGCTCACTGTCAATGCCAACGGCACCGTTTTTCCCACCGCCCTCCTCAACGTCGGTGCCACCACCCTCAATGGCGGCACCCGCTTCGCCTGGGTGCTAAGCGACGCCAACGCAGCCGCGGGCGTCGGCTCGGGCCTGCTAGGAATCACCGGCGGCCTCACGCTCAACGCCACGCCAACCTTCGGTCAGGAGCTGACCATCGCCCCGACCACTTTTAATGGCTCCGTCGCCGGCCTTGCCGCCAATTTCAACGGCAGCCAGAACTACTCCTTCGTCCTCGCCTCGACCACCACCGGCATCACCGGCTTCGACGTCAATTCCGTGCTGTTCGATCTCTCTGGCTTCCAGAACAGCTACAATGGCACATGGTCCGTCGCCACCTCGCTCGACGGCATGAATCTCCTGCTCAACTACACCGCGTCCGCCATCCCCGAGCCCGCCGAAACCGCCGCCCTCGTTGGCGCCCTCGCCATCGGCCTCGTCGTCCTCAAGCGCCGCAGCAAGAAGACCCCGAGTGCCTGAGCGCCCGGCCCGCTCTGTAGCGGAACGCGTCAGCGTTTCGCCCTCCACTCAACGCCCATCTTTCAAAGATGGGCGTTCTTTTTTAGCCGAGGCCCTCCCGTAGCGGAATGCATCAGCATTTTGCTTTTCCGCTCCCGCCTATCCGTATCCACACTCCCCCTCTCCCGCGTCCTCCCCTGCTTCCTCCCTTTTTTGCGCCTTCTGCGCCTTCTTGCGGCCTCCCCATTCGCATCTATTCGCGTCCATCCGCGGTTCTCCCAAAATCCTCCCCGGCGCCTCTTCCCGGCTATCTGCCCGTCGCCCCATCCCTGCCCTTGACTCCCCTCCGCGGCGACCTAGCCTCGCGCCCTTTTTCCTGAATGGCGCAAGACCTGAAAGACACGCTGCAGTTGCCGAAGACCGATTTCCCGATGCGCGCCGACCTCGCCCGCCGCGAGCCCGGCCGCGTCGCCCATTGGGAGAAGCTCGGCCTGTATGATTTGATCCAGCAGAAGCGCGCGGACAGCGCCAAGGTCTTCGTGCTGCACGACGGCCCGCCGTTCACCAATGGCGACGTCCACATCGGCACCGCGCTCAACAAGACGCTCAAGGACACCGTCAATCGCTACAAGTCCATGACCGGCCACCGCACACCCTTCGTGCCCGGCTGGGACTGCCACGGCCTGCCGATCGAGCAGAAGGTGTCGCGCGAGATTCAGGAGAAGAAGCTCACGCTCACCACCGCCGAGCTGCGCGCCAAGTGCGACGAGTTTTCCGAGTCGTGGATCGCCAAGCAGACCGGGCAGTTCAAGCGTCTCGGCGTCCTCGCCGACTGGAAAAACGAGTACAAGACCAAGGCCCCCGCGTTCGAGGCCGACATCCTGCGCACGTTCGCCGCGTTCGTGGCCAAGAGCCTCGTCTATCGCAGCAAGAAGCCCGTTTACTGGAGCATCCCGTTCGAGACCGCCCTCGCTGAGGCCGAGATCGAGTACAAGGATCACACGTCGCTCGCCATCTGGGTGAAGTTCGCCGTGCCCGCCGCCGAGGCCGCGAAGTTCAATCTCCCGGCCGACAAGCCGCTCTCGATCGTCATCTGGACCACCACCCCGTGGACGATCCCGGCCAATCTCGCGATCGCGCTGCACCCTGAGGTCGACTACGTCGTCGCCGACCTCGGCACCGAGCGCATCATCGTCGCCGAGGCGTTGCTGAGTGCCGTGCTCGCCGCCGCCAAGATCGAGTCCGCGCCCGAGGTCGTCGCCACGCGCAAGGGCGCGGTCCTCGAAAAACTCGCTGCGCGCCATCCGTTCATCGACCGCGCTTCGCCCGTCGTGCTCGCCGACTACGTCACGACCGACAGCGGCACCGGTGCCGTGCACACCGCGCCCGGCCACGGTGCGGAGGATTATCTCACCGGCCTGCGCAACAAGCTGGAAATCTACTGCCCCGTCGGCGACGACGGCCGCTACGTCGACGATGGCCGTGTGCCCGCCGATCTCGTCGGCCTCACCACGCTGGAGACGGTCGAGGACCTCGCGGCGAAGAAGCCGTCGCCCGCCAATCTCGCCGTCCTCAAGAAGCTCGCCGAGGCCAACGCCTTGCTCGCGAAGGCCAAGTACGCGCACAGCTACCCGCACTGCTGGCGCTCGAAGACGCCGATCATTTTCCGCGCCGTTGACCAGTGGTTCGTCGGCCTCGACCGCTC
The DNA here is from genome assembly GCA_048498795.1 of Verrucomicrobiota bacterium. GTDB lineage: Bacteria > Verrucomicrobiota > Verrucomicrobiia > Opitutales > Opitutaceae > JBEHXH01. The sequence continues at coordinate 288,981 of JBEHXH010000002.1, forward strand.
CGATGGCGGCGACACCCCGCGTCTCACCGCGCTCACCGAGATCAACAAGATCGCTGCCGCCGGTGGCTGGCATCCCGCCTCGGGCGAGAAGCGCATCCGCGGCGCCGTCGAGTCGCGTCCCGATTGGTGCATCAGCCGCCAGCGTTCGTGGGGCGTGCCGATCATCGCATTCTACGACGACAAGAAAAACGCCTACCTCGACGCCTCCGTCGTCTGCGCCGTCGCCGACAAGATCGCCACGCGCGGCACCAATTTCTGGTACGACGCCTCGCCCGCCGAGATTCTCGCCGGCGTGACACTCCCCGCCGGCTGGCCTGCGCCCAGCGCGCTCACCTGCGGCCGCGACACGCTCGATGTCTGGATCGATTCCGGCTCGTCGCACGCCGCCACGCTCAAGCGCCACCAAGGCAACACGCAGTGGCCCGCCGATCTCTACCTCGAGGGCAGCGACCAGCATCGCGGCTGGTTCCAGTCATCGCTCTGGACGAGCGTCATCGCCTTCGACGCCGCGCCGTACAAGGCGGTCCTCACGCACGGCTTCATCGTCGGCAAGGACGGCAAGAAGATCTCCAAGTCCGGCCAGTACGAAAAACCTCCGACGTCCGACAATTACGTCGCGCAGTACGGCGCCGATGTCATCCGCCTCTGGATCGCGTCGCAGGATTTCCGCGAGGACATCCGCGTCTCCGATCTCGACAAGGACCTCAAGAATCCGAGCAGTATCCTCAATGTCGTCGCGGAGAGCTACCGCCTGATCCGAAACACGTTTCGCTACCAGCTCTCCAATCTCTTCGACTTCGATCCCGCGAAGGACGCCGTGCCCGTCGCGCAGATGGACCTGCTCGACCGCTGGGCGCTGCACCAGACCGCCGCGCTGCTCAGTGCATGCACCGCTGCTTACGAGGCCTACGAGTTCCACCGCGTGTACCAGCTCTGCAATCAGTTCTGCTCAGTCACGCTGTCGGCCACGTACCACGACATCCTCAAGGACCGCCTCTACACGCTTGGCACGAACAATCCCCTCCGCCGTTCGTCGCAGACCGCGATCCACCACATCTTCACGACGCTTGCGAAGATCCTCGCACCGGTGCTGACCTTCACGACCGACGAGGCGTGGTCGTTCGCCACGGCCAAGACCGAGTTCGGCAACTCCTCGATCCATCTCGAGGATTGGCCGATCGCTCCCACCGAGTGGACAGATACCACCTTAAATCAAGAGTTTGAAACCTTGTTCGAGCTCCGCTCGAAGGTGACTGAAGTTCTAGAGCCACATCGCGCAGCGGGATCGATTGGTAAATCGCTCGAAGCGCTTGTTAATGTTTCGAGTAATGACAACGCACGGCTCGAAACTTATCAGAAGCACGCCGGTCTTCTAGCTGAGCTACTCATCGTTTCCCAAGCTGACGTGATTCAGCCTAAAGATGTGTCAGCCACACTCCTCAATTCCCTGAAAGACTGGAAAGTTATCGTTGAATTCGAAAACTACCGCAACCGACATTACGTGCGATGCCCGCGCTGCTGGCGCTCGGTTCCGGCGCTCCAAACTTCCGCCTCCGGTGATGTATGTCCGCGTTGCATTGCCGCGCTGAATCCATAGCTTCCCCACCCCCGAAACTCCCCATGGCATCCACCTCCAAATCCGCCGCCAAGAAGCCTGCGCCTAAAAAACCCGAAGCCAAAGCGCCGCCTCCCGCGAAAAAAGCCGTTAACCCGGCCGCTGAAGCTCCGAAGAAAAGCTCTGCCACCATGGAAAAACCGTCCAAGAAAAACGCCCTCCGCGACAGCATCCTCAAGAAGAAGGGCCCGGCCAAACCCATCGCTTTCAGCCTCGACGAGGTCCGCGCCATCGCGAAGACCAACGTCAAACCCGAGACCGCCGAGAAGACCGCCACCGCGGCCAAGCCCTCCGCGGCCGCCAAGCTCGCGCTCGCCCTCGAAAAGCCCGCGAAGCCCAATCACATCAAGGCTGCCTCCCTCGCCGACATTCTTGGCTTCAATCCCAAGAAGGCCCGCTCCGTCGTCGAGCACGACGAAGAGGACATTCCGGAAAAATTCCGCCGCTACTACAAGCTCCTCATCGAGCTCCGTAGTCACCTCACCGGCCAGATCGACCAGCACACCGAGGATACGCTGAAGCGCTCCTCCAAGGACGACGCCGGCGATCTCTCCGCCTATGGCCAGCACATGGCCGACGCAGGAACCGACACTTTTGACCGCGACTTCGCCCTCAGCATGGTCGCCAACGAGCAGGAGGCCCTCTCCGAGATCGAGGCCGCCATCAAGCGCATCCTCGATGGCTCGTACGGCGTGTGCGAAGCCACGCAGAAGCCCATCGCCAAGGACCGCCTCCTCGCTGTGCCCTTCACCCGCTACACCGCGGAAGCCCAGAAGGACATCGAGCGCAACCGTCACCGTTCCCGCACCCAAGCCGGCCTCCTCGGCGAAGGCGAAGACGGCGGCAAGATGATGGACGACGGCGGCGGCGACGACGAGTAAGTCGGTTTCCGCTTCCCGCTTCACGATCTTGGATTTTCGACCGATGGCCCAACGCCCTTCGCTCTCTGTGCCTGCACCCGGTCCAGATCAGTCGAAAATCGAGAATCCAAAATCGAAAATCCAACGGCTGTTTGCCTACCGCATCCTGCTGATCCTCGCGGTCGCAGTGTTGATTCTGGATTTCCTCACCAAGGCGTGGATCTCCTCGCTGATGCCGCTCGGCACCTACGGCGAGGCGATGGGCGCGATCCCGGTTATCCACGGCTTTTTCTACCTCGTGCACGTCGGCAATCCCGGCGCGGCATGGAGCATCTTCCCCGGCCAGGGCGTGCTGCTCGCCGTCCTCGCCGGCGCGACGCTCGTCGCCATCGCCATCTGGCGCCACGCGCTCGGCCTGCACGCCCGCGTCACGCAGATCTGCTTCGGCCTCCTCTGCGGCGGCATCGCCGGCAATCTCATCGACCGCCTCCGCTACGGCTACGTCGTCGACTTCCTCGACTTCCACTTCGGCAGCTACGCCTACCCCAGCTTCAACGTCGCCGACTGCGGCATCTGCGTGGGCGTGATCCTGTATCTTCTGCTCACCCTGCGGGAGCAGAAATAGAAGCACCAACCTCCAAGCCCCAAATTCCAATACCTACCGCGCTACGCGCGCCGCTAGATTTTGGAGCTTGGATGTTGGCCCTTGGAGCTTCGCGCGGACCATAAACTCTGCGCACCCCCTCCCCGTATCTGCGCGCGTCTACTCAACGTTCGCAATCTGCTCCTTCACGCGCTCGAGCTCGTTCTTCAGCTCGATCACTTGCTTCGCGATGGTGAGGTCGTTGGCCTTCGAGCCCATCGTGTGCACCTCGCGGCCCATTTCTTGGAGAATAAACTCCGCCTTGCGCCCCGCTTCGCCGTCGGACTTCAGCAGCGCGACAAACTGCTCCATGTGGCTCCGGAAACGTGTGATCTCCTCCGTGATATCCACGCGATCCGCGAAAAGCGCGATCTCCTTCAGCACGCGCTCATCGTCGATGTTCAGCTCCAGCCCGGCATCGCGCAGGCGCTTGAGCAATAGCTCGCGATAAGCCGGCGCCACCTGCGGCGCGCGCACCGCGATTGCTTCCACGTTGCGCCGCAGCGTTTCCACGCGCGCGAGAAAATCGATCAGCAGCGTCTCGCCTTCCTTCGCCCGCATCGCCGCAAACGAACGCAGCGCCGTCTCCAGCGTCTCCAGCAAAACCTTCTCCACCGCTTCGACCGGCACTACCTCATCGGGCGTGCGCTGCGACTTCGCAATCTCCCACAGCAACTCCGGCGTCGGCGTGAACTCCACGCCATGCGACGCTGCGAGCGCAGACAGCTTGTCGAGCGTCGCATCCACCGCCGCATCGTCCCAGCTGATGCCCGTCTCTGCCGTCGCACCGATAAACTCGATGTCCACATGCACCTTGCCGCGCACCGCGAACTTCCGCACCCGCTCGCCGATGACCGACTCGAGGCTCGCCCACTCCGCCGGCAGCTTCACCGTGAAGTCGAGCGACTTCCGATTCACCGAGCTCACCTGCACCGTCAGCGATCGCCCCGCGACCGCCGCCGTCGCCCGTCCATAACCGGTCATGCTTTTCATATGGGAAGAGTTCTAACGACTACCTAGCGCCGAGCAGTTTCGCGACCTGTTGAACATCTTTGTCTCCACGACCGCTTAAGTTCACGACAACGATTTTGTCCTTCGACAGACGCTTCGCCTGTTTGAGGCCTTCCACCAGCGCATGCGTGCTCTCCAACGCGGGAATAATCCCTTCGAGTCGCGAGCAAAGCTGAAACACCTCTAGCACCTCATCATCCTTCGCGTAGGTGAAATCGATCCGCCCGCGCTCGCGATAGAAAGCGTGCTCCGGTCCCACCGCCGCGTAGTCGAGACCCGCGCTCACCGAGTGTGTGCCCTCGATCTGACCATCGGTGTCTTGGAGGATGTAAGTCTTGCAGCCCTGCAGCACGCCGAGCTTGCCGCCCTCGAAGCGCGCCGCGTGTTCACCGCGGGCGATGCCGCGGCCGCCGGCCTCGACGCCGACCAGTTTCACACTCGGCTCTTCGAGAAATTCGAAGAAGAGCCCGATGGCATTGGACCCGCCGCCCACGCACGCGACCATCACGTCGGGCAGGCGCCCTTCACGCGCGAGGATTTGCTCCTTCGCTTCGATGCCAATCACGCGGTGAAAATCACGCACCATCGCCGGATACGGATGCGAGCCGTAGGCGGTGCCGAGGATGTAGTGGGTGTTGCGGACATTCGTGACCCAGTCGCGCATCGCCTCGTTGATCGCTTCCTTGAGCGTCTTCTGGCCGGCCTCCACGCCGATCACCTTCGCGCCCATCAGCCGCATGCGGAAGACATTCAGCGCCTGCCGCTCCATGTCGTGCGCGCCCATGTACACCACGCACTCGAGGCCAAATTTCGCGCACACCGCCGCCGTCGCCACGCCGTGCTGGCCCGCGCCGGTCTCGGCGATGACGCGCTTCTTGCCCATGCGGCGCGCGAGCAGCGCCTGCGCGAGCGCGTTGTTGATCTTGTGCGCGCCCGTGTGGAGCAGGTCCTCGCGCTTGAAATAAATCTTCGCTCCACCCACGTGCTGTGTGAGCCGCTCTGCGTAGTACAGCTCGGTCGGCCGCCCCGCGAACTCCTTCAAGTGATGCCTCAGCTCTGCCTGAAACGCCGGGTCCTTTTTCGCCACATCGTACGCCGCGCCAAGTTCCTCGAGAGCCGTCATCAGCGTCTCGGGCACAAACACGCCGCCAAACACGCCGAAGTGGCCGGTAGCATCAGGCTGCGAGAAACGATCGAGGGTCGGAGCAGTGGCAGACATGGGAGGACAATCTTGTGCCGCGCCTCAGCAGCGTGGCAACGGGTTTGTTTTTTACAGGAAGCAGCAGCGTCAACGGCGCTTCACCGTCACGAGGGTGAAATCATCGCGCTGCGGCGTGTCGCTTGTGAAGTGGCGCACCGAAGCGAGGATGCCGTCGTTCAGTTCCCGCGCGGATTTTGCGCGCAGTGTGCGCACTGCATCCATCAGACGCGCTCCGGAAAACTCCTTGCCGTCGTCGTTGGGCGCCTCTGTCACGCCATCGGTGTAGAGCACGAGGCAGTCGCCCGCGTTGAACATCATTGTCCGATCCGCGATCACGTAGGCGAATTCCTCTTCGCCCACGAGGCCCAGCGGCATTCCTTCAGACGGCAAAAACTCCACTGGCAGATACGACGCGCCATGCGCCAAGAGCGGCTGCTCGTGCCCCGCGCGCGCGAAGGTCACCTGCCCCCGCGCCGCATCGACGACAGCATAGGTGAGCGTGATGTAGTAGCCCGTGTGCAGATCACCGGAGATCACGCGGTTCAGCTCCTTGAGCGCCTCCGCGGGCGACGTGAAGCGTGGCGCGATCTGGCGGAGATGCGTGCGGCAGATCGCCATCAGCAGCGAGGCCGGTATGCCTTTTCCGGATACATCGGCCACCGCAATGCCAACTCGTCCCTCGGGCAGCGGGATCACGTCGAAGAGGTCGCCGCCCACCTGCTGCGCCGGGAGGTAGCGCGCGTCGATATCGAGCCCGGGAAACTCCGTGGTCTGCCGCGGCAGCAGCATTTGCTGGATGCCGCGCGCCACGGAGAGATCGAGGTCGAGCTGCTTCCGCTCGAGCTGGAGCTGAAGGCCCTCGGCATTGTGCAGCGCGAGCGCCGCCTGCTCCGCGAGTGAGATCATGAGCGAAAACTCCAGTTCGCCAAACGGCCGGTCGCCCGCGGGATTGGTCACCGCCAGTACGCCAAAGAAACTCCCACGAAACTGCAGCGGCACCGCGATCACCGAGCGCACCGCGAGCGCCGGGTCATCGTGCTTCACGATCAGCGGATCCGACACCGCATCGGCCAGCAGTTCACCGCGTCGCGTGCGGGCCACGCGCCCGACGATCCCCTCTCCGACCGGAAACTCCTCCGCCTTGAGCACTTGCTCAATGAAGCGCGCGCGCGTGGTGAGCTTCGCCCGGATGGCTTCGTCGATTGGTCGATGCGGCGGAAACAATCCCTCCACCGCCGCCGCGCGCATCGTCTTGCGTTCCGTCTCCTCGAAGAAGCACGCGCTCAACGCGCCCGTACATAGAATCGACGCGTGCACGATGCGCTGCTGCAGCTCCTGTCGGCTGAGTCCTTCGCCGAGCGCTTCGGCCATCAAGTGCATGAAATCGATCACGCTCTGCCGGTCCTGCATCGCCTGCATCCGTGCCTCGGCCTCTTGATCGGCCAGCCGCCGCGCCCGCAGCCAAGGGAGCAGCGCCAGCACGAGCACAATGGCCAAGCCAAAGACTAGCGGAAGCAGCATCATCACGCTCTACCGTAGCGCGTTGGGAAAAGAAGGCCAGTGCTGATGAAAAATGGAGGGCCGAGCTCCCGCGAGGCCGGTTCGGCTCTGACGGGAAATATCGAGCCCGGCCTCGCGGGAGCTCGGCCCTCCATTGAAAAACTCCCTAGCGATCTCGCTTCAGCGCTGCTCCACGCGATTGCGCAGGAAGGCCAGCACGTCTTGGAACTTCGCGCGGTTGGCCTCGTCGGCGTTCACGAGGTTTTCGTGCGCTTCGAGGACCAGTTTGGCGTTTTCCAGTTCGGTGTGTTCGGCGCACTGGAGCTTGCCGTTGCACTTATCGAAGTTCGCCGCGAGGTCGCCCGTATCCACCGTGAGGAGGCGGTGCAGGCCGAGGTTGCGCATCAGCTCGAGATTGCGCTGGCCCACACGGGTCACCACGAGGCTGCCGCCAGTCTTTTGGCGGCGTAGTTCGAGGGCGGCTCCCGCGAGTACGCCGAGGAAGGTGCTGTCCATGCTCGCGCACGACTGGAAGTCGAGGACGATGCGATTGCGCCCCTGCTTCAGCATTTCGGTGATGAAGTCGCGGAGGCAGCCGCTGTTCTGAAAGCACGCGCGGCCATCGATCCGTACAAGCACGGGATCGGAGTAGGCGTCGACGAGATACGTCGGTTTACCGTTGTCAGCCATGGAAGATAAGATCGCCCGCTTGAGCAAAAGCGCAAGCGGGCGCTGGACGGTTAGCTATTCGTCACAATTTGACGCAACACAAAGGGCAAAATGCCGCCGTGCTGGTAATAATCGATCTCGATGGGCGTATCGATGCGGCAGCGCACCGGCACTTCCTCGACCGCGCCGCCCTTGCGGGTGATGCGGAGCACGAGGTCCTGCTGCGGCTTGAGCGCGGGCGAGAGACCAACGACGTCGTAGGTCTCGGAACCATCGAGCTTCAGCGTCTGCGCCGTCGTGCCTTCCTTGAACTGCAGGGGCAGCACGCCCATGCCGACGAGGTTGGAGCGGTGGATGCGCTCGAAGCTCTGCGCCACCACGACTTTGACGCCGAGGAGGTTGGTGCCCTTCGCGGCCCAGTCGCGCGACGAGCCGGTGCCATATTCCTGGCCGGCGAGGATGATGAGCGGCGTGCCCTTTTTCTGGTAGGCGATCGATGCGTCGTAGATCGAGACCTCGGTGCCGTCGGGCCCGAGGGTGTTGCCACCCTCTTTGCCGCCGAGCATGAGGTTCTTGATGCGGACGTTGGCAAACGTGCCGCGGGTCATCACGCGGTCGTTGCCGCGGCGTGAACCGTAGGAGTTGAAGTCCTCAAACGTGACCCCGTTTTCCAGCAGGTAGCGGCCGGCGGGCGAGGTCTTCTTGATCGCACCGGCGGGCGAGATGTGGTCGGTCGTGACCGAGTCGCCGAAGATGCCGAGCGCCTTCGCGCCCGAGATCGCAGCGATGGTGCCGGGCGACATCGAGAAGTTCGCGAAGAACGGCGGCTCCTGGATGTACGTCGACGAGGCGTCGAACTGGTACACGTTGCCCGTGGTCGAGGGGATCTCGTTCCACTTCGGGTTCTGCGCGGCGAAGTCCGTGTAGAGCTTGCGGAAGACCTCGGGCTTGAGCGCGGCGGCCATCTGGTCGCGCACTTCCTTGAGGCTCGGCCAGATGTCCTTGAGCAGCACCGGGGAGCCGCTCTGGTCGTTGCCGATCGGGTCCTTCGAGAGGTCGATGTCCACGCGGCCAGCGAGCGCAAACGCGACGACGAGCGGGGGCGACATCAGGAAGTTGGCCTTGATGTTCTGGTGCACGCGGGCCTCGAAGTTGCGGTTGCCCGAGAGCACCGAGGCGGCGACGAGGTCATTCTTCACGACGGCGTCCTCGATCTGGCCTTCGAGCGGGCCGGAGTTGCCGATGCAGGTCGTGCAGCCGTAGCCGACCGTCTGGAAGCCGAGCTGATCGAGGTACGGCGTGAGGCCGGTCTTCGCGAGGTAGTCGGTGACAACGCGCGAGCCGGGAGCGAGCGAGGTCTTGACGAGCGGGTTGACCTTGAGGCCGCGGTCGACGGCCTTCTTCGCGAGGAGGCCGGCCGCGAGCATCACGCTCGGATTGGAGGTATTGGTGCAGCTCGTGATGGCCGCGATCAGCACGGAGCCGTGGCCGAGCTTGGTGCCGTCGACCTGCGCCGAGACGGTGGAGAACTCCTCGGACTTCTTGCCAAAGCCATTTTCCGTGACGGGCTTCGCGAAGGCCGTGGTGAACTCCTGCTTGAGCTTCGGGAGCTCGATGCGGTCCTGCGGACGCTTCGGACCGGCGACGCTCGGGACGACGCTCGCGATGTCGAGCTCGAGGTCCTGCGAGTAGTCGATCTGGCCCTTCTGCGGGATGCCCCAGAGGCCCTGCGCCTTGTAGTAGTCTTCGTAGAGCGCGACCTGCTTGTCGTCGCGGCCGGTGGCGCGGAGGTAGTTGGTGCTCTCGCCGTCGATCGGGAAAAAGCCCATCGTGGCGCCGTACTCGGGCGCCATGTTGGCGATCGTGGCGCGGTCGACTACGGGCAGGGCGGCGGCGCCGGGGCCGTAAAACTCGACGAATTTGCCAACGACCTTCGCCTTGCGCAGCATCTGCGTGATGGTGAGCGCAAGGTCGGTCGCGGTCACGCCCTCGCGGAGCGCGCCGGTGAGGTGCACACCGACGACGTCAGGCGTGAGGAAATAAACCGGCTGGCCGAGCATGCCGGCCTCGGCCTCGATGCCGCCGACGCCCCAGCCCACGATGCCGATGCCGTTGATCATCGTCGTGTGCGAGTCGGTGCCAACGAGCGTATCCGGATAGTAAGTACCGTTGCCGTCGCGCAACACGCCCTTGGCGAGGTACTCCAAGTTCACTTGGTGCACGATACCGATGCCCGGGGGAACGACCTTGAAGGTATCAAAGGCCTGCATGCCCCACTTGAGGAACTGGTAACGCTCGCGATTGCGGGAGAACTCCAGCTCGAGATTCTTCTTTAGCGCCTCCGCCGAGCCGGCGAAGTCAACCTGCACCGAGTGGTCGACCACGAGATCAACCGGCACGAGCGGCTCGATGATCTTCGGGTTCTTGCCCATCTTCGCGACGGCGGAACGCATCGCGGCGAGATCGACGAGAAGCGGCACGCCCGTGAAGTCCTGCAGCACGATGCGCGCGACCACGAACGGAATCTCCTCCGTGCGCGCCGCCTTGGCGCCCCAGCTCGCGAGCTCGCGCACCGCTTGCTCGGACACGCGCTTGCCATCGCAATTGCGCAGCAACGACTCGAGCACGAGCCGGATCGAGACCGGCAGGCGCGAGACCTTGAAGCCGGCTTTTTCGAGCGCGGGTAGCGAGTAGAAGGAGTGCGAGGCACCGCCGGAGCTGAAGCTCTGCAGCGAATTGAACGGATTCGGGAGACTCATGGGAGGTTTCTGTAAAGTTGTCGCGGCGACCGGAGCCGCCGCAGCGAAGCGGAGCGCCGGATCAGGAAGCGCGCGCGAGGGCGGACTTGATCGCGGAGAAATTGGGGAGATCCTTCGGCGTCGGCGTCTGCTCGGCGTATTTCACCAAGCCGTCCGTGCCGATCACAAACGCCGCGCGCGCCGAGGTGTCACCGATGCCCGCGAGCATCGGGAAAAGCACGCCATAGGCCTTGGTCGTTTCCTTGTTGAGGTCGGAGAGCAGCGTGATGCCGATCTTGTTGCTCTTCGCCCAGGCTTCCTGCGTGAAGGGGCTGTCGACGCTGATCGCGTACACCGTCGCGCCGAGCTTCTCGTACTCGGCGAGACCGGCGCTCTGGTCGCACATCTCCTGCGTGCACACGCCGGTGTAAGCCAGCGGGAAGAAGAGGATCACGGTCTGCTTCTGGCCGAAGTTCTCGCTCAGCTTCACATCTTTGAGACCGTCGGCGGTCTTGGTTTTCAGCGTGAAGTCCGGGGCTTTGGCGCCAACAGCGATAGGCATGAGAGGAGGGATGGTCTGGATTGGTGAGGTGGCCGGGTTTCCCCGGGGAAAAGGAGCGTCACGTTGAGCCCCGCCACGCACGGCGGCAAACCGTTTTTCCGACTAGCAGCGCCAATTCTTTTTTGGGCCTTCGTCCTATTAGAATCGCTCTTGCGCGGCGGCTCCCCTGCCCCGTTTACTGGCCGGTCACCGTATGAACTTGATCGAAGACCTCCAATGGCGCGGCCTGCTGGCCGACTGCACCGACCTCGATGCGCTCTCCAAGCGCCTGAGCGAAGGGCCGCTCGCGCTGTATTGCGGCTTCGATCCCACGGGCGACTCGCTGCACGTCGGCCACCTCATGGGCCAGCTCACGCTGCGCCGTTTCCAGCTCGCGGGCCACCACCCCATCGCGCTGGCGGGCGGCGCCACCGGCATGATCGGTGACCCGTCGGGCAAATCCGCCGAGCGCAATCTCCTCACGCGCGAGCAGCTCGCCCACAACGTCGCGTCGATCAAGGGTCAGCTCGCGCGGCTCCTCGACTTCGATGCCACCGGCAATCCTGCGCAGCTCGTCGACAACGCCGACTGGACCGCGCCGCTCAGCTACCTCGATTTCCTCCGCGATGTGGGAAAGTTTTTCTCCCTGAATGTCATGCTCGCGAAGGACTCCGTGAAGTCCCGCATGGAGGGCGACAACGGGATCAGCTACACCGAGTTCAGCTACCAGTTGCTGCAGGCGTACGATTTCTACCACCTGCGCAACGCGCACCAGTGCGAACTTCAGATCGGCGGCTCCGACCAGTGGGGCAACATCACCGCCGGCACCGATTTCATCCGCAAGAAGCTCGGCGTGCCCGCGTGGGGCTGGACCTTCCCGCTCATCACGAAGGCCGACGGCACCAAGTTCGGCAAGACCGAGGGCGGCGCCGTGTGGCTCGATGCGCAGCGCACGAGCCCGTACAAGTTCTACCAGTTCTTCGTTAACACCGAGGACGCGAAGGTCAGCGAGTACCTGCGCAAGTTCACCTTCCTCTCGCGCCCCGAGATCGAGGAACTCGAAGCCAAACACGCCGCCAACCCCGGCGCCCGTGAGGCCCACAAGGCCCTCGCTCGCGCCGTCACCGCGCTCGTGCATGGCGACGCTGCGCTCGCCGCCGCGCTCAAGGCGAGCGAGATTCTCTTCGGCGGCTCGCTCGACGGCATCACCGAGGAAATCTTCAACGACGTGGTGGGTGAAGTCCCCACGAAGGACCTCGAAACCGCCAAGCTCTCCGCGGGCGTTTCGCTCCCCGATCTCCTCGTCCACGCCGCGCTCTGCCCGTCGAAGGGGCAGGCGCGCAAGGATATCGAGGGCGGCGGCATCTATTTGAATAACGTCCGCGCGGGCGAGGTCGGTCGCATGATCGGCACCGCCGATCTGCTCTTCGGCAAGTACCTGCTACTCCGCAAAGGCAAGCGCACCTACGCGGTCATCCGCGCGGCTTGAGACTTGCGCGATTCCGTCGGCAACCCGACGGCGCGCACGCAGTCTATAGCAGCATGTCCCGCCTCATGGTCGACCCCGTTCTCACCCAGCAAGCCTCCCGCTGGCTGGCCACGGGCCGCGAGGCGTTGGAGACGGTCAAGGAAGCCATCGAGGGCGCGCAGGACTCGATCCGCTTCGAGACCTATATCTATCGCTCCGAAGGCCCGGGCGGAGAAATCCGCGCCGCCCTCCTGCGCGCCATCGCGCGCGGTGTGAGCGTCGCGGTGCTGATCGACAGTCTCGGCTCCTACGACCTGCCGCATGACTACTGGGACAGCTTGCGCGCCGCAGGCGGGGTCGTGCGCTCCTTCAATCCCCTCTCGTTTCGCTTCATCGCCTTTCGCAACCATCGCAAACTCCTGCTGGTCGACAACGCGCTGGCCATCGTCGGCGGCTTCAATGTCGGCCCCGAGTACGAGGGCGATGGCGTCACCTCCGGCTGGCGCGACCTCGGTTTTGAAACGCGCGAACCTATCGCCGTTAGCCAGCTCGCGCGGTCGTTCGACGACATGCTGGGTCATCACCACTTGCACCGACGTGTGCTGGAGCGGATGACGCGCTCGCCGTTTCAACCGCGCGCTGGCTACGAGCGCACTGGCCCCGTGCTGTTGAGCGGTCCGCACCTCGGACGAAATCAATTCCGCGTCGATCTCTTGAAGCGCCTCCGTCACGCGCGCCACGTGCGCATCATCTCCGCGTACTTCGTGCCGAGCTTCCGTCTGCGCCGCGCCCTTCGTCGCGTCGCGGGTCGCGGTGGTCGCGTGGAGCTCTTGCTCGCCGGCCAATCCGACGTGCGCCTCGCACAACTCGCCGCGCGCGCACTATACGGCTCTCTGCTCCGCGCGGGCGTGCAAATCTGGGAATATCAGCCCCAGATCTTACACTCGAAACTCGCGATCATCGATGGCGTCGCCTTCGTCGGCTCGTCGAACCTCGATGCCCGCTCCTTCGGCATCAACTACGAGCTGATGCTGCGCGTCGACGAACCCGCCCGCGTCGCCGAGGCCGACGAACTTTTCACCCGCGACCTCGCCCACTCCAAACGCATCACGCTCACCGAGTGGACCGCCAGCCGCGGCTGGTTCGCCCGCCTCCACGGCCACTGGGCTCGTGTCCTCCTGACCAAAGTCGATCCCTGGGTCGCCCGTATGCAGATGCGAAATCTTCCGTGACCGTGAGAGACTGAGTCCAACACTAAGCGCGAAGACGCAAAGTCGGCGAAGAATCGCGAAGTCGTTTTAAGCGAAAACTCTCCACCGAGGTAGAGCGCGTTTCCGCAACGCGCCGATTGGACTCCGTCCAATAACCTGAATCTCTTTGCGAACCTTCGCGTTTCCTTTGCGTCTTCGCGCTTCACACCACCTCAGCAATCACTGGTGCGCTGCATACCGCGCACGCAAATCTTCCGGCGTGAAATCCGTGCCGTGCTGTTTACTCGCGACTGCTGCGCGCAGAAACTCTACCGCCAGCGGCATCTGTCCGCGCCGTTTCCAATACTCCGCCAGCCCCGCCAGCGCGTCCGCTTTCACGAGGTGCAGGTAGCACGCGGGCACATACGCGCGCGGCGCACAGCCGAGCGCGAGTTCGAAGCACGCCCGGGCGCCTTCGGCATTGCCGAGCGCCAATTCGCACTGCCCGCGCTGGGTGAGTTGCTCCGGATGCCAGTCGGCACGCGGCTCGCCTGCCATCGCTGCGACTGCGGCCTCGATGCGGCCGAGCTTCATCAGCGCTGTGCCGAGGCGCACACGCGCGCCTATAGCGATGTCCGTTTGCGGTGATGCTCGGTGCAAACATTCATCGTATGCTGCGGCTGCCGCTTCGTACTCGCCGAGGTCGAGGTGCGCGCCGCCGAGCAGGAAAAAGGTATGCGGATACAGCTCGCGGCCTTCGTCCACCTGCGCGCTGAGGATCGCGAGATTGCGGCGCTGCTTCGCCTGATTGACCGCGCCGCCGACATAGCCCGCGTGCAGCACCATCACGCCCGACTCGCGCACCAGTACACCGGCGCGCGCGAGGCTCGTCATCACCTGCTCGTGGATCGGCCATTCGTAGCGCACGTCGGGCCGATTAGGGAACAGCCGCACGATGCCCGCGAGCATCCCGGTGCGGCCGCCATCCGTGCTGCAATTCACCATGATCGAAAACGCCGTCGTCGCCTGTCCATCGATCGTATGCGCCGGCAGCAAATCCCGCAGCACCTTCGCGCCCTCAGCGGTGAGCGTCTCGTCCGCATCGAGCACGAGAATCCACGGCTGCGTCGCGTGCCCGAGCGACACGTTGCGCGCACGGGCGAAGTCGTGCACCCAGGGTGTCTCGAAAACTTTGGCCCCGTGCGCCGCGGCGATCTCGCGCGTCTTATCGGTCGAGCCCGTGTCGACGACGATGATCTCGTCGGCCACGTCGCGCACTGAGTCGAGGCAGGCGCCCAGCGACGCCGCCTCGTTTTTCACAATGAGACAGACGGAGAGCGAGAGTCCGGGCATGTCCTCTCCGTCGGTCACCCGCGGCGCGGGTTTAGAAAAACATCGCTTCGCTCAGCGCAGCCTCGGGCGCGAGCAGCGAGATACCCGTGGGCATCTCGCGGACACCGGAGCCGAAGTCAGCGGTGAAGTCCGCACTGCCGGTCGCGTAGTCAGCGACCCACGTGAAAGACTTCTTGTCGGTGTACTCGAACGAGAGTTTGAGCGAGCGCGGCGCCGCCTCGGCGGGAGCCACGAGACGATATTCGACTTCATCGACGCCGCACTTCGGCAGGCGGCGCTGCACCCACTCGAGCAACACGCGACCTTCCGGCGCGAGCGCAGAGCCGTGCGCGACAGTCACGGATTTCACGCCTTCCGCGATTAGCTCGACGGGATATTGGCTGAGGAACTGCCCGATGGTCTGACGCGCCGGCAGCATGCGCGAGTGCACGAGGTCGCGCACGTTTTCGCGCTTCGGCCAAGCATACGTCATCGCATCTTCCGGCGCGATGCCGCTGTCGATCATGATGCGCGAGGCGCGCGTGAGGAGATAGAGATAGTCCGCGAGCTTGGCGCTGTCGGTAAAGCGGTGCGGCCAGTAATACAGCGGCAGATCGCTCGAGAGGCTGATCGAGACCTGGCTCTCGAGAAACGGCCGCGCGGCGCGCGAGTACGAGAGCATCACGAACTCGCAGCAGCGGCGGTCCGACTTCGACTTGCCCGGATAGCACTCCACGTGAGCCTTGGCCTTGATCTCCGCCACGCCGCTGTCGGCGCGCTGCGGACAGAGCACCACGACGCGCGAGGGGCAGCGCAGCGAGAATTTCGCCGCGACGTGAAATTGCTCCTTCGCATCCTCGATGCTTGTGCCGTGCCCGAGATGAAGCACGAAGTTAGCCTGGATCGCGCGAGCGGTCTGGGCCTTCTTGTTGTCGCCGTCGGTCGTGACCGCAGCGGACCACATTTCAGCGAGGGCCTTGTCGATCCCGCCAACGGGGACCTCCATGCCGGGAAGGGCATCAAAAATGACGGACATAAGCGAAGGTATTGACCGACGGATCGAAGCGACAACTGCCTCGATCCGCCGGACTGCTTTGCAGAGGGCTCAGCTCGGCTCGCGCCAGTGGCGGCCGCGCTGCGCGAGGATCGCGTCGGAGTTGGCCGGGCCCCACGAGCCAGCGGCATAGGCATCCATGCCGGTGCGGCCCACACTGCGCCAGTAGTCGAGGACCGGCGTGTAGATTTTCCACGAAGTCTCCGCTTCGTCGCCACGGATGAACAGCGTACCGTCGCCGATCATCGCATCGAGGATCAGGCGCTCGTAGGCCTCGGCCGTGTTGGAGCCGAAAGTCGTCGAGTACGCGAAGGACATCTTCACCGACTGCGTGCGGGTCTCGAGGCCGGGGATCTTCGTGTTGACGATCAGGCTCAGGCCCTCGTCGGGCTGGATCTGAAACGACAACGTGTTGGCCGCGAGGTTGAACTTGGCGCCCTCGCCGGCGAACAGAGTGCCGGGCGGACGCTTGAAGTTGATCGCGATCTCCGAGACGCGGCGCGCCATGCGCTTGCCCGAGCGGAGGTAGAACGGCACGCCCTGCCAGCGCCAGTTGTTGATCGCGAGCCGGATGCCGGCGTACGTCTCGGTGGCGGACTGCGGGTTGATGCCCTCTTCCTCGAGATAGCCCTTCACCGGCTTGCCGTTCATCATGCCGGCGGAGTACTGCGCGCGAGCGACGTCGCCATGCGGGCCAACGGTAAGTGGCTGGATGGCTTTGAGAACTTTCACCTTCTCATCGCGCACTGCCTCGGCGTCGAGTGAGCCCGGCGGCTCCATCGCGGTGAGCGCGAGGAGTTGCATCGTGTGATTCTGGATCATGTCGCGCAGCGCGCCGCTCTGCTCGTAGTAGCCGCCGCGGGTGCCGACGCCGACTTCTTCGGCGACGGTGATCTGCACATTGTCGATGAAGTCGCGATTCCACAGCGGCTCGAAAATCGAGTTGGCGAAACGCTGCACGAGCAGGTTTTGCACGGTCTCCTTGCCGAGGTAGTGGTCGATGCGGTAAACCTGATACTCGTCGAAGACCGAGGTGATCGTCTTGTTCAGCGCGCGGGCGGACTCGAGGTCCTTGCCGAACGGTTTTTCGATAATGCACTTCGAGTGGTGCGGCTGGCCGACGTATTTTGCCGCGAGACCGCTGGCGCCGAGATTCTGCAGGATCGGCACGAATACATTGGGCGGAGTCGAAATATAGAACAGCGACTGCACCTCGCGGCCGACCTTCTTCTCGATGCCGGCGATCTTCTCGGCGAGACGGTCGAAGGCCGCCTTCTCGTCGTAGCCGCCGGAGACGTAGCTGACATTGGGCGCGAGACGATCCCACACCTCGGCGGCGGGTTCGCGGCGGGAAAATTCCTTGATGCCCTCGAGGGCGATCTTGCGAAACTCATCGTCCGGAATCGGCTTGCGCGCGAAGCCGATCAGGAAGAAGTCGGCCGGGGTCAGGCCGTCGTGGCTGAGGTTGTAGATCGCGGGGATGAGCTTTCGCGCGGTGAGGTCGCCAGAGGCGCCGAAGATCACGACGACCGTGGGAGGCGCGCCGCGATGTTTGCTGAGACCTTGCAGGAAGGGGTGACGCTGGGAGTCGGCCATAGCGGGGCGAGTTTTTCGGAGCGGCGGCAGATTGAAGCAAGGTAAATGCTGATCGCTACTAACGATTTCCCCACCGCCGCGCTCAGTCCGTCACACGATAATTTTTGGCGAAAAGCGGTATATTGCTGAAGTGCCGCACTTCCGGCTCCGCACCGCCCAGCGTGACCTCGACGACATCGAGGCGAAACGTCCGCGGCTTCTTGTCCGCCGGCAATCCCGCGAGGTACGCCTCCGCCGCTCGGCGAAGCGCCGTGCGTTTGCGTTTGTCGACGGCGTGATAGCCCGGCACGAGCGCGGCGGCCGAGCGCGTTTTCACCTCCACGAAGACCAACACCTCGTCGTCGCGCATCACTAGATCGAGTTCGTCGCGGCGGTCGCGCGGGCTGCGCCAGTTGCGCGCCACGAGGCGGAATCCCTGCCTCGCGAGATACTCCGCCGCGAGGCCCTCCCCGAGCGCACCGGCGTCGCGAGGACCGAAAAGCCACTTTTTCAGTGCAGAAAGCATCGTGGGGAGTGTATCAGGAAATCCCTTATTTCTCATTGCGAGATGAGGCCATTGATGGCAACGTTTGCCGAATGCCCACACTTGGAGCCGTCCCGAACCTGGCCGGCACCCTCAGACGTTCCCTACTGATCAAAGTCATCGCGAAGGCTGCCCCGAGCCGCGAGGACCTTGCATCTGTGGTCGAATTGACCGCTTCGAAGGTCGTCGAGGCGCTGCAGGCCCAATCGCTCACCCTTTACCTGATCGAGGGCAATGACGTCACTTTCAAGCACGTGTACTACTCGCCCACGCTTTGGGCGGATGAGCCGGATCTCGAAAAAAAGTTTCACGCTACGGCCGAGAAGCTCCTCACGCTCAAGCTACCCCTCGGCAAGGGTATCGTCGGTCGCGTGATTGAGACGGGCGAGCCGATCTTCTTCCGCAACAGCGAGAGTCAGGCGCCGTTCATGGCATCGATGGCGCAGACGACGGGCTTCGAGGTCCGCTCGATGCTCACGGTCCCGCTCAAGACCACCATCAATCTCGGCGCCATCCAGGTCCTCAACAAGGAGATGTCCGCCGGCACCGACGGCGAATTCACCGAGCGCGACCTGATTCTGCTGCAGGAGGTCGCGGAGTACTCTTCCGCCCTGCTCCACCGCATGGTGGACCCGAAGTTCCAGCCCAACGCCGACGACACCGCGCGCTTCATCGCCAAACTCACCGATCTTCCGCTCGTCACCAAGGCCGAGGAAATCGAGCTCGATGAAAAACTGATCGAGGTCGTCGGCGACGCCGTGATCCGGCGTGAGGGCGTCTTCCCGCACAAGCGACTTTCGCCCAACAGCGTCGCCGCGGTGATGGTTAACCCGCTCGATTACGCGAAGCGCGAGGCGTTCACGCAGACCACCGATCTTTCCATCGAGGATGTCAGTGTGGTCTCGGCTACGTTATTCGAGAACCTGGTTAAGAAGTTTTTCAAGGACTCGAAGCAGAAGGGTCCTGAGGAGGTCGACATCGGCTCGGTCGCCGACGTCATCAGCACGGCGTACACGTCCGAGTCCGGCGGTCCCGAAGTCAAGGTAGGCGACCTCGAAAACGAGGACTCCGCCCCGATCGTCCAGCTCGCCAACCGCATCATCGAGGACGCGTACATCTCCGGAGCCTCCGACATCCACATCGAGCCGATGGAGAAGGAGCTCCTCGTCCGGTACCGCATCGACGGTCTGTGTCAGGAAAAACTCCGCCTCCCGAAGCAGGTGATCAACGCACTCGTGACGCGCCTGAAGATCATGTGCAACCTCGACATCTCGGAGCGCCGGTTGCCGCAGGACGGACGCATCGTCTTCAAGAATTACACGAAGAAGAATATCGACATCGACCTTCGCGTCGCCACCGGCCCGATGAAGGACGGCGAGAAGGTGGTCATGCGTATTCTCGACAAACAGAAATCGACGCTGCCCCTCCCCGCCCTCGGCTTCTCTGACGAAAATCTCGCGCGCTACCGCGAGTGCATTCGCCAGCCCTACGGCATGATTTTGCACTGCGGCCCGACCGGCTCCGGCAAGTCGATGACGCTCTACTCCGCGCTCGGCGAAGTGAACACGCCCGACGTCAACATCCAGACCGCCGAGGATCCGATCGAGTACACGCTCGCCGGCATCAACCAGATGCAGATGAACCGCGCGATCAATCTCACCTTCGCGCGCGCGCTGCGTTGTTACCTCCGCATGGACCCCGACATCATTCTCGTCGGCGAAATCCGTGACGAGGAGACCGCCGGCATCGCCGTCGAGGCCGCGCTCACCGGCCACTTGCTCGTGTCCACGCTCCACACCAACGACGCGCCGTCCACCGTCGCGCGTATCGGTGAGATGGGCGTGGAACCGTTCAATATTTCCGCGTCGCTCGTCTGCGTCTGCGCCCAGCGCCTCCTGCGTCGCGTCTGCAAAAACTGCAAGATGCCCTTCGAGCCGCAGGGCCGCGAGAAGGACATTATGGCCAAGGCACTCGACGGCTGGAGCGGCCAGATTTTCAAGGCCAACCCGCAGGGCTGCCCCGTCTGCGGCGGCACCGGCTACAAGGGCCGCGTCGGTATCCACGAACTGATGATCAACAGCGAGGAGCTGACCGAGGGCATCAACAAGGAAGTCGAGGTCGCCCAGCTCAAGCGCATCGCGATGAAGAATGGCATGAAGACCCTCCACCAAGATTCCATGCTCAAAGTGAAAATGGGCCTCACCACCGTTGAGGAAGCCCTGAGCAACGTCCCGCCGGATTTGATTCTCTGAGTGTCATCGGGGCGCTTGTCCATTGCGCCGCGGGTCAGCTTGCGCCTCTCTGGGCAGCAACCCCGCCCATCAATGAAGATTTCCGCTCAGCTCACCGAGCAGGATTACATGCGTGCGCAAACGCTGCATATGAAACCGCGGCGCGCTTTCGTGATCCTCGGCTATGTCATCTCGATCCCGTTCGCGGTCATGGTGCTCTACTATATCGTTCAGGGACTGCGTGGTGGCCACTGGCCGAATGGACTCGGCGTCGCGCTGTTCCTCGTGGTTTATTTCTTCGCCATCTTTTTCGTGATCCTGCCGTGGCGGCGCAAGCGGCTTTTCCGCCAACACAAGGCGCTGCAGCGTCCCTATTCACTGGAGTTCAGCGCCGAGGGCGTGATCGGTGAGAGCGCAAGCAGTCGCGGCCACACGCCGTGGGCCGACTATCGTAAATGGAAAGCCGATCAGTGCACCGTGCTGCTCTATCACACCGATGCCATGTTTCAGATGGTGCCGCTGCGAGTGCTCGGCTCCGAAGCCGAATGCGACGAGTTGCTCGGGTTGATCGAGAAACATCTCGGCAAACCACGCGTGTAAGCGCCGACGGCGCGTTGGACGAATCGTCATTCGTGGGCACGCTCCGTCCATGCAGCTCACCGGTATTCATCACCTCACCGCCATCTCGGCCGATGCGCCGGGCAATGTCGCCTTCTACACGCGCACGCTCGGGATGCGGCTCGTGAAGAAGTCGGTGAATCAGGACGATGTCTCCGCCTATCACCTCTTCTACGCCGACGGCCTCGCGTCGCCGGGCACGGACCTGACGTTCTTCGACTGGCCCGCCCCGCGTGAGCGTCGGGGCACGCGGAGCATCATCCGCACCGGCCTGCGCGTCGCGAGTGAGGCGAGCCTGAAATGGTGGTCGGAGCTTTTCGAAAAGCTCGACGTGCCGCATGGCAAGGTCGTGGACCGCGCCGGGCGCGCCACGGTTGATTTCGAAGACCCCGAGGGCCAGCGGCTCAGCCTCATCGTTGATGGTGGCGAGGGACCATCGCATCCGTGGGATAAAAGTCCCGTGCCCCCCGAGCATCAAATTCGTGGCCTCGGCCCGATCACGCTGAGCGTGCCCAATCTCGCTCCGACCGAGCGGGTGCTGACCGACGTGATGAATTTCCGCCGCGGCCCCTCCTACATCCTGACCGAGGAGGGTGGCCCGCCCACCGGCAGTGGCCGCCGCCGCGAATCCGCGGTGCAGGTCTTCGCGACCGGTCCCGGCGGCGCGGGCGCAGAGTTACATGTGGCGGTCGAGCCTGATCTCCCCGTCGCTCGCCAAGGCGCCGGCGCGGTGCACCACGTGGCGTTTCGCGTGCCGACATTCGGCGAGTACGATGCGTGGGCCGAGCGCCTGCAAAAGCTCGGCGTGCCGTCGAGCGGTCCTGTCGACCGTTACTATTTCCGCAGCCTCTACTTCCGTGAGCCCAACGGCATCCTTTTCGAACTCGCGACCGATGGTCCCGGGTTCACCGCCGATGAGCCACTGGCCACGCTCGGCCAAAAGCTCGCTCTCCCGCCCTTCCTCGAAGGCCGCCGCGCCGAGATTGAGGCGGGACTGAAGCCGCTCGGCTAAGCAGTTCCCACAAGGGCCATCCCGCCCCGGGGATTACAGTTTCCCGCGGGCGTGACGATTGTGTGACCACGGGCGCTACCGCGTCCGTGCTTTCTTATGCCCTCAGGCGATCGCAATCACCGGATCATCGTCATCGATGACAATCCGGCCATCCATGCTGACGTGCGGAAAATCCTCTGCCCGCAGGTCAGCGATGCCGCCGCGTCCCTCGCCTCCCTCGAAGCCGAGCTGCTCGGCGAAGAGTCCAAGCCAGCCATCGTGGCTAATTTCGAAGTCGATTCCGCCCATCAAGGACGGGAGGGCCTCGCCAAGGTCCAAGCCGCACTCGCCGCCGGAAAACCGTACGCGATGGCGATGGTCGATATGCGCATGCCGCCCGGTTGGGACGGCCTGGAGACCACGCTCGAACTTTGGAAAGTCGCGCCCGATCTCCAGATCGTCATTTGCACGGCGTACTCGGACTACTCGTGGGATGAAATGCTCGCCAAACTCGGCAGCTCCGACCGCTTGGTGATTCTCAAGAAGCCTTTCGACACGATCGAGGTTCTTCAACTCGCCAACGCGCTTACCGAAAAGTGGAATCTGCTCCAGCAAGCCCGCGCTCGCGAGGACGAACTTGAGCGCCGCGTGCGCGAGCGCACCGCGCAGATCGAGGCCACCAATCAGGCGCTGCAGCAGGAGATCGCTCGCCGCGCGCAGGTGGAGTCGGACTTGTTTAGGGCGAAGGAAGCCGCCGAGAGCGCCGATCGCGCCAAGAGCGCCTTCCTCGCCAATATGAGCCACGAGATCCGCACGCCGATGAACGGCGTGATCGGCATGGCCAACCTACTCATCAACACGTCGCTCACCGCCGAGCAACGCGATCTCGCCCAGACCCTTTGCCAGAGCAGCGAGACGCTGCTCACGATCATCAACGACATCCTCGACTTCTCCAAGATCGAGGCCGGCCATCTCTCGCTCGAGTCGATCGACTTCGACCTCGTCGAGCAGCTTGAGCTCGCGATCGACCTCCACGCCGACACCGCTTCGCGCAAGCACCTAGAGCTCGTCCTCGATATTTCGCCGAGCCTGCCCCGCTGCGTGCGTGGCGACCCGGTCCGACTGCGGCAGGTCGTGCTCAATCTCCTCGGCAACGCGCTCAAGTTCACCTCGACCGGCGAGGTCACCATCGCGGTCACGCGTGAGCGCGAGACGGAGACGGGCATCGACTTGCGCGTCACCGTTTCCGACACCGGCATCGGCATCGCCCCCGATGTGCAGGCCACGTTGTTCCAGCCGTTCGTGCAGGCCGACAGCTCGACCACGCGTCGCTTCGGCGGCACCGGCCTGGGCCTCGCGATCAGTAAGCGCCTCGTCGAGCTCATGGGCGGCCAGATCGGCGTCAATAGCGCGCCCGGCCGCGGCTCGAAGTTCTGGTTTATCGCTCACCTCGGTGTCGCCGAGCAGGCGAAGGAAGTCACCGCGCCACCGGCTCTCGCGAGTCTCGCCGGCAAGCACGTGCTCGTCGTCGACGACAACGCCACCAATCGCAAGCTCCTCGCCCATCTTCTCTCCGAATGGCAGGCCGCTCATCGTCCCGCCGATTCCGCCGTCAGCGCTCTCGTCGAGCTGCGCCGCGCCGCCGACGCCGGCACGCCTTACGATCTTGTGGTGCTCGATCACCACATGCCCGAGACCGACGGCCTCACGCTCGCCACTGCGATCCACGCCGATCCGTTGCTCGGTCGCCCGGCGCTCGTGTTGCTCACGTCGCGCGGCGAACAACTCCCGCCCGCCACCCTCGCCGCGCACGGTCTCGCCGCGTGCGAGCTGAAGCCCGTCCACGCCGCCAAGCTCGCCGCCACACTTTCTCGCGCGCTCGCCGATGCGCCCGCACCAAAGTCCACCGCGACGCCCGCCCCGCTTCCGCCGACGCCGCGCAGTGATCTGCCCATTCTCGTCGCCGAGGACAATCCCGTGAACCAGAAGGTCACGCGGCTCATCCTCCGCAATCTCGGCTACCCGGCCGACATCGCCGCCAACGGCCAGGAGGCTATAGAAGCGCTGCGCAAGCGTCGCTATGCCCTCGTGCTCATGGACGCGCAGATGCCTGTGATGGACGGCATCGAGGCGACGCGCCAGATTCGCCGCGCGCAACTCGACGGCGATCTCGGCGAAAACGGCGATGTGCGCATCGTCGCCATGACGGCCAATGCCATGCTCGGCGACCGCGAGGCGTGTCTCGCCGCCGGTATGGACGACTACCTTTCCAAGCCCGTGAAGCCCGACGCCCTTGCGGCCATGCTCGCGCGCCACCTCTCGCCCGAGCCCGCCTGCCACGCCGCCTAAACGTCAACGTCACCCGCCATGGAACAGCCCACCACCCTCGAGTCGCCCCTCGCCTTCGCCGCCGACAACGCGTGGCCCGACGACATCGCCGAGGGCGCCGTGTGCACCATCGAGCGCAACGACGAGCTCATCATCAAGCGCTCGCTCATCAAGGCGTTCCTCGATGGCGTGCCCGACATCGTTTACTTCAAGGATCGCGATTCGCGCTTCATCGCGGTCAGCCGCTCCAAGGCCGATCGCCACGGCCTGCAACCCGCCGACCTCGTCGGCAAGACCGACGCCGACTTCTTCTCCGACAAGCACGCCCAGTGGGCGCGCGCCGATGAGGAGAGTATCATGAACACCGGCACGCCGATCCTCGGCAAGCTGGAGAAAATCGTCTGGCACGATGGCCGCGAGACATGGGCGCTTTCCAACAAGCTCCCGCTGCGCGACGAGCGCGGCGAAATCATCGGCACCTTTGGCATCAGCAAGGACGTCACTGAGGCCAAGCTCACCGAGGAGGCCCTCGACAAGACGCGCAAGGAACTCATCGAAACCTCTCGCCTCGCCGGCATGGCCGAGGTCGCGACCGGTGTGCTGCACAACGTCGGTAACGTCCTCGTCAGCGTTAATGTCACCACCGACCTCCTTGCCGACACGCTGCGTAATTCCAAGACCACGAGCCTCGGCAAGGTCGTCGAGCTGATCCGTGCGCGATCGCACGATCTTGGCCACTATCTCTCGGTCGACCCGAAGGGCCGCCTGGTCCCTGAGTACCTCGCGTCGCTCGCCGTCCATTTTACCGAGGAGCGCAATCGCCTGCTCAAGGAGGTCGAGGCCCTTCGCAAGCACATCAGTCACATCAAGGATATCGTCACCATGCAGCAGGCCTACGCCAAGATGGCTGGCGTCGTCGAACCGCTCGAGGCCGTCGAGCTGATGGAGGACTCCGTGCGCATGAATTCCGCCGCGCTCGTGCGGCACGATGTCCGCCTCGAGCGGGACTTCCAAGTCGTGCCCCGCGTCGTCGTCGAAAAGGGCAAGGTCCTCCAGATCCTCGTCAACTTGATCCGCAACGCAAAGTACGCCTGCGACGATGGCGGTCGCGCGGACAAGGTCATCACGCTGCGCATCCGTCATGGCGCGCCGGGTTTCGTCGAGCTTCTCGTCGAGGACAACGGCATCGGCATCCCCCCGGAGAACATGACGAAGATTTTCCAGCACGGCTTCACCACTCGCTCGGATGGGCACGGCTTCGGCCTGCACTCCAGCGTGCTCGCCGCCCGCGAAATGGGCGGCTCCCTCCAAGTCCGCAGTGCGGGCCTCGGTCATGGCGCCACCTTTACGATCAATCTTCCGGCAGAGTCCGCCACGAGCTGAGCGGCGCCGCCGTCGCGCGCCCCGGGCTCGTGGACTCAGAATCCCGTGACCGCTCTCCGCTTCGCGCGCGCACTTGTTACCGCGGCGCTCCTCGCTTGCGTCGCGCTCCCGCTGCGCGCGCTCAATCCCGCCGAGAATCCGTCCGACTACATCGTCGGCCACTGGGACACCGAGGACGGCCTGCCGCACAACTCCGTCAAGCAGCTGTTCCAAACTCACGACGGCTATCTTTGGATCGGTACCCAGCAGGGCCTCGCGCGCTTCGACGGCCTGCGACTGACGACATTCACGAATCACAACACGCCCGGCCTCACCGGAAATCAGATCGTTTCACTCGCCGAGACGCCCGACGGCAGCCTCTGGATCGGCACGAGCAACGGTCTCGTGCGCTACCGCGACGGCCGATTCACTCCGATTAGCAAATCCGAGGGCGTGAAGAACGATGTCGTCAACGCCCTCTGCGTCGCGCCCGATGGCTCGCTCTGGATCGGCGGCCGCTACGGCGTCACACGCTGGGTCGGCGACAAGTTCGTCAACGACATCGATACTTCGGCGTTCAACACGCTAGCGCTCCGCTCGATCAGCGTGGATCGCGAAAAAAGCATCTGGCTCAGTCTCGGCGCCGAAGCGCTGCGCTACCGCGACGGCACGTTCACCCGCTATGGGCGCAACGAGGGCCTGCCGCGGGAGCAGCTGCAGCGTCTCGTTCTAGATGAGTCCGGCCATGTCCTCGCGGTCACTCAGAATGGCCTCTATCGTTTCATCGAAAATCGCTTCGTCCCTTTCGAGCAAAACACCGCCCTCGGCAGTCCGCGCGTGAGCACCGCCCTCGCCGATAGCGCGGGCAATCTATGGATCGGCTCCGTCGGCGGTCTCGACCGCGCCCACGACGGTAAGATCGCATCCTACCTCGGCCACAATGGCCAGAGACTTGGTGTCGTCGACGCGCTGCTTCAGGGTCGCGAAGGTGCACTCTGGGTCGGGACTTCCGAAGGCGTTTTCCGCCTCAGCGACCGCCGCGCGCGCTCGCTCTCTACGGTCGACGGACTTGCCGGCAGTCTCGCCCTCGCCCTCGCGGAAACGCGCGACGGCAGTCTCTGGATCAGCACATGGGGTGGTGGCGTCACGCGGCTGGATCACGGTCACGCCACGCAGTTCACCCGCGGAAATCCCCTCTCGCACGAAACCATCACCGCGATGTACGAGGCACCCGATGGCTCGATGTGGTTCGGCAATCGCGGGAGCAGCGTCGATCACCTCGTCGATGGCAAGGTCACCACCTTCGTTTACCAACTCGGCGTCGCGACGAATCGCCCCGTCACAGCCCTGCTCGCCGACGACGATGGCACGATGCTGATCGGCATTTCGAAGCGCGGACTGCTGCAGCTCCGCGACGGCCAGATCACGCTCGTGCCCGAGGCCGCCGCGCTCGCTAAGGCGACCGTATGGAATTTCTATCGCACGGCCGACCATCGGCTGTTCGCCGGCACGAGTGACGGTTTGTACGAGCGCAAGGCCGACCGCGCGTGGCAGCCCGTCGCCATTCCAAACGTCCCCTCGCCCGTCGTCGTGCGCGATTTTATCGCACGCGAAAACGCCCTCTGGCTCGCGACCGAGGGCAGTGGCCTTGTGCGCTGGCAGGGCGAGCACTCCCGCGCCTATTCCGCCGCGGAGGGCATCGTCGACGACACGTTGTTCAGTGTGCTCGATGACAATCGCGGCTCCCTTTGGGTCAGCTCCGCGCGCGGCCTGTCTCGCGTGCGCGTGAACCAGCTCGACGCGATTGATCGCGGTGAGACCAGCGTGATGGATTGCCTCACTTTCGGCCGCGTCGACGGCTTGCTCAGCGGCTCTACCTCGGGCGACGGCAGCCCCGCCGCCTGCTTGCTCAAGGACGGTCGCGTGCTCACCGCCACCGACAAGGGTGTCGCCGTGATCGATCCGAGCGCGCTGCCGATGAACACTCAGCCGCCCGAGGTCGTGATCGAGAGCGTGCTCGCCGACGACCAACTGCTCCCCGATCGCCACGAAATCACGGTCAAGCCCGGCAACGGAAAACTGGAATTCCGCTACACCGCGCTCAGCCTCATCGCGCCCGAGCGCCAGCGTTTCCGCTATCAGCTCGAAGGCTCCGACACCCACTGGGTCGAAGCCGGCCATGACCGCCGCGCCAACTACACCCACCTCGCGCCGGGCCATTACACATTCCGTGTTGTCGCCTGTAACAACGACGGCATTTGGACCGACGACGATGCGTCCATCGAGATCACGCTTCAGCCGCATTTCTATCAAACGTTGTGGTTCCGTATCAGCGCCCTCGCCCTGATTGGCGCGATTGGCGGCTCCATCGCGTGGTGGCGCCTAAGGCAGCTCAAGCGAAAGGAAGAAGCCCTGCGCCAGATGAACGCCGAACTCGACCAGCGCGTGCGCGCCCGCACCGCCGAGCTTTCGCAATCCAACACCGAGCTGCAGCAGCGCGAACTGCTCTTCCGCCTCATCGTCGAGCACGCCCCCGTCGGCATTTCTTGGAAACGCGCCGACCGAGGTGCGCATTATCACTTCAACGCAACCTTCCGCCACATCCTCGGTCTGCCCGTCGAGACGCGCGCCGACCACACGCTCTTCGCCGCGATGATTCATCCCGAGGACCTCGCGAAGCAGGCGCAAAAGCAGCGCCTCATCGAGGCCGGTGAGATCGACAGCTACACGCTCGAGCAACGCTACGTGCGCGCCGATGGCGTGGTCGTGTGGACGCTCCTCGCCGCCGCCGTGGTGCGCGACGCCTCCGGTCGCATCATCCAGGAGATCGGCATCCTCGAGGACGTCACCGCGCGCAAGAAAGCCGAGCAGGAGCTGGCCGATACCTACAAGCACCTCGTCGAAGTCTCGCGCACCGCCGGCATGGCCGAGGTCGCCACGGGCGTGCTGCACAACGTCGGCAACGTCCTCAACTCCCTCAACGTCTCCGCGACCGTCGTCGCCTCCGGCCTGCGTCATTTCAAAGTGGATACGCTCGCCAAGGTTTCCGCCCTGCTACAAGAGCACAGCGCCGACCTCGGTTCGTACCTGACGGTCGACCCCAAGGGCCGCCGCGTACCGGAGCTGATCGCCTCGCTCGCGCAGCACTTCGGCGCCGAGCGCGAGCGCATGCTCGCCGAGACCGTTTCGCTCCAGGACAACGTCGATCACATCAAGGAGATCGTCACCATGCAGCAAGCGTACGCTACGATGGTGAGCACCGTCGAGCCGCACGATCCCGCCGTGCTGATGGAAGACGCCCTGCGCATGAACGCCGGCGCGCTCGTCCGCCACAGCGTGCGCGTCCTGCGTGAATTCAATGCCGTGCCGCACGTCCTCGCCGAGAAGGCCAAGGTCCTCCAAATCCTCATCAACATCATCCGCAACGCCAAGTACGCCTGCGACGACGGCGGCGCCGCCGACAAGGTCATAACGCTCCGCCTCACGATGAACGCCCCCGACCGAGTGCAGCTCAGCGTGACCGACAATGGCATCGGCATCCCCGCGGAGAACCTCACCCGCATCTTCGGCCACGGCTTCACCACTCGGGCCAACGGTCACGGCTTCGGCCTCCACTCTGCTGCCAACGCCGCCAAGGAAATGAAGGGCTCGCTCACCGTCTTCAGCGCCGGCCCCGGCCAAGGCGCGACCTTCACGCTCGACCTACCCGCCCATTTCCCCGCCGCCACAGCCGCGCCCGCGGCCGTTCTCCAGCCCGGCGCATAAAATGGTAGGGCGGGTTATCCCTAACCCGCCGAAGAGATTCGGCAGACCTACACGGCGCGCGAAACCGGCGCGTTAAATAACGCGCCCTACCCGCGATCCGCTCTCGTAACAGGTGTTAGTTTTTTAGCCGCAACACGCTCGCCGCGCGAGTGAACGTCTCCTCCGGAAACCCCATCGCGCGCTTGAGCATCACATCGCGCTCGATCGGATTGTCGTGGTTCGCTGCCGCGCGATAATCTTTCCACGTGATCATGCCGCTCATCCACGCGAGCGTGCCGTCCACGAGGACCGGAAGATCGCTGCCGTGCAGGATGCGCGCGGCGACCTCCGGCTCGAGACAGCGACGCAGGTGGCGCGGCCAGAAGCGAAAATTCATGCACGCGAGCGCGCTGTTGTCGCCGTAGAGCCGGGGAAACTTGCGCGTCATCTCGATCCACGTGTCGACGTACACTGGGTCGAGCAGCGAGATGCCCGTGCCGAGATGCGCCGCGATGCAGGTCACGCCGATCTCGAGCGCTCGCGTGAGCACGCGAGGATCGGCGAGCTGCGGCGCGACTACCGGCAGTGTTCGCTCGCTGCCCGTATGCGCGAGCAGCGGCAGGCCCGCCTCGGCCATGCGTTCGAGAAACTTCGTGTAGCGCGGATTATTCCAGTCGATGTTCTGGCAGTTCGGCAGGCACTTCAGCACCACCGCACCGGACGAGAGGCAGCGCTCCAGCTCGTCCATGGCATCGGGCCGCGCCGGGTGAATCGACACCGCGGGCAGCAGTTCGCGATAAGTCCGAGCGAGCGAAAACAAATAATCGTTCGGCACGTAAAAGGATCCTGCTTCCGTCAGCGGCGTACCGTCCTCCGCATAGGGCAAGTCCTGCCCGAGAATCACCGCTGCATCGAGGGACGACGCACGGAGCATCGCGACCAGCCGCTCGGCGTAGAGCGTTTCGAGGTCTTCCGTCAGCGCCGACGCGGGAAGGCCAAACGCCTTCAGCATGATCGGCTGACCAAACTTGGTCCAGCCGCGCGGGCGATACCAGCAGCCTGAACCGCGCAAGCCGTTACCGACGACGTGGACGTGCGCGTCGATTCTCACGCTGGACCGCGCGCCAGTTCACGGCACGCGCGGAGATCGAGCTTGCCAGTGCCAAGCACGGGGATCTTTTCCACCTGCCGCACCGTCCGCGGCACCCAGAGGCCGGGCAGTCCCGCTTCGAGCAGCTTGTCACGCACCTGCTCGGCCGTGATTGGCCGCGTGGTGAGCAGCACGAGCGCCTCGCCTTTCGCCGCATCGGGCACGCCGACGATCATCACCGCGTAGCCTTCAGCTTGGTCGATTTCGAAGAGCGAGATGATCTTCTGCTCTACCGTGCCGTGCGGCACCATCTCGCCACCGATCTTCGAGAAGCGCGTGAGCCGGCCCTCGATGTAGAGAAACCCATCGTCGTCGAAACGTCCGAGATCGCCCGTGACAAACCAGCCATCGCGAAACGCCCCACGCGTTTTCTCCGGGTCGTTGAGATAGCCGCCAAAGACATTTGCGCCCTTGAGCAACACCATGCCCACCGAGGTGAGCGGCAGCTCCTCGTAGGTCTCGGGATCGACGATGCGCGCCGTCACGCCGGGCGCGAGTCGACCGACCGCGCCGGGCTTCTTTCCGAGTTGCAGCTCGGCCGTCTCGGTCGTCATCGGCGGGTTGTGCTGATTGACCGAAGAGAGCGGCGTCGTCTCGGTCAGGCCGTAACCCTGCAAGAGATCGAGATGGAAATTTTCCAAGAACGCTCGTTGAAGATCCTCCGGCAATTTTTCCGCGCCCGTCACCACCAACTCGAGCGTACGCAGTTCTCCCGGCGTGGCCTTCTTCAAGATCGGCCGCATAAAGGTCGGCGCCGCGATCAGCACGGTCGCACCTTCGTGATGGATCGCGTCGATGATCTTTCGCGTGTCCAGCGGACTCGGCACCGTGACCACCCCGCAGCTCCGCAGCAGCGGATACCACATTGTGACGGTAAACCCGAACGAGTGAAACAGCGGCAGACAGCCGAGCATGATCGACTCGCGCGGCAGGATCGAGAGGGACGAGATCTGCGCGCAGTTCGCCAAGATATTCCGATGCGAGAGCGCCACGCCCTTCGGCTCGCCCGAACTGCCGCTGGTAAAAAGCAGACCCGCCTCTTCGCGGTCACCCGTGCGCGGTAGATTGAAGAGCGACGCGACCATCTGATTGGGCAGCACCCACGCCGCGAGCACCCACGGAATCATCGCCCGCGTGCCGCCCGCCGCGTCGATCTCGGCTTTTAGATCGACCGTGCGCTCCGGCCAAGGGAAGCCCGGCACCTTGGCCTTCACGAGATTGGCCGTGATGACCGTGTTGATGCCACCGAGTTTGAGGCTCGATTCGAGCGCCGCACGACTCGTCGTGAAATTCAGATTCACCGGAACCTTCCCCGCCGCCATCACCGCGAGATTCGCGATGAAGCCACCCGCGCCCGGCGGCAGCACAATGCCCACCCGCTTCTCCGGGACGGAAGCGCGCAGGCGCTTCGCGAGCACGCCGACCGCTCCGATCAACTGCGCGGCCTTGAGCTCGCGGCGATCCCCCGTGCGATCGACCAGCACCACACGCCCCGGCCGCCGCGCCAGCGAACGTAGCACCTCCCGACCGAGGTGGCGCTTGAGCAACGGCCGTTCATCGAAGGCCAGATTCGCCGCATCGAGCATCGCCTGCCGCACTTTCAAGCTCGTGGCCTGCTCCGCCGTCATCGGCGGACTGAAGACCACGCACACATCCGTCGGCATCAGCCGCGGCGATTTCCAAATGTACCGGTTGCCCGCGAAGGAAAACACAGAGCCCCACAGCCCGTCGATGCCCGCCGCCACTACCGGCACGTTGGCCCGCCGTGCCATCACTTCGAAGCCTTTGCGGACCTCCATCAACTGCCCCGTGCGCGAGATTTCTCCCTCGGGAAAAACGCACACCGCCTCGCCCGCCTGCAGCGCTTTCACCGCGCGGCGCATGCCCTCGGTCGGATTCGCCCGCGTGATCGGGATCACTCCCGCCATCTTGAAAACCCAGTCGAAGAACCAGCTCCCGCGCAGTCCGCGATACCCCACATAGCGCAGCCGCCGCGGACACGCCATCTGCAGCACCACCACGTCCACATACGAGAGGTGGTTCGCTAGGATGAGCACGCCGCCCGTTGCCGGCACGCGTTCTCCACCGACGGTCTTCACCCGGTAAAGCAATCCGCCAATAAAGGCCGCGATCACTTCAAACACATACGGCACATACGAACGACGCCGGAAACTCAGGAGGGGCATGGGCAGGGAGTTTATGCGAAAAGCGACCGTGCGGGTTCAAAGCTTTTTCTCATCCAAATTCTCGTCCTCGATGAGATGACGGAAACGGTGATAGGAAAACCCGACCCAGAGCAGCACTACCCCGAGCGCCACGAAGGCGAGGATGCGCTGCAACGCCGAGTGCAGGTCGACGACAAACGCCCGCGGGATGCAGAGCGCCATGACCGCGAGCGCACAAAGCCGATGCGGTCTTGAGCGCAGGAATAGTCCCGCGAGAAACACCAGAACCGCCGCCACCCCACACCCCGTCGTCGCATAGAGCGCCACTTCGCCGCGCTGCGTGATGAAGGCCGTGCACGCGAGCGCCAGTCCGCCCCCTGCGGTCACCCACCGCAGCGATTGCCCCTCTTTCCGCTCACGCCCGGTTTCAAGTACAAAGGCCAGGACCGCGACCACCACCGCCGTCCCGAGCACGGCGACCAAGCCGAGCGACCACCCCTGCGCTTGATCTTGGATCACGCTGTGAAACGCCGCGAGCCACGCCACCGCGACTTGAGCGCCGGTAGCCAGCCGGGCCGCCGGCACTTTGCCCCAGCGCCACACTGCGAACGAAATGGCCGCCATCGCCGCGAGCGCGAGAAACTCCGCCGGACCGTGCACGGCCAGCGCCAGCACCGCTGCGGTGATCGCCGCGAGCGTCGTCTGAATCGCCGCCGCATGCGTACGCCACGCGTGCGGCGCAGTTGTCAACGACGCCAACGATGGCCAACGCACCAGCCCGACGGCCGGCAGCCACATCGCCACCGAAACAGCCCAGTTCACTGCGCCCGGCCCTTCGTCGACAATCGTTCCGGCCGCCACCAACCAAAATACCCACGAAGCCTCCAGCGCCGAGCGCAATCCCGCGCGCCACGCGAGCGCTAGCGCCGCAAAGGCCGCGCCCGCGAGCCCGAGCACCCGCGCGGCTCCATGAAGATTGTTTAGCATCACCAGCAACGTAACAGCCGTCGCCAGCGCCGTGCCGACCGCAGGCAATGCCCCACGCCATTCGTCATTTTCGATCGAGCTCAACCGCTGCGCATCGCGCGCGAGCCACACCGGCGTCAGCCACGCCAGCACCGCCGCAGCCCACAGCCAGCCATCTGCGTATCCACCATGACCGAAGAACAGCGCAATCCCGAATCCAAGCAGCGGCGTCGCCCACATGACTAGCGGCCAGCCCATAGCCCATGGCGCCAGCCCGACGAGCACCAGCCCGAGCGCACTCGTCGCCGTCAGCGCCTCTGCGGGCGTGAAGCCCTTGAAGAAAGCCAGCGTCAGCGTCACGAGCGCGAGACCGCTCACCACTAGCTTGAGCGTGCGTCGCGCACCTTCGGCACTCCCCCGCTCGATCACCGGGACCAGTGCCCCAGACGCGACCAACAGTACGAGTTCATTGCTCCAAAGCTGCAACACCGTGAACTGCGGCGCGACCGCGCTCACCAGCGCCGCATGGGCCGCCGCAAACAGCAACCCGCCCGTGATGCCCGCGACCCATTTACTGCGCAACAGTGCTGCCACACCCGCGACTGCCGCTGCGAGTACAATCATCAGCGCCGGCGCATAGCCCACCGTATCCCAGGTCGTCACCGTCAGCACCGCGGCAAAGCCGAGCATCGCGCTGCCCACTCCGATCAGAACGCGACCGCCGTCCAACCAACGATCAATTGCCGCAAGGAGACCGACGCCACCGAGCACAAATACGATCTCAGCGAGCGTCTCGCCCGACCAATACTCCGTCCCCAGCGCCCGCAGGCCACCGAAGAAAAATGCTAGCGCCGCCGCGCCCGCCACCCAGGTGGCGACGCGCAGCGATTTCATCTGCGACTGCCGCGCCGATACCAGCAGCACGAAGGCCTGCGCGAGCAGCGCGAGGCTACGCCCGTGCCCGTGGCAGACATGGATGATCCCGAGCGCAACCAGACCCGCGGCTTTGCACGCCAGCACCGGCACCAGCGCGCGCACGCCCACTCGCTGCCATGCCCACGTGGCAAGCAGCAGCAGCGCCGCGCTGCCGAAGTAGAACTCCGTCAACGCCGACCCCGCTACCTGCAGCGCCGCGAAGAAGCCGACGACGACCGCGAGCGAAGCGTTGGTCATCTGCCAGGCACGGTCGAATGTCCCGAGTTCACGCCCGCGCAACACCGCCAACCAATCCATCGAGAAGAACAGCGCCGCATACATCGTCGTCCATATCCACACCGCGTCCGTCGCCATGATCGCACCTCCAGCCGGCGCAAATGCTGCCGCGGCCAAGAACAGCCACGCAAACGGCATCGCTACCGCGCCGGGTGCAGTCCACGTTTTTGCCAGACGAAGCGTCACCGCCGCCGCGCCCAAAGCCAGCACTACCCAAGGCCCAAAACCAGGCGGCCCACCGCGGAGCGCGAGAAATGCCGTCACATACCCTAGCGCCACCGCCATTGTCGCCACCAACTCGGAGTTGCGTCGCCACGAAAGGGCGAGGATCGCCGTGACGACCACCAACTCGCAGCCACTCGCCACGAGTGGATTATCGATCACCTTCACGGGTGCCACGCCATACGCGGCAAACGCCGTGAAATACGCCAGCGCGAGACCCGCGCCGAAGATCACCGCGCCAAACTTCGGCAGCTTGCGCTCGAGCCACGAGCCGAGGGCGATCACGCCGCCCGTCACCGTGCACAACTCAAGCAAACGCACCCACGGCGCCGTATTGCGCGAAACATAGACGCCAAGAAACACCACCCCGATCACCGCCAGCAGCGCACCCACGCGCGTCGCCCACCACGCGGCAAGCCGTACCTCGGCATTGGCTTCTTCACTCGGCGGCCAGAGCTGCAGTGGCTCCAGCCATGCGCGCAGCGGATTTTCTCGCGGAGGCAAATCCACGACCGGCACCGGCTCCTCAATCTGCACCGGCAGCGGCGAAATGATCTGCCGCGGGATCTGTGGCACGGGCTCCACGAGTGCCGGCATGCTCGGTGCCGCAGCTTGAACCACCATGGGCGGTTCGTGCACCAGCGGTGGCGGCGTATCCGCCACGGCACTACGCGGTGCTTCCGGTCGAAAAATATCCTCAAGCACATTCAGCCGGCGCGACACCGCGGACAGCTCACCCTCGATCGATCCCACGCGCCGTTTGAGTGCGACGATTTCTTCCAGCGTTTCCATGGCAGCCTCCGAGATTGATTAAGTTGTAATGACCTAGCCTTCGCCTTTGGCCGGCGGGAGGGTCCACTTCGCCGCACCGGCTTCGAGGTGCTTAAGGGTTTCGAGCGATTCCTGCAGGCGCTTCGCCGGAATGCCGTGGGTCACTTGCGCGACCACCGCGAGGTATCGCGGCTGCACTTCAGACCATAACGCGCGACCGGAAGCCGTGAGGCGCACTTGGTAGATGCGTCGGTCCTCCGGATGATCGGTGCGCGCGACCCAGCCGGCTTTCTCCATGCGGTCGAGGAGGCCGGTCACGTTGGACCGATCCACCACGAGGAATTCGCTCAGCTCGCGCTGACTCAGGCCGGTCTCGGCCTTGGCGAGGATGTTGAGGACATTGTACTGCGGCGCACTGAGACCGTAGGGGCGAAAGAGGCGCGTGCTTTCGCGGAGAAAAGTATCCGCCGTTCGCATGATCGCGCGCGTGAGTTCGTAGCCGGCATCCGTTTTCACGGATTCGGTTCAATCGCCGTTTCGTTGATATGTCAACAATCTACTTATCACCATCCCGCAGATCGCGCGCGAGCGCGCCAAAAGACGGGAAATCATTTTCCAGCCGCCGCGTGTCCGCGCGGTACTTCTCCACCGCCGCGAGCGCGCAGCGAATCTCGTGCGGCAGTGTCGGCCGGTCGGTGCCATAGACGCGCCATTTCAACTGGGGCCGCGTGTACGGCAAGCGGCCGCTTGCCTGCCCCGCGACCCACGCTGCCTCCGAAACATCCGGCGACTCACCGCAGAGATACCATCCCTCGACCGCGGGCACCGCGATGCCCACGGCCCGCAGCACATGCGCGCGTCCGTGCGCGGGCGGTAGCTTCTTGATCGTCTGGCGAAACTGCGCGCGGAGCTGACACATCCGGCACTGCGGGTGAAAATAGCCCGGGCGATCGTGATCCGCCGTGTGCACCACCGAGTCGTCGGAATCGACGACCACCACGAGCGCATCGGTGTCGGTGTTGAAATGCAGGTGACGGATCACCGCGGGCAGAACCTGCGAGACATTGGGCCAGCCACGCGCGCGGAGGCCGGCCTGGACAAACTCCGGCTCGGCGCGCAGCACGCCCGCCACGAGCACGCGGAGCGCCGCCTCGTCTGCAGGTGATTCGCTGAGAAGTGCGACCTTCATTCCTGCTCCGGCACGCCGCCGAGGATGCCGCTGAACCAGATATCGCCGAGCGAGCCCTCGCGCAGCAACTCAGGCAGGTCCTTGCGATCCGCCAGTCGCTCGAACCACGCTTTCGTCCCGTGCTTTTGCGAGATCACAACCTCCTCCGGATGCTCGCGGAAAAGATCCAGCAAGTAAGGTGAGTGCGTCGTAGTGATGACCTGCGTCGCCTCGCGTTTTTCCCCAAAGGCCGCCGGATAGCTCAGTCGGTAGAGCGCATCGCGCATTTCGCGCAGCATCCGCGGATGGATGCCGCGGTCGATCTCCTCGCAGCAGACGATCGCAGGCGGCGCGGGGTCGTGCACGATCGCGAGCACCGCGAGCAAGTAGAGCGTGCCTTGCGAAAGATTCTCCGCCGTCACCACGCCCTCCTCCCCCTGCAAAGTCAGCGCCAGCTCGACATGCTCGTCGCCCACCGCGCGCGTCTGCACGCCGGCAAACTCCGGCAGCAGCCGCAGCACTTCCGCCGTGAAGCGGGCGAATGCCTCCGGCGCGGCGGCCTGTCGCTCGGCGAGCACAGCCGCGAGATTGCTGCCATGGGCCGCCAGCCGCCCACCGTCGGCCCGACGAACCGGAGCGAGCATGGTGGTGTGCTCCAGCACATAGCTGCGCGCGTGGCTGATCTTCTCCTTCACAGCCTCCCACTCGGCGGGCGTCGGGGAGGTCACGTGCAGGAGATCGCACGACACATCGGCCGCACAGCGCATCCGAGCCTCGACGCGTTCGTGCGGCGGGCTGAAATGAAAATCGATTTCCGGCCCGTGCAGTTTCTTCGTCGTATCCGCCGCGGCGAGCGGCAGACGCGCGAGCGAGCGGAGCTGGAGCACCGCCTGGATGAGGCTGGTCTTGCCGCTGCCGTTGGGCCCGATGACGAGGTTGAAGGGCTGGAGCGCAAGGCTCGCCCGGCGCAGCGCTTTGAAATTCTTGAAGGCGACCGAGGCGATCACGCACTCACGTTGTCACACCGAGCGCACGACGACAAGGTCATCCGCATGCAGCCCGCAGTAAACGCGGTCGCCCGCATGGAAAATCTCCCCGAGCGCGCTCTCGTTGGCGACGACCGCGGCGAGCTTCGCCCCGGCGGTGGTGGCGAGACACAGGTGATCCGTCGCGCCTTTGAACACTTCTTCTTCGACGCGCGCCTCAAACGTATTCTCCGCTGCCACCGGCGAGCGCGACACGTGCACTTTTTCCGGGCGAATCGAAATCAGCGCCTTGTCTGCGCCAGTCGGCCACACTCCCGCGGGCAGCACCAGTTCCAATCCACCGCTCACCCGCGCCCGTACGCAGCGCTCATCGCGCGAGACAAGCTGCGCCTCGAGCAGATTCGCGATGCCCACGAAGTCCGCCGTAAATGCCGTCGCGGGCCGATGGTAGATTTCGTGCGCCGTGCCGAGTTGCTCGATCTTGCCGCGATTCACGACGGCGATGCGGTCGCTCATCGTCAGCGCCTCCTCCTGATCGTGCGTTACAAAGACAAACGTGATGCCGAGCTGGCGCTGGAGGCGCTTCAGCTCGAGCTGCATCGCGTGACGGAGTTTCGCATCGAGCGCGGAGAGGGGTTCGTCGAGCAGCAGCACTTTTGGTCGGCACACAATGGCGCGCGCTAGGGCGACACGCTGTTTCTGTCCCCCGGAGAGTTGATGCGGGCGACGCGCATCAAGTCCGGCGAGCGACACGAGCGCGAGCGCTTCGCCCACCCGTGTCACGATCTCGGTGGGCGCGACGCCCTGCATTTTCAAACCGAAGCCGACATTCTCCGCCACGGTCAGGTGCGGAAACAGCGCGTAGCTCTGGAAAACCTGATTCACCGGCCGACGGTATGGCGGCAGATGCGTGACCTCCTCGCTGCCGAGCCAGACCGAGCCGGTCGTCGGCGTGTCGAAGCCCGCAATCATGCGGAGGAGCGTGGTCTTGCCGCAGCCCGAGGGGCCGAGAAGCGTGAGAAATTCTCCGCCCTCCACGCGCAGCGTCACGTCGTCGACGGCGGTAAACGCGGCGAAGCGCTTCGTCACATTGCGCAGCTCGACGGCGGTGCTCACAGCGGCTCCTCCTCCTCGTCCCGGAATTTCTGATACACGAGATAGGCCACAGCGAAGAGCGCGAGGAACACCATGCCGAGCGCTGCACCAAAGGGCCAGTCACGCGCCTGCAGGAACTGGTTCTGGATAACGTTGCCGATCAGCGGCACTTTCGCGCCACCGAGCAAATCGGTGATCGCAAACATGCCGATCGCCGGCACGAAGACCAACAGCGTTCCCGCGGCAATGCCCGGCAGGGTCAGCGGAAAAATCACGCTTGTGAACACCCGCCACGGCCCCGCGCCGAGATCGTGGGCGGCCTCGATGATCGAGCCGTCAAGTTTCTCCACGCTGCCGTAGATCGGCAGAATCATGAAGGGCAGGTACGCGTACACGAGACCGATGATCACGGCAAAGGGCGTGTAGAGCAGATTGAGCGGCTGCGTGGTCGCGGAGAGCGCCTGCAGCGCGCCGTTGAGCAGTCCCTCCTGTTTCAGGATAGTGATCCACGCATAAGTACGGATGAGGAAGCTCGTCCAAAACGGCACCATCACGAGTAGCAGCAGGCGCTGCCGCCACGCTTCGCTCGCGCGGCCGATGCGATACGCCACAGGATAGCCGACCACCACGCAGATGACCGCCGTGAGCGCCGCGTAGCCAACCGAGCGCGCAAAGATGCGCAGGTACAGCGGGTCGAAAACGCGGTGATAGTTATCGAGCGTGAAGCTGAACACCACGCGCCCGATCTCGTCGCGTTCGCAAAAGCTGTACACGAACAGGATCGCCGTCGGCGCCACCACGAAGACGACGAGCCACGCGATCATCGGGGCCAGCAGCAGCCACGCCCGCCAGCGCGGCGTGCGCCGGTCGGTCGTGACTGCGAGGGTGGCCGCCCCGGTGGTCGTCACTTCGCGCTCTTCAGGTCGGTCACGAGGCGATCGATCTCCGTCGCGGCCTTGCCGATGTCGCGGAAGGTTTCGGCCTTGCCGCTGTCCTTCGGGTAACTCGCGGGATTCGCGAGCGCATCGGCGGAGAGGAGCTTGCGCGCCTCGCTGTTGGGATTGGTGTACGGGAAGGCGTCGGAGATGAGCTTCGAGACTTCGGGGCGCAGGATGTAGTCGATGAGCTTGTGCGCGGCGTCCTTGTGCTTCGCGCTCGCGGGGATCGCCAGCGTGTCGATGAAGAGGTGCGCGCCCTCGGCGGGGATGACGTAGTGAAACTTCTTGTCCTGATTCCAGAGGATCGCCGCCTCGCCGCTCCACACGATCCCGAGATCAACATCGCCATTGAGCAGCGCGGTCTTGGGGCTGTCGGAGTCGAAGACCTTTACGAGCTTCACCCACTCGGCGACGGTGGGTTTCGCCTTTTCGAGATTGGTGGCGGTGATGGTGTTCACCGGCAGGCCGAGCG
Organism: Verrucomicrobiota bacterium; assembly: GCA_048498795.1. Taxonomy (GTDB): domain Bacteria; phylum Verrucomicrobiota; class Verrucomicrobiia; order Opitutales; family Opitutaceae; genus JBEHXH01. The sequence goes on from JBEHXH010000002.1 coordinate 329,341, forward strand.
TATCGAGCGCCCACGAGACGATCTCGCGGTTATCGTTGAGGACGACGATGCGGTCTTTGAACTTCGCTTGAAACACGTCCTTGTAGCCCGCGATGGGGGTTTTGATTTTGTCCGTGTTGACCACGATGCCGACGGTGCCCGCCATGTAGGGCACGGTGTATTTGCCCTCGGGATCGTGCGCGCGCTTCGTGTAGGCGGGGTCGAGATTCTTGATGTTGCCGAGCTTCTTGAGATCGAGCGGCGCGAGCAGCTTCTGGCGGATCATCACCTCCGCGGTGTAGTCCGACGGCTGGATCAAGTCGTAGTTGCTGCCACCGGCGACGAGCTTCGAGAGCAGCTCTTCGTTGGAGGCGTAGGTCTCAAAGTTAACCTTTATGCCCGTCTCCTTGGTGAAGCCTTCGAGCACGGCCTGGGGCACGTACTCGGACCAGCCGAAGAGGTTGAGTTCTTCCGCAGCAGACGCGGACACGGCGAGCGCCAGCGAAGTGGCGAGGAGCGCGATGATGTTTTTCATGATGGGATGAGCAGGGGGAAATCAGCGGCTGAACTTCTTGAGGTAGGCCGAGAAGATCACGACGGCGATCGTCGCGACGACGAACATCGTCGAGAGCGCGTTGAGCATCGGATTGAGGCCCACCTTCGCGAGGCCAAAGACCCGGATCGGCAGCGTCGTCGACGCGCCGCTCGCCGTGAAAAACGTGACGATCAACTCGTCCCACGACAGCGCGAACGCCATCAGCCCGCCCGCAATGATCGCCGGTTGCAGACACGGCACGATCACGAGCCAGAACGCCTGCAGCGGCGTCGCGCCGAGATCGAGCGCCGCTTCTTCCATCGCGGGGTCGAGGCCCTTCAAACGCGCCTGCACCGCCACCATCACGAAGGGAAAACAGAACGTCACGTGCCCGATGATGATCGTCGTGAAGCCGAGCGGCATCCCGGCGGTCGCGAAAAAGATCAGCAGGCTGATGCCCATGAGAATCTCCGGCATCACCATCGGGATCGCCGCGAGCGTCTGGATCGAGCGAGCGCCGCGAAAGCGATAGCGGTGCAGCAGCCATGCCCCCGAGGTACCGAGCACGACTGAGGCTGCAGTGGTGATCGCCGCAATGATCAGGCTGTTTTTTGCCGCGGTGAGCAGCGGCGCGTTTTCCCAGATGCGGCGGTACCAGTCGAAGGTGAAGCCCTGCCACACGACATTGAGCCGCGACGCATTGAACGAGTAGACCACCAGCACCACGATCGGCAGGTAGAGAAACACCAGCACCGCCATCGTCCATCCGCTGAGGAGGAAATCGCGCACGTGGAGTCCGGACCTGAGCCGCAGCCGCGCCGAAGATGCCATGAGTCGTAGAAAGCAGGATTCGTGCGCTTCCGCCCTGGCATGGCAAGGCATCAGTCACGCTGTCGTGACATATCCGCCGCTCAACGCGCCGCACCGAGCTTCGCCGCGAAGCGCACCACATCGGGCCGCTTCGCCCAGTCGCCCGTCGCGACCGCTTGCGCCTGCGCGAAATCGTTCCGCGCGGCCTCGGTATCGCGCAGCGCCAGCCCTGCCTGCGCGCGCAAGAACCAGCCCTCGGGATTACGCGGCTCGTACTCGGTCATCCTCGTGAAGTCCTTCCGCGCCTCGTCCCATTTGCCGAAACTGATCGCGAGCAGTCCGCGGTGCTTGGACGCGCTGGTGGGATTTTCCGCGAGGGCGATGGCCAGCGTGAGCTCGCGCAACGCCTCCGCCGGGTCGCCGCCCTCCATTGCGCGCACGCCTTGCAGCTCGTGCGCATCGGCCATGAGGAGCGTCGGGCGGGAATCGAGATTCGCGAGTTCGTGATAGAGATAGAACACGGGGCTCACGCGATCGCTCACAACGAGATAGGCTGGCAGCACGAGCGTCGCCATCGCGCCGCCGCGCAGGGCGTAACGGGTCCAGCGCTGCGAGTTCTTCAGCGCGAGCACGAGCCCGAGCAGCACGACCGGAGCGACAAACATCAACGACCGCCCGAAATCCTGCGCCGTGGCTAAACTCACCAGCGCCACGATGGTGACCGCGACGCCGAGTCGCAGGCCCTGAGCGCGCGGGAGCAGCACGAGCGCCGCACCGACAAAAAACCAGCCCGTGCGCAGCCCCTCCCAGATGCCAAAGATGAAACGTATCCACGGCGTGCCGCCGAGTTTCAGCCAATCGAGGTACTCCCCGACCCGCGCCTGCGGGCCCGAGCGGCCTGAGAGCACGCCGAGTCTCACGATGACGAATGCGCCCAATAGACCGGCCACGATTAGCGCGTCGCGTTTCAATTGCGCCGTTTCTTCCGGCGAAGCGAGTGCAAGCCGGCACAGCCACGCCACCGGCACGCCGAGCACGAATCGCTCATCGACCCACGGCGCGAGCAGGCACGCGGTCCACACCAGCCAGCGCGATTCGGCAAATGCCACCAGCAGCAACGCGAGCACGACCCACGTATCGAAATACCCGAGCCACGACACCGAGGTCAGCCACCACGCCGCCGCGCCAAATACGACGGAGCCTGCCGCGCACTCCAGCCAACCCACGCCGCGACGGCGCAGCACCGTCACCACGAAAGCGAGCGCGAGCAGGCCACCGACCTCTGCTAGACCGAAGAGCACAGGCGCCGGCAGCGCGAGCAGACCGCCCAGCGCCGGAAACAGCAGCCGCCACTGGATCGCGCCGTGCAGCGGATCGGGCAGCGGCGCGCCGAGGTGCTCGGCCTGCCACAGCACGTTGGCCCCACGTCGCGTCTCAACCATCGCCCCGAGTTCCGGCGCGCGATGCCACGCGAAAAACGCGCCGAGCGGCGGGCTGAACACGAAGAGCAGCACGGTGGCGCACGCGAGCGCGAGCAGCCAGCGGCGCAGGAGTTCGTGGGGAGGGCGTGCGTCCAACGTGGGCATCGGGATGCCCGCGGAGACACGTGTCGGCAAGACCGTTATGCGCGCATCGGCGGCGCTTCCCTCTTGCGCCGGTCCGGCTCGGCCCCGTTTCCTCGTCGCCCGCGCATGAAGTCCCCGCGCCCCACCCCCGCCTCGCCGACGCCAGCCGACCCGTTCGCGCTGCCGCCGCTGGCCGGGGCGTTGCTGATTTTCGGCGCGGCACTGCTCGCGTACGCGCCAGCGCTCACGGGCGGTTTTCTTTGGGACGACGGCGGCCACGTCACGCGCGCCGATCTCCGCGGCTTCACCGGGCTGATCCGCATCTGGACCGATTTCGGCGCGACGCAGCAATACTACCCGCTGCTTCACTCCGCCTTCTGGCTCGAGCACCATCTCTGGGGCGACTCCACCGTCGGCTACCATGTGCTCAATGTGCTGCAGCACGCCACCGCTGCGTGCCTCTTCGCCGCGGTACTGCGGCGACTCGCGGTGCCCGGCTCGATCTTCGCGGCGCTCCTCTTCGCGCTGCATCCGGTGTGCGTGGAATCGGTCGCGTGGATTTCCGAACAGAAAAACACGTTGTCGGCGGTCTTCTATCTCGCCGCCATGCTCTGCTACCTTCGCTACGACCGCGATCGGCGCACCGCGGACTACGCGTGGGCGTCGGGATTGTTTCTCGCGGCGCTGCTGACGAAAACCGTAACGGCCACACTACCCGCCGCACTGCTGGTCATCTTCTGGTGGCAACGCGAGCGGCGGCTCGATCTGCGACGCGATGTGCTGCCGCTAGTGCCGTGGCTGGTCGTCGGTGTGCTGGGCGGGTGGTTGACAGCGAGCTTCGAGCGCGGGCTGATCGGTGCGACGGGCGACGACTTCTCGCTGTCGCTGCTGGAGCGCGGACTGCTCTCTGGACGCGTGCTGTGGTTCTACCTCGGTAAACTCGCGTGGCCCGCGGACCTGATGTTCATCTATCCGCGCTGGATGATCGATGCGTCCTCGCTCGCGCAGTGGCTTTTCCCGATCGCGGCGCTTGGGCTCGTCGGCGCGGGCGTGTGGTGGACGCGACGTTCGCGCGGGCCGCTGGCCGCGCTGCTGATTTTTGGTGGCACGCTGTTTCCCGCGCTCGGTTTTTTCAATGTCTACCCGTTTCTCTTTTCGTACGTCGCGGATCATTTTCAGTACCTCGCCTCGCTCGCGATTTTCGCGCTGCTAGCCGCTGCGCTCTCCCGCGCGCCGCTGATTGCCGCGCGAATCGGCGCCATCGTTGTGCTCGTCGTCCTCGCCGGCCTCACCCGTGCGCAGAGCGCCACGTACCGCGACGCCGCCACGCTCTACCAGATCACGCTCGCGGCTAATCCGGACTGCTGGATGGCGCACAACAATCTCGGCAATCTCCTCGTCGACCAAGGCCAGCCCGTCGATGCAATCCCCCACTTCGAGGCGGTGCTGAAACTCCGCCCGAAGTTCGCCGACGCCGAGAGCAATCTCGGCGACGCACTCCGCCGCCTCGGGCGCAACGACGAGTCGCTCGCGCATCTCCAGCGCGCTGTCGCCCTCGCGCCCAATAACCCCAGCGCGCACAACAATCTCGGCGCGACCTTCATGGCCCTCAATCGCCTGCCGGAAGGCATCGTGGAATTTCACCGCGCCCTTCGGCTCGATCCGTCTTCGGCGCAGTTTCATCTGAATCTCGGCCTCGGCCTGGCCAATGCCGGTGACACCGCGGGCGCACGCACCGAGTTCGAGGCGGCGTTGAAACTCCAGCCCGATTTCCCGCAGGCCGAGAGCAATCTCGGCATCGCGCTGCTGCTCACGAATCAGCTGAGCACAGCGCTGCCGCACTTCGCCCGCGCCATCGAACTCGATCCCAACTACGGCGAGGGTCACTATTTCTATGGCCGCGCTCTCGTCACTACCGGTCGCCTGAACGAAGCCATCGGCGAGTTCGGCGCCGCGCTCGAACTGCAGCCCAATTTCGCCGACGCGCATCTCCAGCTCGCGCTCGCACTACGGCAGACGGGGCGGATGCCCGAGGCCAGCCAGCACTACGCCGAAGCCGTGCGGCTCAATCCGAGCTTGGGCGGAAAGCCTTGACGCCCGAATGACTGCGCCTCGATCCAATTCATCGCCGCTCGACCTCTCGCCGCGGCTCACTGCGCTGCTTGTTTTCGCCGCGGCACTACTGGTGTATTGGCCCGCACTCACCGGCAGTCTTCTTTGGGATGACAATGCGCATGTCACGCGCGCTGATCTACGCGGCCTCGCTGGCCTCGTCCGCATCTGGACCGATATCGGCGCGACGCAGCAGTACTATCCGCTGCTCCACTCCGCGTTCTGGTTGGAGCATCATCTCTGGGGCGATGCCGTGCTGGGCTATCACTTGCTCAACGTGCTGCTGCATGCGACCGCCGCATGTCTCTTCGCTGCGGTGCTGCGGCGCCTCGCGATTCCCGGCGCGACGCTGGCCGCGCTGCTCTTCGCGCTCCATCCGGTGTGTGTCGAGTCCGTCGCGTGGATTTCTGAGCAGAAAAACACGCTTTCAGCCGTCCTCTATCTCGCCGCAGCGCTCTGTTATTTGCGCTACGATCGTGAGAGGCGCACGGCCGACTATGCGTGGGCCTCGGGATTATTTGTCACGGCGCTGCTCACCAAATCTGTCACTGTGACCCTGCCCGCGGCACTGCTCGTGATCTTCTGGTGGCAGCGCGGACGTGTGGAGCTCAAGCGCGATGTAGTGCCACTTCTCCCGTGGCTGGCCGCCGGGATGGCGGGCGGGTTGCTGACCGCAGCCGTCGAGCGCGGGCTCATCGGCGCGAGCGGTGGGCAGTTTGAGCTGTCGTTTATCCAGCGCGGCCTGCTCGCCGGGCGCGCGTTGTGGTTTTATCTTGGCAAACTTCTCTGGCCGGCCGAGCTCGTTTTTATTTATCCCCGCTGGACGCTCGATGCCGGAGCCGCCTGGCAATGGCTGTTTCCGCTCGGTGCGATCGGACTCGTCGCCGCCGGCGTATGGTGGACTCGTCATTCTCGCGCGCCACTAGCGGTGCTGCTACTCTTCGGCGGCACCCTCTTTCCGGCACTCGGGTTCTTCAATGTCTTCCCGTTTCTCTTTTCCTTTGTCGCCGATCATTTCCAGTACCTCGCGTCGCTCGCGGTCGTCGCGCTGCTCGCGGCGGCCTTCAGTCGTCTGCCCATCGCCGTCGTGCGGCCGGGAGCCGTCGCGCTCCTCGTGGGCCTCGGCCTGCTGAGCCGCGCCGAGTGCAGCAAATATCGCGACGCTGAGACGCTCTACGTCACGACGCTCGCCGCCAATCCCCGGTGCTGGATGGCCGAGAATAATCTCGGCGCGATCCTCGTCGCCCGCGATGGACAGGCGGCCGCGATTCCTCACTTCGAGCGTTCGCTGCAGCTCTATCCAGACAATGCCGAGGCCGAGAATAATCTCGGCAACGCGCTCAACGAAATCGGGCGCCCCACCGAAGCGCTGCCCCATTTCCGTCACGCACTCGAGCTCATGCCGCAGTTCGCCGCTGCGTACAACAGCATGGGCGCCGCCCTCAATGCTCTCGGGCGTCGCGACGAGGCGATCACCGCTTTCCGCCGCGCGTTGGAGGCCAAGCCGCAGTTTCCCCTCGCCGCCTACAATCTCGGTCTCGCCCTCGCCTACTCCAACCGCACCGCCGAAGCCGTCGTTCAGTTCGAGCGTGCCGCCAAGCTCGACCCGCATTATCCCGAAGCCGAGCTCAACTGGGGCACCGGCCTCGCCGTGCTCGACCGCATCGACGAATCGCTCCCGCATTTCCGCCGTGCCTTGGAACTGAAGCCTGACTTCGCCGAAGCCCACATCGGCCTCGGTCGGGCGCTCGCGTATTCGGGGAAAATCGACGAGGCGCTCCCGCATTTTCAGACCGCCGTGGAACTCGCACCAGAGTCAGCCGAGGCGCATGTGAATCTCGGGCTCGCATACCGCAAACTAGGCCGCGAGGCCGATGCGGTCCGGGAATTCATGACGGTGGAGCGATTGCAGAAAAAGTAGCGAAAGGGTTGGGAGTTTTTTGAACCGCGAATGGACACGGATTCACGCGGATACCGATCAGGCCTCCGTGTTCATCTGCGTTTATCCGCGGTTTCCATTTTAACTGCGGAGAGCTGTAGCGGCGGTCTATGACCGCCGGCATGAATCTGGAGCACGCCGAGCTGATTCGGCGCTCATAGAGCGCCGCTACAAGCTAAGGGCCGAGGCGAAACGCTCACGCGTTCCGCTACACGGACAGCTAAAACTGGTGACTTACTCCAAACCACTCGCCTTGCGGGCGCGCTTGAGGACGACACTGGCAGTGGCACGCGCGCGGGCAGCGCCGTCCTTGAGGACGGCCTCGACGTGGTCGAGATTGGCCAGCAATTCGGCGCGACGCGCGCGGGCGGTGGCGAAGTAGTTCCAGTAGTGCTCGAAAAGCGCCTTCTTGAGGTCGCCGTAGCCAAGGCCGCCGGCGCGGAGGCGGTTCTCGAAATCGGCGGCCACGTCGGCGGGAGCCACGTGCTTGAGCAGGAGAATCGCGAGATTCTTGTCGGCATCGGGCTTGGGCTCGGCGGGCGTGCGCGAGTCCATCACGATCGACATGATCTTTTTCCGCATGGCCTTCTCGTCACCGAAGATCTCGATGGTATTGCCGTAGCTCTTGCTCATCTTCTGGCCATCGAGACCGGGGATCACGGCGACGTCCTCGCGGATTACCGGCTCGGGCAGGACAAAGGTTTCGCCATAGGTCTCGTTGAACTTACTCGCTATGTCGCGCGTCATCTCGAGGTGCTGCTTCTGGTCCTTGCCCACCGGCACGCGATGCGTGTCGTAGAGGAGGATATCCGCGGCCATAAGGACCGGATAGGCAAAAAGGCCGAAGTTAGGCGAAATGCCTTTGGCGGTCTTATCCTTGTAGCTGGTAGCACGCTCGAGGAGGCCCATTGGGGTGAGCGAACCAATGATCCACGTCAGTTCAGTCACCTCAGATACGTCGCTCTGCCTCCAGAAAACGCTCTTCGCGGGATCGAGTCCACACGCGAGCCAGTCGATCGCAATGCCGAGGGTGTTTTTCCGGCGCTCGGCGGCGTCGGTCACCGTCGTCATCGAGTGGTAGTCGGCGATGAAGTAGAAACAGTCGCCCGCGGCCTGTGCCTCGATGGCGGGGCGCATCGCGCCAAAGTAGTTGCCGATGTGGAGCGTGCCGGAGGGCGTGATACCGGTGAGGGTGCGCATGAAAAACGCCAGCTTCGCGAGGCGAGCGGGGCGGCGTCAATCCCGCCGCGCGATGAACTTCGTGGCCGGCCGGGCGTGTGCGATGGTCGCGGGCGGCAGGTAGCCACTGAAGGCGAGGGTCGGCATCACGAGGGCGCGCGGGCCGAGAAGAGCGCCGGGATTGAGCACGGCGTTGCAGCCGACCTCGGCCTTGTCGCCCAGCACAACGCCAAATTTCTTGAGGCCTGTATCGTAGCTCGCGCCCGGGCCGCGCACGACGACGGGCTGCTGGTCTAGGCGGAGATTGGAGCAGATCGCGCCCGCGCCGAGATGCGCGCCGTTGCCGAGAATAGAGTCGCCAACGTAGTTGAAATGCGGCGCCTGCACGCCATCGAGGAGCAGACAGTTTTTGAACTCGCTGGAGTTACCCAGCACGCAGCCCTCGCCGACGATCACGTTGCCGCGAATGAAAGCTCCGGGGCGGATCTCCGTGCGCGCGCCGATCCACGTTGGCCCGATGATCGTGGCGTGCGCGGGGAGCTTCACGCTCGGGTGCAGCCAGACGAGTCCTTCGAGGTGCACGCCAGGCGGCACGGCGACTTTCGTCGGCGGCGGCAGCGCGGCGAGCGCGGCACCGATCTGCTTGAGCCAATCCCACGGCGTCGCGTCGGCGGGGAAATGCGCCGCAAAGGGCGCCAGCGACGCGGGCAAGCGGAAGAACTCGGAGGATTTCACACTGTCTGCATGAGGCTTGGGGTGACGTGCCGCAACGCGCGAAATATGCCCGCTCTCATGACGCAACTCCTACCACCGCCCCTCGTCATTCACCCTCGACCGCACGACGGACAGATCGCAACAATATGACCACGGTGCGCCTTGCGCGACTGGACTCCCCAACCACTTTCCGCCTACCGATGAAATTCCCCGCCCCGTTTGCGTTGCTCGCCCTCGCCGTCTCGGCCCACGCCGCCCTCCCCTCGCCCGATACCGACGATGGCGGCATTACGCTCCCGCCGGGGTTCCGCGCGCTCGTAGCCGCGGACAATCTCGTCGTCGACAAGAAGGTTGGCCGCACCGGCGAGCGCCTGCGTTTCCTCGCGGTCGCGCCCAACGGCGACCTCTACGCCAAGGGCAAAAACGGCAAGATTTGGGCGATGCGCGACACCGATGGCGATGGCCGCTTCGACCGCATCGAGGAATTCGGCCCCGGTGACGGCGGCACGCACATCCAGTTTCACGACGGCTATCTCTACCACTCCAGCCGCACGACGGTGTATCGCCAGAAATACACGCCCGGCGAGCTGGTGCCCTCCTCGCCGACCGAGGTGATCGTGCGCGACCTGCCCGCCGAGCGCGACCACGACGCCAAGGCCTTCGCCTTCGACGACAAGGGCCACATCATCGTGGAGGTCGGCTCGCCGTACAACGTCTACAGCAAGCCCGACCGCCAGCTGGGCGCGAAGGGCTTCAGCGATGCCGAGGTGGCGAAATTTCAGGAGACCTACGGCGGCTTCTGGCGCTACGACGCCGCCAAACCCAACCAGACGCAGGCCGACGGCGTGCGCTTCTCCACCGGTCACCGCCACTGCCTCGCTCTCGTGTGGCAGCCGACCTCCAAGAACTTTTTCATGACGATGATGGGCCGCGACAATCTCAACATCGTCGACCCCACCGACTACGACGAACTAGACAACGCCGAGCGCGACGCCGAGGAGTTTCACCTGCTCAAGGAAGGCGCCAATCTCGGCTGGCCCTACTCTTACTGGGACCCGATCAAGCAGGTCCGCATGCGCTCGCCCGAGTACGGCGGCGACGGCCGTAAGCGCGACGACAACCCCGCCTTCGACAAGCCGCTCATCGCTTTCCCCGCGCACTGGGCTCCGCTGCAGATGTGCCTCTACGACGGTACCCAATTTCCCGCGAAGTACCGCGGCGGTATGTTTCTCGCGTTTCACGGCTCGTGGAATCGCGCGCCGCGCGCACAAGCGGGCTACAAGATCGTCTTCATTCCCTTTGATGCGAAAGGCATGCCGACCGGTGAGTATGAAAACTTCGCCGAAGGCTTTCCGGGCAAGGAGTACTTCACCAATACTCGCGATGCCTTTTACCGCCCGGGCGGCGTGGCTGTCGGTCCCGATGGCTCGCTCTATATCGCCGAGACAGAAAAAGGCCGCATCTGGCGCGTGATTTACACCGGCGAGACCGCGCCAGCGGCCGCGAAGAAGGTCACGGTGAGCAGCTCTGCACCAGCCGCAGCGGTGATCAACGACAAGTCGCGCGGCGCACAGATCTATCAGCAAGTCTGCGCCGCTTGCCACATGCCCGATGGCAGCGGTGTGAGTAGCATGCAGCCGCCGCTCATTGGCAGCAGCGTCGTCGCGGGCGATCCGACGACGCTGATCAAAGTGTTGATCAATGGCCCGACTGCCACTCTCCCGGCCGACCGCCCGAAGTATTCCAACGTGATGCCGCCTTTCGGCGGCGTCTACAAAGACGCCGACATCGCCGAGATCGCGAACTTCGTGCGCCGCACCTTCGCGAAGGGCGCTGCGCCGGTAACCGCGGAGCAAGTGGCCGCGTTGCGGAAATAGCCGTGAAGGGCTCCGAGCGCATCCTGTCGCTTGCGCTCTTCTCCGGCGCGGTCTTGCGCGTGGCGGCACAAACCGTCACGCTCTCGCCCGAAGTCGTCACCGCCACGCGGCTCGCAGGCGGATCAGATCGTGGTGCTACCTCGGTGATCACGATCGATACTGAAGCGGTGCGCGACACACCCGCGATCACGCTCGATGGCGCACTACGCTCGGTGCCGAGCTTCAGTTTGTTTCGGCGCAGCGACAGCCTCACGGCCAATCCCACGGCGCAGGGCGTGTCGCTTCGCGGACTCGGGCCGAGCGGCGCGAGTCGCTCGCTGGTGCTATTGAATGGAGTGCCGCTCAATGATCCCTTCGGCGGTTGGGTCGCGTGGACGAAGGTGCCGCGCGAGAGCCTCGATCACGTCGAGGTTGTACCCGGCGGCGGCGCGACGGCGTGGGGCAATTCTGCGCTGGGCGGAGTCGTGCAGCTTTTCAGCGGGAAACTTCAGACCTCGTTTCCCACGAGTCCCGGGCCCAACTCTCCGTACCTCGACGCACCCGACTGGGTCACGCGAGGCTCGGGTCGCGCAGTCGTGACCGCCGGAGATTTTGGGACGCGCAGCGCGGAGTTCGCGGTGACGCAGCCCGTGGGCCGAGGCGCGGTGCAGTTGCTGGGACGCGATTTCACCACCGACGGATTTTCACTGGTCGCCCCGGAGCGGCGCGGGCCGATCGATATCGCTGCCTGGAGCCGCCACCGTTGGCTCGGGCTGGGGGCGCGAGCGCCGCTCGGCGACCAACTCGAACTCGGCGTCCACGCGCGCTATTATGAAGAGTTTCGCGGCAACGGCACGCCCTACCAACGCAACGGCTCGCGCGAAAAGTTCGTCTCGGCCTCGCTCGCGGGCGCTCCGGCTAAGGATTTCTCGTGGCAGACCGTCGCGTACGCGCAGGAGCAGTCTTTCGCCAGCACCTTCAGCTCGGTCAACACGACCCGCACCGCGGAGACGCCCGCGAGCGATCAGTTTGCCGTGCCCGCAACCGCGGCCGGTGCATCGTGGACCGGCACGTGGCAGCAGGATAAAAATGCGCACACGGTCGCGGGCGTCGATGCGCGTGTGGTGCGGGGCGAGACTCAGGAGAATTTTTCGTTCTCCGCCGGCAGTTTCACGCGGCAACGCATCGCGGGCGGGGATCAAGCGAATGTCGGCATTTTCGTCCTGCACGAGCGGAGTTTCGGCGAAGGATGGACCGTCACGCTCGGCGCTCGGCTCGACCGCTGGACCAATACCGATGGCCATCGTCGCGAGACCGATCGTGCGACCGGCGCGGTGCTGCGCGACGACGTGTACGCATCGGACGGCGGCGGGGAATTCAGCCCGAATCTCGGGCTCGCCTGGAGTCCGACCAAAACGTGGCGCGTCCATGGCAACCTCCAGCGCTCCTACCGCCAGCCCACGCTCAACGAGCTCTACCGCCCTTTCCGCCAAGGGGCTAATGTCACCGAGGCCAACCCCGCGCTGCAAAACGAGCACGCCTTCAGCGGCGAAATCGGCGTAGAATGGACGCCCCTCGGTCGCGGCTGGCCGACAGGCAACGATCTGCATGGCTGGCCTTCGCGCGGAACGCCTCCGCCGCTTGCGCTGGGCGTGACGGCCTTTGCCAACGATTTCCGCGATGCGGTCGGGAATGTCACCCTCGCGCGCGGTCCCGGCACCTTTCCGCTCTTCGGTACGTTGGCCACCGGTGGCGTCGGCCGGCAACGGCTCAATCTCGATCGCCTGCTCGTGCAAGGCTTGGAGTTTTCCGCCCGCTGGCATCCGCAGCGCACCCTGTCCGTTGAAACGGCCTTGCTGATCAGCGACGCCACCGTTCGCCGCACCGCGCTCGCGCCTGCGCTCGTCGGTAAACAACTCGCCCAAGTCCCGCGGTACAGCGCCTCGGTAGGCGTGACTTGGCGGACGCGCGGCGATTTCGACCTCACGCCGCGGGTACGCTGGATCGGGCGCCAATTCGAGGACGACGAAAATACGCTCCGCCTAGGGGAGGTGCTCGTGGCCGATCTCGGCGCACGCCATGCGCTGGGCAAAAAGGCCGAGGTCTTTATCCAAGCCGAGAATCTCGGCGATGCCCGCATCGAAACCGGCCGCAGTGCCGACGGCGTGGTCAATGTGGGCACGCCGCGGTTTCTGTCGGGCGGCTTGCGGTACGCGTGGTAGCCCTAGCTGGCGGCGGCTTGATGGTAGGGTGCGTTTTCCGCAACGCGTCGGTTGCGCGCGGCTGACTAGTAGGCCGAGTCCGTGCGGCGGGTTGCGGAAAACCCGGCCTAACCCGCAGCTGAATCTTCTTACGTAACCAACGAAAAGGCCGTCGGTTAAACCGACGGCCTTTAAAGTGGAGCGGGCGACGCGACTCGAACGCGCGACATCTACCTTGGCAAGGTAGTGCTCTACCAACTGAGCTACGCCCGCAGAGCAGGGTGCAAAGAAGTAGGATCGGGGTAGGCTTCGTCAACAGCTATTTGCAGGAATTTTTCGGGCCTGAAACTGAGTGCTTCGGACATCGCGATGCATACGCCGCATCGCTGACGAAGAGACCGATCGCGACAAAGGAAGATGCGCCAATCGCCGACCAACGAAAAGCTCACCGTCCTGTTGAGCGCACTGCGTCCTGCCCCTCACCCTTTCCGTGGTGGCTCGTCGAGCGTGAGGCGGTCGGGACCGGTAGAAGTCTTCGTGCTCGATCCGGAGGATCGGCGGGGCTTCGTGCCGTCGCTGTAGTACGAGTAATTGTGCGTGTAGTAGCCGTAGTCCTCACCGGAGCGCGGGGGCACTTGGCTGAGGATCGCACCGATCAGTGGCGTCTTAAGGCCGGTCACGATCTGCTGGGCGCGCTGCACCATCGAGGCGGGATTGCGGCGATGCTGGATCAGCAGCACTACCCCATCGACCGCGCTCGCGAGCACGGACGCGTCGCTCACGCCGATGATCGGCGGCGAGTCGAAATAGATGCGACGGTAGCGGCCGCGCAGCGTGGCGATCAGTTCACGGAGCCGCTCGGCATAAAGCAGACTGAGCGCAAAGCCGTGCGAGCTGGCACCGGCGGGAATGAAATCGAGACCGGGCGCGATGGCTTTCTGTGTGACCGCATCGAGGTCGAGCTTGCCCTGTAGCAACTCACAGAGGCCCGGTTCTCTCGGACGATCGGCGAGGCGGTGCTGCGCGGGACGGCGAAGGTCGGCATCGATCAAAATGCACGGCTCGCCCGACGCGGCACTCACGCGCGCGAGCCGATGCAGCGTGGTGCTTTTGCCCTCGGCCGGGCCGGCGGAGACGACGGCGATCGCGGTCGGGCGGTCGCTCTTGAGAATGAGATTGATGCCGGTCTGCAGCACGCGATACGGCTCGGTGTCGGCCGGGTTTTCCTCGGCCATACCGAGCGGCTGAGCTTGGAACGGAATGATGCCCAGCACGGGCAGACCGAGGCGTGATTCGATGTCGGCGACATTGCGAAAGCTAGTGTCGAGATATTCCAGAAATACCGCCGCTCCCACTCCAAGCAGCGCTCCGAATACGCCGGCGAAGAGAGCATTCACCCACCAATTGGGCCGGCTCGGGTGTCGCGCCGGCTCGGCCTGATTGAGGATTTCGATGCTGCGCTTCGGCGGGCTGTAGTCGATCTCGCGCTGGCGGAGCGTGAGCTTGAAAGTCGTGAGCATCCGCTGCGCATCGTCGAGCTTTTGGGCGGCCTCCTCGAAGGGACGCATCTTTTCGCGGGCAGAGAGAATCTGGCCGACCTTGGCCTGCTCCAATTGGCGACGTAGTTCTTCGACGCGCGCGTCGGCTTCCTTGTAAGCGATCTCGAGCGCACTCTCGTAGCCACGGAGTTGTGCGGTGAGTTGCTCCCGGATCTTGCCGCGATTCTCCACGGCGGCGACAAGCTCGGGGTGAGCTTCGCCGAGCCGGCCCTTGAGCTGCGTGACCTTCTGATCGGCGACAAGGTAGGCTTGGAGGAGATTCTGGATGTTCTGGTCCGGGATGAGCTCCGAGTTGACGAGGCCAAGGCGGTCGTCGAGCGGGATGGATTTGAAGCGCTCCCAGCGAGTCTTGCGGCCGATGGCATCGACGCTGAGCGCGATGAGCGAGTTCTGCATCTGGCGCAGGGTCTCGATCTCCATGTCGGAATAGCGCGAGTTGAGATCGACGCCGGAGATATTGAGATCCTTGCGAAGCTTTTCCACGGCGTCGCGCTGCCGACTGACAACCTCTTCTTGCGCGGCGAGCTGCTTCGCAAGCTCGGCCATACCCTCGCGCTGCTCGGAGGTGGCGAGCGCAATGCGATCATCGGAGTAGACCCGCGCGATCTCGTTCGCGATGTCGGCGGCGAGCTGGGGGTTCTGCGCGTAAACGTTGATCTCGATGAGCGAGGAGCTACGCTGCGACTCGATGCGCAGCATGTCGCGCACGAGATATTCATAGGCGAGTGCTGGCGAAAGCGTGCCGCCGACACCGCGCTGCGCGGCGAGCTTGGCGCCGAGGCCGAGCCGCTCGATCACCGGATACAGAATCTTCTCCGATTGCATGATCCGGAACTGGTCCTGGAGGAAGTACGGATCACCGGACAAGCCGTTGTTCTGCGCTTGAAAGAGCTTCACCTCACCCTCGGGCTTTTCCACCCGCACTTTAGTCGTGGCGAGATACCAGCGCGGAGTGAAGGCCGTGACCACCAGGGTCGTCACCAGCACGAGCGAGAAGATCAGCGCGATGAGGGCCTTGCGCTGACGCAGGATTTGCAGGAAATCCGCGAGCGAAGCACCCTCCTTGCCGGAAACCGAGGCCATGCGCGGCGGAGCTTAAAACACGTAACTCGCCCCCACGCCCATGCGCTGGCGGCGGAGGAGGCGGCTCGGATCGTCGGAATCCGTGTGGTCGTAATCGTAGCTCACCGAAGCGCTCCAGTGCCTGTCGGCTTGGTAAGTGAAGGTAAGTCCGGCATGCGTCGCGGTCTCCTCGAGGTCCACGAAGCCGCGGCGACCGCGCAAGCGCGAAGGCTCGTAGTCGACCGCGCTGGAAACGTAGAGGTGCGGCGTAAACGCATGCTGGAGATTCACGAAGCCGCGATTGACTCGCGTATCGGTGAAGCGCGTGACGTCCGACGCCTCCTCGTAAGTGAAGAGATAGCCCGCCGAGACAAAGGACTTTTCGCCGTATGCATAGCGTGCCGAAAGTTCGGCGTAGGGAGCCGAGGTGCTGCGCTCGGATTTGCGCTTGCGCCACTCATAGCCGATGCGGGCAGAACCCGAAATCTTATCGGAGGGGTTGTAGTCCGCGCCAGTCATGAGGAAGTCCGTGCGCTTATCCTTCAGCGCACCCGCGGTGCGGTAGTCGATGTCCTGATGGCGATACTCGCCGACGATCTTGAATTCCTTCAGCGCGGCGTAGTCACCGGCGAGACCGTAGAGATTTTCGGTGTGGTCGAGATCGGCCGCAAGGTTGTCGCTGCGGAAACGCGTGAGCAGGGTGCGAGCCTTTGCCGTCAGGCCGATTTTAGGCGCGAGTTCAGTGGTGAGAATGCCGTCCACCTCATTATTGAGCACCGACTGGTCGGTGTTGACGGTGAGACCATTGAGCTGCGCCTCGGGATTGCGCTGCGAGGCAAAGGTGTCGCTGAGATCGATGCTCGTGACCTTCGTAAACGCGTGCGCGAAACGGGCGTTGAACGCATGGCTGGCGAGCAGCTTTTCGCCGGGGCGATTGTCGAACTCGTCGAGCGTGAGCTCATACGACGCCGAGGCAAACGACTGCGTGCCAATCGAGGCGTTGAACACCGCCTTCGGCGCCACCTCATACACCATGCTATGGATTTCGTTGCTGGCTGCGCCAAAGATATTGCTGTCGTAATTGACGCCTGCGCGCGCGGAAACGGTGAAGGCTTTGCCCTGCTCCTGCTCGGGCACAGGCGCGTAAACCGCCCACGCGGTGCCAACAGCACAGGACCCGCCGAGCAAGAAGAGGCGCAAAAATTTCATGACGAATAGGGCCGCAAACGAGTGGCAAACGTACGCAGAGCCACAGAGATGAAGCAATTACTTTTGCCGCACCGGGGGCAAAGACGGGTTAAGTAAAACGTAAAGATTCTCCGCCAGGCGCTCCGGCGAGCGGAGGGGAAACTCCCGCGGTGGTGCTCCCGTGAGCAAACCGGCATATACCTCACCCCACTCGCCGTAGCGATTGGGCACGGCCTGCAGCGGAGCGGCAGGTTGGGCGCGGGCATTAAGTTCGGAGAAAAAGGGCCGGTCCAGCGTGCGCGGCGTCAGCAGCAACTCGCCCACCGGCTGCTCCAACATGATCGCATGGAAATCGCGCATGCGCGATGGCTGCGCCCACACCCGAGCCCCACCATACCACGCCAAGCCCGCCGGGATGTCCGCCATCAGCCCGAAGCGACCCACTGCTTCGCGTCGCGTGAGCTCGAACTTCATGCCCTGTAGAAGGCCCGGAAAATAGGGCGGATATTGAAAATGCATCCGGCGCGGCTCGAGCGCATCGTGGAGCAGCGGGAGCGCTTGCACAACCAGCAGCACCGCGGCCGCCCAGCGTGGCGATTGCACCAGCGTGGCGTTGGCACTCAGCAGCACGAAGAAAAAGCCCGCGCCAAACAGGATGATCAGCGGCGCGCACCACACCGCCACGAGCCGCTCGCTCTCGCCGGAATTGAGTGCAGCCTGCGACACGAGCAACACGCCCACTGCCGCCACGCAGACCCAGCGGAGGCGGTTGGCCGCAGGGGAACGAAACGTATATAGACTGCCCGCCACGAAGAACGCCGTGAAGCACAGCGCCCCACCCGACCACAGCCGCGACTTCAGATTATCCTGCAAAGAAGTGAGCGTCTTGTTGCCAAGTTTGTTGAGGTCGATCGCGGGCAGCTCCGCCGAAAGCGTCGCACGCACGGTCGCCGGCTCGGCAGTGGGGTCGCCGAATTTCAGTGCGACATTCTGCGCCGCGAGCCCGACGGGACTGCCGGTGAGGCGCAGATTGCGCACGATCCACGGACCCGCAATCACCGCGAAACCGAGCACCACCAGCGCCACGGCGACACCGAAGCGCGGTCCCGCTCGCCACAGCGTGTAGGCGATCGCCACGAGCAGGAGCGCGCCCGACGAGTACTCAGTGAGAAACAAAAGCCCGCAGCCCGCGCCAAGCGCGACGAGCCAGCCGGTCGGCAAACTAGACTCGAAATCGTTTTCGACCGACACCCACACATGAAATACGAGCAGCACGAGCACCATCATGAGCGTGGTGCCATTGACGAGCACCGTGTGCTGCCACAGGGAAACCGAGAGCAGCACCGCGAGCGACGCGAGCCAGCCGACGCGTTCGTCGAAGAGCCGGCACGCGAGCTTGAAGGTCAGCCACGCCGCCAGCCAGAGCAGCGCGAGACTAAGTCCGAGCAGGAGATAGTCCGCCCCAAAGCCGTCGGGCGGCACGGGGGTTTTGGAAAACAAACCATCGCGGATCGACCCCGGTGTAAGCTTCAGCACCGCGGCGATCACCATCGAGTAGAGCGGCGCGTGATGGATTTCTGGATACGGCTGCGTCGCATCAAATGCCACTCCGCGCGCACGCAGAAACGCTGCCGTCTGCGGATAATTGACCAATGTCGTAAACCCCTCACCACGGGCGAGCTGCCGCCCCATGTCAGCTTGCACCAGAGTCGTCTCAGTACTTGGTCCGTGAAACTGCTTGTTGGCCACGAACAGCGATCCGAGAAGCACGAGTGCGACCACGGCAAAGCGCCGAACCCAGTGCGCACCCGCCCCGGCTTCGAGCCAGTGGATGAACTCTTGGGAGTTGCGAGGGATCATGAGGCACGCAACGCAGCCATTCCGAACTGTAGCGGCGGTCATAGACCGCCGAAATTCAGCCCCTCGCGCAGCTGTCGGCGGTCATAGACCGCCGCTACAATAATACCCGCACTCATCAGTCCTGCACGTCGAGGTCGGGCCATTGCGCGATCTTGCGGTGGAGCGTGCGACGGCTCACGCCCATCAGCTCGGCGGCCTTGGTGCGATTGCCACGGGCTTTGATGAGCGCCTCCTTCAGCAGGCGCTTCTCGCTCTCCTCGACGGAGAGACTCGTTGGCGCACTACTGACCATCGCGGGCTGACCGGGCGCTGGTGGCGGAGTCGGATCGCGGAATTTCGGTTCGAGGTCGTACTCGGTGAGGCTCCCGCCACGGCGCGTCACGACGGCGTTTTCGCAGAAATTCCGCAGTTCGCGGATATTTCCCGGCCAACGATAACCGACGAGTGTGCGGAGTGCTCCGGGCTCCAGCGTGAGCAGCGGGAGGCCGTTTTCGTCGGAGAACACTTTCAAATAATGAGTGAGCAGGAGCGGGATGTCCTCGGGACGCTCGCGCAGCGGCGGCATCGCGAGGCGCACGACGTTGAGACGGAAGAAGAGATCCTCGCGAAATTTTCCGTCGCGTACCATCTGCTCGAGATGGCGATTGGTCGCAGCGACAAGACGCACATCGAGTTCGACAGGCTTGGTGCCGCCGACGCGCTCGACCGCCTTGGTCTCGAGGAAGCGCAGGAGTTTTACCTGGGTCGACTGCGAGATCTCGCCGATTTCATCGAGGAACAGCGTGCCGCCATCCGCGGACTCGAAGCGTCCGATGCGGCGCTCGGTCGCGCCGGTGAAGGCGCCGCGCTCATGGCCGAAGAGTTCGCTCTCCAGCAAGTTTTCCGAGAGCGCCGCGCAGTGCACCGCGATGAACGGTCCGCGTGCGCGCGGACTTGCCTGATGCACGGCCTGCGCGATGAGTTCCTTGCCCGTGCCGGATTCGCCCTCGATGAGGATCGTGGCCTTCGACTGCGCGACGCGGCGCACTTGGTCGATGACCGCAGTGAGTTTAGACGAGTTGCCGATAATGCTGCCGAAGGAGAAACGCTCATCGAGCCGCTCGTGGAGCTGCTTCACCTCGACTTCGAGGGTCTTCGTTTTGAGTGCGCGCTGGATCAGTACTTCGAGACGCTCGATGTTGACCGGCTTCGTGAGAAAATCCACGGCTCCGCGCTTCATCGCGTCGACCGCCGTATCGATGCTGCCGTACGCTGTCATCATCAGCACGGCGGGGCGCTGCGGGAGGGCGAGCGCACGGTCGATGACCTTGAGGCCCGATTTGCCAGGCATGCGCAGGTCCGTGAGGATCACGTCGAACGGCTGCGCGTCCATCAGGTTGAACGCCTCGTCGGCGCTGGCCGCGACCGAGACGTCGTAGTTTTCCGCGAGCGCTTGCTGCAGACCCTCGCGGGTGTGTTTCTCGTCGTCGACGATGAGGACGCTCGGCACCATGGTGCCGATTCACGCGGCGCGTGGACCGGCGGTCAAGCCCTCCGCAAGTCGTTTACTTGGCAGGCTCGGTAGGTCCTGCGAGCAGTTTCTGGGTCTGCGTCGCAAGCTGGCTGTACATCAGGCTCGGCGGTGGGGTGCTCTCGAGGAGAGCCACAAACTTGTCGCGTCGCACTTCCAGCAGGTGGCGAAACTGATTCTTCTGCGCGTCGTCGAGCTTGTACTCGCGCACGGCGCGGTCGAGGCGCGCGCTGATTGCGAGCTTGTTGATCGTGCTCCAATAGGGCCGCTGCTGGAGCATGTAGACCTGATCGTCGCTCAGCGGATTCGGATCGGCGGCGATCTTGGCGTCGGCCTTCGAGCGATGCTCGGCGTCCTTCTTCTGCTGGGCGTCAAAGCGCTCGCGCTGATCGGCGCGCAGCAGCGTGGCGAAAGCCTGGTCGAACTCCGCGTCGATCTCGTCGAGCCGCTTGCGGAAAGTGTCGATCTGCGGACGGATTTTTTCGATCTCCGCGATGAACTTCGCGCGCGCCGCGGTCGGGTAAGAATACTTGGCGGACTTGCTTTCGGGCTTCGCGTCCGAAGCGGACGCGGTCCGTGCAGTCGTGAACTCACTGCCCGGCGCGGGAGGCGGCGGGAGCACGGGATCCCGCTCGGTCCACACTCGGGCGCCGTAGCCGGCGCCAAAGGCGAGCACCACCAATACGGGAATCACCAGGCGCTGGTTCATTGCGTCGAATCGGCGTCCTGCGTCTCAGCGGCAAACGCTTCCCAGCTGGCGATGGAGTCAGCCTCCTGCACATGGACGCGGCGCTGGTGCACCACGAAAACGGTGGCAAAACAGATCGCGACCGTGGCCGCGCCGAGTGCGAACTGTCCGAAGAGAGAAGGACCCGGAACTTTGATTTCGCGGGCTGCGCGCATGACCCGCTCCGCGAAACCGGGGCGGATTTGCTTCACCGCATGGCGGTTCAACTGCTGCCACGCGGCAGCGGGCGCGCCATGGGCCGACTCAATGACGCGGTCGGCGAAACCGTCGCGCAACTGGGCGGACGCGTGACGGCGGAGGGCGTTCCAAGCTTGGTCTTCAGGCTTCATGGTGCGGTTGGTAATGTTCTCTCAGATGCTCACGGGCGCGGTGGAGACGAGCTTTTACGGCAGCCACACTCGTGCCAAGGGTCTCGGCAATCTCAGCGTGGCTGCGGCCTTCCTGCACGAGGGCGAGGAGGGCGCGATCCTGGGGGCGAAGCTGGGCAAGGGCGTGGCGGAGGGCATCGAGCTCCTCGGTATCCACCGCGCCGGGCGGCTCGGGCACATCCTCGTGCTCGGGCGCGAAAGGGGTGAATATCCGCCGCAGCTTTTGCCGGCGGAGGTGGTCGATGCAGGTGTTGCGAGCGAGGCGGAAGAGCCACGACTCGAACTGGGCCGGAGCCTGCAGGCGGTCGAGGGCCCGAACCATCTTGATGAAGACCTGCTGCGCGAGGTCCTCTACGGCATCACTACGGTTTGTCATGGCGTAGACGAAGCCCGCCACTCGGTGCTGGTAGGCCACGATGAGCTCGCGCTGAGCGCCTTCATCGCCGCGTTGCGCGCGGCGAACAAGGTCGACCAACTCAGTCGATTCAGTGGATTCCATGTGAGGTGCATCGCAGTACCCAGCCAGACGTAGAGCGAGCCGGAAAGATGCGAGGGTTTTCGATTGGCGACAGGGACCCTCCTCGGCAAGGCTTTGTCGCAATCATCCGCCCAATACCTACCATGGCTTCCCGTTTCCCCCGCCCTGCCCTGCTTTTGCTCGCCCCGACCGCCCTCGCGCTGGGCATTTTCGCCGGTTGCGGGTCCGGTCCCGAACGCAATCCCTCGGCTGAGGCCGTCGCCGCGATGAAGGCCGAGCGGCCCATCGCCATGAAGGGCGTGGATGGATTCTTCGAGGGCAAGGTCGACGCCACCGTGACCGTCAGCCGTGGTTTTGGCCGCGGCAATGGCGTCAAAAAGGGCCGCGGCATGGAGCGCACCGACCAGATGGCCGACATCTCCAACATGGAAGACGACGAAGCGATGTCCTACCTGCGCGCTCGCGCCGCCATGGGCAGCCCGATGCCTCCGGTCACGATCAAGCTGATCCTCACCAACAAGACCAAGGATCCCGTCGACGTCGAAATCCTCGAGGTAAACTCCGATCTGGGCAATTTCGCCGTGCAGCCGAGCAAGCTCACGCTCGCCGCCGATCAGGTCGGCCAGCCCGATCCCATGTTTTCCCGGCTCGGCGTCACATCGGATGAGATTCCGGTCAAAGTGACGCTGCGCGTCGCCGGCAAAAAGGAGACCAAGGTCGTCGCGGTGAAGTCCATCCCGGTCGCCGACCAGCCGCCTGCTCCGCCGGTGAAAAAGTAAACTGCCGGTTGCTCGGGGCCATAGGCCATTTGGCTAGGAAACGTTATGCGTTCCCTTTTCCAGTTATATACGTCTGCCTATGTAACAGGAGGTAGCCCACTATGAAAAAGACCCCGGTTGTCTCATTTGCGGTAGTTGCTCTTCTCGCTGGCTTCACCGCCGGCTGCGCCAACAGCGCCACGCCAACTATTCCCCAGGCCTACGCTTCGCGGCCCACCACCGTGCACACGTTTGCCATCGTCGCGGCCACGGCGGACCAGACGAAACTCTCCAACGAACAGTTCGAGACCGCGCGCAACAAACTCGTGCTCGCCCTCGCGGCGAACGGTCAGGTGCTCGTCTCCGATCCGGCTGAAGCTGAGTTTGTGATCGAGATCGGGGCACCGGAGGCCGCCGGCGTGCCGGTGATTGCGATGAAGCAGAATCCGTTTGTCCGCCCGTCGCAGACTGCCACGACCTATGCGGCGACGGGCGGCTTCACGCCCGTGCCGACGTCGAGCTACTCCAGCTATTCCTCCACCGCATGGAATGGCTATGGCAGCTTCGATCCGGTGACGACCGATTACTACTCCGGCGGATACGTCACGCCGATCTCGACGACCACTCCTCCGGCGGTCGTGGTCGTGCAGCCCCCACCGCCCACTCACGGCCATCCGCCCTATAACGGCAATCCCCCCGATAAAGATAAAGACAAGGATCACGACGGTCATCGTAACTGGCCCACCGATCCTTCGCAGCCGCCACTGCCCGTGGGCACCGAGCCGCCGCAACGGCACCATCCGCCTGTCTACACGGGCGGCGACGATCCCAACCGCCACATCCCCACTCCGCCTCCCTCGAACGGTACGCCCGCGCCGGACCCCGGCCACCATCGCTGGGGCGGTCGTTCGGATGACAATGGCTCAGGTGGTTCGTCATATACTCCGCCCACCAACAGCAACGTGACTTATACCCCGCCGGTCTCGTCGTCGCCGTCTTATTCGAGCCCGTCGTCGTATACTCCGCCCACGCCGACGTATAGCCCACCGCCGTCCGATTCGTCCTCATCGTCGTCGTCTTCATCGAGCAACTCGGGAATGTCTTCTTCGCCACCGCCGCCTCCTCCGCCGTCGTCCCGCGATTCGATGATTGATGTGCGTACGCAACCCAACTGAACGTTCCAATCAGCGCGCTCTTCTCGCCCGGCTCATCTGAGCCGGGCTTTTTTGTATCAGCTCGGCAGCATCCGCACGCGACGATCCTTGCGCGGAAACTGCAGCGTCACGACCGTGCCGACGCCTTCCTTGCTCTCGATGCCAGCCTGGCCGCCGTGCTCGCGCATGATGCGCTGCACAATCATCAGGCCGAGGCCGTGACCACCGACCTTAGTCGTGTGATACGGCTGAAAGAGTCGCGCGATGTCTTCTTGTCGGATACCCGCGCCGGTGTCGGCGAAGAAAACAAACACGTTGTCGTCATCAGCCCCGAGCCGAATCTTTAGACGCCCACCGCCCTGCATCGCCTCCATGGCGTTTTTGGTGACGTTGAAAAACACCTGCTTCACCTGATTGCGATCCGCCATCACCGGCGGCACGCGCTCGGTCGACTCGACCTCCACGGCGAGTTCGCGGTCGGCGAATTCCTGATGCTGGAAACGCAGCACCTCATCGAGGACATCGGCGAGATTGGTCTCTGCCAAATCGGGCGGCGTCGGCCTGATCGCCTCGAGGAAATGTCGTATGATACCGTCGAGCCGCTTCGACTCCTCACTACAGATGCGCACGGACTCGGTGATGGCCGCGGCCTCCTTAGAGTCCTTGAGCTTCTTCAGCTTTCGTTCGATGAGCTGGAGATGGATGTTGAGCGAGTTGAGCGGATTGCCGAGTTCGTGTGCCACGCCCGCCGCGAGCAACAGAATCGATGAGGTCCGTTCGTCCTCGATGCGCTGCTCGGTGCTCAGTTTCTCGCGCGTGATATCAGAGAGAATTACCGCGTAGCGCCTTGCCGCCCCGCGTCCCTCCATACGGAAGGGCACCATGTAGAGCCGCACCGTCCGGGTTTCCGGATACGCGAGCTCGAACTCCCGCGCCACCACCGGTAGCGCCGCCGCATCGTCGAGCATCGCGCCGAGTGAAGGCCGCAGGCCAGGCACGAGCCGCCAGAGGGTCTGCCCCGCGATCTCATCCTCACCGAGACCGATGATGCGCTGAGCCGACTCGTTGGCGTAGTCGATCGCGCCGTCGGCGGTGACGACGAGAATACCCTCGTGCAGGGTGTTGAAAATCTCCTCGAAGACGCCCCGCTCGCGCGCCAGCCGCTGCACGAGGTTGGCGAGATTGACGGAGTCGAGCGTGTCGAGCCGCCCCAGCACGCGGTCGAGGGACGAGTTTTTCTTAACGGCCATCGGGGGAAGGACTGAAAGCGAGAAAGCCGGAAAGGCTGAAGCCAAATCGGCGAAGCCCGGATAGGCGCTTTCTCTTCACTAACCGATAAAATCCATCTGCCCCGGGTCGACCCGCCCGGCCATCAGTTTGCGCAGGAAGAGTTCCCGGTGGTGCGCGCTGCGACCGAGCCGCAGTATCGCCTCACGGTGCTCCTCGGTGGCGTAGCCCTTGTGCTGTGAAAAACCGTAGCCGGGGTGCTTGCCTTCGAGATCGTTCATCAGGCGATCACGCGTGACCTTCGCGATGATCGACGCCATCGCGATGCACAGTGAACGTGCGTCGCCCTGCACTACGCCGGTGTGCGGATACGGAAATCCTCTCAGCGCCAACCCATCCACCAGTACTCGGCACGACACCGTCGGCCGAAACGCCGCGACTTCCTCGTTGCTCGCGAAGAGATCCGGCTCCGTCTTCAGCTCAAAGGCCGAAGGCTGGTAGATGCCCTCCAGCGCGCGGCGCATCGCGAGCTTGGTCGCGCCGAGTATGTTAAGCTGCTCTATCTCCTCGACCGACGCGATGCCGAAGTTGGCGTGGATCGCGCCCTGCCCCGCCAGCGTCTCGAAATCGAACCACAGCGTCTCGCGCTCGATTTGGTTGAGCTGTTTCGAGTCGTTGACCCGACCCGCGTGATTGAGCGCCCACCGACTTTCCAGGAAATCCCGCGTGACCAGCACCGCGCCCGCCACCACCGGCCCCGCTAGCGCGCCGCGTCCCGCCTCATCGACTCCGATGAGCTCGGCCACGCCCTCGATCTGCTTCAGATCGAAGGCACGGAGTTGGCGGCGTTTAGGCATTCACTCGGATTAAGGTGCGCCGCCGCCAGCGCGCAAGCATCGCCGCGCTGGTCTTTTTCTCGCCGGCCGATTTCCTTATTCCCATGGAAGCACGCGAAATCTGGGAGATCGCCAGCTACGTCGTCACCGTGATCGGCCTGCCGTTCGCGTTGATCGTGTTCATCTGGGAGCAGCGCAAGGAGCGCCGCAACGAGGAGGAGGAAATCTTCCAGCGTCTCTCCGACGAGTACCGCGAATTTCTCAAGCTCGTCCTCGACAACGCTGACCTCCAGCTCCTCCGCCGCGAGGGCGCCAAGCGCGATTTCACCGACGAGCAGAAGGAACGTCGCCTCGCGATCTTCGGCATCCTCATCTCGCTCTTCGAGCGCGCCTACCTCCTCGTGTACGAGGAGGACATGGACAAACAGGACCGCCGCCTATGGCAATCTTGGGAGGACTACATGCGCGAGTGGGTCCGCCGCGCTGACTTCCGCGACGCCCTCCCGGAGCTACTCGAAGGCGAGGACGAAGACTTCACCCGTCACATCCGAGCGCTCGCCGAGATGGAGGAGCGCTAAGGCTTGAGATACAGAGATCTCAGAGGCTCATACAGGAAATCACAGAGAAATCCTCCGGGAGCCGTCCTTTCTTCTTTCTGTGCCCTCTGTGACCAGCTCCGATTTCGCCTAAGAGTTGGTCACCACTCCATCTTCTCTTTCGGTTCTTTGAGCGGAAGTTCGTCGAGTTTGCCCGCGGCGGAGACGACCTCGTAGGCCGTGCGGAAGTGCAGCTTCGCGAAGTTGCCCAGTGCTTTAGCGCCGAACTTCGCGATGATCTCTGCCCCCTGCTGCTTCACGAGCGGCCCGGCGCCCTTTTGAAGTTTCGCGCCAAACTGCTTCGAGAGAAGATTCATCTGCCGTACGAACTCTGCCCGCGCGACCACCGACGCCGCGGCGACCACGGGGTCCGATTCGGCTTTGGTCCGCATATCGAGCACGAAATCCTTCACACCCTTCCGCGCGAGTTCGCGCTGCACGAGCGGTGACGTGCTGAATTGGTCGAGCAGGCCGCGCGGCACGCGCTTGGCCGCGAGCGCTTGCTCCAGCGCCGTCGCGTGCTGCCACGCGAGGAGACGGTTGAGATTGGCCCCGGGACGAGCCATCAGCTCATTGTACTTCGGCATCCCGCAAAAACAGGTGCGCACGACCGCGCTCTCGGTGTCGCGGATGAGCTGGTCGAGTTTCAGGATCTGGCTCTCAGCGATCTTCTTCGAGTCCTGCACGCCGGCCTTGCGCCACGCCTCGATGGCGGACTTGTCGGCGATCACGGTCGCCGCGATCACCGGACCGAAAAAGTCGCCCTTGCCGCTTTCATCGAGCCCCGCGTGCGGCTCGAACCAGTCTGGATGCAGCACGTCGTCGTAGCCGAGCTGCGCCGCGCCGATGATCTCGGGCTCCAGCACATCGCGCACGAAGTCCTCCGTGCCCTTGCCCGCGACCACGACCTTGCCGCTCGTGTAGGCGCTGAGGTTCACCTTCAGGTGATCGGCCTTGTAGGCGTAATGCGTGTAGCCGACCTCGAAGGGCGTCCAGCCGCGCTCGACGAGCAGCGCGCCGAGCTTCTTGATCTGCGCGTCGTCGAGCTTGACCGTGTAGGAGGCGAGTTTCTTGGGCGCGTCGTTGTCCGCGTCGGATGACTTGGGCATGGACGACCATCGCGGCAAAAACCGGTCCAAAGCACAAAGGAAATTTGCTTGGTCGCGCGGCGACTTTCGTACGTCGTGAGCTACCTGTGGCTTCCTCCCTGATCGCGCGCCGCGCCGAGTTTCAATCCGCCCTGCTGGCGTGGTTCCGCGTGCACGCGCGTTCGCTGCCTTGGCGAGAAAAGCCCTCGCTCTACAAGACGGTCGTGAGCGAGTTCATGCTGCAGCAGACGCAGGTGAAGACCGTGCTGCCTTACTTCGCGCGCTGGCTCACCGAGCTGCCTGACTTCGCCGCGCTCGCCGCCGCGCCCGAGGCGCGCGTGGTCAAACTATGGGAAGGCCTCGGCTACTACTCACGCGCCCGCAATCTGCACCGCCTCGCCAAGGCCGTCGCCGCCCTGCCCGTTCCGCCGCGCACCGCCGCCGAATGGCAAGAATTGCCTGGCGTGGGTCCGTACACCGCGGCCGCGATCACAAGTATCTCCTTCGCCGCGCCCACCGCCTGCGTCGACGGCAACGTCGTCCGCATCCTCGCCCGCCTCACCGCCAACGCCACGGAGTTTCGCGATAGCGCCACCGCCTCGAAAGCTTTCGCGCCGCTCGCCGACGCCCTGCTCTCCCCCACCGATCCCGGCCACCACAACGAGGCCATGATGGAGCTCGGCGCCACGGTCTGCCTGCGGCACAACCCGCTCTGCCTCACCTGCCCCGTGCGCGCTTTCTGCGCCGGTGCCGCTCGCGGCGAGCCCGAGGCGTATCCCCGTCTCGCCGCCAAGAAGATGGAGCGCCGCGAAGTCGTGCGGGTGTGGTGTGAGAAAGGCGGTTCGCTCCTGCTTCACCGTGCTCCCGCCACTTCTCGCCGGCTCGCCAATCTCCACGAGTTGCCCACCGCCGAGCACCTTGGTCTCACGCCCGCCGCCGCCCTTACTGGCGAGCAATTGGGCAAATACCGCCGTGGCATCACCCGTTTCCAAATCGTCGAGTCGATCCACCTCGCCTCTGCACCAAAGAAACTGCCCTCCGTCGATCTCCATTGGGTGCCCGTAGCCGATCTCGACACCATCACTCTCTCCGGCCCTCACCGCCGCTGGGTGCAGGAAATCTTGGCCAAGCGACGGAGCCAGAACTGAGTTAGTCACCGAGTTCACCGAGGCCCAAGCGAGAGAACACAGAGGTATTTCTCCGTGACCGCTCCTCCTCTCTCGGTGCTCTCTGTGTCCCAACCGGGCCTCAGCCCATCAAATCCTCGATCCGCTTCTTCGAAGCCTCGACTTCCTCCACTGTCGTACGCGGTCCGAGTTCGATGGTAAGCCGGTGGTGCGGGCGCCAGAAACTGCTGATCATCTTGAAATCAATGTGACCCGAGCCGATCGGTTGGTGGTCATCGCGCTCGGCATTGACGTCGTGGAGATGGAAGCCTGCCAGCCGCGACGCGTTGGCTTCGAGGTGCGCGCGGTGGTTGAGCAGTCCCATGCCCTCTTTGATGTCGGCGTGGCCCGTATCGTGCCAATAGGCCACGGGGGTCGGTGGCGGCAGACCTTGGATAAACCCGGCGTAGTCGGCATCGAGTGGCAGTTCCTCGAACTTTTCGCGATTCTCGCAGCCTAGGATCACTCCCTTGGACGTCGCATGCTCGAAGACCTTGGCCAAGCTCTCCTGCGTCTGCTGCCAATATGGGCCCATACGCGTACGGAGCTTGACCATCGATTTGTCGAGCAGCGTCCGGTAGCTCGGATCCTTGTCGATCGACGCCTCGGGGTGGTCGCGCAGGTAGTGGCGGACCTTGCGGGCAGGATTGAACCAGAAGAACTTCACGCTCCCGAGGTGGCAGACGAGCACGCCGGCTTTCACTTGCGCACAGAAGTCGATCGAGCGCTTCGTGTGGCGCAGCCACTGATCGTGCTCGCGCTCATCGGTGGCCGAGGGCTCGAAAAGATTGGGCGCCGCCTGCACCACGCCGGTCGGGAGCGGGCAGAAATTGTGCGTTGAGCTGACCTTGATCACACCCTCCTCCACCGCGCGCAGGATACCGGGCACCAGCGTTATGCGGATGCCGTGGCTCAGCTCCACATGCTCAAAGCCGAGACCGGCGATCTCTTCCAGCATCGCCATGCCATCGGTGTGGCGATGGGAGCACCAGCTCGTGGAGAGCGACAGGATGGGTTTCACTGTGGTGTAACGAATCCGCGGACTCGCAGTTTGCACGAAAAAAAAGACCGCGCTCGTCGCGAGGACGGAGCGCGGTCTGGGAAAGACAGGAGCACGCGTTATTCGGCGTGGCGGCGGCGCAGCATCGCGGTGAAGGCCATGACCTTCTCCTTGCGGCGGCGCTTCTCGCACGGCTTCTCGAAGTAGCGCTTAGCGCGGGTGCCTTTGATGATGTTCTCGCGATCGAGCTTCTTTTTCATCCGGCGCAGGGCGCGGTCGATGGGCTCGTTCTTGCGGATTTTGATTTCGATGGACATGTGACGACAGACGTTTGGGAAAGTGAAAGCTGGTCAATACGCCAGCTCGCGAAGCCCGCGTCAATGGCTTTTTTGCCGGGTTTTTGCTTCCCCGCTTGCGCCGGTCTGCGCAGGGGTTTGCCTGTCGTCAACCGTGCCGTCCGCCGAATCGAATTTTGTCCATCTCCACGTCCATTCCGACTACAGCCTGCTCGACGGTTGCTGCCGTATCGACCGGTTGCTCGAGCGCGCCGGGGAGCTAGGCCAGAGCGCCATCGCCCTCACCGATCACGGCAATCTCTACGGCGCGATCGATTTCTACCAGCAGGCCAAGGCCAAGGGCATCAAGCCCCTGATCGGCTGCGAACTCTACCTCGCCGCCGCCTCGCGCCTCGAAAAGGCAGGACGCACCGATGAGGGCAAATCGATCTTCCACCTCGGCCTGCTCGCGAAAAACCTCACGGGCTACCAGAACCTGCTTAAACTCGTCTCCGACGCGCATCTGCGCGGCTTCTACTACAAGCCCCGCACCGACATCGATACGCTTGCGCAGCATGCCAATGGCCTGATCGGCTTCACCGGCTGTCTCGCGTCGCTCGTACCGCAGCATTTGTTGTACGACCGTTTCGAGGAGGCGCGGCAGGCCTGCGCGCGGTTCGTGGAAATCTTCGGCAAGGAAAACTACTTTGTCGAAATTCAGGACCACGGCATCGCCGAGCAGCGCAAGATCATCCCCGGCCTGCTCGATCTCGCGGCCGAGTTTGGCCTCCACGTCATCTGCACCAACGACGTGCATTACGTCCGCTCGCAGGACTCCGGCCCGCACGACGCGATGCTGTGCATCCAGACGGGCGCGAAGATCGACGAGGAGAAGCGGATGCGTTTCGACGGCACGCAGTTCTATCTCAAATCGCGCGAGGAGATGGCGCGGCTCTTCAAGGAGGTCCCGCAGTCGCTCGATAACACGAAGCTCGTCGCCGACATGTGCGACCTCTCGATCCCGTTTCCCAAAGGCTCGGAGCGCTACCCGCGCTACCCGTTGCCGCCGGAGATCAAGACCAAGCACTCGCCCGCCGGTTATCTCCACGAGCTTTGCATCGAGGGCATGAAGGCCCGCTACAATTTCGACTACACTGTCGTCGCGCAAACGCCCGTCGTCGCCGAGCGGCTCGCCAAGCTCACCAATCTCCCCGCCGACCAGAAACCCTCCGCGCCCGACTACTCCGGCCTCTCGCCGCATGAGGAACTCACGCTGCGCATGGGTTACGAGCTCGCGATCATCAACGTCACGGGCTTCGTCGACTACTTCCTCGTCGTCTGGGATTTCATCGCGTGGGCCAAGCAGCACACGATTCCCGTCGGCCCGGGCCGTGGTTCGGGCGCCGGCTGTCTCGTCGCGTACCTGCTCGGCATCACCAACATTGATCCGATCCGCTTCAAGCTGCTCTTCGAGCGCTTCCTGAATCCCGAGCGCGTGTCGCCGCCCGACTTCGACATCGATTTCTGCATGCGGCGGCGTGAGGACGTCATCAACTACGTCCGCGAAAAATACGGCAATGACTGCGTCGCCAACATCATCACCTACGGCACGCTCGGTGCCAAGATGGTCATCCGTGACGTCTCGCGCGTGCACAACCTACCGTTTGCCGAGGCTGATCGCCTCGCGAAGATGGTGCCCGACGAGCTCAACATCACGCTCACCGACGCCATCACCAAGTCCGCCGAGCTGAGCACCGAGATCGCGCGCAATCCCGTCGCGAAGAAGATCACCGACCAGGCGCTCGTGCTCGAGGGCATGGTGCGCAACACCGGCAAGCACGCCGCCGGCATCATCATCACGGACAAACCGCTCGACGACTTCGTCCCGCTCACGTTGCAGGAAGGCGATGTCACGGTGCAGTTCGACATGAACGCTGTCGGCAAGCTCGGCTTGCTGAAGATGGACTTCCTCGGCCTCAAGACGCTCACGGTGATCTCCGATGCCGTGGAAAACGTCCGCCGCACCGCCGACCCGAAGTTCGACATCGAGGCGCTCCCGCTCGACGACCCCAAAACCTACGCGATCCTCAATATCGGCAAGACCGTCGGCGTGTTCCAGCTTGAGTCCGGCGGCATGCAGTCCGCGTGCAAACAGGTCGGCGTGTCGAACATCGACGACATCAATGCCATCTGCGCCCTCTATCGCCCCGGCCCGATGGCGTTCATCCCCGACTACGCGCGCGGCAAGAAGGACCCGTCCTCCGTCAACTACCCGCACAAACTCCTCGAGCAGTCGCTGCAGGAAACTTACGGCATCATCGTCTATCAAGAGCAGGTGATGGAGTGCGCCAAAATCATCGCCGGCTACACGCTCGGCGGCGCCGACATGCTCCGCCGCGCGATGGGCAAAAAGGACGCCGAGGCCATGGCGAAGGAGCGCATCAAGTTCGTCGACGGCGCGAAGCGCGTGAACGACATCGGCGAAAAGCAGGCCAACGAAATCTTCGACCTGCTCAACAAGTTCGCGAGCTACGGTTTCAACAAATCGCACTCCGCCGCCTACGCGCTCATCAGTTATCAGACCGCGTACCTGAAGTCCAACTACCCAGTGCAGTTCATGGCCGCCGTGCTCACCGCCGAGCTCGGCAACGCGGAAAAGGTCTCGCACTTCATCGCCGAGGCCGAGGCGATGGGCATCACGGTCCTCGGGCCCGACATCAACGAGTCGCGCGAAACGTTCACCCCCGTCGGCGACAAGATTCGTTTCGGTCTCGCCGGCATTAAGGGCGTCGGTGAGCAGGCCGCACAAAAGATCATCGCCGAAGCCGAGGCCAACGGCCCGTACCGCGACTACGTCGATTTCCTCCTGCGCTCCGACTCGCGCGCGATCAACAAGCGCGTGCTTGAAAATCTCGTCGCCACTGGCGCCTTCGATTTCTGCGGCGCCGAGCGCGAGATTCTTTTCCCGCAGATCGACGACGCCATCTCCGCCCTCGGCGAGATCCAGCGCACCTACCCCGCCCTGCGCAAGGAGCAGCCGACCGCCAAAGTCGAGGAGCCCGCCGACACGATGCTCTTCGATCTCGGCACGACCGAGCAGCCGCTCCCGCCACGCGAGCAACTCGCGAAGGAATTCGCCGAGATTCTCCGCCACACGCGCCGCGCTCCTGCGGCCGCTCCCGTGGCTGTCGCCGCCAATGGTCACCCCGACGATCATGGTGGCTTCGATTTCGGCGGCCCCGCGAAAGCCGCGACCGCCAAGGGCAAAGCCGCCGCGGCCGCACCCGAGCGCAAGCTCACCGCTGCCACGCGCCTGCAATTCGAGAAAGAGCTGCTCGGCTTCTACGTCTCCGGCCACCCGCTCAACGCCTACGCCGGCTTGCTCGAAAAAATCGACACCTGCACGGTCGAGGAACTGCTCTCGCTCGGCGACCGCGTGGAATTTCGTCTCTGCGGCATCGCCGGCAGCATCGCCAAGCGGCTCTCGAAAAAGGACAACCGCCCATGGGCGTCGTTCACGCTCGCGACGAAGCGCGCCACTGTCGCGCTCAACATGTTTGCCGACTCTTACGCCGCGTACGGCCACCTACTCATCGACAACGCGCCTCTCGCCGTCCTCGGCACGATCATCACCGGCACCGAGGGCCCACGAGTGAATGTGAAGGAGTGCTACGGCCTCGAGGGCTACGTGAGTTCCAATGTCCGCAAGGTCACGTGGCTCGTCGACCCCGTGCACCCGAAGCTGCCTGACTTCCTCCGCGAGCTGCGCCAGACCGTGACCGCGCAGGTCGGCGACACGCGCAGTGAGTTCGGCTTCGTCTTCGAAAACCGCGTGACACTAGGCGCCGAAGTAAGCGGTGCACTCGGCTGGAAGCTGAATCCCAATTCCTTCGAAAAACTTCGCAAGCACCCCGCCGTCGTCGGCGTGGACGCCGAGACCCGCCGCCTCGAACTCAAGCCCGACCGCCGCTGGGGCAAGCGCGGCGGATGAGATCGCACCGTTGCTGGACTGCCGCGTAAGAGGAAATCCCCTCGACGCAGCGAACGATTCGAACTGGATTCCTTGCACTCCGCAGACGCTACCTTGCGGGGCTCCTCACCGTCATGAGAATCCTTTCCGTTTTAACGTTTCGCCCGCACTGGCTTCTATCTCTAGCTCTCGCAACGATAGGGGCGCGTGCCGCAGAAACGCCTGCACCGATCGACGAGCTTTTCCGTCCAGCTGCGATTGCGCAGGTCCAGCTCTCGCCCAATGGCAAGAATCTCGGCCTCATCGTCTCGGACGACAATGGCGCACGCCATTTGCAGGTAATCGACCTCATCGCCAAGCAGTCGAAGGCACTCGCCGGCGACACCACGTTTGACCTTCACGCTTTCCGCTGGGTCGGCGACGAGCGGTTGGTGTTCAGCGTGTATCGCGACAAAAGCTACGTGCAGGGCCTCTACGTCACGGATCGCACGCGCCTCACGCGCTATTCGCCGATCAACCAATACGACTCCGTCAAGATCGTCGCCATCCCGAGGGCCCGCCCCTCTCGCGTGCTCGTATGGATAGCCCAAGCTGCGGCCAATCCGAAGAAGGTCGGCGGCCTCGTCGAACTCAACACGCTGCGTCCCGTCACTTCCGGTGTTACCTCCGGCCAGACCACGGCGCATAGCTATTCCGTCCCGGGCTCCGGTACCGTCCTCGGCTGGGTCGCCGATCCCGAGGGCGAGCCTGCAATCGCCTTGGTCTACGAAAACCATGTCACGCATGCTTATCGGTTCATTCGCGCGACCGAAAAATGGCAGCTGCTCCCGCTCGATGTCGATGCAGCTACCGTGCATGCGGTCGATTTCGATCATACGCATCTGTGGATCGCTCGCCCCGACTCCGGCGGCACGGTTGTGCAGCGCTACGATATGGACAGCGGCGCGTTCGATACTCCCGTGCATGGCAGCAAGGACTACGATCTCGCCGACGCACATCTCGTGTTTTCGCCGAAGACCAAGTCGCTCGCGGGCCTCACCTACGCGCAGCGCCGCCTACGCAGTGTTTGGTTCTCGAAGGCCTTCGCCGAGGCGCAAGCGGTCGTCGATCGCGCCTATCCCGACACTGACAACCGCTACGTCGACAGCGACGATGCCGAGACACGGTTCCTCTTCCGCTCTTCCAATAGCCAGCAGCCCGGGCTCTTCGTCCTGTACGATGCAAACGAAAAGGTCCTCTCCGTCGTCTCGCGTGCCGCGCCATGGCTCGATGGGGAAAAATTCGCCGGCTCTCAGCCGATCAGTTTCCGCAGCGGCGATGGTCTGAATCTGGAGGGCTACCTCACCTTGCCCTTGGGCGCTTCAAAGGAAAAACGCGTCCCGCTCATCGTGATCCCGCACGGTGGCCCTTGGATGCGCGACGAGTGGCACTTCGATCCCGAGGTACAGTTCCTCGCCGCCCGCGGCTACGCCGTGCTCCAGCCCAACTACCGGGGCTCTCGTGGCTACTCGCCTACGGTGAGCCGGACGCCGCGCTACGATTTTCGGGGCATGTCCGAAGACGTCGTCGCCGCCACGCGCGCTGTGGTGAACAGCGGCTACATCGATCCGCAGCGGGTCGCTGTCCTCGGCCATGGGTTCGGCGGCTACCTCGCGACGGCAAGCATCGCCGCTGATCCGACCCTCTTCCGCTGCGCGGTCGTCGTTCGCGGCTTGGTCGATTGGAGTGCATACCTCAAAGAGATCAAGCCTGATGCCACGGCACTGGAGTCGGCCTTGCTGCAGGAACACCTCGGCGACGATGCGAGCAAAGTCGCGGCCGTGGCCTTCAACAAAATGAGCCCAGCCAACCGCAGCGCCTTTTTCATCGCGGACGATTTCGTTGACGTCGGTCTGCCTGTTCAGCGCGCGCTCTCTCTCGCCAACGATCCGCTCGTCAACGCCGACCTCGGTGATCCGCTCCGCGAATACGTGGGCGCGGATCAATCCAGCCTCAGCGAGTCTTCAATGCCGCAAGGTGTGGCCGTTGGTGGCCGCGTTGACTCGTCCGTCGGAGTTACTGGCGAAAAAGCTCCGGCTGTCGCCGAGCGCGGTGCCAATGGTCCGAGCAACTCCAATCGTCAATCCCGCCGCTTGCTCAAGGCGCTGAGCGATGGAGGCGCATCACCCGAGAGCTATTTCGCGACCAATCCAGCGACTAGCTTCGATACCGCCGCGGGCCGTACCGAGCTGTATCACCGAATTGACGCTTTTCTGCAGAAGAGCTTCGGGCCGACTCCCTGATCGTTCCACGCCGCAGGCCTGAATTGGGATTCGCCTTTGCCGCTGTTCCGGTTGTTGGTAGCGGGTCTCCATGCCTGATCAAACCACGCTCAACCACGCTGCCCGCGTCATTGGCTCCATCGGCGGCGACCGCCGCGCCGACACTGCCCTGCGCAGCTATTTCGAGCAGCACCCCTATCTGCGCCCGCCCGCGCGGCGCGCGATCAGCCAGGCCGTTTTTCAGGCGTTTCGCTGGTTCTCGTGGCTCGACGCCAAGGCCTCGCCGCAAAAGCGTGTCGAGCAGGCCGTGAGTCTGCAGGAGCGTTTCGCTCAGAACGAAGCGTCCATCAAGGCCGAGGCGCTCGCCGCTCGCGCCGTACCCGCGTGGCTCGCCACCGAGATGGAAGTGCCCGCCGACTATCTCCGCCAGCTCCAGCGCGAGCCTGCCCTGTGGCTACGCGCCCGCCCGGGCCGCGCCGCCGAGTTGGCCGCCACGCTAAAAAACTGCGAGACCACCGAGCGCTCGCCCGATGCGTTGCGCTACCACGGCGGCAGCGATTTGTTTCTCACTCCGCAGTTCAAGTCGGGTGAGTTTGAAATTCAGGATCTCGCCTCTCAACTCGTGAGCGTCGCCTGCGCGCCCCTCCCCGGT
Organism: Verrucomicrobiota bacterium; assembly: GCA_048498795.1. Taxonomy (GTDB): domain Bacteria; phylum Verrucomicrobiota; class Verrucomicrobiia; order Opitutales; family Opitutaceae; genus JBEHXH01. The sequence continues at coordinate 365,987 of JBEHXH010000002.1, forward strand.
CAGACATGGTGGGATACCTGCGCGGGCGAAGGCGGCAAGACCCTCCACCTCGCCGACCAGATGTCGAACAAGGGTGTCGTGTGGGCGACCGACCGCCACACCGGCCGTCTCGAAACCCTTAAGCGGCGCGCCGGACGCGCGAAACTCTTCAACTACCGCGTCGCCCTCTGGGACGGCGGACCGAAGCTTCCTTCAAAAACGAAGTTCGACGGCATTCTCGTCGACGCGCCGTGCAGCGGCGTCGGCACCTGGCAGCGCAATCCCCACGCGCGCTGGTCCACCACGCCCGACGATGTCCGTGAGCTCGCCGTCACGCAGCTCGCGCTGCTGAACCATGTCGCTGGTTCGCTAAAGCCCGGCGGACGCTTGATCTACTCTGTCTGCACCCTCACGCGGACCGAGACCACCGCGGTTGCCGAGGCCTTTACCGCCGCCCATCCAGAGCTGGAGCCCGCCCCGCTCACCGCGCTGAATTCATCGCAACCGACCGCGACGCTCTGGCCGCACGCGTTGAACGCGAACGGCATGTTCATCGCGGCTTGGCGGCGTCGCTGAGATTTCCTCCCGGTGGAAAAGATCACCGCCGAGACCGTCCGCGCCGATTTCAACGACCCGATCGCCGTCGTCCACTACGCGCGCGCGGCGCACTTCCTCGGGCTCTGGAAATCGGAGCGCGTCCTGATCGAGCGCTATTTCACGGACAAATCCGCCCCACTGCTCGAAGCCGGGTGCGGCGCGGGCCGCGCGACCGTCGGCCTTTGGCACCTCGGCTATACCCGCATCGCCGCCTTCGACTTCGCGGCCGAGTTGCTCGATCAAGCACGAAGTCTCGCCGAAGAACGCGACGCCGTCGCGATCAAATTCTTCCACGCCGACGCTACCCAGCTTCGCGCGCAGCATCCCGCGCTCGCCCAAGATCACGCCGGCGCGCTCTTCCTCTTCAATGGCCTCATGCAGATCCCCGGCCGCGCCCAGCGCCGCGCCGCCCTGAGTGAATTGCTCGCTGTCTGCGCTCCGGGTGCACCGCTCCTTTTCACCACGCACGACCGCGACTCGACCCCAGTGGAACGCGCACTCTGGCGGCTGGAGACGCAGCGCTGGGTTCACGGCAAGCAGGACCCGCGACTCGTCGAGTTCGGCGACCGCTACTTCGAGGAAGAAGGTACGGGCCGCACCTTCATGCATCTGCCCGACCGTCGCGAAATCCTCGACGATCTCGCCGCGACCGGCTGGAAGCACGAGTTCGACGCGATGCGCAACGAGGTCGCGCCCGAGTCCCGCGCCGTTCGCGAGTTTTCCGACGAGTGCCGTTTTTGGGTCGCGCGCAAACCGTGATCGTCTCGCCGCGCCGAACATAGCGATTGAACCCGCCTCCGCACCGTGCTCGCCTCGCCCTGACTCATGCAGCTAACGGATCGACACGTGCTCATCACCGGCGGCTCGAGCGGAATCGGCAAGGCCCTCGCCTGCCGCGCCGCCGCCGCTGGCGCGCGTGTGAGTCTCATCGCCCGCGATCCCGCCAAGCTCGCTGCCGCCCGCACGGAAATCATGACCGCCGCGCCCGCGGCCAAGCCGATCTGCCTTGTGCCCGCCGATGTCGCGGACAACTCCGCCGTCCTCGCCGCCCTCGCGACGGCTGTGCAGGCCAACGGCCCAGTCGATGTGCTGATCACCTCCGCCGGAGTCGCTCATCCCGGCTACTTCGAAGAGCTGCCGCTGGAAACGTTCGAGCGCACGATGGCGGTGAACTACTTCGGCACGCTCTACCCGATCAAGGCCGTGGTCCCGGCCATGCGCGCCCGCCGCAGCGGCGCCATCGTGATCATCTCGTCCGGTGCTGGCCTGTATGGTTTTTTTGGATACACGGCGTACGCGCCGAGCAAGTTCGCCCTTCGCGGCCTGGCTGAGGCGCTGCGTGCCGAGCTCAAGGCCGCTGATGTGCAGGTGACGATCGTCTATCCGCCCGACACCGACACACCGCAGCTCGCCGAGGAGAATCGCACCAAGCCTGCCGAGACCAAGGCCATCACCGCCGGCGGCGGCCTGTGGTCCGCTGACGAGGTCGCACGGGTGACGCTCGAGGGTGTCGCTCACGGCAAATTCGCTATCACCCCGGGTCTTCCCGTCACCGCGCTCGCGTGGCTGCATAGCGGTCTCGCCCCTTTCCTGCGTTGGAAGTTCGACCGCACGGCGGCCAACGCACGCCAACACTGACGCGTCGGCTGCGCGCCACGAGATTCGCACAAATCGTCAAGCGACAGCGCGGCGATCCGTGCTATCTTTTCCGTATCCGATGAGTCACTACCGCCAAGCCGTCCTCCGCGCCCTCGAAGAAATCGAGCGTCATTTGCGCGAACCACTCTCGCTCGACGCAGTGGCCCGGCATGCCGGCTTTTCACTATGGCACTTTCACCGGGTCTTCGCCGAGCACACCGGTGAATCGCTCGGCTCTTATCTGCGTCGCCGTCGGCTCACTTGCGCCGCGACCGACCTTGCACAAACAAACCGCGACGTGCTTGAGATCGCGCTCGACTATCAGTTCGAATCGCACGCGGCCTTCACCCGCGCGTTCAAGTCCGCGCTACGCACCACGCCGAGCGAGTTTCGCCGGACCGGCAGCCTCGCGTGGTTACATACACGTCCACCGATTACCCCGCCCCGCTTTCACCGGTTGCCCCATCAAATCACCATGAAACCCACGATCATTGAATTGCCCACGCTCCATCTTCTGGGACTCACCGCACGCTTCATCGGTCCGATGTCTCCCGAGGCCAACAATCTCGAAGTCATTCCGCCGCTCTACAAACGCTTCCATCCGCTGCGCGCGAAACTCCCGCCCGCGACCGACCGCTACATCTACGGTGCCTGCCGCTGCCCGGACGAGAAAACCCGCCAACACCCCGACGAGCAGGAGTACCTCGTCGGCATCAACGTCCCAGCAAACACGAAAGCTCCGCGCGGTACTGCTCTGTGGACGATCCCAGCCGGCACGTACGCAGTTTTCGTCCATCGCGGTCCCGTCGCCAAGCTGGAGGAAACGATCAACTACGCCTTCAGCTCGTGGCTCCCGCGCTCAGGTTACACGCACACCGGCGGACCCAATTTCGACCGCTCCGATGAGCGCTTCGGCGATGGCGGTGAAATGTGTCAGTTCGATTTTCTTGTGCCCGTGAAGCGCGCTCCGGCCAAGAAGAAGCGCCCCGCGAAACCGGCGGTGCGCCCGTAGGCTGCGCATTTTCTGCGTTTTCTGCGCCTAGAATTCCGGCTGGGCACGCAGCGCTTGCCCATCGAAGGTGGGCCGGTAGCTTGAGACAACATGCTCTCGCTTCTCACCGATCGCCAATGGCTCTGGCTCGCCGCGGGTTTCTACCTCGCGGGGCTCGTGCTGGGCACGGGTTCGCTGGTACGCGGGGGCAAGCCGTCGGGCGTTCTGATCTACACGCTGATTCTCATCGGCTATGGGCTGCAGTTGCTCGGACTCGGCGCACGCGGCCGGTTGGTCGGCGGCTGTCCGCTGGGTAACACGCTGGAAATCTTCCAGTTCACCGCGTGGTCCGCCGTCACGCTCTACCTCGTGGTGGGCGTGACGTTTCGCTCGAGTCTCTTCGGCTATTTTTCGTCCTGCCTCGCAGCCGTGCTGACGGTCGTCTCGCTCGCAATCCCGGCGTGGGATCCGCCGGAGCGCACGCACATCTTCGGCGGAAATCCTTGGATCGAGTTTCACGCGGCGCTCGCGGTCTTCAGCTACGGTGTCTTCGCGCTGCTCGCGCTCACCTCGCTGATGTTCCTGCTGCGGAATTTCTCCCTCAAGAACAAGCAACTCGGCGGCATCTTCTCCTTCCTGCCGTCGATCATGGACCTCGATCACATCGGCCTGCGCCTGCTGGTCGCCGGTGTCGCCCTGCTCGGTATCTCGCTCTCGATGGGGCTCGTGTTTTATTTCCGCGGCATTGCCCCCGTAGGCGTGGGTAAACTGATCGTGCCGCTCGCCGTGTGGCTGGCGTATGCGGTCACGCTGGCCCTTCGCTTGCGCGGCCAATTGCTGGCCAAGCGTTTCGCGTGGTCCTGCGTCGCCCTGTTCGGCGCCGCGCTCCTTTCACTCGCTCCGGTTGATGCGAGTCGTCACCCCATCACGACCGCGGAGGTGCGTCGATGAACGAGGGCATCTTCGTCATCGGAGCGACGCACCATCGCACCCCGATTGAGGTGCGCGAAAAGCTCGCGCTAACCGCCAGCAATGCGGAAGCCCTCCAAGCCGATCTCGCCGCGGTGCCCGGACTGCGCGAACTTGTCGTGCTCAATACCTGCAATCGCATCGAGTTCTACGGCGTGACCGCCGATGCCGGGGCGACCGAGCGCGTGCAGGCCGCCTTTTGCGCGCGGCAAAACTTCGCCATCGCCGAGTTCGAAAAATTCCGCGTGCGCCTCGGCAATCGCGCCGCCGTGCTGCACCTGCTCGAGGTCGCAAGCGGCCTCGACTCGCAGATGCTCGGTGAGACCGAAATCTTCGGTCAGGTTAAAGACGCCTATGCCGCCGCGCAGACGCGTCGTACCACCGGCCCGGTGCTGAACCGCGTGTTTCAAAAAGCCTTTCAGGCCGCGAAGCATGTGCGCACAAACACTGCGATTACCGAAGGCCAGATCAGCGTGGCCAATGTCGCAGTCGAACTTGCGCTCAACATATTCGGCGATCTTTCCAGCACCAATGTCCTTCTGCTCGGAGCAGGCGACATCGGCGAAAAGACGGCCAAGGCGTTTCTCAGCCGTGGTGCTGCGACCATTACCGTCGCCAGCCGCCGTATCGAGCGCGCCATGGAGCTCGCCACCGCCATCGGCGCGAGCGCGATGCCGTTCGAGCAACGCGACGCACGCCTCGCAGAATTCGACATCGTCGTCGGCTCGACTGCCGCGCCCGAGACGGTGGTGTCACTTGCCGCCGCCCAGGCCGCCTTAAAGCGCCGTCCCGCTCGCCCGCTCTTCTTCATCGACCTCGCACTGCCCCGCGACATCGACCCCGCGGTCGCCGACCTCGACAATGTGTTCCTCTACAATCTCGACGACCTCGCGAAGATCGCCGAGGAAAACCGCGCCGCGCGCGAGGCCGAGATCGCCAAGTGCCGCTCGATGCTCGATGAACGCGCAGAAACCCTGTGGCGTCATATCGAGGGTCAGGTGACTTCAATCACTTCGCCTGCGTCCGAACGAGTCGACTCGTCCGGCCTGCGCACGGGTCAGAGTGAAGCCTAGTGTCTACTTACACCGGATGGTCCGTGCCGGTCGCGCGGTCCAGTGCCGCCGTGAGTTCGTCAATCTTGATCGGCTTGCTGATGTAGTCGTCCATGCCCGCAGCGAGGCATTGTTCGCGGTCGCCCTGCATGGCATTGGCCGTAAGCGCAATGACCCACGGACGACCACCGGGCGGCGGCGAGCCACGGAGCCGCCGCGTCGCTTCGAGCCCATCCATCTCCGGCATCTGCACGTCCATCAAGATTACATCGTATGGTTGCCGTGCCGCGGCCAAGAGCGCCTCCAGCCCGTTGGCCGCGACGTCAGCGCGAAAGCCGAGTTTGCTGAGCATAAGGAGCGCGACCTTCTGATTGACGGTGTTGTCCTCGGCGAGCAGCACGCGCTCGGGACGCAACGCCGTTGTGGGCGCAGGTCGTGCAAAGGGCGCCGCCGTCAGCTCGCGCACGGGAGCGGCTTGAAACAAGGATGAAAGTATCTCGATCAGTTGCGCCGGCTTAGCTGGCTTGGTGAGGCCAGCAGCAAACACATCACGGTGTTCAGCAAGCTCACGTTGGCCCAGTGACGACAACAACACGAGTGGCAGTTGCGTCGCATCGCGGAGCTTCCGGATTTCCCGCGCGAGCTGTGCACCGTCCATCTCCGGCATGTGCATGTCGAGGATCGCCACATCAAAGGCCTCGCCCTCGCGGAGCCAGGCGAGCGCTTCAGTGCCGCTCGCGGCCGCACGTGCGGCCATGCCCCAGCCACTTGCCTGCGAGACGAGGATGCGACGGTTGGTCGCGTTGTCGTCGACCACGAGGAGCTTGCGCCCTGCGAGTGTGCCAGTGCCGGCAGCGAGCCAAGCGCGGGCTTTGCCCACCTGTGCCTCGGTTGTGATCGTAAAGAAAAACGTCGAGCCCTGCCCCGCCTCGCTCTCGACCCACATCGCCCCGCCCATCAGCTCCGCGAGGCGCTTGCTGATCGCGAGACCGAGACCCGTGCCGCCAAACTTGCGCGTGGTCGACGCATCAACCTGCGTAAACGATTTGAAGAGCCGCTCGCGCGCGCTCTCGGGAATTCCAATGCCAGTGTCGCGCACGGCGAACTTCAATCGCAGCTCCTCACCCGCCCCAAACGGCGATCGCGAGCGATTCGCAATTGGCGCGACGTCGTCAACGGAAACCTTCAACTCGACCTCGCCTTTGTCGGTAAACTTCACCGCATTGCCGAGGAGATTAACGAGAATCTGCCGGAGCCGTGTCGCGTCGCCTCGCACTGTGCCGGGCACGCCATCAGCGATGTCGTAAAGTAGATCGAGACGTTTTTCGGCCACCTTGGGTGCGAGGAGATCAAGTGCGCCCTCGACGCACTCACGAAGATTGAAGGTCTCGCGCTCCAACTCGAGTCGGCCCGACTCGATCTTCGAAAAGTCGAGGATGTCGTTGATGATCTCGAGCAGCGAATCACCGCTGTGGCGAATCGTCTCCACGTAGTCGCGCTGCTCCTTGTTGAGCGGCGAGTCGAGCAGCAGGCTCGTCATGCCGATCACGCCGTTCATCGGCGTGCGGATCTCATGCGACATCATCGCGAGGAACTGGCTTTTCGCGACATTGGCCTGCTCTGCCACGACTTTAGCTGCGACGAGTTCTTCGGCCTGACGCTTGCGCTCGGTGATATCGACCAGCGTCGTCAAAGCCTGCCGCTCGCCCGTCGCTGCATCGGTGACGATGCGGCTGTTGAGCTCGACCCAGATCACTGAGCCATCGGGATGAAGATATCGCTTTTCCAGCGCATAGTGTTCGAGCTCGCCGCGGAGGAAGCGCTCGACCAGCGGCTTTTGCACCGCGCGGTCGTCGGGATGCGTGACCTGCGTGAAGACATCCAAGGCCCGCGAGCGCTCGGCCGATACGCCCGTGATGCGCTCGTGCTCCCGATTGACGATGAGGTTCTCCGTTTTACCCGGCTGCGCCCAGGAAATGCCGACCGGGACGTTTTCGAAAATCGCCCGGAATCGCGCCTCCTGCCGAGCAGCCAGCTCTTGGGCGCGCTTCAGCTCGGTAATGTCGACCAGCGTTGCCACCTCGCGCATCTCGCCCGAATGAGGGTCGCGAAACCCGAGCATTGTAAACGCCGCCCACACCACCGAGCCGTCGGGCCGAAGATAGCGCTTGTCCATCGTGAAGCGGTCAATCTCCCCGTTATAGAGTTTCTCCTGCAGCACACGCTGCCGCTCACGATCCTCGGGATGGCTCACCGCGACGTAATTCGCCGTGTCGACGGATTTTTCCGGGGAAACTCCCGTGATGCGGACATGCTCCGCGTTGACGAGGCGTGTCGTGCCGCGCTGGCCCATCAGCCACGAAATACCCACCGGGGCATTCTCGAAAATGAAACGGAACTGCGCCTCGCTCCGCTCCAGTTCGCGCTGGAAGCGTTTCCGGTCAGTAATGTCGAGTTGCAGCCCCATGTAACCAGTCACCTTGCCTTGCGTGTCACTAAGCGGCTGCGTTTCGAGCTCGACCCACACCGTGCTACCATCGCGACGATAGTTGAGGATCTCGCCTTTGAAGAGCTTGCCCGCACCATTGGCCGCATTGAGGCGATCGAGGGTATCGAGGTCAGTCTCTGGCCCATGCAACATCTCGCTCGGGCGCCGCCCCTTCACATCGCCGAGCGTGTAGCCAAACACGCGGGTGAAACTCTCATTCACCCACTGGATCCGCCATTCGGCATCCATCAACAGCACCGCGTTTGCGGTGTGGCTCGCAACGAGAGCAAGCCGGCGCGTATCGGCTTCGGCCCTGCGCAGATCGTAGGTCATTCGCTCGGCGAGGCGGAGTGCACCGGCGCGCTTGCTCACGAGCGCCCACGTGAACGCCGTCGCTAGCGCCGTCACCAGTAGCCCGCTCGCCAAGACAATCGCCATCGGTCCATTGCCCTCCCGTGCCTCGAACGCCGGCAATGTGCGCACGCGGAGCGACCACACCCGGCCATATAACTGGAGCGGTACGAGCGCCACGCGACCCGCCGCCTGGCGCTCGCGACTCGACGCCAGCGCCACGTCGCTCAGCTTGAGTTCGCCTCGATCCATGGTGAGCAGCGTCTCGCGGTCGGCTTTGCTGCCCTCGTAGACTTCGAACTCCACCTGATCGTCGGTCACACCGGCTACATCGCCCAGCAGCAAGTCCACTCGCAGCGACGCATAGACCCAGCCCCTTAAAGCGGCGAGGCGAGCCTCCTCGGTATCCGTCTTTTCATTACGCCGATAAACCGGCAGCAAAAGGAGTGCGCCGGGCAGTTTTCGGTCACCCTCGATCACGCGGATACGGTTGGTCACAATGGGCTGCCCCGTACGCGCCGCTAGAGCGGCCGCGGCCTTGCGGGTGTTGCCGGAGCTAATGTCGAGACCCAGCGCACTCGTATTACGCTCGAGTGGCTCGATATGCGTGACGATGTCGAGGAAGGGTGCGTCGCTCGTTCGCTGCGCCACGAACTGCGGCAGGCCGTCGGCCCTCACGCGTGTTTCCAAATCGGCGATCTTGCCGCGCTCTACGTGCTCGACGATGCCGAGCCCGAGCACACCACGGTCGAGAAACTTATCCAGCGAGTTCACAAACGACGCCCATTCGCGCTGCGGCATATCCTGAGTCGGCTCAACAAACGCGCGGCCCGCATGCAGCGCCTCGTCGATCAGGCGAAACCGTGCCGTCACGGTCTGCACGAGCCGCTCCTGCAGCCGATCGAAGCGCGCCGCCTCCGTGCGCTCGAACTCCACCGACACCAGATACCACGCCAAGGCCGATAGCAGCAACCCGCTCGCCAGTACCACAAAGGGTAGCTTGCGGCTCCGCATCATCGGCTTGGGCGGAGCCGGCACGGCGGGGGTATCGACGTCCATTAGCCGAAGCTAAAACGTCCTCCGTACCATTAGCCACCCTTTTGCAATGCGGCCAGACCGGCCAACTGGCCTATAGCCACTTTGCAATCCAGTCCGCCGCCGAGCCCTTCGTCGGTTGTTGCAACAGCGCACGGAGTTTCTCCGCCAAAGTATGCGTCATCGCAATGCGATCCGGGTCGCTCGTGCACGCGCGCAGCTCACTCGCGAGCGCCTGCGGCGTCGCCGCCCCCTGAATATACTCCGGGTACATCGCCTCGCCAAGGAGCAGATTGGCGATGCCTATGAACTTCACTTTTACAAGCAGCCGGCCGAGCAGGTAAAAGAGCGGGTCAGCCTTGTAAGTGACCGCGCCGGGGATGCCTGCGAGTGCACAGTGCATCGACATCGTACCGCTGGTCGTCAGCACCGCCGATGCACCAATCGCTCCAGCGGGGCTGTTTGTTCGCACGAGGGTAACATTTGACGGCAACGAAAACTGCTCCAGTACGCCGCGGATCGCCTCGCTAGGATACAGCACCACCGCAGGGCGCACCCCACCCCACGCTTGATAGGCCGCGAGTAACACCGGGAAAATCCGCGAGACCGAGCCTTTGCGACTGCCGGGTAACAACAGCACCGGCCCCGCCGGATCGAAGCGCACCGGCGGCGCGTAGTCCGCCGCCACAAACGGATGGCCCACAAACTCCACCGGCAAGCTCGTGTCGGCATATACGCCGGTCTCGAAAGGGAAAATCGCCCCGAGTCCATCGAGATGCGCCGCCATCGCGAAGCGCCGGCCCGCACGCGAGGCCCACACCTGCGGACTGATGTAATAAAGTGTCTTCGTCGGCCCACCGGCCTTTGCAGAGTAACCACGTGTGAAGAGGTCCTTCGCGATACGCAGATTCATCGTCGATGAGTCGACGAAGCACACGGCGTGCGGCCGATGCTCGCCGATCCAACGGACGATCTCCTGGATAAGCGCGCGGAAAAACCAAAACTTCTGCAGCACCTCACCCGGCCCGATTGCCGACGTCGCCGTGAGGTCGCGGAGCAACTGCGCGCCTGCCGCCGCGAGCTTCGGGCCGCCGAGTGCGGCGACGGCGAGTTGCGGATGCTTCGCGCGCAGCTCCTGCACCATGCGCGCCGCGTGCTCGTCGCCCGAGTGCTCGCCAGCAATGACGAGCAGGTCGACTTTTCCGCCAACGGGCGGCGCGAGTCGCAGCGATTCACTCATGCGCGCGGATCGATCACTTCTTCGCGCCGCGGATTTGCTCCGTGACGGCGATGGCCACTTCGAGCGCGGTCTTGCCAAGCGCGGCGCCAACCTTGGGCTGCTTCGCCTTGGCCACGCTCTCGACGAAGTGCGCCAGTTCGAGCGCGAGGGGCTCGCCTTTCTCCAGCGGGATTTCCTCGACCGGCAGAGCCAGTTCCGTCGGCTTCGCGCCGCCCATGAGCTTCGCCGCGTAGCCGAGCATGCCGCTCTTGCGCACGAGGTGGCCGCTCTGGTTCATGAAATCGAAGGAGAAATACCCCGAGTCCTGAAACACGCGGATCTCGCGCACCTTTTTCAAACTGATGCGGCTCGTGCTGAGATTGGCGACACAGCCGTTGGCGAACTGGATGCGCGCGTTGGCAATGTCCTCGGTCTTTGAAAGCAAGCTCACGCCCACGCTGTCGATGCGCTCCACGGGTGACTTCACGAGTTCCAGCACGATGCCGATGTCGTGGATCATCAGATCGAGCACCACGCCAACCTCGGTACCACGCGGGGTGTAGGGCGCGAGGCGCTCGGTCGTGATGAAGCGCGGAGCGGTCACTTCTTTTTCCAGGAAACCCATCACCGGATTGAAGTGCTCGATGTGACCCACTTGCACGATGGACTCATGGGCTCGCGCCGCAGCGAGGACCTGCTCCGCCTCGGCGAGCGAAGCGCATAGCGGCTTCTCGATCAGCAGATGGCAACCCGCCGCCAGCAACGGCAGCGCGACGAGCGCGTGCTTGTCCGTCGGCACCACGACCGACACCGCGTCACACGCCGCGCCGAGTTCCTCGATGGTCGCAAAGCGGCGGCAGTTGAACTTCGCGCAAATCTCCGCCGCCCGCGCATCGCTCGTCTCGAAGATGCCGACGAACTCCACGGTCGGCAGCGCCGCGTAGATGCGAGCGTGATGTTGTCCGAGCGAGCCGACACCGGCGACGCCACAGCGGATTTTCGGGGAAGACATGCTCGCAGTGTGGGCGGTTCGTCACCGCGGCGGCAATACAGGAGCGTGGCAGCATGCTAGAGTCGCTTACCTAACGAGGTAGGGCGCGTTTTCCGCAACGCGCCGGGTGTGCTCGGCCGACCACTACGCTGAGTCGAAGCGGCGGGCTAAGGATAGCCCGCCCTAACCTCAATCCGCTCTAGCGCACTCTACTTCAGGATACCGTCCTTCAAAAACAACTGCCGGTCCGTCTTCGCTGCATGGGCCGCGTTGTGAGTCACGAGCACGAGGGCGGTTTTCGTCTCGCGCGAAAGACGCAGGAGCAACTCGATCACGGCGTCGCCCGTGTGCTCATCGAGATTGCCCGTTGGCTCGTCGGCGAGGATGAGCTGTGGCGAATTCATCAGCGCGCGAGCCACCGCCACGCGTTGGCGCTCGCCGCCAGAGAGCTGTGCAGGAAGATGATGCTTGCGGCTGCCGAGACCAACGCGGTCGAGCAGTTCGTCGGCGCGGGTGCGCGCCGCGGCGTCGAGCTTGCCACGGATGCGGCGGGCCATAAGGACGTTTTCCCGCGCGTCGAGTTCGGGGATCAGGTAAAACGACTGGAAGACAATCCCGAGGAAATCCGCGCGGCGCGCGGTGCCGGTGTCGGATGAACCGGCCCACGTGAGCGTGCCGATATCGGGCGCGTCGAGCCCGGCGAGAAGATTGAGCAGCGTCGACTTGCCCGAGCCAGATTCACCGCGGATCGATACGCTCTCGCCGACCGCGACGCTGAGATCGACGCGCTGCAGCACGCGGAGTTCCTGTGAACCGCTGAGATACTTCTTCGCGACGCCGCGGGCGTTGAGGACGGGCTCACTCACTGCGCAGGGCCTCCACGGGTTTCAGGCGCGCGGCGCGCCAGGCGGGCAGCAGGCCCGCGAGGGTTGAGATCACGATCGCGGCGATGGCCGTCATGATGAGATCGCCCGCCAGCGGATGCGACGGCAGGTCGGAAAATTGGTAGATCGCGGTCAGCGTGTCCTCACGATGCAGCATCCGTGCGATGCCGTGCACGATGTCGTTGCGCAGCCAAAGCACGAGAAAGCCGAGCCCGAAGCCGAGCACCGTGCCGGTCGTGCCGATCACAAAGGCCTGCGCGCAGAAACACAGCGCCACGTCGCGTGGCCGACCACCGAGCGCGCCGAGCAGGCCGATCTCCCGGGTCTTGCGCACGACCGAGATGAGCAGCGAGCTCATCACCGAGAAGGCCGCGATCACCACGATGATCAGAAGGAGGAAAAAGTTCAGCGTCTTCTCGAGATTGAGCGCCCAGAGAAAATCGTCCCACGTCTCCATCCACGTCACCGCGCGCTCGCCCGCAGGAAGCGTAGTGCTGAGCTGCTCGGCGCCGGCTTGCTCGGAGATGCCGGGTTTCATCCGGACATTGATGCCGTGCACGCTGCCGCCGAGACCATACAGCTCCTGCATCGCGCGGAGCGTCCCGTAGATCGTCTGGCTGTCGAGCTGCTGGTGGTTGATTTGGAATATGCCCACGACGCGAAACTCCCGCGGGAGAAACACCTCGTCGTTTTTCATCTTCTCGAAGAGCAGCGGCGAGTAGATCTCGATCTTGTCGCCCGGCCGCACACCGAGCGCGGAGGCGAGACGCCACGTGAGGATCACTGAGTCGTCGTCGAGATCATCGAGCGAGCCGATCTTGATGAAGCGCGAGAGGTGCGCCACTTTTTCCACCGTGCCCACATCGATGCCGTAGAAGATCGGAAACGCCGGGTGGCTGTCCGCCAGCACCGCCACCGGACCTTTCGCATACGGCGTCGCGGCCAGCACGCTGGAGTTGGCCGTGACGAGTTTCATCGTGCCCGCGACGTCTTGGATCGGGCCCTGCCCGCGCACCTGCACTTCGCCTTCGGTCTCCACGATCATCTGGCGGACCTGATAGCCGAAGCCGCTCATCACGCTCGTCACGACGACGAGCACCGCCACGCCGAGCGCCACGCCGGTGACCGAGATCGCGGTAAAGAAGGGAAACTTTCGCCCCGTGGGGAAAAGCTGCTTCAGCGCGAGATAGATCGGCCAGGACATGCGGGAGAAACTGGAATGGCGGAAGAGACCGACCGCGGGAAGCACGATCGGTGCCCTGCGAAACTGCTCAGCCCTCGGCTTTTACCGCGGTCGGACGCAGTTGCGGGAAGAGGATCACGTCGCGGATGCTTTCCGCGCCGGTGAGGAGGATCACGAGGCGGTCGATGCCGATGCCCATGCCACCGGCGGGTGGCATGCCGTGCTCCAGCGCGAGGAGGAAATCGTGATCGATGTTCTGCTTCTCCTCGCCGGCCTGCGCCTCGAACATCGTGCGCTGCACGTCGGGATCGTTCTGCTCGGAGTACGCGGGCGCGACCTCCATGCCGCCGATCGTGAGCTCGAACACATCGAGCACGCTCGGGTCCTCGGCGTTGAGCTTGGCCAGCGGGCAGAGCTCCTTCGGCAGGTGCGTGACGAAGGTCGGCTGGATCAGCGTGGGCTCGATCTTCTTCGAGAAAATTTCGTTGGTGATCTCGAACTCCTCCCACGCGGGATTCACGTTCACGCCGAGCGCTTCGGCGCCGGCGATCTTCTCGGCCTTGCTGAGCGAGAACCAGTTTTCGTTGCCGGTAGCCTGCTTGATGAGGTCCTTGTAACGCACCTCGCGCCATTCGCCGCCGAAGTCGATGTCCTGTCCGCTTGCGGCGTGCTTGATTTTGAGCGAGCCATCGGCCGGCTGCACGACGTCGCGCACGAGCGACTGCATGAGGGACTTCACCAGCTCCATCATTCCGCGAAAATCGGAATAGGCCTGGTAAATCTCCATCATGGTGAACTCCGGGTTATGCTTCCGCGAAACGCCTTCGTTGCGGAAGATGCGACCGATCTCGAACACGCGATCAAAGCCGCCCACGAGCAGACGCTTCAGACGCAGCTCCGTCGCTATGCGCAGGAAAAAGTCCGCGCCAAGCGCGTTGTGATGCGTCACGAAGGGCCGCGCCGCCGCTCCACCCGCGGTGGCTTCGAGCACGGGCGTCTCGGCCTCGATGAACTGGCGTGCCGCGAGGAAACTGCGGATGTGCGCCACCACGCGCGAACGCAGCAGCAGGCGTTGGCGCGACTCGCTGTTGACGATCAGGTCGAGGTAACGCTGACGATAAACCTGCTCCGGATCGCTGAGGCCATGAAACTTTTCCGGGAGCGGGCGCAGGGCCTTGCTCACAAGCGTGAAGGCATCTACGCGCACGGTGATCTCGCCGGTCTTCGTCTTGAAGAGCGCGCCCGTGACGCCGATGATGTCGCCGAGATCGAGCAGCTTCTTGAAGACGCCGTAGCGCTCCTCGCCGAGCACGTCCTTGCGGAAGTAGAGCTGGATCTGGCCCTGCTGGTCCTGGATCTTCACGAACGAGCTGCCGCCCTGCACGCGGAAGGTCACGAGCCGGCCCGCGACCGACACGGTCACCGCATAGTCCTGCCCCTCGACGTAGAGCGCTTTCGCCTCGGCCGAAAAATGCGTCGTGGCAAAATTGGCCCGAAACGGATCGCCGCCCGCGGCGCGCAAATCCGCCAGCTTCTGGCGGCGCACGGCGTGCTGGTCGTGGGTGATGTCCTGCGGAGTGTCGCTCATGGAACCGGCCACCGTGGCAGCCCCGCCCCTCCTCGGCAAACGGATTCTTGCTAGGCTTTGGCCGCCGTCCGACCCGCGATGATCTCGACCAGCTTATCCAGCGAGTAAGGCTTATCGATCAGTGCCGCAACGCCTAGGGCCTTTAATGCGCGAGTCGTCGATTCTTCATGGCGACCGCTGACGATCGCGAGCCGCGCCTCAGGCACCAAAGTCCGGAGCGCACGCGCCAAAGTCACACCGTCCATGCCCGGCATGTGGAGATCGGCGATCACGGCGCGAAGCTCGTGCTGGCGTCGAGTGGCGAGGACGAGTGCCTCGGCCCCGCCGGCGGCGGAAACGACTTCGTAGCCGCAGCGCATGAGCGCTTCGCGGAGCGTCTGGCGGAGCAGCGCATCGTCATCGACGATCATCACCACTTCGCGACAGCCGCGTGGGATGCTCACCGTCGTCGCGGGCGGCAACGGATGCGCGGTACCGCCAGTCGTCGCCGGGAGGAGGATCGAAAATGTCGTGCCGCGATTGGACTCGCTCTCCACCTGCATGTGGCCGCCGTGACCGCGGATGATGCCGAGCGCGGTGGCAAGACCGAGGCCGGTGCCCTTGCCCGGCTCCTTGGTGGTGAAGAAGGGATCGAAGATGTGGTCGATGATTTCCGGCGCGATACCCGAACCCGAGTCGGTCACGCGAATCACGATCATGCGCGCTTCAGCGCCGCCGGGCTTGAGAATCGAGGGCGCTTCGGCGGCGGAGATAGTGAGATCGCCGCCGTCCGGCATCGCGTCGCGTGCATTGACGCAGAGATTGAGGAGGACTTGGTGGAGCTGCGTCGGATCGCCGGTGACGGGCTTGAGGTCCTGCGCGAGTTCGAGGCGGATGCGGATATTTTTCGGTAGCGTGCCTCGCATGAACTCCTCCAGTTCGCGCAGCAGCGGCTTCACGTGCACCGTGATTTTTTCACCCTCGGTGCCGCGGGCAAACATCAGGAGCTGACGCACCATGTCCGCGCCGCGGCGCGCGCTCGCGGCCATCGCATCGAGAATCGGACGATCGCGCGGCGGCACGCTTTCGTGCAGCACGCTCACACCGGTGAGGATGGGCGTGAGGACGTTGTTGATATCGTGAGCGATGCCGCCCGCGAGCGTGCCGATGCTTTCGAGACGCTGCGTGCGTCGGAGCAGACGCTCCATTTCACGCTGGGTCGAAAGATCGCGCATCGACGCCGCCACGACCACGCCGCCCGAGGTCGTCAGCGGGCTCAGACGCATATCGACCGGGAAATTGGAACCATCACGGCGGCGCGCGCGGAACTCGCGATGCTCATGCGTCGTGTTCTGCGATTGCGCGGCGCGCATGAAACTTTGCCGCCACTCCTCGATCGTATCGTTCGAATCCGAGGCCAGCAGCGCCTCGATGCGCTGACCGACGAGTTCGTGGCGCGCCCAGCCGAAGAGCTCCTCGGCCTTTTGATTGGCGAGCGCGATGCCGCCCTGCGAATCAACGATCACAAATGCATCGGGGGCGAATTCGAAGAGATCGGCGAAGCGCTGCTCGCTGGAGCGCAGGGCGTTTTCGGCGGCCTTGCGCTCGGTGATGTCGCGCACGCTATTGCGGTACTCGACCACTTGGCCCTCGGGTGAACGGAGAAAATAAGTGTGCTGCTCGACCCAGATCATTTGCCCGCTGCGCGTCTCGTGGCGGAACTCGCACACGGCACTGGTCACCGCGGGATTGCGCGCCCATTCGCGATAACTCGCGATGATTCGCGCCCGATCCGGCTCAGCCACGAGGCGAAACGAAGACGAGCCAATCAGCTCCTCCTCGCGCACACCGCTCACGAGCGAGAGGGCTGGATTGCAGTAGCGAAAGAGACTGCGGCGATCCGCGATGTAGTAACCTTGATTGATGTTTTCGACGAGGTCGCGAAACAGCACTTCGCTCTGCCGTGCGCGTTCCTCCGCGTCGCGACGGCGCGCCGTGACATCGCGCTCGATCGCGACGAAATGCTTGAGCCGCCCGGATGCGTCACGAATCGGCTGGCCCTCGATGGCGAGCCAGTATTTCCGGCCGTCCTTCGCATAGTTGAGCACTTCCTCGCGGAAACTCTGACCCGCAGCGATTGCAGTGCGCATCCGATCCACGATCGCCGGATCAGTCTCGGCCCCGTGTAGTAATTCGCTCTGCTGCCGGCCAATGACATCGGCGAGCGTGTAACCGGTGATCTTCGTGAAGCCGGCATTGACCCACTCCACCGCGCCCGCCGGATCGGTCATGACCACCGCGTTGTCCGTCAGCTCCGCAAAAACCGCGAGGGCTTGCGGGTCGACGGCCGGCAGAGCGATGATGCTGGCTTCTGTGTGGGGCACGTTTTGAGAAACGTGTTTCCTCCTCGCACCCGCAACGTGCGAATGTGCGTAGCGGTGACTACCCATTGGAGGGCGTAGTTCCCTCCCGCCTTGCCAAATCGCGCGAGTCCGCGCATCAATGACCCTCTTCCTTCAATGGACACCACGCGCAAACCGTCCTGGCTACGTGCCAAACTTCCTGCCGGCCCCGGCTATCAAGCCGTCCGCCGCCTCGTGGATGACAACAAGCTCCACACCGTCTGCCAGAGCGCGCAGTGTCCCAATCTCGGCGAGTGCTGGTCGCGCGGCACGGCCACGGTGATGATCCTCGGCAACATCTGCACGCGCTCGTGCAATTTCTGCGCGATCGCCACGGGCCGCCCCACCGAGCTCGATCTCGGCGAGCCCGCGCGTGTCGCCGACGCGGTTGCCAAAATGAATCTGCGCCACTGCGTGATCACGAGTGTCGCGCGCGACGAGCTGAACGACGGCGGCGCAAGCGTGTGGGCCGCCACGATCCGCGCGATTCGTCACCGAAATCCGAATACAGCGATCGAAGTCCTCACGCCTGATTTCAAGGGCAACACCGCGCACATCGACATCGTGCTCGATGCGAAGCCCGACATCTTTAACCACAACCTCGAGACCGTGGAGCGCCTGCAGAAGCCCGTACGTGTGCAAGCGCGCTACGAGCGCTCGCGCTCCGTGCTGCGCCACGCGAAGAGCCGCGGCTTCACCACGAAGACCGGCATCATGCTCGGCGTCGGCGAAGAACGCCATGAGGTCGAACAGACGCTCCGCGACATCGCCGCCGACAAGACCGACATCCTCACTATCGGCCAGTATCTGCAGCCCACGCCGAAACACCTCCCGATCTCCCGCTGGGCCCCTCCGGAGGAATTCCAGCATTGGAAGGAATTCGGCCTCAGCATCGGAATTGGGGTCGTCGAGAGCGGCGCCCTTGTGCGGTCCAGCTATCACGCCGACGAGCAGTCGCAAAAATACACGGGTGTCGATCACCTCAACTCGAACAACGCGCTAGCGAGCGCCTAGTCCGCAGCTGCGACCAAGCCACTCACCGTTGGCTTGAACGACGCAAGCGGGAGCCTTCCGACAATCATCGGCCAACGCAGCCGTGTTTGCCGGAGCATCGCGTCCGCCGGATGGCAACATGGCCACTCGCTCAAATCTGAGTCTTCAGGATAAACGCAAGATGCCCGGCTAACGCTGCCCGAAGTCGAAGATCTGGCGCCAGGAACAAGGCGCTTTCGCACGACCTGAAAACAATTCCGGCTCGGGACATAAAATCCCGAGCCGGACTTTTAGCACGCCGCTAACTCCGGCGTACTCTGCAGTGTCCCACCCGATAGGGCCCGTTGAGACTAAGCTGCAGACCGATGTTGTAAGTGCAACTCTACAGCGCTCGTTCGCAGGCGATGTATGCGATCGGGCCGCGATAGTTGGTGTTACCACCGGTCGTATCGTTGGTGCTATCGAAATACCCGACCTTCGCGTGGCCGATCCATTTGTCCGAGAACTTGTGCTTCACGCCAACCGTGACCTGCGTATCCTTCACCGCCACGCCATAGGGCTGTGAGAGCGGCGCGAGGAAGGCATTGCCGTTGTCTGCGCGGTAGTAGTTCACCTGCAGTTGCAGATCGGTGAACTTGTCGAGCGGGAAGCCGCTGAGCAGGCCGGCGGTGAGATAGTTGTTGTCGGAGTTGTGCACCACATTGTTGCTGTCGAAGCCGAGGTTAGTGCCCGTCGGCTGGGTGTAACCGGCGCGGGGATAGATCGTGCTGATCACGCTGTAGATCACGTTCACGTTGGCCTGCGCGTAGAAGAGCGGGCTCGGCGTCCAGTCGACGGTCTCGCCGATGGTGTAGGAGCGTGAGTTGAGCGAGTCGTAGGCGGGATAGGTCGGAAGGAACCCCGTGACCTTCATGCGGCCGTGCTGCTCGATGAAACGCGTCGTGAGACCGATGGTCGCAGTCGGCTTCACCAGGGCAGAGACCTTCACACCGTCGTACTTCGAATCGAGCAGATAATAGTCGCCCACCGTCGGCCCAAAGCCCGTGGTGTTGTCCTTGTGTCCCTTGTGGAAGGCTTCGGCCCGGAGTGTTACTGCGGCCGATTGCCGCCAGTTGGCGCCGAGTGTGTAGTTACCGTGATCCTCGGAGACGTCGTTGTTGGCATTGGTGCCGCTCCCGGCAGTGAGGTAGTTGTAGCCCGAAGTGTTTTGCTCTTCGCCGCTGAGGTTGCGCTTGCTGCCGCTGAAGTAGAGCGCGAGGTCCTTGATTCCGGTGTAGCGCAGTTCGAGCACAGGCGTGTGAACGTTTTGGTGGATCTTGGCGAAGCCCGTGCGGGGCGTGCTGGTAACGGTGACAGCAGGTGTGCCGCTCGCCGCGAGGACATTGAAGCTGCTCGTGCCGCGGACGTATTCGTCTTGGGCGCGCAGGGCTACCTTCACGAAAAGCGCGGGGACAGGATGATAGTCGAGAGCGACATTTCCCGTGATGCTCTTCAGATGAGTGCCACCATTGAGATTGCTGTAGTTGTCGGTAGCAACGGGCACCACGCCCGTCGATGTCGGTGTGCTCGTGATCAGCGGTCGGCTGCCGAGGATCGAAGTATAGACCAACTCGTAGAAGGCGCCGGCGCGGAAGGTCAGCTTGTCGCTGAGCACTGTGTCCGACTCAAAGGTTGCGCCGGAAGTCTTCGTCTTCATGCCGTCGAGTTCGGCGATGATGACCTGATTGTTTATCTGCGCGGCTGGCAGGAGCACCGTCGAGGCCGGCGCCGGAAATGGCTTCGCCTCGCCGGGAAACCGCGTGACCCAGCGTGTATCCAGATTATTGGTACGGTCACCGAAAAGCGTCAGCTCCGCGGTCGTCTTTCCGACCGTATGCTTCACCACGGCCTCGATGCGCTCGTGGCGCTCGCCGACATTCAGGAAACTCGGCGCGATCTTGCGCACCTGCGAGATCGGCGGGTTGTTGTTCGGCAGGCCGGTGAAATCGGTGTCGCCCCAAATGGTCGAGTCCTTGCGGCCCGACCGGAGTTCGTTGGTGTAGCGCAGCGTAAACACCGGCAGGCTCGGCCGCGCGAGCGTCGCCTCGATCCAGAACTTGCTACGATCGATGTGCAGTTCCTCCGGGGTCAACGGCGCCCAGTATTTGCTGAGCGGGAAAAAGCCGCCAATGCCGTCGTAGAACGTGCGGAAGCGCCGGTAGCCGACGTCCACCGAGCCGAACTCATTCTTGGCGAGGTTGATCTTGCCGAGATAGTCTTCAGAGCCGGTGAGCGCTTTGCCATCGATCACGATAGTCGTGCTCTTCGACAGGTCCTTGGCGACGTGGAGATCCTCGATGCCGGCCCCGCCATCGGACGAGGTCCGGGCGCGGTTGGCATAGGCCGCTTTGTCGCCGTGGATGTCGGCAGCCTGGCCACTGATCTTGATGTAGCTCTCGTAGGTAGGAAACGCGTCTGCCTCCGGCTTGTCCGCGCGCACGGACAGCGCGCCGAGCAACAGGAGTGCGCCGCCTGCGATCCCGGCGCAACGATTGAAGGGAAAGAGAATGTTTTTCATGACGGGCGATGGGCAGAGGTGATCAGTTGCGGAAGTGGAAGCTCGCGTTGGAGCCGTGCGGTTGCTCGTGGCAGCCTGCACTCCAGCACGTGCCCTGCATCAGGCGGGTGTTGTGATTCTCCGACGTGTGGCGAATCGCATTGGCATTGATCTGGCCGGAGGAACCGGGGTCCGCCGCTTCAAGGTGGCAGCGGAGGCAGAGATTGGCGTCACGAGCGACGAGCATCTTCTGGTTGATCGAGCCGTGTGGGTTGTGGCAGGCGACGCAGCCTTCGCGCATCGCGCCGTGTTCGTAAACAAACGGGCCCTTCTGCTGCGTGTGGCATTTCACACACGTGGCATTCTGGCTTTCGAGATCCACGCCCGTGCCGGAGATTGCGTTGCCCTTGTGCACTTCGTGGCAGTCCGAGCAGGACATCTTGCCCGCGAGCACGCCGTGGCTGTTCGGCAAGCTGAACTGCGCGCGCTTATCAAGGTGGCACTGGAAGCAGGTTTCGGGCGACTTCGCCGGATTGACGATGGTGCCCTTGCTGCCGCCCGCCGCTACGTGCAGGCTGCCGGGACCGTGGCAGGCTTCGCAGCCGGTGTCGCCGACCTTCGGGTCAGCGAGCGCGATGCGGGCGTGGCTCGCGGTGGAGAAGTGCTCCGTGTGATCGCTGTGGCACTGCGCGCACTCTTTCGAGCCGACGAATTTGGCGCCTGCGACCTGAGGAGGTGCAAGCATGGTGCGGTTGACGGCCACACACGAGATAAGCAGCAGCCCCCAGGCTACCGCGCCTCCGAATAGGAGGGTCGTTTTGGTTAAGCGAATCCGGGAGATCATGGCAGAGTTTGCTTGGCGGTTTGTCGTGGCGGGGCGTGGCGGGAAATCTGGTCCTACGTTGTTGAGTATGCCCTGATATCGGCGCACGCGCTGCGCATCTCTTGCCGAGGTGCAAGCGCCGCTTGTTTTCTTGCGGCCACGATATGCGCAGTGCATGCGCCGAAACGGAAATGGTGCGCGCTGACCAACCGATGCGACCACTTCGCCAATCGATGCGGCACGGTCTCGCTCGAAGCAGCGTATGCTGGCGCGAGTCGCTCACCACCGTGTCACCTCTAACACGCTTCCATCACCTCTGCGGCTGTCTGGCCGTGTTTGCCCTAGGCGTTCTCCCTCTTGTCGCCGGGCCCAACGACTCTTGCTTGGAGTGTCACAGCGACGAGACGCTCACGGCCAAGCGCGGCAACGAGAAGGTCTCGCTGCACTTCGATGCAAAACTCGCCGCCGCCTCCGTCCACCACGCGCTCGATTGCGCGGACTGCCATGAGAAATACGATGGCGACTCCATCCCCCACCGCGCTCAGCCCGCCAAGGTCGATTGCGCATCATGCCACGAGAAGCTCGGTCGCTCGCATGTCTTCCACCCTCGCCTCGGCCTCGCGGAGATTCCTACTGGTCGCGACACGAACTGCATCGCGTGCCATGGCACCCGCGGAATTCTCGCGATAAAATCTCCGGCGTCGCCTTTCAAAGACGGGGCCCAAATCACTACTTGCGGCAAATGCCACGTGGACGCCCGGGCCCACTTTGTCGATTCAGCGCACGGCCGCGCGGTCGCTACCCACGAGGAGAACGCTCCCGATTGCATCTCGTGCCATCGTCAAAAAATTACCCACGTCACTGGAGCGGCCCCTGCCCTTGCCCTAGCCCAAAAAAACGCGCAGGCCCGGCTGTGCGAATCCTGCCATCTTGAGAAGCCGAGCGTCGCGGCGCACAGCCTGCGCGGCGGAAAATTCATCCAGAGCTTTTCGCAAAGCGTCCATGGCGCGGCTCTTCAGGCCGGCGAGGCGAAATCCGCCAACTGCGTCGATTGCCACGGAGCGCACGAGACCAATCGCGCGATCGCACCCGGCGCACGGGTGAACAAACAGCACATCGCCGAGACGTGCGCAGCCTGCCATGAAAAGGCGGCCCACGAATTCTCCACGAGCGCTCACGCAAAGAGTCTCGGTCGGGGCAACCTCGATTCGCCCTCATGCACTGATTGCCACGGCCAACACGACATCCGAGCGCCAAAGGATCCGACTTCACCGGTAAATCGAAAAAATGTGACGCAGCAGGTGTGCGCCAATTGCCACGCTTCGCTGCGACTCACGCAAAAGTACGGCCTGCCCTCGAATTCATTCGAGACGTTCGCCGACAGCTATCACGGCCTCGCCGTCCGCGGCGGCGCAGTTGAAGTCGTCAATTGCGCGAGCTGTCACAGCGCGCATGCGATCAAGTCTGCCAGTGATCCCAGTTCCACGATCAACAAGGCCAATCTCGCGCAAACCTGCGGGCAGTGTCACCCGGGAGCCAACACGCGATTCACCGTCGGGCGCGTCCACGTGAGCGCTGAGGCCGCCGCTGGCAAAGACGGCAACAGCCCCATCCTCTATCTTATTTCTGCGACCTATCTGAGCCTGATCTTTGCCGTGGTCGGCGGCATGGTGCTCCACAACGCCCTCGATCTTTTCCGTAAAATTCGGCGCAAACTCGCCCTACAAAAAGGCCTGATCGAAGAGCATCACGTCGCCCATCGCCTCTATCTCCGCATGACCGTCCATGAGCGGCTGCAGCACGGGATGCTGGTGCTCAGCTTTTGTTGGCTCGTGGTGACGGGCTTCATGCTCCGTTTTCCCGAAGCGTGGTGGGTGGTGGCGATTCGGGATCTGAGCGGCCGAGCCTTTGAACTGCGGAGCTGGATTCACCGTGGCGCGGGCGTGGCCATGTTGATCGCTGGCGCCTGGCATGTGAGCTACTTGGCCTTCAGCCGATCGGGGCGCGCGCTGTTTTTTGACCTGCTGCCGCGTCGGCGAGACTTCACCGATCCGATCGGCGTACTGCGTTTCAATCTCGGGCTGACCACGCGCAAGCCGCAGTTCGGACGATTCTGCTATATCGAAAAAACCGAGTACTGGGCGATGATCTGGGGCACCCTGCTCATGGGTGTGACTGGTGCCGTGCTGTGGTTCGACAACACTTCGCTCGGGCTTTTCACCAAGCTCGGATTCGACATCGCGCGGACCATCCACTACTATGAAGCCGTGCTCGCGACACTCGCGGTAATCGTCTGGCACTTCTACTTCGTGATCTTCAACCCGGACATCTATCCGATGAACCTCGCCTGGCTCACGGGTCGCATGTCCGAAAAGGAGATGCTGGAAGAGCACCCGGCTGATCTGCCGCGCCTTCGCGCCGCCAAACCAAAGTCTTCGTCGCACTCTGAATGACTTTTTCTCCAACCATCCAACCGGAGGTTATCATGTCCACCATCAAACTGCATCTCGAGCATGCCGAACTCGCCGCCGTGGAGCGCTTCGCCGCTTCGCTGCACGTCACCCCTGAGGCCGTCGTCTATTGTGCTCTCAATCGCCTGATGCTCGACAGCCGGAATCCTGAACTGCGCGCCGACATCCCACACACGTGGGAATGGCATCGGGACAATCTGCCGCTCTGGAGCGATTCGGCCGGCTCCGTCCACGCCTACGAAGGCAAGCCGGATGATGAACCGGCACCGAGTCGCTACGTCTAGCGAATCGTTGCTTTCCGCCCCGCTCCGGCGCGCCGTGCGCGCCGGATGCCGGAGTTATTTCTGGATGCCGCCGTTGTGGCAGTCCGAGCACGTAAGATCGGGATCGAGCTCCCCACCGGGGTGGGCAAATTTCAGACCCTTTGCGGTGAAAGTCTCGAGTTCCGCTCCACGGCCCTGCGCGATGATCGTGTGGCACGATGAGCAGTCGCTGGACTTCACTGGTTCGCCAAGGGACGTCTTGTGCTTATCGTCATGGCACCGGAAGCACCCGGGCCAGTCCTTGTGTCCGATATTGCTCGGATAGACCCGCCAGTCGGCCTTGCGCTCGGGGAAGATCGTCGTCGAGTAGATCTGTTCCACTGCGGCGATCACAACCGGGACCTGCGTGGGGTTGGCCGTGTATTTGGCGCGGATAAAATCTGCGATCTTCTGCGGCGCCTCGCCCGCCGTCTTGATGCCATCCTGCGTCAACGCCTGCACCGCTACGCGCTTGATATTGGGCAGGCTCGTGTCGAGCACTCCAGCGGCCATCGCCTTTTCCACGGCGTCATTGGCGGTCGGGAACACGTGGGCCGGACGATTGTGGCAATCCATGCAGTCCATCACGCGAATCTTGTCCGCGGGTGGCTCGCCTTTGAATGCTTCCGTGCGATACACGCGCGATGTGCCATCCTTCTTGTCGGTCACGCGCATCCAGGGGATTTCCTGCCGCTTCTCGTCGGAGGCGTAGTACTCGACCTTGCTCGACGGACTCACGTGCCAGTGAATGCCTCCCATCGGACCGCCTGGCATCGCTTGATTCACGCGCAAGAGCAGTCGGGCCGAGTAGCTGGTGTTCTTCTTGTCCGAAAGGAAATGCTGGTAGGACAACTCGACGTTGCCGTGAAACTTCTCCGGCCAATGGCACTTCTCGCAGATGTCCTGCGCCGGGCGGAGGTTCTTCACCGGTGTATCGATAGGCCGCTTGTAGTTGTCTAGAGTGTACGCGATGAGCTGGTGCGTGCCGTTGATCTTGGCCTTCACGAACCACTGCGCGCCGGATCCGACGTGGCACTCGACGCAATCGACGCGCGCGTGAGCTCCGCGCTGGTAGGCGACAAACTCGGGATTCATCGCCTGGTGGCACACTTCGCCGCAGAACTGCGTGGACTCCGAGTAGTGGAAAGTCTGATACGAACCAAACGCGCTCAACATCACAAACGCCAAGGCTCCGAGCGCAAACAGCACCAGCCGGCGCCGCTGCGAGCGATCCTTGAAGTCAAGACGCCACCGGTCGGGCATCGTGGCGCCGTGCTTCACCAGCCACCGCCGCTGCGCCCATGCGCCGAAGAGAATCAATCCGAGGCCCGCGATCAGAAATCCCGGTGCGACGATGTAGGTAAAAATGCCGAGATAGGGATTCTTGTCGCCCTGCGTGAAATCCATCCACACGAGCAACGCGAACGAGAAGAGCGCGCCGATCGCGAGCACCACGCCGATGGCGGTGATCCAGTTGTTGAAGTCGGAGCGCGTGGCGCGCTCTGGGGCGGGCGTTGGAGGCGAATCATTCATGGGCAAAAATCTCAAAAATAGATTCCACGCGCCGCCGGGCTCTCTCGCCCAGCGGCGTGCGGTAACTGCGAGCCGGCTTCAGCCGATCACGCCTTGAACTTGCGGACGTAGGCGACGAGGTCCTTCACCTCGTCCGGGGTGAGGTCACTCTTGAAGGCCTTCATCTTCTCTTTTTCCTTCTCGAAGACGCCTTCGTTGATGGTCTTCGCCATCGCGTCGTCCTTCATCTCGGCCTGCACCTTGGCGTCGGTGTAGTCCTTGAGATTGAGTTTCTTGCCAACCTTGGTCTGGCCCTTGCCGTCAGCGCCGTGGCACTTCGTGCAGAGATTTTCCCAGTTTTCCGCCGCGGGCGCAGCCCGGCCGAGAGCAGCGAGCACGGCGAAGGCCGCGCCGACCGCGAGGAGCTTAGTGGATGTCTTCATGGAGCGAATGATGATTTGGAGTTTTGGCAGCTGATCGCTGCATCGGCTCCACTATGGGTTTTTGTGAGCGGATCGGCTGCGCATGCGTTGTGAAGCAGCGCGCAGAAATTGATCGGTGGGCAAAAACCGCTCATCCGGCGCCGCGCTTTTCGCGCAAGTGGTGAACAGTCCTCCTCAAGATATGCGGAGCCGGAGCAGCTTGCTTCGGCCATGCTGGTGAGGCGGATTCTTTCGCTCCCAATGCCATGAAGACCCTCGTCACCGATCTGCGCGACATGCTCGTCTCGCTCAAACTCACGGTCGTACTGCTCGTCCTCGGAATGATCCTGATCTTCGCCGGCACGCTCGATCAGGTGAATCTCGGCGTGTGGGCTGTGCAGGCGAAATACTTTCGCTCGTTCGTGATCACGGCGAAGCTCGGCGGGGTGAACGTGCCAATTTTTCCCGGCGGTTATGTCGTCGGCGGTCTTCTGCTCGCCAATCTCATCGCGGCGCATGTGTGGCGCTTTGCTTTCACGTGGCGCAAAGCGGGCATCTTCCTCGCGCACGCCGGGCTCATCGTCCTGCTCGTGGGCGAGCTGCTGAGCGGCCTCTGGCAGGAGGACTTCACGATGCGGCTCTCCAACGGCCAGAAGAGCAACTACGCGGAGAGTTTCCGCGAATACGAGCTTGCGCTCATCGACTCGAGTGCGCCGGCGTACGACGACATCGTTGCCGTCCCTCAGGCCTTGCTCGCGCGGCGTGCCACGATCAACGACGCCAAAGTGCCGTTTCGCATCGCGGTCAAAACGTACTATGCCAACGCCGCGTTGCAGCCCAATCTCGCGCAGGGAATGACCGCTGCGTCCACCGAGGGCTTCGGCGCACGGGTCGTCGCTCTACCGCAGCCGGAAGCCTCCCGCGAGGGTGAGCAGAGTCAACCAGCCGCGGTGGTCGAGCTCAGCGTCGGTGGTCGTTCGCTGGGCACTTGGCTCGTCACTCCGCTGCTCGTGATGCCACAGGAGTTCACGCACGACGGCCACACGTGGCGCCTCGAGCTGCGCCTTAAACGATCTTATCAGCCATTTTCACTGACACTCGTTAAGTTTAGCCACGACCGCTACGCGGGCACGGACATCCCGAAGAATTTTTCCAGCCGTCTTCGCCTGACGAGTGCCGATGGCCTCGTCGATCGCGAGGTGCTCGTGTACATGAACAACCCGCTGCGCTACGGCGGCCTGACCTTCTATCAAGCCGGCTTCGCCAACGATGACCGCACCACGATCCTGCAGGTGGTGCGCAATCCGTCGTGGATCCTGCCCTATGTCGCCTGTGCGCTGATGACGGTCGGTCTGGTCGTTCAATTCGGCATTCACCTCTTTGGTTTTGCCGCGCGCCGCCGCACTGCTGTCGCTGGCGCCACACTCCCTGCCGCGGTTGCTCCATGAAAAAGAATCTGCCCGCCATCGCTGCGTTTCTCGCGCTCGCACTCATCGCGCTGACGCTGAAGCCAGAGCGCAACTCAGACGCTTTTGATACAACTGGCTTCGGTCAGTTACCCGTCCTCGCCAACGGCCGCGTCCAACCACTCGACACCGTCGCTCGCACGTCGCTGCTCCTGCTTCAGGGCCGCCAGCGCGTGACTTCCAGCGATGGCCGCACGGTCACATCCGCCGAGTGGCTGCTCGACATGGCCTATCGTCAGGAGCTCGCCGACGGCTACGCCGTGATCGAGATCGTGCATCCCGATCTGCTCGCGCTGCTGCACCTCGCACCGACCGATGGCGTCGCGGACAAGCGCTTCACGATCCGCCAGCTCGCCGGCAACTTCCAAGAGCTCGACCGTCAATCGCAGCTCGCCGACGAGGTCGATACCGCCGCGCGCACGCCGTATCAACGCGCCGTACTTCAGCTCCGCAACAATCTGATCGTGTACCAGCGGCTTCAAAACAGTTTCGCCGCTCCGGGCACCTCCGATTTCCTCGCGCAGCTCGCGCGAGTCGAGGCCATCATCGCGGCACCCGCTGTACCGACCGACGCAGCTAGCTCGCAGTTTATCGCGGAGATGAACCAGACGTTCACCACGCTCGATTCCTTCTCCTACCTTCGCCCGATTCCGCCTGAGTCTTCGGTCGAAAACGAATGGCGCGCCCTCGGCGCAGCGTGGAGCGCCAGCCTTGCGCGCCACTCGCCTTCCCCCGCCGCTCAAGCTCATGCCGCCATCGGCCGCGCGTGGCGGGTCCACGATCCGGTAGCATTCAACCAAGCGATCGTCTCTGCCGCTGATACGGCTTCGAGCGATGTGCGATTCAAATGCCGCATCGAGGCGGCGTTCAATGCCGCCCAGCCCTTTTACACGAGCATGGTGCTCTACGTGATCGCATTTCTTTGCGCGGTGTTTTCCTGGCTCGTCTGGCCACATGAACTGGCGCGCACCGCATTCGGCCTGATCGCAATCGCCTTCGTGCTATCGAGCGTCGGCATCGGCGCGCGGATGTGGCTCGAGGCGCGCCCGCCAGTCACCAATCTCTACTCGTCGGCACTCTTCGTTGGCTGGGGCGCAGTCGCTTTGTGCCTCGCGCTGGAGTACGTCTACAAAAACGCCGTTGGCAGCGTCGCCGCGGGGTTGATCGGATTTGCCGCGCTGCTCATCGCCCACCACTTGTCGCTTAGCGGTGACACGCTCGAGATGATGCGCGCGGTGCTGGATTCGAATTTCTGGCTAGCGACACACGTGGTGACGGTGACGGTCGGCTATTCGGCCACGTTTCTCGCTGGTTTTCTGGCGTTGATCTACGTCGCCCGCGGCGTGTTCACGCGCTCGCTCGACCGCGCGACGCGCGACGCCCTCGCGCGCATGGTCTACGGCGTCGTTTGCTTTGCGACGCTCTTCAGCTTCGTCGGCACGGTCCTCGGCGGGATCTGGGCCGACCAATCGTGGGGGCGCTTCTGGGGCTGGGATCCGAAGGAGAACGGCGCCCTGCTCATCGTGATCTGGAACTCCGTGATCCTGCACGTGCGCTGGGGCGGATTGCTCCAGCAGCGCGGCCTCATGGCCCTCGCCATCTTCGGCAACATCGTCACGGCCTGGAGCTGGTTCGGCGTCAACATGCTCGGCGTCGGCCTGCACAGCTATGGCTTCATGGACGCGGCATTCTGGTGGCTGATCGGATTCGTGGCGGTCCAACTCGGGTTCGTCGGCCTCGCGATGCTCCCGACCAACGCGTGGCGCAGCGCAGTAGCCATAAAGTAGGCGGCAACAACCTCAAGATATGCGCAGTCACCGCGGACGTGTTAGGTTAGTATTCGGTCACTGCCACGAACCACTGCCATACCTCGGTGCCTCTCGCGCATCGGGGCGTATCTGAATTCATCATGTCCTCCCGCCGACCCAATACCCCAGACACCACTGCCGCTGCCGCGCGTTTTCTGTTCACTGCCGAGGGATTCTCCGCCCACCATACGCTGCAGAGCAAAGCCGGGCTGAAAGCCGAAAAGCTGCTACGGCATTTGCACCCACGCGTCGCGACCGTGCGCCTCCACGTCAAGCTGGAGCACACCCACGCTGCCGCCCGTCAGTTCCTTGTATGCGCGACCGCTGAGCGCACGGGCATCGATCACGTTGCGCACGCCAGCGATGAGGACGCCCTTTCGGCGATCATGAGTGCGATCGAGAAACTGGAGCGTGTGCTCGTCGCTGCCGCCGGCATGCGCAAGCACCAGCGCCGGCAAACCAAGAGCGCCGCTCCGGACGAGCTCCCCTGAGCCAACGACCGCAACGCAGATTCTGCGCAGTGACCACTAAGCTGCGCGGAGTCGCTTTTCCCTGAAACTGGCATCTTCGCCGCGTCGCCATGAACTTGACCACCGAGAACTCTTCTTCGCTCAACCTCGACCTGATTCGCAAGTATTCGATTCCGGGGCCGCGCTACACTTCCTACCCGCCCGCGACCAAGTTCACCGCCGATCTGGATGCACTTCAGCTCGAGTCTGCGATCGCCGAGGACAATCGTGCCGGCGGCCCCATCTCGCTCTACTACCACATCCCGTTCTGCGAGACTCGCTGCTGGTATTGTGGCTGCAACACGGTGATCACGCGTGACCACTCGGTCGTTGGCAGCTACCTCGATGCGCTGGCTATGGAAATGGAGCTCACCGCCGCCCAGATGACGCCGGGTCGCCCCGTGAGCCAGATTCACTTTGGCGGAGGCACTCCGACTTTTTTGCAACCGGATGAGCTGCGCCGATTGGGTGTGCTGATTCGCGAGCATTTCAACGTCACGCCGGACGTTGAATTCAGCGTCGAGATCGATCCTCGCCGCGTGACCCTTGCGCATGTGGAAGCGCTCAAGAAGATCGGCGCCAATCGCGCTTCTCTGGGCATCCAAGACACGGACCCGAAGGTCCAGCTCGCGATTCATCGCATCCAGCCGCAGGCGACCAACAAACAGACGATGGCGTGGCTGCGGGACCACGGCTTCCAGTCGATCAACGTCGATCTGATTTACGGCCTTCCCCTGCAAACGGCCAAGACCTTTGCTCGGACAATCGACGATGTACTTGAGCTCGGACCCGACCGGCTCTCGGTTTTCAGCTACGCTCACGTGCCGTGGATCAAGCCGGCGCAGCGCATTTTCGACGACCGCGGGCAATTGCCTACGCCGGAGGAGAAGCTCGCGATGTTTGCTGTCGCGCACGAAAAACTCACCGCCGCCGGATACGTTGACATCGGCCTCGATCACTTTGCGCGGCCCGACGATGCCCTCGCGATCGCACAACGCGCGGGCACGCTACATCGCAATTTCCAGGGCTACAGCACCCACGCGGATGCCTCGCTCTATGCATTCGGTATCTCGTCGATTTCCTCCACCGCTGATTCCTATCGCCAGAACTACAAGACCCTCAACGAATGGCGCTCTGCGCTCGTCGCCGATCGACTGCCGGTGGAGCGTGGTCTGCGACTGACGCGAGAAGACCAGCGCCGGCGCACGATCATCATGCGCCTGATGTGCGACCGTCGGCTGAATTTCTCCGCCCTCTCGCGCGAGCTTGGCCTCGACTTCGCGACCACCTACGCCACGGAGCTGGCGAGCCTGAGCGATCTCGAAGCCGACGGCATCGTGGAGCGCAGCGACAACGGCGTAGCCGTCACCGCCGTGGGCACGCCGTTGTTGCGCGTGGTGGCAATGCGTTTCGACGCGACACTCGCCGCTGCAGCTACGCAGCACTCGCGCACGATCTGATCGCATCAACGGTCACGGAATGCGCGTTGATCGGCAAGCGATGCGCAGTGCGGCTCGCGAAATCAGCCGATAGTGGGGCAACCCCGTTCCCCCATGAATATCGCGACCACCTATCTCGGGCTGGAGCTTTCTTCGCCCCTGGTTATCGGTGCTTCCCCCTTCTGCGATCAGTTCGATTCGGTCCTCCGTCTGCAGGACGCTGGCGCTTCCGCGGTAGTGATGCGTTCACTGTTCGAGGAGCAACTTGAGTCGCCCGTTGCGCCTCCCCGCCATCCGCACCCGTCGGACAACGAAGCCGAATTTCCCGACTTCGCCGACTACCAGGTCTCACCGGACGGTTACCTGCGTCAGCTCGAGCGCCTAAAGCAAACGCTCTCCATTCCCGTGATTGCTTCACTCAACGGGCATCGGCCGGGCGGCTGGCTGCACTTTGCGCGGCAGCTCGAATCCGCCGGCGCCGACGCGATCGAACTGAACTTCTATCGCATCGTCACAGACCCAAGCGTCGCCGCGGACGACGTGGAAACCGAAATGGTAAGCACCGTCAGGATATTGAGCGCGAGCGTGCAGATTCCCGTCTCTGTAAAGTTGTCGCCATTTCACACCTCGCTTTCGCAGCTTGCGGTCGCGCTCGAACTTTCAGGCTCCGCCGGCACCGTGATTTTCAACCGCTTCTATCAACCCGACATCGATGTCGACACGCTCGAGCCACAAACGCTCCTGAAGCTCTCCGACCCTGGTGAACTGTTGCTGCGCCTGCGCTGGCTGGCGATTCTCTCGCCCCAGCTGCGCGGCACGCTGGTCGCCACCGGTGGCATTCACAATTGGAGCGGCGTCGTCCGCTCGATCCTCACCGGAGCACATGCGGTGCAGTTGGTCTCGGCTCCCCTGAAACACGGGCCGCACGTCGTGGCCACGCTTCGGCAGGGGCTGGAGGATTGGATGCGCGAGCATGGCTTCACGCATCTCGAGCAATTTCGCGGCTTGCTAAACCTTAAGCGTTGTCCAAATCCCGCCGCCTACGAGCGCGCGAACTACGTACGCGTCATGCAGAGCTGGCGGGTCTGAACCTAACGCTCCCGACTGGCCCCCGCTCAACAGCCGGCCAGTTCGGGCCTGACTTTCCGGGCCAGGTCCACGCCTGGCCGGCGAACGAATTCACGGGCG
This sequence comes from Verrucomicrobiota bacterium, assembly GCA_048498795.1. GTDB lineage: Bacteria > Verrucomicrobiota > Verrucomicrobiia > Opitutales > Opitutaceae > JBEHXH01. Next base: position 398,802 of record JBEHXH010000002.1, read on the forward strand.
GCTTTCGCCAGCCGTTCGCCTGACGCGATGCAGTTGCCGAGCGCGATGCCGTCACGGCAATTTCCACCGATGAACAATCCCGGGGAATTCGATTCCACGCGAGCGAGGAGGTCCTTGAAGCGCTGATACCCGAGCGTGTACTGCGGGATCGCGCGCGGCCAACGTTGGATGCGCGTGAAGACGGGCGCTCCGCTCACGCCGAGCAACCGATGCAGTTCGCTTTCCACCCGCTCCAACAGCGCTCCGTCATCGAGTCTCGCGAGCTCAGGCTGACGGGAACCGCCGACGAACGACGTCAACGCAACGTGACCCGCCGGGGCGCGATGCGGGAACAGGCTGCTGGAGAACAGTGTTCCCAGGAGGCCACCCTGCTCCACCTCCGGCATCAAGACGCCGAATCCATCCAGCGGATGCTGCACCTGCTCGCGTGCGAATCCCGTGAAGACGGAGGCGACCGGCGGATGATGAATCTCGTGCAAAGCGCTCAAGGCTTCGACGCCTGACACGCCTTCGATGTTGAGCCCCGCCAATGCTCCGGCGGGAAGAGCGCAAATCACCGCGGTGAAATCTTCCGTGCCGCACAATCCGTCCTGCTCGCATTGAATCCGCCAACCAGACGAAGTGTACCGCATGCTCCGCACGCGAGTGCGCAGTTCGATCGACCGATTTAGCCGCGCCCGCAGAGCCTCGGGCAGCTCGGTGAGCCCTTCGGGAAATGAAAAGATGCGCCCCTTCGGTCCACCGCTGGTATTGCGCATTTTCAAGGCCCCACGGATCAGCGAGCCGTGCTGCTGCTCAATGGTGTCGAGCTTCGGGAACGCGTGCCGTACCGACAGACTCCGCGGATCACCTGCGTAAACGCCACCGACAAACGGATTGATGGCGTAATCGAGAAACTCGCGTCCTAGGCGGCGCACCACGAAGTCTGCCACGCTCTCCTCTTTGCTCCCCTTGTGAGGCACACGCCACGGTTCGCCGAGCAGATTGAACTTCGCCTTCCATGAGAACAACGGCGTCGTCACGAATCCCATTGGCGAAGTCGGCATCGCGACCAATCGGCCACCGCGTACGATATAGCGCTGCTTCGCCTCTGGCGCGGCGTACAGGTGCCGAACGCCCAGGCCCAGTTCATCGAGCAGCTCGCCGACCCGCGTCGAATTCTCCAGCAGTGAATTCGGCCCGAGTTCGTGCAGCCACTCGCCGGTGCGCACCGACGAGATCGCTCCACCGACGCGTGGCGATGCTTCAAAGAGCGTCACCGGGATACGCGCCCGCTGGAGTTGATACGCGGCCATGAGGCCGGTGATGCCGCCGCCGATCACGGCGACACGCTGCGGCAAAATTTCGTTCGTCATGGAATTCATGCCTCAGTCGCTGTCGAAGGTTTTGAACAAGATCGGAACCATCATCCGAGTGTTCACTTTCCGACCCGCCTTCATCCCAGGACGGAAATGCCACTTCGAAACGCCAATGAGCGCGGCTTCATCGAAGCCGTGGTGCGTGCTGTCTACCACCACCGCATTTACGACCCGTCCGTCGGTATTGACAACGAACTCCACCTTGACCGACGCCTCAGTCATTTCCTTTTTCAACCCCGGTGGAAATACCGGTGAGGGCTGCACGGTGGGCTCAGGCGCACGATCGAGATCGGCGAGGTTGAAGATATTCCCGAGCCCTTCGCCGATCTTCTTCCCGCGCGCGATGTGATCCGGAATCGTCATTGTCTTCGCCTGACTGAGGTCAGTCGGCGGCAACAACGACTGCACGTCGATCGGCTGGACGAAGCTATTGGGCATGATAGGCGCCGGCACATCGGCCAGCATCGGAACCGAGAGCGCGGTCTCCGGCGGCGCGCTATCGCCCTCGGTCGGCTCCGGTTCCTCCAGGTCTTTGAGCTGCGGCATCTCGAGCACCACGGCAATCGCGTCGTCCTCGATCTTCTTCGGAGCTGGCCGGTGGCGCGCGTGATTGAAGCCAAGCAAGGTCGCAGCGTGGATGCCCGCCGCAAGCAGGACGGAGACGGTCATCCGCACGCGAGCCGAGCGCCTCGCCGGATAGCGCCACGAACCGGGCGGCGCCTCCCAGCGCGGCCGGGCCGGCGCGATCGGATCGCGGACAGCGGTTGCGAGGTGGGTCGGAGCGGGGTGGCAACCTGGGATCATGCCTTATCATACGGCGAATTCGCCGATCCGACCGCGCATGACTTGCCGGACGATATGCATGCCTTGCGCGGGGGAATGCTTCGGGCTTTTGGGTCGCGCAAAAAATGCACACCTCTTCGCAGTCGCTGCGCAGCTTCTGCACTTCGTTTAACGGCCAATCGGGCCAAAATATCAGTAACCCGTTTTAACCGATGTCCACCGACTGGAAATCCCGCGCCACCTCCGCTACCGATGCTGTGTCCGTCGTGCGCAGTGGCACCAATCTCTTCGTGCATGGCGCGTGCGCCACGCCTGCCCCGCTCCTCGAGGCACTCTGCGCCCGGCGCGATCTCGCCGATGTGCGCCTTTACCATTTGCACACCGCCGGTCCGGCGCCGTTTGCCGAGCGCGGTCGCGAAAAGGAGTTCCGCTCCGTCTCGCTCTTCACCGGCTCTCCGCTGCGCGCCGCCATTGCGGAGGATCGCGCGGACTTCGTGCCGATTTTCCTCTCCGATATCCCCGGCCTTTTCCTTTCCGGCAGCGTGAAACTCGATGTCGCGATCGTGCAGGTCTCTCCTCCCGATCGCCACGGCATGTGCTCGCTCGGCACTTCTTGCGACGCGGCCAAGGCCGCAGCGGAAACCGCGCGCCTCGTCATCGCCGAGATCAACGAGCAAATGCCCCGCACCCACGGCAACAATGTACTCCCGCTGGATCGCATCCACGCCTTCGTCGCGACGAACCGCCCGCTCTTCCAGCATCACCTCGAAGCGGAGACACCCGTTGAGGCACGCATCGGCGAACTCGTCGCCGCTCTCGTCGAGGATGGTTCCACGCTGCAGATGGGCATCGGCGGTATTCCTGACGCCGTGCTCTCCCGCCTGCACGGCAAGCGCGACCTCGGCATTCACACCGAGATGTTTTCCGATCGCGTCGTCGATCTCGTGGAGTCCGGCGCCGTGACGAATCGCCTGAAGGCCGTCGGCGTCGGCCGGCTCATCACGAGCTTCATCAACGGCACTCAGCGGCTCTTTGATTTCGTCAACGACAACCCGCTCGTCGCCTTTTATCCGTGCGACTGGACCAACGACACCTCAGTCATCCGCAAGAACCCGAAGGTCGTCGCGATCAACTCCGCCATCCAGATCGATCTCACCGGCCAGGTGTGCGCCGATTCCATCGGACATCGCATTTTCTCCGGCATCGGCGGGCAGATGGACTTCATCCGCGGTGCTGCGCTCTCTCGGGGCGGCAAGCCTATCATCGCTCTGCCCTCGACCGCTGCAGGCGGCAAGGTCTCGCGCCTCGTCGTGCAGCTCAATGCCGGTGCCGGCGTTGTCACGACGCGCGGCCACGTGCACTGGGTCGTCACCGAATATGGCGCGGTCAATCTCCACGGAAAATCCATCCGCGAGCGCGGCGAGGCGTTGATCTCGATCGCGCATCCGGATTTCCGCGCCGAGTTGCGCCGTGAACTCACCGGCGTGCGGCACTTTCGCGCTGCATAACCCTCCCCTGCCATGAGTGCGCCCGTCGTATCCCCGCAACAGAGTCGCACGCTCGTCGCGCAGCTCAAGCGCTCGCAGATCTTCCGCGACTACGAGCAGGCGTTTCGTGAAACCACCGGCCTGCCGATCACGCTGCGTCCGATCGAGGCATTCGATCTGCCCCACCATGGCGATCCGAAGGAAGCGCCGTTCTGCGTTCTCATGGCGCAGTCGAATCACTCCTGTGCCGCCTGCTTGCAGCTGCAGAAGCGCGTCGAAATCGAGGCGCGCCTGCAGCCCAAAACCCTCAAGTGCTTTGCGGGGCTCTGCGACTCAGCCGTGCCGATCCGCGTCGGGGAGAACCTCATCGCCTTCCTGCAGACCGGACAAATTCTCACACACACGCCGCACCAAACCGAGTTCAAGCGGGTGACGAAGCAAGTCCTCGACTGGGGCAGCGATGTCGACATGAAGCGACTCGAGGAAGCGTACTTCCAGACCCGCGTCATCACGCGCAAGCAGTACGAGTCGATTCTCCGACTGCTCACGATCTTCGCGCAGCATCTGTCGGCACTCAGCAACCAGCTCATGGTGCAGGAATCCAGTGCCGAGCTGCCCGCGATCACGCGCGCGCGCGCCTACATCGCCGACCACCAGGCCGACGAACTCTCCCTCACGCAGGTCGCGCAAGCGGTCAACATGAGCGCGTTTTACTTCTGCAAAACCTTCAAGAAGGCCACGGGCATGACGTTCACCGACTACCTCGCGCGCGTCCGCGTGGAGAAGGTAAAGAACCTACTGCTTAATCCTCACAAGCGCGTGAGCGAGGCCGCTTACGAGGCAGGGTTTCAATCGCTGTCCCAGTTCAATCGCGTCTTCCGGCGCATCGCGGGTGAAGCCCCGTCCGTCTACCGGAACCGCTTGCACGCATCTTCGCCGAGCTAGTTTCAGCGGACGCGGATCATATCATCCGACCGCCGAGATCTCGCGAGGACACGCCTCGGTGGGAGCAGTCGTCTGTCGGTACTGGCAAACGGCGCAAAACGACTCGATTTCGCTCTGAGCCAATCGGCGGATCACGAAAAACGTCTCGGCCACGGCTAGACTTCGCTCCGCTGGATCGATGCACGGAGTTTCACTTTGAGCGAGAACCACGGCCTCCAGCAAAGCCTGCTCTCCCGCTCGAAAATACGCCAGAAGGGGATTGCGCCCGCATACGCAACTGTGGCGGATCGCATCGTAGCTTGCCGGGCGGCTGACGCCTTTTTGCCCGAGGCGCTGCACGAGTCGTTTTAGCACCTCATCGATCGTGCCATCAATCAGGTGAATCAATGTATCCGGGTGCGCGAGCGGCGTATGCACGCGCTCGACGCGAAGGAGGGCTTCCCAACGGGTCCGGATCTCCGCGCGTCGCCCTTTTACCGCGCTGACCAGATCTGATTGCATGGCTCCACTATCGCGAAAGGGCGCACTCGGCGCTCCGCGCCGGTTGCCGAGAGCTGCGCAGCGGTTGCCGGACCGCGCAGAGGGATCAGTGCTGCGTTTCCACCCAACGCACCGCATGTCGGATGAGCGCGGTCGTATCGGTCAGCTCGAGCTTTTCCTTGATATGCCCTCGGTGCACATCGACCGTTTTCGTGCTGAGATGGAGCTGCTCCGCGATGTCGCGTGTGCTTTTCCCCTGACCGATCAGCTGAAAGACCTCGAATTCACGATCGGTTAGTTTCTCGATCGGCGAGCTCGATCCACGTGGCTTGCTTCCGGTGAGATTGGAAAGCAGCCGGGCCGACATTCTCGGGCTCACGTAGACATCGCCCCGGAGCACCTGCCGAATCGCGGTGAGCAGGTTCTCCCCTCCGGCCTCTTTCATCATGTATCCACGCGCCCCGGCGCGCAGCGCCCGCTCGGCATAGACCATCTCGTCGTGCATCGAAACGACCAGCACCGGCAAGTGCGGTTCGGCCGCGAGTAAATCCTTCACGAATTCCAAGCCGCTGCGACCCGGCATCGTCAAATCCGTGAGCGCGAGATCGGGCTTCAGCTTCGACACCGCTTGAAATGCCTCCGTCGGATTTCCTGCTTCGCCGCAAACCATCAGGTCTGGCTGACGGTCGATCAACTGCGCCAAGCCAGCGCGCATGAAGGGGTGATCGTCGATCAATAGCACGCGATGCTTCGATGTCGGAGGCGCTTTGGCGGCAGGCGTTTTCATTTCTTCACCGGAAGTCTACAACGAATGAGCGTTCCGCCGCCACGGCGAGCTGAGATTGTCATCTCCGCGCCGATGAGGCTGGCACGGTGGCGCATGACACCGAGACCGACGCCGCGATCTTCTCCGCGGCTCTTCGGCAACCCGACTCCATCGTCCGCCACTTCCAGATCCAATGTCCCCTTCTCTCGTATCAGGCGTATGACGATGCTGCGCGCGCGCGCATGCTTGATCGCATTGTTCACGGCTTCCTGTGCAATGCGATAGAGGTGCGTCGCGACGGCAGGATCATCAACGGTGATTTCCTCCCGTGCCTCGAATTCGCAATGGACGCGACTGAGGGCATTCATCCGGGCCGCTAGCTCCGCGAGGCCAATCTGCAACGCATCCACCTCGGTACCGATCGGCACTAGCCCTCGCGCCAGAAAGCGGGTCTGCATGACCGCTTCGCGGAGCATGCGGTCCATCTGGTCGAGTCCTTTGGCTAAGGCGGGATGCGAAACAGCGTCCTCTTTCAGCGCGGCGCACATCAGCGCTATCGCCGTGAGTTGCTGCCCCAAGCCATCATGGAGGTCGGCCCCAATCGAGTGCCGCTCGCGCTCACTGATCGCGACGATTTCCTGCTCGAGACGGCGGCGCTCACCGTGCGCTGCGTGCAACGCCTTCTCCTGGCTTACACGGCCCAAGGCACGTTTCACTACGGTGGGCAAGAGGTCGAGCAGGCCGGAATCTTTCATCACGTAGTCGAGGGCGCCCTGCTTCATCACTTCGACCGCAACCTTCTCATCGCCCTGGCCGGTAACCACGATGAACGGCACCTTCGTCTCTCCCTCCTGTAGCTTACCCGCGACGGCCGGGCCCTCGGCGTCCTGCAGCTTCAGGTCGAGAATCATCAAATCCGGTGCATGCTGATCGAGCCACGACCTCGCTGCCCGTGCAGAGTCAGCCGTCGTGACCTCGAAGTCCTCGGCCCGCAAGGCCTCGGCCATGAGGATCAACATGCCTTCGTCGTCGTCGACGACGAGGATTCGCGGAACGTGCGCCTGTGCTTCGGCGGCCATCGCAACTACCGGCCACCGCCGACCGGAGGCACGAGCATGAGCATCATGAAAAGCCCGAGTCGGCGGATCGCCTCGGCGAAACGGTCATAGTCGACCGGCTTTTGAATATAGACGCTGCACCCCAGTTCGTAGCACCGCTCCACCTCGCGCGAATCGTCCGTCGTCGTGAGCATGATTACCGGTAGCTTGGAAAATTCCGGGTCTGCCTTCAGCCGCCGCAGCACTTCGATGCCATCGACCTTCGGCATACGGATATCGAGCAAGACGAGATAGGTCTCATCCTGCTGAAAACCACCGGCAGCACGCCGGCGGGCAAAAAAATCGAGTGCTGCCTGCCCATCGCGGAAATGCTCGATGGGATTGCGCAAGCCAGCGCCTTCGAGGTTTTCACGGATAAGAATCGCGTGCCCCTCATCGTCTTCAACGATCAGGATCTTAGGAGGATTGGTCATGCTGGATTCTCCGCCCCAGCTGCCGGGAGAGAGACGGCGAAAGTAGAACCACGGCCCGCCTCGCTCTCAATCCAGATTTTGCCGTGCTGCCGCTCCAGTACGCGTTGCGCGATAGTGAGACCGAGTCCTTCGCCATTCGACGCTTCGGGATTCAGGCGGTGAAAAATCTCGAAGATCTTCGCCTGATGCTCAGCCGCGATTCCGATGCCGTTGTCAGAGACTCGAAACACGCACTGGGCTCCGTCGAGCCGGCCATCGATGGTGATGCGGAGCGGCCGCGTGGCGTCGCGGTACTTCAGGGCGTTGTCCACCAAGTTGGCGAAGACCTGACTCGTTTGCACGCTGTCGCCGAGCGCCCGCGGGAGCCGGGCGACATTTACCTCCACTTTCGCCTCATCGAGCTGGAATTTCATCGCGGCGAGGATGTCGGCCACGAGCTTGTCCATATCAAGCGGCTGAATGTTGAGCGCTACGCGGCCCAGTCGAGAGTAGCGCAGCAGCCCCGCGAGGAGCAGTTCCATCTTGGTCACGCCGGCATGAATAAATTTTAGGGCCTGCGGAATCGTGACATCGACCGGCGTCTTCAGGCTGGCCGTAGGCACACCACCCTCGCCCGCTGACGTCATCGCCGTGCGAATCTTTTCGCACGCGCGATCGAGCTGCTTGCTGAAGCCCTGCACATTCACCAAGGGCGAGCGCAAATCGTGCGAGACCGTGTACACGATGGCTTCGAGCTCCTTGTTCTTTTCGGCGACCTCAGCCGCGAAATGCTGCAACTGCAGCTCATCGGCCTTGCGCTTCGTGATGTCGGTGCGGATCGCGATGTACTGGTAAGGCTTCCCGGCTTCGTCGAGAAACGGATAGATCGTGGTCTCAACCCAATAATATGATCCGTCCTTCGCCCGATTGCGCACCTCACCGTGCCATACCTGGCCGTGCGCGATAGTCGTCCACAGCTCCCGGAAAAACTCCTTGGGATGATGGCGCGAATTGATGATGCGGTGATCGCGGCCAATCAGTTCCTCGCGTGAATACTGCGAGATCGCGCAGAACTTGTCGTTCACGTAGGTGATGCGGCCCGCCGCGTCGGTGATAGCCACGATCGAGTGCTCGTCGAGCGCGGCTTTGATGTCGCGCAACTCCTGCTCGAACTTGAAGCGTTGCGATACGTCGCGGCCGATGTTGGCTGCACCTACGATTCGTCCGGCGCGGTCCGTGATCGGCGAGATGGTGGACGAGATATGCAGACGGCGTCCGTTCTTGTGCACGCGCAGGGAATCGAAGGACTCGACGCGCTCGCCTCGGGCGATGCGCGCGAGGATGTCGGGCTCCTCGTCCCTGCGCTCTGACGGGATCAGCATCTGCATGCGCTGTCCGATCATCTCCGCGGCGGTGTAACCGAAGATTTTCTCCGCCCCGAGATTCCAACTCGTGATGACGCCATCGAGCGTCTTCGTGATGATCGCGTCGTCGGCGAGACGCACGCTCTCCGCCAAGGCGCGGTCGTGGCTGCGGGAGTGCTCCGCGGCTTCGAGTCGCTCGACAAGCTCCGCGTGACTAAGCGTGGCGTACGGGGAATCGGCCATGGTCGGGGGATGTTTGCCTACCGAGCCTACACGGCAAGGCAGGAGGGGATAGGGAAAATCCCTATTGAGATGCAGCGGCAGCTCCAATTTTCAGCGACCCCGGTTTGCCGATAGTATCGGTGCCGTGAACACCACTGTTTCCCAACCCACCGCCTCCGAGACGCCCCGCTCTATCGACGATCTCGTCGCTCGCGTCCGTTCTTCGCAAATTTTCCGCGACTATCAGCAGGCGTTCCAAATCGCCACGGGGTTACCGCTGGTGCTGCGGGCCGTCGGCTCGTTTCAGCCGCCCCTGCAGGGCTCGAAGCTCCAAAATGCTTTCTGCGCGCTCATGGCCGCCACCAACAAGACGTGCGCCGCCTGCCTGCAACTCCAGCAGCGCATCGAGACCGAGGGTGCCGCCGATACCCGCACCCTCGAGTGCTTCGCGGGCCTGAATGAGTCCGTCGTTCCCGTCCGCCTCGGCGAGCGCGTGATCGCTTTCCTCCAGACCGGCCAGATTATGCTCAAGGCCCCGACCGAGACCCGCTTCAAGGCCGCGATCCGCCAGCTCAGCGAGTGGAATGCCGAGCTCGATGTGCCCGCGCTATACACGGCGTTTTTCAAGACCCGCGTCCTCACCAAGTCGCACTACGAGGCCACGCTCCGCCTCCTCGGCAGCTTCGCGCAGCATCTCTCGCTCATCACCAACGAGCTCATGATCAAGGAAAGCTCGGCCGAGCTGCCGTCGGTCGCTCGCGCCCGCGCCTATATCGCCGAGCACCTCGGCGAGGATCTGACGCTCGTGCAAGTGGCCAATGCCGTGCACGTGAGCCCCACGTATTTCTGCAAACTTTTCAAGTCCGCCACCGGCCTGCACTTCACCGACTACGTGGCACGCGTGCGCGTCGAGTCGGTCCGCCAGCTCCTGCTCAACCCGCACAAGCGCGTGAGCGAGGCCGCCTACGAAGCGGGCTTCCAGTCGCTCTCGCAGTTCAACCGCGTGTTCCGTCGCGTCGCCGGCGAGGCGCCTTCGGCTTACCGCGAGCGCCTGCATGGCACGCCGAGCAGCTCGAGCCGGAGTCTCCCGTACGCGGCTTAACCTCTTAATCCCTCTCAAAATCCCCACCACCATGATCCTCGCGCCCCTTTTCATCGTCGCCCTGATTTGTTTCACCTTCTCGGTCGCCGTGTACGCAGTTCGCGAACGGATGCAAGTACGCGTCGCGCCAGACCAGCACGCTCCGTCGGAGGTCGCTCAGCGTTAACTGGAGGGTTCTCCATGTTGCGCGACCTCTCCTTGGAACCGACTGGTGATGCCGCGGTGCAAGCGGAGTTGATCGTCTCCGCGGTGCAATTGATGCGGGTGCAGCAAGCCGCCATCGAATCTGCGGCCAACGCGATCGCCATCACCGACATCCAAGGACGGTTTCTCTGGCTCAATCCCGCGTTTTGTCATCTCACGGGGTACAGTGAAAGCGAGCTACTCGGCCAGACGCCGCGCCTGCTGAAGTCGGATCGGCACGACGAGTCCTACTATCGGACGATGTGGGAGACCATCTCCCGCGGCGAGACATGGCGGGGCGAGATCGTCAACCGCTGCAAGGACGGCAGTCTCTATGAGGGAGAGGAAACCATCACGCCGGTCCGTTCGAGCGGAGATGCGATCACGCACTTCGTGGCGATGTTCAACGACCTCACGGCCCGGCGCCGCAGTGAAAAAGCCGAGCGGGCCGCAGCCGTTGATGCCATAACAAGGAGCGAAGAGCGGTATCGCGCACTCGTCGATGCGGCTCCCTCGGGCATCTTCGTCAATATCGACAACCGCTTCGCCTATGTGAACGAGGCATTCTGCCGCATCGTCGGAGCTGAGGCTCCGAGCCAGTTGATCGGGACCGACATTTTTCAGCGAATCCATCCCGACCTGCATCCTGCGATTCGTGCCCGAATTGCGGTCGCCTCCGCCGGCAAGTCCGTGCCGTTGATGGATCAGCGCTTCGTGCGGCTCGACGGCACGGAGGTGAATGTCGAGACGGTGGCAACACCGGTGATCTTGCAAGGACGCACTGCTCTGCAGGTGATCGTCAACGACATCTCCCGACGTAAGAAGGCCGAGGATGCCTACGAAGAATCTCAGGCGCTCTACCGATCTCTGGTCGAGCAAATGCCCATCGGGGTTTTTCGGAAAGACAGCGCTGGACGCTACGTTTTCGTCAACGCGTGGTTCACGAACCTCACCGGTCTGAGCGCCAGTGATTTCATCGGACATACCGCGGCAGACATCGCGCAAAAACTCGATTCCCTCGGTTTGAAGAAACCCGTCGAGACCTCGGGAGCCAAAATCTTCGAGCGAGGAATGAGCCATCATGAACACGTGATGTCCACGGGCAGTCGCATCGATACCGAGGAAACTTGGATTTTAGCCACGGGCGAGCGCCGCCACCTCCAGGTCGTCAAGACCCCGGTCTTCGACGCCAATGGAACGATTGTTGGATCGCAGGGCGTGCTCGTCGACATCACGGCGCGCAAAATCGCCGAGCGCCAACTCGTGGAGCAGCGCCAGCAATGGAGTGCGCTCGTCGAGACTTCGGCCAACGCCGTGTTTGTCGTGCAGGATGATTGCCTCGTGATGGTCAATCCCGCGGGAGCCGCGATCTTTGGCGCGAGTCAGACGCAGCTCTTGGGACGCAGTGTTTTCGATTTCGTCGCCGACGAGTATCACGGCGTCGTACGTGCCCGCATCCAGCAGGCGATGATGGACACCAAGCCGCTGCCCCTGCTCGAGCAGAAACTCCGCCGCATCGACGGCACGGCGATCGAGGTAGAGGCGAGCTCCGTGCGCTTCCGGTTCGAGGGCAAGCCAGCGCTCCTTGTGGAGGCGCGCGAAATCAGCGAGCGGAAGCGCGCGGAGGCGGAGTTGCGCGAAGCCGAAGGGCGCTTCCGTCAGCTCACAGACAACATTCGCGAAGTCTTTTGGCTCACCGATCCTGCGAAGGAAGAGATCCTCCATATCAGTCCCGGCTACGAAAAGGTCTGGGGCCGGAGCTGCGCCTCGCTCATGAACTCGCCTTGGATGTGGAGCCAGGCACTCCACCCGGACGACCGCGAGCGCGTGCTGGCGGCAGTCGCCAAGCAAGCCGTCGGTGCCTACGACGAAGAATATCGGATCATCCGGCCCGACGGTTCGCAGCGGTGGATTCGCGATCGTGCCTTTCCGGTGCGCAACGGGTCTGGCGAGGTCTACCGCATCGCCGGCCTCGCGGAGGACATCACCGAGCGCAAGCTCGCGGAGCTGCGACAAAAATTGCAGAACGCAGTCTCCGAGGCGCTGTCGCGCAGCACCACGTGGGAGCACGCGCAAAAGCGCTGCCTCGAGATCATCGGGCAAGCCGCGCAATGGGACTTGGGCGAGATCTGGATCGTCGACCGCAAAACGAAGGCGCTCCGGCTCGCCGATTATTGGCAACAGCCTGGGCGCGACTTCTCGCGCTTCATCGATGGCAGTCGCCACATGGTGTTTCCGCGCGGAGCGGGACTGCCCGGCCACGTCTGGGAGACGGGCCACGCCGAATGGATCTCCGATCTATCCTTTGGCGATCGCTTCCAGCGGAAAGTCCTCGCGCGAAATCACAATCTTCGCAGCTGGATCGGGTTCCCCATCAAGGTGCAGAACGAGGTCTTCGGCGTGATAGGTTTCTTCGGCCTCCGGATGCGTGATGCCGATGCCCAGCTCCGGGATACGTTGGAAGATCTCGGAGTGGACCTCGGCCACTTCATCGAGCACCGGCAGGTCTGCGAGCAGTTCCGCCAAGCTCAGAAGATGGAGGCGATCGGCACGCTCGCCGGCGGCATCGCCCACGATTTCAACAACATCATAGCCGGCATCTCCGGCTACACCGAACTCGCGAAGCTCGATATCGGCACGACACGCCCCGATATCACAGAGCACCTCGATGCCGTGCTGGCGGGCAGCGCACGAGCGACCGCCTTGGTAAGGCAGATTCTCGCGTTCAGTCGCCAGCAGGAACACGAACGTCAGCCGATCCAGCTCCGCCATATCATCGGCGAAGCGATGAATCTGCTACGCGCGACCATCCCCGCGACCATCGACTTCGATTTGTCTCTCGGCCGCGACCTTCCCGCCGCGCTCGCGGACCCCACGCAGGTGCATCAAGTCGTGATGAATCTCTGCACCAACGCTTGGCACGCGATGAAGCACAAGCCCGGACGACTCGGAGTGAAGCTCGAGCGCTGGCAGGTCGATGCCGAGTTCGCCGAGACCCACACCGCCTTGCGCCCCGGCGAATATATTCGGCTCACTGTGAGCGACACCGGCAAGGGAATGGATCAGGCGACGCTGGATCGTATCTTCGAGCCTTTCTTCACGACGAAAGGTCCCGGCGAAGGCACCGGCCTCGGTCTCTCGGTTGTGCATGGCGTCATGCAGAGCCACGAGGGCGCGGTCACCGCCTACAGCCAGCTTGGCGAGGGCACGGTGTTTCACCTCTATTTCCCAGCCTGCGCGCTCGAAGTGGCAGATACTCGCGTCGCCCCCGGCGCCATCCCGCACGGAAACGGCGAGCATGTCCTTTACCTCGATGACGAAACCGCCTTGGTGAAGATGGCCCGCAGCCTTCTCACCAAGCTCGGTTACAAGGTCACGACCTGCACGGCGCCGCGCGACGCCATCGATCTGGTGCGCGCTGCTCCCGAACAATTCGACTTGGTCGTCACTGACCTAGCGATGCCGGCGATGGCAGGTACCGACGTCGCCCAGGAGTTGCGCACCATTCGAGCCGATCTGCCGATCATTCTTGTCACCGGGTACACCGCGACACTCACGGTGGCCCGCGTCCAAGCGATGGGCATGAGCGATCTGCTTGCGAAACCGTTGTCGGTCCACGCGCTCGGCACGGCGGTGGCTCGAGTTCTGGCCGAGGCCAAGAAGGGCAAGGCATGAGTCGCATCCTTGTCATCGATGACGACGAGCCCTTTCGGCGTATGCTGCGTCTGACGCTTTCGCGCCTCGGCCACGATGTGACCGAGGCCGACAACGGCCGCGCCGCACTCCGCCAATACGACGCTGACCCCGTCGAACTCGTGATCTGCGACCTGATCATGCCGGAGCAGGAAGGCATCGAGACCATCCAGACGCTCCGCGCGCAGTATCCGGTCGTGAAGATCATCGCGATGTCGGGCGGCGGCCGGATCAATGCCCGCGATCTCCTCGTGCTCGCTCGCATGCTCGGTGCCGACCGCACGCTCACCAAGCCGTTTTCTACGCGGGACCTGATCCAGCTGATCGAGCAATTGCTGCACAGTCCGCCCACCGAGCCGGCCCTCGGACAATAAATGCACAGTCGTCCACAAACCCTGCGGAGCCGGCATCGCCCTCAAAAACCTACACTAGTCGCCCATCACTGGAGGTGTCCCATGAACCGAAAATCCACTCCTTCCCACGAGCCAACCGAGTCTGAAATCCAGCACGCGGCCTACCTCCTTTGGATCGAGGAGGGCAAGCCCGCGGGCCGGGATCTCGAGCACTGGCTGTCCGCCAAGGAACTCCTCCGCCACCGCCACGGAAAGTCTGGGCACTCCCATCGCGGCGCGCATCACGACGCCACGCCGTCCCATCGGCCGGCGAACTCCATTTCCAACTAACCAATCATTCCATGTCTGTCGTTCCCCTCACCCTAGCGATCAGTCTCTGCCTGGTCTTTTCTTTTGTCGTATTCTTCCTGCGCGAACACGCGCGCGGGCAGCTGAGCAGCGTGGAGCGCGATTCACTCCTACCGCTCGCAGAGGAGACGCCGCGCCTCGTGCCAGCGCATGATCACCACGATCACGACGACGATGGCTGCGGCTGCCACGATGGCTCCCGTCCGCCCTGTGCCGGATGCCTGAAGCAGACCCGCCGCTAACCCTTTTATCGCCGCCATGTCCGCGCCCAAAACTACCATCGAGTTCAACGACAAAGTTGTCCGCCAATTCCTGCTCGCGTCCGTCATCTGGGGCGCAGTCGGAATGCTGGTCGGCGTGCTGATCGCCTCGGAGCTCAATTTCTGGCAGGTCAATCTCAAGACCTCTTTCCTGACCTTCGGCCGCCTGCGGCCGCTGCACACCAACGCCGTCATCTTCGCCCTCGTGGGCAATATGATGTTTGCCGGCATCTACTATTCCACGCAGCGGCTAGTGAAGGCCCGCCTCGCGAGCGACTTTCTCTCCGCGCTACACTTCTGGGGCTGGCAGGCGATCATCGTCGCTGCCGCCATCACGCTCCCGCTCGGTCTTACTCGCGGCAAGGAGTACGCTGAACTCATCTGGCCGATCAACATCGCGGTCGCGCTGATCTGGGTCGTTTTCGGGGTGAACTTCTTCTGGACGCTCGCGCGTCGTCGCGAGCCAAGTCTCTACGTCGCGATCTGGTTCTACATCGCGACGATCATCACCGTGGCGATGCTCTACATCGTCAATCACCTCTCAATCCCAACGAGCTGGACGCACAGCTATCCGGTGTTCGCCGGCGTGCAGGATGGGCTGGTGCAATGGTGGTACGGGCACAACGCCGTGGCGTTCTTCCTCACCACGCCCATCCTCGGCATCATGTACTACTTCCTGCCGAAAGCGGCGGAGCGGCCGGTGTACTCATATCGCCTCTCGGTGATCCACTTCTGGTCACTGGTCTTCGTGTACATCTGGGCCGGCCCGCACCATCTCCTCAACACCGCCCTGCCCAGCTGGCTGCAGACGCTCGGCATGACGTTCTCGCTCATGCTCTGGGCTCCGAGCTGGGGCGGCATGCTCAATGGCCTGCTCACGCTGCGCGGCGGTTGGGACAAGCTCCGCACCGATCCCGTCATCAAGTTCTTCGCCGCCGGCGTCACGTTCTACGGCATGGCGACGTTCGAGGGGCCGCTCCTCTCCATCAAGTCGGTCAACGCCCTCGGCCACTACACCGACTGGATCATTGGCCACGTGCATGCTGGCGCGCTCGGCTGGAACGGCTTCATGGCCGCGGGCATGATCTACTGGTTGCTCCCACGCTTGTGGAACAAGCCGCTGCACTCGACCTCGCTCGCCAACATCCACTTCTACCTCGGGACGGTCGGCATCCTCCTCTACGTCGCCGCGATGTGGGTCAGCGGCATCACGCAGGGCATCATGCTCAACGGCACGACCGAGGGCGGCACGCTCCTCGCGTATCCGAATTTCTTGGACACGCTCAACGCCATTCGGCCGCTCATGCTTCTGCGCATCGTCGGCGGAGGCCTCTACCTCGTCGGCTGGTTTATCATGGCCTACAATCTCTGGCAAACCATCCGCCACGCTCAACCGGTCAATGGTACCATCGAGGTCTTCGCCGACGAGCCGGAACACGCTGCGGGCGGCGAGCTCACGCTCCTCGGATCTTTCCTCAATCCTCCTGTGCTCGTGTCCATTCTCGCGACAGGCTTCGCCTGCGCGTGGATGTTTGGCGGCGACTTCGTCAGCATCGCGGGCCTCGTCGGCCTCGCGCTGAGTCTCCTGATCGGGTTCGCGCACTACGAGTCGCGCGGCAAGGCGTGGGCCGATTGGTACGATCGCCTGCTCGTGAACTGCCTGCCGTTCACGATCCTCACGTTTCTCGCCGTGGTCGCGGGTGGCCTGATTCAAATAATCCCAACAGTCGTCGCGAACCGCGCCACCAATGTCGAGGATCGCCGCCAAGTACCGTACACGCCGCTCGAGCTCGCGGGCCGCGACCTATATGTCCGCGAGGGCTGCTACAACTGCCACTCGCAAATGATCCGCACGCTGGTGCCCGATGTGATGCGTTACGGCGACTACTCGCGTCTCGGCGAATCGATCTACGATCATCCATTTCAGTGGGGCTCCAAGCGCACCGGACCTGACCTCGCTCGCGTCGGCGGCAAGTACCCCGATGTCTGGCATCTTCGCCACATGGAAGATCCGCGCCAGATTTCCACCGGCTCCAACATGCCGTGCTATCCGTGGTTGCTCACCAACTCGCTCGATACCTCCACCCTCGCCCGGAAGATCGATGTGCAGCGTACGCTGGGCACGCCGTATCCGAACTGGACGCCTGAGCAGATCGCCACCCGCGTCGACACGCAGGCCAAGGAGATTTCACAGCGTCTTCGGACTGACGGCGCCTACGTCGCTCCCGACAAGGAGATCGTGGCGCTCATCGCGTACCTCCAGCACCTCGGCAAGTACGACACCATGCCGGCCAACGCCACCCACTAAGTCCGCTCAACCGTTTAATCCGTCTCCGCCATGTTCAAACGCCTGCTTCTCGAAGACTCCAATGCGGTATTCACCGTGGTGGCGTTCATCACCGCTGCCGCGATTTATCTCACGATATCGTGGCGCGCCTTCCGCATGAAGCGCCCGCAACTCGAGCGTTTCGAAAACCTTCCTTTCGCGTCCGAGACGCCCGCCGCCCGCCATGACCACGCCGCCTGATCATCCTCGCGAAGACTCTGTCCGGGAGCACGTCTACGACGGCATCCAGGAGTACAACAAGCGTCTGCCCAACTGGTGGCTGTTCACTCTCTACATCACGATCGTGTTCTGGGTCGGCTACTGGTCGTACTACCAGTGGTTCCACGTCGGGCTCGACGGCCCGCAGCACGTCACCCAGGAACTCGCGAAGATCGAGACCGCCAAGCTCGTCGCGATGGCGAACAACAAGCTCGACGACGCGACTCTGTGGCAGATGAGCCGCAATCCGGTCTTCGTGGAAGCGGGCAAGGCCACGTTCCAGTCCACCTGCGCAAGCTGCCATCTGGCATCGTTGCGCGGTAAGACCGAGAACCCCGGCGCGGTCGGCCCGGATCTCGTCGACCAGATCTGGATTCACGGCGGCCAGCCAATCGACGTCTACAACACCGTCACCAAGGGCGTCCTCGAAAAGGGCATGCCCACTTGGGGTCCCGTGCTCGGCCAGAAAAAGATCACCGAGCTCGTCGCTTACGTGATGAGCCACCATCAGCAGGGCGAGCCGATCATGGCGCCCCCCACCGCCGCGGCGCCCAAGTAACGCCACGCGTTTGCCTGCAGTGAAGTTCCCAACATGCCCGGAGATCCTTCAGTTTTCCCACGTCCCGTGCCACCCGGCACCGCCAAAGTCTCGCGCCCGACAGGTCCGCGCGGGGTTCGCTTCGACTCACCTAACCGCGATTCCGTAACGACGATTCGCGACGATGGCTCGCGGCGATTCCTGTTTCCGGCGGATGTCCGTGGGCGCTTCACTACGGTCCGTCGTTGGACCGCAGCGGCGCTCCTGGTGTTTTATCTGACGCTGCCGTGGATCAAGGTCGGCGGCTATCCCGCGATCTTCCTCGATCTAGTCGATCGTCGCTTCCACCTGTTCGGGCTCACGTTTGCCGCGCAGGACTTGTGGTTGGTGTTTTTCCTGATCACCGGCCTCGGCTTCTCGCTCTTCTTCGTCACCGCGCTGCTCGGACGCATCTGGTGCGGGTGGGCCTGCCCGCAGACGATTTTCCTCGAGCACGTCTATCGTCGCATCGAGCGCTGGATCGATGGCGATGCCGTGCAGCGCCGCGCGCTTGAGCAAGCACCGTGGACCGCGGCGAAAGTCGCCCGGCGTAGCTTCAAGCATGTCATCTACTTCTTCGTCTCGGCCATCTTCACGCATCTCTTCCTCGCGTATTTCGCCTCGGTTCCCGAAGTCGTCGCGATGGTGCGCGCCGCGCCGAGCGAACACTGGGGCGTCTTTGTGTTCATGGCCGCGTACACCGGAGTCACCTACTTCGTTTTCGCGTGGTTCCGTGAGCAGGTGTGCATCGTGCTGTGTCCGTATGGGCGCATCCAATCCGCGCTCACCGACGACAACACCCTCGTGATCGGCTACGATTCGGCCCGCGGCGACCCGCGCGGTCGCGTCGGCACGGTCAACGCCGGCGCGTGCATCGATTGCAATCGCTGTGTGCAGGTCTGCCCCACCGGCATCGACATTCGCCAAGGGCTGCAGATCGAGTGCGTCGGCTGCGCCGCGTGCATCGACGCTTGCGACGAGGTCATGCAGCGCGTGCACCGGGAGCCCGGCCTGATCCGCTACGATTCGCTTAACGGCTTCGCGCAGGAGCGCACCCGCTGGATTCGCCCGCGCACGATCCTCTACTTTGCGTTGCTGCTCGTGGGTGCCGCGGTGGCGACCTTCGCCATCTCCACGATCAAGCCCGCCAATTTCCTCGTCGTGCGCATGACGGGCGCCCCCTACTTCGTCGACCCGGCTACGGTGAGAAATCAGTTCTTCGTCCGCGTGGTCAACAAGCGCACGGTACCCGCGAGTTTCACCGTGAAGCTCGACCGCCTGCCCGCGGGCGTACAGCAGTCGGGCTTTATGACCACGGTGGAGATTCCGCCTCTTGGTGAGATCAACCAGCCGCTCGTCTTGCAGCAGAATCGAAGTGTTTACACCGGCCCCTTCGAGTTCGAGGTACGGGTGGCCGACACCGCGGGCACATTCCATCTCGAGCGGCGCATTGAGTTCCTCGGGCCTGAGGCGCGCCTGCTGCGCGAAGAAGAGGCGGAGAAGAAAACGCAATGAGCCCTTCCGCGCCAAGCCGCCGCGGTCATCTGATGCGCTGGGTCGTCGCGCTCTTTCTTGTCCAAGCCGCTGTTTGGACCGCATGGATCACGCTAGCCTCGCGCCATCCAGTGGCCGAGGTGCCTCTCGTCCATCGCGGGCCCTGACACCCGAAGTCCATGGAGCTCGCCGCCATCCAGACTCCCTCCGCCGCACTGGTCGCTGGGCTTGTGACAAGCCTGCACTGCGCCGGCATGTGCGGTCCCATCGCGTGCACCTTGCTGCCGGTGCGCGGGGACAAAGGCGACGCGCAAACCATCACGACGGTCTATCACGTCTCGAGACTGACCGGCTACGCCCTGCTCGGCGCCCTGGCTGGCGGCATCGGCGCCGCCCCTCTGACTTGGGTATCACAAAGCTGGATACGTTGGCTGCCGTGGACCTTGGTCCTATTCTTCGTTGCCCTCGCCCTGCGCTGGGATCGCCACCTCCCGAAATTCGCGGCGCTCTCCCGCCTCACGTGGCGCATCCAAGCTGTCACCCGCGGTCGCTCGCGCACGACGATGGCCGCGCTCATGGGCCTATCCACGCCGCTGCTGCCCTGTGGGCCATTGTACTTCCTCGTCACGCTCGCGCTCCTCTCCGGCTCGGCGCTCCGCGGCGTAGAGTTTATGCTGGCGTTTGGCCTCGGCACGGTGCCGCTGCTCTGGCTCGCACAAACGCAATTCCACTGGGTCCGGCAACGCCTGTCCCCCTTGTGGCTCAATCGCGCGCGGCTGGCCCTCGCGCTGTCCACCGCCATCGTCCTCAGCTGGCGCCTGCGCGCCACGCTCGGCTTCCCCGGCCCGACGCCCAATTCGTTTCTCTGCTTCTGACATGAGCACCGTCGCTACAGCTCCTGCGCAAACGACCACGCGCACCAAGCCGATTTGCCGGCACTGCGGCGCTCCGCTGCTCGATGCCCGTATGGAGGAAACCGGCTTCTGCTGTGCCGGCTGCGCCTATGTCTTTCGCCTCGTCCACGAACACGGTCTCGCCAGCTACTATCGCATCAAGGACGAAATCACCACGCCCGCGGACGCGGCGGTGTTTCAACCGCGCGATTTTTCGTGGCTCGCCACCGAGCAACAATCCGCCGAAGCCGCCCCGACCGCGATACCTGAGCTCACCACCGATCTGCAGGGCATCTCGTGCGCTGGCTGCGTCTGGCTCATCGAGCGGCTGTTTCAACAGCAGCCCGGCGCGCGCGACATCGTTGTTAACGCCCAACTCGGCACGATGCGCCTGCGCTGGGTCCGCGGGGAATTCTCGGCCGTCGAACTCGCCCGCAAACTTCAGGCCTTCGGCTATACGGCCGGACCGCTCGGCGAAGCCCGCGTCGAGCCCGAGAGCCGTGGTCTCGTAAAGCGCATCGGCCTCTGCGCGGCCTTCGCGATGAACATCATGCTCTTCGCGTTTCCCGCGTACTTCGGGATGCCGCAGAGCTTCGAATATGCGCGGCTCTTCAATCTCATCGCGCTCGCCTTCGGCACGTTGAGTTTCCTCGTCGGCGGCATCTATTTTATCCAACGCGCACTCCGTGCTCTCCGCGAACGCGCCCTGCACATAGACCTGCCAATCGCGCTCGGCATCCTCGGCGCCTACGGTGGGTCGCTCTACGGTTGTTTTGCGGGTGAAGAGCGGTTCGTGTACTTCGACTTCGTCGGCACTTTCATCCTGCTTATGCTCATCGGGCGGTGGGCGCAGGTCGCCGCCGTCGAGCGAAACCAGCGGCGACTGTTGAGCCAACAGCCGAAGCCGCCCACGGTGCGCACGGCCGACTGCGGCGATGTCGCGCCGGAAAAGCTGCGGATCAGCCAGACCATCCTACTCGCGTCAGGGCAGACCCTGCCCGTCGAGTCACAGCTGGCGGACGCGTCGGCGACCTTCTCTCTCGCCTCGATCAATGGCGAATCCGAGCCACGCCTGTTTCACGCCGGCCAATTGGTGCCCTCGGGGGCCCTCCACGTGGGACGCGAGGAAGTGCAGCTCGTGACGCGACAGCTGTGGCGCGATTCGCTACTGGCCCAGCTCCTCGAGCCGCACGAGCGGACCAGTGCGCGTCACGCGCTGCTCGAAAAAATAGTCCGCGGCTATTTGATCGGCATCATCGCGATCGCGGTGCTCTCCGGGGTCGCGTGGTGGTATGCCACCGGTGACGCTGTACGAACCTGGTCAGTCGTGACGGCGGTGCTCGTCGTCTCTTGTCCTTGCGCCATTGGCCTCGCGTTTCCTCTCGCCGACGAAATCGCAACGGTCGCGCTCCGGCGCCGCGGGGTGTTTGTCCGCGCCGCTGACCTCTGGCAGAAACTCCCGCGCGTGCGCCATCTCGTCTTCGACAAGACCGGCACGCTGACGCTCGAGACGCCGGTGCTACAAAACCCCGAAGTCCTTCGCGCACTCGCACCGGAGGCTCGCTCCGCCCTCTTCGCCCTCATCCGCGAAAATCCCCACCCGATCAGCCAGGCATTGCTCGAGCAGCTGCTAGCCGATGCGACACCTACGCCGCTCGCCGGCGAGGTCATCGAGAGCGTCGGCAACGGAGTATCGATGGGCGCCTGGTCCCTCGGCCGCGCAGGCTGGCACGATGTCGGCAGTCCCGCGACAACCGGCGATACGGTGTTTGCGTGGGCGGGACAGGTCATCGCGCGGTTTCGCTTTTCAGACGCGGCCCGGATCGACGCTCGCGCCGAACTCGCTGTGCTCCGCGCCAGTGGAAAATCGGTGCAAATCCTGAGCGGCGACCATCCGGCCAAGGTTGCTTCCCTCGCCCACCAACTCGATCTTCCAGCCGAGTCCGCGCTTGGCGGCCTCTCGCCTCAGCAAAAGGCCGATTGGCTCGATCACCAAGCCGCCGACGCGGCGCTCATGCTGGGCGACGGCGCCAACGATTCCCTCGCATTCGATCGCGCGCTTTGCCGCGGCACGCCCGTAATCCACCGCGGCGTCCTCGAGCGCAAGGCCGACTTCTACTATCTCGGCCGCGGCATCGGTGGCATCCGCGCGCTCTTCTCCACCGATGAAATCCGCCGTCGCACCCAAGTCGCCGTGCTGTGTTTCTCGGTGGCCTACAATCTCCTCGCCGTAGGGCTCGCGGTGGCCGGTCAAATGAATCCGCTGGTGGCTGCGATTCTCATGCCGATCAATTCCCTTCTCACGCTTGCAATCGTGACCACCGGCATGCGCAAGGCTCTACGAAGTTAGGAATTGTGGCAAGAAATGCATGGAGACGGCCAATAGATGCGGAGCATTTCGCGGCGCTAAGGTCTAGAGTGCAGGCTACCCCAAAATCGGTTGCGCCCTCAAGGGCAGTACCGTGCCGCCCGACGAACCATCCCCAGAGCTTCGAGAGGAACTTATTAGGCTTACGCTTGTTTGCCCTAAAGGCAGCTACGTCGCCGGCTGCCCTTTCGCGATGCTACATACGCTGAGCTACCAATCGCGCGAGCAGGTCATTCGCGCAATGGATCCAGCGAACGTGCTGAAACTATTCGACCTTACAAAGGAATGTC
Organism: Verrucomicrobiota bacterium; assembly: GCA_048498795.1. GTDB lineage: Bacteria > Verrucomicrobiota > Verrucomicrobiia > Opitutales > Opitutaceae > JBEHXH01. The sequence goes on from JBEHXH010000002.1 coordinate 421,823, forward strand.
AGTGTCCGTCTGACCCACGACATCCTCAGAACCGCAAGGGTGAGTAGTAGACCCTCCCGTTTGCGCCAACGGTCACGCGCTGATTGCACCAAGAAGTGGCTGCATAGAACAAGCACGTCAGCTTAAGAAATGCGGATGGGTTCGCTGTTCGCGCGCGGCGGTGTACGCCGCGCTTCGGTAAGATTGCGTCATGCCCAACCGCGCCGTTCTTCTCGTCAATCTTGGTTCCCCCGATTCGCCCTCAGTCCCGGATGTGCGACGCTATCTGCGCGAGTTTCTCGGCGATGAGCGAGTGATCGACCTGCCCGCGCCGCTGCGTTGGTTGCTACTCGAAGGCATCATCTTGCGCACTCGTCCGAAACAATCCGCCCACGCCTATGCCTCCGTGTGGACGGCGGAAGGTTCGCCGCTGATCCGCACTTCCGAACGCGTGCGCGACAAACTCGCCGCGGCCCTCGGCTCCGACACTCCCGTCTATCTCGCGATGCGTTACGGCAATCCGTCGATCGCCAGTGTCGTCACGCAAATTGCCGCCGATGGCATCGAGGAGGTTCTGCTTATCCCGCAGTATCCTCACTACGCGATGTCATCGTGGGAGACGGTTGTCGTGCGCGTGGAGGAGGAAATGAAACGACACGCTCCCCACATCCGGCTGTCGTGCGTCGCTCCATTCTATGCTGACGCCGACTACATCGAAGCTCTGCACGAGGTCGTGGCACCCTATCTGCGGCAACCACACGACCACCTGCTCTTCAGCTATCACGGTGTCCCGGTTCGCCATTTGAGAAAATTCGAGTGCACGCGCGGCCGCGAAGCTCAGGCCTGCGATTGTTGTCCACCGGGCACTCCGTCGCGCGAGAAATGTTATCGCGCACAGGTGTATGCGACCACCGCAGCCCTGGCCGCCCGGTGCGGTCTCACGGCAAAAAATCACTCGGTTTCATTTCAGTCCCGCCTGGCCGGCGAGCCGTGGTGCGAACCCTTCACCGACGCGACCCTGCAGCGTTTGCCGTCCAGCGGTGTGAAGCGCCTGCTCGTGCTCTGCCCCGCCTTTGTGGCCGATTGCTTAGAGACGCTCGAAGAAATCGCGGTCGCGGGTAAGGAAACATTCATCTCGGCCGGCGGAGAAAGCTTCCAACAAATCCCCTGCCTAAACGACGCGCCCGCCTATATTGAGTTTCTCGCGAAACGAGTAACTCGCTGGAAAATGCAGCAGCAACCGCGCGCGCTCGCCCTCGCGTCCGTCTAAAGTCTCGCCAGCTCCGCCATCAGCCAGCGGCGTGGAAGAAACTCTGGTACACGGAACATCATGCGAAATTCGTTTGTTCAATATCGATTGGTTTCCGGACCAAATCCGAATCCTGAGCGATAAGGTGATGGAAGTTTAAGCAGAGTCAGCGTTGCTCAGCAGTCGCGGGCTTGGCCACACGTAGCTGCGTGACAAAGCTATCAAGCTCATATTCCGCCATGTCGGAGATCGCAGCGAAGTTCATCTCGCCCTCGCGCCACGTGCGCACGTGGTAACCGCGCCAGTCTCCCGCCGCCGGCAGCGCAGCATCCGTGCTCGGCCAGACCGCGAGTGTGATCACATGCTGCATGCGACGATAGACGAGCGCCGCGACGCGCTGCGAACCCACGCGTTCGACCCGCGCACCCGCGAGCGGAAAGCCGACGGTCGCGAGGTCAGCCACCGGCGGAGAGAAATCGATGTGCTCCGCCAGCCAGGGCTTCACTGTGTGGCGGTCAGACGACACGACATCGGTCAGATGCCCGGTCGTGAGCGCGAGGATGTGACCGGAGACCAATTCCTCACCGAGTAGCGCGGAGCGAAAACCACCATGGCCGAAGAAAAAACCCGAGACAAACAGCGCACACGCGGCTGCGAGCCCGCTGCCCCACCAGAGCAGTATCGGCTTTTTCACTACGGACACAGGCGCGGGCCTACGCTCAGCGCGTAGGGCTGCTTCGATCTTCGCGCGCAGGCTCGCGGACGGAGTGAAACGCGGGAGCGCATCCTTCACTTGCTTCGACCACGCGGTGCGCTGCCCTGCGAGTGCAGTGCAGGAAGGACATGAGCGCACGTGCTCGATGACTTCGCGGTCGCGCGCGGGATCCAGTTCGCCGTCGAGATGAGCGTCGAGCCAGCGGCGGGTTTCGTTGCAGTTCATGGGCGGGATTCTTGTTGGACGCGGCGGAGCACTTCCTCTTGCAGCCGTTGCCGCGCGCGGGCGAGGCGTGACATCACGGTGCCGAGCGGAATGCCGGCGACCTCCGCGACGTCGCGATAGGCGAGGCCTTCCAGTTCGTGGAGCACAATGACTTCGCGCATCGACTCCGGCAGCGCGTCGAGCGCAGCTTGAAGGTGGGCGCTACCCGCGGAGCGCAGCGTTTCGTAGGCCGGCTGCTCGATCACATTCACCGAGTGCAGCGCTTCGTCGAACGGCTCCGGAGGCTCCATGCCACGCGTGCGGCGCAGACGATCGTAGCAGACATGGCGCACGATGGTCAGCACCCACGCACGTCCATCGTCGCCGTGGAAGCGCTCGAAGACGCGAAACGCCTTCAGGTACGCCTCCTGCACCGAGTCCTCCGCGTCGTGGTCGTTGCGCAGGAGCCAGCGCGCCAGATTGTAGGCTGACGGCAGGTGCGGGAGCATGACTTCTTCGAACGAGGGCATTCGGGGCGCGCGGGCGCCAGAGCGTCCGCCAAAGGATAGTACGCACCGTGGCGCGATTTATTCCATCCCGTGTGGAAAAATTTTCGCACGGGAATTTTCCGGACCTTTTTCGCGTATCCGCCTGTGAACCTTTTCCACATGGGCGACTTCATCACACACGATCATCATCACGACGGCGTCGACCGGCGCGGTTTCCTCAAATGCATGGCCTGGGCCGGGACCGGCGTGCTCTGGACCATAAACGGCGGCATTCTCTCCTCGCGCGCACTCGGAGCCACCCCAGCGGCTCCGACCGGTGGTGCGCCGACAAGTGCGTTCAACTTCGTACAGATTAGCGACAGCCATATCGGCTTCAGCAAACCGGCGAATCAGGACGTCGCGGCGACGTTTCGTGAAACCGTCACGCGCATCAACTCGCTCGATGTCGCGCCGGATTTCATCCTGCACACGGGCGATCTCACCCATCTCTCGGAAGCTGCAGAGTTCGATGGCCTCGAGCAGATGCTCAAGGACTGCCGCACGAAGCAGGTCTTCTATGTGCCCGGCGAGCACGACATTCTCAACGACAACGGCGCGCAGTATCTCGCGCGTTTCGGCAAGGGCACGCGTGGGCTTGGCTGGCACAGCTTTGACCAGAAGGGCGTGCACTTCATCGGCCTCGTCAATGTCGCCAACATCGCCGAGGGCGGTCTCGGTGTGCTCGGCGCGGAGCAGCTCGCCTGGCTCGCGAAGGATCTCGCGTCGCTGTCTTCCGATACGCCGCTCGTGGTCTATGCTCACATCCCACTGTGGTCGGTTTACCCGAAATGGGGTTGGGGCACGGACGATGCAGAAAAGGCGCTCGCGCTCATGAAGCGCTTCGGCTCGGTCACGGTACTCAACGGTCACATCCACCAAGCGCTGCAGAAAATCGAGGGCAATGTCGCCTTCCACACCGCGCGCTCGACGGCGTTTCCGCAGCCCGCACCTGGCAGTGCGCCCAAGCCCGGCCCGATGGTGGTCGAGGCACCGCGGCTCCGCTCGGTGCTCGGGCTGAATCGCGTCTCCTACATCGAGGCCGCAAGCCCGCTCGCCGTCGTCGACTCGACCCTCGCCGATGCGGCGTGGAAATGAGCGCGCCGTTCTGGGCCGAGGTCCACGGCGCGACCACGCACTTCCCGGTTGTCCTCACGCTCGTCGCACTGACGTGCGAGAGCGTCGCGGCGTTGCGCTGGTCATCGCCCCATAGCAGCGCATGGCGAGTCGCAGGGGCGATTGTACTCGGCGCAGCGGCGCTAAGCACCGTGCCGGCCGTGGCGTCGGGTCTGGTACTCTCACGCGGAGAGCTGTGGGGTGAAGGCGCGCTGCGCCTGCATCATCGCTTCGTGTGGCCGGCTTTCGCACTCATCATCGCGCTCGGGGTAGCGCGCGGGCTGATGCACCGGACCATCACGCGAAGCGTTCACGGCTGCTTCGTCGGCGGTCTGATTCTCAGCGTGGGACTCATGACGGCCGCGGCTCGCTACGGCGGCGCGCTCCTGCAAACGTATCCATGAAAGCCCTACACGCTGGTCTGATCGCCCTCGCGATCTCGGGCACTGTCCTTGCGGCGACCGGCGGTTTCGCTGCGGTGCTGCGGCAGCGCGCCGCAGCCGTCTCGCACCAACAACCATCCTACGTGCCTCCTGCCGCAGTAGCGGTCCGGCCTCCAGCGCAGAATATTGCCGAGGGGCGAAAGCTGTTTTTGCGGAGTTGTGCGCATTGCCATGGCAACGACGCCCGCGGCGACGACGGCCCCGACCTCCACGCACTCAACGTGAGCGACCGACGCATCGCGAGCGTCGTCACGCACGGCATCAAAGGCGAGATGCCCGCCTTCGGGAAGAAGCACTCGCCCGACGACGTGGCCGCGTTGATCGCTTATCTGCGCTCGCTGGACTGAGCTTCCATCGACCACGCCAGCACCGCGCAAAGGCCGAAGCCCACCGCGTTGAGCGTGCCATGCAGGGCGCGCATCCATGCGAGACCGAGCCACGGCAGCGGTGCACCGAAGGACCGCATCGCATAGCAGGCTGCGAGCACCATGCCGAAGAACAGCGATACGCCCGCGATGCCCCATAGCGCGCGCACCGCACCCGGTGCGCCAGCCTCGGTCGCGAGTCGCACATGCAGGATCGCCACGATCATCCCGCTCAGCGCAAGAAACCAGCCCGCGGCGCACTCCACGCCCTGCCCCCACCCGAGCTGCGTCGCCGTAATGCCGATGGCCACCGCCGGCACGCCGAGCACCACGCCCACGACCGCGCGCGAAGCGAGCCGCGTTTGCCCGACATGTCGCCACACGAGCCCGGCCGCCATCGGCAGCAGCAAGCCCGCGTAGTGAAAATGCACCGCCGTCAACGCCACGATCTCGCCGTCGAAACCGAGCGGTCGCACACCGAAGCGATCCGCCAGCACCCAGAGGCCACCGACACCGAGATAGGCCAATGAGATCGCGCCACAGAGCCGATCAAATGCGCCACCGAGCCCAAGTGTCTTCACTGCGCCCAGCCCATCGATCGCGCGACACACCGTGTACGCTGCCCAGGGCAGCGCGCACAGCGCCTCGAGCAGACCCGCAGGTAGCGCGTATGAAGCCGCAAGCGAAAGCGCCGCCAAATCGTGCCACCACCACGGACGCGACCTGATCGGCGCCACTACGATCACATCGAGCGCGAGCGGCGAGATCACAAGCGCGCTGAGCAGCACGAGGGAGTGCGCCCAGTCGTTGGCGAAGAGATTCGGGCCGAGCCAGAGCGTCAGCGCGAACCAGATCACCCCGCCGATGGCGGACCGTTGAAGGGAATTCATTCAGCGCGATTCTGGAACAGCAGCACGCACGGCGGCAACCATCGAAGCCATCGAGTCCGCCACGAAGCGGCGCTGAAGCCAGCGCGCGAGTGGCTTCGCCAGGCGCACTGGCCAATAACGCGGCTGAGAAAATGCGCGGATGTCGTACCACAGCGCGCCGTCGGCGTGCAGCTCCACGGAGAAGCGTTCTTCGCCGCGCTCCACGTGATCGAGGAGCGTACCGTAGGCGAAGCCGAAGCGGCGCACGGGTGTCGTCTCGTCGAGCACGTAGACGATGCGGCAGGCATTGAGCCACCAGAAGCCGAGCGCGTGCGCCTGCATCGCCACGATCTGGCCGGTCTCGATTGGCGCGTCGACGGGAGAAATGCGCGTCCAGCCGGCGGGAAACATTTTCCATTGGCGGATGGCATCACACGCCGCGGCAAACGCCGCCTCCCCGGTGCCGAGTTGCACAGCGTTGTGATCGATCTCATAGCCCGCCGGCTCGGCGCTGCCGCGCGTGTCACCAACTTCTGGATACGAGTGGGGCGCGCCGAACTGCTGCAGGAGGAACTCCCGCAGACGGACATCATCGGCTTCACGCAGTGACCACATGGGAAAGGTATTCAATCATCTAGACCGGGCTCAGCCAAATTTCCGTGAGGCATAGTGCGCGAAAGGAGCCGCGCCGATAGGCCGGATAAGTTTTCGCGCGCAATTTGCTTACACCTGCACGTGCAAAGATGCGGCGTCGCGTGCGCTTTTTCCGTGTATTCCGCGACTTGGGGCGGCAAACTCCGCCCATGAAGACCCGCAAGGAGATCGTCGAAAACTGGCTGCCGCGCTACACCGGCGTCGCCCTGAAGGATTTCGGCGAGTACATTTTGCTCACGAACTTCGACCGCTACGTGAATCTCTTCGCGCAGTGGCACCGCGTGCCGATCCAGGGCCGCGACAAGCCGATGTCGAGCGCGACCGCCGGCGACATCACAATCATCAACTTCGGCATGGGCAGCGCGACCGCCGCCACGGTGATGGACCTGCTCAGCGCGGTCCACCCGAAGGCCGTGCTCTTCCTCGGTAAATGTGGCGGAGTGAAACACCGCGCCACCCTCGGCGATCTCATCCTGCCCATCGCCGCCATCCGCGGCGAGGGCACGAGCAACGACTACTTTCCTCCCGAAGTCCCTGCCCTCCCCGCCTTCGCGCTGCAGAAAGCCATTTCCACCACGATCCGCGATCACTCGCGCGACTACTGGACCGGCACGATCTACACGACCAACCGGCGCGTCTGGGAGCACGATGACAAGTTCAAGAAGCACCTGAAAAAAATCCGCTGCCTCGCAGTGGATATGGAGACGGCCACGATTTTCATGACAGGGTTCTATAACGAGATTCCGACCGGCGCGCTCCTCCTCGTCTCCGACCAACCGATGACGCCCGACGGAGTGAAGACCGCCGCGAGCGACAAGCAGGTCGACGACAAGTTCGTCAGCGACCACCTCCGCATCGGCATCGATTCGCTCAAACAGCTCATCAACAAGGGGCTGACAGTGAAGCACCTGCACTTCTAGGCAGATTCCGAGACAAATATGACCATCGGCGCGAATATTCTCCCGCGCCGTGGCGTCTCATTCGCATGGCTGTGACTCACCGCCATTCTCTCGCGTCTGTACTCTGGCCGATAACCCCATGAAACTCCCTCTGCGCCTGCTCGCGTGTCTCGTCTGCGGCGTGCCTGCTTATGCTGGCACCCTGTCCAGTATCCTGGCTTTGCCGCGGGAGAATCTGCGCTCCACGGCGATCAGCGTCGTGCTGCCGGCGAACTATCTTTGCGGCTCGGTAGTCATCACGAGCCGGGCCAAGGACCCCGCGAAGCAGGCCGACGACATCCGGCTGACCCTGCAGGCCTTGATCGCGGCGGCCGAGCGCTCGCCGAAAGTCCTCATCCATCAGGGCGCGCTCCGCGGCACCAACGGCACGGGCCAATCGCTCTTCAACAATCCCAACGGCTGGTCCACCCCGACCCTGCAGTCGACTGTGCGCCTCGTGTGCCACACCGATGGCACGCTCTCTGACACCTTCGACGCCACGCGCGAGCTGCGGCTCTTCATCAACGGATTCAAGCCCGTCGGCGAGTGCTCGCTGCAGCTTAGCGCCCTCGGCCTCGCCATCGATTCGCCGGAGCTGCAGCGCGAGTCGCTGCTCGAACTCATCCAGCAGCAGGCGCGTTCGCTCCAGCAGCGTTTCGGCGGCCGGTCGAGTATTACCGTGGTCGGTCTCGACGGCCCCGTGCTGGTGCGGCAACTCGATGACACGAATGTGGAGTTGTTCATCGACTATCAACTCAGCGTGACGGTCGACCACGGCGAGTCGCGCTGAGTGAGGACTGGGCTGCATGTTTTCGTTGCCCGCCCAGCCAAATCGGTACAAAGTACAGCCTGTCCTTTGGACGGGAAAATCCTCGGAACTGTCTCTTGGGACGGGTTTCCATAGCTTACCATGAAGCGCACTCTACCTCTGCTGACTTGGCTCGCCGCGACCGCCGGGAGCGTCGCCTTTGCGCAGACGGATTCCCCGGTGCTAGCGCCTGCCGCCCAGACGCCCGCACCGGCCGAGATGACGCCCCCACCGACCCCGCCGAAGCGGAGCCGAGTGATGTCGCCGGAGGCCGCCGCCGCGCTCGCCGCCACGCGACCGAAGTACAATCCGCCCAAGCCGGTGGAAAAGATCCCCGAGGAAGAGATGCCAGACCTGCGCGAAGTCGATAAACCGAAGAACACCATCGTGCGCCTCCCCAAGTACGTCGTGCGTGCACCGAAGCCCCCGGTCTTCACCGAGCGCGACGTGAATACCAAGGAAGGCCTCGAGAAGCTCGCCGTGAAGCGCTACTCGACCGAGGCCGACAAGACCCTCAACGCCTTTACCCTTCCCCTCTTCGGCATGTCCGCCGAGGCCCGTGCAATGGCTCAGTACGACGCCGACGAGCGCCTCAAGAATATGTCCGATCTGAAGGACACGGCGCGAGAGGTCAGTCGCGTAAACAAGGCCGAATCCTCCTACCTCAAGCGTGAGGTCGATCAGACTTACCTCCGCTCTTCCGAGTTCGGCCTCTACGGCAACGGCACCCCTAAATAACCGTTTCGATCGCTTCTGGTGCGGTAAACTCCCGTTCAGGGCTGCGCCTTAAACGGCCTCGATCATATTTCCGAACGGATTTCGAGCCATCGGTCGCCCGCAAAACGCAGAGCGCAAATCTCAAACGAGGTTTGACGTCGAATGCTGAGCCGACTTCCTCATACGTCGCGCTCCCCGACGGCGCTTCCTGCCGGATATTGCTCTCAGCAATCGATTCCGATAAACCGCTTTGACTCTATTTATGTCCGACTCTACCGACCTTATTTCCTGCCCGGTATGCAAGAAATCCGTCTCCAGTTTCGCCCCGACCTGCCCGCATTGCGGGCAACCCACGCCGGGCGCGGTTCCGATGCGATCTGGTCGCATGGCCAAGATTACGGTCGGACAGATGCTCGGCGCCATGGTCGTCGTGATCATCGCGATCGTTATTTTTGAATACATCTACATGGCCTGAACAATAAACGGCGGCGAAGCTCGAGCGCGTCGCTCGCACCTCAAGTAGCCCGTCGCATTATGTATCCATAGATGCGCTCGCGAAAAGAAGCGGAACAGTTGTCTGCCTTTCTTTTCTCCATTTCCATGCGCTTGCTGCGCCTACCCCTGTTGCTACTCGCGTGGACTGCAGTCCTCGCCGAAGACTCCGCGCCGACAGCGTCGCCCAAGCCAAATCCGACCAGCGCGTCCGCACCTGCGCCCCCGCCAACTGCAACTACCACCACCTTGCCCGACTCAGTTGCGACGCCCGCACTGGCGATGTCTTCGGCGACTGCGGCGAAGTTCGCACTCACTCATCCCAAGTACGAGCCGCCACCGGCTGTCCCCGCGAAGCCCTCGCTTCCGCCCGAGCCAGACAAGCCGCGCAATGGTATTGTGCGCCTGCCGAGCTACGTCGTGCGCGCCGCGCCCCTCCGGGACTTCAAACCGCGCGAACTTCTTACCCCTAGCGGCAAACTAGCCTACGCGTACAAGGAGCATCCCGGCCTGCACATCGGCAATCTCTTCGGCCTCAACAACGGCATCGCGCAATTCATGCTCGAAGAAGAGTACCGCCTCGAACGCATGAAAGAGATGAGCGAACTCACCGGTCTGATCACCAACCCCACGCCGGAGGACAAAGCGATGATCAAGGATTCTCAGCAGGCGTTTATCCGGTCGAATTTCTAGAACCGCCAAGCTACGTCTATTTCATGGAAGAGGAACGCTAATCGGCGCTGATCCACGCTAATGGATCGGATTTATTAGCGACGATTAGTGTAGATTAGCGCTTCAAAATCTTCTGCCCTTTTTTCGCCAGTCGCTCGCTCACTTCCGCTCGGACAACTCACGCGCGATTTCTTTCCACTCCGACTCCAGCGTCGTGCTGCTGGGCGGAGTCCGGCGGCCGGCGCGGCTGTACCAATAACCGGCGTTTCCGATGTCGCCCTCTTTGCGGTGCAGGTAGGCATGCACCCAGGCGCCGTCGCGACCGTGGTCGTCCTGCGCACAGGCATGCGCGGCGTCCCAGTCACCGCGGGCGTCGTGCCAGAGCGCCGCGAGAGCCTGGCTGAGGGTGGCGGGCGGTTGGGAGTCAGCCGCGACAGATTGCTGAAATTCCGCAAATGACATTTGCCCCAACGTGCTGCGCTGTTTTTGATTTTCAATCCCGCACCGCCGCATGTCTTCCACGGAACACGTTATTCTTCGCGAATTACTCGCCCACTCCGACCGCTGGGTCTCGGGCGCAGCCTTGGCCGCCCAGCTGCACATGACGCGTGTGTCGGTCTGGGAACACATCGAGAAGCTCCGCGCGCAGGGCTTCGTTTTCGAAGCACAGCGCACCCGCGGCTACCGACTCGCCGCCGCACCATCGGCCCCGCACGCGGCGTTGATCGACCTGCAGCTCCCGGTGCGGCGCAAGGGTTTCTCGCTCGTCGTGCTCGATGAGACGGAGAGCACCAACGACATCGCGGCCCGAGAACTCGCCGCCGGCCGCACCGCGCCGTTTGCCATCGCCGCCCGTCGCCAGACCAAGGGCCGCGGTCGGCTCGGCCGCGCGTGGCACAGCGAGGCCAACGGCAATCTGTACCTCAGCTTCGGTTTCCGCCCGAGCGTGTCGCCGGACCGCATGCAGACCTTCACGCTCTGGATGGGCCTGAGTCTCTGCGAGCTCGTGGAGAATTTCTCCCGCGTCCGCCCAGGTCTGAAATGGCCCAACGACATCCTCTTCGGCGAGCGCAAGGCCGGCGGGCTCCTCACCGAAGCGCGCATCGATGCGGATCATATTCGCGATCTCGTTTTCGGCGCTGGCCTCAATGTCAACAGCCCCACGGCCGCTTGGCCCGATGACCTTTCGCGTCGGGCTGTCTCGCTCGCCGAGGTCGCGGGCGAGCCGGTCGACTTCAACCGGTTCACGGCCGCTCTCATCGGACGTGTATTGCTCGCATACGAGAAGTTCGTCGAGGGCGAGCACTTGAAGACCTTTGGCGATCTCTGGCAGCGCTACGATGTGCTCCGCGGCCGCACGGTCACGGTCATCGAGGGTAGTCGCCGTCACACCGGCGCCATCACGGGCATCGACGACGAGGGGGCGCTGCTGATGCGGACCGAAAGCGAGACTACGCAACGTTTTCGCGCGGGTGAGGTCACACTTGAGAAGTCCACCTGAGCGTTGAGCGCCGATCTACCAGCTTCTCCCGTCCCGCCTGCGGTTCCGCCCGCCATCGAGGTCACGCACCTCGTGAAGACCTATGCGGGAGTGACTGCGGTCAGCGATATCAGTTTCTCGGTCGCGCGCGGCGAAATCCTCGGATTTCTCGGGCCTAATGGCGCAGGCAAATCGACCACCATGCGCATCCTCACCGGCTATTTGCCGGCGACGTCGGGCACGGTGCGCGTCGACGGCATCTCAGCTGCGGTCTCGCCCGACGAGGTGAAGCGCCGTGTCGGCTACATGCCGGAGAACAATCCACTGCCCGAGGACATGCGCGTGAGCGAGTACATGTACTATCGCGGGCGGCTGAAGGAAATCCCGCGGCGCAAGCTCGGCTCGCGCATCGACGAAGTGCTCGAGGCGTGCGACCTGAAGCGCGTTCGCCACAAGATCATCGGCAAGCTTTCCAAAGGCTATCGTCAGCGGGTCGGCATCGCCGAGGCCATCCTCGCCGAGCCTCCTGTCATCATCATGGACGAGCCGACCATTGGCCTCGATCCGCACCAGATCCAGCTCGTGCGCGACCTTATCGCGAGCCTGCGCGGACGGATGACCGTGATCATTTCGTCGCACATTCTCCCGGAGATCGAAGTCACCTGCGACCGCGTGCTTATCATCAATCAGGGCCGCGTCGTCGCGCAGGGTCGTCCCGCCGAGCTGCGCCGTGAAATGCTTGGCGGCTCAACGTACTCGGTGGAGTGCGCGGGCGAATTCGCCCTGCTCCCCGTGCTGCTCGCGAGCGTCGAGCCTTCGCTCCAAGTTACGCAGCACAGCGAGCCTGACGCATCAGGCTTCAGCACACTTACGCTTACCAGCACGAGCGACGATGAGTTTGGCGAGCCGCTGCTTCGCACGCTGCTCGGTGCCGGATACCGCGTGCGTGGCCTGAGCCGTGCGCATCCGACGCTCGAGGATGTCTTCCTCGCCGCCACTCGCCGGAGCTGGGATATCACCGCAGCGCCCACCGCCGCACGCGCCGCGAAACCCACCGCCAGCTGACCGACCCGTGAAACACTATTTCACCATCCTCGGCCACGAAATCCGCATGCTGCTCGTCAACCCGAGCACCTATATCGCGGCGACGGCGTTCCTCGCGTTCATGGGGCTCATGTTCATGGGCGTCGTGGATCGCTACAGCGCTACGCCACAGGAGACGTCGCCTGCCGCCGTGTTTTTCCAGCTCTTCTGGTTTCCCGTGTTCTTCATGGTTCCCCTGCTCACGATGAAGACCCTCGCGGAAGAGCGCCGCCTCGGCACGATCGAGACGCTGCTCACCACGCCGGTCACGACCACCGAGGTCGTCCTCGCGAAATACTCCGCGGCGTACCTGCTCTACATCGCGCTGTGGGCGTCGACCGGCGGATTCTTCTACATCCTGAACCGCTTCGCCAGCGATCCGCGTCTGATCGATCTGGGGCCGTTGGTGGGCGGTTATGCGTTCATCGCGGTGTCCGGGCTGTTCTTCGTCGCGATCGGCATCTTCACCAGTTCCCTCTCTCGCAATCAACCCGTGGCAGGAATCCTTGCGGTCGTGCTGCTCGCGGCGCTTATCCTCGGCACCAATATCCTCGCCGACGCGGCGTGGCTCCAGCGTGACACGTTTCAGCCGCTGCGCAGCGCCATCGACTACATGCAGGTATGGACCCACTACCGCGACTTCACTCGCGGCATCGTCGACACGCGCCACGTGTTGTTTTACATCAGCGGCACGGTGATCGCGCTGATTTTCAGCATCCTCAACGTCGAGGCCAAGCTCCTGCACTCGTAAACCGGCGCCCCGATGTCCCTCGAAAGTTTCCGCACGATCCGCTGGCTGCGCACGCTGAACCTCGTGGCGCAGGCAATCCTGTTTCTCACCTTTTTCCTCGGGCTCAACTACGTCGCGCGCAATCACGTCTGGCGCTTCGACCTGACCAAGCACCGCAGCTTCTCCCTCTCCCCCGAGACACTCTCATATCTCAAGAATCTCAATCGCCCGGTCAAAATTTACGCGACGTTTTCGAATGACTCCGACTTCCCGGAGGTGCGCGGGTTGCTGGCCGAGTATAAGAATGCCACCGAGGCCAATCCCGTCGGCCAGCGCGTAAGTGTCGAATACCTTGACATCTATCAGGACCGCCGCCGCGCCGAGGAACTTGGCATTGAGCAGCCCGACTTGCTTGTGCTCGTGAGCGGCGAAAACCGCCGCATGCGGCCCGTGCACGAGCTGTACGTGTCCCGCAACGTCGAGGGCAAGATCGAGCACACGGCATTTCAGGGTGAACAAGCGCTCACTGCGGCGATCCTCGACGTCTCCCACGCCAAGCGGACCAAGATTTATTTCCTCAGCGGCCATGGCGAACTGCAGCCCAATGGGGCCGACGCCGTCGATGCCAACCACGGATTGTCACTTGTGCACGAGGGTCTGCGTCAGCGCAATTTCGACGTCGAATCGGTAGAACTCGCGACCACGCGCAAAATTCCCGATGATGCCGAGCTTCTCATCGCAGTCGCGCCGCGCGGTCGCTACAGTGGTCCCGAGCAGCAACTCCTCCGACAGTATCTCTCGGTCAACGCCGGACGCTTGATCCTGTTTCTCCAGCCGGGCCTGAGCGCCGCGGAGCTCGGTCTCGACGATCTGCTCCTGGACTGGGGCGTGCTCGTCGACAACGACGTGATCTTCGACATCGGTCAGAAAAACATCTCTGACGACAACGATCTCATCATCCGGTCTTTTGATCCGAAACATCCGGTGGTGCAGTCGTTGATCAACTATGACCTCGCGCTGCATGTCGGCCGCACCCGCAGCGTACGGCCCGATCCTTCACTTGCCACCAGTGGAGGACTTTCCGCGGTCGCCATTGCCCACGCATCGCCGACGGCATGGGGCGAGGTCGGCGTCGAGCTGATCCGCCGTCCTAAATTTGACCACCCGGGTAACATTCACCCGATCCGAGGTTTCGAGCCCGCGGATCGGCTCGGCATCGTAGTCGCTTCGGAGCGAGTGGGCGTACGTGACAACCTGCCCTTCAGCGTACGTCGCGGTCGCCTCGTCGTCTTCGGCAGCTCGGACCTCATCACCAATTCCCGCATCGTGAACATCGGCAACCAGAGCATCTTTCTCAATGCTGTGAATTGGGCGGTCGATAGCGATACGAAGCTCGCGATCCCCGCCCGCCCGATCGAGCGCTTTCAGCTCTCGCTCAGCTCCGCTGAGTTGCGCAATCTCCGCTACACGCTCCTCCTCGCCCTGCCCGGTGCCGCGGCCCTTCTCGGGCTGATGGTCTATTGGGCGCGGCGTTCCTGACCTCCGCGCGACATCTCCAAAATCTCCTCCGCCGTGCGCACCAAAGTCACGCTCGTCCTCGTCTTCCTCAACCTCGCGCTGTTCTTTTTCATCTTTAAGTTCGAGCGCAACTGGCGCACGGAGCGCGCCGCGTTCGACACGCGAAAGCTGGTACTCGGGCCGGAAGCCGGCGACATCCGGGTGCTCGAAATCACCAGTGGCACAGACGTCATCCGCCTCGAGCGGCGCGGTGAAAACTGGTTCCTGATCAAGCCCATCGAGTGGCCAGCCAATCCCTCCGCCGTTCTTTCGCTCATCAGCGAGCTGGTGCATTTGGAGCACGAGGCATCGTTCGACGTCTCCGAGCTTAAGAACAACAACCAGTCGCTCGCCGACTACGGCCTCGATCAGCCAAAACTTAAGATCGGCTTCTCCTCCGGTGAACCCGGTTCTGCACCGCTCACCGAGCTCTCCATTGGCGATCCGACGATTGGCAAGATGCTCTATGTCCTCTCGCCGCAGCACGATCGCGTGCACGTCGTCGCGCGCAATCTCGCCGAGACGCTCACGCTGCCGCTGGAGCGACTGCGTTCCGACGCGATCCTGAGCATCCCGGTGTTTGCGGCGCGCTCGATCAGCATCCGCACCGCAGCGAGTTCGGGCGTGAGCGTGCAACTCCGCCGCGAAGGTCAGCGCTGGTCGTTTGAGTCGCCGATCCGTGCCCGCGCGAGCGCGCCGGACACGGAGCTTACGATCAACCAGCTCAATGCGCTTCGCGTAAAATCCTTCGTGCTCACGCCACCCGCGGCACCGCCATCCGCCGCACCATCGCTGCGTGTCACGCTCGAAGGCAACAATCGCTTTGAGACGCTTCTTATCGGTGGCCCGGTAGCCCCGACGCCGCCCGACTCGACCGCCACGCTTCAGACCAAGGCCGACGTCGAGTACTACGCGCAACTCCAGCGGCCCGATTCGCAGTACAGCGTCGTCTTCACGGTGCTCGTGCCGACTGGCCCGCGCTCGCTTTTCGAGCTTTTGCGCAATGCGCAGGAGGAGCTACGCGACCACCACGTGCTCGACTTCGACGCCCGCGCCGTCACGGCCATCACGATTGCCGCGCCTAATCAGGGCGGCCAGCCCGAGTTGACCTTACAGCGCCTCGATGCCGTCGCTGGGGCAGCCACGTCCACCGCACCCTTGCCGACCGCCGCCGCGAGTGAATCCCCCGGCAAGGAAGCGTGGCAGATCGCGCGCTTCAACACCGGCACCGGCTCCCAGACGCTTCCGGCCGACCGTGCGCTGGTGCAGCGCCTCATCGAAAAACTCGGTCAGCTCACCGTGAAGCGTCAGCGCGGTTTCCAAAGTGACGCGCCGCAGGCAGCCGAGACCGAGAACTGGGGTTTCAATCGGCCCGAGCGCAAGGTCACCCTCACACTCGGTGGCACGCCGCCGGTGACGCTGGAAATCGGCCTCGACGCCAAGGGGGATGCCTACGCGCGCTCACTCAGCGAAGCGCCGTATGTGTATGCGGTCGACAAGGACATCCTCGTCGACACGCCCCCCACCGCCCTCGCGTGGCGCGACCGCGTGCTGCGCGAGTTGCCCGCGGCTGCGCGCATCACAGCGCTCAAGATCACCGATCTCGCGGGCAACACCACCTTGGTCGATGCGACCTTCGAGGCCGACGGCACCGCCAAGACCAAGCTCGATCATGCGAAGGCGGTCACCGAATTGCTCAGCGGTCTCCGCACGCTGCGCGCCCAGACTTTCCTGCGCGATTCGTTTCCCGAGAAGATCGCCTTCGCCGGGGAAGATCGCGCGTGGCGTTACGAGCTGGCTTTCACCGTGGCCCTGCCCGGCGGCACTGGTGGCGAACAAAGCGAGACGCGCACCCTCAAGCTCACCGAGCGCATGGGTGGCTCTCAGCTGATTGCTGGCTCCGCCGACCTCGGCGTGACGTTTCTCGTCGAACAGCCTTTCCTCGATGCTTTCTGGGAAATCGCCAACGCCCCGCACGATCCCGGCCCACAGCTGCCGAAATAATGAACCGGCATGTGGATTTCTGTAGCGGCGGTCTATGACCGCCGAGTTTACCTCTGACGACCATGTCACGTCCGGCCCGCCTGCATCGCCTAGAAAACCTCTTCTCCCAAACTCCCTTTTATTTTCTGACCCTCTGCTCGCATGATCGCCAAAAAATTCTCGCCCAAGCATGCGTGCACGATGCATTTCGTGCTTTCGGCCAAGGCGCGACTGATCGTGGCGTTTTTGTCGGTCGCTACGTGATCATGCCAGATCACCTTCATTTTTTCACAGCTTTCGCTTCCGATGCGATTCCCATATCGGATTGGATCAAGTCGCTGAAGAATTCCTTGTCGAAGACGCTACGCCAATGCGGGCATGTTGCTCCACATTGGCAAAAGGGATTTTTCGATCACGTCCTCCGCTCTAGCGGCTCGTACAGTGAGAAATGGGATTACGTTTTCGCCAACCCCGTCAGAGCGGGCTTAGTGACTGAAGCGATTGATTGGCCGTATCAAGGCGTCATCCATGATCTCGCGCATTGATCGGTTCTTCATTGTTGCGGCGGTCTATGACCGCCGCAACGACTTGATACGCCGTCAGAGTTTCAACGGCGGTCATAGACCGCCGCTACATCGGAGGCAGATGTCATGAACCGCACCGTCCAATTTTGCTGGCGCAGCCTCCGCGCGTGCTTGGCAACTGTGGGCTCGTTTGCGCTGTGGTCCGTGTGGCTCGCACTTGCGATCGTGCTCGTGGTGCAGATCAGCATCGCGGTCACGAGCGAACTCGCGGTGCCGGATTTTCTCCTGAAGGCAATCGAGACCCGGCTCGGCGAATCGGGCATCCGTGCTACATTTGGCCGAACCAGCTTCGATCCGCACGGTCGCGTGTTGATCGAGGATGTAAAGCTGTCTCTGCCCACGTTGTCGGAACCGATTCTTACCGCGCGCGCGGTATACCTGAACATCGATCTGTGGAATCTGTCGGTGGGCCGCTTCGTGCCGACGGAAGTCCGCGTCACGGGCGCCAATCTGGTCGCTCCCGCAGTGCTCTCCGCCTCGGGTAAGACTGAGGAGTTGATCCGCAATCTCGACTTCATCGCGACTCCCCACGGGCACGAGATCAACATCGATCGCGCAAGTTTCTACCTCGGCAATATCTCCGTGCTCGTGCATGGCGCGATCGACCCGACAGCGTTAAAATCAACCTCGAAGACCTCCCTGCCGCTGGCTGACCTGCTTGGACGCAATTTCCCCGCCATCGCCAAGCGCGCCACGCTGGTAATCGACCGGCTCGCGAGCTTGCAGCAACCCGTGGTGCGACTGGAGCTCACTCCGTCGCCCACGCTCGGCGCCGTCGCGGAACTCAACGTGCAGGCAAGGAGTCTCACGCTCGAACAGCCGGTGGCCGTGCAGGCAAACAACATCTCGGTGCGCACGCGCACTCCGCTCGGAGGCGAGGCGCCGATCACCGCCACGGTCGATGTATCCACTTCCGAACTACACCTGCTCGCGGGGATTGAGGTGCGGGGTGCGATGCTGCAGCTGCGGGGCAGGCTAGACGCGGCGAAATTCACCTTCGAGCCCACGCGCGTCGAACTGACCGCCACGAGCGCGACCGGGCGCGGTTTCACCGCCGACGCGCCGCGCGTATATCTGACGCCGGGACCGCTGCCAAAGCTGTCGGTCGAAGCGCTGGCCCGGATTGCTGGCGAGCGCATCGCCGCACAGGCCGAGGTGCAGATCGAGCAGAAGACCGCCAGCGTCCACGTCGCGGGCACGGCGTCGCCGGCACTCATCGATCCGATCAATGCCGTCGCGAAGATCGATCTGCGACGATTCATCGATCTCGGCGCACCGATTGTGCTCGACGCGTCCGCCCAATTCAGTGCGGGCTGGCATTTCGAAAACGTGCAAGCCCACGTCTCCACCGAGAAGCTCCTCGGCGCGAAGGTGACTTTCGACGAAGTGCGCGGCGACATCGCGTTTGATGGCACTCATTTTGTTGCGCCTGCCGCCTACGCGCGGATTGGGCAAAACTTCGCCCATGGCAGCGTCGTGCAAGATCTCAAGACCCGCGACTACCGCTTCCTGCTCGAGGGCCAGCTCCGGCCCTACGACATCTCGCCGTGGTTTCACGATTGGTGGTCGACGTTTTTCCGCGAGTTCGAGTTTCCCGCTTCTCCACCGGCCGCCAATGTTGATGTGCGCGGTCGCTGGGGGGCGGGCCGCGAATCGAACGTCTTTGTCTACGCCGAGAGCGGCGCAGCGGTGGTGCGCGGTGCGGCGTGGGACAGTGTGCGCACGCGGCTTTTCATCCGGCCGAATTTCACGCAGGGCCTCGAACTGCTCGTCACCAAGGGTCAAGGCGAGGCGCGGGGAACCTTCGAGCGCATCGCTGACCTCGATGCGTCGAGCTGGCGCAGTGTCGACTTCGATTTCGCCACTTCGGTCGACCCCATCGAGGGTGTGAAATTTTTCCACGGCATGGCTGATCGATTGATCGCGCCCTACAAGTTCACCCAGCCGCCCACCCTGAAGCTCAAGGGCCACCTCGACGGCCCGTCCGCGCCCGACGGCCAGCACACGATTGTATCTGTCGAGGGTCGCACGGATGCACCGATGCGCTACTACGATTTCCCCGGCGAGCGGGCGAGCGTGACGGTAAACGTGCATGACAATGACATCGCGGTCGAGCCGCTGAAGTTCGGTCTCGCGGGTGGCGAAGTGTCGGGCAGCGTCCACGTCAATGGCGGCGGCGACGACCGCCGGCTGAAATTCGAGGGTGCGCTAAAGGGCGGCAATCTCGCGAAGGTCATCGCCACGATCGACGACTTCAATGCCACTCGTCACGCTACCGCGCCGAAGCCTCCCAGTCGCTTTCTTAAGGAGCACTCCGATGTCCGCATCGACGTGAACGCCAAGGCGGTGGGCAAACTCGATGACGCATTCAGCTATCAGGGCGACGGGCACGCCGAGATCAAAGGCCCTGAGCTCGCCGAAGTGCGACTGCTCGGCGTGTTCTCCGAAGTGCTCCCCTTCACATCGCTGCGCTTCACGGCGGCGAAAGGTGATTTCAAGATTGCCGGACCGAAACTGGAATTTCCCGAAATCAAGGTCACCGGCGCCAATTCCGCGATGGACGCCCGGGGCTCGTACGCGCTCGACCGCCGCGAGCTGGATTTCAACGTCAAGGTCTACCCTCTCCAAGAGAGCAATAATCCGCTGAAGGCAGTTGC
Source organism: Verrucomicrobiota bacterium (assembly GCA_048498795.1). Lineage (GTDB taxonomy): Bacteria > Verrucomicrobiota > Verrucomicrobiia > Opitutales > Opitutaceae > JBEHXH01. Next base: position 441,663 of record JBEHXH010000002.1, read on the forward strand.
CAGCGTCGTGCTAGCGCCGCTCTCCAGCATCTTCGAAGTCCACCTCACCGGCCCCATCGACAAACCCGTGCCACGGCTCGGGCTCGCGCCGACCAATCTGCTCCGCGGCCTCGCACCCAACGAAGCTGCCGCGACGCCCCCCGCTCCGAACGCTCAGCCCACGAAGGAATCTCCGCCGCCTACCGCTGATTCCGCCGAGCCCAAGCCCAAGGAGTGAGTTTTCCCACCCGTGTTTTCGCGAAAAACGAGCCTTTTTCGCGGCCTACGTATTTCTCCGGCAACCGGGAAAACACATTGCGCCGGAGCGGAGGTCAGGCCTTTCTAGGGGTGATCGCCTAAATGGATAACCTTGCCACTATTCCTCGCCGCTCGTGGCTCGAGCAGTGTGCTTTGGCTTTGGCGGTGATCGTGACTGCGATCGGCGTATTCAGCCTCGCAGGTTGGTGGATGCAGATCGATCGACTGGAGCAATGGCTTCCAGCTCACGCGGCGATCAAGATTAACGAAGCTCTTTGCTTTGCGCTACTCGGCATTGTGCTGGTCGCATTGGATTTCGGTCAGCGGAAGGGATCCCTCATTGCCCTGCTCCCTGCGTTGATTTCCGGTCTCACACTCGCGGAGATACTCCTGCACCCCGATCTGCGAATCGATGAGATGCTGGGCAAGGATCATCTGCTGTCCGACACGGATCTGCCGGGCCGCATGTCGACCGTCAGCGCGGCCTGCCTCTTTGCGGCAAGTCTCACCCTCTGTTTTCGCGCCTCCTCGACCAGCGGACGCACCCGGCTTTATGCTGAGGCGGTCATCGGCTCGCTGCTAACCTCAGTCGGTTTCTCGTCGCTACTCGGCTACGCGGTCAAGTTAGCCGCCGTCTACAAGTGGGGTACCGCGACTGCAGTATCGCCGGCGGCCGCGGCGGCGTTGTTTGCGTTGGGGAGTGCGTTGCTGGTGCTCGCGTGGCGCGAGAGTTCTGACAGCGAAGGTGGCCCCCCCTCCTGGGCTCCGATGCCCGCCGTCATCGGGTGTCTCACGATCACCGTCATTCTCTGGATCAGTCTCAGCCAGCGCGAAGAGGCTTACTTCGTCGGCAACGCCCAGGCCCGCATGGAAGTCCTCGTCACCACCGTGAGTGGCGCGGTCGATCGACAGGTGTTTCTGCTGACCGGCACCGCACGTAAATGGAGCGACATGTCGCAGGGCAAAGCCACTCCGAAGGACAATATCGAAAGCTGGAAGAGCGACGCCACGCTGCTCTACGAGGATGCCCATACCCAAGGCTGCGTTGCGATCGCCTTCGTCAACACCAACATGCAGACGGAGTGGGTCTGGCCTCAGGTGGGCAATGAAGGAGTTATCGGCTACGAACACACCACGAATCCCGTCCGTACCGCCGCCATCGTCGAAGCGTCCAAAGGCAAGGCGGCAATTTCCGGTACGATTGATATCCAAGGCACGAACAAGAACGGCGGCTTCGCGATTTATATACCGATCATGCAGGAGGGGAAGGCGATCGGCTATCTTGCTGCAGAATACTCGTACTCGCTGCTGTATGGTCAAACTGCACGCTCCAGCCCGCAGCTGCTCGATGACTACCATATCTGGGTCACGCTCAACACCGATCGCATCTACGACTCCCAACCCCGCAGAGAAGAATTCAGCGACCGGGAAGAACTGCATTGGGACAAGTCTTACACCATCAATGATCGCCGCGTGCGGTTGAGCTTCTCGCCCACTCCCACGCTGCTCTCCACTAACCGTGCTTTTGCCCCGCAGGTCACTCTCGCCGCTGGCATCGGCATCACCGTGCTGCTCGGCCTCAGCGTCCATCTCGCCCGCAGCGCGCGAGCGGGTCAGCGCGCGGCCGAGCAATCCAACAAGAAGCTGCTCGGCGAAAACGACGAGCGCCGCCGCGTTGAGCAGCGCCTCAAGCTCGCTGAAGAGCGTCTCCGCCTCGCCCTCGATTCCACGCAAATCGGTATCTTCGAGTGGAATGTGCCCGCGGGCCACGTCTACTACAGCCCCGGCTTGTGGGCTCTGCTCGGTTACGAGCATGGTCGCATGCCCGCGACCGTCGAGGCGTGGCAATCGCTGATCCATCCGGACGATCTCCCGCTTTACCGCCGTCGCACCGAGTCGCAACTCAACGGCATCGCGAGTTTCATCGATCCCGAGTACCGTGTCCGTGCCCGCTCCGGCGAGTGGCGCTGGATCTACATGCGGTCGAAGTCCGTCGCCGCCGATGCCAATGGTCGCCCGTCGCGCATCATCGGCACGGTGCAGGATATCACCGCCCGCCGCGAGGCCGAGCAGGCCTTGCGCGAGTCGCAGGCTGAGGCGCGCAAGCTCTCCCTCGTCGCCTCCAAGACCGACAACCCCGTGCTCATCGGCTCGCCTGATGGCCGCATCGAGTGGGTCAACGCCGCGTTCTGCCGCGTCATGGAGTACACGCTCGAGGAGGTCGTCGGGAAAAACCCGGCGCACTTCATGGTCGGTCCCGACACCGATCGGAAGATCGTGATGGAAATCCGCGGCGCGATGGCCCGCGGTCAAGGCATCAGTACCGACGTCATCAATTACTCGAAGTCGGGCCGCAAGTATCACCTCCACCTCGAAATCCAGCCGGTGCGCAATCACACGGGCGAGTTGGAAAACTTCATCGCGCTCGAGACCGACATCACCGCACGCGTCGAAACCGAGATTCAGCTCCGCCGCGCCAAAACGGAGGCCGACGCCACCTCGCGAGCCAAGAGCGAATTCCTCGCGACGATGTCGCACGAAATCCGCACGCCGATGAACGGCGTCATCGGCATGACGAGCCTGCTGATGGAGACGACGCTCTCCTCCGAGCAGCGCGACTACGTCAACACGATCCGCTCCTCCGGCGAAGCGCTGCTCACGATCATCAACGACATCCTCGACTTCTCCAAGATCGAGTCTGGCAAGATGGAGCTCGAACGCCTGCCCTTCGAGTTGTCGCTCTGCATCGAGGAAGCGCTCGATATCTTCGCGCTGCAAGCCACCGCGAAGCGCGTCGAGATCGGCTACCACATCGAGCCCGACGTGCCGTCATGGATCGTCGGCGACATCACCCGCTTGCGGCAGATCGTCGTCAATCTCGCCAACAACGCGATCAAGTTCACCCCGAGCGGCAGCATCTCCGTCGTCGTCAAAACGCTCAACGAGCCCGCGCCCGCCGGCCGCGTGCGCTTGGAGTTCGCCGTGCGCGACACGGGTATCGGCATCCCGCCCGACCGCCTCGATCGTCTGTTCAAACCCTTCTCGCAGGTCGACTCGTCCACCACGCGCAAGTACGGCGGCACCGGCCTCGGTCTCGCCATCTGCCAACGCCTCTCGCAGCTCATGGGCGGCGACGTCCGCGTGGAGAGCAAGGTGGGCGAAGGTTCGGCCTTCATCTTCAACATCGTCACCGAGGCGGCGCACTCGACCGCGCACAGCACTCCGCCCATGCTGCCCGCGCCGCTCAAGGGCCACCTCGTCCTCTGCGTCGAGGATCACCCGGTCACGCAAGCGCGCCTGCGCACTTCGCTAGAGCACTGGGGCGCGACATGCGTCGTCACCTCCGACGTGGATTCCGCGGCGCAGTTGATGAGTGCTCTGCCGACGCCCCCCGCGTTGCTCATCCTCGACAGCGTCGACGATGCCGCGCCCGTTCTGCCGCCGCCGCTCGCGAAACTCGCCTGCCCCAGACTCATCCTTTGCCCGTTTGGCCAAGCGATCAACTCGCATGTCGAAGGGCAGCCTCATGTTGGCAGCACGACCAAGCCGCTGCGCACGGCCGCGCTCCAGCAGGCAATCATCACGCTCTTCAAACCCGCGCTCTCTGGCGCCGCCACCGCCGCCGACCGCAGCACCGCGCGCCTGCTCGCCGAGGAGTTTCCGCTCGATGTGCTCCTCGCCGAGGACAACGCGGTCAATCAGAAGGTCGCCCTGCGCTTTCTCGAGCGCCTCGGTTATCGCGCGGACGTCGCGGGCAACGGCCTCGAGGCCGTGCAGGCGCTCGAGTCGCGCCGCTACGATCTCGTGCTGATGGATCTCCAGATGCCCGAGATGGACGGCCTTGAAGCGAGTCGGCAAATCCGCCGGCGCCTCGCGCCCGACCGCCAGCCTAAGATCGTCGCGCTCACCGCCAACGCCATGCAGGGCGACCGCGAACTTTGTCTCGCCGCCGGCATGGACGACTATGTCTCAAAGCCGGTGAAGATGCACGAGATCGCCGCCGCCATCCGCCGCCAATTCGGCAAACAAGCGGAGACGCCGCAGACAATCGGTTGAGGCTGCGGCCCGAGTTTATCGATATCGAGAGCATGGAGGGAGGAGAGGAGGCCCCAGAGTGCCTTAGTTCTCTTCCTGTTTCGCAGTGCTCTCCAAGGCTCACTCGGAAGGAGCCATCTTTTGCCGCCATTCGGCTACCTCCGCTGCGCGCATCACATCGCCCACGAGATTGCGTTGTTCCAATGGATCGCGCTCGAGGTCGAAAAACAGCCATGGTGAGCCGTCGTTGTTGAGCACCAGTTTACGCTGCGGCGTGCGGACGCCACGCCACACACGATCACACTGCAGCTGTAAGCGCACCACGCTCGGCATCGAGATTCGACTGAAGTGCTCGCGCTTGGCCTCGGGCTTTGCGTCGGCCCAAGCGAGTGTCATCGCGGATAAGTCGAGCAACGAGATCGCGGAGTCATCGCTGCGCGCTGCCATGCCGGGCGCACGCACCAGCAGCGGCATACGGATCGATTCCTCGTGCGGCCAGCCTTTGCGAAAGAGACCGTGCGCCCCGTGCATATCTCCGTGGACGGAGGTGAAGACGACGATGGGTTTTTGGCGACCGTGGCGCGCGGCAGCAGTATCGAGTTCGGCGACGAGTTTACCAATCGCGCGATCGGTCGCTGCGATGTGCGCATAATAGCCCGCGAGTTCGCGGCGCGCTTTCTTCTCCGGTTCGCCGCCGAGGGGAAGGTTTTTCGCGAGTGCGATCGAGTCAGGCAATGCCGGACTCACGCCGGCGGCCGGTGCATCGTAGGGCGGATGCGGTGCCTCAAAACTCGCGACGGCAAACCACGGGCGCGTATCCGAGTGCCAGCCGAGCCACTGTCTCACCTGCGTGCCAATCACGTCGCTCTGGTATCCGGGAAAACGCACGGGCTCCGGCAGAGCGGTGCCGTGCAGCCACGGGTCGTTGAGCACGAAGCCACTCTCGAATCCTTCCCAAAACGAAAAGCCGCCGCGCGCCTCGGGCGGCACAATCATGCGCGCATGCGCTTCTCCCACGAGTGCGGCCTGAGGATCGCGCTTCGCGAGATGCCACTTGCCGAAAAATCCCGTCACGTAGCCGCGCTCGCCGAGGTCGTGCGCGATGGTGCGCGCATCCAAAGGAAGTGAATCGTAGTAATCGCGCACGCCATTCTCAGGCGAGGGCACGCCGGTCAGCAGCGCCGCGCGCGCGAAGGGCCCGAAGGGATGCGGCGTCACCGCCTGCGTGTAGTTCACGCTCGTGCGCGCGAGCGCATCGAGCGCGGGCGTACGGGCATTGGGATCGCCGGCGTAGCCGCAGGCCTGCGCCCGCCACTGGGTGGTGACGATCCACAGGATATCCGGCGGCGGGGCAGCGCTCATTTCGCCGCCACCCTGCACGAGCGTGGGCCGAAGCTCACGCTCGTTTTCTGACGTTTACCAAGCGTAGCTGACGCCGAGCGCGAGCTGACGGCGCGCGGCGGGCACGGATGGGACTTCCTGAAAATTGCTGTTCCAGAGATTATCGGCCTGCGCCGAAATCTCCACGCCACGGAGCGCTGCCGGGTGCCAGAAGACACCGAGCGAGCTGATGAGCGTCTCATCGCCGCCGACGCTGCGCAGCACGTTGTCGGCCTGCACGCGCGCGGCGTTGTCCATGCGGAATTCGAACTCACGATTCACGCGCCACGCGATCGCAGCAGTCACGCGCTGACGCGCGTAGTTGAGCGCGTAGAAACTGGCGTCGACCGTCGCGCCGCGATAGTCGGCATCCTTCGCGAGCACCGTGTAACCGAGCGTGAAATCGAATGCCGCCCAGCTGCGCCGCGCGAAAATCTCCGCGCCCGTCGTGTCGATATCGACAGCGTTGGCCGCGCGAGCGGTCACGCCCTTGCGGAAGGTCCAGTCGACGAGCGAGCGGTCCTGCCGATAAAACGCGGCTCCTTGCAGCGCCCAGCCGGCGAGCGTGCTGTGGAGACTAAACTCAAGATTGCGGCTGGTTTCGCGGCCGAGATTCGGATTGCCACGGAAGAGACCCGAGGCGGCGCTGGAGTTGAGCGCGGTATAGCTCGGGAGCTGCGTGGTCTGTGCATAGCTGAGCGAAAGCGACGAGATCGCGCCCTCACGGTGCTCGTTTGCGATGGACACGATGGGCGAGCCTTGCGTGCCGCTGCGATTCGAGCCGTCGATGCTGCCACCGGCCTTGAAGACCCACTGCGACTTGTCGGCACCCGTCCACGTCTTTTCCGGCAGTACCGTGAACTTCGCGAGCGAGCGCGTGTGATAATTGCCTGCGGTCAGCGAAGTGGACTTCAGGAAATCGGTGGAGAATTCGCCGCGCGCCGTCACCGCGACATCTCCGCTGCTCGCCCGCCCCGCCACGGCCACGCCATCGAGCCAGGTCGTGTGCTGGAACGGATGCACCGCGGTCAGCGGCGCGAGCCGGTTGAAAGCGTAGTCGTCTTTGTTGCGACGGTGAAACGCGCCGGCCTCGACGTAGTCGCCGCCGCCGAAATTGGTGCGATGATTCAACGCGAAGAAAGTCGTCTCGAGATTCTCCGACTCGAGCGAGTTGAACGGCGTGTAGAGATTGCGCCAGCCGAAGAACTTTTTCTGGTAGCCAGCGTAGAGATCGGTCTGCGAATTCTTCGAGCGGAGCTGGAAGCGTCCGCCGATGCGGTCGAAGTGGTGATCGCCGAAGGGCAGCGCGCCTTCGGATTCCGAACGCGCCCAGGAAACTTCGGCGCCGAGATTCTGATCGCCGCCGACCGATTGCGAGTAGCCGGTCTGAAACTCCTGCCGGTTGAGTTCGTGATCGCCCGCCCCGACCGACACCGCGCCGCCCGTGCGGATCGGTCGCCAGCCGTAGCTGATGCCGCCGACGGTGGAATTGGTCGTCTGGAGCGCGTGGTCCGCACCCGTCAGCACCACGGGAGCCTGCAGCATCGTCGCGGGCACGGGAATCTCTGCGAAATAGTGTCCCGTCTGCGGATCTGAGGGTGAAACGACACCGAGCACTACCCCGGTGTTTTCAAAAATACCGCCGCGGATCGTGAGGTCCGCCTGCCCTTCGGTAAGGTTGCGTGCCTGAATGTCGACCGCCGGCTCAAAGCGCAGCGACGAAACCGGCATCACGAAGGTGCCCACGGGAGCCTGATTCGCGATGCGCGGAGAAACCACGAAGACCTGAGGCAGGTCGACCGGCTCATTTTGACCGCGCAGCGACGCGACACCGAGGGTGAGGACGAGGAGGATTCCGCGTGAATTCATACGGGGGAGGTGTCACGCAATCGCCATCGAGCGGCGAAAACAAGCCTTTTGTTAGGATCATAAAACGTAACACCTAACCATGTTCAAACCCGCACACGAAAAAGCCCCGGAGTTCTTCCGGGGCTTTTAAAGTCTTTACGAGAGAGCGGCTTATTCTTCGCCGTCGTTGCCGATGGCTTCGACCGGGCAACCTTCCAATGCTTCCATGCAGAGCGCGACGTCGTCCTCCGTGGTGGGCTGCTTGAAGACGTACGAATAACCACCCTCGTCGTGGCGGGTGAAAAACGCCGGTGCCGTCTCACGGCAGAGATCACAGTCGATGCACTGTTGATCGACGAAAAACTTACCTGCGGCGTTCTGAGCCCACTTGTCTGCTTTATTGGCCATGGTTTCCGCAGGAAAAACCCGATTGGTCCATCCTGTCAAGCGGTCTGCCCGTCCGCGACCGCTCCGAAGCATAAGTACCTTCTGCTAGGAGCTGCGCTTGTATTCGGCGATGCTAACGCTAATCTGACTCCAATGCTTTCTGACCGGCCCTACATGCGAGACGTTACGCCTGAGCAACGATTTCGTGCAGGCGTATGGTTGATCAGTGCGGTGCTCGCAGGTTTCGTGCTGCAGGAAGTATTTTCGCGGTGGTTTGGAGCGCAAAATCTCTTCGAGCGCGAATTAGGTCTCAGTGCGATAGGATTTCGCGAGGGACGTTTCTGGACTCTCATCACGCACGGATTCCTGCATGACGATAAGTGGCTGAATCTGCTCCACGTCATCAGCACGGTCGTGGGCCTTTATTTTCTTTCGCGGGCGCTGTTTCCGCTGCTCGGCGCGCGGCGTTTTCTCGGCGTGTACTTCACCGCGCTGATCGCGGGCGGCATGGTGTGGCTCGCGACTCACTGGCAGACCGGCGGGACGCTCGTCGGGGCGACCTCTGCGATCGATGCGCTGCTGATTGTGTACTGCTGCTTTTTCCCGAATCAGGAAGTGACGTTTCTCGTGCTGTTCTACCCCGTCACACTGAAGCCGAAGTATCTCGCTTATGGCATGGTGACGTTCGATCTCGTGGGCTTCATCCTCTACGAACGACTCGGCTGGCACTCGCCGATCGACATCGCGTTTTCCGCGCACCTCGGCGGCATGCTGGTGGGCTGGAGCTACTATCGGTTTATCCACGACACGGATTGGACCATACGCCGCCCCGTGCGCGCACCCGCCATGGCGACCGCCACGGCCACGCGTCGCAATGCCCGTGCGACCGTGGAGGAGCGCTCGCCCGCCGAGGAGAAGCTGCATCTCAAGGCCGAGGTCGACCGCATCCTCGACAAGATCAACAGCAAGGGCCTGAACTCTCTCACCTCCGACGAGAAACGCATTCTTGCCCGCGCCAAGGAGCAGATGAATCGCCGCTAGCGCTCTGCCCGACTGCGCCGACGATTCGTCGCAGCCACCTTGAAAGCGTCACGTTTCAGTGAAACATTCCGCTCAGTTCTTCATCTTATCATTTACATGATTCGCGTCTCACTTTCGCGGCGTTTCGGCGCCCTCGTTCTCGCCTGCCTGCTGCCCCTCGCCGTCCACGCCACGGACCGGCACTTTACCACCTCCAACACGCAGTCGGCCGAGGCCCGGACGCTGGTCCAGCTCCTCCAAAACGCGCACTACAACCGCGACGCCGTCAGCCCGAAGGACTATCAACAGGCGGTCGTCGACTACATGACGGCGCTCGACGGCCAGCACCTGTTTTTCCTCGGGACGGACAAAGCCAATTTCAACAAGACCTACGGCAAGGTCCTCTACGAAAACATCTCGACCATCGGCAACATCGACGCCGCCTACGAGATTTTCTACGTCTACGATCAGCGCACGCAGGATCGCGTGAAGTGGATCTTCGAGGAGCTGAAAAAGGATTTCGATCTCACCACTGGCGAGACCTATCGTGCGGATCGCGTGAAGTCCGAGTGGCCCGAGTCCGCGGCCGCGGCCGACGATCTCTGGCGCAAGCGCCTCAAGTTCGAGCTCGTACAGGAGCTGCTCAACAAGAAGACGCTCGATCAGGCTAAGGACACCATCCACAAGCGCTACGAGCGCATATTGAAGTACGTCGCCGAGTTTGAGGGCGCGGATCTGTCGGAGCTTTTCCTCACCACGATCGCCCAACTCTACGATCCGCACACCGACTACTGGAGCGCGGCCACGTACGAGGACTTCGGTATCCAGATGAAGCTGCAGCTCGAAGGCATTGGCGCACTGCTGGGCCGCGAGGAAGACAACTGCCTCGTGAAGGAAATCGTCCCCGGCGGTCCTGCCGATCTCGGGCGCCAGCTTAAGCCCGGCGACAAGATCATCACCGTCGCACAGGAGGGTCAGGAGCCCGTCGAAATCATGGGCATGAAACTCCGCAAGGTCGTCTCCATGATCCGCGGCGTGAAGGGCACCAATGTCCACCTCGTCGTCGAGCCCGCCGACGCCGTGGCCGATACCGGCGTGCGCAAAGAGATCATCATCACGCGCGACAAGGTGAAGCTTAACTCCGCTCGCGCCCGTGCCGCCGTGTTTCAAGTGCCGGGCCCTGAAGGCAAGGACATCGCGCTCGGCGTTGTCTCCCTGCCCTCTTTCTACGCTTCCGAAGAAGGCGACACCGACAGCGATCGCGCGAGCGCCTCACAGGATGTCGCTCGCCTGCTTGTCGATCTCAAGAGCAAGAATGTACAGGGCGTCGTGCTCGACCTGCGCCACAATGGCGGCGGCTATCTTTCCGAGGCCATCGACCTCGCTGGCCTCTTCATCAAGACCGGCCCGGTAGTGCAGGTGAAAAATTACAACGGCCAGACGCAGGTCGACACCGACGACAATCCGTCGATCGCTTACGACGGCCCGCTCGCGGTGCTCGTCGACCGCTTCAGCGCTTCCGCCTCCGAAATCACCGCCGGCGCACTGCAAAACTACGGTCGCGCGATCATCGTCGGCGACAGCTCCACTCACGGCAAGGGCACGGTGCAGCAGGTCGTCGAGATGAAAAATCTTCCCGGCATGCCACGCGTGCCGATCGAGAAGTCAGGCGCGACCAAGCTCACCATCCAGAAATACTATCTGCCCAACGGATCCTCCACGCAAAAGAACGGCGTGGTGCCCGATATCATCCTACCCTCGATCAACGAGTTTCTCACCGGCATCACCGAGGCCGAGCTGCCGCACGTGCTCGCGTGGGACGAGATCCCGCGGTCCTTCTTTGATGGCGTGCCACTGCAAGCCAAGTTCCTCGCCCCGCTCCGTCAGCTGAGCCTCGAGCGCCAGAGCAAGCTCGAAGAATTCAGCTACCTCAAGGAAAACGTCGATTGGTTCAAGGCGCGCCAGGCGCAGAAACTCATCTCGGTAAATCTCGAGGACCGTCGGAAGCAGAAGGCCGACGACGATGCCTTCCGCAAGAAGATGAATGCCGAGCGCGAACGTCTCGCCAAGAACGACTATCCCTTCGAGCAATTCCGCCTCGGTCCGCCGCCTCCGCCGAAAATCAAGCCGGTGAAGAAGGAGAAAGACCCGGGTGACGAGGATGATGACGACGACTCACTGAGCACCGACGAAAACGACACGTACACCAAGGTCGATGTCCACCTCCGCGAGTCCCTCCGTGTCGTCCTCGACGCAATCAAGCTCGGCCAGAATCACGATACGTGGGTCAGCGACCACGCCCCGATCACGGCCGCGACGAAGGGCTAAACGATTCAGACAACGCTCATCTGCGCTGATCTCACTAATCGGTTGGCGCAGATCAGCCCGATGTGCGTTTCGGTTTCTGCGCGACTACTCGCGTTTCGCTCGATCACTTCCACGCGAGCACGAAGCGATCGCGTCCCGTGAGGTCGCGGTGCGATTCGATTCGCGCGTAGCCGAGTTCGGTTGCGAAGCGCGTAAGCTCTGCGTGCTGCGCGATGCCGGTCTCGAGTGCGAGTAGGCCGCCCAGCGCGAGGCGCGCGTGAGCACCGCGGAGGATCGTTTTCAGGTCGGCCATTCCTGCTTCGTCGGCCACGAGCGCACGTGAGGGCTCAAACTCGCGCACCTCGGGCGTCGCTTCCGCCACTTCTTGCGCGGTGAGGTACGGCGGATTTGAAACGATCAGATCGAAGGCGCTCTCCGGCCCCAGCGCGGAGAACCAATCCGATTTCACCAAGGTCACGCGCGACGCGAGGCCAGTACGTTCCGCGTTTTCACGCGCAAGGGCGAGGGCATCATCGCTCGCATCGATCGCAATCACGGCCGCGCTGGAGAATTGCTGCGCGAGCGCGAGGGCGATGGCGCCTGTGCCAGTGCCGAGATCGAGCACGCGTGCGGGCGGCTGATCTTTCGTTTTCTCCGCGAGAATTTCGACGAGCAGCTCGGTTTCGGGCCGGGGGATCAAAGCGCGCGAATCAACCTTGAGCTTCAGGTCGCAAAATTCCGTTTCGCCGACGATGTACTGCAGCGGCTCGCGCTTCGCACGGCGGCGCACAAGCGGGCGCAACGTTTCGAGTTCGGGCTCCGTGAGCGGGCGCTCGAACTGCAGGTAGAGCTGCATCCGTTTCAGTCCCAGTGCGTGACCGACTAGCAGCTCGGCTTGCAGGCGCGGTGACTCGATACCGCGACCGGCGAAAAACTCCGTCGTCTTCGCAATGATTTCGAGGACGGTCAGCATGTCAGTCGCTGTCGTCGTCCTTGCGCGTCGGCACGTAGGCGTGACCAGTGAGTGCCGCGAGTTTTTCCTCGTAGTCGGCCTTCTGCAGCGCAGTCACGATGTCACCGATGTCGCCCTCCATCACTTGCGGGAGATTGTAGAGCGTCAGCCCAATGCGGTGATCGGTCACACGATTCTGCGGGAAGTTGTAGGTGCGGATACGCTCGCTGCGATCACCAGAGCCGATCTGGCTGCGGCGCGCGGCGGCGTATTTCGCGTGCTCCTCGTCTTCCTTTTGCTTGAGCAAGCGAGAGCGCAGGACGGTCATCGCGCGAGCCTTGTTCTTGAGCTGAGAGCGCTCGTCAGCGCACTGCACAATGAGGCCAGTAGGCTTGTGCATGATCTGCACGGCGGAGTCGGTGGTGTTGACGCCCTGCCCGCCCGGGCCACTCGCACGGCTCACGGTGATTTCTAGATCCTGTGGGTCGATGTGCACGTCGACCTCCTCAGCCTCGGGTAGCACCGCGACGGTGACGGTCGAAGTGTGAATGCGACCATTGGCCTCGGTGAGAGGCACGCGCTGCACGCGCTGCACGCCGCTCTCGAATTTGAGCTGCTTGTAAACGTCAGTACCGGTGATGAGGAAAATCGTCTCTTTGTATCCTCCGCGCTCCGACACGCTCGTGCTCATCGGCTGGATCTTCCAGCCGTGGCCTTCGGAGTATTTCTGGTAGAGGCGCGCGAGCTCCGCGGCGAAGAGCGCTGCTTCCTCGCCTCCGGTACCGGCGCGGATTTCCATCACCGTGTTGCGCGAGTCGGTCGCCTCGGGCGGGATCATCGCCGTGAGAATGCGCTCGTGCAGCGATGCGCGCCGGGCCTCCAAGTCAGGCAGCTCGGCTTGTGCGAGCTCGCGCATCCCGGCGTCAGAGGTGGAGTCTTTGACCAACGTCTCCGCCTCCAACATCTCTCGGCCGAGCCGCTCGTGGGTAGCGTGGTCCTCGACGAGCTGACGCAATTTCTGCTCCTCACGCGTGATCTCCGCGGCGCGCCTCGGGTTCGAGTAAAACGACGGCTCCGCCATCTGCGACGCGAGTTCGTCGAGGCGGCGTTGAAACGGGAAAATATCAGGCAGGGATTCCATCTAGACAGGGAGGCGCAGGGAGATTTGCGAATTGCGCGCGCCGCAGGTTGCGGCTTGTGTCGCGGACCAACAAAAAGACGCGAGGCGAACCCGCCTAGCGGTGTTGATTCACAATGGCCACGACACTTTTCACGCAGAACACCATCGCGTGCATCTGGGATTTCGACAAGACCTTAATCCCGGACTACATGCAGTCCCCACTCTTCCGCCGCTACGGCATCGACGAGGCGACGTTTTGGGAAGAGGTCAACAAGCTCGCCGAGCACTACAAGCGTCGCGGCTATCACCTCTCGCCGGAGATCGCGTACCTCAATCATCTCCTCACCTACGTGCTCGCGGGCCCGTTGCGCGGCCTGAACAACAAAATCCTTTTCGACTGTGGCGCGGACATCAAATTCTACCCGGGCCTCCCCGACTTCTTCGCCAAGGCCAAGACTTGGGTCCAAGACCGCCCTGAGTACGTGAAGCACGACATCTCACTCGAGCACTACGTCGTGAGCACAGGCATCGCGCCGATGGTGCGCGGTAGCGCGATCGCGCCGCACATTGACGGCGTGTGGGCCTGCGAGTTTGTGCAGGACCCACTCACGCCTGGCTTCCTCAAGCAGAAGGAGCTTTCGATCGAGGCCGCCGACTCGCAGATCGCGCAAATCGGCATGGTCATCGACAACACGACGAAGACGCGCGCGATCTTCGAGATCAACAAGGGCACGAACAAAAATCCCGCCATCGATGTGAACTCGCGCATGGCTGCCGAGGATCGCCGCATCCCGCTGCAAAACATGATCTACATCGCCGACGGACCAAGCGACGTGCCGAGTTTCTCTGTCGTGAAAGCCGGCGGTGGCTGTGCCTACGCCGTCTACAATCCGGCGAAGTCCGAAGAGTTCGCGCAAAACGACCGCCTGCGTCGTGCAGGCAGAGTCGACCACTACGGCCCCGCCGACTACACCGAAATGTCGGCCACGACCCAGTGGCTCCGCATGCGCATCCACGAGATGTGTGACCGCATCGTCGCCGATCGTGAGGCGGCAGTAGCGCTGAAGGCCTCTAAGCCACCGCGTCATCTCAACGCCACGCCCGAGGAAGAAGCCGCTCGCCGCGCCGCCAAGGCGCCGAAGCAGGGCTCGTTTCTCGAGTAGCCAGTTGCGCCATCGCAGTGGCGCTCACCTAGGTTGACCTCATGATCCGAGCGGAATCGCGCGGTCAATCGGCCGCGCGCGGAACAGTGCGGCGCGCTACACCGCGACGCCCCTCCAGCGTAAGCTGCCTCGAGACATCCATCTCAATGTTTCACAGGTTGCCTGGCCGAACTCGCCTCCGCGCGGTCCGCTGCTAGGCGACAAAAAAGCCCACCCTTTCGGGTGGGCTTTGAAAGAGAACAAGCGAGCTTAGCCGTTGCCCGCGGTGCTGACCGGATTGGTCTGCGTCGGGTCGATCGTCGTCGTCGGCTGCGTCACCGGAGTGACCGTGGGGCCACCGGTGTTGGTGTTGGCCGGCGGAGTCGTCGAGACCGGGGTGGTGGTCGTCGTCGTGGTGGTCTGGCCATTCGCCGTCGTGCTGGTCGTCGTCTGACCAGACGCATTGGTCGAAGAGGTCGAAGACGTGCCGTTGGCACCGGTCGATGAAGCGCTGACGCCGTTGGCACCCGTCGAAACGTTGACCGTCGGAGTCGAGACGGTAGCGCCACCGGCGCCCGTGCTGGCACCCGTCGAGGCACCGCTCGTGACACCCGAGGAGATCGAGCTGGCCAGAGCCGCCGCACCCGCCGAGTCAGCCGCCTGACCCGTAGCCTTAAGCGCCGTCGTAGTCGCAGTGTTGGCCACGATGCTCACCGTGGCAACCACCGACGAGCTGTTGGCCGCCGCCGCTGCTGCTGCTGCGACATCTCCGCCGGAAGCCTGAGCCGTAGCAACGGCCGCTGCGACCTTGGTCTCCACGACACCAGAGGCCGCGGCTTGAGCCGTCGTGGCCGCTTGGGCCGGGGCCGCCGCAACCGCTGCTGAAGTGACCGCGGCAACCGCGGCCGTAAGATTCGCATCCGAGCCACCGCTGGTCGCCGAAGCCGTGACCGCCGAAGCGGCCGCCTTGGTGACATCGGCGACGCTGCCGCCCGTCTCGGCGACCGCGCGAGCGGCGCCTTCGGTGACCGCCGAAACCGCGGTCAGCGTAGCGGCCGACTGGCCGCCATTGGCCGTAGCGGCCGTGGAAGAGAGAACCGCGGTGACGGCCTGCTGCGTGAAGGTCGCCGCCTGATCCGGCACCGCCGCCGCCGCCGCATTGACGACCGCCGCGATGTTGGCCGTGGCCGCCTCAGGCGTAGCCGAAGCGGAGCTGCCGGTGGCGACGTTGGCCGCGACAATCTTCACCGCGTCAGCGATATCCTGCTTGAGCTCAGGCTGAGCCGCGATCGCCTGAGCGAGCGCAACCGCCAACTGAGAATTCGGCGTGGCCGCGGTGCCCACCGGGAGAGTCAGCGTCTTACCGCCACCCAGATCGAGTGTCACCGTGCCGGAGAGCGTGGCAACCGTGGTGCCCGTCACGTCAAACTTGACGCCGTACACCGTGCCGCGGGCCGCCGCAACGCCGCGCGGGGTCTTGACGCCGTAGTTGGTGATCTTGCGCTTGGTCGGATCGAGCGTGGAAACGACGTTGCCGTTGAGGAGGTCGAGCTCGGCTTCCTGAGCCGTGACCTTGTCACCAAGCTTCGTCACGGACATCTTCGCGAATTTCACGCGGGAACCGCCCTTGATCGTGCTGATGGCGCCGGGGAAAGTCTCGATATTCACTTCGTCGGCGGCGCCAGTCTCAATGACCGAGTCCTCAGGCACGTCCATACCCTCAGTCAGCGCCGCTGCCGCGGTCTGATCCTTGAGCGTGATCTTAGCACCGGTGCCGGTGATGCGCACCGCCTTGGCCGAGTCGGCGCGGGCAGAGGCCGCGAACGCGAGAGCGAGGGCAGCAATCGCGATTCCAGCGAACGTGTTCTTAAGGCGTTTCATGAGGATAGATTAATTGGTAAAAATGGAAAAAGTACGCACCAAGAGAAACTGTCTTGCATTATCGGATCAGGAAAGAGCTTGGCAAGCATGCTTTCCCGAAAACGTGAGAAAATTGCGAAACGGATGCAGGTTTCGAGCCATGAGTTACTTCTCCTTCATGACGTAGACGCCATCCCAATTCTCCGGCGGTGGCTCTTCTTTGTAGTGTTCAGTGATGTTGATGTATACGAGCGAGGGATTGCTTACGACGCCGGGGGTCTTGCCGGGGATGTTGGGCTCGATCTCCTTACACTTTTCAAAGATCGCAATCGCCCCATCCCAATCACGGGCATAGTGCTTCTCCAAACCTTGAGTGAAGAGGCCGATGCAGTCGTGGGTCTGCTGGGTAACATTCTCCTTTAGACCCACAATCTCGTGAATCGGTACCGCGGTGGAGCGGCCCTTCACCACAATTCGGCCAAGGGGACGGAAGATGACGCGGTCGCCATGCTTCTCACAGGCGAGCTTGGTCGCGTCAGAGCACATGGTATAGGAGCCCCAGCTCTTCGCGCCGGACTCCATGCGGGCCGCTAGATTCACGTTGTCACCCATCATGGTGTAGTTGAAGCGCGTGCGGCTGCCCATGTTGCCGATGATGCATTTGCCGCTGTTGAGGCCGATGCGCGATTGCATCTTCCACACGATCTGCGGCCAGCGGTCGCCCTCGGACTCCCATTTCTTGCGGAGTTCGCCGAGCTTGATGTGCACGAGCTGCGTCGCGACACACGCGCGATAAGCGTGATCCGGCAGCGGCAGCGGCGCGCCAAACATCGCCACGACCGCGTCGCCGATGTATTTGTCGAGCGTACCGCCCTGATCCTGGACGATGTCGGTACAGGCCGTGAGGTACTCGTTCATCAGGTCGACGAGCGCGACCGGTTCGAGTTTTTCCGAGAAGGTCGAGAACGACTGAATGTCAGAGAAGTACGCCGTGATCTCATCTTCGTGACCACCGAGCTGCGGCGGCTTGCCGGCCTCGACGAGCTTGTTGACGAGCTGCGGCGAAACGTACGTGCCGAACATGCCTTTGATCTCTGCCTTCGCCTTTTGCTCCTCCAAGACGCGCCGAGCCACGATGAATATCTGCACGCCAAGGAAACCGCTCACCGGCCAGAACACTGGCATCCAAAGACTCCATTTGACCCACGCCAACAAAGTAATCGCGGCGTAGACCGTGATCAGACCTGCAACGAAAATGCCCTGATTACCTAGCGATCGCTTCGCGAGAAATACCGAGCCCGCAATTGAGAGCGCCACGCCCACAATCCAGATCGGCCAGTTGGTCGACCGCGAGGCATAGTCCTCCATCAGGATATTATTGATGACGTTGGCGTGCACGAGCACGAGCGGCGTCAAGGGCGCAAAAGGCGTGGGGCCATTGTCGGAGAGCCCCTCGGCCATCTGGCCGATCAAGACGATCTTGCCTTCAAGATCAGGTAGTTCGGGGACATCCTCGTGCGCCTTGTATTTGCGCTCCAACCGCTGCATCAGGCCGTAATAGCTCTGCGGGTCAAAACCCTTCACGGAATGGCGATAATTGACCAGATAGGCGCCGGTGTCATCGACAGGGATACGTCGCTCACGATCACCAACGGGAAAATAAATCGCTTCGCCTAACTTCACACGGACCTTCTCGAGCGGCACTTTCCAATAGGTAAGCAGCGACTGCAGCGAGAGACTGGGAAAAACCTTGTCCTTGATCCGCACCACCATCGGCGCGAGGCGCCGAACTCCATCTTGACCGGGCGGAGTGTCCACCATCGCCATCATGGAAATCTCCGCCAGCCGCGGGATGGGCTCAGCCGCAAAGAGTGAGCTGAGGATTTTGTTCACATCGCCGTCGATATTCGTCAACGGTTTGGTGAGCCGAGCTTCGTTGGGTTCTAGCTCTACCTCCGAACCATTCGCTCCAAAGATAACTGTGGTCTTCGCCGCTTTGGTGCCGGCCGTAAGAATCTTATCATTGATACTATCGTTAGTCTCATCCGGTTCTGTGAACAGCACGTCCCACGTGATTACCGATGGCTTGGCCTGACCTAGAAGAAGGAGGAATTGTCCGTGCCACTTGCGTTCCCAGGGCCAGCGTCCGATAGCTTTTGGGTCGATGCTGGCGTCATCGATGCCAACCACCATCTGATGAGGATCCGCCGGCGGCTGCCACCGTGTGCGAATTCGCGTGCGCAAATCCAATGTAAGATTTTCGATGCGCTCGAACCACGTAGACCCCGAAATGGCCAGCGCTAGGCCGAAGATCACGAGCGCAGGCAGGGCATGTTTCTGCAGAAAGCGAAGCTGGGACTTCATGCGCCGCGGAGCCTGAGCACAGCGGCGGACACAACCAAGGATTTTCTCCGGGGTATTTTAGCTTATGCGCTCAGCGCATCGCCACGACTGCGGGTTCCTCGAGTGCGGAGGCGAGATTGTTGGCCCTTTCCGCATAGCGGCGAGCCGCAGACGGAGACTTACCGCTGATCGCGGCATCGACCCCGCCGTTCCACGCGAGAGCGATGTTGTAAGTGTTCGCTTCCAAGCCCGCGAGCGTCAGCTGGCGCTTGATCCACTCGTAGTGAATCACGGCAATCTCGTCGGATGTACCGCGGTCCAGCGCGCGGCGAAACGGCACTTTCGTGTGCATGCGCCATGTGTCAGGGCGAAATTGATACGCGCCGAGTTCACCGTGTCGGCCCGGTCGCGTGGTATCGCGGGGATTTTCGATCTGGTGAATCGCTTCCAAGGTCGCTTTCCGCGAGGCCGCCTGCGCCTGCAATGGAGTGAATGCCATCATCGCCGCGAGGAGCGGCAGGACCGCAAACCGGATGTGCGATTGGATTTTCACTGCACGCACCACCGACCGGCCAATTCAGCCTCGGTTCTCCCCGAGGCCTATCGTGCATTTAGCAATAGCAAGTTACATCGGGGAACATCCCGGAGGATGTTTATCTCCAGCCGCTTACTTCTCCGTCCCAATCAGAATAAGCTTCCCCACTACCCTTTTCGCCGACCCGGCCAGCTGGCCGCACGGGTCCAAAACTCGTCGCTACGCCCACCATAATAGTCGCCCAAAGCGATGTCCATGACTCGCGTCGTGCGTCGCGCACTTTCACCAGTGCTCGGGCACACGCCCCGACCCAGCAGATCGTCGACGACCGTTTGGATCAGAGGCTGGGCCACGTGCGGCGGATGTGGACGCTCGAAGAACTCGATGCCCGCCGCGGTCTCCAATTTCACGGGCTCGCCGCCGAAAACGGAGAACGTCACTTCGCCGTCAACGCCGGTAACGCGCAGCGTGTCGTCTTTCACGGCGCTCGCGAAATTCGTGCTCATCGTGCCGGGCACGCCGCCCGTGCGAAAACTGAGCGCCACGCCATCCTCCACGGAGTAGTTCGACGCGAGATTCGTCGCGGTGCCCGCCACGTCAGTCAGCGGTCCGAGCAGGTAGTCGATCAGATCGATTGCGTGCGAACCGACGTCAAGAAAATGTCCCCCACCCGCGCTCGCGCCGTCGACGCGCCAACTGTCTGCCGCACGGTGATGCTGCGTGTGCAGCCGATGGGTCACGCCGGTCACACGGCCGAGTTTTCCGCCGCGAATAAATTCCTCCACGAGCATGAACTTCGGCAAGCGCCGACGATAGTACGCGACGAAGAGCGGCACGTGCGCCGCGGCGCAGGCGGCGATCATCGCATCGCACTCGGGCGTGTGGCGCGCCATCGGTTTCTCGGCGTAGCAGGGCTTACCCGCGGCGGCGACTTTCAGCGCGTAGTGCGCATGCGTATCGGGCGGCGTGGCGACGTACACCGCATCCACTTCCGGATCGGCGATGAGCGCATCGGCATCCGAGTACGAGCGCGCCACGCCATGGCGGCGCGCGTAATCGGCGGCCTTCGCGGCGTCGCGGCGCATCACTGCGACGAGTTGTGAACCGCGGGCCTTGGCGAAGCCGGGGCCGCTCTTCACTTCTGTGACATCACCGCAGCCGATGATGCCCCAGCGCACGACGTCGCGTCCCTTGAAAAATCCGTTTGCCGACATGCGCCGAAGTTGGACGCGTCGTCATTGCGCAGACGAGCGCAGATCTTACCGGACAGTCGCTGAGTGTGTCACAAGACCCGCGCCATCGCACCCGCACCCGCATCGGTGACAAGCGCGTAGTGGTAGCGTTTGTCGGACCACACAGCGGCCGCGCCCGTCGTGCGCGCGATCACCGCTGGCACCGCGCGCTCGGGCAGGCCGGGCATGTCTTCGCGGCGTACGACGTAGAGATGATACTCTGCGCCACTGCGCACGAAACAGACTTCCACAATCTCGTGCCCATCGCGCGAGAGCGTGCGGCAGCCCGTGGTGCGCAGCGTGTCGAAATCCACCGGCAGCTTCGCCGAGGCGAGCTTCACATCGGCCTGACCGAGCCACTGCTGCAGCGATTTCTTCGGATCGCCATGGCCGCCATGCTTGCCGTGCACCATGTCGTCGAGGGCAAAGTCCGCCAGCTTCTCCGGCGCAGCTGCGAGTGCCTGCTGCCGCCACACCACCGCACTGGTTGTGAGCACGGCAATGGCTGCGGCCGCCGCGAGCCAGCGACCCACGGGCCATGCGCGGCGCGTCTCGCTCAAGCGCGCGCCCGCGAGGATCGACTGGCGCAGATGCGCCGGAGGCGTCATCGCGGAAATCTTGCCCGCCACCGTCGCGTCGTGCGCCTGCACGCGCTTGAACCACGCGCCCAACTCGGGATCGGTCTTCGCCTGCGCGAGCGCCTCGTCAAACATCGGGTTGCTGGCGTCCTGCCCACCCGGCCGATAGCCGTTGAGGATGAACTTCGCCTCTTCGTTTGTCATGATTTGCGTCCTCCTTTGACCGCGGGAAACGGCACCACCTTGGTCGCCGTGCCGGCCGCCTCGCGCTCGAGCACGGCGCGAAGCTGCGCCTTGCCGCGCGAGAGCCGCGACATCACCGTGCCCATCGGCACGTCGATCGCCTCCGCGATTTCCTGGTAAGAAAGGTCTTGTAGATAAAACAGCGTGAGGGGCGCGCGGAAGAGTTCGTCCACCTCCTGCAGCGCCGCCATCACGACCGCCGAGTCGAGCTTCGCCACGCGATCCACTTCCTCAGCAGCGATTTCATTTTCTCCGGGCGGCAAATCCTCGATCGAGGTCGCGCGCGCATCGCGCCGGCGTCCGCGCAAAAACTCCCGGTAGAGCGTGGTGAAGAGCCACGATTTCGCCTTGGTCGTCTCGCGGAGGCTCTCGCCCTTCGTCGCCCAGATGTAGAAGGTCTGCTGCACGAGGTCGCACGCGTCCGCCTGGCTGCGCGCCAGGCTCAGGGCGAAGCGGTAGAGTGGCGTGTAGTGCGCGTCTACCAACTGCGTGAAGGCTTCATTGCTCATGCGGGTTTTCGCTTCAGAGTTTCAGCGCGGGCGTTTTATTCCCGCAACTGCGCATTTCATGCTCCGCTTCCACCTCCCGCCCAATCTCGCCGCGTCGATCGTCCGCGACGCCGTGCCCGTGAAGGTCGAACTCGATCCCGTCGCGCCGCCCGCCGAACTCCTGCCGGCCCTCGCCCTGCTCCAGCGCTGGCTCGGCCCCGCCGCGGGCGCACCGCCGTATTTTCTCCAGCTCACCCGCGCCCAGATGCGCGAACTCACCGCCGCCATCGGAGATCGGCCGGTGTTTGTCGAAAAGGGCCAGCCCACCCCGTGGCGTTTCGCCCAGCTCCTCGGCGAGCCCAAACCGGCGATCATCCCCATCGAGACGGGGCCGGCGAAAGTCGCTTCCCGCGCCACGTCGCACACCACCTCCCCGCTCCCGCGGCGCATCAAATCCGCCAATGCCTCGCCGCTCCTGATCGACGGCTCGGAGCACTTTCTCGCGCTCACCCTCCCCTCGCGCGAGCATCCCCTCTATGCGCGCGCGCTGGAGCTCGTAAAGGAAAACGGCTTCACGCTCGAGCCCGCCAATCGCAAGTGGTGGCTGCGCGACCGACACAAGGTGCTCAATTTTCTCGCGGGTCATCTGGACCGCTTCCGCACGACGTTCGACTCCGAGTTCACCCCGAATTTCGAAAAGAATATCGCGCGCATCCACACCGCCGAAATTGCCACGCAGATCGACGACGACGGCGCGGAGTTTGCCGTGACCATCGGCGTGAAGGCCGGCTCCGCTGACGAGGCCACGCTGCGCGCCGCAGTCTCCACCAATCGCGGCTATCTCGAATCGGAGGGGAAAATCTTCCTGCTCGATTCCGCGCAGCTTCAGAAACTCGCCACCGCGCAACGCGCGCTCTCCGGCGATCCCACCGCAGGCCTCGCCCCACGCCGCACGCTACGGCTCTCGTCCGCTCGCTCTGCCGAGGCTGAGGACATCCTCGCCGAACTCTCGCCCAATTTCGCCGCGCCTTCCGCGTGGCGCGAGCGCAGCGCCGCACTGCGTGACCTCACGGCACTCTCACCCGCGCCGATTCCCGCGGAGCTCGACCGCCAGCTCCGTCCCTACCAACGCCTCGGCGTCGCGTGGCTCTGGCACCTCCGCCGCCACGATCTCGCCGGCATCCTCGCCGACGAAATGGGCCTCGGCAAAACGCTCCAGGCGCTCGGATTGCTCAGTGCGGTCCATGCGCACGCGCAGGGAAAGTTGAAAGACCAAGCGCCGTCTCTGGTCGTAGCTCCTGCGAGTCTCCTCGAAAACTGGCGGCGCGAGTCGGCACGCTTCGCACCGGCGCTGCGGACCTTTGTCCACCACGCCGACCGACGCCTCGCGAGTGTCGGCGATTTCGCCGGGTACGATCTCGTCATCACGAGCTATGGCACGCTCACGCGCGACCTGACGTTGTTCTCCGACGTGAAGTTCGCATGCGTGATCGCCGACGAGGCGCAGCACATCAAGAACCGCCGCTCGCAAAACGCCATCGCGCTCCGGTCGCTCCAAGCCCGCACGCGCTACCTGCTCACCGGCACTCCGCTGGAAAACTCCCTCGACGACCTCCGCTCGCTCTTCGAATTCCTGCTGCCGGGTTATCTCACGCGCGTGCCCACCGGCGTGCGCGGCGAAGAGCGCGTGTGGTACGACCAGCGGCTCCGCGCGCAGACCGCGCCGTATATTCTCCGCCGTACGAAGCAAGTCGTCGCGCCGGAGCTGCCCGCCAAGCTCGAACAAGTCATCTGGTGCGAGATGTCCGCCGCGCAAGCGACGCTCTATCGTCAGACCCAGGAAACCTCCGAGCGAGAGCTGATCGACCTCGAAGCGGGCGGCGCGAGCGAAGCGAAACTCAAGTTCGCTGCGCTCACGCAGCTGCTGCGTCTCCGCCAAATCTGCTGCGACCCGCGGCTCGTCAAAAACGCAACTGCCGCCAATGCGCAAACCGCTTCCGCCAAGCTCGACGCGCTCAACGAGCTCCTCGCCGAAGCGCTCGATGACGGTCACCGCGTGCTCGTGTTTTCCCAATTCACGTCGTTGCTCGGCCTGCTCCGCACCGAGCTCACCGACCAGTCGCTCCTGCACTGTTATCTCGACGGCTCGATGCCCACGCGCGCACGTCAGGCCGAGGTGGATCGCTTTCAAGAGAATCCCGACATCCCGCTCTTCCTGCTCTCGCTCAAAGCCGGCGGCACCGGTCTCAATCTCACGGGTGCCGACACCGTGGTGCACTTTGATCCTTGGTGGAATCCCGCCGCCGAGGCTCAGGCTACCGACCGCGCCCACCGCATCGGCCAGACCCGCGTGGTCACGAGCTACAAGCTCATCTGCGCCGGCACCGTGGAGGAGAAAGTCCTCGCTCTGCAGGAGGAGAAACGCGCCCTGCTCGCCGACATCTTCGAGGCCAGCGACGCCGCCGCGGCCAAGCTCTCGCTCACTGACCTGAAATCGCTCCTGCACGCGTAGCGCAGCCAAAGAAAAAGCGCGGGGATCTTCCGCGCTTGACGATTCACTCTGTGCCTGCGGTCTCGCTGCCGCACCACCCGCTTACTGTGCGGCTGGCACGGACGCTGTCGGCGCAGAAGCCGGAGCGCTTGCGGGAGCCGCGGCTGGCGCGGCCACAGGCGTGACGGCGGCCGGTTGCTCAGTGGGTGCTGCGGCGGGGGCCGGCGATTTCTTCACCGGCTTCGTCGCGGGCGCTTTCTTCGCAATTACGGGGACCACGGTTTTGACCGGAATGGTCTTGGCCTTCGGTGCGACCTTCGCCGGCGCAGCTTTCTTCTCGGCAGGCTCCGCCTTCTTCGCGCTCTTCGCCGATTTGGCCTTTTCGGCTGCGGCAGTCAGCTCGCGCTTGAGCGCCTTCACGGCCTTCTTCGCGTCCTTCGCGGCCCGCTTTACCTCCTTGTACTTCTTCCGCGCGCGCTTCGCTTCGGCCTTCGCCACTTCCGCCGCCTTAGCGGTGAGTTCGGCGAGTCGCTTGGCGTGGGCCAACGCGGTCGTGGCATCCTTGGATTTAGCGGGGGCCTTGGCCTCCGCGTTTCCTTTCGAGGGAGCGGTCATGAGATCGGTGAGGGTTTTTCTCGCCTGCCGGAGTGGCTCAGCGGATGTCACGATTAGGTTACAGGCCAATGGACCGGGCAACCCCTCTAATGTTACATCTGCGCCACTGACTTGCGTAGTTTCCATTGCCACTCCGTCCGGCCTTTGCACCTTCGATTCCACCCCGCCGCGCACCTATCATGCCCAAAAAAGACCCCCGAATCGACGCCGCCATCGCCGAAGCCGCTCCCTTCGCCAAGCCCATCATCAAGCGCATCCGCGCGCTGATGCATCAGGCCTGCCCTGCCGTCGAAGAGACGCTCAAGTGGTCGCATCCCAGCTTCATCTATCAGGACAAGATCATCGCGGGCATCGGCGTCTTCAAAGCGCACGTCAGCTTCGGCTTCTGGCATCAAGGCATGGAGAAGATCATCGCCGCCGACCCGAGCCCGAAGAAGGTCGGCCTCATGGGCCGTGGCAAACTCGCTAGCATCGACGACCTCCCCGACGACGACGCGATGCTCCGCTTCATCCACGCCGCGATCGCGCTCAACGCGTCCGACACACCTGCCCGCCCTGCGGGCAAACCGAAACCCGCCCTCGAGGTTCCCCCCGATCTCGCCGCCGCGCTCAAGAAAAACAAAGTCGCTGCCGCGACCTTCGAGAAATTCAGCCCCAGCCACCGCCGCGAATACATCGAGTGGATCACCGAAGCGAAGCGCGACGAGACCCGCCAGAAGCGCCTCGCTACCACGCTCGAGTGGCTCACGGAAGGCAAAGCGCGTCACTGGAAGTACGAAAACTGCTGAGGCTAGTTCGCAGACGCGAGCAGCGTATCTGCCGGTGCCCGCTTCCGGAGCGACGAGAGATTTCTGTGCGGTCGAAACGGCGGCGGGGTGGTATGGAAGCGTAACCCATGATCGCCGATGCCGAACTGCTCCGCCGTTTCGTGACCGAGAGGTCCGAGGCCGCCTTCCGCGAGTTCGTCGCGCAGCAGATCGACTTCGTCTATGCGACGGCGCTGCGTCATGTGACGGGCGACACGCATCTCGCGGAGGAGGTGGCGCAAACGGTGTTTCTCGATGTCGCGCGTAAGGCTCGCGTGCTCTCGGCGCGCACGTCGTTGAAGGGTTGGCTCTACACCAGCACTCGCTTCGCCGCAGCGAGAGCAGTGCGCGCCCGCGCTCGGCGCAGCACACACGAAACGGAGGCTCATCTCATGAAAGAAATCCTCTCCGCGAGTTCCTCCACCGACATCGATTGGAACGAGTTGCGCCCGGTACTCGACGCCGCGCTGGCCGAACTGGGCGACAAGGATCGCGAGGCGATTCTGCTCCGCTTTTTCGAAGGGCGGTCGCTGGCCGACGTCGGTGCGGCGATCGGGCTCGCGGAAAACTCCGCCCGCATGCGCGTCGACCGCGCGCTCGAACGCCTCCGCACCCGTCTCGCGCGCCGCGGCATCACGTCGAGCGCTGCCGCCTTGGCTGCTCTGCTCCTGCGTCAGCCAGCCGTAGCCGCCCCTGCGGGACTCGCGGCGAAGGTCGCAGGGACTTCGCTCGCTGGCGCCGCCGTGCTCAGCAGCGGCGGGGCGGCGCTGGCGCTTGGCTTTCTCGAATTTATGAATGCGACCAAAATCTTCGTCGGCACGCTCGGCCTCGTCGCCGCCTTCGGCCTCGGCACCTATTTCGGAATACGCCAGCCCGCTCCGCCCGAAACCGCTCCCAGTTCCACGAATTTGAGTTCCTCCGAGTCCGCGCTGGCTGCTCTCCGCGATGAAAACCGCCGCCTCACCGTCGAGCTGGCGCGACGCAATGCTGAGCTGGCCAATGCTGCACCAGCTCCCGCGAATGCGACTGCTGGGTTAGCCGCGGGCCAGCCGATCCCCGCTGGTCAGTGGCGCGTGCTCGCCGAACTCAAGAACCGAAGACTCGCCGATTCCCGCGTGGAGTTCGTGAAACCAAACGGCACACTTTCTGACGCGTTTGCGAATTTATTTGAGCTTTCCCCGACCGAACGTGAATCGCTGCAAGAAGCAGTCACGCAGGCAGCGCAGCGTCTCGCCGATCTGGAAGCTGAGAACGCGGCCGTCACCCGCGACGACAAGGGACAAGTCGTCATCACGGTAAAACCCTTCGCTCCTGCCGGTGGCGTGCTGTACGACGCGGTGATGAACTCGTTTGCGCAAACGCTCGGGTCTGAAAGAAACGCTGCGTTTCTCGCTCTTGGTGCCGACCAAGTCGAAAACGCAATGGGTCGCTTCGGCGCGGCCCAGCGGACGGTGACATTTGCCTACGATCCGCAGAAAACGAAGTCCCCCTACAGCGTCCGCGATGAAGTGCGCGCGCCGGGCTGGGGCTCCAGCTCATCATCGAGCGATTACAAGACCCTGCAAGAGGGCATTGCGCACGTCGGCACGATCGCCAAGTTGCTCCCACCCGAATTTGGCGTCGCGCCCAAGTGAAAGCGCATCAAATTCACGGCGCGAGCAGGCGCTCCGCGAGCGTGGCGGCCTGCGCGCGGATTTCAGCGGCGGCCGTCGTCTCCCACAGGATGCCCTTGAGCGGCGCACCCAGCGTGAAGAGCCAGTCGGAAGGGCCACTCCGATAGCGGCTCACCTCACCGGTCGGCTGGGCGAAGAGGCCGAGCGCGAGCGGATCGTGATCGATAAGGCCGCGCGCGAGGAGATTGATGAGCAGCGGATGCTGATACTTCGAGTACTCGTGGCGTGGGCCGGTGCAGTTGATGACCTTGGCCACACGGAGTGCAACGAGTTCATCGCTGCCGCGTCGGCGGAAGATAGCGGCGGCAGCGCCTTCCACTTCGCCGAGCGATTGGAGACGGCCCGCGTAGAACTTCACCCGCCCCTCGCGCTCGAGCTGTGCGATCTGGGCCGCGATCTCTGGCGCGACGCGATGCCGGTGCACTTCCCAGTGCGGGCGCACATGTCGTAAAAAGCGCGACCGCTCCTCCCACGACCAGCTCAGCCAGATCGCCTGCAAATGCGGGCGGATCGAGTCGATCACTGCGCGCCAATCGATCCCGCGCGCCGCTGCGCTCCGAATCTCGGCGCGCAACTTGCGCGTCATCGCGGAGACGGTGGTCGGCAATTCTGCCGCGCTGAGAAACGGCGGGTACGGCGGAAGTCCCGTCTGGTGCGCGAGCGGCCGGAGACCACGGCGCGAGAGCGCATGTATCGTGCCTTTGTGGTGATGCAGGGCGAGGTCCACAATGGCGTCCACCGCGGTGAGCCCTGCGCCGACAATCAGCACATCATCCTGCGGTGCGATGCCAGCGAGCGCATCGGGCACCCACGGAATGTGAACGTAGCGTGAGCTGCGATAGAAGGGCAGAGGGCGCTTGATCGGATATTCGCCGGGCAGATTGCCGAGTGCGAGCACGACGCGATGCGCTTCGATCACTCGACCATCGGCCAAAGTGATGCGCGCCGGGCTCGCCTCCTCGAGGTCCATCGCCTCGCCCTCGATCACATCAAACTCGACACCCGATGCCGAACATCGCCGCGCCTCCGAGAGCACTTCGGTGATGTAGCGTCCATAGAGATGGCGGGGCAAAAAATCCCCCGCCGCCACCGGCGCCGGCACACCCGGCTCGCCTGCCTTGGCGCGCACCCACTCCAGAAAATGCCCGGGCGCATCGGGAAACGCGCCCATCCGCTCAACCGGTACATTGAGCAGGTGCCCAGTAAACGGAGAGCCATAGGCGACGCCGCGACCCGGTGGCGGCTTGCGCTCGATGAGCACGATCCGCGTGCCGGGTCGTCCCCGGCGGAGCAAATGCACCGCGACGAGCGATCCCGCGAGACCGCCTCCGATGATGGCAATGGTGCGCATGATAAAAAAGTATACGAGAGCGCTGCACAGACCGCTGGGGTTCGCGGGAGTGGCGTGAGTTTTCCATTCAACGACGATTCGTTGCGGTCATGAAAGCCGGCCAGCGGCCGGCGCTCCCACGCAGGCGGGCGGCCTGCGTGGGTTAGCTCAGGAATGACTCCGCAGACTCATCCTCCCCTTGTGGGTGGCGAGCTCGCCTCGCCACGTTGCGCGACGAACGCGCAACCCACAGGGGCACAATCTTCGACTCTTTCGGTCGCTTGCAGAGCGGGACGCAATCAGCTCGCGCCGGCGGTCGCAGGGATGAGATCGTCCACGCTCTCGCTATCGACGCTCACGTCGGCAAACAGCCACGACGACAGGTAGCGCTCGGCGCTCGACGGGATGACGGCGACGATCTGCTTGCCCTTGTTCTCGGGCCGCTTCGCGAGCTGGATCGCCGCCCACACGGCCGCGCCAGAGGAGATACCGACCGGGATGCCGTCGAGCTTGTTGACCTGCTTCGACACAGGGCCGGAATCGTCTTCCTTCACGGTGATGATCTCGTCGTAGATTTTCGTGTTGAGGACGGCGGGAACAAAGCCCGCACCGAGACCCTGCAACTTGTGCGGGCCGGGCTGGCCGCCAGAGAGAATCGGCGAGCCTGCGGGTTCGACGGCGACGATCTTGATGGTAGATTTCCGCGCCTTGAGCACTTCGCCGACGCCGGTGATCGTGCCGCCAGTGCCGATGCCCGAGACGACGATGTCGACCTTGCCGTCGGTATCGCGCCAGATTTCCTCGGCCGTCGTGCGACGATGGATCGCAGGATTGGCCGGATTGGAGAATTGCTGGAGAATGACGGCGTTCGGGATCTTCGTCGCGAGTTCCTCGGCCTTCGCGATCGCGCCCTTCATGCCTTTCGGTCCTTCGGTGAGGACGAGACGCGCGCCGAGCACCTTGAGGATCTTGCGGCGCTCAAGCGTCATCGTCTCGGGCATCGTGAGAATAAGCTTAAGGCCCTTCGCCGCAGCGACGAACGCCAGCGCGATGCCCGTGTTGCCCGAGGTCGGCTCGATCAGCACCGTGTTCTGATTGATCTTCCCGCTCTTCAGGGCGTCATCGATCATCGAGAAGCCGATGCGGTCTTTCACCGAAGAGAGCGGATTGAAAAATTCCAGCTTCAGGAGGATCTCCGCCTGTGCGCCGTGCGCGGCCGCAGTGCGATTGAGACGCACGAGCGGCGTGTTGCCGATGGTTTCGGTGATGTCATTATAGATGCGAGCCATGATTGCGGTGGGTTTATTTTTTCGTTTTGAGGCGGGAATCAGAGATGCTGCCCGTAGGCGATGAAGCCTCGGTAGCGCAGCACAAAGCGTTTCAAGATCGAGGCCGCCGCAGTGCGGTACAAATCAGGCGCCCAAGCCGACGGCACTCGTACCGTAAGCTCAAATGGCGTGAGCGGCAAATCGTCCGCGAGAGCGAGCGGGCCCATGCGCTGCGAATCATTCGTCTCGCGCTCCCAGCGCACTTCGAACGGCGCGAAGTCTGACGAGTTTACGAAGTCCACCGCCGGTGTCGGGTACGCGGGATTCTCCGGCGCGCGGAGGCGTACCGTGATGACATCCTCGCCCGGCGCACTCTCCAGCCGCACGAAGCCATGATAGCCCTGCCGGCGGATATCTTTCTCCAATACCTGCAGCTCGGGTGTGCTCGATGAAATCCAAGTCTCTGCGCTCAGCTGTCGCTCAGGCGCCACGCGCGCGAGGCCGAGCACATCGACCAGCGGGAAGAAAGAAAGATGCAACCCTTGCCCGATGTCGGGCTTGAGCGCGAGGCCCTCGACGAGATGCAACAGCGCGAGCGTGCCGCGGAGATCGCGGTGATCGAGGCCGGAGAAAAAAGCGAGCCGCACACCGGCATCCGATGTATGCGGTCCGAAGTAAACGAAGCGTGGCAGATGATAATGCCGGCCCTGGGCATAGAACGGCCCGAGCGGCGAACCAAAGACGTGCTGCGAACGCTCGGCGAGACCGTAGAGAGCAGCGAGCTGCTCAGCAAAGGCTGCGGGCAGCGAAGAAAAAGTGGCCAGCGAAGCCGACGACGCGGACCGGGCCACCGCGGGGAGACGGGAGATGGGAGAGCTCATGAGGGAGCGCATGGAGTTATTATCTGCGATCGGCGCGCCGCGCCTTTGGCCCGGTAGCGGGCGCCGATTGCAGAACGATGATTGAGTTTACCTGGCCGAGATCTGATCGAACACGCCGCCGTCGGCGAAGTGGGTCTTCTGCGCCTTGGTCCAGCCGCCGAACTCGCTGTCGATGGTCACGAGTTCGATTTTCGGGAATACCTTGGCGTATTTCGCGGCAACCGCGGCGTTGCGCGGGCGGTAGAAATTGCGGGCGATGATTTCCTGTCCCTCGTCGGAGTACAGATACTTCAAATACTCCGTCGCGATTTCAGTGGTGCCCTTCTTCTTCACGACCTTGTCGACGACTGCGACGGTCGGCTCGGCGAGGATGCTGAGGGAGGGCACCACAATCTCGAACTTGTCGGCACCGAATTCCTTGATCGCGAGAAACGCTTCGTTTTCCCACGAGATCGCCACATCGCCGATCTCGCGCTGTGCGAAGGTCGTGGTCGATCCGCGGGCGCCGGTGTCGAGGACGGGCACGTTTTTGTAGAGCGAAGTGACAAACTTCTTCGCCGCTTCGTCGCTCCCGAGTTTGCGTTTCGCGTAGGCCCACGCGGCGAGGTAGTTCCATCGCGCGCCGCCCGAAGTCTTCGGATTGGGCGTGATGACGCCGACGCCGGGCTTCACGAGATCGTCCCAGTCCTTGATGCCTTTCGGGTTTCCTTTCCTGACCAAAAACACGATCGTGCTCGTGTACGGCGTGGAATTTTCCGGCAGGCGTTTTTGCCAATCCTGCGGCAGGGCTTTGCCGATCTCGTAGATCGCGTCGATATCCGCCGCGAGCGCGAGTGTGACGACGTCGGCCGGTTGGCCATCGATCACCGAGCGAGCCTGCTTGCCGGAGCCGCCGTGCGATTGTTTCACGACGACGTCGTCGCCGGTCTTAGCCTTCCAATAAGTCGTGAAGGCCTGGTTGTAGTCGGCGTAGAGCTGCCGCGTCGGATCGTAAGAGACATTGAGCAGCTCGACGTTCTTGGCGTGAGCGGCGACGCTCGCGGTGAGGGCGGCGGTCGCGAGAAAGAGTGACGTGAGTTTCATGACTGCAGAGAGATTTTAGTGCGTGATTTGAGGGACCGCTCAGAATCCAAGTTGGAACCGGGTGATGAGGGCTTTTTCATCCTGACGGAGGACTTGCGTGGTCGAGATGGCCGGGGCCAGCGGGCTGAAGCCAAATTTCGTCTGGTAGAAGTCGAATTTGAGCGCGGCGGCCTTGCTGAGATACCAATTGAAACCGACGCCGAGGGCGCGGGCCTCATCGGCATTGGTCGCGGCCGACGCGAAGGTCGGGAACGCCGCGTCGTCGATGTTGAGCTTCGAGAAGCGGCCAACGACTTCAAACGCGCCCCACGTGCCACCCGCCCAATCGAAGTTGGTGCGCGGGACAACCCCGGAGAACGACGAGTCCTCACCCGTGAGCACGTAGCCCGCGGCGACCTGCCAGCCGGTGTTCTTGAGATTCACCCGCGCGCCGGTGGCGCTCGGGCGGACATTGGTCGACGACTCGACGTACTCGCTGAGCAAGCCGAAAGAGCCGATGCGATAGTCGAGCTGCGGCGAGAAGCGCCGTGTCTGGCCATCGCCGATGGTCGTGGCCGCGTAAGAGAAAAACGTCTGCTGGCCATCGGTGCGATAGCCGCTGGTGCGAGCGGCAGTGGTCTTCTCCCGGCCCTGGCTGCCGGAGATCCCGAGAGTCAGCCCCTGCAACGGCGAGCCCGCGGTATTTTTCCATGGGGCGGTGATCAGGCGCGCGACGACGTCCTTCTCATTGTCGAAATCGGTGTTGGTGCTGCTGCCGCCATCGCCGACGCCGTTGAGGACGGCGACCGTGTAGTTGAGCCGGCCGCCGAGCAGATCGCCGGAAGCCTGCACCCCGAGATCGCGATTCGGGACGAGGTTGGTAACGATGGAGCGCTCGTTGAAGAACGTCCACGTGTCGGACTGGAGCAGCTCAAGGCCGACAGGCGACTTGAACTTGCCGAACTTCAATTGAAGCGCGGGATCGACCGTCACGGTGAGATTCGCATCGAGCACGCTGACCGCGCTGCCACCGAACTCCGTGACGACTTGGAAGCCGTAGTTCTTCGCGAAGGTGCCCTCGCTGATCAAACGCGCGCGTCGGAGCACGAACGCGTTGTTGGAAATGCCGCCGCCATCGTCGAAGAAGGCGCGGTGATCGAGCTGCACGAGGCCGCGGAGCTTGATCTGGTTGGCGTTGTCCGGCGACGCGAGCGTGACGCCCTTGTCGTTGATCGTGATCTTCGGCGTGGTGGGCGCAGCGGCGGCCGCGGCCTCGTCCTTGAGCTCGATCTGGCGCGCGAGGACTTTGACCTGCTGCTCGAGTGCGCGCAGCTGATCGCGTAGCGCCTGGAGATCGGCGCTGTCGTTGGAGACTGCGTGTGCAGTGAGGGGAAAGACTGCAGCGCTGAGCAGCGCTGCAGTGAGACGGGTGTGCTTAAACATGATGGGTGCGAACTGACTACTCTCGGTGTGGGTGGCGTCTCGTTTCCCGTGGTCGGAGTAACGTTGAGCGCGAGCTAAGGGCGAAACCTCCGGCGATCACCGGTCGGCAAGTTTTTCAAAGACGCGGGCGCGTCTCGGATTCGGAAGGGAGCCGCACTTTTTCAGTGCGCTCGATCTGCGTCACGCGGCCGTCGTGCACCACGAGGTGCACCACGCCATAGCGCAGCGTTTCGACTTTTTCGCGCACCAGCGCCAGCCACTCGGGGAGAGCGGTGTCGGGATGCGTCGCAATCGGGATTTGGGTCATGACAAAAAAATTCTACGCGAAAATCAGATGGTGTAGTCGCCGAGGAGCTGGTGCAGCACACCCTCGGATTCGTGGAGACTCGGCCGGCCCGCGCGCCGCGCGAGACGACTGGCGCGACGCGACGGGATGCGCGTCGTGACTGCAGCCGCGGTCTCCGCTTCCGGCGAAAACGGCAGCGGCAATCCATCGCGGCGCAGCTTGCGCAGCGTCACCGCGACCACATCCGCCAGCGTGTAGCGGTCGAGAATGCCCGCGATGGCATTGCGCACGTCGAGCATCAGCATGCGCAGACCGCAGTGCGCCTCGTCAGGGCAGGTGCATTTCTCGTAAGCCGACTGACTCACACAACCGATCGGCGCGAGCGGACCGTCGATCAAGCGCACCACTGAGCCCACGGTGATCTTTGCCGCAGGCTTCGCGAGGCGGTAGCCGCCGTACTTGCCGCGCTGGCTCTCCACGAGCCCGGCGTCTTTCAGCGCCTGCATGATCTGTTCGAGAAACTTCACCGGCAGCTGCTCCTCCTCGGCGAGCTCCGAGACCTGCACCAGCTCACGCCGCACCTCAGCCGCGATGCCGAGATTGATGAGCGAGCGGAGGGCGTATTCGCCGCGTTTGGAGAGCTTCATGATTCGATTGTCCTAATCTACAGTAAATTGATGGGATTTAAACAAGCCTTGATTTCGCTTTTTTCAAGTTATGACACGAGCGATGTCTTCTACCTATTCTGTAGCGACTTATAAAACTATCGATTCATTCCAATTCTCCCTCCAACCTGAAAGGGCGCGCCTTTTCCATCTACGGAGTAGGAATTAACTAGTTCGTCGCGATCAACCACCGAGACGGAGGAATTCTCGTTTCGAAGTACCCGAGTGCCCCCGTGAATCGGGCCACTTGTTTCACGGAAGCCGAGGGCTTCGTGAAAATATTTTTGCCCGCGATGACAGTTTTTAGGGCGCGATCTCGCATTGCTCTATGTCCCGCCGCTTTCCGCGCCAGCAACCCACCTTCGGAGCCAGTCCGGCCCCGCTGTCAGCTAAACAACAACCACAATCCTAAAGTCATCGTTCGTCATGGCCTACCCAACCGCCGTCAACAGTCAGATCACCGACGCTGTCACCCAGTCCAATGTCCAGGTCCTGGGTGACGCGCCCGCCATTGCCTTGAGCAATCTCTATCAAGCCACCGCGCAAGCTCTCGCCAACGCCGCCCACAACGCCACGACCGCCCAGCAGCAGACCGCGATCACGGCGCAGGCTGCGACCACGATGGGGGTCGCCACACTCTACTCGATCGACACGGCGTCCACCGGCATCTCGACGTCCAAGATCATCGGCGCCTAACCCAAACCTCAACCCCGCTTCGCCATGGCATTCCCCACCTCTGTCAACGATCAGATCACCGATTCCGTCACCCAGAGCAACGTCAAGGTCGTCGGCGATGCGCCGGCGATGGCCTTGGGCAACCTCTACCAAGCGACGGCCCAGGCACTCGCCAACGCCGCGCACAACGCCACCACGGCGCAGCAGCAGGCATCGATCGCCGCCCAAACCGCCACCACCACCGGCGTCAGCACCCTGCTCTCCCTCGACACCGCTTCCAGCGGCGTGGCCACGAGCAAGATCAACGCCTGATCGCGCCAGGCCAGTTCCCTCCCTCATCGGTCTGGCTCACTCCGCGTGATTTCCCCGGAGTGAGCCGGGCCTTATCCCGTTCGCCACCACTTCAGGTTCTCCATGCTCCGTTCATGAATGACTCCGACCTCGCTGCCAGCTTGCAGCTAGCCCAAGGTGCCTTGCTCACCGCGCCCGCCATCGTCTCGCAGGGCTCGGGCAAAGCCTATCTCTCCGTCGCGCAATCGATGGCGATCGCCGTGCAGGACGCGACCGACGGCCTTCGCAACACCACGACGGTCGCAACCACCGCGATGGGCGTAGCGCTCTCTCAGTTCCTCGCGACCAAGGACCCGAGCTATCTGCAGGCCCTTGCACCCGCGCAGGACATGATCGATGCCTCGGCGAAAACGCTCGCCACGGTGAGCAGCACCGCGAGCGACACCCTGAAAACTTTCCCCTCAGGCACGGCCTGACCTCCAACCATGGAAGCGATTCACGCCGCCATCGCTGCTCGACTGGGCATGCTTCACACTGCGCTCGCAAAGCGCGCCGAGGCCGACCTAACCGGCGTTCGTCTTTCGATTGTACCCGGCCTGCCGATCGCCGGGCTCGCCTGTGGCAACGACATCTACGTGTCGCGGCAAGTGATGACCCAACCGCCGGAGGATTTCCTCCATGTGGTCGCGCATGAGCTGGTGCACGTCTTCCAGCAACGGGCCGGGCGCGTTCCGCCCGGAGCCTGCACCGACCCCACGCTCGAAGCCGAGGCGGAGGTAGCCGCACGGGGTTTCGTCGCCGGCTCCTCCCTCCAATTGCACTCGGCCGGCACAAGCGTATCCACTCTTTCACTACAACCGCTGCTCAGCGTGGGCGGTGTGCCACGCCGCGAGGCCGCGGAGTTCAGCCAGAAATTCCTCCGTACCCTCCAACTCGTGCCGAATGGCCCGGCTTGGCTCGCCTGGGCCCTGCGCGTCGCCTCGCCGGTATTTTCCTTCGCCGACGAAGCGGTGGCGCTCGATGGCATTCAATCCGGCCTCACCGGTACCCCAGTCTTGGTGTTTACCTCCGCCGGATTGCGGATCGCGCCCTCAATTTTCCTGCGCCTCGAAGACCCTGATTTCAGCAATGTCGTTGGAAGCCTCGAAACCGGTCAGCTCACCCCCGCTGCGTTTGCCGCACTCAGTGCGTGGAATATCCGCACCGAATCCGACTTCGCCCAAGTCGGCACCGCTCTCGCGACTCTCGGCGTCGCCGGCCAGCCCTCCACCCATGCGGCCTCGCTCGCTGACCAAGTGATTCTCTACGAGACATTCGTCGCCCAAAATCAAACCAGCGGTCCAAACGCGCTCGCCGCGGCCCAATTCGCTGCCGGCCTCGCGCAGAACGCTGCCGATTTCGCCGCCGCATTTCAGTTCTATCTCGCCTTCGCCGCTGCGAAGCAAGGCGCGCAGGATCAAATCAACCCCAACGTTGCGCAGGCGTGGACTGCCCTGGGCAATTCCAGCTTTGGCTATCTGAACTGTCCGCAACTTGCTCCCGGCATTTCCACCGCGGATCTGCTCCAAGCCGTCAGCGCTTATCTCAATCGGACGCTACATATCGGATTCCCTACCCTCGCCATCGGACTTAGCGCCATCGCGCGCCACGCGGGACTACCGCTCGGCCAGCCGCTCGACCAACCCGCCAAGATCATCGAGGACTACGTTTTCGGTGCCGGCCGTGCCTTGCGGAGCGCGCTCGGCTCTCAGTTATCCGTCAACGTTCGCCAGTTCCAGGACGGCTCCACGCGCTGGCTCGATTTCACTGATGCCGGCAGTGCGCTCCGTCTGCAGTGCGACTCCGCCGGGCTCGTCTCGCTGCTCGACTTCACTCCCGCCACCCCGTCGGAAAACACCTAACTCATCATGACCGTCAACGACCAGATCACGGACGCCGCCATCCTCGGCCAGCATTTCACCGCCACCAACGCCCCCGCGCAGACGCAAGCGCTGCTCAATGTCGTAATGAGCAACACTGTCGGCATGACGATGCACAATGCCGTCAACGCTCAGCGTAACAGCCAGATCTCGAGCGCCGCCGCCGCGGTCAGCACCTGCGCGCGTTTGCTCGCGATTAGCTCGTATCCACCGATTGCGCTGCAGCCCGTCCCCGAAACCGCCACGCGTCCCGTTGTGCCGGTGACCATCACTCCGATTCCCACTCCCGCCCCTGCACCTCACTAAACTTCTCCAAACATGAGCGACCTACCCACGCTTCCCGCTCCTTCCGCTCCCGTTTCGCCCGCGCTCCCTGCCGGTCACAGTGTCCCGTACAGTGACGAACTGATCGCCGGAATCATCGGCCAGATCGCCGCCAACGATCAGGTCGCGGCCAGCGTCGCGACCGTCGCTGCCTCGGTCGCCAAGCTCGGTGCGCAACTCAATCCGGTGCCATCGCTCACTCCCGTCCCCGAGGCACCGGCGGCCTCGTAGCGCACGGCGCTCCCATCGTCGAGGACACGACCGAGAGCAGACTGCCCTTCAGGCTGAGTCAAAACGACCTCAGCCGCAGTCAACGCCATTACCTCCGTTTCCCTCGCGCATTGAGGAGGACAAGGGTTAGCTCCGAGCCTTCGCCCGGATTGCTCGAACCCATGCCTACCCTCCTCCGGTCCGCCGGTCTTCTTCTCGCCGTCGTTGTTGTCAGCGCCGCTTTCGCCGCCGAGCCCACTCCTCCCGCCACGATTGTGCTGCGCGGCCCTGCGCTCGTCGCCGCGCGTGCCAGCCTCGCCAAGGCGGACAGCCCGCTCGCGCCGTCGCTGACCCTGCTGCGCGCCGAGGCCGACAAACTCCTCGAGCTCAAGCCCGCCTCCGTCCTCGACAAAAGCGGCGTCGCGGCCAGCGGCGACAAGCACGACTACTTCAGCTTCGCGCCCTACTGGTGGCCCGATCCCGCCAAGCCCGATGGCCTGCCGTATATCCAGCGCGACGGACAGACCAACCCCGCCGCGCGCAGCGGCACCGACTTCGCGGCGATCGCGCGCACCTGCAACGCCGTCGAGACGCTCGGCCTCGCTTACTGGTTCACCGGCGATGAGCGCTACGCCAAGAAGGCCGCCACGCTCACGCGCACGTGGTTCCTCGATCCCGCGACGCGCATGAATCCCAACCTCGATCACGCGCAGGCCATCCCGGGGCTCAATACCGGCCGCGGCATCGGCATCATCGAGGCGCGCCATCTCATCGGCCTCAACGACGGTCTCGCCCTCCTCGCTGGCTCGCCCGCGTGGACCGAGTCCGAGGTCAAAGCCATGCGCGCGTGGCTCGGTGATTACTATCACTGGCTCACCACCAGCAAGAACGGCGGCACCGAATCCTCCGAGAAAAACAACCACGGCTCATGGTTCGACGCTCAGGCGACCGACATCGCGCTCGCCCTTGGTCGCACCGACGAGGCGAAGAAAATCCTCGAGTCCGTTTCGACCAAGCGCATCGCCCTGCAGATCGAGCCCGATGGCAGCCAGCCGCTCGAACTCAAGCGCACGCGCTCGCTAAACTACGTGCTCTTCAATATCGAGGCGCTCGTCCTCCTCGCCCGCATGGGTGAGCACGTGGACATCGACCTGTGGAAATTCGCCACGCCCGATGGCCGCAGCCTGCTCGCAGCCATCCGCGTCGTCGCGCCTTACGCCGATGCGAAAAAGCCCTGGCTGAAAGACGATCTCGACGTCGCTGATCGCGACCGCATCACACCGCTGCTCGCCGCCGCCCTACCCCACACGGACGATGCCTCGTTTCGCACGCTTCTCGCGCAGTTCGGCCACAAGGTCGATGGCGGCGATCACTGGCGTTTCGCCGCTGGCCCGCTGCCCTGACCCGCCGCAATATCTCCCCCGTCAATGGCCAGGTGATTTGAGACGACCGCAGCTTGCCCTCGGACATTTGATGCCGTTGCGCGTTCGCCTCGCCGGTGGTGCTTTCTCCCTCGGCCCAGCCCCGAAGCGGGATCGACGCGCCGACGAAAGCACCTCGCCGCCCATGTCCTTCTGCACCCGCCGCGATAAGTGGGATCACGCGGGATCAGGCGGTAACACGCGCGCTCAGGCGTGATGGCGTACGTCCGCCCCGCTCACCGCCGCGCGCCACTCCCATTCCATCTCCCCTCGAGAACCATCGTCACACCTTCACCTCGCCCGACGGCCTCACGCGAAATACGCGGGATTATCCGGGATTAACCAACCTCACCCGATTTCAGCCTCACTCGCTTCGCCGCCCCCGCCCCCCATCGCCCGGCCCTCCGCCGATTTCAAAGAACTCCCAGCCGCCGCCACCCTCCTGTCTTTCCTCCGTTTCCTCCGTTTTCTTGTATGTCACCCGACGTGAAGAAGGACCGGGATAGAGCCGACGACGGCTTCCGAGAATGGGCCCCAAGGCTCGTCGCAGGAAGCCGGCGGCGGCGGGGGTTGCGCTGCAGTGGCCGGGAGGCCACGCTGGCGCGATCCCGCCAGGGTGGGCCGGCCGGTCGCTCCGGCCGGCCCAGCAAGACCGACAGACCGTTCTGTTCCCAGAGGCCTGGACCTCGTACAGGAGCAAGCGTCGCGGTCTTGTGCCTGGTTAAACTCGAACCGCTGCCTGAGTCATGAACTCGCATTGCAAGACAGAGTCGACCGAGCCCGTGAGGTATGTGCCGTTGGACGTCTCCAAGCGCCGGCTCGATTACGGCCTGGAGCCGGGCCGACCGGCCGCCGTGGCGAACACCCGCGAGGGCATTGCCGCGTTGATCGAACGATTGGAAAGTTATCCCAAGGCCCGCGTGGTCTGCGAAGCGAGCGGCGGCTACGAACGCCCGCTGCTGGCCGCGCTGGCGGCCGCACAGATCGGCGTGAGCCGGGTGCATCCCGCCCGCGTGCGCGCGTTCGCCCGGGCCGAGGGCCGGTGGGCGAAGACCGACAGGATTGATGTGGAGCTGCTGCGCGCTACGCCGTGGCCATGCAGCCCCGCGCGCAGCTCGTGCCCAGTCCGGAGGTGGAGGCCCTGCGCGACCTGCTGGAGCACCGCCGCCAGCTCGACGAGCAGCGGGTGCTCTTCGGCAACCGCCGCGAGACCGCCGGGCCCACGCTGCTGGCACTGATCGAGCCCGAGTTGGCGCACCTCGAGCAAAGCCTCGAAGCGGTGGAAGCACGCATCCGCCAGCACCTCGCGGACCACCCAGTCCTGCGGGCCAAGGCCGAACGCCTGCAACAGCTGCAGGGCTGCGGACCGGTGCTCGCCGCCACGCTGCTGGCGTACCTGCCCGAACTGGGCCTCCTCGAGGACAAGCAGATCGCCGGCCTGGTCGGCGTCGCTCCGCATGCCCACGACAGCGGCGACACCGCGCATCCCCGCCACACCCACGGCGGCCGCATCGTCGTGCGCAATGTCCTCTACATGGCCGCCGTCTCCGCCACCCGCCACAACCCCGTCCTCTACGCCTTCTACCAGCGCCTCCGCGCCGACGGCAA
Organism: Verrucomicrobiota bacterium; assembly: GCA_048498795.1. Classification (GTDB taxonomy): domain Bacteria; phylum Verrucomicrobiota; class Verrucomicrobiia; order Opitutales; family Opitutaceae; genus JBEHXH01. The sequence continues at coordinate 482,338 of JBEHXH010000002.1, forward strand.
ACCCGCCAAGGTCGCCCTCGTCGCCGTCATGCGCAAAATGATCACCGTCCTCAACCGTCTCCTCAAGGACCCCAACTTTATCCTTGGTTCTTAACACCGCTGCTCCTGTAAAAACAAAAGCGCCGCCAACCCACCCGCCCTCAGCACGCTGCCCCATTCGCGTGTAGTCGCGTCCATTCGCGGTTCTCAAAAACAACCTTCTCTGCTCCGACCTTCGCGAACCTTCGCCCTCTTTGCGTCTTGGCGCTTAACGTTTTCTCCGAGCGTTCCCCCTTCCCTCACCCTCCTGCCTTTCCCGCGTTTGCTCCTGTAAAAACAAAAAAACGTCCCGCCCCGCCCCCTCGCGTGCGCCCTCGCCTTCGCGAAGCTTCGCCATCTTCGCGTCTTCGCCCTAGCTTCGCCTCAGCTTTCTCCCGTCGCGTCACCCACCCCCTGTACTCGCCCCGAGCCCATTGTCACCTCGATCAGCCGCCCCAGTGCGATGTGCTTCCGATAGTACCGGCTCAACGCACTCCGCGACGTCGTCACGCCAAGCTCCGCCGCCGCGAGCTGCACCACTTCGGTGTCGCCCTTGTTTCCCTCGGTCAGCCAGCCCTCGAGTTTTTGCCGCGCTTCCGCCGGCAGCCAGTCGAGCACCGAATCGCGCCGCGCCCGTGTAAGTGATAGTTTCATGGTAGTGTCAGGTATTGTTCGGACCAGCGCCGCGGAAAATCCGGCGTCCAGAGCACCCTGCCCCGCCCGCCCCACGCCGCTCGGCCCGCCCCGCAGTGTACCGCATTTCCCGCCATGCCCCTAACGCTCCATTGAATCCATTGAATGTATTGCGAGAAAATTTCATCCCCATCGCTCTATTCGCGCATCGGCGTTTCGCGCCAAACGCCGATGCAGCCAGACGCAGCCCACGAGATCGCACTTTATCGCTACAGCGATGCCACGAACGGCCCACGCCCATCTCCCGATCGCTCAACCCGCTCCACTCACCCGGCGCTAACTCCCCGTTTCACACCTGTTGCCGCTATGTGTAGCCCATCACCCCGGTTTAAGTGTCACCGATCTCGCCGGTTCGGCCCATCCTTCGCGGGTCAATCGAACCTTAGTCTGCCCTGAAATTGATTCAGGGAGCGCCCGCATCTCCGATGTTATCCCGTAGCTACGATCTGTCTCGTCCGAATCGCCATCTCCCAAATTCTGTACGATTCTTCGTTCGGATCTGAGGGACACCGGCAACTAATTCCCGAACGCGATGCACGAGGACGCTGAACTCCTACGACTTTATGCCAACGAGCAATCCCAGGCGGCCTTTGCCGAATTGGTCGGCCGGCATGTGGACTTGGTGTTCTCCGTCGCACTGCCGAAGGTCGGCTGCGACGCGCATGCCGCGCAAGACGTCACCCAGACCGTCTTCCTCGCGCTCGCCCGCCAAGCCAGTAAACTGACAGGCCGCCGGAGCGTCGCGGGCTGGCTCTACCTCACCACGCAGCATCATGCAGCGCAGCACGTGCGCGCGGAGCGACGCCGGCAAAATCGCGAGATTCGCGCTCACACCATGAACGAGATTCTGAACACACCGGACGTCGATTGGCCTCAACTGCGACCTGTCCTCGATGACACGTTGCGGGAGCTGAACGATGCCGAACGCGAGGTCATACTCCTCCGCTACTTTGAAGGCCAGTCGTTCGCCATGATCGGTCGGACTTTCCAAGTTTCTGAAGACGCGGCCCGGATGCGCGCGGATCGAGCACTTGAAAAACTTAGGACGTTTCTCGCGCGCCGCGGGCTCTCTTCCACCGCGGCCACGCTAGCTGGCGTGCTCGGGCAACAGCTGGTCGCCGCGCCAAAGAGCCTTGCGAGCAACATTTCCTCCGCGGTCGCGACCCTCTCCGCGCCCTCCGTGATCGCTAAACCCTTTATGAGCTTTCCTCACCTTCTCGCCGGCGGCGCGCTCGTCGCCATCATCGTCTTCACCGTCACGCGTTTCAGCGATCGCGCCTCCTCCAGCAGGATGCCGATGCAACCGTCTTCGGCCAACTCGATCCCAAACCATCTGCCTGCCTCCCTTGCTCAATCCACGGATTCCGTTGCTGCCGCGCAGCCGCAATCGCCGCAATCCACCACCACTGTATCACGTCGCGATCTACCGGCTGCAGAGATCGCAGAGCCGCGCGAATCCACCGCAGCGCAGCAGGCGAGCCTGTTGCGGCAGTTGGCCGGCTATCAGCCGTTTTTCGAAAAACTTCACCTCACCGCCGATCAACGTGACGTCTTCAAGGAATTGCTCGCAGCCCATCTGCAGCGACAAGCAGACATCGATGAGATCGGTCGCACGCAGGGAGCGCGGCCGGTAGATGCGGATCTGGAAGCGATGCGCGCAGAGAGCGACGCCCAGCTATCGGCGCGCGTGCAGGCGGCTTTCGGACCGGCAGTCGCAGACAGGTTCAAGCACTTCAATGAAACGGCACCCGTGCGGGAATTTGTGTATCATCTGACCGAAGCGCTCGCCAACACGGCGACCCCGCTCTCGGACGAGCAACGCGAACAACTGATCGAGCATATCGCCAACCATAGCCGAAACGCAGAGGGACAAATCACGCGCGATCCGCATGCGCTCGAAATCGAAACGACGATCCGGGATGGGCAGAATCCGCTTTCGCCGCCGCAAATCGCGGCTTTGCGCCGGCTCCATCTGCAGCCGCGCTGAGCCCCCGCCCCTCCTGCTCCTCCCGGCTAAAGCGATGAAGGCACATCCAGCTTCCCCGTCGCGTCGCGCGACGCAGTCCACGCCCGGAGAAAAATGGGACTCAGCATGGGGCGATCTGCGCCATGCCACTCGCGCGCTGATGCGCCACCGCGTGATGACGCTTATCGCGGTGCTCTCGCTGAGTCTCGGGCTGGGAGCCAATATTGAGATCTTCAGTCTCCTGAACGCGGTGCTGTTTCGGACCCTGCCGGTGTCCGCCCCAGCAAGTTTAGTCGTGCTGTCGCACTACGGCAAAGACGGCGACTCGGATGCGCGCAGGCGGTTCTCGAACTTTCCGCTGTATGAATTTATCCGAGCGAACAATCGCTCGTTTACCGACGCACTCGGTTTCTCGCCCACGCAGCTCAGACTGCAGCGAGACGAAGCCACCGTAGCGATTCCCGCCCAGTGGGTATCGGCCAACTATTTTTCTACGCTCGGCGTTCGTCCTGCGCTGGGCCGCACGTTGCTGGCCGATGATGACAAAAATCCGGCGATCGTGGTCGTGAGCGATCGTCTGTGGCGACGAGAACTGGCCGGAGACCTCCACGTGATCGGGCAATCGATCACGTTGAACGGACATGCCGTCACCGTCGTCGGCGTGCTTCCGCCAGATTTCACCGGGATGATCCCGGGCGCGCCAGCCGACCTCACCCTGCTGCTTTCAGCGCAGCCCCTCTTGCAGCCGGCGCAGGGAAACATGGCCACCGTCGGCCTTGGGCCAAAGGACGAGCCGGTTCCCTCTTGGCCATGGTACATGGTCGCTCGACTTAAGCCGCGCACCAGCATGGCCCAAGCCGAGGCAGAGACGTCGCTTCTTTTCCGACAATGGGCGAAGCACCGCGGTGCTTCCGATGCCTACATCGAGGCCTCATTTGCCCGCGGCGCGCTGATCCCCGCTGGCCGAGGCGTATCCACCCTGAGCCAAAAGTTCGGCGCGCCGCTCGGAGTGCTGCAGGCGATCGCGGCGGGAGTTTTCCTCATCGCATGCGCCAACGTCGCGAACCTGCTGTTGGTGCGAGGAGCCGCGCGTCGGCAGGAAATCGCGGTGCGCTCTGCCCTCGGAGCGAGCCGCGGACGCCTGATTCGGCATATCTTGTCCGAGGGATTGGTGCTCATGGTCCTCAGCGGCCTAGGTGGGCTGTTGGTGGGAGCTTGGGGCAGCTCACTGCTGGCGTCGCTGCTCGCATCCGGCCGGACGCTGATCGATCTGCAGGTCCCGATGGACTGGCGCGTGCTCACCTTCGCCGGCATCGCCTCTGCGGTTGGTTGCCTCGCCACCAGTCTCCTCCCCGCGCTGCAGCTCTCGCGCAACGCGCCGGCCATGACATTGAGCGAACCTTCGGACCGCGGAACAGATCGCACCACGCATCGCTGGGGTCAGGTGCTTGTAACGATGCAGATCGCAGTGTCCCTGTGCCTCCTCGTGACCACCGGGATGTTCGTCAACAATCTCAGACAGATCACCGGCATCGGCACCGGTTACGAAACGAGCCATCTGCTCTCGATCAGTTTCGATTGGTCAGCCGCCGGCTACAGTCGGACGCAGATGATCGATTTCGTGACGCGCGCCAGTGAAGCGGTCGCTGCGCTGCCGGGGGTCGAAGCCGCCAGTGCCACACATCTCGAACCGCTCGGCCAGCAGCAATCTCAGCGCTGGCTCACCGTGCGAGACGGCACCGGTGATGCCCCGCCACGCGTTGCGGAGCTCAATGTCGTTTCAAGCGACTACTTCCGCACGATGCGGCTGCCGATAGAACAAGGCCGCACCTTCGACCCGCGCGACCGTGTCGATAGTCCTAAAGTCGCGATGATCAGCGCCGCACTGGGCCGCCTTTGTTTCGGCGACAAAGATCCGATTGGGCAACCCCTCTGGATCGCCCGCGACACGAAGGGATCTCCGCTGACGATCATCGGGGTCGTTCGCGATGCGAAGCAGCGAGACCTGCGTGAGGCCTCCCTCCCGATGCTGTTTCTTCCAACGGCTCAGTCCACCGCCTGGGAGATGAATCTGCTCGTGCGGACACGGACCGAAAGCGCCGATCTGTCGGCCGCGCTGCGGCGAACGATCGCCACCCTTGCACGCGACGTGCCGATCCGTGAAATCACGACCCCGCAAATGCAGATGAACCGCACTCTCCTGCAAGAGCGGGTGCTCGCGATGCTGAGTGGATTCTTCGGACCTCTCGCCCTCATCATCGCAACGATTGGTGTCTACGGACTCCTCGCCTATCAAGTGACCTGTCGGACGAAGGAGATCGGAGTGCGTGCGGCCCTCGGAGCTTCAATGATGGATATACTGCGTCTCGTCTTGGGCCGTGGCTTGATCCTCATCGCTAGCGGAGCAGCCCTTGGCGGTGGCGTCTCGTTACTTGTCGGCCACGTGCTGCGCCGCTTCCTCTTCGCCGTCAGTCCGTATGATCCTTTGGTGTTCACCGCCTCGGTCGCCACGTTGGCGCTCACCGGACTTGTCGCGTGCTTAGTCCCGGCGATCCGCGCGAGCAAAGTAGATCCGATTGTGGCGCTACGGCACACCTAACGACGCCAACTAGGCCAATCGATATTCGCCGCGCAGGTCGGCCTGCTCCCCGGCAAATACTCCGAACTCACGTTTCAATCGCGCGGTGAGCGTTTCGGAGCCGACGCGAAAGCACTGCCCGTCGATGTGCGAAATCGGTGTCAGGTCTTTTGTCGTCGAGAGGAAGAAGGCTTCGGTGAACGAGCCCAGATCGGACTCGCGCAAGACGAGTTCGTGAACTCGCGCTGCGATGCGCGGAGCGACATTTTCGATCAGCATCTTTCGAGTCACGCCGGCCAGAATTCCCGACTCGAGGGCGGGCGTGAAGACTTCGCCGTCGCGCACGAAAGCCACGTTCATCGTCGCGGCCTCGGTAATCGCTCCGTCGAGATTCAGCATCAGCACCTCATCGGCCCCCGCGGCCTTGGCTTCGCGGTGCGCGAGCAGGTTGTTCAAGTAGTTTCCGGTTTTCCATCGCGGATGGAGCGTGTGCGGATGATTGCGACAAAGCTGCCGCGCGATCTTCACGTTCAGACCGTACTTCGCCTTGGTCTCATCTACGCCGGGCAGCTTTTGCACCAGAAATGTCCAAAGCGGCTCGTCGGCCAAAGCGGGATCGAGCCCGATCTGACCCGCCCCGCGCGAGATCTGGAGACGAATGTAGAGATCGCCCAGCTCTCCGGTCTGTTGGCGAAATGCCTGAGTCGTTCGCACCAACTCGCGCCAAGCCGCAGCGGCGTCGAAGGGCAAAGCGAGGTGCAGTGCACTTGCCGACGCCTCCAGCCTCTCCCAGTGCTCGCGAAAGCAAAAGACCGCCCCGTGATAGGTGCGCCACACTTCATAGATCGCATCTCCGTAAAGAAATCCACGATCCAGCGGCGAAATCACCGACTCGTGCGCCGAGTGTAAGCGTCCGTTGGTGTTGGCCTGAATGAAGCCATTGCTCGCAGCCATGATCAGGGAGCGACGGGCGTAGTCGGAGCTTTTGCAGGCGGCTGCGGCGGCAGGAATTCGAGGTAGTTGCCGACCTCGTCTTTGCCCCGTTTCACGGCGGCCCGCGCCGCCGTGTCCCAGCCGCTTTTCTCGGCGAGCATCGAGTCGACGGCCGAGAGTTCGGTGTCGGTGACAAAGCGCGATTGGTAGGCTGTGAGCTGGTTGTCGCAGACCGTGGGATACACGCGCAGGCCAGTCTGCAGGCGTCCGTCCTTCATCGAAAAATCCACCACGAGCGGAATGCTGAAGGGCGCGGCGTGATTGGCCGCGTAGCGACCGCGCGCGTTGAAGAGAAAATTGCCGACGCAGTAGAAAATCCACCCGCGTCCATCGTGCACGATTTCCTGCATGGTGTGCGCACCGGAGCCCACCACGAGATCCACGCCAGCTTCGCGCAGGGCGTGCGCGTTTACGGTCTGCTCGGCGTGCTTCCAGATGTAGTTTTCACCCCAGTGGACAAAATAAGCGACAAACAGATTCGGTGTTTTCTTCCGCAACTCCGCGATGGCATGACCGACCGCAGGCACGTCGACGGGCGCGGTGCCGGGGCGATCCGCTCCCGCATAGAAACTGTAGTTCTCGTCGTAGTCCTTGCGGTATTCGAAGGCGCCAAACACCGCGAGTGTGACGGTCGAGTCACCAAGTTTGATTTTTTGGAGCAACGGCCGTGACGCTTCGCCCAAATCATTTCCCGCACCGAACCAGCGGATGTTCGCATCGCGCAGCGCCACGAACGTGTCGGCGAGGCCCTCAGCGCCCTGATCAAGCGTGTGATTATTCGCCAGCGAGAATGCGATCGGGCCAAACTTGTTGAACTCCGCGGGCAGCTTCACCGGATCGCTGTAGTGCAAGTAGTCCTTGGTCTTCAGCGCGCTCTCGTGGTGCAACGTGAGCGGTGTCTCGAGATTGATGATGCGATAATCGACGGCCTGAAGGAGCGGGCTCAATTTCTCGATCGAGTAATCGTAGCCTTTTTCGACGAGGATGTTTTTTCCGCCTTTTTTGGCATAGTCCTCCTGGTAGCTCTCGCCATAATTTGTATCGCCGCCGAACAGCACCCGCACGTGCGCCGGATCGCGGCCGGTGATCGCGGGCGCGCCATACAGCCACTCGACGGCGAAGCCGGACATGCCCTTGTCGCTGTGGCCGATGCCGGGAGCTGTCGCCAAGGTCCACCCGAATGTCACGCCCAGCGCTGCCGCCTGACGCTGGCCATACGCGTAAAAATATTTTCCCCGCGCCAAGCGAAACGGGCCCTGGGCCATCGCTTCGGGCGTGCGCCGCAGATTCACATTGTTCGGGTCGGTATCTGCCGTCCCGAGCAACACAACGAGAGGACGCTGCAGGGTCTTCTTCAGCGTCGCCTCATCGACCGGTGATCCATGCAGACCATATGGGAAATCGACTGCTTCGTCGGGCAAAGTCCACCACCCCGCGTTCGCCGCCACGACCTTGTCGACGCGCGCGTCGGGTACGAAATACAAATAGCGGTGCACGAACTGCGCTCCAGCGGAGTGCCCGTAGAGACTGTATTTTTCGCTGCGATTCTTCGTGGCCGTGCGCACCGCGTCAAAAATCGGCTCGATGAAGCTGAACGCCCACTGCGCACGCGGCTGGGCCTGCCCCTTGGCGTCAACCGTCCCGCCGAAATTGTAACCGTCATCGCCCGGGAAGGCTTCTTTCGAAAACTCGGGGGCGATGAGGATAAAGCCGTATTTCTGGGCGTACGGCGTCCACTCGTTGCGATAGCGGTCGGCGTCGCGATTCACGCCGTGCATCACGATCAAGATGGGCGCATCGGGGCCCGCCTCGCTCGGGATGTAGTACCAGACAGGGACAGTCTTGCCTTCGCGCTGGAAATCGAAGCGCCCCGGCCCCGCGGCGAGCGTGAGTGGCGTCTCCGCTCGCGCGGGCGCGATCAAGGCGCCGAGCAAGAGCAGGCACTGCAGCATTGAAACGATGATCTTTTTCATTCGGTAAAATTGACGAAGCTTACTCGGCGTAGATCGCCACCTGGGGTTCACCGCCGGCGCGAAGCGAGCCGCGATACATGCCGGCGGAGTTGAACGGCATCGCAAAGCGCCCTGCGCGATCGAGGACGATCACGCCACCCCGCCCGCCGAGGCGCACGAGCTTTTCCAACACCACTTGCTCTGCGGCTTGCTGGGGCGTGGCGCGGAGATAAGCGACCCTCGCGGCGATGTCGTAGGCGACCACGTGGCGGAGAAAAAATTCGCCGTGCCCCGTCGCAGACACTGCGCACGTGGCGTTATCGGCATAGCAACCGGCCCCGATCACCGCCGAATCACCGACGCGGCCCGGCCACTTGTTGCTCATCCCGCCGGTCGACGTGGCCGCGGCCAGGTTGCCTCGCTCATCGAGCGCCACTGCACCGACGGTGCCAAAGGGATCGCGACTCGGGGCTTCGAGCACCACGGTATCCTCCGATAGCGACAATCGAGGCGCACCGGAAATGCGTTGATCGTTTTCCAGCTGCAGGCGGCGTCGCTCCGTGGAGAAGTAGTCCTCCGCGACCAGCTCCAGTTGCTGCGCGCTGGCAAACGCTTCAGCGCCCTCGCCGCCGAGCACCACGTGCGGCGTGCGATCCATGATTCGACGGGCGAGCTTGATCGGATTGCGCACATGGCGCAGTCCCAGCACGCCGCCGGCTTTTCCCGTCGCGCCATCCATGATCGTGGCTTCGAGTTCATGCCCGCGGTTGGAATTGAAGACCGCGCCTATGCCCGCGTTGAAGAGCGGATTGTCTTCCATCAACGTCACGGCCAGTTCGACGGCATCGACACTGGAGCCGCCCTGCGCAAGGAGCTGCCCCGTCGTGCGCAGGATGATGGTGAGGGCCGTGCGGTATTCCTGCTCGAGTTCCTTGGACATCAGCGCGCGTGCGATCGCGCCTGCGCCTCCATGAATAAGGATGGTATGAGGAGCCATACGATGGGATTGAAAATTAACTGCCGGGCTGCGTCTCGTCCTCGCGGATGCGCGGTGCAATGGCGAAGCCGGTGAAGCCGTAGATGAGCGCGAAGATAAATCCGGTGTAGCAGAACACCGCCCATGGCGCGTAGGCCGTCACCGGCACGCCCAGCGTCGTGGACATGAACACACCCGCGATACTCCACGGAATGAGCGGCACGACGACGGTCCCGGCATCGTCCGTCGTGCGCGACAGGTTCTTGCCCGAAAGTTTGAAACGATGATAGGCGGGCAGCAGCAACTCCGCCGGAATCAGAATCGAGAGAAACGAACTGCCGGTGATCAACGCGACGCCGATGCAGGCGGCCACCGAGGAGGCGACGAGACGGCCGGTCGTGTGCGCGAGCACCAACAGGCGGTCGAGCAGTGGATCGAGCAGCCCGGCTTTCTGCATCAAGCCGCTGAACGCGAAGGCGCACAGCGCGATCAAGGTCGGATGCATCATCGCATCGAGTCCGCCTTGCGCCAGGAGCTTGTCCACCTGCGCCACTCCTGTCGCAGGCTTGTAGCCCGTGGCGAGGATATGCAGCGCCTTCGGCAGCGGCACGCCTTGGATGAGGTAGGCTAAGACCACCGCCACAATGCTCGAAAGCAGCAGGCCGGGGATCACCGGTTTCTGGCGCGCAGCGAGATACAACGTGATCGCCGGAGGCAGCAGCAGCCACGGACTGAAGGTGAAGTTCGTCGCCAGTGCACGCCGGATCGCTTCCGCGCCTTCGAGCGACACCGCGCCGGCCGCGTGGGCTCCATGCCCCACGAAAGCGTAAACGATCAAGCCGACGAGCAGCGCCGGTGCCGTGGTCCAAGTCATGAACCGGATGTGGTCGTAGAGATTCACCCGTGCGGCGGCCGCGGCGAGATTCGCGGTGGCGGAAAACGGTGACATCTTGTCGCCGAAATACGCGCCCGCGACCACGGCTCCTGCAGCCTGGCCGGGAGGGATCTCCAAACCGTGCGCGATGCCCATGAAGGCGACACCGATCGTTCCCGCCGTGCCGTACGACGTGCCGGTGAGCGTCGAGACCAGACATGCCGTCAGCGTGGCGCTTACGAGAAACCATTCCCGCGAGATCATCCCGAGTCCGTAGTAGATGATCATCTGGATCGTGCCGCAGGTGATCCAACTGGCGATGAGCGCACCCACGACCACGACGACAAGCATCGCCGGCATTCCCTTCATCATGCTTTGCACGATGCCGGCCTGCATCTCGCGCCAGCTCATACCCAATCCCCACGCTACGATGCCGGTCAACGCCGTAGCACCGATGAGAAGCAGCTCCACTTCGATGCGAAAGACACCATAGCCAATTCCCAACAGCAGGATCATCCCGATCAACGGCACGCTGGCGTGCGCGAGGGAGGGCTTCGTCTTGAGTTCGGAAGAAGGCGTGATGAGATTGGGGTCCATGGTCGGCGCAGAAGCAGGGGAGCAGCGCGGCCTGAGCCTGCGCCACTCCCGCGGCCTAGTCAGCGAAACTTTGGCTCTTTAAAATTTCCGCCCGATCTGCGCCGAAAAGGAACGGCCGCGAGCCACGCTGTTGTAGACCGCCGCATCGTAACCCGAACTGCTCAGCGGCGGAGCCTTATCCATGAGGTTGATGACGCCGAGGCGAATGCTCGTGCCGTCGAGCCAGCGGCCGCTCTCCTTGCGGAAGTTGTAGCTTAGATAGGCGTTGTAGGTGATCGAGTCCGAAACGACGTAACGATAGCGAACGGCGCCCGTGTCGTACACTTCAGCGATGTACTTCGGCGCATTCAGACTGTTGTAGATCGTCGCCGTGGTCGTAGCGCCGGTGTCCTGGTAGTTGCCGACGTAGTACGCGCCGAACCCGCCCTGCCAGTTCTTCTTTTTCAAAGTCACACTCGCATTGCCTCGCCACTTCGCGAAACCGTTTTCCCATCTCAGATTGTCGCGCGAGGACGTGGGCGTCGTGTAGGAGAAGGCGGAATTCAGGCGCGACCACTCGGTCGACAGGGTGAATTTTCCGAGGAAGAACTCGGGGGCCTTGTAGCTGAGGCCAAAGTCGAAACCGTTCTGAAACCGTAGCGACTTGTTGATGTAATCCTGACGGACGTAGGCGATGGTTCCCACCACCGCGCGCTGCGACGCGGGAGCGCGCGTGGAATTGTAAGTGGCAAAGGCATCGCGGTCCGCCTGCGTGACGACATTTCTCACCGTGCCTGGATCGCCTTGATAGTTGGAAGTGCCCGAACCGAGATCGATCTGATTGATGGGAATTCCCTTCGCCAGCGCGGCCTGCGTTGCCGCGACCAGCGCATCGCTGTCTTCCGGCACACCGCTGGTCGTCGAGCCTGACGTGCCGAGGAGATCGCGCTGCCGGACTTCCCAGTAGTCGACGTTGAACGAGAGACCTTTGATCTTCGGCACATCCACCACGATGCCCGCGGACTTCCCGGTCGACTCCTCGGGGCGGAGATTGGGATTGCCCGCGCGACGGAAGAGGCGATTGACCGAGCCATCCGAGGCGAGCCCCGTGACTGAGCTGCGATAGGTGTCGGTCGTCGAGTTCGTGACGGTAACGTCGCGATTGAACAACTGCGCGAGATTCGGCGCGAGGAAGCCCTCGTTGTAGGAGCCGCGCAGCAGAACCCATTTCGCCGGCCGCCAGGTGGCACCGATCTTGGGTTTGGTCACGCCACCAAATTTCGGATACATGTCGTGTCGCGCGGAGGCGTTGACCTCAAACGACTGCACGAGCGGCAACGTGAATTTCTTGCCGACAAGCGGCAGCGCCAGCTCGGCATAGACGCCCTCGAGGTGGCGATGGCCGTGCGTGTCGGCCGCCGGGGAAATCGCCAAGAAATCGTTATCGGTCGGATCCAAGCCCGAGCCTGCCGGATTTTGCCCCGAGAACGGAGGCCGCGTGGAGTCGTAGGTCTCGTAGCGAATTTCAGCGCCCGCCGCCGACGACGCGACATTGCCGCCCCACAGGCTGAAGAGCTCGCCCGAGGCGCGCGCATCCCAGCTCGCGAGCTGCGTCGCGCCATCGCGGCGGAACGACTGCTTGAATCCATCGATGATGCTCTGCGGATTCACGTAGGGTTTCGTGATGACGATTGTGCCGCCTTGCACCGCGAAGTCATAGGAGAACGGATTGAAGGCCTTGGCCGGGTCCGTCTGATTGAGTGCATTGAGGAAAAGGCTTTCGCGCGTGGTGCCGGTTTCGTTGTCCGTCGTGGTAGCGCGGCTGTAGAGCACGCCGCTCTCCCACTGCCACGTTTCGCCGATCCGGCCGCGCAGGCCCGTGACCGCGCGATAGACGCTGGAGGTTACATTGGCCGTGCGCGTGCCGAACTCCGGGAAGCGTTTGTTCGTAATCACAACTGGCGACGGTGTCCCGGTGATGCGCGCCGTGCCATCGGCATTCGGCGCTCCGGTCGTGCTGTAGAAGCGCGTGCCGAAGGGATTCCACGGATTGGTCGCCGGGACGATCGCCTGAGCATCGGTGCTCGACGCATAGGAATCGGGCGAGCGATCAACGTGACTCTCTGCGCGATAGAAATTGAATTCCGCAAACGCCGACATCTTGGACGTCAGCTCGTAGTCGCCGGAGCCATACCACGAGTAGCGGCGGGACTGCGGGGAGATCATCGCCTCCTTCTGGGTGTTGTAGTAGTAGTCGCGTTCGACGCCCGTTCTCGTCGGCGTCGAGGTCTTGAAGCCGACGCCGCTGGTCGCGGTCGCCGAGGGGACGAGGTAGAAAATGCCGGACGAGGAAACGAGCGACGACGTGATGCCCGTGGGGCGCGAGCCGGTGAAGACGCCCGACGACGATACGCTGCCCACGTTGAACTGGCCAAACGCACTGCCCGACGAACGATTGAAGAAGTTGGTGCTCACCGTGACGTCGTTCCACGGCGCCGGAGCGCGACTCGTGGCGTCCGCATCGGCATAAAATGAGCGGTCCGAGGCGTAGATCGCGGCGCGATCCAGATAGTCGAAGGTCGTCAGGATATGTCCCTTACTGGCGGCGAAAGATTTTCCGAAGAGCACGGTCGCACGGTATTCGCGCCCACCACCGCGGCTGGTATCGGCGTAGCGCACGTTGATCTCCGCGCCCGTGTAATTCCGCTGCATGATCGTGTTGACCACGCCCGCGACCGCATCCGTGCCGTAGATGGAAGATGCACCATCGCGCAGCAGCTCGATCCGGTCGATGCCGCGGCTGGGCAGCTGGTTCACGTTGGTCGAGAGCGCGGGCAAGGTGCTTTCGCTGGCGCTGATCGGATGCGGCGCCATGCGGCGGCCGTTGAGCAGCACGAGCGTGTTGCCGGTGGAAAGTCCCCGCAGCGCGATCGAAGACTCGTCGCCGCGGGCATTGGATGCCGCGGCCAGGCTCTCGTTGAGCGGCACCGTCAGCACCTCGGGAATGGACGACAAGAGATCCACCGGAGTGGACGCATCGCGCACGTTGACCGCATCGATGTCGATCGTCGTCACCGGCAGCGCCGTCTCGCCCTCAACCCTCCGGATGTTGGAGCCCGTGACCGTGTAGGTTTCGAGTTGTAGTGGAACTTCGGATACATCGGCCTTGTTCGCCTGAGGCGATGCCGGCGGCAGAGTTTGAGCCAGAAGGGAGGTAGCGGTGAGCAGGCCGAAGAGCCCGCAACGGATCATGCAGCGCGCATCTGCATGGCGTGGCGACGGGGTGTGACAGTGGGACATGAGTTCTATGGGAACGGTGGTTGGGTCCGGCAAAACGGCGCCCAAAAGCGAACTCCGCCAAATGTGTTACAACGCAATTCAGGGCATATTTATGAGTGCGCGCGAAGCCCATTTCCCCTCTGTGCAGCCCTCCCCAGAGGGAGAAGCCCAGGAATAATCATTCGAAAGATTACCGCAGCATTACGCGCGGCACTCAGAATTTTTTGCGCACCTTCTTGCGCGAGGTCGCGACCGCGGCGGCCGCGCTGGAGTCTCGCACTACGATTTCCGAAGGAATCGTGATCTCGCAAAGGCGATGATCCGTCCGGTCAAAGCGATCGATGATCAACTGCGCTGCGCACGCACCCAACGCCTCGGGCTTCGCCGCCGCGCTCGTGATATGCGGCGGCTCTTCGACGCAGACATTCGTCATGTCGATCGCCACCACGCTGACGTCCTTGGGCACGGTGTACCCGTGCTGAAAAAGATAGTTCACGGCCCCGCGCGCCATCATCGCATTGTGGCAGATAAATGCCGTGGGGCGGCGCCGCCGGCTGCGTTTGAAAATCTCCGCGGCTCCCGTGTAGCCATTCTGCCGATCAGCCTCCGGCATGTCGATCTGGCAAGAGAGGTCGATCTCCATTCCGGCCGAGAGCACCGCTTGGACCACCGCCTCTTTGTGGCGCAGCATCCGGCCCATGCCGTGCATGCTGCCGAGCCACGCGAAGCGCCGATGCCCGAGCTTGCGCAGGTGCTCGACCAGCAGGTTGGCCGCTTGGACAAGATTAGAAACGACGCTGTGGCATACTCCGGGATAACGCGCCGAAATCATCACGACCGGCTTTCGGCATCGGCCGATGGTCGCCATGAATTCAGGCTGCACCTCGCCCATGAGGACGACGCCGAGCATCAGCTTCTGCCGCTCCATCACCTTCACCAATTCCTCCACATCGAGCTCCACTTCCGCGCCGAGATAGACGGTGCGGATATTCTTTTTCAGGAGAAACTCGTGCATCCCTTGATGCGCGTGCAGGAAAATCTGGCTCTCGCTCACGAGTCGCAGCGGCGAGCGCAGGACAAAGCCGACCATCTGCGTCGCGACGGTTTCCGAGACGAGCAGATCGAGATTGATGCCGCGCGGCCGATAGCCGTTGTCCCGGGCATGATCCCAGATCGCCTTGATCGTTTCGTCAGGGATGCCGCCGGTCTGGCCGTTCAGGACGCGCGAGACCAGCGATTGGGAGTAGCCCAAATCAGACGCGATTTTCGATTGCGAGATCACGTTCTTATTCAGGCCGGCCATAGTCGGAGGGTTAAGGTCGTCGCGGGCGGTTCACAATGACCATCTGGATTTTCACAGACGACAAATGAGCAGCTCCCGCTCGTAAACCATTTCCTTGGGCAACCGGTCGTGGAGATCGAAGAAGAGTTCCTCGTGACCCATGATCTCGGCGCGCCAGCCAGAGCGCTCGAGGGCTTGGAGTTCATCGAATGTCTCCTTCGCAAAACTTAGGCCGCTCCAATCGACGTCGTCGTAGTCCGGCATCCAGCCGATGGGGGTCTCCTTGCCCAAGGCCCGACCGCGCGCGCGGTCGACGATCCAGCGCAGGACGCGCATGTTTTCTCCGAAGCCCGGCCACAGAAATTGGCCGTCACTATTTTTCCGAAACCAGTTCACGTGGAAAATGCGCGGCGTCGTGGCGAGGCGACGCTGCATCGTGATCCAGTGCCGGAAGTAGTCTCCCATGTGATACCCGCAGAAGGGCAGCATCGCCATCGGATCACGTCGGACCTTGCCCACCGTGCCAGCAGCCGCGGCGGTCATCTCGGAGCCCATCGTGGCCCCGACATAGACGCCACTGCTCCAGTTGAAGGCCTGGAAAACGAGCGGCATCGTCGTCGCGCGCCGTCCGCCGAAAATAATCGCGCTGATGGGCACCCCGGCAGGATCGTCGCGCGCGGGATCGATCGTCGGACACTGCGAGGCCGGCGCGGTGAAGCGCGCATTCGGATGCGCGGCCTTGGCGCCCGTCTGCTTTGCAATCTCGGGCGTCCACTCTCTGCCCTGCCAGTCGATCAGCCGCGGTGGTGGCGCGTCGGTCATGCCTTCCCACCACACTCCGCCGTCCGGCGTGAGCGCCACATTGGTGAAAATCGTGTTTCGCGACAGGGCGGCCATCGCATTTGGGTTCGTCTTTAGCGAGGTGCCGGGCGCAACGCCAAAGAAGCCCGCCTCGGGATTTATCGCGCGCAAGCGGCCCGTCGCGTCGGGCTTCAGCCACGCGATGTCGTCGCCCACGGTCCAGACTTTCCAGCCATCTTTTTGAAAGGACTCGGGTGGCACCATCATGGCGAAGTTGGTCTTGCCGCAGGCGCTGGGAAACGCCGCCGCCACGTAGGTTTTCTCGCCCTTCGGATCCTCGACGCCCAGCACGAGCATGTGCTCCGCCATCCAGCCTTCGTCACGGGCCATGTTCGACGCGATACGCAGAGCAAAACACTTTTTGCCCAGCAGCGCGTTGCCACCGTAGCCGGAACCGTAGCTCCAAATCTCCCGCGTCTCCGGGAAATGAACGATGTACTTGTCAGCATTGCACGGCCACGGCACATCGGGTTGCCCATTCGCCAGTGGGGCGCCTACGGTGTGCATGCAGGGCACGACGCGTTTTTCTCCGCGGTCAATCTCCTTGAAAACCGGCAGACCGATCCGAGCCATGATCCGCATGTTGACCACCGCGTAAGGTGAATCCGTGAGTTGCACGCCGATCTGGGAAAGGCTCCCTCCGACAGGCCCCATGCTGAAGGCCAGCACGTACATCGTGCGGCCCGCCATGCAGCCATTGAAGAGACCGCGGAGTTTTTTTCGCATCTCGAACGGGTTGACCCAGTTGTTGGTCGGGCCCGCCGCCTCCTTGGAATAGGAGCAGATAAAGGTCCGGTCCTCCACGCGCGCGACATCGCTCGCATCGCTGCGCGCGTAGTAGCAGCCCGGCCAGAGTTTCTCGTCCAGTTTAACGAAGGTGCCGTTCACGACCATCTGCGCGCAGAGCGTGTCGTATTCTTCAGCGGAGCCGTCGACCCAGTGCACGCGCGTCGGCTTGCAGAGCGCGGCCATCTTTTCCACCCAGCGCAGCAAGTGTTCGTTTTTGCTGAGGGCGCCCGTCCGGCAATCTCGGCTCATGACGCGTACGTGGCGCTTTTCCACGAAGGCACTTCCAACTCAGTCATCAATAGCACGCCCGGACTGGCGCGCAGCAATCGTGGTATTGTGTTTATCACGGCCGCGACGGTCGCGTCGTCGCCAGCGATGCCGCCGTTCAGCACCGCGTTGATTTCAGGCCGCCCTTTGATCACGACGGCATCGTGCGGATTCGGCGCGTCGAGATACATCTGCAGGTCGAGCGAGAGGCGAAGTCGCCCCTCCATGAGGCCAAGACAGCGCTGGTGAATGCCGCAACTCTGTCCGGTCGCCACGTCGAAGAACTTCGTGCGAATCGGAGCCACCGCCACAACGGGTTCACACGTTTCGACGATGTCGTCCAGCGCCCAGCCCATGGCGTGCGCGATGAGCGCGGCGGATTGCTTGAATCCCGCGTGACCGGCTTTGCCCGCCATAAATTTCTCCCGAAACTCCGCGGGATTCTGTCCGCTGCCAATCTTGGCCTGGAGCGGCTGCCTGCGCGTTGAGGCATTCACCACGCGCGCGACATGGATGGAGTCAACCTGGCGCGAGACACCGGTCAGGCAGATCGGCAGCACATCCATCACGAAGCCGGGATTTACGCCGGTCCCCACAATACGCGCACCGTGCCGCCGGCACAGCGCATCGTATTCCTGCGTCAACGCCGCGTGGTTGAGCGCGGGGAAAATGAGTTCCTCGCAGGTGGAGACGACACTCAATCCTCGCTCCAAGAGCGGCCTCATCTCGGCTAATGATCCGGCCGCACTCGATCCGGCGGTGTGCAGGACCACATCGGGCTGCACCGCGCTCAGCATGGCCCCCACCGAACGATGCACGACGACACCGTCCAAAGTTCGCACTCCCGAGAGTTCGCCGAGCGAGCGGCCCACCTTGGCGGGGTCGATATCGACGCCGGCAACTACTTCGAGCCAGCCTTGTTCAGCGGCGAGCTTGACGGTTTCGATCCCGATCGGACCGAGACCGAATTGAGCGACTTTGATTCTTTTCATTTTTGATGGCGTACTGGTTCGCTCGCCAGTGCTGCCGGCGCATGCAGCTCAAAACTGCGGTGCCAGGAGGCGAAGGAAGGTCGCCTAAACCGAAGTTCACGCGAGGTGAGACAACGCAATTCGGCTCATAGTTATGACCGCTTTCTCCGTGAGAGATGCTCCGGTCGTCGCGTAAGGGAATGCGCCGCCCACCTGAATTCGCCCCGACGCCGCGCTCCGTAACGAAGACGTAATCTCGAAATGATACGTTAGCTCGATCGGCCACGGTCGACGTTTCGCCAACTCCCCAAATCAAATCGCACATATTTTCCTCCCGTGAAATCATCATCTGTTCTTTGGAATCTCGGTGTCGCGAGCCTCGGGTTCGCAGTGGGCTATGGTGTTTTTTCCCTTCGGGAAAACTTGAGCCACCCAGCGTCGAACTTCGCTCGCAGCGCATCGCCGTCGCAGCATGCATCTTCAAGCTCAGCGACCAGCGCATCCGACTCGGAGGCAGCGGCCGCAACCGACCTGAAGAATCCCGCGTCGGCCCACGTACGGACCATGGCGGAGGTTTCGCCGAAGAGTATCCTGAACCGCCTGAAAGACCTGAAAGTTTCGGCTGCGGATCCCCACTCCGCTCGGGCGTTGATCTTCGAGCTGGAGCAGCTCCGTCTGGCCGGCTCTGCCGCCTTTCCCGCCATTCGCGAGATGCTCGCGAGCGAGGACGACGTGGTCTACGATCTCGGCAACAACGGCGGACTGCGAAATGGAAAGCTGCCCAAGGACTTCAACGTCCCACCGTCGCTGCGCCTCGGCCTCCTCGAGGTCGTGAAGAACATCGGCGGAGCAGAAGCCGAGAGCATTCTCGCCGAGACCATGCGCACCACAGGACGCGGGGCCGAGGTGAGCTACGCCGCGCAGACGCTCCAAGACCTCGCTCCGGGCCAATATCGCGACGCGGCGCTAACTGCCGCGAGAGATTTGCTCAAGACGCCGCTCACTTCGGCCGCCGTGCATCCGCTGGACAAACAAGACCGAGATTACCTCTACGGCGTGCTCACTTCGCTGAACGATCCTACCTACGCGGCTGCGGCGCAAACGCAGTTGATTCAACCCAACGGCAAGGTGGATCAAGCGACCCTGCGCTACCTCAAGCAGACCATGGGCGAGCAGTCCGTGACCGTTGCGGTCAGCGCGTGGGACGACCCCAACATCGCCGCTGCCCAAAAAGAGCCCTTCGCCCGACTCGCCCTCCCCTACGTCGGCGTCAATGCCGATGCCGGGCGCATTTTCGAGGCTGCGATCGCGAACACCAATCTCACCACGAGCGAACGCCGGGAACTGATCAAGGACTTGGGCCAAGACGGATTCAGCAGCTCAAAAACGCCCTCGGCCGCCGACGTGACGTTGGCCCGCACTCGACTCGCACTCTTGCAGCGATTGTCCGCCGGTGTGACCGATCCTGCGATGCTCACGGCCTTCAACCTCGCCAATCGGGACTTGATCAAGGTGACCGCTCCGACGCCGCGACCGCCGGGATCCTAGTCAGCCTGCGCCAGCGCGAGCACGAGCAAAAATGCGCGCTGCGTGCCGCGCCAGGATTCGGTCGCGTCGAACCACTCGCTCGGTGCGTGGCTGCCACCGCCTTCGCCGCCACCACCAATCGTGAGCGCTGGGATTCCCAAGCTCATCGGGAGGTTGGAATCGGAGGAACCCTCTCGAACCACAATATCCTTCCCACACAATCTGGAGACTTCCAGAGCGGTTTGAAACATCGGCGTGTCGGCTGACGTATTTCCGGCGGGACGGTCGCCAATCAATTTGAGCGCCGCGGTCACTTCGCCGCGATGTCCCGGAAATTCGTTTTCCTCCCGCACCGCATCTTTGATGGCTTGCTCGATCCGATCTCGCACCTCGCCGAGTGCCTTGGAATTCGCCGAGCGCATGTCGACTTCCATCCACGCTTCGGACGCGATCGCATTGACAGAAGCGCCACCACCCACGCGACCAACATTGAAGGTCGTCTTCGGCTGGCTGGGCACTCGGAGCTGGCTGATCTTGGCAATGGCTCGACCCATGGCATGAATCGGATTCGCAAGACCGAACGCGGCGTAGCTGTGGCCGCCGAGACCCTCGAAGGTCACGCGATAGCGGTAGCTGCCGACGCCGACATTTTCGAGGTGCAAGCCGGGCGAGTCGATGGAGACGAACCGATCGACTTGGCCCTTGAGGCTGTGGCCGAAAAGCCACTTCACGCCGCGAAGATCGCCCAGCCCCTCTTCCCCCGTGTCGGCCACGAACGTGATCGTCCCGGGCATTTCCAAATTGGACCCGTTGAGCGCTCGAATGACGGCCAGTAATACCGCCAGCCCACGAGCATCGTCGCCGATGCCGGGAGCGCGAAGGATGGCGCCTTCACGTTTCACTCGAACATCCGTTCCTTCCGGGAACACGGTGTCGAGATGCGCGGCCAGAACGAGATTCGGGTGAGCGGCCTTGCCGGGCCGGACACCGATGACATTTCCTGCGTCGTCGATCCGCACATCGTGCAGCCCCATGGCCTCGAATCGCCGCTTAATTTCCTGTGCGCGCATGCCTTCTTGAAACGACGGAGCAGGGATCTCGCAGAGCTGAATCTGGTCTTCGAGACAGGCCGGTTCCTCGCGGCGGATCGCCTCGAGCGCAGCCTGCACTTGGGGGTTCTCGATCAAGGAATCCAATGTGGTCTTCGGCTGACCGAAGACGGAGACGACGAGACAACATCCGATTGAAAGAGCGTGAGCGAGGCGCATGAACGCGGCTTGTCGGCCACCACGTCACTGTGCTCAACGCAAATCCGGTCATAGTTATGCTCGGAGGCGCGCGTGAAATTCAGCAGCCGCCAAAATCACGGCCAAGCAGTTTTGTTTTATGAGTAATATTTAGTCGTGCTACCCCCTCATCCGAGCCATTCGCCGCTTCGTGAATCCGTAAATGCGTTCACGATTCGCGCGATGAATCCCGCTACTCGAATTGAGCATGATGCGCTCGGTGAAATGGAACTCGCTGCGTCCGCCTACTACGGCATCCAGACCAAACGCGCGCTGGAAAACTTTCGTTTCTCCGGTGTGCCGATCTCGCACTACCGCGCTTTGGTAGTCGCGTTTGGTCAGGTGAAAAAAGCCGCCGCGCTCGCGAATCGGGAGCTGGGGCTCTTGGAAGAAAAAGTGGTGAATGCCATCGTGGCCGCCTGCGACGACATCATCACCGGGAAACTCGATCCGCATTTCGCGGTGGACCTGATCCAGGGCGGCGCGGGCACTTCGACCAATATGAATTTCAACGAGGTGATCGCCAATCGGGCGCTCGAATCCGTCGGCGAGAGCAAAGGAGCCTACCACATGATCCATCCGAACAATCACGTGAACCTCTCGCAGTCGACCAACGATGTGTATCCAAGCGCGTTAAAGATCGCGCTACGCGCGATGCTGCGCGATCTGCAGGATGCGATCGAGGCGTTGGCTAGATGCTGTGAAGAAAAGGCCACGCAGTTCCGCAGCGTGATCAAGATGGGGCGCACGCAATTGCAGGACGCGGTGCCGATGACATTAGGTCAGACCTTCGCGGCCTATCGCACGACGCTGCGCGAAGAACTTGAGCGGCTGGAGGAAGTTCGCGTCCTCCTCGGCGAACTCAATCTCGGCGGGACGGCCATCGGCACCGGGATCAATGCGCACCCGGCCTACCGCAAGAAAGTCATTCACCACTTATCTCAAATCACCGACTCTTCGCTACTCAGCGCGGTCGACTTGATGGAGGCGACGCAGGACACGGGCGTCTTCATGCTTCTTTCCGGAATCCTGAAACGCAGCGCGGCGAAAATATCCAAGATCAGCAATGATCTCCGCCTGCTCTCCTCTGGGCCGCGAGCCGGTCTCGCCGAAATCAACCTGCCGCCGATGCAACCGGGATCGAGCATCATGCCGGGAAAAGTAAATCCCGTGATTCCCGAGGTGGTTAATCAAGTGGCCTTCATCGTCGCGGGAAACGATCTCATCGTCACCCTGGCCGCGTCTGCCGGGCAGCTCGAACTCAATGCATTCGAGCCAGTCATCGCGGCAAAACTTTTCGAGTCCCTCGACCTGCTCACTCGCGCCTGCCACACGCTGCGCGAAAAGTGCATCGCCGGCATCACCGCAAACGAGCAGGTCTGCCGCCAGCATGTGGAGCGCAGCATCGGCCTGGTGACAGCGCTGGTCCCGATGCTCGGTTACGAACGCTGCACCATGTTGGCGACCGAAGCCCTGCAGTCGGGCTCCAGTATCCGCGAGCTGGCGTTGCAGCACGGGTGGCTCACCGCGAATCAACTGGATGAGATGCTGGATCCTATGCGGATGGTCGTTTGATCAAACGCTTTTTCGGAATATCGCCGAAACTATCCTCCACATCATATTCCGGTAATACGGTTTTGGTAGAGTGGGCGTATCAGAGCGACAAATCGTCGTCTCAAAAACTCAACCCGTATATCTCGATGAAACGAAAACTCACTGCTGCGTCCCTACTCCTAGCCGGTGTCTTGGGATTTGTTGCCGCCCCCTACGCCTTCGGCGAATCCAAGAAGGAAGAAAAATCCGAACTGCAGGCCAAGGCGAAGATCAGTGAAACGGAGGCGCGAAAGATCGCCCTCGCCAAAGTCCCGAACGGCACCGCCGAAGAGGGCGAACTGGAAGAAGAGGACGGCCATCTCATCTGGTCGTTCGATATCGCCACCGCCGGCACCAAGGACGTCACCGAGGTGCAGGTCGACGCGGTGAGCGGAGCGATTGTCTCGTCCAAGACCGAGAGCGCGGCCGACGAGGCCAAGGAAAAGAAGCAGGACGAAAAGAAAGAGAAGAAGGGCGAGAAGAAGGAGAAAAAGGAAAAGAAGGATAAGGAAGATAAGGACGACGACGACGACAAGAAGGGCTAAGCAAGCTGTCTGCTGCTGCTTCAGGCGCTGCCACTTTTGGCACGCCCAATAGAATAAAATCTGCGGCTCGCGTACTTCACGTACGGGGCCGCAGCACCTCGCAGAGGCTTATCCACGCGATTCGCCGCGAGGCGTTGCCCTGCGCTGACGAACCAGACCCACCGATTGACCAATCCATGAAATCTTACCGCTCATTATTTGCCGCCCTGCTGCTTTTTACCACCGCGGCCTACGCCCAAAAACCGAATCCTACGGGCTCAGCTCACGGCGTCATGCTCGACGCCACGAGTCATCAACCGATCGAGTACGTCACCGTCACGCTGAAGAAGAGCAGCGGCGAGACCGTCGTGAAAACGGCAACGGATGCCAAAGGCGCCTTCGAATTTCCCGAGCTGCCTTTCGGCGACTACCAAATCGCCTACGGTGCGGTCGGCGCCGATCAGCTCGAAACGGCGAAATTCACCGTCGACGCCCAGCATCCGGCCGCGGACTTGGGCAAACTCAATCTCGCCGGTGACGGCACCGTGAAGCTGCAGAAGATGGAAGTCTCGGCGCGGAAAGAAGCCTTCTACAATTCGATCGACCGCAAGGTCTATAACGTAGGCAAAGACGTCCAGAGCGTCACGGGCTCAGCGAGCGACCTGCTGCAAAACGTGCCCTCGATCCAAGTCGACATCGAAGGCAACGTCAGCCTGCGCGGCGATTCAAACGTGCTCATCCTCATCAACGGCAAGACCTCGACCATGATGGGCAAGAACCGGGCGGCCGTGCTCGAGCAGATGCCGGCCGACAGCATCGAAAAGGTGGAGGTCATCACCAACCCCTCGGCCAAGTACAAACCAGACGGCACCGCGGGTATCATCAATCTCACGCTGAAGAAAAATCGCGAGGCGGCGGGCTACTCGGGAAATGTGCGCGCCGTCGTCGGCAACGACCGCCGGTACAGCCTCGGCCTGCTCGGCTCGTATCCAATCGGCAAATACACGCTCCATGGCAGCGCCAGCGTCCGGCAGGACGACCGGCCCCGCTTTGGGCAGGACGACCGCTCGCACCTCGATACCGCGACCAACACGTTTGTCTCGACCTCGCAGCGTACCACGGAAACAGGCCGTCCCCTCTCCCGCATCGTCCAAGGCGGCGCCGACTACAAGGTCGACGACAAGACGAAGGTCGGACTCGACGTGCACTACAACTACCGTGACTTCGACCGGCGCTCGACGATCACCAACCTGTCACGCAACGGAAGCGGAGTCCTGACCGGCGACTACGATCGCGTGCGGTTCGATCCGGAGTTCGAGAAGGATTTGGAATTCACCGGCACTTTTCAGCACTCCTTCCCGAAGGAAGATCACGAGATCAGCGTCGAGGTCCGGCATGGCAAGACCACCGAGGGCGAGGACAATCACTACACGAATGTCTATCGAGTGCCCGCCCTGATTTCGACGCAGGACGCGACCCGGATCCGCAACATCGAGGACAATACCGAGAGCTCGGCCGACTACACTTATCCGATCAGCGACGATTCAAAACTCGAGGCGGGTTACAACGGCCAGCTCAGCCGACTCGATCAAGATTTTCGCGGAAGCTTTTTCGATCCGACCACGGGGAGTTGGGTCGTCGATACGACGCGCACCAATCGGTTTATCTACAGCTCGAAGGTGCACGCCTTCTACTCGACCTATGCGCAAAAGATCGACCGCTTCGGCGTGCTCGCCGGGCTGCGCTTCGAGCAGGCGCTGGTCGATACGAATCAGATCACCGCGCGCCTCGTCGACAAGACCGAGTACAACAAACTCTACCCGAGTCTGCACCTCAGCTTCGACCTGACCGATACACAGCAGCTCCAGGCAAACTACAGCCACCGCGTGCGCCGGCCGGAGGGCGACGACGTCAATCCGTTCCCCGAGTATCAGGACCCGTTCAACCTGCGCGCGGGCAATCCTCACCTCAAACCCGAGGAAGCGCACTCGATCGAGACTGGCTACCAGTATCGCAAGAACGACACGACCTACCTCGCCACCGTCTACTATCGCTACCGCTACAACGGCATGACCGACGTGACGCGCTACATCAACGCCACCACGCAGCTGACGACGAAGGAAAATCTCTCCACCAGCCGCTCCGGTGGCATGGAGCTTGGCGCGACGACTCGCCTGAAGGACCGCGTCTCGCTCAATTTCAGCGGCAACATCTATCACAACGAAATCAACGCGAGTAACCTGGGCTTCAGCGCGAATCGCTCGACCACGGCGTGGGACGCGAAGCTGAATGCCACGTGGGACATCACGAAGCTCACGCTCATGCAGCTGAACACCAACTACACCGCGAAGCGGCTCACGCCCCAAGGCTACCGCTACCCGACCTACGTGACGAACATCGGCCTGCGACACGCGCTGAAGGACAAGAAAATGGCCTTCATCCTCAGTGTCTCCGATGTGTTCAACACACAGCGCGAGCGCACGCACATCGACACCTCGATCCTGCATCAAGAAAGCATCCGCCGCCGTAGCTCGCGGATCATCAACCTCGGCTTCACCTACAATTTCGGCAAGCCGACAAAGAAGAAGGAAGACATCCAGTTCGATACTTCACTGTGACGCAGTCACAGGCTCCTGCGCTCCGTGGTTGATCAAAGCACCGGCGGCCCGCCTAGGCTATTTTTTCTCATCTCGGCTCGAGCCAAATCGCTTGGCCACCGCCGCTCCCGAGTTCAAGGTCGACGACTTCCGACGCGGACATCGATTTCGCCAAGACACGGACGTGCGTTTTCGTCCGGACGGCCGGGTCATCCGCGTACACATGACCCAGATAACTCCGCCCCACGGGAAGAAACGATAGTGACAGGGCCACTTGGCGTGGCTCGTCGGCGTTGATTGCGCCGACAAACCATGCATCCCCCTTTCGTCGGGCGATCACGGCAAATTTCCCGATTTCGCCGGCGAGGACTCTAGTTTCGTCCCACACAGTTGGCACTTCGCGGAAAAACTCGACCTCGGGCTCGTGTTCATAGGCCGAGGGTTTATCGTACCAGAAAATCCACTGCAGCGGGCTGAACGACACCACCGCCATCGCGAGCTGATGCGCGTGGGTGGTGTTTTTCAAACGCGGATCGTAGTAGCACACCGTGTAGTCGCCCACTCCGGCGATGTAGCGTGTGAAGGGCAGCGTGCAGTTGTGCGCCGCGGTCGGGAAGTGCTCGTTGCCGCGAATGCCTTCCACCGTCATCAGGTTCGGCCAGGTGCGGCTCAGTCCGGTCGAGCGATAACCGTCGTGGATGTTGAGCATCAGGTGATGCTTTGCCGCGAGTTCGATCGTGTCGGTAATCCAGGCGGTCTCCGTCTGCGGTCCGACATCGACGAATCCGATTTTCACGCCGACCACGCCCCACTCTTCGAACATCTTGAACATACGTTCGCGCTCCCGCCGCACCTGCCGGCGGTCGACGTAGAGAATCAGCCCCACGCCTTTCTCCCGGCCGTAGCGCACGATCTCCGGGATATCGAGATTCGGCGCGCGCACCTTCACTTCGCCCTCGGCCTCAAACTCGACAGGGCCGTACCACTTCCAATCGAGATGCACGAAGCTCAGTCCGGCCGTCGCCGCGAAGTCGATGATCGCTTTCGAATTCGCGGTGGTGATCGTCGTGTCGCGCATGGCCTTGCCG
This sequence comes from Verrucomicrobiota bacterium, assembly GCA_048498795.1. Lineage (GTDB taxonomy): Bacteria > Verrucomicrobiota > Verrucomicrobiia > Opitutales > Opitutaceae > JBEHXH01. Next base: position 509,028 of record JBEHXH010000002.1, read on the forward strand.
GGTTTGATCCATGACGTGTCGGCCAGCGCGCACGGCGGATTGAGATTCAGCATCAGGTAGTTTCGCTCAAGCAGATCGCCCGGTCGCCGGCCGACCACGAGCATGCGCCACGGTGTGGCGTCGCCTCCGTGCAGCGTGACGTGCGGGTCGTGCCGCTGGGCAAACTCCGAGACGCGGTCGAGGTTCGAGCTCGTGCCACCCAAGGCCGTGACCAGCGTGTCGGTCGTGCCGGGCACCGCCGAGAGCAGGGTGCGCGCGTAGCGGGAATTCGCCGCTTCACCGAGCGCCGCGTAGCGCCCATCCGCCAGCTCCAGCGTGAGGGGTCGCTCGCCGAACGGCTCCATCGCACCGATCTTCACGCGGCGATATTCTCCCTCGGTGCCACGTTCTTCCCAACCGAAAGTTTCGGCGGGAAAATGAAACTCCGTCCGCTCGCCCGTGAACGTGAACTCCTTGGTCGCCTGCTCCGGGAAAACGTAGCGCAGTGCGGCGCCTTCATCATAAGCGCGAAACAGCACGGTCACCTTTCGACCGGTAGCCTCGTGCCGCAGCTGAATGCTCAGCTCGCGGTAATTGTCCGGCACCACACTGCGCTCGCCCAAGCGCTGCTGCCATTCGCCTCGATGCTCGCCTTTCGTTGCGCTCACGAGTGCGAACCCGCCAAGCAAGTCGGGCTCGAAACCCAAACGCGATTCGAGGACGAGCGGCCGACCGAGATAATCGATTGTATAGGTCGCGATGCCATTGGACTGGAGCGCAAAGGCGACACTCACGTTTCCATCGGGAGACGTAACCCGGTCTTCGGCGACGGCAACCGTCGTGCCAAGGCCGACCAGGAAACAGAGGAGAAAAGAAATCTTCACAAGTTTGGGTTGGGTTGAAGTTCGATCGACTGCTCTCCGGCAGTCGACACGACGACTGAGGCTATCGGGCAACTGAATCGCCGGCGTAAAGGCATCGGAGTGATTCAGCGGAGAATCGCGAAGCTCTGCTCGACTGGTTGGGCTGCCTTCACCGCGGGTTCGCCAAAGCGCCCGAGTTGCCATGCGACCACGGTCACGCGGATGGGGAGTTTCGCGCCCGGCGGAATTGGCGTCAGAATCAATCGCTCCCCATCCACCGACGCCGGACCTTCGCGTACATAGTAGTGGACAGGCAGTCCCGCATCGGAAGTTGCCGTGAGCTTCAGCTCTTTCGCGCCCACTTTTTGATCAGGCAAAAGGGAAAAGGTGAGGTGTTGCTCTGCGCCCGTTTTAATTTCCGGCACGTGCAGCACGGCTTGCTGCACTGCGCTCTTGAAATTCCGATCGCCCGGGCTTTCGGCCAGCAGCCAAATATCTCCCGCGCGTCGATCAGTCGTCGAGGCGGTGCGATTCAACTCCACTCGCACGATGCCATCGGGTTGGACGACGGCGGGGCCGGTGATCCGCGAGACCTGTACGCGACCGTCGGCCCGCGCCTCACGCTTGGCCTCGGTCGGCACAATCTCCGTCGGTGGTGGCGGCTGGTCCTTCGCCGCGATCGGCGGCTTAGGCGGCAGCGGTGCAATGAAATCCGCTCCGGCTCGCACGGCAAATTCATCGCCGAGCGGCGCGAACTTCAGCGTCACTCCGGCGTGACTCGATGAGATCGGAGCGAGGCCGCCGTCTTGCACGAAGTCCACCTGCTGGCGCCGCTTCCCACGCGTCCGCGCATAGTAAGCCTCGGTCGCTTGCGCCATCGCGGCATCGAAGCACCAAAAGGCCTCTGCGCGGTCCCCACGATATTTGTCCGCGTCTGCCGCCGCTGATCGCATCGGTTCGTCTCCACGCCAACGATCGGCCAGCCAACCGTGCGCCGGATCGACTGGTCGCAGTAGCGGCGCCCCATCCGGTTTCGCCGCGGGCTGGGTGCCCAAGCGAGCCGCTGCAGCCGATTGGATGAAACGCGCCAGATACTCCACCAACGCATCCGAGATATCGAAATGGCCGCGGCCGACATCCGTGAGCATAGCGAGCGGCACGGCGGGATGACTGGCGCGAAAGCGCAGTAGCGGCGTCAAGCGCGCCTCCCACCATTCGTATTCGCTCATCACCATCAGGCCGGGCACGCCATCGATGGTACGATTGCCCCAGTCGGGATTGGGCTTTCCGCTGCCGGTGAGGTCGGTCTGCGGCGCGTCGCCTTTCACCGAAAGGACGGCAAGCGTGCGTCCAGGATTCCACGCGGCGAAGTTCCACGGAAACGACGCACACGCCGAATGGCCCATCGGCACGACCGGTGCGACCGCCAGCTCGGCGTAGCCGGACACATCTGCCAGCGCCCGCATCATCGCTTCGAAACGCTCCCCTGCGCCTTTCGTGAAATCGAACACCTGATCGAATTTCGGCGCCACCCAGACCTCGGCGAAGCCGAGTTCACCGAGCGTCTGGCGAAATCGCGCGTGCTCGAGTATCCCCTCCTCGATCATATTGTTCTGCGCAAACACCACTCCGCGTACTCGCGGGCAATTCTCCGGAATCCACAGAAAGGCCCGCGTGCGATCGCCGGGCTTCGCGTCCGCCACGACGATGGGGACCGACCATTGCCAAACCGCCGCCTGGGCTCGTGAGAACAAAACAATTGCGAGCAAGCACCACGCGACAAACGGCAGACTACTGTGCCGAGCGATGTTCATTAATTCCGCACCGTCAGCGATACCGCCGAGGTCGTCGCATCGTAAGGCGCCGCGATCGCTTGGCCGTTGAGCATCACGCTCGCCGGCTTGGTCGCTACGCGCAGCAACGCGTTGATCACCGGCTGCCCTTGCAGTTGCACGTCCCATGCGGCGTCGCGGTGCTGGGCGGCCAGATAAACCTTAGAGAGCGAATCGAGCACGACTTTGCCGTCGCGCCTCAGATAGCTGCCATCGACGACCAACAGGCGCGCCGAGGAATCGATATCCGCGGCAACGGCGCCATCGGCATGCGTGAGCGCCAAAAGGTAGGCGTCGGTTTCCCAGCCATCGAGGGAAGCGTTCGCGTTGCGGTGACGAATCCGTCCGTCGGCGAGGAGATTGAGCAAGACCTCGGTGGTCGTGCCGCCCTGCTTCACGCGCACTCCGAGATAGTTCTCGGAAAAGAAGCGCTCCAACTTTGGCAGATTACTCTTGTTGGCTTCGGTCACGAGCGTGATCGCCGTGATGAACTTCATGCGACGGGTCTGCTCGGCCGGCTGGAACGAGTAGTACGTCACCTTTTCGTCCGGCTCGTGATCCTTGAGGCCGGTCTTTTCCACGAGCCGCAGGTGCTCGGGATAGTCCGTCGGTAGGCCCGCATCGGGGAAAGGCATCGGAAACAGCGGCCGCACGATCACGCTCGCGCCATTCTGCGTCACGGTCAGGTCCTGCCCGCGACGTTCCGCCTTGGTCGCCGGGTGGAGCAGGAACTCAAATTGCCCGGGCACGAAGCTCTCTACGTCGTCGATCACCAGGATCACATCACCGACCCAGAGAAAGTGCCGGTAATTTCGGCTGAAGACTTTCGAGGTTGGCCCGGTGGCATCGGCCATCACGTATTTCAGGTCGCCCGATTCGATGAGGTGCGAAATAGATCCGGGAAATTTCGATCCGTGATAGAGGTCCTCCGGATTCTCGGCCTCGCCGTTAAACAGGACAACATTGTGCGCGCGGCTCTGCCGGTAGTAGTCGTCGTACTCGGGTCGGGCGTAACTGCAATTGCCTGAATCGATCAGGAGATTTTCACCGCGATGGAAGAGGATGAACGATCCCGCATCCGCGTGGCTGTGGTTCCACGTATAGCCGGCGCGCACGCCGAGCAGCGTGGCGTTTTTGTCCCACGAGCTCCGCAGCGTCGCCCAGCCCATGTCGGGAAATACCGTGGAGGCCGGCAAGTTTGGCGCCGCGGGCGCACGCGCGAGCTCCGAGTCCGTAGGGAAATACATGAGGCCAAGCGGGGTCGTGCGATCGAGGCCCTCGCGGTAGCTCGCTTGGCGGGTGGTCGAGAGATACCAGGCGAAATTCGGATCGTGCCAGCCATTGGCCCAGAGGAGCGCGAGCGGACGGCTGCCGTCGGCATTGATCGAGCCGTCGCCGAAATTGAGCGTCATCATGCGCCCCGCATTAGGATAGCACACGTGCATGAAATAATCCCCCGTATGCTCAAGCATCGGGATCGCCGCGGGCGGCGTGGTCAGGGCGTTGGTCCAAGCGAGCCGGTAGAGCAGGTACTGCGACATCGCAAACGACGCGTAATTTACGCTCTCGTAGAATCCGCCCGTGCGATCGAAATTCGCCGGTTTGTTCTCAAGCAGGCTTCCTGCATAGCGGAACCACTCGACCGAACCAGCATCCACCCGGGCCAGCCAGGCGGTGGCGCGAGGCTCTTCATCCATCACGGCCATCGCCCCGATGCCGCCGACGAAAACACACGCGCTCCACCAATTGTGCCCCATCGTATCCAATGAATGGATACGCGCTCCGCCCAGCACCCAGTCGTTGAACGTGGGGAGCACACCGAGGTCGACGATGCCTTTGGCAATCTCGCGCCGCTCATCGGGCGTCAGCGCGTCGTGCACGCTGTCAAACGCCACCGCCGCCGAATAAAGCGATCGAGCCAGACCGAGGCCGGCATGCCAGACCGGATCGCGTTTCAACAAATCGGCCTCGCCCCAATTGGGCTTGGCGATTTCCCGGCGAAGCGCATCGCGCACCAGCGCGGCATAGCGTTTGTCGCCTGTCATGCGGTACGCCAAGGCGAGCTGCTCCATGGCCCGGCCCGCATCAGATGGCTTTTCCACCGCGCGATCCGCAGTTGCGAGGACGGCAGCCCATGCCTCGGCAGACGATTTCTCGGTGGCGATCCGCGCCTTCAGAGCTTCGACGCGGTCGGCCGTAAAAAAAAGCCGCGGGTGACCGCCCTTCGCCGCCGGCGACTGGGCGAACAGCGCGGACGAAAGGACAAGTGCGGCGAGGAAAAGGCGAAACCTCATGGGGAAATGCTAGGGGCTGGAAATGGTGTAGCCGTGAAGGCGCTTCTCGGCCAGCGCGCGATTGGTTTCACTGGCAACTAACTCGCAGGGCACGGTCTCACTTCGCGGGCCGCGCGCCGCCCGCGGGAAGAAACTCGATATTCTCGACATGCTCTCCGACAAAAATCCGGCCCAAATCCCAGGCGGGATAGAAGCTGGGTTTGTCCATCTTCCACGAGATCTCCTTCCCGTTGATCGTCAGGTTCTCGAACGTGATGTTCCTGATCGCGCGTGCGTCGTCGTATCCCGCCACGATCGAGAGATTGGCGTGCGTGCCGTTGTACGAGATGTTCTTGAAGGTGACGCCCTCGATGCCCCGCCCCGGCGCGGTGCAGTATTTGCGATTGAAGGCGACGCGCAGGTTCACGAGCTGGCCTTCGGTGAAATCGTCGACCCGGATGTCCTCGAAGCGGATATCGCGCGCCAGATTCCCGTCGGAGACGTTGATGCTGAGACAGCCTTGGTAATCGAGCTGAGGCTCGTTGTGCTCGAGGATGTCGATGTTGGAGAACACGAGATGCTCGAGGGTCTCGGGCTTCGCCGGGTTACCGTGCGTGCCCATGTGGATCGGATGGGCCACATCTGCCCAGAGCACGCAGTCGCGTACCGTGACGTTGCGCGTGTCGCCGAAATAATCCCAGCGGTGGTTGTAGAGTGCGATGGTGTCGTCGGAGCAGCGCAGATACGCGCCTTCGATCAGCACGTCGGTCGCGCACATGAGGTCAATGCCGTCACCGTTGCCACGACAGGTGAAGCCCCGCACATGGCGAATGGTGAGGCCGTGCACATCGCCGCCGAAAACGAGGTAGTGCTGAGGATTAACGATGACGATGTCTTCCACGGTAACGTTCTTGGCGTGGGTGACCTGAATGCCCTCGCGGCCCTCCAGCAGGATGCCACGGCCGCGAATGTGGACATTTTCCACTCCCCTGACGCGGATTGCAGCCTTAAGCACCGCTCCACCGGCCAAGTAAAGGGTCTTGCCGCTGGGCACATCGAGTACGCTCGCGGCCACGCGGCGCGAAGTGAACGCGCCGTTTTCCACGTGATCGACGCCCACTTCAAGCGATCCGCTGGACAAGGTGTGAAGGCCCGGACCGTAATAAATCACGTTGGGATCCTTCGGATCGGGCATGTCTTTTTCCGGAGCGTTGGTGAATAGCTGGAGATTGTGATACAGGTCGCCGTTCACCTCGACCGAGAGATTACCCGGCTTGGTCAGCTCGAATGTGAGCGTGTTGGCCTTGATGGTCGGCACGATGCCGGCCGAAAGCGGCCGAATCCGAGCGGCCTCGATGCGCCCACGATTGTAGGTGACCATCACTTCGACCGAGCCGGAGAAATCGAAGGTGGCCATCGCGACCGAGCGCACGTTGCGCATGTCGACTTGGGCCGCGTAGCTGAAGACATCTCGCCACTCGCCGCCCGGCGCGCGCACTTTGACGGAGTAGTCGTCGTTGCGCGGTGCGCCGGCAGGCGCGGGAAACACCGTAAGCTCGGCTCGCGCAGGGACGAGCGGCGCAAAAACGATCAGGCAACAGGCGAGGTTAAACAATACACGCATTATTTTTCAGTTTAAGAGAAGCTAACGAGGTGAGTTGGGGCGGGGCGTGCCGCCGCAGGTCCGGCGAATCTCCGCTAACGCGGAAATTGATCGAGAGTCCAAACATCGTGCCACTCGATCATCGGCACATCGTGCCGCATCACGATCGGGAGCCAGACATAGCGCCCGTCGATCGCGTTTTGCGGGCGCCAGCGGTCGCCCATGAAGATGAACGTATCCGGTTTTCCCTGCACAGGGAGGATGTGCGTGGGCTGCGATTCGAAGGTGTTGGCGATTTGCGCCCCGCTGCCGAGGCACGGATTGCCGAGCGGCGTCCAAGGACCCCAGATGGAATCGGCGACGGCGAGACGGGCGGCGTTGGGCGCCCAGCCCGTGCACCCGGAAGTGAAGAGGAAATATTTCCCGCACCACTTCAGCATCGCGGGCGCTTCGTTGAATTCCCCCGAAAGCAAACGCACGTACTGTCCGGCCGGGCGCGTGTAATCTTCGCTGAGACGCGAGATCTGCAGGGTGCCGTTGTCCTCCGAGGCGTAGATGTGATACGCGGCACCGTCCTCGTCGACGAAGAGGGTCATGTCGCGCGCCATCTGCCCGCCGGCAAAATCTCGGCGAAAACTTTTGTCGCGCGGATAGTACGGTACTGGGCCGCCACCTAGCTTGAGCGCGGCGAGTTGCGCGGTCTCCTCAGACGTGAGCGGGTGCTTCTGAGCAGGCGAAACATTCTCGGGCCACACGCCGGCATTGGGGCGCATGCTGCCGAGATAACGATATGGGCCTGCCGGAGCATCGGCGATGGCCACTCCGCTGCGCGCACCAGCATAGCCCTTGCCGGGCGGTTCGAGATGGAACCACATCACAAACTTCTTCGTCGCCGCATTGAAGATGACCTTCGGGCGCTCGAGAATGCAGCCGCGCACAATCTCGCTGGCCGGATCTTCGCTCACCGCGAGCGCAATGCCCGCATCGGCCCAATGGGACAGATCGCTTGAGCGATAAACGTGCACCCCGACCTGCGCGCGATTGCCCGCACCGCCGGCGATCTTGTGCTCGCCGAACCACCAATAGGTTCCCTCGTGAAAAAGCACGCCGCCACCGTGGGCGTTGATCGCGACGCCGTGATCATCGAGCCAAATCTCGCCCGGGCGAAACGTATTCTCAGTGCCTGCTGCGGTCGCTTCGCCAGCCCACCCAGCGATGGTTGCACCAAGGCCTAGCACCAAAAGCACAAGTGCTCGAAGCAGGCCGGGAATTCTTACGGTGGGTGATACCATACACGTGATAAATTATTTCAAGTTGAGCCGGTAAATTCGTCGCCGGTCATTTCTTGTTTTCCGCTCGATCATTCGCGTCGGGCTTCGGGTCGCTACTGGAAGACGCTCCCACCACGGTGGGCGTGCCGACCTCGACGTGCCCGCGGAGGACATTCCTGGAGATACTGGGCCGCTCCAAATCTCGGCCGAAGATCGACGCTCCACCGGACACCAGCGCCGCCACGACATCGTCCATATCGACTCCCTGGCGCTCGGTGCTCATGCGGGCTCGCCACAGTAGTTTCTTCACCGACTTTGGATCGGGATCGAACGCATAGGCACTCACGATGATGAAGTACCGACCCTCAGCCGCGGCGTCGCGCAATGTCTTCGTTTCTTCGTCTGTGAACTGAACGCCGCGGGCCAACGCATCTCCCGCCACGAGCGTGGTCATTTCCCGTGCGTTGAAATCGGCCACCAAATGAGGCGTGGCAGCCGAACTGTCGCTCGACGGTGGAAGCGTCGGGTCCGGATCGTCGCCGAAATCGGTGACCTGCGGATTCAAATACCCCCACGAAAACGTCAGGATGAGCGACGGCAGCGTTCGGTCTGCATTGGGCCGCAGCGCCTGCAAAACGTAGCCCTCTTTCGCCAGCGCCTTGGCGATTTGGCGCAGCACCTCAGCTCGCTTCGGCGGCTTTTCATTCGCGACGAGTTCGCCGTTTTCGGAAAACCCGAGAATAATCGGGGCGTAGTAGGCCGGATGGTCGACTGTCGGCCGAGCGATCTTTTTTCCCGCCTCGGTCATGTCGATGTTCGCGATGACCGATGCCTTCGGCTCGAGCACAGCGCCGAACAGCGGCGCGACCAACGTGGCGCATAGAAACGGTCCGAAACGTAAAATGCGTCCAGCGCGGTTCATAAGTTCAAGACCTGAGGCTACGCCGCCAGGCAGCGGCCGGCCCTTTTGTACGAAGACGATGGACAGTTGGCGCATCCGCCACAACTCCGCCGAAATCCGACGCAACGCGGTTTCATTGCGTCGGACTCGTGGCACGCGAAGCGTCAGAGGTTGACGCGCGTGGTGAACAAGAAGCTGATCGGCTGCTGGTAGTCGGCCACGCGCGTGGGCACCGCCACGCGATAGGGCACGCTCAGATTGCCGCCGGGCGGACGGAGGGTGATGCCACTGTCCTGATAGATCACGGCTCGGCCGTTAAACAGGTTCCGGATGTTCAACTGGAAATCCACGTCGCGCTTGAAGAGCTTCATCTTGTAGCCGATGGAGCCAGTCGTGTTCAAAGGATAGAAAACGTAGACGTTGTTGAAGCTATCGACGGTCGGATCGTCGACGACCTGACCGGCCGCATTGACCGTCGACTGCCCCACCCGCGTACCGGCGACGTTGCCGCGCCAGCCGCCGCGCCATTGGGCGCCGAAACCGAGGCGCACGGCCTTGAACCGGCCTTCCTGGACGGTGTAGTCGGCGAAGAAATTTGCCTTGTAAAGCGTGACCACGTTCTGCCGTCCACCGCGTGCCGGGACGACGACATTGGCGTAGTTGGCCCACATGTTGTTGTAGGCGTTGATCGCATTGGTCTGCTGCGTCGCATTGGCGGGAGTGATAGCAGGATTGGCCACCGCGAGTCCCGGCGCACCCGTGGACTGGGTGCCACCCGTGAGCATGCCACCGGCATCCTGGAGCACAGTTTGCAGCGTGGGATCCCACGTCTTGAGCCACTCCGGAGTGAGCAGATACTGGTCGAAGTTGGCCTGCTTCGCACTACCGGCATTAATCATCAGGCGCAGGCCTCGCGTGATGCGGCCCGCCACCTCGAGTTCGTAACCCTTGTTGGATTGCGACTGATAATCGGTGTTCGGGAAGTTCTGGATATTGCGCGTATTGCGCTCGCCCGAAACCGAATTCGCCGCGGGCTGTGCGCTGAGGAGGTTGTTCGCCTGATCGACCACCGATGAGCCGAAGCGAGCATGATCGGCGACGTTGTAATAGTAGTTGAGCTTGGCGCTGAAGCGCTCGTCCCGGGTGTGGAGTCGCACGCTGGCGTCGTAGCCAAAGCCCATGCGCGCGGCCACCTGCTCGTTGTTCATGTCGAACGCATTCGTCGGCGGGATCGAGTAAGTGTTGGCGTAGTTGCCGCCGACATCCGCCCACGGAAACAAGCCATACACGAAACCGTAGCTGCCGGTCGTGCTGTGGCCCTTCGCCGCGGGAGGATTGTAGTCATCGCGGAAACGGTCCTTCGCGTAGATCGGGTTGGCGAAGCCGAGCGTGAGATTGGTGTTGCTGACACTGGCCACCGTGGTCGTCACACGCGGACGGCTGGCGGCGATCAGCGGCGTCTTCACCGTCGGATTGCCGTTGGCGTCCTTGGTGAGATAGGTGAGGCTGTACCAATCGCTCGGCGCATCGGGTTTGAAATAGAGCTTCTTGCCGTCCCAATCCGAAGGCAGGTCGGCGAAGTTCGGGCTCTGCTGCACGCGGGAATCGAAGGAGTCGAAACGCGGGACCAAGGTCAGGACCAAGCGCCGGGCAAAGGCCGTGTACCTTGCCGACATCGGCAGCGAGATACCGTTGTTCTTCTTGGAGGTCTGGCTCCAGCTGCCGAGCGCCCACTTCGGGCTCAGGCTGGTCTTCAGCGTGCTGGTGAGATTGTTCGTCGCATCGAAGAGATTCTTGCTGAACGACGACGGCACGTCGCCGAGCTCATTGTAGGGACGAGCGGGGTTGTTCCAGTACTCGCGGAACTGGATTTGCAAAACGCCGTTGGCCCAGAGCCGGGCGTCGGAGACCTCGGCGGTGCTCATGAACTGATCACGATCTTTGATCCGGGTCGTGTTGGACAGAGCGTTCAAAACGAAGTGGTAGGAACCCCAGCGGCCAAGATCCTTCTCCCAGCCGAGATTGAAACGGACCATGGCGTTCGAGGTGTATCGATTCGCCTCGCGCGCCGCGGAGTCGCCGTAGGGCTGGAGAAAGTACGGATTGGGTGTGCCGTCAGGCAGGTTCCGATTGATATCGATGCGGGTCTGCCGCCACGAATTCGTGTTCTGCATGCGCGCATCGTGCGTGCGGTTAAAGTCCCAACCGACTTCGGAGATCAGGCCTTCATTGAACTGATGCGTGAGCGCGCCGTTGAAGTCCTTGTTGTGCTGCTCGAACACCGGGTGATCCGGCAGATAGGTGAAGCGGCGGCTCGGAATGCGGAAAGCGGAATTGTTGATCGCGCGGTCGAAGCGGTCGCCGGGAAGGTACTGCTCGCCGATGAACCAGGAATCGTCGCCGGGATTGGTGCCCAAGCCCGGGTTCGCGTTGTTGTTGCCGCCGTTGCCGAAGGGCTGGCCGGTGCCGCGGTAATTGGCCACGCCGTTGGAGTAGAGCGGCACGTTGGCATTTTCATCGCCACGCAGCGTGAGGCCTTCGTTCTGGCGGTTCATCACCGCGCCCTGTCCGGGCACGAACACATAATAGAGGCCGCCACGACGATCCACGCCTTGGTTGGCGCCGTTGTTCTGCAGCGCCGTGCGCTGCGCATCGGTGATGGGCGCCGCGAAGACCGTGGAGCCGTCCCAGCCCGATAGTTTGTCCATCACCAGCGTATTCGGCAGGCTGCGCTCCGTGACCTCGGCGAGACCCTCGAAGCTGATCTGGGTTTTGTTGAAGGGCAGATACGTGGCCGAAGTGGTGATGCCTTTGACTTTTTCGAATTCGTTCAACCGCCAGCCGCGACGATCGAACCATACCCCATTGCCGCGCACCGCGAACTTGTCGCTCAACGGCTGGTTCACGTCGATCGTGCCGCGGTAGTAGTTCCAGGAGCCGGTGGTGAAGGCCGTGTTGGCGAAAGCGCGATCGAGACGGGGCTTCTTGGAGGTGGCGCTGATGCCGCCGGCCAGCGGGTTCTCGTTACTGCCGTTGTTGATGTTGAACAGGCCCGCATTCGGGCCGCGGCCAAACTCGTAGCGCTCGAGGTTGTAGCTGTCCATGAGGCTCGCGCTGAAGGCGAAGTTGCGCTGGCCGTTGGTCGATTGGATCTGCCCGCGGGTGTTCAGCAGATTCGGATTGCCGAACATGTCGACGCCCTGACCGTCGGGGACAGGTGCGCCGTTGGTGGACCATGTCGTCGCTTCGACGAGGTTGGTGATATTGAGCACGTCGATGAGTTCGCGCGTCATCGAGGAGAAGGGCGCGGCGACGTCCTTCATGTCCATGTTCAAGCGGCCACCCGTGCCCATGCTGGTGGCGACGAAGCCGTCATCCTTCTGCGTGTTCACCTCGAAGGTCGACATCGTGACGACCTCCGTGTCCTTCGCCCGCTTGCTGCGATCCGCTTCCAAGGCCGCGAGCTCGTCGGCGTCGAGTTTTCCATTCTTGTTCTTGTCGTACTTCGCGAGTTCAGCAGCGGAGACTTGCGACGCGTCCTGCGCGTGGAGCAAGGCGGACAGGGAGACAAACAACAGGCCGACCAGGGCTGCGCGGCGCGGCGGTGGGCAAAGAAGCGGGATGCTTGGTGCGTTCATGGGTCGAGGTAGTAACTTCCGGGGAGGGGATTGTCGGCCGGGGGTAATTTCGGCGACAGCTCGTTAATCGCGATCCCCTCTGAACAGGACAAACGTCGCCAAATTTTCACTGGTAACTAACACGCCCGTTTCCGTCGAACTTTTCGCGCTGAGACTAATCGTTTCGGGTATCGACCAGCGAGAAGTAGTCGAAGTCCGCCCAAGTGTCTGCGCCGGAGAGATCCTGCGCGCAGAGGCCCACAAAGGCACCCGTGAAATGAAGTCCCGTCCCGTAGTCGTCGGAGAGCTTGGAAGCATCGAGCTGCGGTCCGACGGTGAACCACGTCGACTCGTCGAGCGAGGCCGAGAATTGCAGGGCATCGTCGACCATGGTGGCCCGCAGCCGGATGGGGTTCGCGTGCGCGATGGGCACAGAGCTGGAGGCAATTTCATCGTAGACCCCGTCGTCGGAGAAAACGATGCCGAGTACCCGGCCCCGATTTTCGTCGAACGTCACGCGCAGATAGTAATGCGTCCGCGTGTCGTACCAGCAGATCAAGCCCGCGCTCTGCGTGAAATGTTTCGGCGAAAAATCCACGCGCGTCTCCGCCACGCAGCGCACCGAGGTGAGTCGCCGCGCGATCAGGCTCTGCTCGAATAGAGAGTGCAGGCTCTCGCGCCCGCGCAGGCGCAGCCAACCGGGACGTTCGCTGAGCGTCAGCCAGGATTCGTCCGCAGGGCGGCGCAGCGCGCACCAGTGGGCATCGAGCTCGGGTGAATCGAATTCGTCGCGCGTGGCCGACAGAGGCCATTTTGTTTCCGTCAGGCCAAGCGGCGCCGGAAGGTTGACCCGCGGATGATGTCCGCCGTGCGCAAGACGCAGCCAGCCATCCGCAGACCACACGACACGCTGCACGCACGTCTCACGGCCCAGCATGCATCGGCGCTTTGGCCCGATGGGCCGGCTCGCCAGATGCGCGAGAAACCATTCGCCCTGCGGCGTGGCGATCAGTTCGCCATGTCCGGCTTTCTGCAGCGACAGGGACGGCTTGTCTCTCGCGGTCAGCACAGACGGCTCCGGATCGAGTTCGTAAGGACCGGTGATCGCCCGAGAGCGCGCCATCGAGATTCCGTGGTTCCAGCCGGTGCCGCCCTCCGCGAGCATCAGGTAGTACCAGCCGTTGCGCTTGTAGAGATTCGGCCCCTCGGTGAGCTCCGCTTTCGCCAGGATGTTTTTCATAGGTCCGACGAGACTGCGACGCGCGTGGTTGTACTCCTGCAGCACGATTCCCGCGAAACGATTTCGGCCCGGGCGATGATCCCACATCATGTTCACGATCCACTTGCGACCGTCGTCGTCGTGAAAAAGCGAAGGGTCGAAACCGATGGAGTTGAGAAACACCGGCTCGCTCCATGGCCCGAGAATATCCGGCGCCGTCGCGAGAAAAACGCCGACGTCCTTGAATGCCCCGACGCGCGTGCGGACGTTGGTGTAGATGAGCCAGAAAAGTCCCTCCGCGTAACTGAGTGACGGCGCCCACACGCCGCCGGAATCGGTCACGCCACGCAGCTCGACCTGCGAGTCTCGCGTCAACGCATGGCCGAGCAGACGCCAGTTGACCAAATCGCGCGAGTGATGAATCCGCACGCCCGGAAACCATTCAAATGTGCTCGTCGCGAGATAGTAGTCGTCCCCGACTCGCAGAAATGAAGGATCGGGATGAAAACCCGGCAGGACCGGGTTGGTAATTGTGCGACTCATGACTGCCGGGCTCGACGCTTGCGCACTGAAATCTGCCACAGCGTGAAGCCAGCACCGCCGAGGATCGCACCGATCCCCAGAAAACTGAGCCGCCCGTGCAGGGCATTTGGGATCAACGCCAGCAACGCGATGAACGCGCCGTAGACCAGACACAATGCGCCCAGCAGGCGATAAACGGGCTCGTCGTTCGCATGAGCCGTCTCCTCCTCAAGCACCGGCTGGCGGAATTTCACAAATAGCGCATCGCTGCGTGCGCGGTCCGCGCTCGACGATTTCCGATAGAACAACGCCGAGCCAAAGAATATCACGGTGCCAACCAGCGACGTGCCCACGGCAGTGACAACCAGCAGCAGGTCGCCGCGCTCAGCCGACGTCAGCGGCGTATCCGCGCCGCCCAGCATGGCATGAAACATCCCGGGCAGCTCGCGCACAAACGCCGGATCGCCCAGCCGCTGCGCGAGCGAGAAATTGGCCCACGCCGAAAACGCAAACCCGGCAAGCGCAGTCACCCACGCCGACCAACCCGGCGTCTTTTTGAAAAACAGCCCGAAGAAGATCGGAATCGTGAGCGGAAACCCGAGGCTCACCATGAACTGGTTGAGCAGGGTAAACACATCCGTCTGCCGATTCGTGTTAATCACCAGCGAGAGCGCGATGATGATCGCCCCGAAAGCCAAGGTGCAGACCTTGCTCGCCCGGAGGAGATGCTGCTCCGTGGCCTGCGGCCGGAGCATGGGCAGGTAAAAACTCCGCACGAAAACGCCCACGGCCTTGTTCACGCCTGCATCCATCTGCGTCAGCGTCGCGCCAAACATCGCGCACATCAGGAGGCCGATGAGGCCGACTGGGAGAACCTTGAGCGCGACCGCCACGAACGCGCCTTCACTCGGCTTCGCGAGCTGAGGAAACACCTGCGCCAGGTCCGGAAACATCAATGTGGCCGCGAGGGGCGGCACGACCCACACCAGCGGACCCACGAGGCCGCCCAGCAGCGGGATCGCCACCATGCGCCGCGCGTGCTTCTCGCTCTTCGCCATGAGGTACATGGTCGAGTATTCCATGCTATTTAGCTCGGCAGTCTTGATCCACGCGAAGGCGAGGCCCCAGCCGAAGACGATCGTGGGGCGCATCGCGAGCCACCACCGAAAGTGTTCGGGGTGAGCGGCATTGACCTTCGCGATTAACCCCGAGAGTCCGCCGATCTCCGGCTGCCGCACGGTGAGGAGGAGCGTCACCAGCGTGATCGTCATCACCAGAAACATTTGTACGAAATCGCTCGCCAGCACCGCAAAGGCTCCGCCCGTGAACGCCACGAGTGTGATCGTGATTCCGAGCACGAGGATCACGGAGTTGATCGGCACATGGAGCACCGCGGCGATGAACACGCTGATCGCCATCAGTCCGATGCCGGCCTTGATCAGCTCGATCGGGACCTTGATCCACGTGTAGAACTGCTCGGAGCCCGGTCCGAATCGCTCCCGCACCGCTTCCATCCACGTCACCACCCGCAAGCGGCGAAAGCGCACACACGTAATCCAGCCGACCAGCACGAGCGCCGGAATTGCCGCATAGAACAGCATCAGCACTTTCAGCCCCGAACGGTAGATTTCCGAGGCCGCGCCAACGAACGCCCACGCGGAAAAAGTCGCCACCCACGCCGATGTGCCAGTGATCCACCACGGCATCGCGCCGCCCGCCCGGAAATAGTCCGACGTGTCCTTGCTCAACCGGCGAAACACGACGCCGATGGCCAGCACGAAGAAAAGGTAGAAGGCGATGATGCCGTAGTCGTAGAACGTGATCACTGGATTGAGGCTCGGGGTAAGCCGGCAGACTCGCAGCGCGCCGCGCTGCATCGACACCATCCGTGGTTACATTGGAAACAGGCAAGCGCATCCGGGATGCGACCCGATTCAACCTTTTTGGCCAGCGCGGCTTTCCAGTGTAAATGCCGGTCACGTAGACTCCACGACCGCGGCGGAATGCCATGCGGTGTTTTTCCGCACCCCGTCATGCTCACTCCGCCGCCCGCCGATCTGGATTTCGCCCTCGATGTCTGTCTCGAGAAAATCCGCGCCAACATCGAACGCCTCGCCGCCGAACCGAAATCCGGCGCTTTTGCGGCCAACGGCAACTACTTCGCCTTCGACGAGGGCTTTTTCGAGATCTCGAACTGGACCTCGTCATTTTTCACCGGCATGGCGGCGCTCGCTTACGAAAAGACCCGCGACGAATTTTTCCTCCTACAGTGCCGCCGCCTCGCGCCCCACTACCGGGACAAGGTCTTCATCCACGGCATGGAGACGATGCACGACATCGGCTTTCTCTACAGCCTCTACTCGGTGGCGCTCTACCGATTGACCGGTGACGCAGCCGACCGGACCGTGGGACTGCGCGCAGCCGACGAGCTCACCAAGCGCTTTGTCGCCAGAGGCGGCTACATCCGCGCCTGGGGCCGCATGGACGAGACGGACACCGATTATGCCGGCCTCGCGATCATCGACTGCCTGATGAATCTGCCGCTGCTTTTCTGGGCCACGGCCGAGACGGGCCTGCTTCGTTATCGCGAGATCGCCGTGCGCCACGCCGAGACGGTGCTGGCGAATTTCATCCAACCAGACGACGCGGTCTTTCACTCCTACCGATTCGACGCGGAAACCGGCAAACCCGCTCAACCGGACAACTACTGCGGGCGGACCGTGCACTCGGATTGGGCGCGGGGCACCACGTGGGCGATCTACGGCTTCGTGCTGCTCTTCGGGCACACGGGCGCTCGACGCTACCTCGACTGTTCGCGTCGTCTGGCGGCAAAGTTCATCCGCAATCTGGATAGCGAGGTCGTACCCGTGTGGGATTTTAAGCTGCCGGCGGGCGAGAAAATGCTGCGCGACTCATCGGCGGCCGCCATCGCAGCCTCCGCGTTTCTCGAGCTCGCCAGGCACCTCCCCGACGATGCCGAACTGCCCGCCGCGGCCCAGCGCCTGCTCGACCGGCTTTCGTCGGAAGATTACCTGAATGCCGATGCCGCGTGCCCGGGAGTGTTGCGCCACGGCGAGGTGGGCGACGGCGTCGGCCGCGCGCGATCCTGCTACACCAGTTGGGGCGACTACTTTTTCATGGAAGCGCTGATGAAACAACGCCGCGCCACCATCGGCTACTGGTGATGGTTGCTGATCCCAGCGTTCGACGGCGCAAAAACTTTCCCGTTTGCAGGCGGCGGCAAGCGCGCCAACCCTCGGACGCGATGTCCGAGGACACCCCGCCTCCCCCCGCCCGCCGCGTATCGTTACGTGACGTGGCCCGCGAGGTCGGTGTCTCGCACGTGACCGTTTCACTGGCGTTGCGAGGCGACCCCCGGGTATCCGCCGCCCGACGAAGCGAAATCCAAGCGATGGCCCAGCGGCTCGGCTATCAGCCCGATCCCATGCTGACTTCCCTGTCGATCTATCGGCAATCGAAGCGGCCCGTCACGATTTCCTCGACCGTCGCGTGGCTGAATCAATGGGACGACCCCAGCCAGCTTCATCGCCTGCACGAATTCGAGGCCTATTGGAACGGAGCGCGCGAGGCCGCCCAGCAGCTGGGATTCCGCCTCGAAGAATTCAAGATCAGCCACGATCTCACGAGCGGGCGGCTGCAGAAGATTTTGGAAACGCGCAACGTGCGCGGCATCCTCATCCCGCCGCATCGCGCCACATTCATGCTGCCCCATTTCGACTGGAGCCGCTTCTCGCTCGTACGGCTCGGCATCTCCGTGAAGGAACCGCGGGCGCACGTGGTTACGAGCGATCAGATGAACTGCGCCTCGATGGCTTTCGAGCGAGTCCATCAGCATGGCTACCGCCGCATCGGCTATGTGAGCTCACGGCGCTTCGACTTAGCGACCGGCGGCAATTTCCGCGCGGGCTACCTCAGCAGCCAGGATGCATTCGTGCCGCTGCGCAAGCATCTCGCCCCGCTGTTCCTCGAGGAGGAATCGACCGTGGCCGACGTGCGTCACCTGCGCGGCTGGATAAAGCAGGTTAAGCCCGATGCGATTATTACGACGCTCAGCGGCTTGCACGGACTGCTCGATCGCATCGACTGCCGCACACCCGACGATGTCGCGGTATGTGCCACCAGTGTGTTCGACGGAAACTTTGACGCCGGCATCGATCAAAACTCGGGCGAAATCGGCCACGTCGCCATGCGCACCCTAGCGGGCCTCATCCACCAGAATGAGCGCGGCATCCCTCGCTACTGCCGACGCATCCTCGTCGAGCCGAAGTGGGTTGAAGGTTCGAGCCTGCCTCCGCGAGCGCCATGAAGCAGCGCTGGCAGGCCGCGTTGTCCAACTAGGAAAGCGCGAGCTCGGCCGCACCAAAGACGCCTGCGCTGTCGCCCAAGGCAGGCCGGAGAAATTCAGTCTGCACCACGGGATTAAACACGCGCTTGCCGATCAACTCGCGTGTCTCGGGCGAATATAAAATATCCAGGTTTCCCACCCCGCCGCCGATCACGAAGGCGTCCGGATCGAGCAGGTTGATCGTCATCGCCACAGCCTCCGCGAATTTTTCCTGCAGCCGGCGCAGCGTCGCGTGTGCATCCGGATCGTCAACATCAGCGAGGGATTTGATCTCGCGCAGGGTGCGCGCGACACCCGTTCGTTCGCGATAGCAACGTTCTAGCGCAGGCCCAGCGAAAACGGATTCGATGCAACCGCGCTGGCCGCAGTAGCACAGGGTCGTCTCACCACAAAGTGGATTGTGCCCCCACTCGCCTGCAATCCCGTGGCGCCCGACGATCAACCGCCCGTGCACTACGACTCCGGAGCCGACTCCCGTGCCCAGAATCAGCCCGACCACAACATCCCTACCACGCGCGGCACCTTGAGTCGCTTCCGCTAGGGCGAAGCAATTGGCGTCGTTTGCGAGCCGTACCTCCGCGCCCACCGCACGCGAAAGATCATCGCGCAAGGTTCGATCATTTAGGCAGAGCGTGTTCGAATTCTTGAGCTTTCCCGTGGACGGCTCGGTCACCCCGGGCGTACCCACTCCGACGATCCCAGGACGTCTGATTCCTGAGTCCGCTTCCAACATCGCGATCACCCGAGTTACTTGGCTGACGATCTGGTCGTAGCCTTGGGCCGCATTTGTCGGAAGGCGGAGGCGTGAAATCGCACGTCCATCTTGAACGATTGCGCCCTCAATCTTCGTTCCACCTAAATCGATTCCCCAGAGGGCTTCAGTCGTTCGTGACATGGAATGTTCAGACTTGGTTAGGTCAAAGGCCGCTTCGGAAACGTCCCAAGGAATTCGGCCTCTGTAGCTGCCGTGATCGCGCGCATAACCGCGCAGGAATGATACAACTTTCACCTGAAATCACATATGAGAAGGCGCGGATCGGTTCCTGATCTTTCAATCGTAGCTAAAACATGAGCGCGGTGGTGGATCATTCCGACTGGATCGCTAGTTTCACTGGTAAGAAACAGTTTCCGCCGTATGAGCTTCTGGCGGTAGTTCAAAACTGCGCGCCGCATCGATGACAGTGGAGATCGCACTGCTGGGTCATGTTGAAACCGGCGAGCATGGAACTTTTATGCTCCGAAAGGCCCACGGCCTCGTTCCCAGAGGGAAACACTTGGAGGCGCGGGCCGGAATTGAACCGGCGCATAGAGGTTTTGCAGACCTCGGCCTTACCACTTGGCTACCGCGCCGAACTCCAAGAAAGGCGGACGTTGCAGGACTTTTTCCCAGCCCGCAAGGATTGAAATGAATTCCATCCACGCGCTTGCGGAGCGCGCGAGTTGGCCGCAAATCATCCTTCCTCATCTCATGGCCACCACCGTTTTCACCATCGCCAATCAAAAGGGCGGCGTCGGCAAGACCACCACCGCGGTCAATCTCGCGGCCGCCTTGGCGGAGAAGAAAATCCACACGCTCCTCGTGGACCTCGACCCGCAGGCCAATGCCACCAGCGCCATCGGCGTCGAGAAGCAGGCCGGGCGCAGCCTCTACGGCCCGCTCCACGGCGAGGGCTCCGCGCTGGAGATGGTCACGCCGACCAGCTACGAGCATCTCGCGCTCATCCCGAGCGAAGAGGATCTCGCCGCCGCCGAGATGGAGCTGGCGCAGACGGAAAACTATCTCACTAAGCTTCGTGGCGTGATCGAGCCGCTCCGCACGGCCGGCGGCTACCGCGCCATCATCATCGACTGCCCGCCCGCGCTCGGCATGCTCTCGATGAACAGCCTCGCCGCCGCTGACTACCTGCTCATCACGCTCCAATGCGAGTACATGGCGCTCGAGGGTCTCGGCCAGATCCTGCGCAACGTCGAGCGGCTCAAAAACGCCTCGGTCAACGACAAGCTCGAGCTGGGTGGCGTCGTCATGACGATGTTCGACATCCGCACCAATCTCTCGCGGCAGGTCGTCGACGAAGTGAAGAAGCATCTCCCGGACAAAATCTTCAACTCCGTCATCCCGCGCACGGTGCGCCTCAGCGAGGCTCCAAGCTTCGGCAAGACCATCTTCGACTACGACAACCTCAGCCCCGGCTCCACCGCCTACCGCAATCTCGCGAAGGAAGTGATCGAGCGCTTCGAGTTGAAATCGAAGTAGCGAGCATCGCGACGGGGCTCACTCGTAGGCGCTACGCCCGCGGATTGGACATTCTACGCCGTCGCGAACGACCTTGAAACGCGGGTTCGACTCCCGTCTGCAAACTTCCCCTGCTCTTCTGCGCGTAACGCTTGCGCTACTCGCTACCCGCTACTCACTAGTCGCTACTCTCCGCCGTCCGCCCACCACCATGCTCTCCACGCTCCGCAAATACCGCCACGTCTTCCTCGTGGGCCTGCAGAGCAACATCGTGTACCGGTGGAATTTCGCCACGCGCGGCTTCTTCTCCCTGTTTCACCTCGGTGTGGTGTTCATCCTTTGGAGCGCGATCTTCGCGAACAACCAGCTCGTCGGTGATTTCAATTTCGGGCAGACGATCACCTATTTCGTCACGCTGTTGCTGCTCCAGTTTCTGATCGGTGCGTTCAACGAGGACTACCAGATCAGTGAGGAAATCCGCAATGGGCTGATCAACCAGTTCCTGCTGAAGCCGGTGAACTATTTCCTCTACCGCTTCACGATCTATGTGTCGGCGCGGCTGGTGTCGGGCTTGCTGATCTTTTTGCCGCTAATCGCCGCGCTGCCGGTGATCGGACATCATCTCACGTTCCCGCACGAATGGTGGCGCTTCGCACTCGGTATTCCGGCGATCATGCTCTCGGCGCTGATCCAGTTCAGCATCGCGTACTGCTTCGGTCTGCTGACGTTTTGGCTCACGGACATTCAGGGACTCGTCATCCTCTCGATGGCGCTGGAGACGCTGCTGGGCGGTCAGATTTTCCCGCTCGATCTTCTCCCGGCCAACATCTTCCGCCTCGTGGGCTACCTGCCGTTTTTCTACCAGATGTATTTTCCGGCGGCGATTTTTACCGGCCGCCTCAAGGACCCAAGCGTGATCGTGAACGGTCTCGGTGTGCAGCTCTTCTGGGTGGTCGCACTGCTGAGTCTCAATCAATTCCTCTGGCGACGCGGCCTGCGCCGTCACACCGCGGTCGGCGGCTGACCCTATTGCCATGCTTCACCACTTACGCATCTGGCTCGCTTGCGCGCGATACTCGCTCGTGCGGACGATGATGTACCGCGGCGATTTCTTCGTCTGGTCCATGGTCGAGGTGATGTGGATGACGGTGAACGTGCTGATGATCTCGATCATCTACGCGCATACCAAGTCGATCGCCGGTTGGACGAAGTACGAGATGATGCTGCTCATCGGCACCTCGATGCTGATCCAGCGGTTCCTGATGGGCTTTTTTTGGAGCAGCATCTTCGAGGCGGGGCGCAATATCCGCACGGGCAATTTCGACTTCGTGTTGGCCCAGCCGGGCAACGTGCTGTTCATGGTGTCCACGCGGAAGCTCGATCCCGACAGCCTCGCCAACTCGATCATCGCGACCGCCATCGTGATCTACTCGGCGCGGCAGCTCGGTCTGCACCCGGGCGTGGGCGACATCGCGCTGTATGCGTTTCTCGTGCTCTGCGGCGTCGTGATCCACTACAGCATCCTCGTGCTATCGATGTCGCTGGCCTTTTGGATGACGAGTGCGCAGGGCCTCGAAGGCGGCTACTTCACGCTCACGGAGTTTTCCCGTCTCCCTCGCGAGGCGTTTGGCAAGATCACCGAGGGCATCTTCGTCTGGGGCCTGCCGGTCGTGCTCGTGAGCAATGTCCCCGCGCAGACGCTCCGCCACGGCTTTCACCTCAACTGGACCGACGGGCGCTGGGTGCTGTGGCTCTTTGTTATCACGGTGGCGTGGTTTTCGTTCACGGTGTTCACCTTCAATCGCGGCTTGCGCCGCTACGCGAGCGCCAGCTCATGAGCGACCGGCTCCAGCTAGTCCAGGCGCGGCTCGGTCACACCTTTTCCGATCCGAGTCTGCTCGAACTCGCGCTCACGCACACCTCGTATCTGCAGGACCACCCCGAGCTGAAAGAGAGCAACCAGCGGCTGGAGTTCCTGGGTGACGCCGTGCTGCATCTCGTGCTCACCGAGACGCTCTATCTCCTCTATCCCGGCGAGCGCGAAGGCCAGTTGAGCAAGCGCCGTGCCGCGCTGAGCAATGGCCGCTTCCTCGCGCAACTCGCCCGCGATCTCGGCCTCGACGCCGCGCTGTCGCTCGGCGCCAGCGAGGATGCCGGCGGCGGTCGCTCAAAATCGTCGCTGCTCGAAGACGCCTTCGAGGCCGTCATCGGTGCGCTATACCTCGACTCCGATTTTTCCACGACGCGCGCCACGTTGCTCATCATCTACGGCGATCTGCCTTCGCGCCTCGCGGCAGTCGAGGACTACGAAAATCCCAAGGGCCGACTACAGGAGATGATCCAGCCGCTCCATGGCAACGACGCCCTTCGCTATGAGGTCGTGCAGATCCACGGCGTGGACCATGCCCGCGAATACGAGGTCTCGGTATCGCTCTTCGACAAGTTGCTCGGCACCGGCCGCGGCTCCTCGAAAAAAATCGCCGAAGAGGCCGCCGCAAGAATCGCGCTCGGCGTTTTGAAGAAGCCGGAATAAGAGAACATTGATCTGCACTGATCAGTTTAACCGCGGATGCACACGGATAGACGCGGAAATGAGGCCTTCATTCGTGTGAATTCGTGTCCATTCGTGGTTCAAAATCCGAATTAACCACGAATGGACACCAATGAACACGAATAGGGAGAGCCCATCCAATGAGCGAAGATTAGCGCGGATCAGCGTTCCAAATTCTCCTCTTCTCCTGAGTGACCTCTCGTTTCCTTTCTGTGGTCTCTGGGTCCAAGCTTCCGCTCCTGTAAAGTTGCCCTTCGCGGGTTCTTGGTTTCCTGCTTGAGGGTTTCCGATGTCCGCTCCTGTCCTTTCGCGCATGAAGATCACCGGCGTTTGCCCGCCGGCGCGCGGGGCCGTGCTCGCGGAGCTCGTGCGGGCTCGACCTGCGCCGGTGTGGTTGTTCGTCGCGGAGGATTTGAAGATCGCCGAGTCGCTTGCCGAGGACCTCGCGTTTTTCCACGGCGTCTTACGCGACACGCGGCCGCTGCGCGTGCTCGTATTTCCCGAGTCGATGCACGACTCGCGCGACATGCGCGAAGCGTTCGCGGCATCGAGCGATCGGCTGACCGTGCTCTCGCGCTTGCGTGCGACGCGCGCTCTGACGTCGACGCCGGATACGCTGGTGGTCGTTTCCACGCCCGCGGCGCTGCTGCAGTCGGTGCCGGCGCTGGAGGAGTTCGCGACCAATGAGCTTACGCTCGCGCGCGGGCAGACGCAGCCGTTTCAAGCGCTCCTCGAGCAGCTCCAGAAACTGGACTACGACTCTGAGCCGGTGTGCGAGGCCCCCGGACACTACGCGGTGCGTGGTGGAATCGTGGACGTCTATCCGGTGACCGCGACGCGGCCGTACCGGTTGGATTTCTTCGGCGATGAGATCGAGTCGATCCGTGAGTTCGATCCGGTCACGCAGCGCTCGGGCGCGACCGTGGAGTCGATCACGCTGTCGGCTTCGCCCCGCGTAAAGCTCGGCGAGTCACGCACCGGGATCGCGGATTATCTCTCGCCGGCTACGCATCTCGGCTTCATCGAGCCGGCGGCGCTTGATGAGGAATTCAGCGCCTTCGCGCGCGAGAACTCCGACGGACTCACGCCGTTGCTCGAACGCAGCGCCGCCGCTTTCGGCATCAGCGACATCGATGAGGCAAGCGCGCTCTTCGACGCCGCGGCGAGCGAAGAGACGTGGGATACCGAGAGCCTTGTGCATCATCGCACCTACGCGAGCGAGACGCTCGTCGCGCACGAGCGATTGCAGGCGGAAGACGAGGCGCGGAAACAATTTCTCCGCCAAGTCTCGCGCTGGCACCGCGAAGGTTTCGCGGTGGCGTTTGTCGCCTCGAAGGAGGGCGAAGAGCAACGCCTGCGCGAAATTCTCGGCGAGGACACTTCGATCAAGATCGCGAATCCGCAGTTTTTCCGCGGCGCGCTCAACGAGGGTTTTCGCGTCACGTATCGCAACGCCGGGCGCAATCTCCTTCGGAGCGGAAACTCCGCGAAACTCCCGGCCGGACTCGTCGTAGTCACGGAGACGGAGATCTTTGGCCGGCAGCGCGCGCGGCGTCCTTCGCTCAATGCCCGCGCGCTCGCCCAGCGTGCGCAGATCGACCAGCTCCTTGATTTCTCGGAGTTGGTCGAAGGCGACTTTGTGGTACACCTCCAGCACGGCATCGCGCTCTATCGCGGTCTCACGAAACTGGATACGGCGCAGGGTATAAAGGAAGTGATCTCGCTGGAGTTCGACGACGGCGTGACGCTCCACGTGCCGCTGCAGGAGTCGCACCTCATCAGCCGCTACGTCGGCCTCAGCAAGGCCAAGCCCCAGCTCGGGCGCATCGGCTCGGGTCGTTGGGAAAAAGCGCGCAAGGCCGCCGAGCTCGCGACGATCGATCTCGCGGCAGAGTTGTTGCGCATCCACGCGGCGCGCGAGGCTCAGCCGGGGCATGCGTTTGCGCCGGACACGACGTGGCAGAAGGAATTCGAGGCGTCGTTTCCATTTACCGAAACACGCGATCAGCTCCGTGCGATCAACGAGGCCAAGGCCGATATGGAACGCACGCGCCCGATGGACCGGCTGATCTGTGGCGACGTCGGCTTCGGCAAGACCGAGGTGGCGATCCGCGCGGCGTTCAAAGCTGTGCAGGGCGGCCGGCAGGTCGCGCTACTCGTGCCGACGACGGTGCTCGCGCAGCAGCACTTGAACACGTTTCGCGAGCGCATGGCGGGCTACCCCATCGCGGTCGAGATGGTCAGCCGCTTCCGCACGCGCGGTGAGCAAGCGAAGATTCTCGCGGCGGTCACCGCGGGCCAAGTCGATATCCTGATCGGCACGCACCGGCTGCTGCAGACCGACGTCGTTTTCCGCGAGCTCGGGCTAGTGATCATCGACGAGGAGCAGCGCTTCGGCGTAAAGCACAAGGAGCGCTTCAAGGCCATGCGCTCCACGGTCGACGTGCTCTCGATGAGCGCCACGCCTATCCCGCGCACGCTCTACATGGCACTCACGGGCGCGCGCGATCTGAGCGTGATCGAGACCGCGCCGACAAACCGCCACCCAATCCAGACCATCGTCAAAACCTACGACGACAAGATCGTGGTCGACGCCGTGCATCATGAACTGCGCCGCGGTGGCCAAGTTTTCTACCTGCACAATCGTGTGCAGACGATCGAGCTGGTCGCCGCACATCTCCGCCAGCTCCTGCCGAACGTGAAGGTCGGCGTCGGCCACGGCCAGATGGAGCCAGCCGAGCTGGAGCGAGTGATGACCGACTACGTGGCGGGCAAGTACCAGCTCCTCGTGTGCACCACGATCATCGAGAGCGGTCTCGATATTCCCAACTGCAACACGATCATCATCGAGGGCGCGGACCGCTTCGGCCTATCGCAGCTCTACCAGCTCCGCGGTCGTGTGGGCCGTTTCAAACATCAGGCCTACGCGTATCTCTTGCTCCACCGTCACACGCGGCTGCTCGACATCGCGCGCCAACGGCTCACGGCGCTCCGCCAGCATAATCAGCTCGGCGCCGGTTTCCGCATCGCGATGCGCGATCTCGAACTCCGCGGCGCGGGCAATCTCCTCGGCGCCGAGCAGAGCGGCCACATCGTGGGGGTAGGCTTCGAGTTGTATTGTCAGCTGCTCCGCCAGTCGGTCGCCCGGCTGAAGGGCGAGAAGACCGCCGCCGCCATCCGCGCGAGCGTGAAGCTCGATTTCGTTTTCGTCGGCGAGGCGGCTCCACCGAACCGTGAATCCGAGGCGCAGGGCCGCCGGGCCGATGGCTACACGGCGATCAAGGACGCCGAGGACGAAGCCGGCTCCGTGGTGAACGTGCCGATGATTCAGGCGCGTATCCCCGCCACCTACTTGGCCGAGACGCGCTTGCGCATCGATTTCTACCGCAAGCTCGCCCTCGCCGACACCCTCCCCGCGCTTAAACAGATCGAGGACGACCTGCGCGACCGCTTCGGCAAATATGGCGACGAGATCCGCGCGCTCTTGTTGATCACAGAGATCCGCATCCGGGCGGAACAAAAGGGCATCGTGTCCGTCGAAACCGAGTCAAACCGCCTGAAATGTCTGCGTAGCGGCAGCCGCGACGACTGGGTGATGCTTGGCACCCGGTTTCCGAGGTTGACCGCCCCGAAGCCACTTCTACGCTTGAGGGAAATTATCACTTTTCTGAACAATCTGCCGACCCCATGATGTTGAGCCGCTGCTTCACTGTTACTGCTGTTTTACTGACCAGCGCCGCCGCCTTCGCCCAGCCGATGGCCCCCGCGAAGACTCCCGCCGCCCCCGCTCCGGGTCAGCCCATCGCCGACACGACCAATCTAGGTTTCGCCAATGGCATCGCCGCCGTGGTCGAGGACAAGATCATCACGTTTGAAGAGGTGCGCCGCGAAGTCGGACCCTACATCCAGCAGATCCAGCAGCGCGCCAAGAGCCAGCAGGACTTCGACCAGCAGATCAGCCAACTCGAAGACAGCGTCATCCAGGACCTGATCGACCGCGTGCTGATCGTGAAGGAATTCTACAAGAAGAAGGACGGCGATAACGAGCGCCACATCCCCGACACCTACGTCGACGAGGAAATCGCCCGCCGCCAGAGCGAGCAATTCGACAACGACCGCTCGAAGTTCATCGCTTACCTGCGCTCCAAGGGCCAGACAATGCGCGACTTCCGCAAGGAAGTCGTCGACGACATCGTCTACCAGTACATGCAGCAGCAGCAGCGCAAGTCGCTGAGCGTGGTCAGTCCAGTTCGCATCGAGAACTACTACACTGAGAACAAGGACCACTTCTTTCAGGAGGACAAAGTCCACCTCCGCCTCATCCAGCTCTCCCGCGTCGATGGTGCCACCGATGCCGAGCTGAAGCTCAAGGCCGAGGAAATCCTCAACCGCTTCCGCGCCGGTACGAAATTCGAAGACCTCGCCAAGGAATTCAGCCAAGACGGCCGCAAAAACAAAGGTGGCGACTGGGGCGTCATGGAGAAGTCCGGTATCGCCGAGACCTTCCGCGACCCGCTCTTCGCGCTCAAGAAGGGCGAAGTCACCCAGCCGATCCTCACTCCGGAAGGCTGCTTCATCCTCTTCGCCGAGGACCGCAAGTATGCCGGTGTGCAGCCCATCGACGAAGTGCGCGACCAGATCGAGCATATCCTCCAGACCCAGATGACGCGCGCCGCGCAGGAGCGCTGGCTGGAGCGCCTCCGGCGCAACGGCTACGTGAAGCACTATTGAGTTCAGCGCTCACTAGCGCTTAGCTCTTTCAAAGCCCGCCACCTCGGCGGGCTTTTTGCTTTCTGCCGCTCAGTCCTTCGCGTCACCGCCCTACTCCGGCTTTGCCTTTCGCCTGAAACCGTGCCCCTTACTGGCCGAGATGCCCGCTCCCGGTTACATCCTCGTCCTCTGCACGGCCAATATCTGCCGCAGTCCGATGGCTGCGGGGTTGTTGCGCCACGCGCTCGCAGCCCAGCCGGAGCCGCTGCGTTCGCTCCAGGTCATCTCGGCGGGCGTAGCCGCGCGCAATGGCGAGACGGTCAGCGAGCATTCGGTCACGGCGCTCAAGAAAGTCGGCATCGACATCGGCGATCACACGAGTCGCGCCCTCACGCGCGAGTTGCTGGCCGGGGCGGTGGCGGCCTTCGTCATGACCGAGTCGCACCGGGCGGTCATGCAGCTCACCTACAACCCCACGCCGCGCAACGTGTACCTGTTTCGCGAGTTCATGCCGCAGCGGGGCGACAAGGAGATCCCCGATCCCTACGGCGGCCCGCTCAAGTTCTATGAGGCAGCGCGCGACGAGATGGTCGAGGCCATCCCCTCGCTCATCGAATTCCTCAAGTCCGAGACGCAGAAGGCAATGACACGTTAGGGGCGGGTTTCGGATTGCGCGCGGGCGATTGAGTCTCTGGTTTTAAGCCGAGTTTTCACTCGCGAAACCCTCCTTCTCTCAATGCTGAACTCCGCACCGCTCTCCTCCCTCGATCCCGCCGTCGCTACCGTCATCGCCGCCGAGCTTGCCCGGCAACAGGATCACATCGAGTTGATCGCGTCGGAAAACTTCACCTACCCCGCGGTGATGCAGGCGCAGGGCAGCGTGCTGACCAACAAGTACGCTGAGGGCTACCCTGCCAAGCGCTGGTACGGCGGCTGTGAGCAGGTCGACAAGATCGAGGTGCTCGCCATCGAGCGCGCGAAGCAGCTCTTCGGCGCCGAGCACGCCAACGTGCAGCCGCACTCCGGCTCGCAGGCCAATTTCGCCGTCTACACCTCCGTGCTCCAGCCGGGCGACAAGGTCCTCGGCATGAATCTCAGCCACGGCGGCCACCTCACGCACGGTAATCCCGCTAATTTCTCGGGCAAGCTGTATCAGTTTGTCCAATACGGCGTGCGCGAGGACAACGGCCTGATCGACTACGATGAACTCGCCGTCATCGCCGCGCGCGAGAAGCCTAAGATGATCACCGTGGGCGCGAGCGCCTACTCGCGCGTGATCGACTTCGCCCGCATGGGCGAGATCGCTCGCTCAGTCGGCGCGCTGCTTTTCGCCGACATCGCGCACATCGCCGGCCTCGTCGCCGCAGGCGTACACCCGTCGCCCGTGCCGCACGCCGATTTCGTCACGACCACCACGCACAAAACGCTCCGCGGTCCCCGCGGCGGCCTCATCCTGTGCCGCGCGGCGCACGCCAAGGCGATCGACTCCGCGATGTTCCCCGGTGGCCAGGGCGGCCCGCTCATGCACGTGATCGCGGCCAAGGCCGTGTGCCTCGGCGAGTGCCTCAAGCCCGAGTTCAAGACCTACTCCGAGCAGATCGTGAAGAACTCGCGCGCCCTCTGCGCCGCGATGCAGGGCCGCGGCTACAAGGTCGTTTCCGGCGGCACGGACAACCATCTCTTCCTCGTCGACCTCCGCGCCAATCTTCCCGATCTCACCGCGAAGAAAGCGCAGGAGACCCTCGATCTCGCCCACATCACGTGCAACAAGAACACGGTGCCGTTCGAGACTCGCTCGCCGTTCCAGGCTTCGGGCATCCGCCTCGGCACGCCCGCGGTCACCACGCGCGGCATGGTCGAGCGCGACATGGATGAGATCGCCGCCGCGATCGACACGGTGCTCAAGGCCATCGGCACGCCGGCCGAAACCGGTGCGCTGGCCGCCGCCCGCCTCCGCGTGCAGACGCTGACCTCGCGCTATCCGTTGCCGTACTCGGCTTAATCGATCGCTCCGCGCTTGGGCCGTATTTCCTGCGCGTCCGAGCGAGGAAGTAATTGCGCGATGGGGTCGCGGCCCCATCCTGCGTGCGTCCCATGGAAGCCGCTCCCCGCAAACGCGCGCGGGTAAATCCTCGAATCGCCACCGCGACCATCCTCGTCGTCGGCGTGGTTGTGTCCGTCGTGGCGTTCATCGAGCAGCGACGAATCGAGCGAGACCGGGCGGAGGCAGAGTTCGTACGCCGCGCGACGATTCGCCACACGCTCACGCGCGAGGTCGTGGGCCGCTACGAAGATGCGCTGTTCGGCCTCGCGGCGCTTTTCAACATCGACAAATCCGTCAGCCGGATGGAATTCGCTCGCGCGGCGCAGCGTCTCGCCGAGCGCAATCCGAGCGCGCAAGCCTTCGAATGGGTGCCGGTTGTGCCTGCCGCGAGCCGCGCCGAGGTCGAAGCTGACATGGCGCACACGCATCGGAGGAATTTTGAGTTCGTCGAGCGCGACGCCGGCGGGCGCCTCCAGCGTGCCGGAGATCGGCCGACCTACTATCCCATCTGTTACATCGAACCGTTCGCCGGAAACGAGATGGCGCTCGGCTATGATCTCCAGCGCGGCCCGACGGTCAAAACGCTCGAGCAGGCACGCGAGACGCGGCGCATGAGCCTCAGTCCTCAAGTGCGCCTCGTGCAGGGCGAAGAGAGCGATCTCGGGCTCGTGATGGTCTGGCCCGTTTATCGCGCGCTGCGGCTCGGCGCACCCGCAGCCGAAGATGTGTTTCTCGGTTTCGTGCAGGGTGTCTTCAAGACGCGTTCGCTGCTCGAGCGCACGCGCACCGACCATCCCGACACGATTCTCGACATGCTTTTTGTCGACGCGACGGAGACCGATCCCGCCCGACGTGTGCTCTATTTCCGTCCCTCGGAGGAAGCGACTTCGCGCGAACCGATGCCCACCGAGGCGGAGTTTCGCACGCAGCCCCATCACGAGTTATCGATGCCGATCGGCGGCCGCGAGTGGCGGGTCATCTATCGGCCCCGTGCAGGCTGGATGGATCAGCAGATGACGCCGCTACCCTACGTGCGCTCGCTCGGCCTGATCGCGATCACTGGCCTGATCGCCGGACTCGTTCACGTGCTGGGCCGTCGCACCGAATCCGTTGAACGCGAGGTCCGGGCTCGCACGACCGAGTTGGCCGATAGCCGTCACGAGCTCGACACCCTGCTCCGCGCGCTGCCCGGCATGGCGTATCGCTGCCGCTACGATGACCGGCTCACGATTCTCTACGTGAGCGAGGGCGCGCTCGCGCTCACCGGGCACCGGCCCGATGCGTTTATCGCCGGTCGCGTGCACTTCCGTGATTTGATCCACCCCGACGACGTGGAGCGCGTACGCTCCGCGACCCGCAGCGCGCTCGAAGAAAAGCGCGACATCGAGGTGAGCTATCGTCTCCGTCACGTATCGGGCGCAGAGAAATGGGTGCTCTCCCGTGGTCGCGCGGTCTACAATGCCGACGGCAAACCGCAGGTCTTCGAAGGTCTCGCCATCGATGTCACGGCGCAAAAAGACGCTGAGACCGCACGGCTCGGTCTCGAGCGCAAGATGCTCGAGGGCCAAAAACTCGAAAGCCTCGGCGTGCTGGCCGGTGGCGTCGCGCACGATTTCAACAACCTCCTCACGAGCATCCTCGGCAATGCCGGTCTCGTCCGCCTCTCCGCCACGGGCGAGGCCGTGGAACGCGCCAAGGAGATCGAGCAGGCCGCCCGTCGCGCTGCGGAGTTAAGTCGCCAGATGCTCGCCTACGCGGGCAAGGGTCGCTTCGTCGTCGAGCCGATCAACATCACCACGCTCTCTGAGTCGATGCTGCCGCTGGTGAAATCCTCGCTGGGACGCACCATCGCGCTGCACGTGGATTTCTCGCGCGAAGTCCCCGCCGTCATGGCCGACGCGACGCAGCTCCGGCAAATTCTGATGAATCTCGTCATCAACGCCGCCGATGCGATCGGCGACTCGGTCGGGCGCATCGACGTCTCCACCGGCGTGATGCAGGCGAGCGCCGGATGGCTCGCTCGCGCTGTGGTCGGCGACAAACTCACGCCGGGCGAATACGTTTTCCTCGAAGTGCGAGACACCGGCTGCGGCATGTCGTCCGAGGTGATGGCGAAAATCTTCGACCCGTTTTTCACCACCAAGTCCGCCGGCCGCGGCCTCGGCCTCGCCGCCGTGCTGGGCATCGTGCGCGGCCATCACGGCGCGCTGCGCGTCGACAGCACCACCGGCGTCGGCACCAATTTCCGCCTGCTGCTGCCGCCCTCGCTCGACACCGTCGTCACCCCCGCGCCACCGACGGTCGCCGTGCCACGGGCGAAGCCGGTCGGGCGCGTCCTCGTGATCGACGACGACAGCGACGTGTGTGCCGCGATCTCCGAGATGCTGGCCGCGCTCGGCTATTCGTCTGAGACCACCGCCGATTTGCCCGCCGGCCTCGCTGCATTCCGGGCGAGCCCGGATTCGTTTGCGGCAGTGATTCTCGATCTCCAGTTGCCCGAGCCCGGCGGCGAGCCGGCGCTGCGCGCGCTCCGCGCCCTGCGCAGCAATATCCGCGTGCTCCTCACGAGCAGTTTCCATGAGCCAGAGACGGTCTCTCGGCTCGCAGGTGGCGGCCCCTTGGGTTTTGTGCAAAAACCGTTCACCGATGATGAGCTGGGGGCCAAGCTCCACGAACTGCTCGGCTGATTCACCGCCATGCGCCTGCACGCCCTTCGCACCTTCGCCCTCGGTCTGCCGCAGACCACGGTGGTCAAACAATGGGGCGAGCAGTTGGTCTTCAAGGTCGTGGGCAAAATGTTTTTCCTCATCGGTCTCGACGGCGAGACGGTCGACGGGGTCATCTTCAAATGCACGCCCGAGGAGTTTGACGAGCTGACCGACATCGACGGCATCACCCAGGCGCCCTACTGTGCCAAGCGGATGTGGGTGCGCGTGGCCGATCTCACTGCCATGCCCCCGGCCGAATTGGAACGGCGCATCCGCCGCAGCTACGACCTCGTCGTCGCCAAGCTGCCGAAGAAAGCTCAGGCGACCCTGCACGCCTGAGGGGTGTCATAGGAGTACAACTTCCCCTTGCGCCGTGGGCGCAGGCGTGGAGGCTGTTGGGTTTACCATTTCTGCCGTGTCCGCCGCATCATCATCCGTCGTGTCTGAGGCTCCGCCGAGTGAGGCGCCCCGCCGTTTGTCGCTGGGCGTCATCTTCCTCACGCTCTACATCGACCTGATCGGCTTCTCGATCATCTTTCCGCTCGGGCCGGAGCTGCTGGATCACTATCTGAAAACCGACGGCCAGTCTGGTGTCCTGGCGTGGATCCTCGCGCAACTCGCTTCACTGGGCCACGCGCTGGGCAACGACAATGGTTTCACGGCCGTGCTCTTCGGCGGCGTGCTGAGTTCGTTCTTCTCGATTCTGCAATTCGTCTTCGCGCCATTCTGGGGCGCGCTGAGCGATCGCCGTGGCCGGCGTGGTGTGCTGCGCTGGACGGTCGCCGGCACCGCGCTGGGTTACCTCGTGTGGGTGTGCAGCGGTTCGTTCTGGCTCTTCCTGCTCTCGCGCATCGTGAGCGGCGCGTTCAGCGGCAATCTTTCCGTCGCCACCGCGGCGGTCGCCGACGTCACGACGCGACAGGAGCGCTCGAAGGCCATGGGACTTGTCGGCGCGGCATTTGGCCTCGGGCTCGTCACGGGGCCGACCATCGGTGCGCTGACGGCGCATGTGAATCTGCTCGCGCATCATCCCTCGCTCGCGCGCTTCGGCATCAATCCGTTTTCCGTTCCCGCGCTGATCGCACTCGTGCTCTGCCTCGTGAATCTCGTGTGGATCACCCTGCGTTTCGACGAAACGCTCTCGGATGCGGCGCGCGCTAATGCCCGCGATCCGCGCATCAAAAATCCGCTCCGTGCAATCCTCTCGCTCGATAACGCCAACATCCGCCGCGCCAACATCGTCGCGTTTATCTTTTCGGTGGCGTTTGTCGCGATGGAGTCGTCGCTCACGTTTCTCGCCGCGCAGCGTTTCAACTACACCTCACGGCAAAACGGCTACCTCCTCGGCTTCCTCGGTCTTTGCTCGATCGTGGTGCAGGGCTGGCTCGTGCGAAAGCTGCTGAAAACTTCGAGCGAGATCCGCGTGCTGACCGGTGGGCTTGCCGCCACGGCGGCGGGACTGCTCGTGATGGGCTTCGCGCCCACGCCCGCGCTGCTCTATGTGGGTGTCGCCCTGCTCGCGCTCGGCAATGGTTTCGTGAATCCGTCCACCACCGGCCTCATCTCGCTCTATGCGGGCGTGGAGGAGCAAGGCCGCGTGCTGGGTATCTTCCGCTCGCTGGGCTCGCTCTCGCGCGCGATCACGCCGGTGCTCGCCGGCGTGATGTTTTGGACGTTTGGCGGTGCAAGTGTGTTTGCCGTCGGCGCGGCGTTTTCGCTGCTCGCGCTCGTGCTTGCGACGCGCCTGCCGCCACCCGTGAAATGAAGCTGGCCCGCCTGCTCGTCGCGGTCTGCGCCTTGATCTGCGCCAGCTGCTCGACGCTGCGCCGCGAAGCACCGCGCCCGGGCCGCACGACGCTGGGCGACAAGCTGGTGGTTCTGCCCGCGCAGTTGGTCGGCAGCTATCTCGTGATCGAGACGAAGATCGGCAAGGCCGGCCCGTTTCACTTCATCATCGATACCGGTTCGAACGTCGTGCTCTTCACGCCGGACTTCACCCGGCGCTTCGCGGATACCGCGGCGTTTCCGCCCACGCTCCGCGATGTCCGCGTGCGCTCCGCCACGGGTGACATCGCGGTGCTGCCAGTGACCAACATCGGCCAGCTTGAATTGGGCAAGGCGCGCTTCGAAAACGTCGCCGCGCGCGTGTACGATTGCGAAGCGCTCTCCACTCAGCTCGGCGTGCAGATCGACGGCATCCTCGGCTTCCCCCTCTTCCGCGAGACGCTGCTCACGCTCGACTACCCGCACAGCCGCGTGTTGCTCCAGCCTCGCCAACTCGCCGCGACGCATCAGCCGGGCGTCACGATCTCGTTCAACAACGCCACGAAGACGCCGCTCATTCCCGTGAAGCTCGGTGAGCGCACCTTCATCGCTCTCATCGACTCCGGTCGTGATGGTCCGCTCAGTCTCAATCCTGTCGGTCTCGCTCCGAAGTTCGAAATCGCACCGCGCGCGGGCGCGACGGTCTCGTCGCTCACCGGCGATCGCGTGCAACAGGTCGGTCGGCTGGCCGAGACGTTTTCCATCGGCACCTACACATTGCCGCGCCAGCACGCGGAGCTGATCGACGAGTTGTCGTCCATCGGTGGCGAGGTGTTGAAGAACTTCGTCGTCACCTTCGACCAGGAACACGACCAAGTGACCTTCCAGCGCGACACCTCCGCCGTGCCCGCACCGCCGCCGCGTCGGAGCCTCGGTCTCTCCTTTAGCAAGACGCCCGCGTACTGGCGCGTCGCGGGCGTGGTGCCCGGCTCACCGGCCGCGTCGTCCGATATCGAGAACGGCGATCTCGTCACGCACCTCAACGGCACGCCCGTCGCGAAATGGGATCTCGCCCGCTACGAACGCCTGATCGCCGACGCCGAGGACATCACCCTCACCTTCCTCCTCGGCACCCGCGAGCAGCAGAAGAAGGTTTCCGTCTTTAACCTCGTGCCGTAGGGCTGATTTTTTTGCCCACGAAACACACGAAAGGACACGAAAATTGAGAGCGAGCAGTGCTCGTATCTTTCGGGTCACTTCGTGTGTTTCGTGGGCAACCTAGATTAGAAGCTCTTTTTCCGGAGGCGAAATGCCGCGGCGCCGTCGTGGCCGGCGACCCACGGTTGGGCGGCTTGCTGGGCTTCGAGTTCGAAACGGCCCTTGGTGTCGCTCAGGAAGGCCTCGATGACTTTCTCGTTTTCCTCGGCGTCGATGCTGCAGGTCGAGTAGACGATGCGGCCGCCCGGCTCGACGAGGAGTGAGGCGGCGTTGAGCAGCGCGCGCTGCTGGCGCGCGTGCTTCACGAAATCGCCTTCTTGCAGTCGCCATTTGACGTCGGCGCGGTGACGCATGACGCCGGTGTTGGAGCAGGGCACGTCGATGAGCACGGCGGTGTAGGACTCGGGGAGACCGTGTTCCTTGAGGAGCTTGGCGCCGCCCTTGAGGATGTCGCCTTGGACGAGCGCGACCTCGACCTCGCTCGCGCGCGAGAGGTTTTCCTTGAGCCGGTCGATGCGCACGCCGGGAAGATCCACGGCGATGACGCGACCGCGCTTGATGGTGTCGGCGATGGCGAGGCTCTTACCACCGGGGGCGGCGCAGAGGTCGAGCACGGTCTCGCCCTCCTTGAGTTCCAGCAGTTCCACGGCGTGGCGTGTGCCGGGGTCTTGGAGATAGAGCGCACCGCGCTTCAACAGCGGCTCGACCTCGGACCATTTGCCCGAGGGGATTTCGAAGAAGCTCGGCCAGGCGGTCGGCTTGAGCCAGTCGGGCGGCGTGGTGGCCACGTCGCGCCAGCGGGCGTAGACCGCCGCTGGCGTCTGATTCCATTTCAGCAGGCCGCGGGTCGCCTCCGCGCCGAACTGCGCGAGCCAGCGCTTCACCAGCCACGCGGGGTGCGAGAAGTACTCCGCCAGCACTTCGGCCGGCGCGAGCCGGTTGGGGGCGAGTTGCGCGTGCAGGCCGGTGGCGAGTTTGCGCACCACGGCATTGACCAGCCGCGCTTCGGCCGGGCTGGAGAGGACCTTGGCCTGCTCGACCGCGTGGTGGACGATCTTGGCCACGCGGCCGGTATCGTGCTCACCTTCGGCCTCCAGCAATTCGAAGCCCGCGATGTAGAGCACCGCGCGGGTCGAGAAGCGCGGGGGATGCGCGATGAGCTTGGCCAGCGACGCCTCCAATCGGCCGGCGTGGCGGACCACGCCGAAGACGAGGTGCTGGCAGCGGGCGCGTTCGGCGCCGGTGAGGGTCGCGGGCAGCGACTCCATCAGGGCGTCGAGGCGTTCGCGGCGGTCAAGCCATTGGGCGACCAGCCGGGCGGCGGCCACCCAGCCTGTGAGGCGCTCGGCAGTAGGGGGAGGATTCATCGTGTGACCGTTTGGAGACACTGGTTGACAGACTTCGTCATTGTCCGCCAACTGTCCCGTTCAGGCCCTCACTCACGCAATCATGAATTCTGAAGCAGTTTCCGCGCTCATCGCCAAAAACCCGTCCCTTAAGACGGCTAAAGCCAAATTGGAGGCAATGAAGCCGGGCGCGTACGTCATCCACCGGAGCTGGGGTTTTGGCCAGATCAAGGACTACGACGAGGCGTCCCAGAAGCTCGTGATCGATTTCAAGGATAAGAAGGGCCACTCGATGGATCCGGCGTTCTGCGTGACGACGATGGAGGTCCTCCCGCCCAAGCACTTGCTGGTTCGCAAGGAAACCGACGCCGCCCGCATCGCCGAGCTCGTGGCCGACAATCCCGGCCAGCTCATCGTCGAGGCCCTCGAGAGCTATCCGAACAACGCCACCACCGCCATCGACCTCGAGATCACCCTCGCGCAGATGCTGGGTGAGGAAAAGTTCAAGAAGTGGTGGTCCGGCGCCAAGAAGATCATCGCCAAGGACCCGCGCATCGCCGTCCCGGTCAAGAAGACCGACTGCTACATCCTGCGCGAGACGCCCGTTTCCGCCGAGGACGAGATCCTCGAGCAGTTCAACACCACCCGCTCGGCCCGCCGCCGCATCGCTCTCGCCGAGGAGCTGCTGGAGTCCGCCGGTGAGAAGAAGAACGATCTCACCGCCGTCCTCGCCAATCTCGCCGAAGCGATTAAGATCAGCAATCAGATCGACGCCTCTGAGCGCCTCTACGGCGCTTCGGTCCGCGACGACCTCGCCAAGCTCGCCGGCCTCGAGAACAATTTCGAGCCCACGCAGGCCTCGCTGATTGCCAATGTCCGCGACATCCCCGCCATCGCGGAGAAGGTCCCGGTGCAATTCCAGTCCCGCCTCCTCGAGCTGATCAACGAGACGCACCCGATCGAGTCGCGTGACATCGTGTTCAACCTGCTGAAGGTTTCGCAGGGCAAGTTCACCACCGAGTGCATCAACTTCCTCGTCGAGCAGGGCCACGTCGACGACCTCGCCGCCACGCTCAAGCGCTGGCAGACCGAGCAGAATCTTCGCGCGCCGGTCCTCCTGTGGATCGTCAAGAACCGCCACTCGAAGAAATTCGCCAAGCTGCTCAACGACCTGATCACCCCGCGCCTGCTGAGCGCCATTTTCTTCGCGATCGACTACGAGGCGCTCCAGTCCGCCAGCGCCCGCCGCATCCCGCTCGCCGACATCCTGAGCGAGGACACCGATCTCATCGGCGACCTGCTCTCCACGGCCGACCCTGAGACCGCGCGCGATCTCGCCAACACCCTCATGCTCAATCAGGGCTTCGAGGAGCTGACGAAGAAGTCCCTGCTCGCCCGCTTCATCAAGATCTTCCCGAGCATCCAGTCGCTCGTCGCGGCCGATGCCGAGAGCAAGGAAGAGCACCTCCTCGTTTCCCGCGAGAGCTACGAGCGCCGCGGCAAGGAGTACGATCTCATCAAGAACGTCAAAATTCCCGAGAACAAGGCCGCCATCGCCACCGCGCGCGAGCACGGCGACCTCAAGGAAAACTCGGAGTACAAGATGGCGAAGCAGGATCAGGCGGTCCTCAGCGCGCAGAAATCGCAGCTCGAGCGCGAGCTGGAGCGCGCGCGCATCACCGACTTCAAGGAAGCCTCACTCGATCAGGTCGGCGTCGGCTCCATCGTCGAGGTCACCAATCAGTCCGGCACCAAGCTCACCTACACGCTGCTCGGTGCGTGGGACAGCGATCCGGACAACAACGTGATCTCCTACAAGACCCCGCTCGGCGCGGCCCTCGTGTCGCACAAGGTCGGCGACACCGTGAAGGTGAAGAGCGGTGCCGGCTCTGAGGAAACCTACACCGTCGTCAGCATCGCGCGCTACGTCGACAAGCAGAATTGATTTGCCGAGGAATGCGGCCGGATTTTCCGGCCGCTCCTCTCGGCTGCAACAACCCGCCACTTCGGCGGGTTTTTTGTTGGCTCTCCCCTTTCCGCTTCATGGCTCCCTTCATCACTGGCATCACCTTCGGCCTCGCGATCGCCATCCCGGTCGGCCCGATCGGGATGCTGTGCCTGCGCCGTTCGCTGAATGAGGGGCGGCTCGCTGGCTTCGTCTCCGGCCTTGGTGCCGCCACGGCCGATGCACTCTACGGCACCGTCGCCGCGCTCGGGCTCAGTGCCGTGACGGAGTTCCTCGTCGCGCACCACCGCGCACTGCAGCTCTGCGGCGGTCTCTTTCTGCTCTACCTCGGCATTGCCGCGCTCCGGGCCAAGAATGCCGCCAAGGCGGCGACCACCGCGCCGGTGCGCAATCTTTGGGGCGACTACGCGTCGACGTTTGTCCTTACCGCAGCCAATCCGATGACGATCCTCACTTTCCTCGGATTCTTCGCCAGCCTCGGTATCACGGTCGCTGCTGGACCTTGGGCGGCGGGCTCGCTCGTGGCGGGTGTATTCCTCGGTTCCACACTGTGGTGGCTCGTCCTGAGCCTGACCGCGGGCTGGCTGCGCGGCCGCCTCGAACACGGCGGGCATCGGCTGCTCAACCTCGGCTCGGGGCTCATCCTCACGGCCTTCGGCGCGTGGCAGTTGCTCCAGTTTTTCGTCAGTGGACGCTGACCGCTTCGGTCATTGCCTCCGCGTCCCGTTGGCCCACGCTATACTTCCGTGAATGCCACTTGGGACACGCTGAAGACGCTTTCCGATGCCACCCGGCTCCGCCTCCTCGCGCTCGTCGCGCGCGAAGAGCTTTCCGTCGCGGAGCTGCAGGAAATCCTCGGCATGGGCCAATCGCGCATCTCGTCGCAACTCGCCCAGCTCCGGCAGGCCAATTTCGTCTCCGACCGCCGCGAGGGAAAAAACGCCTTCTACTCGCTGCGTGCACACCTGCCGCCGAAACAGCTCACGCTGCTCCGCGCCGCGATCGACTCCGTCGCCGAGCTGCCAATTATGGCGGAGGATCGCGACAACCTCGATCGCATCCTCCAAAAACGCCGCCGCACGCAGGAGCAGTATTTCAATCTCATCGCCGGCCGACTCGGGAAAAACTACTGCCCCGGTCGGTCCTGGGAAGCACTCGGCCATCTCGCCCTGCGGCTCACTCCGGCGATCACCATCGCCGATCTCGGCGCTGGAGAAGGCCTCGTCTCGCAGCTCCTCGCGCAGCGCGCGAAGCAGGTGTGGTGCATCGACAACTCGCCGCGCATGGTCGAGGTCGGCACCGAGCTCGCGCAGAAAAATGGCCTCGTAAATCTCGCTTACAAACTCGGCGACATCGAGGCCGTGCCGCTCCCGGAAAAATCCGTCGACCTCGCGATCCTCTCACAGGCGCTGCACCACGCGCAGCACCCGCAGCGCGCGGTCGACGAGGCATTCCGTATCCTGAAGCCCGGCGGCCAGCTCCTGATCCTCGATCTCAACGAGCACACCTTCGAAAAAGCCCGCGAGCTCTACGCCGATGTCTGGCTCGGTTTCAAGGAGAGCGCGCTGCACGGCTTCCTGCGCAAATCCGGTTTCGCCAAAGCCGAGGTCACCGCGGTTGCACGCGAAGCAACCGAGCCGTTTTTCGAGACACTGCTCGCGAGCGGGATCAGGCCAACGCGGTAAACCAACTGCACTGGAGGGCCGAGCTCCTGCGAGGCCGCGCTCAGTACCTCGATGGACTCTGCCTCACCACATCCTCGACGCCACCAACCCGCGCATTTCACTCCCGTCGAAAAATCCAATCGTACCACCATTATCTTCCTGACGATTTGCGTGGCTAGGCGTCGTCCTTTGCTTGCCCGCCCAGAGATCAGCAGACTGCTCGTTGAAACGTTGCGCGAATCGACCCATTGGCTGGTCGGTCGATACGTGATCTTACCGGATCATCTCCATCTTTTTTGCGCGCCGGGAGTTTTTCCTCCGAGGCCGCTGAAAGCTTGGATCGGCTATTGGCAGAACATGACGACTCGCCACTGGCCACATCCCGAAGAAAAACCAATTTGGCAAAAGGACTATTGGGACCGGCAACTGCGACGCGGTGACTCTTACGGAGAGAAATGGCACTACGTAGCAAACAATCCCGTCCGCCATGGTCTCGTGGCTGACGCGTCCGCGTGGCCATATCAAGGGGAGATCAATGTGCTCCAATGGCATGAGCCGTGAAACCGGCCTCGCAGGAGCTCGGCCCTCCATAGAGGTTTCCGCGAGAGCGAATACATAGTAAAGCGACTAGGCGTTTTGCTGCAGGACGTCGACTCAGGCGCTCTTTCGTCGACGCTGCCAGATGATGCCGGCGATACACAGACCCACCGCGCCGAGCGCGTAGGTGCCGGGCTCGGGCACGGCGGAAAAGGGAATGCTCGACGCATCGAAGCCCGTGTAATGCAGCTCGGCACCAGAGTGCGTGTAGCTGCCGGCGATGATCTGGCCGTTGACCGGCACGGAATTACTCGCGGTGTTGCCGAGGTCGATCAGCGGCGCGAGCACGCTGCCGAAGAACTGGCCACCATTGCCGAGTGAGACGCTTGTGGACGGGCCCGTGCTCGGCAGGATATTCCACAGCAGGCGGTCGTAGCCGGAGCCTTGATTGAAATTGATGCCCGAGCCCGTGCCGAAGAGCGTCTGGCCGTTGGCGACATTGGTCACGTTGACCACGAACAGATCACCGGTCGGGACGTTGAGCGAAATGTTGGAGAACGACTGGCCGTTGTAGGTGTTGCCCGAGAGCAAACTCGCATCGAGGTTGAAAACCACGACGCCACTCGGATTGCCCGTGACGTTGAAATTCAGGTTGCCACCACTCGCCGAGATCGTGCCGGTGCCAGCGCCAAGCGCAGCCGCATTCGCGAGGGTATTCTGAATCGAAGTCGCGGAGCTGGAGATAGAGCTCCAGTTCCAATTCGCCGGGCCGGAATTGGTGATCGGGCTAGTCGTCGCCGATGAGTCATTCATGCTCAGCGTGCCGCCGCCGCCGGTGAGACGACGCTGCGTGCCGTCCCACGAGAAGCCGCCGCCGACATTGGGCGTCGACGCGTAACCCGTGTTGATCGTGGTGAAACCATTCATCGTCAGCGAGCCGCCGACGTAGAGCGTAGGATCGCTGGTCGCGCCGTACTTGCCGGGCTGATTACCGATGGAGCCGCCGTTGAGCGAAAGATTCCCCTGGACCGCGATGGGCCCCTCGGTGTCGCCGTAGCCGCTGCCAAAACTGGCGTTGCCGAGACTGATCAAATTGTAGTTGCGGACCAGCGTGTCGAAGTCGTGCACCGCCTGATTCACCACCGTCACTTGAGCCGACGCCACGGCCGTGACCGCCAGCGCTGCGAAGAGCGCCGCGATGCTACGGAAGTGGGACGTCGGACCAAAATTCATTGCAACAGCTTTGCCCTCACCATCGGCGAAAACAAGGCGTGCTGTGGGAGTATTTTTACGACGCTACGTACGTATTAGCGCGAGTCGCCGACTCGTGGCAGATTCACATCAGATTTGCGTGCCGCTTCCTGCAGGAGGCGAAGTTGCTCGGTCGGCAAGTCAGGCCGCCATGCGCGGGAAACAGCCTGCGCGGCGGCTGACTTGTCGCCGTATTCGGCCTGCGCGAGTGCGTCCCAAAAAGCTGCGTCGGGACGCGTGCGAGAGTCTGCTTCGAGCGTGTTCAACAATCCCACGGCGTCACCTACTCTGCCCTGTTTCCACCGGACCGCCGCGAGTGCGATGATCATGCTGCGATCCTTCGGTTGCGTCGAATACAGCTGTTCCGCTCGCTGGGCAGCGCCTTCGTTCAAATGGTCGATGACACAGCTCAGAATCACCCAATCGCGTGCGAGCGCATCGTTGTGCGGCTCCGCCTCGACCCATTTGTCGTACAGCCGCACCATGCCGGGGAGATCGGCACGCTCGGCATAGCCATTGCGCAGCGCCTCGAACGCCCAACGCGCATTAGGATAACGGGCGATGACCGCGAGCAACGCATGCTCGATTCCGATGGGGTCGCGCCAGGCGGCCGCCAGTCGCGCCAGCGTGCGCAGCGCGTCCTTATCGGTGCCGCAGGCTGCGACCGCGTCGTCCCAGGTAGCGCGGGCATTTTCGCCGCGCTGGCGCTGGGCTTGCACTTGCGACGCCACAGCGAGTGTGACGGCATCGGGTGGCAATGCCCCCCACGCGCCACGGCGCAGCAGCGGCTCCACGCGTGAGACGTCGCTGAGGCTCGCACTCAACTGCAGTGCGACGGACAAAACCTCCGGCGCAGCGTTCTGCGCGGGCGGCAACGCCTCCAGCCAACCAAGCGCCTCTCGGCGCATCCCCACATCGCCCATCCAGCCGGCGACCACCGCCGCATCCCCGGGTTGCGCGACCGACGCACTCTTCAGCGCCTCGATCAACTGAAACCAACCGGGCGGGTTACCGGTAGGAAGCGGATTCGCTCCGGGCGGCGAAAGCCGCTGCAGAGCGAGCGTGACCACGCGCGCCGTCCACTGCGCGTCGCTCTGGCGCGCGGCAAATTTCAACAACTCCACCGCAGCGCGCACGCGCACCGTCGGCTGCTCGGTGAGCGTTTCGAGTTCGGCGACAGCGCGGATAGATTTTTCCGCGTCGACGCTCCACAGACGCACCGCGGCGAGATTGAAGCGTGCCACGGCGTCGTCGGGCGCCACCTGCACGAGCGACGCGAGCGCGGATTCGATCTCGTCGGTTTTGCCGAGGGCGAGCGCCACGGCGGCGGTAAGCCGGTGAAACGCCGCATCGGTTCGCGCTGCCTCGGTGATGCCAGTGAGCGCGAGCTGCGCGCGATCGGGCTCGCCGAATTTCAGCGCGTCTTTCACCAGCGCGAGACGATACGAGGCCTCGGCCGGCGCGAGGCGCACGAGATTTTCGCGGGCCACGAGCGACTCGGGGGCCCCCAGTTCGTCGAGGCGGCGAGCCACCTCGCGCCACGTCGCGACGTCGTTGGGTGCGAGCTGCGTCGCACGCTGCAGCGCCACGAGCATCCCGCGATAGTCGCGATTCTGCGCGAGCTCGTCGGCCTGCTTGAGTGCCTGCTCGTGCTGCCAGCTCGTCACCTTCGGTCGAAAAAACCAATAGCCGCCGAAACCAATCAGCGCCAACGCGAGCGCAATCCCGCCAAAGCGCAGCGCATCGATCTGCGACTCGGTCGCGTCGTTGAGCATCTGTTTGATGCGGGCTTTCTGGGCGTCGAAGAGCATGGATTCCGGTGCAGCAAAATTCGAATGCGGCACGCGCACCGACGCAACTTTCGCGCC
Source organism: Verrucomicrobiota bacterium (assembly GCA_048498795.1). Lineage (GTDB taxonomy): Bacteria > Verrucomicrobiota > Verrucomicrobiia > Opitutales > Opitutaceae > JBEHXH01. The sequence continues at coordinate 553,334 of JBEHXH010000002.1, forward strand.
GCAGTTTCGATTAATTTTTGCGGATGAGCAATCGTGGCAGGAGCGCGCGCAAGCGTGAGACCGCTTCGTCGTCGGTCGTGCAGCCCACCACTGCCACGGTGAGCTGATCGAGATCGAGGTCGCGCCGACGCTCGCGTACGAGCAACCAGCGCTCCACGTCGAAGTCCGCCGCGACGCTCTCCGCAGGCGTCAGCGCCTCGGCCCGCACGCCGTCCCATAGGCCGGTGAACACATGCATCGCGCGGCCTTGCGATTTGAAACGGATCGCGCGGAGCACCCACGTGCGGCCGGCCACTTCAGCACGCACGATGCCGAGCTCGCGCTCCAGTTGCACGCCGACCGCAGGCAGACAAATCTCTGGCGAGTGATTGCCGGGCGTGTAGCGTACCTCCGGATCGCCGCCCCAGTGCAGGCGCAGCGCGACCCAATCGCGGCCCGCCTCCTGTCGTACTTGCCAGCCCTCGCTCGAAGCGCAGCGGAGTTCAGTCGCGGCGTTGGCCGGAAGCATGTACTCCGTCCACTCCGGCGCAGGTCGCGTGAGCTGCCAAATTCCGCCGCCACTCGCCGCAGACGGTCGGTACCACCAAGCCGTGAAAATAACTCCGACTCCGAGCAACCAGATCGCCACCACCGCGCTTCGCTCGACGGCCCGCGTCGGTACGGTAACGAACGCCACTCGCGTTTCACGCTTGGCCGTCGCGCCCAAGCGCCATGCCAGCAGCGCCACGCCAATGAGGCCGGTGAACAGCTCGATGGTGCCTGCGCGGTCGTGCCACGCCGCCACCTGGGCTGCGCCCCCGCCCGCCATTTGCCACGTGAGAAAGACGGCGCGCAGAGTATTCGCCGCCAGCGCCACGCCAATGCCTCCGAAGAGCAGCGCGATGCGCCGCGGCAGCGTGAGTCGCAATAGTTCGCCGAAGAAAAGCGCCAGCATCACCACCGCCTGCAGCGCGCGCAGACCGGAGCAGGCCTCGTCTATGCCGACAACACCCTCCCCCACTTGAATTGTGCTGCCGCTCGAGATCGCCGGGTGGCCGAAAGCCGAAACCCATTCAGCCGCGATGGTCGCAGTGCCGCGTTGCAGTAATGCGACCAGCGGCACTTGCACCGCTGCCGGCCACGGCAATCCGGCGAGCGCCACCAGCACCGACGCGACAAACCACATCGCCCATTGTCGACCACCCGCGGCGCCGGCCAAACCAAGGGTAAGCGCGGCCGCCCCACCGCCCGCGAGCCACGCGGGCATCGTCCAGAGTGGATTGGGTGCGAGCAGCACGCCCGCCACGCCGATGGCCAGCGCGCCCAACACGGCGAAACCAACCGCCAGCCAGCGTGCGCCGCCACCGCGCGCCGTCGGATCGGGCCGGTCGGCCCAGCGCTCCAGCGCGAGATATCCGGCGAGCGGCACGACGGCCCAGCCGTAGTAGAACTCCTCGCCCGCCGACCAACGTATCCGTAAAAGCACTACAAACAGCACCCAGCCCAAGGCGACCGCGAGCACGGGCCATTTCCAGAGGCGCAGTACTTCCGGGCCAGTTAGGCCCGGCGGCGCTTTGCCCGAAGTGGGCGTGGGCTCATTCACCTTCCACGCGCGCCCGGTAAAACGCGTCGCACTTGGCGTGGATTTCCTTCGCCGAACCCATCGTCAGTGCTTCGTCGGCGAGCGCCTTCGCGTCTTTCATCGTCATCGCGCGTACCACGTATTTTACCGCGGGCAGCGAGGTCGGCGTCATGCTCAAGCCTTGGATACCGAGGCCGAGGAGGAGCGGCGTGTAGATCGGATCGCCGGCCATCTCGCCGCATACGCTCACCGGCACCTTGCGCTTTGTGGCCTCGGTGACGATGTGCTTGAGGGTGCGAATGACGGCCGGGTGCGTGGGCTCGTAGAGATGCGCGATGCGGTCGTTGCCGCGGTCGATCGCGAGCAGGTACTGGATCAGATCGTTGGTCCCGATGCTGAAGAAATCGCACTCCTCGGCGAGCAGGTCGGTGGTCGTCGCCGCGCTGGGGATCTCGATCATCGCACCGACGGCCAGCTTGTCGTCGAAGGGCTGGCCGCGCTCTTTGAGCTCGGCCTTGCACTCGGCGAGGACGGCATTGGCGCGCTGCATCTCGTCGACGCCGCTGATCATCGGGTACATCAGGCGGACCTTGCCGTGCGCGCTCGCCATCAGCACGGCGCGGAGCTGATCCTTGAAGATCGCGGGATTATCGAGACAGAAGCGGATCGCGCGGTAGCCGAGGAAGGGATTCGACTCCTTCTGGAAGAGGCCCGGCGCGCTGGCCATCGGCTTGTCGCCGCCGAGGTCGAGCGTGCGGACGATCACCGGGTGCGGCGCCACGGCCTCGGCCACGGCTTTGTACGCGAGAAACTGTTCCTGCTCGGTCGGGATGCGCGCCGAGTTGAGATAGAGATACTCGGTGCGGTAGAGGCCGACGCCCTCGGCGAAATACTCTTTCACCTGCGCAGTCTCATCGACCTTCTCGATGTTGGCCATGAGCGCCACGGGGACGCCATCGAGCGTGACCGCGGGTTTCTGGTTCGCATCGAGCAGGTGCTGCTCGAAAGTCTTTTTCTGCAGCCGGATCTTGCCGTAGCGGAAGAGCGTGGTCTCCGACGGATGGATGATCACGACGCCATCGTAGCCATCGACGATCACCCAGTCGCCGGTCTTGAGGCGGGTCGAGAGATCGCGCACGCCGACGACGGCGGGGACCTTCATCGAGCGCGCGACGATGACGGCGTGACTGGTCTTGCTGCCCTTGTCGGTCACAAGGCCGATCGCGGTGCTGCGGTCGATGCTCGCGGTGTCGGAGGGCGTAAGGTCGTTGGCGATGACGATGCGCTTCTCGGCGAGCTTGCTCAGCGAGTTTTCGGCCTGGCCGAGGAGATTATGCAGGACCCTCTGGGCGACGTCCTTGATGTCACCGGCGCGCTCGCGGAGGTATTCGTCGTCGATCTCGGCAAAGGCGTGGATGTAGCGCTGCGAGACCTTGTCGAAGCACGTCTCGATATTGTGCCCGGTCGTCTCAAACTCACGGATCGTCTCGCCGATCAGCGCCTGATCCTCGAGCACGAGCAGGTGGGCGTCGAAAATGAGGGCTTCATCCTCGCCGAGGTTTTTTTCCACCTCGGCCTTGATCTTGGCGATCTGCTGGCGCGTCGCGACGAGGGCCTTTTCGAAGCGCGCGATCTCATCGATGCGTTTCTCGGCATCGACCACGTAGGTCGGCACCTCGATCTCGCTCTGCACGTACACAAACACCTGCCCATAAGCGATCCCGCGCGAGGCAGAGATGCCTTGCACGATCAGCTCTTGTTTGGTGCGTGACGAATCCTTGGGCATGAGGCGCGCGTGGGGTGAGCGCAGCGGCGGACGATAACGCCCGCGCCAGCCGAAGGGTCAACCTCGCATTTGCATCACCCGTGTCTCAATCGTGAAACTTTCCGCCCCCCACGCAGCCCTAATCTCTCCCGTGACCGCCGACACCGGGGTATCTTCGGCCAACAAGGCGAAGCAGGCGCTGCCGCTCCCGCTCATGCGGACTGCAAGGCCGAACCTCTCGCGCAGCGCGCCCAACAGGGTCGGTAGCGCGAGGTACTTCGCGAAGGCTACCGTCTCCATGTTGTTGTAAAGGAGCGCCTCGGCCGGGGCGTCCCCGTCGAGCCAATCGGCCAAGCGCTGCTCGGCGGCAGTTGAAGGCAAATAAGTTTCAGGTTGCCGCGCCATCTGGCCGTAGGCCCATGCCGTCGCGATGCCGAAGGGGGGCTTGAAGACCAGCACGCGCCGGCCGCTCAGACGGTTGGCGGCGGAGGCCGGGAGCGTCTCGACCCGCTCCCCTCGCCCGCGCATCGCGACGGGGCCGCTGCGAAGAAACAGGGCGCAGTCTGAGCCGAGTTGGGCAGCGAGCGATTCGAGTGCGATAGCGTCGAGCAGAGAACCAGCGAGGGTGTTGAGGGCCTTGAGCGCGGCCACGCCATCGCTGCTGCCGCCCCCGAGGCCAGCGCCCATGGGGACACGTTTCGTGAGGGTGAAGTGACCGCCGGTATGCTGGCCGGTCGCCGTGGCGAACAGTCGCGCGGCTTTGAGGATGAGATTGGTCTCATCGAGTGGCACCGCGGGGTCGTCGCAGCTGAGCGTCCATTGATCGGTGCCCGCGCGCAGCTCGGCGCGGAGCGTGTCGCCGAAGTCCAGCGGCACCGCGACCGACACGAGATCGTGAAAGCCATCCGCGCGTCGCCCGGTGATGGCGAGGAACAGGTTCAGCTTGGCCGGCGCGAATAGCGTGGTCTCAGTCACGGGTGGCATCACTCCGTGCGATTGCGCGGCGACGGAAAGCCGAAAAATCGGCCGGGGGCGATTTTCCGGGTTCACTTCGAGGGCAATCGCGTCCATTAGCGACCTTCCGACACCATGTCTTGCGACCTGATTCTCGCCCTCGATGTCCCCACGCGCGAAGCTGCCGCTCCGGTCCTTCGCCAGCTCCGCGGCTCCCTGCGGTGGGTGAAGATCGGCCTGCAAATGTTCACCGCCTACGGCCCCGACTACGTGCGGTCGGTGGCCGACGAGGGGTTCAACATCTTTCTCGATCTCAAGCTCCACGACATCCCCAACACCGTCGCCAAAGCCGTCGAGTCGCTCGCGCCGCTGCCCATCGGCATGCTCACGCTCCACACCGTGGGCGGGCGCGAAATGATGGCCGCCGCGCGCGCCGCGCAGCAGCAGACCAAGCCCGAGCTGCTGCTCCTCGGCGTCACCGTGCTGACCTCGATGGATGGCACAGGCCTCAATGAAATCGGCGTCTCCGAAGCGCCCGAGGTGCAGGTCGCGCGGCTCGGTCGTCTCGCGGTCGATACGGGGCTCACCGGACTCGTTTGCTCGCCGCTCGAAGTGCCGATGCTGCGTCGCCAACTCCCCGCCAATGTCCAGCTCGTTACCCCCGGCATCCGCCCCGCGGGTGAGGCCGGCGGCGACGATCAGAAGCGCATCATGACGCCAGCCGAGGCCGCACGGGCCGGGTCGAGCTACATTGTCGTGGGCCGCCCGATCCTAAAGGCTGCCGATCCCGCCGCCGCGGCGCGTGCGATCCTCGCGGATCTCGGCACAAAAAGCTGAAGAACCGAAAGGCCGAAGAGCTGACAATTCCCCTACGCAGATAGCGCTTCCCTCGCTCCTGCTTCGTCCTTTCAATCACCCCGCTTCAGTTTTTCCGTTCTTCAGCCTTTCAGCTTTTCCCCATGTCTCGTACCGCCGCCATCCTCCTCGCCGCCGGCAGCGGCAAACGCATGGCCGGCGCCGTGGCCGACAAGATCCTCGCTCCACTGGCCGGTCGTCCGGTGTTTGCCCACTCGGTGGCGGCGTTCATGGCGAGTTCGATCGCCGATTTCTACGTGGTCGTTTACCGCGACCAGGCGCAGATGATGGAGTTGTCCGAGTACGCGCCCACGCCGTCGGTCCTCGTGCGCGGCGGACGCCAGCGGCAGGAGTCCGTGAGAAACGCGCTCGCCGCCCTGCCGTCGGACATCGCGTATGTGTTTATCCACGATTGCGCGCGGCCGATGATCCGGCCGGAGCAACTCGTCGCGCTGCACAAGATCGTCCGGCGCGAACAAGCCGTCGTCCTCGCGCATCGCGTCACCGATACGATTAAGGAGCACCGCGACGATGCGAAGCTCCGCACGCTCGATCGCTCGCGCCTCTGGGCGATGGAAACGCCGCAGGTCTTCTCACGCGAACTCATCTGCCGTGCGCACGAGCGAGTGCTGAAAAAGAAGCTGAGCATCACCGACGACGCGCAGGCCGTGGAGCAACTCGGCCACTCCATCGCGCTCCTCGAAAATCCGCAGCCGAATCCGAAGCTCACCCGCCCCGCCGATCTCGCTTACCTCGAGTTTCTCATGGCGAGCGAGGTGCCGCACGACGATGCGGAGTGAGACGCCTTCGGCGTATTTTATTGGGATAAGGAGAGGACAGAGGGTAAAAGAGGAGATCCCCGAGAAACTCTCTGTGATCTCGACTCCTCTCTCAGTGCCCTCTGTGTCCCAAAAGACTCTCTCTTCTTTCCTGTGAGTTCCTTCCGCATCGGCCACGGCTACGATATTCACCGCACCATCGCGGGGCGCCCGCTCGTCCTCGGCGGGGTGCGCTTCGTGTGCGACTTCGGCCTCGATGGACACTCGGATGCAGACTGTCTCACGCATGCGATTTGTGACGCGATCCTCGGCGCTGCGGCGCTGCCCGACATCGGGCACTTTTTTCCGAACACCGATCCCGCGTACAAGAACATCGACTCTCAGATCCTGCTCCAGCGCGTCGCGGCCGAGGTGCGTCGAATCGGTTTCGAGATCGTGAACATCGACGCCACGCTCATCGCAGAGCAGCCCAAGATTTATCCGCGCCTCGCCGAGATGAAGGCCGCGCTCGCCAAGTCCGCAGGGCTTATGATCGATGAGGTCGGCCTCAAGGCCACGACCAACGAGGGCTCCGACGATATCGGCCGCGGCCTCGCCATCGCGGCGCACGCCGTCGCGTTGTTGAAACGCAACTGAGACCTGCTTCCCTACTCTCATGTCGCTCCGCGGCTCTCTCTTTTCGCTGCTCGCTGTCGTCTCGCTTTTCGCGCTTTCCGCCTGTGGCAAACGTGCCTCGCGCATCGAGGAGGCCAAGCGCGCCGGCGTGATCTATATCGGCGTCGGCTCGGAGCCATCGGACCTCGATCCTCAGATCGTCACCGGACTCGCCGAGGCGAAGATCGTCCCGGCTTTGTTCGATGGTCTTGTGACCTTCGACCCTGAGACCCTCGCGCCCGCGCCGTCGCTCGCCGAGCGCTGGGAGATCACGCCCGACGGGCTCACGTACACGTTTCACCTGCGTGCGAATGCCAAGTGGTCCAATGGCGAGATCATCACCGCGCAGGACGTGATCGACTCGTGGCACCGCGCGCTCACGCCCACGCTCGCTGCGGACTACGCGTACTTCTTCTACCTGATCCGCGGCGGTGAGGCGTTTCACAAAGGGCAGAACAAGGACTTCTCCGCGGTCGGACTCGCCGCGCCCGATGCGCAAACCCTCGTCGTCCAGCTCGCGCATCCTGCACCGTATTTTCTCCAACTGCTGCTGAATCCGCCATGGCGCCCCGTCCATGTGCGCAGCATCGCCAAGGTCGGCGACGCCTATCAGCGCGGCACGCCGTGGACGAAGCCGGACCGCATGGTCACGAGCGGGCCGTTTGTGCTGAAGGAGTGGATCACGCACCAGCATGTCGTCGTCGAGAAATCGCCGACCTACTGGGATCGCGATCGTGTGCGTCTCAACGGCATCCACTTCTTCCCCATCGACAGCACCGATGCCGAAGAGCGCGCGTATCGCGCGGAGCAGTTGCACGTCACGTATAACCTGCCGCTCTCGAAAGTAGAGCCCTACCGCCGCGATCATCCCGAGTCGCTGCGCATCGATCCATACGTCGACACGTATTTCTTCCGGATGAACACGCGCCGCGCGCCGCTCGACGACGCGCGTTTCCGCCGCGCGCTCTCGCTCGCGATCGACCGAGACATCATCGCACAGAAAATTCTCCACGGTGGCCAGAAGCCCGCGACGAGTTTTGTCCCGCCCACGATTCCCGGCTATACGCCGCCCGTCTTCCCCACCCGCGATCTCGCCGCCGCGCGCAAGCTCCTCGCCGAGCTCGGGCACGCCGACGGCAAGGATCTCCCGCCGATCGAAATCCTCTACAACAACTCCGACATCCTCCGCCAAGTCGCCGAGGCCGTGCAGGAGATGTGGCGCCGCGATCTCGGGCTCAACGTCACGCTGCAAAATCAGGAGTACAAAGTCGTCTTCGCCAATCGCCGCGCGGGGCAGTACCAGATTCTCCTCTCCGATTGGGTCGCGGATTATCTCGACCCGACGACCTTCCTCGACATCTGGCGCAGCGAATCCGGCAACAATCACACCGGCTGGAAATCCGCCGACTACGATGCGCTGATGAATGAAGCCGCCGCCTCCGCCGACCCTGTCGCTCGCGCGACGCTCCTCGCCAAGGCCGAGACACTGATGCTCGAGGCCGCGCCCATCGCGCCGATCTATTTCAACACGCACGTCTATCTGGTTCATCCCAGCGTGAAGGGCTGGGCCAAGAACCCGATGGACAACACCGATTTTCGGAATGTCTGGTTGGAGTGAGACTGTGAACCGCCACCTCGCGCTCCGGCTCCTGCTACTTGGCGCGCTCGCGGTCGCTGCGTGCTCTAAGGCGCCCCCGCCGGCCGCGCCTTCGGCCCCGAAGGTCGTCCGCATCTCGCAACGCAACGAGCCCGCCGATCTCGATCCCGCGAAGGCGACACTGCCCGACGAGTATTTTATCATCCGCGCGCTGAGCGAAGGTCTCGTCAAACCGGCGGCCTCAGCTCCGCGGCTCGCTTCTGCCGCAATCGAAAATCGAGAATCGAAAATTGAAAATCAGGAGCCGCTCCCCGCCCTCGCCACGAGCTGGGATATCTCGCCCAATGGTCTCGTTTACACGTTTCACCTGCGGCCCGATGCGCAGTGGTCCAATGGCGATCCGGTCACGGCCAACGATTTTATTTTCAGCTACGCGCGCCTGCTCGCGCCTACGTTTGGCGCGACGAAGGCCGCGGTCTTTTATCCGGTGCGCAACGCCGAGCTGTACGTCCGCGGGGAAGTCACGAATTTCGCTGCTGTCGGTTTCGCCGCGCCCGATCCGCACACGTTGGTCATCACACTGCATGATCGCTGCGCGCGTTTCCTCCAGTACGTCGCGAGCGGGCCGTGGATTCCCGTGCACCCGGCGACGGTGAAACAATATGGCCGCGAGTGGACTCAGCCCGAGCACTTCGTGGGCAACGGCCCATTTACCCTCGCGGAGTGGCGCCAGCAGCAGCGCATCGTGGTGCGCAAAAATCCGCGCTACTATGGCGCTGCGGCGGTTAGGCTCGATGAGCTGCGGTTCATCCGCTTCGACAGCGGAGACACTGAGGAGCGCGCCTATCGGGCCGGTGAAGTCGACGTCACGATGGACGTACCGCGCACCAAGATCGCCTCGTACTCCACCGAGCGCCCGACCGAGCTGTACCGCACGCCGCTGTACGAGACCCGCTACCTCGCCGTGAACCAACGCCGGGAGCACGCGATCGATATGCCAGTCGCCAAGCTGTCGCTCGTGCTCGATCGCCAGCAACTCATCGATCGTGTGTTGCTCGGCGGCCAGACGGTGGCGACCAGCATCATCCCGCAGCGCAACGATTACCTCCTGAAAATTGCCAATCCACCGGCCGCGCTGCGCTTCGATCTCGATGAAGCGAAGCGTGAGGAAAAGAAACTCACAGCGGCGGAACTCGAAGCCCTGAACAAGCGTTTCCCCACTCTTTCCATCAGCCCCACTGCAACTAAATCGCCGCCGCGTGGACCGCCCCCGATCAAGCGCACCGGTCCGCCCGAGCTGAGCGCGTGGTCGCAATCCCAAGTCACCTTGCTCGAGGCCATTCAAGCTGCATGGAAACGTGAACTGGGTTTCGAGGTCGCGATCAACATCCGAGAGGCCAAGGTTCACCTCGCGGCGCTCGCGTCGGGCGATTTCGATATCGCGCTCGTGACGCTCATCCCCGATGTCGCCGATCCGGCCGCGATCCTCACCCAGTTCACGCCGGACTCGCCCGTCAACTACACCGGCTGGAACTCCGGCGATCCGCGCTGGCGCACAGTTGATTTTGTTGGGTTCGCTACGACTGCAGTCATTGCGCCCGATCCCGTGAAACGGCTCGCACTGGAGCACGATGCCGAAGCGATCCTATTGCGCGGAGGCGGCATCATCCCGCTCTATTTCAACACGAAGAATTTCCTCATCGCTCCACGCGTGCATGGCTGGCGCGAGGATGCGCTTTGGCAGCGCGACTACACGACCCTGACGGTCGATTGAGCTCAGTTTTCCGAGACGGCGGCGCGGATGGTCTGCGCAAGCGTTTGGATTTTCAGCGGCTTCGAGAGCCAGGCGGACAGGCCCGCCTCCGTGACGGTCTTCGCGAGGAGATCGGGATTCACATACCCCGTGAGCATGATGCGGCGGGTGCGCGGGTGGCGCAGGCTCGCTTCGAGCAGGAACTCGGCACCGGTCAGGCCGGGCATGCGGTGATCGCACACGATTGCATCGAAATCGCACTCGTCCATTTTGCGCGCAGCCTCTGCCGCGGAGCTGGCGGTCTCGACGTCGAACTCACGTTCAAGGCCGAGGCGAAACACCATCAGCAGCACTTCCTCGTCATCCACGAGCAGCACTCGCGGCCGCGCGGGGGACGTCCCCGGCGAGACCGCACCCAGCGCTGGCTCGATCGCATTCATGTCATTTCACGGCGGCGGCCACGCTCGCATCGTACGCGCGCGCGGCGTCCTGCACGACTTTCACGAGCTCGGTCATGGCGACCGGCTTCAACAGATAGCGGAAGAGCGCGGCCTCGTTGACGCTGCGGAGGAGCATCTCGGGCTTCATGTAGCCGGTCACGAGCACGCGCTGCATGTGGGGAAATTCTTCGCGGGCGCGCACGAGAAAATTCATGCCGTTGCCGCCGGGCATCAGGTGGTCGGCGACGACGACCTTGAAGTTCTTGCGCTGGAGCGTGTAGTCGGCCTCGCGGGCGGAGGTGGCGAGCGTCACGTCGAAAAACGGCGTCAGCGCTTGGGCAAATACCTCGAGCAGCGTGCGCTCGTCGTCGACGAGCAGCACCGGGTCTTTTTGCGCAACGTCGGTCGAGGTGGGTTTGCTGGGCACAGCCTTCATGTGCGGGCGAGCGTGTTTTCCGGAGGGTATATTGGCAAAACGAAAACACTACGTAGTCGCCGCCCTGCCGCGCGGGCCTTTTGGTTTGCGTGAGGCTTTCGGCTGCGGCTTTACTTCCGCGACTTAAACGCGATGGCCCTCACCGATCTGCACGCTGCCGCCCGCGCCGGCACGCTCGACAAAGTCCCGCCCGACGAGCAGACGATCGCGCGCTTCCTCGAGCGCAACGCCTCCGGCAACACTCCGCTGCACACCGCGGCCAAGTACGGCCAGCTCGCACTCGTGCCCAACGGCCTCCTCACCGCCGAGCATTTAGCGATCAAGAACGACGCGGGCTACTCTCCCCTGCATCACGCGGCGCTCGGCGGCTTCATCGACCGCGTGCCCGCGGAATTGCTCACGGCGGACAGCCTCGCGCAGCGCAGCAATGCAGGCTATACCATTTACCATCTCGCGGCGGCGCAGGGCTGCCTCCACCAGCTCCCGGCGGAATTTGTGACTGCGGACGTGTTTCTCCGGAAGACCGACGTCGGCAACACCCTCCTCCACGAGGCCGCTGAGAGTGGCGCGCTCGACAAGATCCCGCCCGCCTATCTCACCGCCGAGGCGCTCATGCAAAAAAACGTCGGCGGCGAGACCGTGCTGCACGTCGCGGCGTTCAACGGGCATCTCGACCAAGTGCCGATCCCGCTGCTCACACCTGCGGCTTTGCGCGAGACTACTAGCGCGGGCGACACGGCGTTTCACGCTGCCGCGATCTCCGGCCACCTCGAGCAGATCCCCGCCGTGCTGCTCACGCAGGAGAATCTCGCAGTCTCCAGCAAGACCGGCTTTACCGCGATTCACGCCGCAGCTGAGACGGGCCAGCTCAACAAGATCCCGCCCGACCAGCTCACCCCAGATCTGCTGCTCACGCGCAACGACAACGGCGACACGCCCCTGCACGCCGCGGCGTTTTACGGCTATCTCAACCAGATTCCCGTCGAGCTGCTCACGGCCGATCGCGTGATGACGAAGAACTACGACGGCCTCACGGTCGCGCAGCTCGCGCTCCAGCGCGGCACGCTCGACCAGATCCCGCTGCCGGCGCGGCCGAAGTCGATGAGCCCCTTCCGTCGCTTCCTGCGCAAGCTCAGCAGCACGCGCGCGCCGTTTTGAGCAAGGTCGCGTCACGCGCTTCGTGAAAAGCGGACGAGCGGCAGCAATGTTCCCGATTCTTACGAGCCGGTCTACATCGGAAAACTGTAGCGGCGGTCTATGACCGCCGAATGGAGTCGAATGGTCGACTGAGCCGCTTCGGCTCTCATAGAGCGCCGCTACAGAAAACCAGGGGCTTCTTTGGAACGCTGATCTGCGCCAATCGGCGCCGATTGGGATCGTGCGACACCAAGGAGCACTCTGTAAGAATGTGACCTGTGGGTTGCGCGCTCGCGCACAACGTGGCGAGCGAACTCGCCACCCGCAATGGTCTACGCGGGCTTGTTTGAGTTTACCGCGAAGCCTCGGTCAGCACGGCAGCGATCTCGCCGCACATCCACTCGACTTCATCGTCGGTGAGCGTCGGGTGCACGAGGAACATGAGCGAGGTCTCGCCGAGTTCCTTCGTTACCGGCAACGGGTGTGCGGGGCGCAGGCCGGGAGCATCGAAGGCTTTTTCGAGGTAAATCTCGCTGCAGCTGCCGGAGAAAGCCGGCACGCCACGGGTAGCGATGGCGCTCATGATGCGGTCGCGCGTCCAGCCGGGGCGCAGATTTTCCGGCTGCACGTAGCAGTAGAATTTGTAGTTCGCGTGAGTCGTGCCCTCGGGCATCGCGGGCACGCGCACGGCGGGGAAACTCGCGAGGTAGGCGGCGTAGCGCACGGCGTGGCGCTGGCGGATCGCGAGGCGCGCTGGGAGTCGGCGCAGTGCGACGCGACCGATGGCGGCCTGCATCTCGGTCATGCGGTAGTTGGAGCCGAAAGACTCGTGCAGCCAGCGGAAGCCCGGCGGCCACTGCCGGCGGAAAGCTGCATCGTAGCTCTTGCCGTGCTCTTTCAGCGACCACATGCGATCCCAGAGCGCGGGATAGTTGGTAGTGATGAGACCGCCTTCGCCGCCCGTCGTGATGATCTTATCCTGACAAAACGAGAACGAGGAGATGTGGCCCCACGCGCCGATCTGTTTGCCGCCGACCATCGCGCCGTTGGCCTGCGCACAGTCTTCGATCACAAAAAATTTCTTCTCCTCCGCCAGCTGCATGATCGCGGGCATATCGCAGGGCCAGCCGCCAAGGTGCACGGGAATGACGGCCTTGGTCTGCGGCGTGAGCGCGGCGGCGATAGTCGCGGCAGTGAGGTTGCCACTATCACGGTCCACATCGGCCCAGACGGGATGCGCGCCGACCATGACGACACAACTCACCGAGGCCATGAAGGACCGGGGCGTGACAATAACGTCATCGCCGGGGCCGACGCCGAGGGCGCGGAGGGCCATTTCCAGCGTGAGGGACCCATTGGAAACCGCAATCGCATGGGTCGCCCCGACTGCGGCGGCGTACTCCCGCTCGAAGTCCTTGCATTCGTTGCCGGTCCAGTAGTTGACCTTGCCGGAGCGCAAAACCGCGGTGGCGGCCTCGATTTCATCGGCCTCAAAGTGCGGCCAGGGCGAGAGTTGCCTCGGTTTGACAGGAGCAGCAGCAGGTGACGACATGGGTACGACGGGTGACGGAGATTGTTGGCCTGTGACAGGTTTGCAAGCATGCCGCCTTCTGCCTTGCCCTTCGGGCGGAAGAGGCGCACGTTGAACCTCTTTTTGTCAACAATCGCCTCGTCCGAGATGAACCAGAATATCCGCAACATCGCCATCATCGCCCACGTCGACCACGGTAAAACCACCCTCGTCGACCAACTCCTGAAGGAGGGCGGTGTCTACCGTGCCAACCAGCAGGTGCAGGAACGCGCCATGGACTCCATGGACCTCGAAAAGGAGAAGGGCATCACGATCAAGGCCAAGAACACGTCCGTCCACTGGAAGGACAAGATCGTCAACATCCTCGACACCCCCGGCCACGCCGACTTCGGCGGCGAGGTCGAGCGCGCTCTCCGCATGGTCGACGGTGTGCTTCTCGTGATCGACGCGTACGACGGCCCGCAGGCCCAGACCCGTTTCGTGCTCCGCAAGGCGCTCGCGCACGGCCTCAAGGTCGTGATCGTCATCAACAAGATCGACCGCGACAACGCCGACCCGGCGAAGATGTACGACAAGGTGCTCGAGCTCCTCATGGAGCTCAACGCCACCGAGGAGCAGTTTGACGCCCCGGTCGTGTACGGCTCCGGCCGCGACGGCTACATGATGTATCACCTCGGCGAAGAGAAGAAGGACATGACGCCCCTCTTCCAGACGATCATCGATCACGTCCCGCCGCCCTTCGCCAAGCCGGAAGAGCCCTTCCACATGCTCGTGTCCAATATCGATTGGAGCGACTACGTGGGCCGTATCGCGGTCGGCAAGATCCTCGGCGGTACCGTCAAGGTCGGCGACCCGGTCTTCGTCATCCGTCACGCCGAGACCGGCAAGAAGATCCGCGCCAAGATCACCAAGATTTTCGAGTTCACCGGCCTCGGTCAGCGCGAGGTCGAGTCGGCCCACGCCGGCAACATCGTCGGCCTCTCGGGCTTCGAGGATGTCGACATCGGTGACACGCTCGACGTGCGCGACAACGCCCACGCCCTGCCCTTCCAGCAGATCGACCCACCGACCCTCGAGATGCAGTTCTGCGTCAACGACGGCCCGCTCGTCGGCCAGGAGGGCAAGCTCGTCACCTCGCGCCAGCTGCGCGAGCGCCTGATGCGCGAGCTGAAGATCAACGTCTCGATCCAGATCGAAGACTCCGACAAGGCCGGCGTGTTCAACGTCAAGGCCCGCGGCGCCATGCAGGTCGCCGTGCTCGTCGAGACGATGCGCCGCGAGGGCTTCGAGCTCCTCGTGTCCCGCCCGACCGTGATCGAGAAGCGCGGCGAAAACGGCGAGCGTCTTGAGCCGTATGAGACGGTCTGGATCGAAGTGCCCGACGAGTGCGTCGGCACCATCATGCAGAATCTGGCGAACCGCAAAGGCCGCCTGACGAACATGGAGAAGCTTCAGCACTCCACCATGATCGAAGCCGCCATCACGACCCGCGGACTCATCGGCCTCGAAATCGACGTCGTCAACGCCACCTCCGGCCGCGGCGTCACGTCCCACCTCTTCAAGGAATACGGCCCCTTCGCCGGCGAACTGCTCACCCGCATCACCGGCACCCTCATCGCCACCGAAGGCGGCGAGACGACGGCCTACGCGCTGGTCATGTGCCAGGAGCGCGGCCGTCTCTTTGTCAGCCCCGGCGAGCAGGTGTACGAGGGCATGATCGTCGGCGAGAATCCCCGCAACGAGGACATCTCGATCAACGCCGTCCGCGAAAAGAAGCTCACCAACTTCCGCTCGCAGGGTGAAGGTGTCGCGACCGGCCTTACGCCCGCGACGAAGCTTTCGCTCGAGCGCGCGATCGAATACATCGCCGCCGACGAGTTCGTCGAGGTCACGCCGAAGAACCTCCGCCTCCGCAAGCGCATGCTCCGCGAAGTCGAGCGCCGCAAGGTCGACCGCGCCGCCAAGCGCCAAGACTAAGCGATCGCAAATCGCGAGCGCGCTTCACGCTAAGCGCGCTCTAAAAATTCAAAGCGCCGCTTCCAGAAGGAGCGGCGCTTTTGTTTTTTGGGAACGCCGGCCGCTGGCCGGCCATCACACCAATGCGGGCAAGCCGCCCGCGCTCCCACGCATGCGCGGCAGCCAGGCCTCAATTCGTTTTGGAACGCTAATCTGCGCTAATCTTCCGATCCAATTAGCGAAGATTAGCGGGGATTAGCGTTCCCAAATTCAGGAAGGATTTTTAACCGCGAATGAACGCCAATGGACGCGAATCCGGAGGAATTTATTCGCGTGAATTCGCGTCCATTCGCGGTTAAAAAATTCAGGCCTCGACGCCGAGCTTTTCCAGCAGGCGCTGGAGGTCGTCGTTGCCGCGGTACTCGATCACGATGCGGCCCTTCTTCGGGGTGTGCAGGAGCGCCACGCGAGCGCCGAGGTGCGATGTAAGTTTTTTCTGGATACCGTCGACCGCGGCGGCGTCCTGCGGGGAGACGCCCTTGGCGCGCTTCGCGGTCGGCTTGGCGCCGGCGGCGGACTTGGCTTCGACCGTGAGCTTTTCCGTGGCGCGGACGCTCAGGCCCTCCTCGATCACGCGGCGCGCAAGCAGCGTGCGCTGCGCGGCCTGCTCGATCCCGAGCAACACCTTGGCGTGGCCAACGGTGATCATGCCCTTCGCGAGGAAGCCTTGCAGCTCGCCGTCGAGCGCGAGGAGGCGGAGCGAATTGGCGACGCTGGCGCGGCCCTTGCCGACACGCTCGGCGGCGTTTTCCTGCGTGAGATCGAAATCGCGGATGAGGCTGGCGTAACCGTGCGCCTCTTCGATGGGGTTGAGGCCTTCGCGCTGGAGATTCTCGATCAGGCCGAGGGCGGCGGAGGACGCGTTGCTCGCTTCGACGATGCGGGCCGGGATGGCCTTGATCTTGAGCTGTTGAAACGCGCGCCAGCGGCGCTCGCCGGCGATGAGCTGGTATTTGTCGCCGGTCTTGCGGACGACGATGGGCTGCAAGAGGCCTTCGCTGCGGATGCTCTCGGCGAGCTCGGTGAGATGCTCCGGCGCGAACTCACGGCGGGCCTGATACGGGCTCGGCTCGATGAGGCTGATCAAAATTTCCTGATAGCCCGGGGCGCCGACGGGCGCGGGCGCGGCCGGTGAAGCGACCGCCGGCGTGGCGACATTGGGCTGGGCCGGAGCCGCGGGGGGAGGGACGGCGGGTTTGGCGGCGGCGATGAGACCGCCGAGACCGCGGCCGAGTCGGGATTTAGGGGCAGCGCACATGGGTTATTTCGCTCCCGGGATGAAGAGGCTTTGCCCGGCCTGCAAGCGCGATGGATCGGACAGCTTGTTGGCGTTGATGATGTCCTGCTGCTTCACGCTGAACTTCTTCGCGATCGCCGCAAGGCTCTCCCCGGGCTGCACCGTGTATGTGGCGCCCTCCTTGGGAAAATCGTCGGTGAACGTCTTTTGCACCGTCGGCCGCGTGGCCTGCCCTTTCGCGAGGGCGTCGAGCGCGGCGTTGGTCTGCTTGGCGAGCTTTTCGAGCTGACCAGAGACCTGCTGGAGAATCGCGGCCTTGGTGTCGGCGTTTTCGGCGCGCATCGCGCGCTGGAGCTCGTTGACCGCGTCGGTGAGCTGGCTGGTCGTCACGCCCGGGCGCTGAGCCGACACGCGCGCGCGGAGATCGGCGTTTTCTTTTTCCACCTGCTCCAAGCGGAGCGACATTTCCGAGAGACGCTGGGAGAGGCCGCGCACATCCTCGCGCAGATTGGCCAGTTCCACCTGCGGCGAAGCCGATTGGGCCGCCGCGGTCACCGCGAGCACGCACCCGAGAAGAAAACGTAGCACCATGATGGGAAAAGTTTGCGCGCGGTCCGTCAGAAAACAAGCGGCTTGTGAACTGGAGAAATATAGACTTATATTCGAACCACGATGAAACGTATTCCCCTCGTATCGGTCATCGGTTTCACGCTGTTTTCTTCCGCGGCTCTGCTCCGCGCCGACATCGAAACGGACGTCCGCAATGCCTGCCAGCAACTCGCCGCCACCCCGAGCTACGGCTGGGAGATAAAGACGGCGCCCAGCGACCAGCCCGACCTCAGTCGCTCAATGCCACCGCCAGCAATGGACGAAATCGCCCACAACCTCAACCCCGAGCCGAATCAAACGGTCTTTGAGCGAGAGAGGCACGCTAACGCCGGCCGGGGCGGCATCGTCATCACGTACCCGTCCACTCCATCGGAGACGACCCTCCGGGGCCGCCTCTATGCGGACGGGCTGGTTTACAGCGCCTATCGCTCTGCCGATGGTCGCGAAAATACCGGGCTCCGTCGGCCGGATGGCGCACGCGTGGTGCTCACGCAGGGCACCTGGGTCAACCGGGCCGATCTGGTCAGCGCACGCCTCGCGCAGAAATCAGCTCACAATCCGCGCGATCCGCGCGACGCCGCCATGATGCTGGCGCTGAGCCCGTTCACGTCGATCCCGAGCGAGGAGCTCGCGAAGTTCATGCCGGCCATCGCCAACACCAGCGAAGTCCACGGTAAACTGGTCGCGCGATTCTCCAATGAGGGTGCAGCAGCGCAACTGGCGCGTCTCAGTCAGCACCATGGTGTCACCAACGCCCACGGCACGATCACGTTTGAGGTGGCCGAAGGCCATCTGCGCTCCTATGCAGTGCGGCTGGAGGGCGAATTCCTAGATCGGCGGGATAGTGCTCAGGGGGCGATTGTCACCGGCACGACGCGATTCGACCAGACCACGACCATCGACTACTCAGAAAAGTTCGGCCCGGTCGCGCCGCCCGCGGAGGGCGTGAAGTTGCTCTCCAGCCTCCCGGCGGCTCAGGTCGCCACAACGGCCAAGCCGGACGGAGCCTGATCCTTCGCGTATTCGTTTTCTCGATACCGTAGCTTGGTCCCCATGAAAATCTCCCGGCTCATCGCCGTGCTTCTCGCCTGCGCCCCTCTGCTCCGGGCCGATCTCGAGAAAGACGTGCGCGACGCCGCTCCGACCAAGCCTGACGGCAAGTGACGGCTGCGCGTATCCGATTTTCTGTTACGACTAGCCCATCTCAATGAATCCTTACCGATTCGCCGCCGCGTTGTTGATCTGCACGCCTCTGCTCCGCGCCGACGCAGAGAAGGATGTGCGCGATGCCTGCAGGGAACTCGCCCATGCGACAGATTACAGCTGGGAATCGATGGTCAGCGATCCCACCCCAGCCGTGCGCCAAGATTCTTCGACCAATGCCGCTGGCTTGACCGCGAGCAGCCTTTCCGCCGGGGTGACCCTGCGTCCCGCGGTGAAGGGGCGGATCTTTACCAATGGGACCTCCTATACGAAAGTGACCATGCCCGACGGTACGATCGCCCAAGGCGTGCGGCAATCGGACGGAAATGCGGTCGTCTTGCTCGGAACGGACTGGTGCGATATCAATGAACTGAACAAAGAAATCGGCATCGGAGCCAGCAGCCCCAGTACGTTCACCAAGGGCCGGATCGATCCGCGGAAAACGGCCATCCTTACAGCCAAGTCCGGCTCAGCGATTTCACCTGGTATCGAATTGGAACACCTCTTGCCAGGAATCGCGTCCTTCCGAGAAGAAAACGGCGATATCGTCGGTGAGTTCACCCGCGAAGCCGCAAGCGAGCTCCTGCTTCCCCGCCACTCAAACGTGAAGCCGGAAACGCACGGCACGATCACGTTTCATTTGGTGCACGGTCAGTTGCGCCAATACCTCATCCGCGCCGAAGGCGCACGGGAGGTGACTACGCCGGGGTCTGGTACGCTCCGTTCGTTTACGAGCCCGAGTCGCATCGAGCTCGTCACCACCCTCGACTACTCCGGCACGGGCGGTCCCGCTGAACCGCCCAAGGCCGCGCTCGCGAAACTCACCAGCCTGCCTGTGATCGACCAAGCCGCGACCTCAGCCAAGGCGGGCGGCTCTTAAAGACGGCGTGTATTCGTTTTTCCCCTACAATTCTTCCATGCATCTGCTCCGAGTTACTGTCGCGTTGTTTGTCTGCACTCCCCTGCTCCGCGCCGATCTCGAAAAGGACGTGCGCGATGCCTGCGATCGGCTCGTGGCGGCTGCCGGCGCCGCCGATCAACTCACTCCTGCATCCGGCTATTCATGGGAATCGATGACCGGCGATCCCACCCCGGCAGTGCGCGACGAATCATATACCGTGACCACCGCGAACGGCACCAAGACACACCGTTCCCACGCTGAAGGCATCACCCAACAGCCGAGCGTCAAGGGTCGGATCTATGCCAATGGCGACGTCTATACCGTTGTGACGATGCCTAGCGGGGTGGTCAGCCAAGGCATACGCCGCGCTGACGGTGCCGCGGTTGTCCTGTTTGGAGAAGAGTGGCGCGACTACAATGAACTGAGGACGGAGCTTGGACTCGGGACGACTGGCGGAGGCAGCCGACGAGGCCCGCCCGATCCGCAAAAAATGGCTCTCATCACCGGATTGAGCGGATCGCATCCCCCGCCCAGCATAGAATTGCCCCGACTGCTCGAGTACATCGCTTCCTATCGGGAAGAGAACGGCGAGATCGTCGGCGAACTGACGGTCGACGGCGCAGCCCATATGATGTTCGCCCCCATGGTGACCACGGTGACCGAAGCCAAAGGCACGATCACCTTTCACCTGTCGCACGGCCTGCTGCGCCAGTATATCGTTCGCGCTTCAGGCACGCGTGAACAGCCGGGGTCGTTAACGGCCCCCGGCGGCACCTTTCTTGTGCCCAGCCGCACCGAGCATATCGTGACGATCGACTACTCTGGTACGGTCGGCCCCGGCGAACTGCCCCAGGCCGCGCTCGCGAAGCTGGATTCAATTCCCTCGCAAAGGCGCACTCGCCCGCATCCCGTCACTGAAAAAGGGAAAGACGAAAAGCCGGAGCAAGTCGCCGCTCAAAAGAGCTCCGCTTCGGCATCACCCGGTACGGGTGCAAAATCAACCGAAACGGCTACCGGACCGCAGAAGGATACGCCGTAGCATGTGCGCCGCAGTGCGGGCCGCTTTCAGTTTAGATCGATTTCTTCAGCGAAGGCATCGGCTTCGAAAGTAGCACGGTGCCGATGGGCAAAGGGAAGCCGCGAAGGAATTCGGAGGCGGGCAGCATTTTTCCGCCCGGGCGCTGGAGGCGCAGGACACGGAGCACGCCTGCACCGGTCGCGATGAGGAGGCCGTCGGCGTCGGTGCCGAGGATCGTGCCCGGGAGGCTATTACCCGCGGGAGCATTTGGGGCGACGTCGGCGTTGCCGAGTTTCACGGGCTGGCCGGCAATCTCGACGCTGCAGGCGGGCCACGGGAAGAGGCCGTTGATTCGCGCGGCGAGTTCGGTAGCGGGAGCGGCGAAATCGATGGCTCCATCTTCCTTCACGAGACGGCGGCAGAAGGTCGCGGCAGCGTGGTCCTGCTCGGTGAAAACGAGTTCGCCGCGCGCGAAGAGCGGCAGGGTTCGTGCGAGGAGCGGGCCGCAAGCGGCTGCGAGCTTGGCCTCGATGTCGAGCGCGGTGTCGCGCGGGGCGATGGGCACGCGCTCGACGTCGGCGACGGGCCCAGCATCGAGCGCGCGCACGATGCGCATGAGGGCGACGCCGGTCTCGCGCTCGCCGGAGGCGATGGCCGTCTGGATGGGCGAGGCACCGCGATACTTCGGCAGGAGCGAAGCGTGGAGGTTGAGCGTGCCGAGGCGCGGCGTGGCGATGAACTCGTCGCGCAGGATGTGGCCGTAGGCCATCACGAGCGCGACATCGGCTTTGAGCGCGGTGAGTTGCGCGCGGACTTCGGCGGTGAGTTTCTCGGGCTGAAACAGCGGGAGGCCGCGCGCGCCCGCCCACGCCTTGATCGCGTTGGCCTGCACTTTCTGGCCGCGACCGACGGGGCGATCCGGCTGCGTGAAGACCGCGACGATCTCCGCGTGCGCGCTTCCCGGCCCCGCCAGCCAGTCGAGCAGCGGCAGCGCGATGGCATCGGAGCCCATGAAGACAAGTCGCAGCGGCGCGGTCATAAAATAAAACAACCGCGAATAGACGCCAATGCACGCGAATGAAAGAGTCTCGGCCAATCGGCCGAGAGCGTGCTTTTATTGGCGTTAATTCGCGTCCATTCGCGGTTGAAAAAACTCAGAGCGTTGCGAGCCAGCGTTTGACAGCGGGCGCGAGTTTCTTGTCGAAGACTTCGTTGGTGTCGGGCTTCGGGAGGCCGTCGAGGATCGTCCAGTACTCGATGTGCGTGGCGGTCTTCTCGGGCTCCAGCATCGCGAGCGGCCCGAGGGTCTCGAGCTCGATCATTTGGCCGTTGGTGAAGGTCTCGAAGGCGCTGCCGAGGTCAGGGTACTTCGCGCCGGGGATCACCGGCGAGTACTTCACGAAGGTCGAGCCCTCGAGCCAGTACGCGGACCAGCCGGGATAATTGGTAATGCCGAGCTTCTGCGCGCCGGTCGCGCGGTTGACGTCGATGCCGATGAAGTTGCGACGCGCCTGCCACACGGGCAGCGAGAGATCGGTGAACGTCCACGGGATGAGCGCGTACATGGGCAGCAGGTCGCCCTTGGCGTGGTCGCCCTTCGGGTGCAGCGGGAGCACGCCGTAGCCGCCCTTGCGGAACATCGTGAGCGCCCACGGCGACACCTCGACGGGCCAGAGGCCGTGATTGGTGAGCGTGTGCGTGACCTTTACCGTGCGGTCGGCGATGAGCTCTAGGCTCATGCCCTTCTGCAGGCCGGTGCGCGCCTCGGTCGGCTGCGTGAGCGCGACGCCGGTGTCGAGCGGCTGCACATCGAGGCGGTCGTCGTCGGGCTGGTAGCTGCGCACGACGTCCTCGGGCGCGTGCCAGAGGCGGTGACCGCCACGGAGGAAGAAACCGTGGAAGCGCTGCTCGTCGTCGGGGAAATTGAGAAACAGGTTGCCGGCCTTGCCCTTGCGCGAGCGAAACGAGAGCACGCGCGGACCGACGTCGGTCGTGACGGTCAGCTCAAGCTGCGGGGTCGCCAGGGTGAGGGCCGCGCCGCCGCGGTACTCAGTCTTCGAGGATTTTTTCGTCATGAGGGAAATCGTCTTCGCCTTCGGCGGCCTGCCACTTCGCGGTCGGCCCCTTCGCGGCACGCGAGGCCTTGGTGGCGGCGATGCGCTCCTCAGCGTCGCGCTTCGGCTTGCCCACGAGTTCGAAATAAACGGGGCAGCCATTGAGACCAAACTCGTCGACGAGGCCGGCCTCGAGATAGCGGCGATACTGTTCCGTGAGATTCTCCTCGCGGTTGCAGAACATCTTCACGCGGAAGGGACGATTGCCCGTCTGCGTGCCGTAGTAGACACGGAAGCGGCGGCCACCGATCGCGGGCGGCGGCGTGCGCTCGCAGAGATACGTGAGCACCTGATTCAGTTTTCCGGTGGGCAGCTTCTTATCGAGCGTGCGGTGGAGCTGCACCGCGGCGTTTAGCATGCGATCGACTTCGTAGCCGCTCATCGCGGACACGAAAATCACCGGCGCACCCGGCGTGAAGAAGAGCCGGTCGAAGAGCGCCTTCTCGTACTTCTCGCGGTACTCGCGCTCCGTCTTGTAGCCGATGGGGGCCTTGCCGTTCTTGAAGGCGTCGTGGACGAGGTCCCACTTGTTGATGACGATGACGATGGGCTTGCGCTCCTTGAGCGCCTCGCCGGCGATCGCCTTGTCCTGCTGCGTCACGCCCTCCACGGCATCGAGCACGAGGAAAACCACGTCGGTCTCCTTGATCGAGTCGAGCGAACGCAGGCGCGAGAAATACTCCACGGGCGACGCGAGCTTCGTCGCGGCCTTGATGCCCGCGGTGTCGATCAGGCGAAACGGATGATCCTCGCCATCGCGGCCCTTGAAGAGGAACGGGATCGCCACCGAGTCGCGCGTCGTGCCGGGCACATCGCTCACGATCAAGCGGTCGCTCTGGAGCAGGCGATTGCTGAGCGAAGATTTGCCGACATTGGGCCGGCCAATGAAACACACCGTGAGCGGCTGCGAAGCATCGCGCGCGCCCTCCTCCTCCGCCGCCGTCGGCACCGGGCCGAGCGCGGCGAGGATCGCATCGCGCAGCTCGAGTTCGCCGCGTCCGTGCTCGGCGGAGACGCGCAGCGGTTCGCCGAGGCCGAGACGATAAGCATCGGCGAGCTGGATCTTGTCGTCGTCGAAGTCGGCCTTGTTGATGACAAGGCGCACGGTCTTCTTGCTGCGACGCAGCATGCCGGCGATTTTCTCGTCGAGCGCAGAGAGGCCCGAGAGACCGTCGATCACGAAAAGGATGAGCGAGGCCGTCGCGATCGCGAAGTCGACCTGCTGCTCGGAGGCCTTGGTCAGCATCGCAGGCGTGTCCTCGCCCTTGTAGCCGAGGCCGCCCGTGTCGAGCAGCGTGTACGCGCCGTCCGCGATCTCGGTCGAGATCACGTCGCGCGTGACGCCCGGCTGGTCGTGCACGATGGAGATACGCTTCCGCGCCAGCCGGTTGAAGAGCCGGCTCTTGCCGACATTGGGTCGGCCTACGATGGCGACAGTGCGATTCATGAGAAGGGACATTCCACCACGAACAATCCCCTCGGCACAAAGGAAAACTTTCGACGCTGAAACGGCAATACGGGCGATGCAGTATGGTCGGCCTGAGCACGAATTGAGCCTTCCCGCCCCAGCCATCCTCCGCCCGCCTTCGGTCCCTAACCCACTCCGGCCGACATAACGCCTGAGCGATGATATAGGCCATTCGGATATTCATCAATAATCGACGTTAGAGAGAACTACCGCATTCATAGCGAAGTTCAGTCACTCCAACCGCTTGATCCCATGGCCAACTATTCTCCCCCACCTCCCTCGCTTCCCCCGCCTCCGTCCCTCATCCCCATCGGCGCCAACTCGGTTGATCTCGGCAGCCCCGACGACTCCACGATCACCTCGATTCTCGGCACCGCCCACGTCGGCGACTTCGTTTATGTCTTCGTCCAGGGCTCCACCGGCGCAGTGTATTGCCGGTTCTTCTATCAGGGAAAATGGTCCGACTGGGTGGGGCTCGGCCAGCCCAGCACGACCGTCACGGCACTGCCCGCCAATGGCGTAAATGCCGTCGTCTCTGCCGGCAGCTGCATCTGGGTTTTCCTCTGCGGCTCCAATCTCAATCTCTGGTGCCTCTACTGGAACGGGGCCGCATGGGCCTGGGTCGATCTCGGTCATCCCACGTTTCCGGTCCAAGCAACCTATTCGCAGGGCCTCAATGGTCCGCCCGATCCCATCCCTCCGCTGACCCTGACACTCTGGGGCGCGGATAATTCCGTGAGCCTCAATGTGTACGTCCTAGATTACCTCGGACGGCTCTGCATCAATCAATGGCTCTTCAACACGTGGAAGTGGACGGCCGATGGACCCTACGCCTCGAGTGGAACTCTCACCAAATACCCGCCGCACCAAAACGTCGAATGGAGCCGCGTGACGGGCAACCCGGTGCTCGGCTCACAGAAAAGCGAGGGCATCGTCGTGAGCTTCGGAGCGCTGACCAACGGGCATGTCGGCTGCAGCGTCGCAGCCACCAGTGGGCCGGCAGACAACTCTCTGGTGACGGTGATCAAAGCACTCATCAAACCAGCACGATAGACTAGCATCGCTTCGCGCCCGCCCTTGCTTTCCACCGCGAGTCGGAGAGCGAAGACGCACGGCGCTCGGTCGGAAATGGAGGCCGAGCAGGCTCCCTGAGATACTTGGAACCGACGGTTGCTCCGTCGGCTCCCATCCTATGTCGTGCCCCTTATACGCAACCCCGCCCTGCTGCGTCTTCGCACCCTGTCTGCGGCGTGGCTGTGGGCCGGGTGCGCTGCAGGGTTAATCGCATCGGACCAGCCCGAGAAAGCACCCAACCCACCACCGATCGCAGTGCCCGCACCTACGTCTCCGGCTGCATCCTCGGTGGCTGCGCCTACCGTGGTCGCCGGGCGCTCGATTCGAGAGCACGTGGTCCACTCGTTTCGCTACGATCCGAGCATCCGGGCGAAACTCGAAAAGGAGGACGCGGCGCGCGCGGCGGATTCGTCAGTCGTGGTGCTGGCGCCGTTTGTCGTCGAAGAGTTGAAGGAGAATCGCCCGCTCGAACATGCGATGGAAAAACAGAAGGCGGAGCGTGAGGCGCTGAAGCCGAGCGTGGAGCGCGGCATCTCGGTGCCGGGCCATCGGAACATGGGCATCCTCCCGTACGACGATCTTTTCCCGAGCAACAATCCCACTCCGCGGTGGACGATTTTTAAGCTGCCGTAGTGAGGTGGCCACGCACAAAAAAGCCGGGCGATTTTTCGCCCGGCTTGAGAGTGACAGCCGCGGCTCGCGAGGAGTTACTTCGCTTGGACGAAGCGCTCCATGCGGTCGCAGGCTTCGATGAGTTGCTCGTAGCTCGTGGCGAAGCAGGCACGGACGTGGCCCTTGCCGTTTTCGCCGAAGGCGTTGCCGGGGACGACGGCGACCTTCTGCTTTTCGAGGAGGCCCCAAGCGAAATCCTTTTCGGATTTGCCGGTCGAGGTGATGTCCGGGAACGCGTAGAAGCTGCCGCGGGGCGAGTGGCACTTGAGGCCGATCTCGCGGAAGCGGCGCACCACGAGGTCACGGCGACGATGGTACTGCTCGCGCATCTTGAGCACATTGTCCCAGCCGCGCTGCAGCGCTTCGAGCGCGGCCTCCTGCGCGATGATCGAGGCGCAGAGCATGGAGTACTGGTGCACTTTCATCATCGCATCGATCAGCGGCGCGGGGCCGCAGGCGTAGCCGATGCGCCAGCCGGTCATCGCGAAGGCCTTCGAGAAGCCGTGCAGGAAGATCGTGCGCTCGGCCATGCCGGGCAGGCTGGCGATGCTCGTGTGCGTGCCCTCGAAGGTGAGCTCCGAGTAGATCTCGTCGGTGAGGACGAGCAGGTCCTTCTCGCGGCAAAACTCTGCGATCTGCTCCAGCTGCGCGCGGTCGCACGTGCCGCCCGTGGGATTGCACGGGAGGTTCAGCATGAGCATCTTTGCGCCCGGCTGCCACGCGGCGCGCAGGGCCTCGGCGGTGAGCGCGAAGTTGTCCTTCGCGTAGGTCGGCACCGCGATCCCCTGCCCGTGCACCAGCGAGATGCTCGGGTGGTAGCTCACGTAGCACGGCTGGTGAAACATCACCTTGTCGCCGGGATTGATGAAGGCGCGGCACGCGAGATCGAGCGCCTCGCTCACACCGACGGTGACGATGATCTGGTCCTCCGGGCGGTACGTGACCGAGAAGTGCTGCTCCACGTACGTCGCGATGGCGCGGCGCAGCTCGATCATGCCGAGGTTGGACGTGTAGTAGGTCTTGCCGCGCTCGAGGGCGAAGATGGCGGACTCGCGAATGTGCCACGGCGTGACGAAGTCGGGCTCGCCGACGCCGAGGGAGATCACGTCCTGGCCTTTCATCTTCGCGACGAGTTCGAAGAAGTCGCGGATGCCGCTCTTGGGCAGCGCGGCCACATGGCCCGCCACCCAGCGTTTCGGGTCGTTGCTCATTGGAACTGTGCTCCGGTTACGGGGCGACGTTGAGCCGCGCGGTTTGGACTTGGGAGTGGTCGAACAGGAAACCCTGCTCCTTGTAGCAACGCAGTTGGAAATGCGTGGAGGTCGAGAGCACGCCCTCGATCGTCGAGAGCTTCTCCGACACGAAACTCGCCACCTTCTGCAGCGTGGTGCCCTTCACGAAGAGGAGCAGATCGTAGCCGCCGGACATGAGGTAGCAGGAGTCGATCTCGTCGAAGCGGCCGATGCGCTCCGCGAGCCGGTTGAACCCGCCGCCGCGCTCCGGGGTGATCTTCACCTCGATCACGGCGCGCACGGCTGCTGCGGCTGCGGCCTCGTGGGAAAGATCGAGCACCGGACGCCAGCCGAGGAAGATTTTATCTTTCTTCAACTGTTCCAGGTGCTGATTAACCTCCGCTTCGGACAGGCCCGCGACGGCGGCCATTTGGGCCGTCGTGAGTTGTCCGCCGTCGATCAACAGCTTCAGAACAGGGTTCATAAGGAACGATAGGTATCCCGGATGGGGCCTCCTTTGACCAGACGGAAATTACTCACGGCCTGAAGAAATCGCGGCATAAGCCGATACAGTAGGAAGGCACCGCCATGCGCATCCTCGTTGTCGACGACACCCCGGAAACCCGGACCCAGCTCACTGCGATCCTCGGCTCTCAGCCGGATCGCCAGATCCTCGCCGCAAAAGACGGCGCGGACGCCTGGTGGACGATCTCCGAGCCCGGCGAAAAGATCGACCTCTGTATCTGTGACATCGGCATGCCGGGCATCGATGGCTTGAAGCTGCTCGCCCGCGTCCGCCGCGACCCGCGGTACGCGAAGATGGCCTTCATCCTGTGCACCGCCACCGCGGACCGCAAGATGGTCGCCGAGGCCGCGAGCCTCGCCCCGACCGCGTACATGGTGAAGCCGGTCAATGCGGCCGCGCTGCTCCAAAAAATTTCCGTGATCGAGGCTCAGTTGATGACGGCGGCGTAAGGTTTTCTGTTTCTGTAGCGGTGGTCTATGACCGCCGAATAACGCCGAGCCGACATGCAGAGTCGTTCCGGCGCTCATAGAGCGCCGCTACAGGGTGGCTGCGACTCGGGCATGAGGTAGGCTCGCGGTTTTTGTGGCGTGCGAGCACGCCACCCACAGTTGAGTCCGCTCGCGGGTTGCCACGTGCGCGAAAATGCGCCAACGGTGGGGTTCGATGTTCGAATCCCTCACCGAAAAACTCGGCAATGCGCTGCGGAATCTCCGCGGCGTCGGCAAGCTGTCCGAAGAAAACATGGCGGAGGCGCTCAAGGAAGTGCGCACCGCGCTGCTCTCGGCCGACGTGCATTTCAAGGTCGTGCGCGAGTTCGTCGACCGCGTGCAGCAGCAGTGTGTCGGTCAGGAAGTGCTCAAGGGCGTCGCGCCCGGCCAGCAGGTCGTCAAAATCATCCACGACGAACTGGTGCGTCTCCTCGGCGAGGGCTCGACCGCACTCAATCCCGCGCGCCCGCTGAAAATTTTGATGGTCGGTCTCCACGGCTCCGGCAAGACGACCTCCACCGCCAAGCTCGGCAAGCTGCTCAAGAAGCGCGGCTATCGTCCGCTCGTGGCCGCGTGCGATATCTACCGCCCCGCCGCCATCGACCAGCTCGAAATTCTCGCGAAGCAGGAGGAGCTGAATTTCCACGCCGACCGTAACTCAAAGGACGTGCCTGCGATCGCTGCGGGCGCGCTCAGCGCAGCGCAGGCCGCGGGCTGCGACTGCGTGATCTTCGACACGGCCGGCCGTCTACAGATCGACGCCGAGCTGATCGAGGAAGTGAAACGCGTGCATGCGCGCGTACACCCGGATGAGGTCTTGCTCGTGGCGGACGGCGCGCTCGGTCAGGAAGCCGTGAATGTCGCGAAGGCGTTTCACGATGCGCTCACGCTCACGGGTCTCGTGCTCACGAAGATGGATGGCGATGCGCGCGGTGGTGCGGCGCTCTCGATCAAGTCGATCGCGAATGTCCCGATCAAATTCATCGGCGTCGGCGAAAAGACAGCGGACTTCGAGCCGTTTCACCCGGACCGTCTCGCGTCGCGCATCCTCGGCATGGGCGACGTGGTGTCGCTCGTCGAAAAGGCGCAGGAGAACATCGACCAGAAAGAAGCCGAGAAGATGGCGGAGAAGCTCCGCACGGCGGACTTCAATCTGGAGGATTTCCTCGCGCAGATGCAGCAGGTGAAGAAGCTCGGCTCGATGCAGAGCATTATGGGTATGATGCCGGGCATGAGCGGCATGCAGCTCCCCGAGGGCGCGGACAAGCAGATGGCCCGCACGGAAGCCATCATCAAGTCGATGACCATCCAGGAGCGCCGCAAACCCGAGATCCTCAACGGCAGCCGCCGCCTCCGCATCGCCAACGGCTCCGGCGTGAAAATCGTCGAGGTGAATCAGCTCATCAAACAATTCCAGCAGATGCAGCAGATGATGCGCATGATGAAGGGCGGCGGCGCAAAGAAGATGATGCGCCAGATGGAAGCGATGAAAGGCCGCGGCGGATTTCCGGGGATGTGAGTGTGACAGCGGCGTAATCCTGCTGTGCGCTTTCGCCACGCAGGGCGCCGCTCACCACTTGCGCAGTGTCAGGACAAAGCGGCTGCCGTGCGGCTCGACCGATTGATAGGTCAGTTCGCCGCGCAGCACCCGCGTGTAGGCTTTCGTGATCGCGAGGCCCAAGCCGAAGCCGCCGCTGCGCCGATCCCGCGCGCCACCCGGACGGAAAAATCGCTCGGCGAGATGCGCCCGATCTTCGGGTCCGATCCCGGGGCCGCTGTCCGCCACGGCGATTTCGCAAATCGCACCGAAGTCGCGCACCGTGACGTCGATCGTCGCGCCCTCCGGACTGTACTTGATGGCGTTGTCGATCAGGTTTTGCACGGCCTGCCGCAGGATAACCGGGTCCGTGTGAATCGTGCACGGCGACGCGTCGACCGTGAGAACTTGATGTTTGTTCTCGGCGAGGATCGCGATTTCCGAAACCCACGTACGGAGCATTTCTGCGAGTTCCAAATCGTACGAGTGAGTCGCGTGCGCTCCGCCCTCCGCGCTGGCCAGTTCGAGTAAGCGATTGATGAGACCCTCCAGACGCTGCGCCTCTTCCAGCATCGAGCCGATGATCTCTTGATACTCCTCCACGCTGCGCCCGCGACGAAGCCCCACCTCGCCCACGCTGCGCAGCGTGGTGAGCGGCGTGCGCAATTCGTGCGAGGCATCTGCCGCGAAGCGATCGAGCGCGACAAACGAACTCTCCAGCCGATCGAGCGTGTCGTTGAAAACCAGAGCGAGCCGGCCCAACTCGTCACCCGCGTGGCCCACCGGCAAACGGCGGCTCAGATTTTCCGCCGTGATGCGCTCGGCCTCTCGGCCCATCTGATCCAGCGGCATCAACCAGCGCCGCGTGATCATGTAGCCACCGATCACGAGCAGCGCGATCACCGCCGGCAGCGCAATGGCGATGATCCAACGCAGGGCACCGAGCGCGTCCGCCACGGGCTCGTGGATGCGCATGACGCGCAGCATCCAAGGCGCCTCCTGATCGCGAACCACGTAGGGCACAGACAAGACTCTCAGGCGCAGATCCGGTGCGACCGAGAACACGGAAATCGTCTCGCGTCCACGGGCCGGCGCGCTCGGCACTTGCTGCACGCGCGTCTCGGTAAACGGCCACATGCGCCGCACGAGGTGGCCCTCTTCGTCCCAAAGCTCGAACCACGGATACTGCGCCGTCCCCAGCGTCTGCGGCGAAAGTTCGCGGCCTTTCCACAGCACCTTGTCCTTGGATTGCACGTCCAGCCGCTGCTCGATCTCCGCGAGATCGCGGCGCAATTCCTGATCGAGCGGCCGGGCCATGCGGCTCTCCACGTAGGAGTACAGTGTCACACTGAACACCGCGAGCAGCAGCGTGCCACCGGCGGCATACCACGCCGCGAGGCGAAACCGCAGGCTGTGCCAACCCCATTTCAATTTCATACGCCGTCCTGGGCCAGCACGTAGCCGACTCCACGCACCGTGTGAATCAGCGGCGGCATGCCGTCGCCGTCCACCTTGCGCCGCAGCCGCATCATCTGCACGTCGATGACATTATCGAGCGAGGTCATGCGACGAGACTGTTTCCACACTTCGCGCTCGAGCATCTCGCGCGTCACCACCTGGCTTTGGTAACGCAGGAGATACTCCAGCACATCGACCTCGCGCGGCGAGAGCGCCATCTCCTGCCCGCCGCGCCGCGCGGTGCGGGAGCGCGTATCGAGCGACAAATCGCCGCAGCGCAGGAACCGCCCCACGCTCAAAAGCGGACGGCGCAAGAGCGCACGGCAGCGGGCGAGCAGCTCCGCGAACGCAAAGGGCTTCGCGAGATAATCGTCGGCGCCGCTCTCCAGCGCGATCACGCGCTCGTCGAGCGCGGTCCGCGCGGTCAGCATCAGGGCCGGCGTCTGCAGGCCCCGGCTGCGCGCGTGGCGCAAGACCTCGAGCCCATCGCCATCCGGCAGCATCCAGTCGAGCACGAGGAGGTCGAAGGCGATGACCTCCATCTCCCGTATCGCGTCCCGACCGGTTGGCGCCGTCGCGACCCTCCACCCTTCCAGCCGCAGCCCTTCCGCAAGCGACTCCCGCGTCTTCTCCTCGTCCTCGATCACGAGCACGTTGGGCGGGCGGGAGGATTCGATGGGAGTTTCCACGGACAAACGAAGGGCACCATACGCTGGTCGCCGAGCTTCGCCAGCGCCACCTTACCCATCTGACATTTTAGTCAGTGTCGGTCCGCAGCGCTCCGCTTCCGCAGACGGCAAGGGACTGCTCGCGCGGGCTTTTTCGAAAATACCGAAGTGCTCCAGTCCTTGAATCACGCCATCCGCCATGGGCAGCGAAGCTGCGAAAAAAGGCACGTCGTGCAGCTCGCTCAACAACTCCGGCAGCGCGTTCTGCACCACGATGCCATTGATGCCGGGCAGGCGAAACATGCTCGTGTCGTTCGCCGAATCGCCCGCGACCACCACGTTCCGAAACGCGATCTGCAACCGGTGACACAACTGGGCGAGCGCGGGCCCCTTGCCCGCCCAGATCGGCACGATATCGAGAAAATAGCTGCACGAATAATACACGTGCGCCGCCACGCCCGCTTCGGAGAGCCGGGCCTTGAGTTCCGCGAGCTGCGCGCTCTTCGCGTGCTCCCAATACCAGCTCAGCTTGCGGTCGTTCACGTTGGCCACGGGCTGAGGCCGCGCCTCGGGAAATGCCGCCACCACGCGCTCAATCGTGGGCCCGTGCCAGCGCGCCTCGGGCACAGGCACGAGGTGATTGAAACGATTGTAGAGCAGGTCGGAGATTTCCGTGCCGAGACTGCCGATGATGAAATCCGGCAGCACGAGATGACGCGCAGCGATGAGGTTTCGCGTGTCGTTCACCGTCCGCCCGGTGTTGTAGACGAGCAAGGGCCTCCGGCCGCGATCCAGTGCCGCCCACAACTGGCTGAACCGATCGCGGGCCAGCGGATCGCCGAGCAAGGTGCCGTCGAGGTCAGGGGAAAAGAGAGCGATGCGGCTGCGGGGCATGGAAGGAGGAAAAGTGCCGAGCCGCTCAATCGCCCGTGTGCCACGGCTGGTCCCAATCGTCGTCGCCAGTGACGGTCGCGAGACTCATGCGGTGCTCCACCGCCGCGACGATCTGGTGCGCGATGCCCGTCCACGTGAAGAGGCTCCGGGCGTGATGCGCGCCCATGTGGGCGAGGCGCGCGCGCAGCCGGGGATGCCGGAAGACCTTGGCCATCGTAATGCCGAGGTCCTCGCGATCGAAGGGCTCCGCGAACAGCGCGTGCCGGCCAAAGGTGAGCACGCGATACAGCCCGCCATGCACCGTGACGACCGTCGGAGTGCCCGAGGCCATGGCTTCGATGGCGGTCATCCCGAAAGGCTCG
The DNA here is from genome assembly GCA_048498795.1 of Verrucomicrobiota bacterium. Classification (GTDB taxonomy): domain Bacteria; phylum Verrucomicrobiota; class Verrucomicrobiia; order Opitutales; family Opitutaceae; genus JBEHXH01. The sequence goes on from JBEHXH010000002.1 coordinate 586,273, forward strand.
TAGCGGCTGCACAGCACAAACAGATCGGCCGCCCGATAGTAGTCGGCGAGGTCTTCATCCGCGATGAACGAGGCGAAAGTGATGCGGTCGGCGTGGCCGGTTCGCTCGGCGCGCTCGCGCAGCTCGGCGAGCAGCTTCTGCTCGTGACTGCTGGCCTGTGTCCCGCCCACGGCGAGGTAGAGCCGGGCCTCGGGCTCGCGCGCGAGCACGACGGGAAAGGAATCGATGAGAAGATCGTAGCCCTTGTTGCGCGCGAGGCGGCCGAGCGCGAGGATCACCTGACCTTTGAAGCCCAAGCGCTGGCGGATCGCGGCGCGGCTCGCTTCGCTGACCGGGAAAAACCGGTGGTCATCGTACCCCGGTGGCACCATGCGCGCCTTGCTGACGGGCACCTCGTAGTCCCGGGTCAGGAGGTCGAGTTGCGGCGGAGTCGTCGCCACCACGATATCGCTGTCGGCATAAAGCGTGCGCTCCTCCTCGATGCGGCGGCCGAAATTGTAGCGCTGCTCAAACTCGTGGGCCTGCCCCGGATAGTCGGCGCGCATCTGGCGCTGTTTCCACGTACCCAGCGAGTGCGGCGTGTGCACGTGAGGCACACCCAGTTCCCGGCTCAGATGCCGCGCCGCCAAGCCGGCATCCCAGTAGTGGCTGTTGAAAAACCGGTAGTGCAGCCCGTGCTCGCGGATGAGGTGCAGCACGTTTTCGTTCCACTCAGCGAGGTGCTCGCAGAGATATTCTTTCGCGATAAAATCCGGACCGCCGCAGGGAGCGCGAATGATGCGCACCCGCGCGTTGATCACATCGACCGCCGGCTGGTCCTCGAAGCGCCGGGTCCAGATGTCGACTTGGTAGCCGAGGAGCGCGAGTTTCTTGGACAACTCCAACACGTAAACCACCTGCCCGCCAGTATCGGCCGCGCCCAAGGGTGGCGCGGCCGCCACATAGCCGTGCGTGGATACCATGGCGATGCGAGGCAGCGTGGAATCGGACGCCAGCGCCTCGCCGGTAATCTCGGGCCGAGGAGCCAACGATGCGGCCACCTCCACGGGTATCACGCTCAGATCGATCGGACGGCAAACCATACTGCACAGAGATCGGCAAAATCCCGCGAGCGGCCAGTTTCCCCGCCTGACATTTTCGTCAGTAGAGACGCCGTGCACGATCTCGATGAAATTGCATCGGCCGATGCGGCCGAGGAATCCATTCGGCGATTCCTCTGACGTCAGTGGCTGGCCCAGAAAATTGGCGAAAGAAAAAGCAGGGCGAAGCGTTTCACGCTGGACCGCAGCCCACCCTCTCGGGCTCGCCCTGCTTTATTTGTTCCCAACTGACGCGGTCACTCTACTCGATCCGTGCGCGGCGGTCGCAGCGAATCTTGCCGGGAATGCGGCGTATTTTGCCGAGCGTATGCGTAGGTAGATTTTTTAGCCACAGATTACACCAATGACACGGATGATCGGAGGGATTTATCTGTGTGCATCGGTATAATCTGTGGCTGAAAGCGGACTGAGCCAAACCGGCGCTTTAGGGATAAAGCGCCCTACCTACTTCGTCGCGATTTTCAGGACGGTGATCGAGAAGGGGGCGAGGGTGCGGTCGAAGGTGGGGGCGAATTTTTCCTGTGTCGTCACGGGGACGATCTTGGTGGGCTCCGCGAGAGTGTTGGTGTCGGCGGAGTTGGCCGAGGTGAGGGTAATGGCTGTACCGGAATTCTGGATACGCGCGGCGCCGGACACGTCGATGTGCAGCGCCTGCGGGGTGGCGACGGTGTTGACGAGCTTCAGGTAGATCGTGCCGGTCTTCGTGTCGCGCGTGGCGACGTGGAAGATGGCGGGGATCGACTTCTTCGCGGGCGCGGTGCCGTTGCGCGGGGTTGCCGGCTGCCACTCGCGCGTGGGGTTGTTGTCGGCGGTGGTGCCGATGACTTCGTCGCCGACATTGGAGGCGAACATCTGCTGCGCGTAGTACGAGGGTGAGCCGTAGCTCGTGAGCGCGTCGTAGCCGATGAGGTCGGTGCCCCACTGCATGCCGCCGGGGTTCACGTTGACGAAGAGCGGCGCATAGCAGTGCATGACGACGAGGTCGGAGTTGCGCTCCATGCCGGTCATCCATGCGGCGTCGCCGATGGCGGCGAGGAGATTGGGCGTGGGGGAGCCGATGCGCGTGGCCCACTCGCCGACGAAAATCTTCGGGCCCTTGCGGTCGTAGCTGTCGTAGCGCGTGGCGTCGGCTTCGAAGACCTCGGCTTGGCGCGGATAGAAATGTTCGTCTACCACGTCGGGCGCGATGCCTTTGACGGGCGTCGTGGCGATGATCTGGAGCTGCGGGTACTTGGCTTTGATCGCCTCGTAGAACTGCTTGTAGCGGCCGTCGTAGGTCTTGGCGTCGCGGTCGAAGAAATCCTCGTTGCCGACCTCGACGTAGGTGAGCGGAAACGGCGCAGGGTGGCCGTCGGCGATGCGGCGGGCGCCCCACGTGGTCGTCTTGTCGCCGATCACGTATTCGATTTCTTCGAGCGCTTCCTGCACGAAAGGCTCCAGCGCCGGTCCCGGCTGAGTGGGCACGCCGCGCAGCGTGAACCCGGCGAAGACGCCGAGCACGGGCTCCATCTTGAGGTCCTCGCACCAGCAGAGGAACTCCAGCAGGCCCATGCCGTCGGAGGAGCGGTACTTCCACGAGTCGTTGAGGTGGCCGGGACGGTCGGCGAGTTTGCCGAGCGTTTTCTTCCACTGAAAACGAGTCTCCAGCGTGCGGCCCTGCAGATAATTGCCGCCGGGGAAACGCAGGAAGCGCGGGTGCATGTCCGCGAGGAGCTGCATGATGTCGGGGCGGTTGCCGTTGCGGCGGTCGTGCCACGTAGGCGGGAAAACGGAGACGAGATTGAGCCACACGACGCCGGGCGTCTTGGTGGAAATGACGAAGCGGCCTTTCACAGCCTCGGTCATTTTCGCGGTGGTGAGCTCGGCGGTGTATTGTTTCCACTCTCCACCGCTGACACCGGTGATCTCGGCGCTCGCGTAGGTGGTCACATAGTCCGGGCTCTCGAGCGAAACGGTGAGGCGCGTGTCGGCGGCGGCGCGGGCGTAGAAGGAGACTTGGTAGCGCGTCGCGGAGCGGATGGGGATGCCCCAGAAGCCGTCGTTGGCGACGCCGACGCGCGTGGCGTTCGGTGCGGGCGCGGTGAGTTTCAGCGCGACGGGAAGCTGGGCGTTGAGCGGTTTCTCGCGATCGAGTTCGATCGCGCCGGTCGCGCCTTCGCCCTGCACCAGCGTCCAGTGCTCGGGCTGCTCGGCGTTGTCCTGAAAGGTGCGGTTGCGGATCAGCTCGGCGTAGAGCCCACCGTCGTAGGAGTAGTTGATCTCCTCGGTCATGAGACCGTAGAGCGTCGGGCTGACCTTGGTGACGACCTTGGCGGCGTCGACGTGGAGCAGCACCGGCCCGGTGGGCGCGGCGGCTTCAGCGGGAGCCGGGGCGGGCGATTGGGCGAGCGCGCCGAGCGGCGCGGCGAGAGCGAGGACGCAGAGGCGAAGGGCGGGCAACTTCATGGGGAGACGGGGTCAGGGCAGCTTGACCGCCGCCTGACGCAACTCGCCCGTTTTCGTTGCGGCCCGTCCGAAGCGCGGCGCTTACGGGAGCTTGGCCTGCACGAGCTTGCTCACGACGCTGAAGTCGATGAGGCCGGCGTCGGGGCGCTTCTTGAGCGCGCCGATGACCTTGCCCATTTCCTTCTTCGACTGCGCACCGGTCTCGGCAATGGCCGCGACGATGATCGCTTCGAGCTGCGCGGTGTCCATGCTGGCGGGGAGATATTTTTCGAGGAGCTTGATCTCGGCGAGATTGGCCGTGACGAGGTCGGTGCGGCCGCCCTTCTCGAACTCGATGTTCGCATCGCTGAGATTCTTCACGGCCTTGCGGATCGTCGTGATGACGAGGGCGTCATCGATCTCCTTGTTGGCGTCCATCGCGGCGCGCTTGATCGCGGCGTCGGCGGTGCGCAGCGCAGTGGTGGCGACGGCGTCGCGCGCTTTCATGGCGGTGACGATATCGGCGCGGAGAGTTTCGTAGAGGGAGGCCATGGACGCATCGTGCGCGGTCACAACTCCGTGTCGAGCGCTCCCCGAAGATTGCCACGGCGGCGCGCGGGCTCACGCTCGCGGCGATGACTCCCCTGCCCTCGCGCAATGTCCTCGGTGGTCCGCTCAAGCCCTGCTCGAACGATCCCGTGACGGGCTTCTTCCGTAACGGCCACTGCGACACTTGCGCCGAGGATCACGGCTGCCACACGGTGTGCGTGGAAGTGACGGTGGACTTTCTCGCGGCGAGCCGCGCGATCGGCAACGATCTCTCGACGCCGCGACCCGAGTACAATTTTCCCGGACTGAAGCCCGGCGACCGCTGGTGCGTGTGCGCGTCGCGCTGGCTGGAGTGCGTCGCGGCGGGCGTGCCCGCGCCAGTGGTGCTGAGCGCGACGCATGTGCGTACGCTGGAGATCGTGCCGCTGGAACTGCTCCAGCAGCACGCGACGGCCTGAGCCGCGATCAACCGATCGAGAGCAGCTCGACCTCGAAGATCAGCGTGGCGTTGGGCGGGATCGCGCCCGGGTAACCCATCTCGCCGTAAGCGAGGTGCGGCGGGATGGTGAGCTTGGCCTTGTCGCCGACGACGAGCTTCGCGACACCGATGTCCCAACCCGCGATCACCTGCCCCTCGCCGAGCACGAAGGTGAACGGCTCGCGGCGCGGCACGGAGCTATCGAAGACTTTGCCGTCCATGAAGCGGCCGGTGTAGTGGACCGTGACGGCCTCGCCGTTCTTAGGCGAGCGGCCTTTGCCGGTGACGAGTTTCTCGATCTGAATTTCAGGGGCGGGCATGGGGGAACGGGAGCAGCGCGGCGCGGGTGGGTCAAGCGGGGGATGGTCGGTAAACTGCAGCGGCGCTCTATGAGCGCCGACGCGACGTTGCCGAACGGACAGAGGTTATCGGCGGTCATAGACCGCCGCTACAGGAAATCAGGCCGGGGTCCGCGCCTTGTGGATGGCGATGACGAGCTGCTTGAGTTTCGCGTGGTCTTTCACGCCGGGCAGGGTCTCGACGCCGCTGTTCACGTCGACGTAGCGCGCGCCGCTGTGGCGGAGGGCGTCGCCGATGTTTTCGGGGTTGAGGCCGCCGGCGAGGATCCAGGTCTTGTCGGGGTGCGCAGTCTTGTGGCGCGCGAACTTGCCCCAGTCGCCGGTGTGACCGGAGCCGCCGAATTTATCGGCGGAAAACGTATCGAGGAGAAACGTCTCCGCGAGCGGGAGCCACGCGGGATCGACGTCGCGCTCGGGCGGGAGCTTGGGGGCGAGCCAGAGACGCTCGGGGCCGACGGCGGCGCTCCACGCGGCGAGCGTCGCGAGCGGAGTCGTGTCGCGGAAATGGATCTGGAAAAAATCGAAGCCGGCGGCGCGCATCGCGGCGAGTTCGTCGAGACTTGGTTCGACGGAGACGGCGACTTTTTTCCGATCCGGGAGCTGTTTCCTCATCGCCTCGAACTGCACGAGCGGCACGTAGCGCGGCGACTTCGGGTAGAGAATGAAACCGATGTAATCGACGCCGCAGCGATCGACGAATTCCGCGTCGACGAGCGCGGTGAGGCCGCAGACTTTGAGGCGAATACCGTCGATCATGAGTGGCCCACGAAACACACGAAAGGCACGAAAGGAAATCCTATGCTGATGCGCACGCTGACTTCGGGCAGCTCAGTGGGCTCACGATAAATTGATCGAGAGTGATGCTTGAGCTGACCGCTTGCACTCGAAGTAAAAGCAAACGCTGGTCCGCGCTTTCAGTTTTCGTGCCCCTTCGTGTGTTTCGTGGGCACCCACTCAGAACGCGTTGACGCTCGCGATGACGTGGTCGACTTGGGCGTCGGTGAGTTCGGGGAAGATCGGGAGGCTCACGCAGGTTTCGCTCGTGAGTTCGGCGATAGGAAGCGTGCCCTTCGCCTGACCGAGTGACGCGTAGCACTTCTGAATGTGCAGCGGCACGGGGTAGATGAGGTCGGTGCCGACGTCGCGCTTCGTCAGGTGCTCGCGGAGGGCGTCGCGACGCGGGTGGCGGACGGTGAACTGGTGGAAGACCGATTTGGCATACGCGGGCTGCGCGGGGAGGTGCAGGTCGGCGAGCTTGAGCTCGGCGAGGTAGCGGGCAGCGATGGCTTGGCGGCGGGCGGTCCACGCGGCGAGGTGCGGGAGCTTCACGTTGAGCAGCGCGCCTTGGAAACCATCCATGCGGAAGTTGCCGCCGACGATGTCGTGGTAGTAGCGGCGGTCGGAGCCGTGCACGCGGATGTGGCGGGCCTTGGTGTGGATGTCTTCGCGGCGCGAGACAAACGCCCCACCCTCGCCGCAGCCGCCGAGGTTTTTCGTCGGATAGAAACTGAACGTGCCAACATCGCCGATGGTGCCGACGGGCGTGCCATTGTATTTGGCGCCGACGGCCTGCGCGCAGTCCTCGATCACGAAGAGATTGTGCTGCTTCGCGATGGCCATGATCTCGTCCATGCGGGCAGGCTGGCCGAATAGATGGACAACGATAATGCCCTTCGTGCGCGGAGTGATGGCGGCGGCGATCTTCGCGGGGTCGATGTTGTAGGTGCTCTCCTCGATGTCGACGAACACGGGCTTCGCGCCGACGTAGCTCAGGCCCCACGCGGAGGAGATGAAGGTGAACGGCGTCGTGATCACCTCGTCGCCGGGGCCGAAGCCCGCGATCATGCACGCGACGTGCAGGGGCGACGTGCCGCTGTTCATGCCGAGGGCGCGCGGGTAGCCGAGCGTGGCCGCGAAGGCTTTTTCAAAATCCTCCACGTCCTTGCCGAGGCAGAAACGCGTGGCGTCGTACGTGGCGGTGAGCGCCGCGAGCGCCTCGGTGCGGATCGCCTTGTGCTGGAGCGAGAGGTCGAGAAACGGGACTTTCATGAGGGTGAAACCACGAAAAACACGAAAGGCACGAAATCCAAACCTTTCGTACAGCGGCCTCGGCAGCTTGGCTCGAGATGTTTATTTTTTACCACGAATCGACACGAATGAACACGAAGCAGGATGAGCCACAGGTTTGGCCGCATCTCGCTTCATGTGCGTGACTCGGAGCATTCGTGGCTAATCCAAAAACACTCAGCGCAGCTTCTTCACGAGGGCCTCGACGAGGGCGTCGAGGCTCGGGGTCTTCGCGGTGAAATCGATCGGCATGCCCACCTGCTTCATCGTGTCGCTCGTCTGCGGCCCGATGCTGCCGGCGAGCGGCTTGGTCGCGCCCTTGCCGAGCTTGAGCGCGGCGGCCTGGTCAACGAATGACTGCACGGCAGACGAACTCGCGAAGAGGATCGCGTCGGCGCCCTTCGCGCGGAAATCGGCGGCGGCGGGATCGTCCGTGAGGTCGGTTTTCTCCGTCGTGTAAACCTGCAGGCGGTCGACGATGGCCCGGGCCTCCTCGAGCTTGGTGACGAGCGTGTCGCGATTGAGGCTGCCGGTGACCACCATGATCTTGGCTGAGTCGAGACTACCGGTGGCGATGAGTTCGTCGGCGAGCGCCTCGGCGGTCGCGACCTTGGGCTGGCACTCGACCTTGATGTGATGCTCGGTGATGGCCTTGGCCGTCGTGTCGCCGACGCAGGCGAAGCGCAGCAGGCCGAGCGAACGGATGTCGTCGAAGATGCGGAAAAACTCCTCGAAGAAAAACCGCACACCGTTGGCACTGGTGAAGACGACCCAGTCGTAACCGCCCAATTCGAGCAGCACATCGGCGAGCGCCTGCTTGTCGATGGACTTGGTGACCTTGATCAAGGGCAACTCGATGACCTCGGCGCCGAGCGCGGCGAGCTTGGTGGCGAGTTCGGGCGTCTGCTCGCGGGCGCGGGTGACCGCAATGCGTCGGCCGGAGAGGGATTGGGACTGCGTGTCTGACATGAAGGGGACCACGATTGCCTGCCGAGAGCGGCCCCGCAACTCTTCTCCGTCCGTCAAACCGTCAGTCACAGCAAGGCCTTGACTCGCCGCCGAGGGCTCGCCCCGATGCAACCGCTGCTCCGCGAGACCATTCGCGTCCCCCACCCCTGCTGTCATGACTCATCCACGCCGCCTCGTGCTGCTCGGCTTCGCGCTGGCCTTTGCCAGCGTGCTGCGAGCGGAAAAGTTGGTGACGGTGCTCTCGACGGTCGCGCCAGCCTACGCGCGCCGCCACAGTACGCCAGCGAGTGCGGAAAAGCCGGAGACGTATATATTCGTGAGAGGCCGGCAGATTATCCCGCAGGCCGAAAAATCGATCGCGAAGACGGACTTTACCACCATCGCGTCCACGCTCGCGATCGATCTCACGCCACCCCGCTTCGCGCCGGCAGATAACATCGAGACCGCCGACCTCGTGCTCATGGTGAGCTGGGGAGCCACGCAGGAGCACGACGACGGCCGCTCGCTGCTCCTCTACGATCCGGACAAACTCCGCCAAGCCAGTGAAGCCATCGAAACAGCGCGCGCCGCCGAGGAGGCCGACGCTTCGCTGGCCACTCGCGTAATGGGCGCAACGGCTGCGGCCGAAGCCAACTACAAGACGGAGCTTCAGATCTCACAGAGCCTTTTCTCGGATGACGGAATGCAGGCCGCGTCCAATGCGGACCTGCTCGGCTTTCGCGCCGCGATGGGCGGCGACAGCGACCTCGCGGAGTCGCTCCGCGCGATGGCCAACGAGTCGCGCTATTTTGTAATCATCACGGCGTTTGACGCGGTTGCCCTGCGCGAAGGACGCAAGGTGCGCCTCTGGACCACGCGCATGAGCCTGCGCGCCGCGGGGTCGAATTTTCCACAGGCACTCAGTCGCATGAGCGGAGTCGCCGCACATTTTCACGGCCTGCCTCAGCCCGGCATCGCCCTGCAGGACGCCAAGGACCGCCCCGCACCGGCCAGACCCATCGCGGTGAAGATCATCGCCCAGCCGACGAAACCAGACGTGAAGAAATGAGCCAGCCCGCCCTGCGCCGGACTCGGCGGTACGCGCCCTTTCTCCTCGGCTTGCTCGCAGTCTCTACGCTCGCGCTGCGGGCCGAGAAACTCGTGACCGTGCGCGCGATGGCCGACACGGCGTATGCAGCGAGGCGGGCCAAGGAAAGTCCGCCGCCAATCGAAACGTACGTTTTCGCCAAAGGCACGTACTCGGAAGGCACCACCGATGACCGCAGCCTGCGGAAGATGACTTTCACGCAGGTGATCACCACGCTCGCGCCGGAGCTGAAGCAGCAGCGTTATGAGCCGGCGAAATCGCTCGACGTGGCTGACCTCGTGCTCGTCGTCCACTGGGGCGCGACGATGGCGAACGATCGGGGCGGCGTGTCATTCGAGCTCCAATTGGCTGGGCTCCCGGATGCAATGGCCAAGGTCGCTGAGGCGCAAAAAGCCGATGAAGACGACCAAAGCTTGATGACCCACCTGCTCGGAGCCGTCGAGGCCGCGCAGGCTGACGTTCGCACCGAGATGGCCGCCGCCACTTCGGTCTCCGGCGGCAACGATTTCACCGCATCGAGCAACGCGGAGATTCTCGGTTTCGGCAGTGCGCTCAACGATGACCGGAATCCCGATCGCGAGCGCGGCGATACGCTGCGCAAGATGATCGACGAGGAGCGTTACTACATCGTCGTGATGGCCTACGACGCGAAGTCGCTGCGCAAGGGAAACTCGAAGAAACGCCTCTGGACCGCGCGCCTGAGCATCCGCTCGGCGGGAGTGAATTTTGCCACTGCGGTGTCGCGCATGAGCATCGCAGGCGGCGCGTTTTTCGGCACGCGACAGGCGGATATCGTGATGCAGCCGACGAAGGACCGGATCGGCGAGGTGAAGGTGGGCGATCTGAAGGTGATCGGGGAAAAGTGAATGGATCTTGGGCGATGAGAGCGACGAATCCGCCGGTGCTGGCCACGACTAGCCGCTCAAAGCTGTGGGCCCTCGTCGTCCGACTCGGACTCGCCGCCACCGTGACGACGGTCGCCGTGCCCCTCCGCGCCGAAAAACTCGTGACGGTGCGTGCGGTCGCCGACGCCGCGTATGCCGCGCGCCGCGCAAAGGAAAATCCACCGCCGGTGGAAACGTACGTGCTCGCCAAGGGCCAATACTCGCCGGGCATCACCACCGATTCCAGCCTGTGGGACATGCCATTCATGACGATGGCCAAGACGGTCGCGGGCGAACTGCGGCAGCAGCACTACGAGCCGGCCCAATCTCTCGCGAATGCCGACCTCGTGATCGTGATCCACTGGGGTGTCACGCTGGGGAATGATCGTGGCGGCGCCCTGCTCGACCTCCAACTCGCGGGGCTCACCGATGTGGCCGCGCAGATCGATGAAGCCAAGGCGGCGGTGGCCGCCGACAACACGGGCGCGCTGGGCCCGATCGGCCTTATCCAAGCCGCCGAGACTAATTTCAACACGGAGGCTTCCGCCGCGAATACGCTGGCAGCCGGCAGCAATTTCACCGCCGCCAGCAATGCCGAACTGCTCGGCCTCACCAGCGCGCTCCGCGAAGAAGGCGAAGCGATTTTCGACACGGACCGGGCGCGCACCCTTCGCGCGATGGTCAATGAAGAGCGCTATTTCATCATCCTCATGGCCTATGATGCGAAGACCCTGCTCAAGGATCGAAAGACGAAACGCCTCTGGACCTCGCGCCTGAGCATACGCTCGGCGGGAGTGAGCTTCGCGACCGCGGTGTCACGCATGAGCAGCGCGGGCGGATTGTTTTTCGGCACGCGTCAGCCGGCTGTCGTGATGCAGACGACGAAGGAAAAGGTGGGAGAAGTGAAGATCGGCGAGCTGAAGGTGCTCGGGGAGAAGTAGCCGGTGTGGGAGGGGCTTATGCCCCGACATTGGGCGCGAGCAGACTCGGTGGGTAGACAGAGCGAAGTCGGGGCGTAAAGCCCCTCCCACAATTTTGAGCCACAGAGATCGGCTCGCTGGTGCTCGCCGCTACGCTCGATCAGAGGAGGCCGAGCTTTTTCAAGATGTGCGAAGCAGCAGCGGCGGGGTTGGTGAAGTCGGCGGCAGTGAGCGGCTCGCTCGTGAGGCCGGTTTTTTCGTGGAAGAGGTGGACGCGATCGGCGGCGACGTGGGCGGCGAACGCGGTGTGGCAACCGCCGCCGAGGGCGGCTTGGAAGGCGCGCTCGACGTTCACCGCGCGCGCGGTGGCGGCGTCGAAGACCGAGGTGAATGTATCCACTTCCCCACTACGGCACTGGATGGCGACGGCGGCCTGCCCGACGGCGGGAACCATCTGATCGAGGCCGAAGGGGCGGAACTCGGCCCCGGCCCACGAGTGGATGCCGAGGCGCGCGAGGCCCGCGGCGGCGAGCACGGTGGCGTCGGCCACCTTGTCGGTCGCAATCTTGCGGAGGCGCGTATCGACGTTGCCGCGGATCTCGGTAAATTGCGCGGAGGGAAATTGCAGGAGCAGTTGCAGGCGGCGACGCGGGCTGCCGGTGGCGATCAGCGCGGGCGACGCGATACCGCTGCGCACCACGAGCACGTCGCGCGGGTCGGCGCGGGGGAGGTAGCCGCCGATGGCGAGACCAGCGGGCATGTCGCCGGGGAGGTCCTTGGTGCTGTGCACCGCGATGTCAGCCTCGCCGCGCAGGAGCGCGGCCTCGAGCTCGCTCGTGAAGAGGCCCTTGCCGCCGCGCTTTTCGAGCGACCACTCGGTCTGCTTGTCGCCCGTGGTGACGATCTTCAGCAGCTCGGTCTCGACGCCGAGAGTGGAGGCGAGGTGCGCGGCGACCATCGTGGTCTGCGCGAGCGCGAGCGGGCTCTTGCGGGTGGCGATGCGGATTTTCTTGGTCACGGAGGACACGGAGGGAAGAAGTGAGGCCACAGAGGAGGGAGAGGCAACACTGGGCGGGATCTTTTCTAGGCGGCCGTGGAAAGCATTTTTGCTAAATCGAGGGACGTGCTCAGCACGGGCTGAAGCGCCGCGCTACTTTTGACGGAGTGGACGGGCGGGCCGCCCGTCCCTACCTCGGAGATCGCGGCGGTGGAGCGATGGGCGGTGCCCGGGATGCTGAAACCCGGAAAAGCAAGAGGCCACAGAGCCGAGGAAGAAGGTCTCGGTGACCTCTCCCTTCTTCTCTGTGGCCTCTGTGACTAAGGCTTTTAGTAGGCCGCCTGCACGCCCTTGATGTTCTTCTTGGACATCCAGGGCATCATCGAGCGGAGGTACTGGCCGGTCTTCTCGATCTTGTGCTTCTCGCCGGCCTTGAGGAGGGCGTTGTACTTCTTGAGGCCGCCCTTGTGCTCCTTGACCCACTCCTTGGTGAACTGGCCGGACTGGATCTCCTTCAGGATCTTCTTCATCTCGGCCTTGGTCTGCTTGTTCACGACGCGGGGGCCGCGGGTGATGTCGCCGTACTTGGCGGTCTCGGAGATCGAGAAACGCATGCCGGCGATGCCGCTCTCATACATGAGGTCGCAAATGAGCTTCAGCTCGTGGAGGCACTCGAAGTACGCCATCTCGGGCTGGTAACCAGCCTCGACGAGCGTCTCGAAACCGGCCTGCACCAGCGCGCTGGCGCCGCCGCAAAGGACCGCCTGCTCACCGAAGAGATCGGTCTCGGTCTCTTCCTTGTAGGTGGTCTGGAGGACGCCGGCGCGGGTGGAGCCGATGCCCTTGGCCCAGGCGAGCGCGGTTTCCTTGGCCTTCTTGGACTTGTTCTGCGCGACGGCGATGAGCGCCGGCATGCCCTTGCCCTCGACGTAGAGGCGGCGGACCATGTGGCCGGGGCCCTTCGGGGCGACCATGATGCAGTCGACGTCCTTGTGCAGCTTGACGAGGCCGAAGTGCACCGCGAGGCCGTGGGAGAAGAGGAGGGTCTTGCCCTTGGAGAGATTGGGGAGGATGTCGGACTCGTAGACCTCCGCCTGCTTCATGTCCGGCAAGCCGACCATGATGACATCGGCACGGCGAACCGCCTCGGCGGTATCGACGACCTCAAAGCCGTGCGACGCGGCGACGGCGCGGGACTTCGAGCCGGGGTAAAGGCCGATGAGGACCTTGCAGCCGCTGTCCTTCAGATTGAGCGCGTGGGCGTGGCCCTGCGAACCGTAGCCGAGGACGGCGAGCGTTTTGTTGGCGAACACGCCGAGATCGGCGTCTTTGTCGGTGTAGACTTTGGCGGGCATTGTAGAAAAGTGACGAGTGACCTGTGACGAGTGATGAGTTGGGGTTAGCGCTTGAGAGCCAGCTTGCCGGTGCGGGCGAGCTCGAGGATGCCGAAGGGCTCGAGGAGGCCGAGGAGGGCGTTGACCTTTTCCTCGTCGCCGGTGGCCTCGATGATGAGGGCGTCGGCGGAGAGGTGCACGATCTTGGCGCGGAAGATATCCTTGATCTGGAGGATCTCGGGGCGCGACTTGGCGTCGGCCTTGACCTTGATCAGCACGAGCTCGCGGCCGACGGCCTGCCCCTCCTTGAAGTCGACGACCTCGACGACGTTAACCAGCTTCCGGAGCTGTTTGGTGCAAAGGTCGAGCGCGGCCTCATCGCCTTTGATGACGATGGTGATCCGCGACAGCGACGCGTCTTGCGTGGGAGCAACGTTGAGCGAGTCGATGTTGAAGCCGCGGCCGGAAATCATCCCGGCGACGCGAGCCAAAACGCCGAACTTGTTCTCAACGAGGACGGAGATCGTGTGTCGCATTTGGAGGTTTATGGTGGAGGAAAAAGTGGTGGACGCTGAGGGACTCGAACCCCCGACACCCTCGGTGTAAACGAGGTGCTCTAACCAACTGAGCTAAGCGTCCGAGCCGAGGGCTCATCAAAGCGGGCGCTCAAGGGGGGTGACAAGAATTTATTCGGGGATGACGCAGGACAGTTGGGCGGCGGATTAGGTAGGGCGCGTTACCCTTAACGCGCCGGGGAACGGCGGGAATGGTGAGGAAAAGAGGGACGGCTTGCGCGGTCGGAGTCGCAGCGGCGGGTTAGGGATAACCCGCCCTACCCTCAGACCGAGGCGAGCGCGGCCTTGGACTTGAGCAGACCCTCGCGGGCCATGAGCTCGGCGTTTTGGAGAGCGTTGAGGGCGGCGCCCTTCCAGAGGTTGTCGCCGCTCACCCAGAGGGCGAGGCCGTTGTCGAGGGCGGTGTCGAGGCGGATGCGGCCGACGCCACACTTCACCTTGCGGCTGAAATCGAGAGGCGTCGGATAGGCCTTCTTCTCTGGCTCGTCGACGAGCTGCGCCCCGCTGAAGGCAGCGATGGCGGCCTTGGCGGCCTCGACGCTCACGGGGCGCTCAAACTCGGCGTTGACCGCCACGGAGTGGGCGCGCACGACCGGCACGCGCACGGTGGTGGCGGAGACCTTCAGATTGGGCAGGCCCATGATCTTGCGGCTCTCGAGCATCATCTTGGTCTCCTCGCCGGTGTAGCCATTGGCACCGAAGGAGTCGACCTGCGGGATGACATTGAAGGCGATCTGGTACGGGTAGACCTTCTTGTTGATGGGCGCGCCCTTGGCGTAGGACTGGATCTGGTCTTCCAGCTCATCCACGGCATCGGCGCCGGTGCCGGAAACGGACTGGTAGGTCGACGCGAAGTAGCGCTTGAGGCCGAACGCCTGATGCAGCGGCCAGAGGGCCATGAGGGTGACGGCGGTCGAGCAATTCGGGTTGGCGATGATGCCCTTGTGCTGGCGCAGCCCCTCGGGATTGATCTCCGGGATGACGAGCGGCACATCGGGGTCCATGCGGTAGCCCGAGCTCTTATCGATCACGAGGCAGCCCGCGGCGACGGCGTCGGGCGCGAGGGCCTTGGTCGTGGCGGTCTCGACGGCGAAGAACGCCACGTCGATATCGGTGAAAATGCCGGGCTTGGCTTCCTCGACGGTGTATTTCTTGCCGGCGCACTCGATGACCTTGCCCGCGGACCGCGCCGAGGCGAAGAGCCGCAGCTTGGCGATCGGGAAATTTCGCTCATGCAGCAGCGACAGCAACTCTTGACCGACGACGCCCGTCGCGCCGACGATACCGACCGTGAAGGATGCCTTGTTGTCCATAGAAACTCCGTGTGAGTTGGTTAACCAACACGCAGCCCGCCTCGGTATCAAGCCCGCAGACCGGGTTCTGTTTGTGCGGATCAGCACAGCCACGATGCAATTTTTCCGGAAGGGTGCACTGGTGCGCAGCTACGCCATCTCCACCTCGGCCCGCCCGCCCTCCAACCTCAAGAACTCCCTCGGCACCCCACGCGGGTTGCACGAGATCGCCGAGCGCGTGGGCGCCGGCCAGCCGCCGGGCATGGTCTTCAAGTCGCGCGTGCCGACCGGCCGACACTTCTCGGAGTACGCGGAAGCCGAGACCGACAACAACTTTATCACCAGCCGCATCCTCTGGCTCCGCGGCCTCGAACCCGGCGTGAACCGCGGTGGCGAGGTCGATACTTACGAGCGCTACGTGTACATCCACGGCACGAACCACGAAGCCCGCCTCGGCGAACCGTTGAGCGCCGGCTGCGTGCTGATGAGGAATCTGGATATTGTGGAGTTATACGAAGACGTGCGCGCAGGTGACTGGGTGTATATAGCAGATTAAAGACAGACGAGGAAAAAGCGCGGCGCGGACGGGGTTTATATTAAACGCAAAGCCGCGAAGGCGCTAAGGTCGGGCGCAAAGGGATCTGTGGGAACCACCCATGGAGATGCCGATATGCTCTGATGGATGAATCCGGACAGCAGGCCGCTGTCGCGCGATGCTTCGGGGAATCGGAAAACGCGGCGGAGGTGCCGCGTCCCCAGGTCGAGAGTGAAGCGGAGGTGAAAGCGGACGGAGGGCGGCCTCGCGGGAGCTCGGCCCTCCATGGGCGCACGCAGTGGTGGGGCGAAGCGTTTCCACCTGAGCAGGGAGAAGTGCGAAAGCCTTGCGGCTTACGCTACTCTGGAGCTACAGCGCTTCGACGAAGTTCGCCGACCTGAAACGAAAAAGGCCGGCGTTTTGGGCCGGCCTTCGGGATCTCGATTCGCCTGAATTCAGGCGGCGTTTTCGGTGGCTTCGGATTTGCCGGCGCGCTTCAAGCTCGGGCGGCGGCGGCCGGCGACGACCGCGGCGTCGATCACGACTTCGGCCACGTCGTCGCGGCCGGGGAGGTCGTACATCACTTCGAGCATTAGGTTCTCCATGATCGAGCGGAGGGCGCGGGCGCCGGTCTTGAGCTCAATGGCCTTTTGCGCGATCGCCTTGACGGCGTCCGGCGTGAGGCGGAGGCGCACGCCGTCCATGGCGAAGAGTTTCGAGTACTGCTTCACCATCGCGTTCTTCGTGCGGAGGAGAATCTTTTCGAGGTCGGCGACCTGCAGCTGATCGAGGACGGACACGACTGGGAGGCGGCCGATGAACTCCGGGATCATGCCGAAGCGGATGAGATCCTCGGGCGCGATCTTCTTCATCATCACCTCGGGCGGGAGATCCTGATCGGCGGTGTTGACGTGGAAACCGAGCGAGCGCTGGCCGATACGCTTCTTGACGATGGCATCGAGGCCGACGAACGCGCCGCCGCAGATGAAGAGGATGTTCTGCGTGTTGACCTGAATGTACTCCTGATTCGGGTGCTTGCGGCCGCCCTGCGGGGGGACGTTGCAGGTGGTGCCTTCGAGAATCTTGAGGAGAGCCTGCTGCACGCCCTCGCCTGAGACGTCGCGGGTGATGGAAACGTTTTCCGTGGTGCGGCGGATCTTGTCGATCTCGTCGATGTAGATGATGCCGCACTCGGCGCGCTTCACATCGTAGTTCGCATTCTGGAGCAGGCGGAGGACGACGTTTTCCACGTCCTCACCGACGTAACCCGCTTCCGTGAGCGTGGTGGCGTCGGAGATGGCGAACGGCACATCGAGAATCTTGGCGAGCGTGCGAGCGAGGAGGGTCTTGCCGGAGCCGGTGGGGCCCGCGAGGAGGATGTTGCTCTTCTCGACCTCGACATCGTTGAACTCGGGGGCGAGCGCCGCCGGATCCTTCGTCGACTGGCCGGAGTCGAACATCAGGCGCTTGTAGTGATTGTAGACGGCGACGGAGAGGACCTTCTTGGCGTGGTCCTGACCGATCACGAAGTCGTCCAGCACGCGCTTGATCTCGGCGGGCTTGATCAGGCGGAAAGCCGGCTTGGCGTCGGCCGCGGGCTGCTTCACCTCGCGGTCGATGATCGTCTTGCAGACGTTGACACAGGAGTCGCAAATGTAGACGCCCGGACCCGCAATGATCTTCTTCACCTCCGCCTGCGACTTGCCGCAGAACGAGCACAGGGTCATGCGCGAGGACTTGGCCATGGGCTGAAGAGTGAGACGGACGGGAACTGAGTCGAGCGCGGACTTTGCTTAATCGAGAGACCGGTTAGGCCGCCGGGCGGGCGGCCAACGAGGTAGCTTCGCGGTTCGAGGTCACCACGTGATCGACGATGCCGTAGTCCTTGGCCTCGTGAGCGCTCATGTAGTAATCGCGATCCGAATCTTTTTCGACTTGGCCGGGCGTTTTGCCCGTATGGTTGGCGAGGATCTCGTTGAGCTTCTTGCGCCAGAGCAGGATTTCGCGAGCGGCGATCGCAATGTCAGCGGCCTGACCACCGGCACCACCGCTGGGCTGGTGGATCATGACGCGGCTGTTCGGCAGTGCGAAACGCTTGCCCTTCGTTCCGGCCGCGAGGAGCACCGTGCTCATGCTCGCCGCCATGCCGATGCAGTAGGTCACCACATCGCATTGGAGGAAGTTCATCGTATCATATATCGCCATGCCACCCGTCACCACGCCGCCGGGCGAGTTGATGTAGAGATGGATGTCCTTCTTCGCGTCCTCCATCTGGAGGAATAGCATCTGGGCGACGATGAGGTTGGCTACATTCTCGTCGATGGGCGTGCCAATGAAGAGGATGCGATCCTTGAGCAGGCGCGAAAACACGCTCATGCCCTGAGCGGGACCCCGGCCGCTATTGTCGAAGATAGTGGTATCGTAGCTCACAAGTGGTTCAGTTGATATCGGTTCAGGAAGCTGTCGGTTGAGTGGTACTCACCTTAGCCTTGGAAACGAGGAAATCAACCGCCTTGTCGAAAATGATCTGCTGTTGGACCGAGCGGAGCGTCTCGCGGTCCTTCGAAATGTCCTTTGCGACCTTGTCCGGCTTCTGGCCGGAGCGCTGGGCCTCGCGATAGATGAAGTTGTCGATGTCCTGATTCTCGACCTGCAGCTTCTCGGCCTCGGCGACCTTGGCGAGGAGGAGCTGGATTTTCACGCGGGAAGCGGCGGCCTTCTTGGCGCCCTCGAAAAGCTGGGCCTTGTCCTTCTCGAACTGCTCCTGCGGCACGCCGCGGCGCATGTTTTCCTCGATGAACTGGCGGAGGACGCCCTGCGTCTCGGCGTCGACGAGGCTCTGCGGGACGGCGAACTCGACCTTGTTGGCGAGGGCCTCGGTGACCTGACGGCGCTGGGCCGAGCGGTTCTGGTACTCCTTCTGGAGCTTCAGATTGTTGCGGATGCTGCTCTTGAGGGCGTCGAGGTTGTCGACCTTCTGGGCCTTGAAGAACGCTTCATCGAGCTCGGGCAGCACGCGGGCGCGGACTTCCTGGATCTCGAGGGCGTAGCTGGCGGTCTTGCCGGCGAGCGCCGGGGCCGCGGGGAACTCCGCGGGGAAATTGATCGTGACGGTCTTCTTGTCGTTGAGCTGCACCCCGGCGAGCTGAGCGCCGAGGCTGGGGAGGACGCCTTCATTGGAGCCCTCGACCTCTTCCCACGTCTGCGGGACCTTGCCGTAGAGCTGCTTGTCGGGGACGAGATCGGCGACGGGCTTGCCATCGATGGTGCCCTCGTACGCGAGTTTCACGTAGTCGCCCTTCTGGGCGGGACGCTCGGCGGGCTTGAAATCGGCGCCTTCGCTGCGGAGGCCCTGGATGACGTTTTCGACTTCCTGATCGGTCGACTCGGTCGGCGCGATCTCGGTCGGGAGATCGACATACTCGGGCATCGTGAACTCGGGGCGGACGTCAACGGTCACGGTGACCGCGGCCTCGGCGCCGGGGGCGATGGTGCCCTCCTGGACGTCGACGACATTGAGGACCTCAAGCTTCTCCTTCTCGAGACCGCCGCGGTAGGCCTTGGCGACGACCTTCTGCTTGAACTCCTCGGCAATCTCCTTGCCGAAACGCTTCGCGACGATCGCGACCGGGGCCTTGCCCGGACGAAAACCCGGCAGGCGCGCCTGCTTGGCAAACTCGCCGACGACGGCCTGGTGCTCGGCGTCGACCTCGCTCTTGTCGAGGGTCACGACGAGGCTCTTGCGGGTATCGGAAACGGAATTCAGTTGGACGTTCACGGCGATGAGTGTGGTTTAGAGAACCGACCACCGTAGAGCGCGAGCGCGCCCGGTCAATGCCGGATTCCGGCTACCAGCGAATCGCCGGAATCAAAGCGCGGACTTGGGCTTTAGCAGCGGCTCCAACGCGCGGGCGTGGATCAGTGCCTTGTACGCCAAGGCGGCGAACTCGCTCAGGCTCTCCAAGAGACGCCGGTCCTCAGCGTCGAACTTGCAGCCTTCCTCGTGGATCACGGCCCAAATGGTGCCGACGGCCTGACCATCGACGTAGAAGGGCACGAGCAAAACCTCCTCCAATCCGGGGTTGATCGGTGCGAGGTAGGTAAAGTGCCGCTCAGGGTGGCACATCAACAGCGTCCGATCGCGCTCCAACACTGTGCCGCAGGGACCGAAATTGCTCGGGGTGCCTTCGCCGATATAGACATTGAATGGACCCGCGACGGCGGGCCAGACGAAGCGCTGAGCAGACTGGTTGAGCAGGCTGATGCCGGAAGAACTAGCTTGAGAGAGCTCGAGGACCGCCTCCACGAGTTTCTGGAAAAACTGCTTGGGCAGGAGCGACAATTCGCGCTGGAGCTTAAGCAAGACTGCGGTCTCCTTCGCGGGATCGGCGCGACGAGAGGGGCGCAGATCGAGCTGCGCGGTCACGATCACGGTTTCGAGATCGCAGGCACCAGGGGAATACGAAA
This sequence comes from Verrucomicrobiota bacterium, assembly GCA_048498795.1. GTDB lineage: Bacteria > Verrucomicrobiota > Verrucomicrobiia > Opitutales > Opitutaceae > JBEHXH01. The sequence goes on from JBEHXH010000002.1 coordinate 606,310, forward strand.
CGGGCTCACTCACGATGTCACTTAAAAGTATAGTCAAAGAGGCATGCAAGAGACATTCGCGACACACGCTGTGCGCTTGCGGAGTGAGAACGGCCCGCCTTTTGTCGCGGACGAAATGCCCTCGCTCCCTGCCCTCCTCGCCGCGCACGCGCCACTGCTCGTGCTCGATGCGGCATCGACGCGCGTGCAGGTCGGCGTGATCGAAAACGATGGCGCGGCCCGCTGGGCTAGCATCGAGGACGAAGCAGGCGTGGCAGTGTTTCGCGGAGTGGGAAAACTCGGCGTGGAGCTGAGCAATATAAAGGGATTCGTTTTCTGCGACGGGCCGGGCTCGATCCTCGGAATCCGCTCGGTCGCGATGGCGTTGCGCACGTGGAACGTACTGATGCCGCGACCGGTGTTTGCCTATCACAGTCTCGTCGCGGTGGCGCAGGCGCTCGGGAAAAAAGACCTCACGCTGATCGCGGATGCGCGCCGGGAGACGTGGCATGCGTATTCGCTGGGTGGGGAATTGAAACGCGTGAGCACGGCGGAGCTGAGCGGGCCGCTGGCGACACCCGCGCATTTTCGCGCGTGGTCGACGCCGCCGGCGGGTGTCGAGACGGTCGCGTACGATCTGGCGGAGATTTTTGCGCGGCTCGGCGACGCGGAGATTTTCCGCGCGACGGAGGCACCCGATGCGTTTCTCCACGAGGAGCCGAGCTACGTGACGTGGACGCCGCAGATTCATCGCGCGCCGATGTCATGAATCCCTCGTCAACGCGCGCGCTGCGCTGCTGGGCGGAGATCGACCTCGCGGCGCTGGAGCGGAATCTTCGTCTGATCCGCGCGTCGCTGCCGCCGCACATGAAGTATGTCGCGGTGGTGAAGGCCGACGCGTACGGTCACGGCCTGCCCCAGACGGCGGCACGGCTGATGCACGCGGGCGCGGATCTGTTTGCGGTGGCAAACGTCTCCGAAGCGGCGGCGCTGCGCGAGCTCGGGCCGGGCTGGCCGATATTGCTGCTGAGCCCGTTGCTGCCGGAGGAGGATCGCGCACTGGCGGAGTACGATCTGGCGGCGACAATTTCGAGTGCGGAGGAAGTGGCGCGCTTCGACGCGGTCGGCCAGGCGGCAGGACGCACGCTTGCAGTGCACCTTAAGATCGACACGGGCATGGGACGGCTCGGCGTGTGGCATGAGGAAGCGCCCGCGCTGTGCGCAAAAATCCTCGCGGCGCAGCATCTCCGGCTCGCGGGAGTGTTCACGCATTTCGCGGCGCCAGATGACGACCCGGCGTTTACGGCCGAGCAGCGAAAACGGTTCCTCGATGCGCTGAACAAGTGCGGCGGCCTCGAGTTGGAGAATTTATTTATTCACGCGGACAATAGCGCGGGGCTGGAGACGATGCATCGTGCGGCGCCGTTCAACGCGGTGCGCGTGGGCCTGCTGCAATTCGGCGTGCTCCCCCACCCGCGCTCGCTGCTCGCCGAGGTGCGCGCGGAGCCGGTGTTCAGTTTTCGCACGCGCGTAGGACTCGTGAAGCACCTGCCGCGCGGCACGACCGTGAGCTACGGCCGCACGCACACGCTCGCACGCGACACGACGATCGCGATTTTGTGCGCGGGCTACGCCGATGGATTGCCGCGCGCAGCGAGCAATCGCGCGCAGGTGCTCGTGCGCGGACGACGTTGCCCCGTGCTCGGACGCGTGACGATGGACCAGACGATCGTGGATGTGACGGACGTCGGTGAGGTCGCGGTCGGCGATGAAGCGGTATTGATCGGCCGGCAAGGCGCGGAGGAAATTTCGCTCGGAGAATTCAGCCGCTGGGCGGACACGATTCCGTGGGAGACGCTGACCTCGGTGACGAAGCGAGTGCCGCGGATTTATCGGACGGCGCTTGGGGTGTGATTTGGGTTGCCGCAAAAAGGCGTAAGATTTCTGAGGCTGCGAATCGACCGCACGACGCCCCTATGGGCGCGCGGGAGATGCCGCCGAAGCCGGTGAGTCTTCTGCGCCTTTTTGCGGCCCACTTTTATTCACGGCGTTAGTTTTTGCCGCAAAAAGGCGCAAAAATTCCGGGGCTGCGAATCGACCGCGCGTCGCGCCTATAGGCGCGCGGGAGATGCTGCCGAAGCCAGTGAGTCTTCTGCGCCTTCTTGCGGCCATCCTTCTGCTGGAGATGAAGCGGAGACAAGTGGGTCTTCTGCGCATTTTTTTGCTCTGATCCTCCGTGCAGAGCGCAACTAATGATTATGACAAAAAGTTTGCGCTGCCGGAAACCCGCCAAAAACTTCAGCGTCACTTACCCTGATGATCGCATCGCTGTCTCCCCAAGATGCGTGGCAGCCACTCCCCGAATCCGAGTGGAATGCTGACGCCGCTCGTCATTTGCTGCGCCGTGCCGGTTGGACGGCGCGTCCCGAGGAAGTCACGCGCGCGGTAAGCGAAGGACTGCCGAAGACACTCGACCGGTTGTTCCCGGCGACACCCATTTTGCTCGCGAAGCCGCCGATGGTGGCGCGCGTCGAGGACGACGGGGTGAGCTACGCGGCCAAGCTGAAGGCCGCCAATCCCGACGAGCGTCGCATGATCGAGCGCGGGATGCGCGAGCGCGCGCAGACGGCCACGCAGGACATGACCATCAAGTGGCTGCAGCTCGCGTCGCGGGCCGACAGCGCAGCGTACGCGAAGTGGGTGCTCTTCTTCAGCGACATCTACGTCGTGAGCACGGAGAAGGTCCGCAACCCGGGCTTTATCCACGAGCACTTCGATATCATCGCGCGCCACGGCCTCGGGCCCGCGCCGATTCTGACCAAGGCCATCTCGCGCTCGCCGGCGATGGTGATCTACCTCGATCTCAACCAGAGCAACCGCACCGCGCCCAACGAGAATTTCGCGCGCGAACTCTTCGAACTCTTCGTACTCGGCGAAGGCAACTACACCGAGCAGGACATCAAGGAAGCCGCGCGCGCCTTCACCGGCTATCGCGCGCAGGCGATCGGCGATGGCTTCCGCTATGTGCCACAGCAGCACGATGGCTCGAACAAGACCGTCTTCGGCCAAACCGGCAATTTCACGGGCGACGAAGTGATCGACCTCGCGTACAAGCAGGACGCGGCGGCGGCCTTCGTGCCGCACGAGCTGGTGAAGTTCTACCTGAGCGACACGCCGCTCCCGCCCGAGTACAACGCTGCGCTCGGCCAGAGCTGGCGCGCGAAGGAGTTCAACCTCCGGGCGCTCGCACAGCAGTTTTTCGGGAGCCGGTTGTTCTTCGCGCCGGATTTCCGGGCCAATTTCATCAAGAGCCCGCTGCAACTCTACCTCGGGCTCGTGCAGGATCTGAACCTCAACGTGGCGCCCCTCCCCCGCTTCATCGTCAATCCGCTGCGCCAGATGGGCCAGGTGCTCTTCAACCCGCCCAATGTCCGCGGCTGGGTCGGCGGACGCAACTGGATCAACTCCGCCACCCTCGCGGCGCGACGCAATATGGTGGAAACGTTTTTCAATAATATAGACGAAGCCTCGCTCAATGCGGACGAGCAGATCGAGCTCGTGGCGGCACGCGCGGAAGGTATAGACAATTTTACGGTGACGAGCGATGCGTTCGCGTCGTACGCGGGACTCGACAATGCAGCGGCGAGTGCGCAACTCGCGACGCGCTTCCTCCCCGCGCCCGACGACACCACGCGCGCAAGCATCCAAGACTTCCTCTCCGGCGCCAAGGATCCCCGCGAAAAAAACCGCCGCTTGCGGCGGGCCACCGTGACTCTCCTCGAGTCACCCGACTATCAACTCTGCTAAGCGCGCCACCGCCATGTCCCACACGACTCTTCCCACCACGCGTCGCGAATTTCTCCGCCTGAGCACGACCGGCATCGGCCTGCTCGCGTTCAGTCGTTTTGCGCCGTCGTTTCTCGTCAACTCTGCGCGGGCCGCCGTGCCGGCACCCGAGCGCGACCGCAGCATCCTCGTGCTCGTGCAGCTCGCGGGCGGTAATGACGGACTGAATACACTGATTCCTTTCGAGGATGCCGATTACTATCGCCTGCGTCCCACGCTCGGCATCGCGAAGGACAAGGTCCTCCGCGTGAGCGACACCATCGGCCTCAATCCCGGCATGACCGCGATGCAAGCCATGGTGCAGGCGGGCAAACTCGCGATCGTCCAAAACGTGGGCTATCCGAATCCGAATCGCAGCCATTTCCGCTCGACAGAAATCTGGGAGAGCGCGACGGGCAGCAACGAGTTCAAGTCGACCGGCTGGATCGGCCGCTACCTCGACAACGCGTGCTCGGGTGTTCCCGCCGATTCGCACGATCCGCTCGCGGTGCACATCAACACGCCCAACGGCGTGCCGCAGTCGTTCTGCGGCGATCACGCGCACCCGACCTTCGGCATGCTCGCGTACGGCGGCAATCGCCGCGAGAGCGACGAGACGCGCCAGCTCCTCGAAACGATGAGCCACGCCGACGCGGGCGCGGCGGACAACTCGTCGTTCCTCAAACAGACGCTGATGGATTCGCTCGTGACCGAGCGCAAAGTGCAGCAAGTGCTCAATGGATATAAGCCTGAGTCGGTATATCCCACGAACGCTTTTGCCAATTCGCTAAAGAGTGTCGCAGCGCTGATCGCATCGGGCATGCCGACGCGCGTATATTTTGTCACGCTTACCGGCTTCGACACGCACAGCAATCAACTCGGGACTCACCAGAATCTGCTCGCGACACTGTCGGATGGCCTGTCGGCCTTCCAAAAGGACCTCGAGGCGAAGAAGCTCGATGGGCAGGTCACGACCATGACCTTTTCGGAGTTCGGCCGCCGACCCAGCGAAAACGAGAGCCGCGGCACCGACCACGGGACAGCCGCGCCTCTGTTCGTGATGGGGGCCTCCGTGAAGGGCGGATTGCACGGTACGGCACCGTTGCTTAACCTCCCGAAAAATCAGGACTTAACGTACTCGACCGATTTTCGCAGCATTTATGCAACAATGCTCGAAAACTGGCTAGGGAGTTCTTCCGAAAATGTGCTGGGTGGGAAGTTCGAAAAAGTCGGGCTTTTTGCATAAGCCTCAGAGGGAAATCAGGGCTATTTTTACCAAGTTTTTTGTACGTATTGACCGTAGGGGTAACACCCTAATTCCTGATTGACCCTTAAGGCCGCATCGGGTTGTGTCGTGGCACTCGAGATGAACCCCGTGCGCACCCAGCCCAATCAGCCGTCCAAAACCGGTAACGGTTTTGCACGTTGGCAGCGTGGTCTAATTCGCATTTGTGGCGCGGTCATCGCGGGAGTCATCGCCCTCACCGGCGTGAACGTACAGGCGGCGACGACGACGTGGAGCGGCTCATCGAGTAGTTCGCTCACGACCTCGGGCAACTGGGTGGGCGGCACCGTGCCGGGCACGAATGATATCGCGACTTTCAACTCCAGCCCAACCCGCCAGCCGAGTCTTTCTGGCAGTGTGCAGATCGGTGAGTTGCTGTTTACTGCGACGGGTGGCACGCCCATCACGCTTTCATCGACCGGTTCCAGTGTGCTCACGCTTTCAGGCACCCCGGGCTCAGGCGTGGTCAATTCGGGCAACCAGACCAATACGGTCAGCCCCGTGATCTCGATCAGCAATAACCAGACATGGGCCAACACCAACAGCACGGGCGGTAATCTGGTCTTCAACGGCACGACGCTGACCCTCGGCACGTTTTCGCTTACGCTTTCGAATGCCGCGGCGAACAGCTCGATCACGATCGCCAACTCGATCCAAGGCACGGGCGGCATCATCACGACGGGCTCGGGCACCACGGTGCTGACCAACGCGTCGAACAGTTACTCGGGCAACACGCTCGTCCAGGGCGGCAGCACCCTTGAAGTTTACTCGCTCACCAATGGCGGTGCCAACAGCGGCATCGGCCGCTCGAGCAGCGCGGCGTCCTCGCTCGTCCTCAATGGCGGCACGCTGAAGTACTCGGGCGCGACGGCCACGACCAACCGCCTCTTCACGATCGGCGTCAATGGCACCACGCTCAATGCCTCGGGCACGGGCTCGGTCACGTTCTCCAATACGAGCAGCACGGTGCTGGATTCCACTTCCGGCTCGCACACCCTCACCCTCGCGGGCACAGGCACGGCGACGTTTGCCGGCACCATCGCGGGCACGGCGACGCAGGGCCTCTCGCTCGTGAAGACCGATTCGGGCACTTTCAATCTCACCAAGACCAACAGCAGCTACACCGGATCGACCTCGATCCTCGGCGGCACGCTCGCGGTCAACACGCTGGCCAACGGTGGCAGCAACAGCGGCATCGGCGCCTCGGGCAGCGCGGCGAGCAACCTCGTCCTTGGCGGCGGCACCCTCCAGTACACCGGCGCTGCGGTGACCTCGAACCGCCTCTTCACGCTCAACGTCGGCACGAGCACGATCAGCAACACCGGCACCGGCGCCCTCACGCTGAACAACACGGGCGCGATCGCGACGAGTGGCAGCGGCAACCGCACGCTCGTGATCGACGGCACCAACACCACCAGCATCAACGGCGTGATCGCCGATGGCACCGGTGGCGTCACTTCGGTTTCCAAAACCGGCAGCGGCGTGGGCATCCTCGGTGGGGCCAATACCTACACCGGCACGACATCGGTACAGGTCGGCACCCTCCGCCTCGGCGCCGCCGGCAGTGTCTCGACGCTGAGCAGCCTCGATATTTCCTCGGGCGGCACCCTCGATCTCAACAGCCGCGCGACCACGGTGGTCAGCCTGACCGGTGCCGGCGCGATCCTCACCGGCACTTCGGCCGGCACGCTCACGGTCAACAACTCGATCGCCAACTCCTTCACCGGTACGATCTCCGGCGCGGGCGGCCTCGTGAAGACCGGTTCCGCCACCCTTTCTCTCTCCGGCGCCAACACCTACACCGGGGGCACGACGATCAACGGCGGCACGCTCGCGGTCAGCACGCTGGCCAACGGCGGCTCGACCAGCGGTATCGGCGCGTCGGCCAGCACCGCGGACAATCTTCGCATCAACGGCGGCACGCTGCAGTACACCGGTGCCACGACCACGACCAACCGCCTCTTCAAGATCGGCACCTCGGCCACGCTCTCCAACAACGGCACGGGCACGGTGAGCTTCACCAACACGGGCAGCGTCGCGTTCAACACCACCACCCAAAGCGCCACGACCCTCATCCTCGCGGGCACCAACACGGGCTCCAACACTCTCGCCGCGAAACTGACGGATGTCTCCGCGACGGCCGCCACCTCCATCCTCAAGCAGGACGCCGGCACGTGGGTCGTCACCAACAGCAACAGCTACAGCGGCGGCACCATCGCCGTGGCCGGTACGCTCGGTGTAGGCGCGAATCAGGCGCTCGGCACCGGCTTCGTCAGTCTGGCCGCCGGAGCGACCCTGCGCGCCGATGCTTCGACGATCTCGATGGCCAATACGGTCAACATCGGCGCGAGCAACACCGGCGTCCTCGACAACAATGGCCATGCGCTGACCATCGCCGGCACGATCACGGGGGCCGGTTCATTGGTGGTCATGGGGTCGGGCACGACGTCGTTCACCGGCACTAATAGCAGTTTCTCCGGCGGCACCACCCTCAGCGGCAGCACGCTGATCGTGAACAACAACGCCGCTCTCGGCACCGGCACCCTGACCAGCTCCGGCAACAGTACGCTGAGCAATGCCGCCTCTACGCTATCGCTGAGCAATAACCTCAATCTCGCGACCAGCAGCACGCTGGTTCTAAATAACAACAGCACGATCACCCTCAACGGTAGCATCTCGGGCTCGGGCGTGCTCTCCGTCACCGGCAATGGCACGACCGCCTTCAACGGTTTGAGCGGCTACGGCGGCACGACCCTCAGCGGTGGCACCGCGATCATCGGCTCCAACTTGGCGCTCGGCGGCACAGTCACGATCGCGGGCAACGAGACGATCGCGATGGGTGGCAACTATACCGTCTTCAATAGTGTCGCCCTTGGTACGGGCACAACGACGAGCTTCAACACGAACGGTTTTACGGGCACCGTCGCTGGCAGCATCGCCGGCGCGGGCGACTTGGTGAAGACCGGCTCCGGCACGATGGTGCTCTCGGGCACCAACACCTACACGGGGTCCACCGTGGTCAACGCCGGCACCGTCAAGCTCGGCAGCGCCGGAGCGATCTCCACGCTCAGCGCCGTCAACCTCGCTGCCTCGGGCGCGGCGCTCGATCTCGGCAGCAACAACGCCACGGTCTCCTCGCTCACCGGTGTCTCTGGCACCACGGTCACGCTCGGTTCGAATACGCTCGCGACGAACAATTCGGGCACCACCACCTTTGCCGGCTCAATCACGGGCAGCGGCGGCTATACGAAGACCGGCACGGGCACGCAGATCTTTACCGGCAGCAACACCTACAGCGGCGCCACCAACATCCTGCAGGGCGCGGTGCAGATTCAGAGCTCCACGGGCATTCCCACTACCACGGGCACGGGCACGCTGAACGTCGCTTCTGGCGCCGCCTTTGAACTCGCTGGCGGCATCACCCACACCGCGGGCGCCACGATCACCATCGCCGGCACAGGCGTGAGCGGCGGCGGCGCGATCCGCAACGTCAGCGGCTCCAATACGCTGTCCGCGGTCGACACGCTGACGAGCGGCTTCATCCAGCTCGCGACCAATTCCTCGATCGTCAATGCGGCCGGCACCGGCTCGTTCATGATCGGCCAGCGCATCGGCAATGCCTCGACCGGCACCGACACCTACATCGGCCTCAACGGCAATACGCTCACGATCAGCAACACCAGCCCGACCAGCACGATCGCGATCGAGTCGCGCATCGGCAATGTGGCTGGCACCGACACCGGCAGCGTCGTGATCAACGGCGGTACGGTCATCATGCAGGGCCGTCAGAACGAGTACATCGGCACCACCTCGGTCATCGACGGCACGCTGATCGTCGACACCTACATCAACACCGGCTACAACACCCACGGTATCCGTGGCGACCTCGTGATCGGTGACAGCACCGGCAGCGCGGGCTCGGCCGTCGTGAAGTTCGGCACCAACGACAACGACCTGCTCGGCCACACGATCAACGTCACGATCAACAGCGACGGTCTCCTCAATCTCATCAGCAGCACCACCGCCTCCATCGGCTACAACGAGACGGTCGGCAACATCACGCTCAACGGCGGTAACATCACCGCGGGCAACGGCACAATCTACACCACGGGTAACATCACTTACAGCGCCAACGCCGCGCACGCCGCCTCCGAAATCTCGGGCAACCTGAATATCACGCGCAGCAGCCCGATCACCTTCAACGTCGCGGACGATGCCACCAACGCCGTCGACCTCACCGTGAGCGCCATCATCACGATCGGCAATCCCGGCACGGACCTCGTGAAGAGCGGCTCCGGCACGCTGGCCTTCACGGCGGACAATCACCTCACCGGCTACAACTCGAAGACCACGATCAACGAGGGTATCCTCAACATCCAGAACGGCGGCGCGCTCGGCACCGACCTCAACGGTGCCCTTTCCGCCGGCACGGTGGTCAACAGCGGCGGTACCCTCCAGCTCCAGGGCGGCATCACCATCACGGCTGAAGGCCTCTGGCTCAATGGCAACGGTATGACCGTCAGCGGACAGACCATCGGCGCGCTGAACAATCTCTCGGGCAACAACACCTACAACGGCCTGATCTCGCTGAGCTCGAGCTCCACGATCAATTCGAGCAACAGCAGCAACCTGCTCACCATCGGCACCGGCGGCATCGCCGGCACCGCTTCGACCGGCAGCACGCAGATCGTCACCTTCGACGGCGCGGGCAATACCGTAGTCACCGGCGCGATCGTCAACAGCGATCCCCTCGCTCAGACCGGCGGCACCGTCGCGTTGACCAAGACTGGCTCCGGCACGACCACGATCAGCGGCGCCAATACCTTTACCGGCAACGTCACCGTCAGCCAAGGCACGCTGGTCCTCGGGGCCAACAACACCCTCGGCGCGCAGACCAACAAGGTCATCCTCGCCGGCACCGGCGGCACCCTGCAGGCCGCCACCGGCACCAACACCATCTCCTCCCTCACGGGCGGCAACGGCACGGCGACCGCCAGCACCTTGGCCATCGCGTCCGGCGCCACCATCGTGGTGAAGAACTCCACGACCGATACCTACAGCGGCCTGATCACCGGCGCGGATGTGACCAGCAAGCTGGTGTTCGATCCGACCACCACGGGCGCCAACATCGTGCTGACGGACAAGATCAACTTCGGCGGCACGCTCGAGCTCAACGGCTCGACCTCGTACACGACCTCCCTCGAGTTCGTGAACAGCGCCTCGGGCTCCTTCATCCAGCAGCTCACGATTGGCGGCGGCTCGGCGGCCGACCCGACAATCCTCAAGCTCACCAACACCACGATCAACGTCGGCGACCTCTACATCACCGGCAACACGATCCTCGACTTCGACAACAGCGCGGCCTCGATCCTCAACGCCAGCAACGTCTACATCTCCGCGGGCGTCTCGGTGACGGTCATCGGCTGGAATCACTTCACCGACTACTGGTTCGCGACGAATTCCTTCCGCCAGGACAACAGCTCCGGCACGATCGCAATCAACGACCAGATCGGCTCGCAGCCGGAAAATCAGGTCACCTTCTCGGGCTTCAATAGCAACCAGACGACGTGGGAATCCTACGACGTCCCGACGGCGCAGTACCCGGGCGGCGCGTTTCACCAAATCCGCCCGATTCCCGAACCCTCGACCTACGGTGCCCTCTTCCTCGGTGCGTCCGTCGGCCTCTTCCTCTGGCGCCGCCGCAAGGCGAAGAAAGCCTGAGCGAATCCAGCTCGGTAAGTTAATTTACCCGAAGCCGCCTCCGATCGAGGCGGCTTTTTACTGAGCCGCAGGGACCGCGATCCTTGGCGTGCCAGATACACTCGCGCTTCTTGGAGGACCGCCGAGGCAGCTCTGTTTTTTGGTACGCGAGTGCCACCGAGGCGAGCGAGACCGCTGTAACAGTCGAGAAACCATCGCCTCCGGATAGCGGCGCTAAGAGGCTCGCCGGCGCAAAGGAATTTACGCCCTGACCGGCAAGGATATGACCAACTACCGCTGAATGATCTGCCCGATCTGCGTACCGACTACGGCATCGATCTCGGTCCCCCGCTCGAGCGCTTGCTTCAGCGCTGCGATGGACGGAGTCTCCTGGCCGCTCGCACGGGTCAGAGCGAGATCGGCCAAGGCTTTTGCTTCCTCTATCCTGCCCTCGCGGGCGAAGACGAGAGCAGCACGGTAAGTGAACGCGGTTTGCCGCGGCTCCGCACGGGCACTCGCGGCGACCAAGGCCAGCTCGTCGGGCGTGAGCCTTCGTCCGACCCGCAGAGCCGTGCCAACCGCGAGGCCGTGCAGCGAAACAACCACCGGGCGCAAAGAGTAGCCGGCGCGCAGGGAGGCGAGCACGGCATTGGCTTGCTCATCGCTGATCAATCCGGTGCTCGGTGCTGCATTGATCGCGTCGCGCGATTGGATACGCGCCAGCTCGTAGTATACTCGCGCGCGAGCGACCTTCGCGGCGGCTGCCTCTTCGAGGTACGGGCGCGCCTTGGTGTCGTTGCCACGATCGCATTCGATCAAGCCGAGCACCGCCGACATCGTGGGATCTTTCAAAGCCCCCGGTCCCTCTCGTTCAAGACGACGCGAGGCACGCTCCAGAATCTGCGGCACCTCGTCCAGGTCACGATTGCGGCGCAGGCGCAGCGCGGACAACCGCTCCCACTCGCTCTCGACGCTCACCAACTGCCCTCTCGTAGCTGCGCGAAACTTCACCTTCGGCAGGTTCACGGGCTTCATGACCGGGATTTCCCGCTTCAGCATTATCCACGACAAGACGGGAATGTCTTCGCCGTAGCGCTTCGCGATTTTTTTCAACTCGGCCTGCAGACCGTCGTAATCAACCCCGAGTGTCTCCCTCAGCAATTGCTCGGTAACAGACTCGGTCGCCGAGCGATGCGCCAGCTGCCAAAAGCCAGCTGCCCTCGATGGTTCTCCATCGCTGAGAGCCCACAGAGTGAGAAGGATTCTCATCGTCCACACCGATTCATCCGAATTCGACCTGGCCACGGTGGGCACTTGCGCGGAAAAAACATTGCCGGTAGAAAAATCCAGCGAACGGAGCGTGAAATTCACCCGCAGCCGCCCCCCAGTCACTTCGCCCCGCGCCAAGACACGCTCCAAGCTATCGCGCGCCCAAGGCGCGATCGAGACCGTGTTCGACAGCGCATCCCCCAATGCAGGCGGGAGAAAATGCGGCGTTTCGCCGGGCAAGCAGGACAAGTACCAGGCGCACTCGTCCATGTCATCGAGCGCACTGACCGCTCCCACGACCCGCCGGCCCTTTTCCCCCGGTTCAACGGGGCCAGTCCAAGTACCCGGTGTCCAAGTGGACGCATCTTGTTCGCGAGACCCACCCGACGATTGCGTCGGCAATTCGTCACTCTGGAGCAGCGCGATCGCCGAACCGAGCATCGCGGAGGCCGGTGGCTCGGCACCATCCACAATGAACAGACGCGGTGCGCTGCTCTCTGTACGATACTCGGCTGGCACCAAGGCGCGAACGACTTCCGTCTGCTGCTGCAACTTCTCCGCGAATGCCTGCGCGCGGGCCTCATTCACCAGCGCCAGAATTCGCGCACCCGAAACCTCGGCATACAGAATCGGGCCCTTGGATTTGCGTTCCTCGCCCAGAAATTCTTCCCGAGATCCGCCGTCAGCGGGTCGCTCAGCGGCCTGCGTGACACTGACCGAACTTGTCGCCGTCATCGCCGTGGCGAGACAAGCCAATCGCATGAAACTGATGCAGTTCATATTGGGGAGTGCGGCCTTCAATCGCCAAGGATCGCCAAAGCCATTGATCCAGACTAGATCGAAATCGAGCACGAAGCCCTATACTCCGAGGCTTTCGAAGCGAGCCAACTAGCGCTGAAGAATCTGTTTAATCTGCGCCGCGATCTCAGCCTCAAAGCCAGTGCCGCGCGCCAAGGCATCCTTGAGCGCAGTGACGGCGGCGACTTCAGTCTCGCTCGCTCGCACGAGGGCGAGATCAGCGAGCGCTTTTGCTTCCTCGATCTTGCCCTCGCGGGCGAAGACGAGGGCGGCGCGGTACGTCAGCGCGGTTTGCCGGGGCTCGGCGCGCGCGCTGGTGGCGAGCAGGGCGAGTTCGTCGGGAGTGAGCTTTCGTCCGCTGCGCAGGGCAGCGTCGACCACGATGGGGTGCGTCGCAGACGGCACCGGCCGCAGCGTGCTGCTTGTGCGGAGTGCCGAAAATATCGCGGTGGATTGATCGTCAGTGATCAGGCCGTTGCTCGACGTAGCGATCGCTTCGCGCGACTGGATGCGTGCCAGTTCGTAGTAGATTCTCGGGCGCGGGAGTTTCGCGGCTGCGGCTTCTTCGAGATAGGGGCGCGCCTTCGCGTCGTCACCGCGGTCGCACTCGATCAAGCCGAGCACCGCGCTTATCGCGGGACTCGTCAGCCCGTCGCGGCGAGCGTGCTCGAGGCGACGGGTGGCCTGATCCAAAATCGGCGGGACCTCCGTCAGCTCGTGATTGCGGCGCAGGCGCAAGGCAGACAGCCGCTCCCATTCGCTCTTGCCCACGGCCAGCTCGGCGCGCGTGGCTGGGTGAAATGTCACCTTGGCGAAGTTGATTGGCTTCGGGGTTGGAATCTCTCGCGTCACCGAAAAGAGCCGGGCGCTGTTGCTCGAATCGTACTTCTTCACGAAGGCCCCGATCTCGGTTTGCAGGCCGGCGTAATCGACGCCGAGGGTCTGCTTCAGCATCTGGTCGGTCACCGGCTCCTTGACGGAACGGCGTGCGAGCTGCCAAAACCCCGCGGCCCGCGCCGAGTCACCGTCGGTCAAGGCCCATAGGGCCACGAGATTCCGCAGAGCGGGAACGGAGACATTCGGAGAGGGATGACGATTGCCGGGGCCACCATCAAAAAACTCTTCGCCCGACGGGAATACCAGCCCCCGAGACGAAGCCACGGTCAACGCAAGCCGCCCATGCGCCACCGCGACTCGGGACAACAAAAAATCCAAGCTCATACGGGCCCACCACGCTAGCGTGGCAGAGCCCGTAAGTCCGTCACCCACTTCTGGCGGGACAATATGCGGCACTTCACCGGGCCGACAGGCGGTGTACCACGCACGCTCGTCGATATCGGTGAGTGTACGGTCGGCCGCGATCAGCAACCGGGTGGCGCGGCCAGTGCCACTCGGCATAGGCACCGGGGCAGACGACGTACCATCGGTCGGCTTCTCGCGAAACGCGTCGAGCGATTGCTTCGAAAGTTCGCGGTCCGGCGAGCGCCCGCTCACCGCGTCGCGCGTCACCCCAGCCGAAAACCCGGAATCGTCCAAGATGAAAAGCCGCGGCGCGCTGTACTCTATGCGAAGCTCTTCCGGCACCAAGAGCCGCACGGCCTCTGTCTGGGCTTGCAGCTCTTCGGCGAATACCCGCGCCTGTTTCTCGCTCACCAACGATAGAAGCTGCGCCCCTGCCACCTCGGCGTAGAGGACCGGGCGCGCGGCCTTGCGCTCCTCGACCACAAACTCCGGAAGCGAGACGACGTCGACCGAGGCCTCGGCCGCGAGAAGCGCACCGCGCAATCCCCCTACGATGACGAACGTCGCGACGCATCTCCTGCCAAGGGAAGAGAGGGGGCTCATCGGCGGAAACACATGAGAACTACTGACCACTTGGCAATTTCTTAGCGGCCGACGGCTCAGACCAATACGGTGTAATTTCCGGCGGCGCTTTGCGTATAGCGACGGGGCAATCAACTACCCCGGCGCCCGGGTCTCCCGCTCCACCCTCCACCGGCGTCGGTTCATCAAACATGAAACATACCCGGTTATTCCTGATCACCTTCACCCTGTTCTTTTATGTATTCGGCGCTGCCTTCGTCGAAAGCTTCGTCAACTATCCCAGTTGGCGCGTCATCGGCCCGAACGAGTTTGTCGCTTACCATCACCTGCTCGCGCCGCGCATCGTCGGCTTGATGGTGGTGCCGGGAGTGCTGGGGTCGCTGCTCACCGTTGCACTGATCTGGTTTCGGCCCGCCGTGATTCCGCGTTGGGGTATCTGGACGGTGGTCGGACTTCATGCCCTGATGTGGACGTCGACCGCAACGATCCAGATTCCGATCCAAGCGCAGTTCAGCGCTCATGGCTTTTCCGAAGAGCTCCTCACGCGGCTGATCGTGACCAATTTCTGGCTGCGGCGTGTGCCCAGTGTCATCCAGGCCGGGCTGTTCCTGTGGTTCATGCACCGGGTGATCAATGCTGGGCAAATTAGTTCGACGCGCTAGGCGTTCCCCCATCATCGCAGCGCGAGAGTCGGGCCGCTATTTTGCTGCACGGGCCCGCGCCGCTCACGCCTGAGGACTGCTCAGGGCACTGACGAGATGCCGCAGCTCGGCGTCGATCTCGCTGGAGTCGGCCACTGTCTCCGCCACCTGTGCGCGCAAACGCTCACCGAGGCGGCGACGCGCCCGGTGCAGGGCGACGCGCAGCGTGTTCACGGTGAGGCCGATGGCTTTCGCTCGCTCCGGAAAATCGTCTTCGCGGTGCTGGCCCCAGATCAGCGGAGCGATGGCATCGAAGATCACGCGCCGTCCGCTAGCCTCGTACTCCGCCCGCAGATCGAGCACAGCACGATCGATCATGCTCTGCGCCCAGTGCCGGTCAAAGGCCTGCTCCGGCGTGAGCCCGTGGTCGGCTACCTCGGGCTTTATTTCGATGCTGGCGGACGAATTCTGCGCCATCGATTCCGATGCGAGTCCGCCACCGCGTTTTTCCGCGTGCGAGCGCCGCCACTCGCTGGTGAGAAAATTGCGCAAGCCCGACAGCAAAAAAGTGCGGAAACGCCCGCGCTCGGGCCGCGCGCGCTGGAGCCCATCGCCCGCGAGCAACTGCGCGAGAAACTGCTGCGTCGCATCCTCTGCATCGTGATGATCGCGGCCCTGGCGGCGGACGAAGAAATAGAGCGGCTGCCAGTAGCCGCGGCACAGGGACTCCAGGGCTCGGTGCGCAAGGGTATCGGTGCCCGCTCCGGCATAAAGGACCATCGACCATTGCGTTTTCGGAAAGGGCGAACGCTCAGCGGGAGAATCGGGCAGGCTGGCCGAGAGCGAGGAGGTGGCGTCGCTCATGGAGTATGTGCGAGGCGGTGGACCTCGGCGAGGTTGGCGCGAGCCTCGTCGATCACATGCTGCGGGAACCGTTTGCCGGCGGGACGTGGCGTTGGCAGCACCTCGATGGCCGACTGGCACAAGGCCTCGGCCTCGGTGAAACGCCCCTGCCGAGCGCGCACGAGCCCGAGCGCGCTGTCAAAGCGCTGGGCAGGATAGGCGAGCTTGCTGGGCGCCGCGGGCAACTGGAGCAGGCGTGCGGCGCGTTCGCGCGCGAGTTGAAAGGCAGATTCCGCCAGCGCGAGATCGCCGCGTCGATAGGCACAGCGGCCGAGTTGGTAGAGCACCGGACTGAGGGTCTCGGGCGGACCGGCATCGGGCGGCGAGGGCGCGCCACTGACGCACGAAAGAAAGGGCTCCATCAAGGCCCACGCTTCGTCTTCCTTGCCCGATTCGAGCAAGCACTCGGACCATAGCGCGCGGCTCATCTGCGGTTTGAGATCGGACGGTGAAATGGCGGAGCGCAGCGGTGTCAGGCACTCGCGAAAACCCTCGCTGGCGTCCGCAAAGCGCCCACCGAAATAGAGGCTGAGACTCCGCATGAAAAGCGCCCCGCCCAGCTCGCGCTGGCGCTCGGTGGTCGGCGGCAGTCCGTGATAGATCGCGATCGCCAAATCATAAAATGCGACGCCCTCCAACGGCAGGCCGAGATCGCGTTTCAATTGCCCAGCCAGACTGAGATCGCCGAACAGACGCGGCTCCACCGTGCCGCCATCGCGCAAGGCCTGCGCCATGCAGTCCAACGCCTCGGCACGCAGCGCCGCGGCTTTCGCCGGCTGGCCTTCGCGAAATTCCCAGAACGAAGCGCGGACGAAGAGAGCGATGGCCAACCCCGGTGCCGTGCGCGGAAGCGTGGCCCGGTGGGCCGCGATGATCGCATCGGCGGCGGCAATGAGGGCTTGATCGGTATCGACTGCGGGCGTCACCCCGACGAGCCGGAGAAAAGTCGAGAGCACTTCCGGGTGAGTGTCGCCGAGCACGCGGCGACGAATATCGAGCGCCTCGCGAAAGTACGAGATCGCCTGCTCCGGCCGACCGAGCGACGCCTCCGCCAAACCGATACTCTGCAATACCTCGGAAACAGTCGGATGGTTTGGGCCCAGAGCGCGGCGACGAAGGTCGAGCGCCTGATGAAAAAGTTCGAGCGCTCGCGGCACATCGCCTTCGTCGTTGGTGACCGTGGCGATGGCATAGATGGCGTGGCCAAGCTGGGCCGCGTCCGACGGCAAAAGCTGGGTGTAGGTGGACAGGACTTCCTCGCGGATTTCCCGGCGCCGCTTGGTGTCGGTGACGACGCGCGAGAGAAAGGACAAGGCCTGCGCGGTCGTGATGCTCCGGCGCCCATGGAGTCGCTCGCGCAGATCGACCGCTTCCTGAAAGGCCGCTTCCGCCTCGGCGCGTCGATCGGAGTACTTGAGGGCGAGACCCAAGCGGGTCAGCGCGGTCGCAAGATCGTCGGCCCGCTGCGGCTGCGCCGCGCGGAATACGGAGATGGCTTGGCGGAGCAGTTTGTCGGCGGCGGCGAAATCGCCGATGCTCGTATAAACCGAAGCAAGCGTGGACCGCAGCTCGGCGGCGACTTCGGGCTGATCCGACAACTCGGCGTCGATGCGGCGGCGCGTCGGCTCCATGATTTCGCGGAGCACGGTGTTGTCCCGGCCCTGCGCGATGCTCGGATCGATCCCGCCGAGCATATCCTGCATGAAGCGCGCGATCTGGTCGCTGCGCGCAGCGGCGCGGCTGGCCTCGACGCGAAGCTCCTCGGCCCGACGATGGGCGGCGCTCTCGCGCACCAGCGCGAGCGTCGAGATGACGGTGCCCGCAATCAGGGCGACGGTAACAATCAGGCCCGCCATCACGCCCACGCGATGACGCCGAACAAATTTCGCCACCCGGTAGGACGCACTCGGTGGTCGAGCGTTGACCGGCTCATCGGCCAGGAAATGCCGGATGTCATCGGCGAAATCGTTGGGCGTGGCGTAGCGGCGCTTCCGATCCTTCTCCAGGCTGTGCATCACGATCCAGTCGAGATCGCCGCGCAGCAGCAGAGAGAGTTTCGCCTCATCCGTGCCGCGCTGTCGCGCGACGGTGGAGCGCACGTCCTGAGCGAGGGTATGCACCCGGTGCGAGGGCCGCGGCGGCTCGACCTCGCGAATCGTGCGCCGCATCTGATCGAGGCCGGACTTCAACAGCTCGTCTGGCTCGAACGGCGGGCGGCCCGCCAGCAACTCGTAGAGCAGCACGCCGAGGCTGTAGATGTCGCTGCGGGTATCGACGTCGAGTCCAGTCATCTCCATTTGCTCGGGGCTCGTGTACGCGGGCGTGCCGAGAAACGTGTGAAACTGCGTGAACAGGGTGCGCGCCGTGAGCGGCGTCTCGACGGCCTTGGCGATCCCGAAGTCGATGATCTTCGGCACGGGCACACCGTCGTGCAGGGTAACAAGAATATTGGACGGCTTGAGGTCGCGATGGATGACGCCCTTCTGGTGAGCGTGCTGCACAGCGTGGCAGACCGCGATGAAGAGCCGCAGGCGGGCCTCGGCAGAAAGGCGCTGTTCGTCGCAGTAACTCGTGATCGGCACGCCACGCACCAGCTCCATCACCACGTAGGGCCGGCCATCGGTGGTCTCACCCGCATCAAACACGCGCGCGATGTTGGGATGGTCCATCATCGCGAGGGCCTGCCGCTCCGCTTCGAACCGCGCGATCACCTCGCTCGTGTCCATGCTACCCTTGATGATCTTGATCGCGACCCGTCGGCGCACGGGCTCCCGCTGCTCAGCCATCCACACGATGCCGAAGCCGCCCTCCCCTATTTTCTGCAGGAGTTTGTACGGACCGATGACGTCGAGCGAGTCGCCCGGAGAAGACAAGGCCAACTCAAGCGCGCGGACGCAGTCTTCGTCCGAGACTGGTGCCGCAGCGCGCACTTGGGACGAATCATCAACCAACGTGGCCGCAATCTCGCGCAACCGCTGGTGCAACTCGGGCTGCTCCTGGGCAAGCTGGCGCAAAAACTCCGCCCGCGCCGCCGGAGGGGCGGCGAGAAGGCGGACGAGCAAGGAGCTTTCCGAGGCGGAAGGAGTCAAGGCGCGGCAGAGTGAAGCAGGACTAGCCGACGGCGGATCGCAGGCGTAGAGCCAAGGGCCGAAGCAGTACTGAGGCGAGAGCGTTCACGAACCGTGCTACGCAAAACGCCGGCGAAAATTACCGGATTTCTGCGGCTCTTTTTGTGCTGTGGCGCGAAAGTGCGAAAAAAACCGCAATACAGTCCATGGAGTCAATGGAGCGCTCACGCGGGAGACGTGGCTGTGGTAGGCTGCTGCGTATGCCCGCGGATGATCGGATCATCAAACTAGGTTTACACGAAGATCGCCAAGATCGCGAAGAGACTCTGGTTCTGCGCGATTTTGACGGCCTTCGGGTAAAAGGATTTCTCTCTCTATTTTCCGGCTATTACCGCGTGATGCTGCGTCGATGTTTTTGGCCCACAAAACACACGAGAGGCACGAAAATGAAGGAATTGGAAATGAACGCGGAAAGACGGAAGAAACCGGAAGGCAGATTGGATCGGATGAAAATACGGGGCGGTCGGCTCGCTGGCGCTCGCCGCTTGTAGCTTGAGTTGGGGTCAAAGAGGGCGTGTACCCAAAGGGACAGAAGGAGCGGCAAGCCGTCTCGCCGCTAGGAGCGTTGGACTCCG